>NZ_PVNL01000092.1 GCF_002994635.1 Enhygromyxa salina | reverse complement strand
CCCCGGCACCCCTGCGAACCCCGTCGCGCTGATGCGACCCCCGCACGTGCCCAGCCAAACAAGGAGGCACCCATGAGTCATCAAATGGGATTGCTTACCAAGAAGCTCGGCATGACCGAGTACTACAACGAAGAAGGCGATCGGATCCCGGTCACCGTCCTGCTCGCCAAGGGCAACATCGTCCTCGGCCACCGCACGATCGAGCGCGATGGCTACAGCGCGGTCCAGGTCGCCTTCGATGATCAAAAGCCCAGCCGCTTGACCAAGCCCAAGCTCGGCCAGTTCAAGAAGATCGAAGCCACCCCCAAGCGCAAGATCAAAGAGTTCCGCGTCGCGCCCGAGATCGTCGCCGCGCACCCGATCGGCAGCGAGATCTCGCTCGAGCTGTTCGAGGTCAATCAGCTGGTCGACGCGACCGGCACCAGCAAGGGCAAGGGCTTCCAGGGCGTCATGAAGCGCCACCACATGCGTGGTGAGAAGCGGACCCACGGCCAGCACGAGGTCTACCGTCACGGTGGATCGATCGGCTGTCGCCTGACCCCCGGCCGCGTGCTCCCCGGTAAGCGCATGCCCGGCCAGATGGGCAACGAGACCGTGACCGTGCAGAACCTGCAGGTCGCCAAGGTGCTGCCCGAGAAGGGCCTGATCTTGGTTCGTGGTCCGGTGCCCGGCAGCAAGAACGGCTACGTTCAGCTCCGGCACGCGGTCAAGACCGCGATCCGAGCCGCCCACGCCAAGGGCTGAGAGGGGCCGCCGTCGTGGCCACCAGGAAGGGCCTCGGCGACAAGCGGGCACGACACGACCCGGCGTATCTCCGCGCAAAGCGAGAGCAATACGCCGGTCGTGCAATTTACAAGCTCGAGGAGATCGACAAGCGGTTTCGGCTGATCAAGCCCGGGACCCAGCTGCTCGACCTCGGCTGCTGGCCGGGCGCCTGGCTGCAGTACGCCGTCCAAAAAGCGGGGACCGAGGCCACGCTGGTCGGGGTTGATCTCAAGGCCGTGGAGATCGCCCTGCCCGCCAACGTCCACACGATCGTCGGCGACGTCACCAAGCTCAACCTCGGCCGCTTCGTCGATCGGTTTGGCCGCTTCGATCTGGTGCTGAGCGACATGGCACCCAACACCACGGGCAACAAGGACTTCGACATCCCGACCAGCGAGGATCTGTTCTTGTCTGCGCTCGACATCGCCTCGGCCAGCCTGCGGATCGGCGGGCACTTCTGCGCGAAGGTGTTTCAAGGTGGCCGGTTCGCCGAGCTGCTCCGCGAGGTCGAGTCCCGCTTTCAGCAAGGTCGGGCCTATCGGTGCGACAACACCCGCAAGGCCAGCCGCGAGCAGTACATCATCGGCCGCGGGCTCACGGCCACGACCGCCCGAGCCCACGCGCCCGAGCCCGAGCCCGAGCCCGAGCCCGAGTAGCTCCTGGCTGGGCCCGCGTCGCTCGTGAAACGAGAAAAGCCCAGCTGAGCGAGCTGGGCTTTTGTGTGTGCCGCGTGGTGTCTCGGCTCGTCCATGAGCCTCGAGTCGCAGCGGGTGGCTGCCGTGACCTAAGTGAGCACGGACAGCGCGTCTTGGTGCAGCCGGGCGCGAGGAGAGCTACCGGTCTTGGCGCGCACCCGCGGGATCGGAGCATCTTCTTGAGCGCGGGTGCGGTTGCGGGCAGAGCGGCGAAACAGCATGTCAGCGATGAAGAACATTCTTCTACTACCTTCCGTGGCGTGCGGGGAGCATCCCCAAGTTCATAGATACTGTATGAGGTCCGACTGCGCGGGTCAACAGTAATAGTGGAAAAATTCTACGAGAGAGGACATTTTCTTCTTTCACTGGAACCGTGCTCGGTACCGCTCGATGGCGCCCAATCCGTTCTGATCGGTCAAAAACAGGCCCGTACCAACGACCAAGGGCATATGACCATACATTTGTCCGGTCGCGAAGTGATCCTCTCCGAGCGAATATGAGCACTCGGCGCGTTCCAGTCCTGCTGGAATGCCCGGATACGTCCACCGATGGCAATTCCACCCTTGCTGTAACGCCGAGCGACCCGGCTCGCGCCGCTCGGGTTCGCATAGGATCGCTGGCATGTTCGCGCTCGACACGCTGGGCCTGATCGCCGCGCTCACGGCCGCAAACATCGCTCCGCCGACCTGCCCATCGTTCCCCGCCGATCCAGCCGAGCTCGTACCGAGCACGGCGACGGTCGTGCTCGGCGTCGACGTCGACGCCCTCGCTCAGACGCCCGCGGGCAAGGCCTTGCTGCCTGCCCTGCGAGCGGACCTCCAGCTCTCCGAGGCCCTCGAGATCCTCGACGACTGCCAGCTCTCGCTCGAGCGCACCTACGCCCTGACGCTCGCCCGCGACCCAGGTGACGGCCGCTTCGCCGTCGTCCAGGCCCGCGGGATTGGCACGAGCCAGACCGCGGCGTGCCTCGCCGCCGAGCTGCGCGCCCGCAACGACGGCGCCCCGCCATGGACGGTCGAGCCGCAGACCTGCGCCACCAGCTTGGCGTTGGCCGACGGCTCCCGCGCCTGGCTCATCAATGACTACACCCTGGTCTGGGCCAGCGGCAGCTTCATCGACCCCGTCTCCGCCCGCCTCGAAGCCCGCGAGCCGCTCGCCCTCCCCTCCACCCTCGCTCGGGAGTTCAGCCGCCTCGATCGCAGCGGCCACCTGTGGCTGGCCGCCCAACTCGACGACCACGATCGCCAGACCCTCCCGTTCCCATGGGCCCAGGAGGCCAGCTCGATCACCGCCGCGATCGATCTCGCCAAAGGCCTCCACGCCACCTTCACCATCTCCGCCCCGAACGTGGCCGCGACCGCCAACATCCGCGAGCTGACGATCGCCGGCCTCCTCGACCTCGACGCCCGCCTCGACGAGTACGGCGTCGAGCACCAGCTGCGCGAGCGAGCCCGCGTGGGGATCGTCGACGGCGTCGTCGGAGCCGAGCTGACCCTCAACCAGGCCGAGCTCCACTCGATCCGCACCAACATCGCCGAAAAACTCCACGGACGAGGACCGGTTTGATTAGACCCGTCTAGTTTAGACCCCCGCGGACGCACTGCACTTTGCCGAAGGCGGACGCTTCGCGTCCGGTCGGTCGCTCGCGCTCCCTCGTCGGGCTGGTCTGCTTTTATGACCCCCACGGAGGCACTGCACTTTGCCGAAGGCGGCCGCTTCGCGTCCGGTCGGTCGCTCGCGCTCCCTCGTCGGGCTGGTCTGCTGTACGCATCCGCATGTGTGGCCCCCTAAAAGGGGGCTCAGGATTGCTAGCGACCGACCAAACACCGCTCCGCATGATTGGATCGGAGATACTGGCCGCACCAAGCAGAGCGCACACAAGGCCGCAGATGGCCCCAACCCGGCGTATCACCGCACGAAAAGCCCCGACGAAGCCATTGCAGACCGGGCCAATACCGCGACCCGAGAGGAAGCTGCGAACCGAGACTGGAGGTGACCTAGCCGGGTTGGGGCCGTCTGCAGCCCGTGCGCGGTACCCCATCGGCACTCCCCTCTCCGCAACCGAACGAGTCACCCCCCAGCGTTCGAGTCGGCCTCCCCTGCCCCACGCTTCCCAACCAATCGGCCCCAGGCCCCGAGCAAGTCGCGCTCGATGATCACATAGACCGCCGGCACCACCAGCAACACCAAGCCCGTCGAGATCCCCAGTCCGGCCGCGATCGAGATCGCCATTGGCGCGAGGATCTCATCTTTGCCGCCAAGCCCGATCGCCAGCGGCCCCAGTCCAAAGCAGGTCGTGAGCGTGGTCGAGATGATCGGCCGCAGTCGCTCCAGCGCGCCATCGAGGGCCGCGTCGAACACCTCGAGTCCCTCGGCCCGGCGCTTGTTGATGAAGTCGACCATCACCAGCGAGTCGTTGACGACGATCCCCGCCAGCGCGACGACGCCGAACAACGCGAACAGCGACAGGTCGTAGCCCATCCCAAACAGCCCCAAGATCGCGCCCATGATCCCAAACGGGACCGCGCACAAGATGATGAAGGGCTGGACGTACGAGCTGAACTGCAGGGCCAAGACGATGTAGATCAGCCCGATCGCGAGCATGAACGCCCCGGGTAGATCGTTGAGGCTCTCGTTGATCTCCTCGGTGTCGCCGCCAAACTGGATCTCGACCTCGGGGTAGCGCTCGGCCAGCTGCTCGTCGAAGTGAGTCTGGATCTTGGCCGAGGCGTCGAGCGCGGTGATGACCTCGGCCGCGACGTCGGCGGTGACAGCCACGGTCCGCTGGCCATCGCGGCGGCGGATCGATCCGAGCTCGCGGGTCCGCGCCAACCTCGCGACCTGGTCGAGCCGGACCACGCGGCCGTCGGCGGTGGTCACCGTCAAGCTGCCGATCCCCGCGCGATCCAGGGCCTGGGCGCCCTGGGTGCGGACCACGATCTCGACCCGCTGCTCGTCGATCGAGACCTCGGCGGCGACCAGGCCGTCGATCGCCGAGCGCACGGCGTTGGCGATCTCGAGCTCGCTCAGGCCGTAGAGCGCGGCGAGATCCTGGTCGACCTCGACGCTGAAGGTCTCCTTGCCGATCCCGCTGTCGTCGTCGACGTTCTGCACGCCCTCGACGCTGCGCAGGTAGGTCTTGAGCTCGCGGACCACCGCGTCGATCTGCTCGGGGTAGCGACCGCGCACGCGGGCGGTGACGGCAGGGCCCGAGGGCGGGCCGGCCATGGCCTCGATGATCGTGAAGTCCGCGAGGTCCGGGTTGGTCTGGAGGTACCGCTCGAGCTGGGCGACCACGGCCGGGTAGCCCGCGATGACCTCGTCCTCGAGGTTGAACTCGAAGCGCAGGATCCCCACGTTGGCGCCGGTCTCCAGCAGCTGCGTGCGAGGGTCCCGGACCGAGCCGACGCGCAGCTTGCTGGTCCGGACCTTGCCCCCCTCGGCCTCCGCGGAGACGCCGAACTCTTGCAACACCAGCGCGCGCAGGGCCTCACCCTGGGCCCGCGTGGCTTCGCGGCCGACCCCGGCCGGGAGCTTGTAGCTGATCGACAGCTCCGAGGGCTTGCCCTTGGCCGTGTACTGAAACGGCATCTTGGTCGCCAGGACCACGACCCCGAAGAACGAGGCCGTCACGAGCCCCGCGACCACCCACCGCCAGCGCATGCACAGGTTGAGCACCGGTCGGTACACGGCCTTCATGCGCTCGACGAGCCGCGCGGTGCGGCCCCCGGCGGCGTCGCGGCTGGCGTAGTGGGCGAGGTGACCGGGGAGGATGAAGATCGCTTCGATCAGCGAGCCGATCAGGCAGAACATGACCGTGAGCGGCAGGATCTTCATGACCCGGCCCATGGTCCCGCCGACCATGGTCAGCGGTAAGAACGCGAAGCAGGTGGTGGTCACGGCCACGGTGACCGGCAGCAAGACCTCTTTGGCCCCGTCGATCGCGGCCTGGACCCGGGTCTTGCCCATCTCGAGGTGGCGCTGGGTGTTCTCGATCACCACGATCGCGTCGTCGACGACGATGCCCGTGGCGATCAACAGACCGAAGGTCGAGATCACGTTGATCGTGATGTCGCCCTTGTCCATCAAGAACGTGGCGAGCAGGTAGGACACGGGCATGCCCCACAGGGCCAGCATCGCCTGGCGAAACCCGGCGACCCAGGCGAGCACCAGGACCACCAGCAGCGCCCCGGTCGCGCCGTTGATCAACACGGTGCGCAGCCGATCGCGGATCAGCGTGGTGTAGTCCTCGGAGATGACCGCGTGGACGCTGGGCGGCAGCTGCTCGTCGAGCGACGGGAGCTGGGCGATGATGTCGTCGCGGATCTCGAGTGGATCGGCCGACTCCTCGCGATTGACGACCAGCTGGACCGCCTCGACGCCGTTGACGTAGTAGCGGGTGTCGGGCTGCTCCTCGAGCTCGCGCACGGTCCCGACGTCGCCGAGCCGAAGGGGCGAGCCGGGGCGCAGCGGGATCGCGGCCACGTCGGCGGCCGAGCGCAGGCGCTCGTCGGTCTTCACGAACACCTCGGAGCCCCCGCTCTCGACGGTACCGGCCGGGACGCTGGCCCGGGCGTTGCGGATCGCCTGGCTGATCTCGGCCGGCCGGATCTGCAGGGCCCGCAGCTTGGCCTCGTCGAGCGCGACGACGATCCGCGGCTCGGTCAGGCCGGTCACCGTCACCCCCGCGACCCCGGGCCGACGGGTGAGGATCTCTTGCACGCGGTCGGTCTCGCTGCGGATCGACCGATCGCCGAGCAGCGCGACCGTCAGGACCGGGAGGTCGAGCTTGACCTCGCGGACCTGGGGGGTCTCGGCGTCCTCGGGCAGGTTCTGGGTGGCCTGCACGGCCTTCTCGACCTCGGCTCGAGCGTCGCGCAGATCGGTGCCGGCCAAGAACGTGAGCGTGATCGTGGCGTTGCCCTCGTTGGCCAGCGACTCGACCCGCTTGACGTCCGAGACGTTGTCGAGCTCCTCCTCGATCGGCCGGATGATCAGCTCCTCGACGTCGGCCGCGGTCGCGCCCACGTAGAGGACCTCGACCATCACGGCGTCGAGGCTGACCTCCGGGAACTGCTCGCGCGGGAGCCGGAGCGCGCCGATCACCCCGGCCGCGATGACCAGGAAGAACAACAGGTTGACAAACACCGAGTTGTTGACGCTGAGGCGGACGATCTTGTCGAACATCGGCAGCCTGCGCAGTCAGTCGAGGTCGGGTCCGCCAGCCTTGGCGTAGGGGATCATGATCGCCTGGTCGCCGTCGACGAGGGTGCTGGGGCCCGAGGCCACGACTCGATCACCCGCGGCGAGCGAGGCCCCCCCCGTGGCCGTGACCGCGACCTGACCGTCGACGTCCTCGTGGACGCTGACGTCGACGCGCTCGAGCTGCTCGCGGGCCTGGTCACCCGTGGCGACCGCGGTCGCCCGCAGCAGGTAAGCCTGGGTCGCCTCCCAGCGCACCGCCGTGGGTGGGACCACGAGCTCGGGCTTGCCCTTGTCGCCGCGGACGAGCACCTCGGCGGCCTCGCCCGCGCGCAGGCGCTTGTCGGCGTTGTTGATCCGCAGCCGCGCGGGGAAGGTGTTGGTGCCGGTGTCGGCCTCACGCGCGATCCACTCGAGCGCGGCCTCGATCGGCTGCTGGCGGACCATGACCTGAAACTCGAGGGCGCCACGCTCGTGCACGACCATCTCGAACTCCGAGAGCGGCACATCGAGCGCGAGGATGTCGAGCTCGGACAGGGTGGCCAGCCGCGCGCCAGGGCTGGCGTACTCGCCGAGCTCCGCGTCGAGCGAGGTGATCACGCCAGCGAAGGGCGCGAGGATCTCGTTGGCTTGCCGGCGGTCCCGCGACTGGATCACCTGGCCGGACGCCTGGCGGATCGACGCTTGCGTGGTCGCGATCTCCGTCTCGAGCCGCTCGACCTCGCGGCGGGTCCCGGCGCCGGTCTCGAACAGCTTGCGCGCGTCGGCGAGCTGACGATCGAGATCCGCGAGCCGCTTCTCCGAGCTGGTTCGTGAGGCCTGGGCCGAGATCAGCGAGCCCCGCGCGTCGGCGTCGATCAGCCGGACCAGCAGCTCGTCGGCCGCGACCTCGGCCTGCTCGGCGATCAGCAGCTCGGCGATCTGACCGCCGTAGCGGGGCGAGATCTGGGCTTGGCGCCACGGCGTCAGCAGCACCAGGTGGCGCGAGCTGACCTGCGGAACGACCTCTCGGACCTGGGCGATGCGAACCCGCGGGACCCCGACGGCTGCCGCGTCGGGATCCGGCTGGCCCTGCTCTGCCTGCTCGGTTTGCTCGGAACAAGCCAACGGCGCGCTCGGCAGCGCGAGCGCGAGGACCAGCGCCAGCCTGGCCGAGTGTGGAGACACGCTGTGCACCGTGGCGTGGTTTTATGCCGCGCTCCTGGGCTGGACAAGCCGGGCGCGCCGATTTTGCGATCGCCGGACTCGCGCCGCCGCGAGCGCGTCACTCGGGCGAGCCGAGCAAGTCGATGTCGGTCTCCGTCGTGCTGTGCTGGGCCCACGCGTCGAGCTGGGCCGCGGTGGCTCGCAGACGCGGCTGCTGCGACTCACCGCCACCGCGCAGCCGGTCGTTGCGGCCGAGTCGGAGGCACAGATCGATCGCCCGCACCAGCGCGCCAGCGTCCTCGTAGCGTTGCTCGGGATCCTTGGCGAGGCAGCGCATCACCACGGTCTCGACGTAGTCCGGCAGCGCGGCCGAGAGCAGCGTGGACGGCGGGGCCGGCTGCTGCTCGGCGTGGGCCCGCAGCAACGCTTGAAGATCGCGCTCGACGAACACCGGGCTGGTGGTGAGCATGAAGTAGAGTACGCAGCCGAGCGCGTAGATGTCGGACCGGTGATCGGCCACGCCCCCGCGGGCGACCTCGGGGGAGATGTAGAGCGGGGTCCCGACCCGCTCGCTCGGTCCGGTGGGTCCATCTGGCGAGCCCGGGGACAGGCGCAGCGCCTCACTCGTGCCCGAGTCCTGGGTCCGCGGCTGGGCGGCCACGCTGGCGACCCCAAAGTCGAGCACCTTCATGACGTCGCGCTCACCCGCCGGGGTCGAGACGAACAGGTTCTCGGGCTTGATGTCGCGATGGACGATGCCGTGCTGGTGGGCCTCGGCGAGCGCGCGCGCGACCTGGCGCAGCAGATCCAGCGCCCGGGCGATCGGCAGCGGGCCCTCGCGCGCGACCAGCTCGGTCAGGGTCTCGCCCTCGAGCAGCTCCATCGCGTAGTACAGGAGGCCGTCGGGTGTGAGCCCAAAATCGTAGACCCGCACGGTGTTGGGGTGGCGCAGCTTGGTGGTCGCCGCGACCTCGCGCTCGAACCGCGCGACCGCCCCGTCACGCTCGCTGCCGGGACCGCTGGGGCTACCGGGCAAGATCGGCAAGATCTTGAGCGCGACCTCCTGGTACAGGCCGTGGTGCCACGCGACCCAGACCTCGCCCAGGGCCGAGCGCCCGAGCGGCCGACGCAGCTCGTAGCGACCGACGGTGCGGGCCTTGTAGAGATTGCGGCGGACGTCCCAGGCCACGTGACCGCCGATCGTGATCATCCCGATCGTGACCGCCTGCATGCCCAGATGCAGGATCACGGCTGCGAGGGTGGCATGGTCGAGCGGGGGCACGGCGGGACTGATCGCGCTGCCGACTCCCAGGACCAGCCAGAACGTCAGCGCGGGCGCGCACACGAGCGGCAGCCCGCGCCGCCAGCCGTCGGGGATCGCCAGCGCCCGGACCACCAAGATCGGCAGCAGCGCGGCCAAGATCGGGCTGGTGAGCCCGCCGCTGAACACGGCGAGCAGCGCCGTCGCGCCAGCGACCGCCGACACCACCAGCCCCTCCATCACGATCAGCGCGATCCGACCGGGCGGGCTCCGGCCCAGGCGCAGCCACAGCATGACCAGCGGCAGCGTCGCGATCAGGCGGATGCCCACGAACGTGAGCCCATACTCGGCGCCGCGCAGGGTGTTGAAGACCAGATCCGTGGGCAAGAACGACAGCCACGCCAGGGCACCCCACACCATGATCTTGCGCAGACGCGCCGCGCGAGCGCTCAGCTCGTCACGCTCGTGGCTGTCGGACCAGCGGACGTCGCCCTCGAGCACGCGATGAGGCGCGAGCGGTTCCCTGCGGGCGGGCGCTGGACCTGCGGCCCAATCGCCAGCCTCGAGCGTCGTACCTCGCCCGCGCGCCGACACCCCCCTCCCTTGCTGCTCACCCACGTGAACGCCCATGTTACGCGGACCCCCACGCCCAGCAATAGCGGTCGATGTGGTGCGTCACGCCGACCCGCTGCGACCAGTGAGACTTCTCCGCCACACCGAGCCCCACGACCCCACGCCCACGCACGCGCTGACGGAACCCGCAGATCGAAGCCGTATTAGACTCCAGCGTGACGAGGCGCGAGCGCCCGTCGGTACTGGACTTGGGCACCAAAGTCGACCACGAGACCGACGAACCGGACGACGAGTCGCCGTCGTTGCCCGACTGGTTCAAGCGTGGCCAGACGATCGGCCGCTATCTGGTCCGCGAGTGCCTGGGCGTCGGCGGCATGGGGGTGATCTACTCGGCCTGGGATCCCCAGCTCGATCGCAAGCTGGCGATCAAGGTCGTGCGCCTGCGCGAGGGTCACCCCGGATCGGAGCGCGGCCGCATCCGGCTGCAGCGCGAGGGCCAGGCGCTGGCCCGCCTGCGCCACCCCAACGTGATCGCGGTCCACGACGTCGGCACCGAGGACGGTCGGGTGTTCGTGGCCATGGAGTACGTCGAAGGTCAGACCCTGCAGCGCTGGCTGACGCGCAGCCCCAAGCCGACCGTGCCCGCGCTGATCACCGTGTTCTTGCAGATCGGTCGGGGTCTGGCCGCCGCGCATCGGGCTGGGCTCGTGCACCGCGACGTCAAGCCCGAGAACGTGATGATCGGCGACGACGGCCGGGTGTTGGTCCTGGACTTTGGCATCGCGCGCGAGGAGTTCGGCAGCGAGAGCGACGTGATCGAGGATCTGGCCGCCCCTGCGCGCGAGACCTCGCTGGGCGACGACGATGATGACGCCGACGATCAGACAGATCCGCCCGCGGACGCGTTCGTCGCGACCCCGCGTCCGCTGACCCGCTCGGGCGCCGTGGTTGGAACCCCGGCGTACATGTCACCCGAGCAACATCGCGGTCGCCCGGTCGATCAGCGCGGCGATCAATTTTCGTTCTGCGTCGCGATGTGGGAGGCGCTCGGCGGCGAGAAGCCGTTTGGCGAGGGCACCCGCGAGAAGCTGCTGGCGCGCATGCGACTGGGCCAGATCAAGCGCTTCACCAATCGCAAGGTGCCGCGCCGCGTGGTGGTGGCGCTGCGCCGCGGGCTGGCCTGGAACCCCGGTGATCGCTACCCCAGCATGGAGGTCCTGCTCGAGGCCCTCAACCCGCGGCGACACGGCGCCGAGACGCGCCTGTGGTTTGGGCTGGGGATCGGGGCGGTGATCGGGATGAGCGTCGGGATCATGACCGCGCTCTCGAGCATCGGCCTGCGCTCGCGCGCTGTGGTCGAGCCACCCGCCAGCAGCTGCTCCGACGAGCGGGCCGACGCTGCAGCTGCCGAGCCAGCGCTGGTGTTCCCTGCGACCTCGCAGCGCGCCGCGGAGCTCACCCGCGAGCTCGACCGCCTCGCGGGTGAGCTGGATCAGGGGCACGAGCAGCTCGAGCGCAGCCGTCAGCTGACCGCGGCCGCCCGCGAGCTCGGACACCCGCCGGTCCTGAGCCGAGCGCTGCAGCTGCAGGCGTCGGCGCTCGAGCGTGACGGCGAGGCGTTCGAGGCCGAGGTGCTGCTGCGTGAGGCCGCCACCCTCGCCGCGGTCGCTGGTGATCTCTCCAGCCAGGCCGAGCTCATGATCGCGACCGCCGAAATGATCAGCGTCCAAGGTCGCCACGCCGAGGCGCGAAGCTGGCTCGAGCTCGCCGACGGCACGGCTACCCGGGCCGCGGCTGGCCCAGGCGCACGCGGGCAGCGAGTCCGCGTGGCGATCGCGGTGGCCAGGATCGATCGGCGTGAGGGCCAGCTCGCGCGGGCCCGAGCCAGCCTCGAGACCGCGAGCGAGCGGCTCGAGCGGGACGGTGATCCGCACATGCAGCTGCCGAGCGTGCTCCTCGAGCTCGGGGCGGTGTGCGTCGAGCTGCGCGCGTTCCCGCGGGCCGTGCTCGCGCTGCGGCGGGCGCTGCAGGTCAGCGAGCAAGCCTACGGTCCCGCGCATCTCCAGGTGGCGGAGACCCGCCATGCGCTCGGGCGCGCGCTCGAGGCCAGCGGAGAGCTCGACGCCGCGCTCGGCGAGTACGAGCGGGCGCTCTCGGTCTACGAGCAACTCGAGTCCGGCGGTCGGACGACGGCTGTCGTGCGCAGTCAGATCGGCGCGCTGCTGGCAGCGCGTGGAGACTGCGACCGGGCCTGGGCGCCGCTGGTCCGTGCGGTCGAGGACGCCCGCACCGCGGCTCCGGCCTCGCTCACGCTCGCGTCGGCCCTCGAGGCCCTGGCCCTGGCCTGCGTGATCACCCACCCCGACGCGCTCGCCCTCGCCCTCGAGGCCGTCGAGATCCGTGAGCGACTGCAGGGCCTCGCCCACCCCGACCTCGCGACCCCGCTCGCGCTCGGGGCCCTCGCGCTGCTCGAGACCGACGACCCCGTCACCGCCCTGGCGCTGATCGAGCGGGCGAGCCAGCTGTCAGACACCCGCGACGACGCCCCCTCGGCGGTCGTCAGCGCGGCGCGGGGGCTCACGCTGGTCGCCCTCGGCCGCGCCGACGAGGCCCGCGAGCCGCTCGATCACGCCCACGCCCAGCTCAATCCCGCGAGCGAGCTCGCGACCCGCGTCGACCGAGCCCGCGCCACACGAGGGTAGTCCCCGACCGCTCCGATCGCCTGTGCTCGCGCGGCCCAGCTTGCGCGTGGGTGTCAAAGTCGAGAGACTCGGTGCCACATGTCGGCGCGAGCCTGGTTTGGAGTCATCTCGCTGGTCACGTTGAGCACGATCGGCGCCCTGGCGCTGTGGTGGCCGCCAATGCTGATCTCCTACCTGATCTTTGGCCCGCTGGTCCTGGTCGGCATCTATGACCTGTTTCAGGACAAGCACGCGATCCTGCGCAATTTCCCGGTCATCGGCCACGGTCGCTACCTGTTCGAGGCGATCCGGCCCGAGATCAATCAGTACTTCATCGAGTCCAACACCGACGGGATGCCATTCGATCGCGAACAGCGATCGGTGGTCTATCAGCGGGCCAAGAACGTCAATGACACCACGCCGTTCGGGACCCAGCTCGACGTCTACCTGCCCGGCTACGAGTGGCTCGATCACTCGCTGCGGGCCGCGACCCCGAGCTCCGCCGACGCCCGCCTGACGATCGGCAGCCGGCACGCGGCCAAGCCTTACTCGTCGTCGCTGCTCAACATCTCGGCGATGAGCTTTGGCTCGCTGTCGAGCAACGCGGTCGAGGCCCTCAATCGCGGGGCCGCCCGCGGGCAGTTCGCCCACAACACGGGCGAGGGCGGCATCAGTCCCTATCACCTGGCCGGCGGCGGCGATCTGATCTGGCAGATCGGCACGGGCTACTTCGGCTGCCGGGCGGCCGACGGCGGCTTCGACCCCGATGGCTTCGTCCAGCGCGCGACCCACGAGCAGGTCAAGATGATCGAGATCAAGCTCAGCCAGGGCGCCAAACCCGGCCACGGTGGGATCTTGCCGGCCGCCAAGCTGACCCGCGAGATCGCCGAGATCCGCGGCGTACCGATGGGCCAAGACGTGCTCTCGCCGCCCTGTCACCGGGCGTTCGACTCCCCCACGGGGCTCTTGCAGTTCGTCGCCCAGCTGCGCGAGTTGTCGGGTGGCAAGCCGGTTGGGTTCAAGCTGTGCGTGGGTCGCCGCGACGAATTCCTGGGCATCTGCAAGGCCATGATCGCGACCGGGATCGAGCCCGACTTCATCACGGTCGACGGGGCCGAGGGCGGGACCGGGGCCGCGCCGCTCGAGTTCTCGAACAGCGTGGGCATGCCGCTGACCGAGGGCCTGGTGTTCGTGCACAACGCCCTGCGCGGCACCGGCCTGCGCGAGCACATCACCTTGTTGTGCGCGGGCAAGGTCCTGGGCGCGTTCGACATTGCCCGGCTGCTCGCGATTGGGGCCGACGGCTGCTACAGCGCGCGGGCCATGATGTTCGCGCTCGGCTGCATCCAAGCCCGACGCTGCAACCACAACGACTGCCCGACCGGGGTCGCCACCCAAAAGCCCAACCTGGTGCGCGGGCTCGACATCGAGGACAAGGCCGAGCGGGTCCAGCGGTACCACCACAACACGCTGCACGCGTTCTTGGAGCTGCTCGGGGCCGCGGGGTTCTCGAGTCCGACCCAGCTGCGACCCTGGCATATCCACCGGCGGCTCGACTACCGCCAATCGATGCACTACGGGCAACTGTTCACATATCTCGAGCCGGGGGCGCTGCTGGGGGATCGCAGCGGCCTGCCGACCGAGTGGGAGGAGCTGTGGGGTCGCGCCGACGCCGATCGGTTCTAGCCGATCAACTCTAGCCGGTCAGGGCGGCGAGAACTCGCCGGTCGGATCCACGCATGCGATCGCGTTGAAGCTCGGCGGCTCGACGTTGACCTTGTAGCGGACATCGCTGATCGCCCGCACGGTGATCGACGCCGGGCACAGGTCGTGCTGGGTGAAGTCCATGCACGCGGCGATGTGCTCGACCGGCTCGTCGCCCGCGGCGATCGTCGCGGGGTCGCCCCCTTCGTGGGTCTCACACCAGATCCGCAGCTTGAGCTTGCAGTCGTCGGACACCCGGGTGGGCGCGGCCTTGGCCAAGGTCATGCGCTCGCCGCCGGCCTGGTTGGCGGTCCAGCCTGCGCGCGCCTCGACCGACTCGGTCCGCCACAGCGCCTGCTCGCAGCGCAGGTCCGGCGAGTCGAGCACGACCTGATCGCCGCTGATCGAGAGCGAGAGCGGGCCCGAGGCGATCGGCTGCTTGGGCAGCCGATCGAGGCTGACCTCCCACTTGTTCGCGCTGCCGTCCCAGTTGTCGCAGGCCGTCTCGTTCGCGCTGTGCTGGGCCTGGACGGCGGGGTCCTGGGCTCGCTCGCTGCCGGGCTCGGGGACCAGCCGGGCCGGGACCCAAAAGTCCGTGGTGAGCCGGCCCTCGGCGAGTGTCATCGTGCCCGAGCACTCGAACTCGTGCTCGACCCCGTCGGCGTCCTCGTCGCTGATCTTGGCGTCGGCGATCAGCAGCTCGGTGCGCTCATCGTTGCTGCCCGGCAGCTCGCGGATCGTCGTCGCTCGAAACTGCGCGTGGGCCCAGTCGAGATCGAGCCGCATGCCCTGGGCCTCGATCAACAGCGCCCCGTAGCGGCCCTGGATCGCAACGGGCAGCTCGTCGAGTGACTCCCAGCGCGACCACGCGGCGTCGAGCACCGACTCGCACTTGGCCTCGGTGTTTTCGCTGTCGTAGAGGGTCATCAGTAGGCGGTCGCCCTGGCGCGATATCGTGCCGTTGCAGGTCTTGGCGTCGAGCTTGTCCCACTTGAGGGTCGCCCGCTCGACCCGGACCGTGCTGCCTTCCATCTTGCCCGCGTGGATCGTCAGCTTCATCTGTGGCAGCTCGATCCCCGACGCGGTCACGACCAACCCCGGCGCGTCGGCTGGCGTCCGGCCATAGATGCCCTGAATCTCGCTGGGGATCAGCTCGACCGCCGCGGTCGACAGCTGCTCATCGCCGGACTTACAGCCGAGCAGGGCAGCGCAAGACGAGGCAAACACCAGGGCCGACATGCGAGGGCGACGCGACATGGACGGCTTGGTACCGTGCGCGGGGCGCGAGGGCAAGTCGCGCGGCCCTCCCCCACGCGCTCGCGGGTACGAGCTTCACATGTCCTCGATCAACAGAAACGCGAAGCCCGGCGACGCCGGCACGTCCCGCCGGCTGGTTCGATGGGCGCTCGCGTGGTCGCGCAGGTTGCTCGCCCCGACGATCGTCACCAAGGGTGGCGACGAGCTTCGCCGTCACCTCGCCGCGCTGGTGTTCTCGAGCTCGCTGGCGCTGCTGGTCCCGATCCAGATGATCTCGCACGCGCTCGACGGGCAACAGCTGCACGCCGCGTCGAGCCTGCTCCAGTGGCTTGGCGCGCTCGCGTCGCTGGTGCTGTTGCGCCAAGGCGCCCGCGCGTGGGTGATCGCCCACGCCATGGGCCTGGTCATCGTCGGGCCGGCGTGTGTGGAGCTGCTCTTGGCCCCCGAGCCGGTCGGCGCCTACACGCTCGGACTCGTGGTCGCGCCCATGATCGTGACGTTGATCGCCGGGAGTTGGCATGGCTGGATCTGGTGCTGCCTGAGCGTGGTCGCCCTGGTCGGGGTCAGCTTCGCCGGCAATTCGTTTCCAGACGCGCAGGCGTGGGCAGTTGGGCTGGCGCTCACGACGCTCGGTCTCAACGCCGCGACCTACGTGCTCGAGGCCCTGCGACTGCGCAACATCGACGAGCTCGAGGCGGCCCGCGACTCGGCCGCGGCCGCGACCGAGGCCAAGAGCTGGTTTTTAGCCAACATGAGTCACGAGCTGCGAACCCCGATGAACGGCGTGCTCGGCATGCTCGGGTTGCTGCTCGACACCCGGCTCGACGACGGCCAGCGCGACTACGCCGAGACCGCTCACGCGTCCGCGGTCGCGCTCTTGGATCTGCTCAACGACATCCTGGACTTCTCGAAGATCGAGGCCGGTCAGATGGTCCTCGAGATCGTGACCTTCGATCTGCGCGATCTGATCGAGGATGTCCTCGATCAGCTCTCGGTCTTGGCCGACGAGAAAGACCTCGAGCTGATCGCTCGCTACCCACCCGATACCCCCAGCAGCCTCCGCGGCGACCACGGGCGAATCCGGCAGATCCTGCTCAACTTGGTCGGCAACGCGGTCAAGTTCACGCACGCGGGCCACGTGCTCGTCAGCGTTCAGGTCAGCGGGGGCCACGGCGCGCTGCGGACGATCCGGTGCGAGATCGAAGACACTGGGATCGGCGTCCCCAAGGACCAGCTCGGCTCGATCTTCGAGCAGTTCCGCCAGGTCGACATGTCGACGACCCGGACCCACACGGGCTCGGGGCTCGGCCTGGCGATCGTCAGCGAGCTCGCGGCGCTGATGGACGGCAGCGTCGGCGTCCGCCGCAATCGCCAGCGGGGATCGACGTTTTGGTTCGAGCTCGAGCTCGAGCTCGAGCTCGATGATCAATCACTGCCGCGAATGGTCCAGCCGACCGCCGAGCTGGCCGGGCTGCGGGTCCTGGTCATCGACGATCATCGCGTCAACCGGGTGGTCTTGCGCGAGCTGCTCGCCGGCTGGGGCTTGGCCTCCAACGAGTGCGACGGAGGCCCGCACGCGCTCGAGCTGCTTCACCAGGCGGCGGCCGCGGGTCAGCCATTTCAGCTCGTGCTGCTCGACTATCACATGCCCAACATGGACGGGCTCGAGCTGGCCAGGGCGATCAGCGGCGACGCGCAGATCCCCACGCCGGTCCTGGTCATGCTGAGCTCCATGACCCATCGCGCGAGCGCCTCGGACCTGCTCGCGGCCGGCTGCACCGCCTACCTGGTCAAGCCGGTCCACCAGTCCGATCTGCTGACGACGATCGCCACGGCCTGGAACCAGCGCGGCAAGCCACGCCCGCTGATCACCCGCGTGCGCGGCTACGGGGCCCAGCCCAAGCAGCTGTCGCGGCACCTGCACGCCCGGGTGCTGGTCGTCGAAGACAACGCGGTCAATCAAAAGGTCGCGCAGCAGATGTTGTTCGACCTCGGCTGTCGGGTCGACGTCGCGGCCAACGGGCACGAGGCCCTGGAGCTGGTCGAGGTGGCCCCCTACGACCTGGTGTTCATGGACGTGCAGATGCCGGTCATGGATGGGATCGCCGCGACGATCGAGCTGCGCCGCCGCGAGATCGGCAGCGACCGCCATCTGCCGATCGTCGCGATGACGGCGCACGCGCTCGCCAGTGATCGACATCGCTGCCTCGCGGCCGGGATGGACGGTTACATCAGCAAGCCGGTCCGCAAGCGTGAGCTGCTGGCCCAGCTGAGTGAGCACATCCGCGTCAAGCGTGGCGGCGATCCTGCTGGCGATCTGCCTGCTGGCGAGCTGGCCCACGACGCCCACGACGCGAGCTCGAGTCTAGTTTCATCGAGCGAGCAGTCCCCCTGTGACCTCGACTGGCTGCGCCTGACCTTCGCAACGGACGAGGCGATGGTCAGCTCGCTGATCAAGGTGTTCGTCGATCAGGCCAGGGTGTTGGTCCCCGCGATCCGAGCGGCGGTCGAGGCGGGCGACACCGAGGCCCTCGAGCGAACGGCACACAAGCTCAAGGGCAGCTGCGGCACGATCGGCGCCAAGCCGCTGTACCGGTTGTTGTGCGAGGGGCCCGACGCGATCGCCCGGGACATCGCCGTGATCGAGCGGGCCTACGCGGAGCTCGAGGCCTTCTTCGCCCAGCGCGGCGCCTGATCGCCAGGCCCCCACGCCGCGGACATCGACAGCGACGACTCGGCAGACGTCCGCAGTGGTACAACTGCCCAGCATGGCCGGAGCCGACGAGCGACTGACACCGGCGACCCGCAACTATGTGATATTTGGATTGCTGCTGGTCGTCGCGCTCGCGCTCGCGGCCCGCGATCGGTTCGGACCCCATCGCGGCCGCGGCGAGTCGGACACCGCGCTGCGCTTGATGGTCGTCGGCGGCTCGGTCGCGGTCACGAGCGCGCTCGACGAGGTCGACGGCTTCTCGATCATGCGGATCGGCCCGGCCGAGGCGATCGCGCTTGGCAGCGAGCTGGTCGACGACGACGCGCCGGCCTATCAAAAAGTGATCGCCTACGCCGATCAACACGGCTACGGATTTCTCGCGCTCGCGCTCTCAAACCGGGACGACCAGCCGAGCGGCGCCCAGTGGGAGCTCGACGTCGACGATCCGGGCATCGACGCGCTCCCCCCAGCAACGGCCCACTTCGTGGTGTTCAGCGTCGGCGACCTGGCGCCTCAGGGTCCACGCATGCGGGTCGTCGAGCTCGCGGCGCTCGACTATGAGGGGTCGGGCGCGCAGCTCGAGAGCCTGCGCCTGGCCCTGTACGATCACCCCGACTTGCAGGCGCTGTGGCAGCACGACGGCCAGGGCCCGCAGCTGCAGGCCCGCCAGGTGTTGACCAATCGCGGCCTGCCCGAGCGTCGCCAGGCGTTCGCTGCCGATCAAGCGCGGTGGCGCGAGCTGGCCCAGCTGTGGCCGGCGCCCGGAGTGATCGCGGGCAGCCTCGCGGGCGCGTGGGAGCAGGTTCGGGCCGCGCCGATCCGCGGCGGTGTATTGATCGAAGCCCGCGCCGCGCGACCGACCGTCAGCGTGTTCAGGCGCCCGTCGCTGGAGCTCTCGCGGTCGGTCTCGCTGTGGTTCGTGCCCGTCGCGGCGCTGAGCGATGACGATCCCGACGAGTCTGGCGCACGCACGCGCTGCCATGGCTTGCCCGCCACGCTGAGCGCTCAGAGCAGTGAGATCTCGGTCGCACCAGACGGCGCCTCGCTGGTCCTGCGCGAGACCCCGACCAGCGCGGCGCAGCTGTTCGTGTTCGACGAGCAGGCCGCGCTCGAGGGCCACTGCCTCGCGCAGGTCCGCGCGACCCTGCCCGCGGGCGAGCGCGCGATCGGCCGACCCAACGCCGCCGGGCGCATGGCGTGGCACTACGACGACGACTGGCTGCACTGGTTCGCGCCGAACTCGCAGCAGCGCGAGCAGGTCAATGAGATCGCCGCGTTCTCGGGCCCGTGGTGGGTCGACGACACGCTGCTGGCGATGATCTCCTCGCGCCCGATCGGGGCGCCCGAGCACGGCTTCGAGCCGGTCGTCACGCTGCTCGACACCGACGCGCGCAAGCTCGACGCGGACGGTCGGTTCGCGCGGGTCGAGCTCGACGCGAGCGCGCTGTTTCCCGCGCTCGCGCCCGGATCGGAGGCGGCCGCGCTCATCGATCTTCGCCCGTCCAGTGACCGCGAGCTGTTGGTGCTGACGGAGCGCTGTGAGTCCCAACCGTCCCAACCGTCCCACCATGGCCGGCCGTGTCTGCACCGCCTGCGCAGCGTCGATCCGCTGGCGACCCTCGCCTCCTTGATCGGCCCAGACGTCCTCGCCAGCCCAGACGAGCCGGCGGACGCGGAGCCCCCGTTCACGGTCGAGACCCTCGGTCCGTTCGGGCCCTACACCGCGCTGGCGATCGCGGCGAAAGCTGGCCGCGCGGTCTGGATCGACGGCGAGGCGCACCTGATGATCGCGGACCTGCGCGGCGCAGCGCCGCTCGAGCCCCGCCGCCTCGACGCCGACGACCTCGCGGACTCGACCCCGCGGATCAGCGCCGACGGCCGGGTCATCGTGAGTGAGGTTTCGGTGTCGCTCGACGAGCTGGGCAGCGTGTCGATCGCCCGCGCGTTCGTGCAGCCAGCTCCGCCACCAGCGGCCCCCGCCCCGGCGCCCGACCCCGCCCCGCAGCCTCGGTAGGCTTCCGCGCAGGCGCGTGCCAACATGCCCCTCGCATGGCTGCTGAGTTCGATCCCGCAGACTCGCTCGTCGCTCGGACCAAGTCTTCGCCCTTCGTGAGCGTGATCGCGGTCGTGGCCGTCGTCGGGGTGGCGAGCGCCGCCTGGTGGATGTTTGGCCGCGGCAAGGGTGAGGCAGAGGATCCCGCGCGAGTCCTGATCGTCGGCCCCACGCCCGAGCTCGCCGGGTTCCTCGAGCGCGAGGGCTTCGACGTCGATCACCTGAGCGTCGGCGAGGCGATCGGCCAAGGTCAGCGGCTCGACGCCAGCCTCGACGACCTCGGCGCGATGCTCGAGTACGCCGATCAACACGGGATCGGCTACCTCGCGCTCAACATGGCTCACGGTGAGCAGTACGAGCTCACCAGCGTCGACCCGGACGTCGGGCCTGCCCCCGCTGGGACCACCTTCGCGGTCGTCAGCGTGGGCGACCTCGGCAACACCGTCAGCTATGGCGGTGTTGTCCCGGAGGTCGAGCACGACAAGCCCGCGGGGGAGCAGGTCGGGCTGTTGCTCGCGTTGTTTGGCCAGCCCGAGATCGCCAAGGCCCGCGATCAGCAGGCCGACAACGATCTCATGATCCGGTTCGGCTCGGCGGGGACGGTCGAGGACGTCGTCGAGTACGAGAAGGGTCAAGAGACCATGCGGCGGCAGGTCGCGGCCTGGGCCGAGCTCGCCAACAAGGAGCGCGGCGAGCCCAAGCCAAGCGAGATCGCGGGCGCCTACGAGCAGCTGCGCGGCTGGCCGCTGGCCAACGGGACCGTGCTGCTCGCGAGCGGGCGCGGTGGCTGGCACAGCAAGACCGGCCGCGAGAGCGAGTGGGAGACCGCCGAGCTCGCGCCCAGCTTCGACGCCGAGCTCACGGTCGTGGCCACGGACGCGCTGGGTGAGCGCCTCGCGTGTGATGGGCTGCCCGACACCGTCTCGATCCCCGCGGGTATGGCGGTGGCGCCGGCCGGCGACGCGCTGCTGATCCCCACCGATCGCTGGGTCGCGGATCTCTGGGTGTTGACGGGCCCCGCGTGCAGCTTCGAGAAGCGCGACCCGATCCGGCGGCTCGACGGCGGTGAGCTCGGGGTTCCGCGTGCGAGTGGTCGGACCGCCCAGGCCCTGGGTGGGCGCTTGATGTGGGCCGACGCGAAGATGCGGGCGTACCGACAGGTTCAGATCGACGGGGTCGAGCTGCGCGAGCTCGAGCTGAGCTGGGCCAACGATGAGATCGTGGTCGTGCCCGCGGCGCTCGACCACGCCGTCGCGGCCGGGGCCCGGGCCCGGCGCTTGGCGGCCGCGGCCGAGCTCGATGGCGACGCGGCAACTGTCGCGGCCGTGAATCCGGCTCCGCTGCCGGCCAACGGCGACGCGCTGATCTTCGTTCGGCTCCCCGCGGTGGATCAAGACGATCAGATGGAGGCGACGGTGGTGCCGGTCGAGTGGCTGGTCCCGGGCGCGGATGCTTCGTCGCTGGCGATCCGCCAGGTCTTTGCCCAGCCCGAGGCCGACGGGCGGCTGGCCGCGATCGCGCTGGTCGACACCCCGGACGCTGCGCGGCTCGTGAGCCTCACGCTCGCCGCTGTCGGCCCGCACTGGCAGGACGTGCTGGCCACCGACTACGATCTCGCCGCGGCGACGCGGCCCGCTGCAGCCAGCGAAGACCCACCGCTGCGGGTGATGGCGCCCACGACCGAGGTCCCCCGCGACGCCCACAACCTCGCGGTCTCGCCGACTGGTGAGTACGCGACCTGGACGGCGACATTCGGCGAGACCGACCCGGATAGCCCGGTCGCCAACTTCGAGATCATGCTGCTCGCGCTGGGCCTCGAGACGCCGGCCGCCGCGGTGCGGATGACCGACAACGATCGCAGCGATCTGCGACCGCGCTTCGCTGGTGCGCGCGGCGAGGTGTTGGTGTTCGACAGCGCCTACGCCGGAGCACCGACGCTGCCCGAGCTCGAGGCCTTGCGGGCCCTGCCGATCCCGCCCTGACTGACCCCGCCCGGCGGCGATATGCTTGGGTATGGGCTCCCCCGCTACCCAGCTCGATCGCGCGCTGCTGCAGACCGCCGCGCATCACCTGCGGCCGATCGCGAGCATGATCGCGGCCGCCGATCCCGGCGCCAGCGTCAGCCCCCGCAGCCGAATGCTGTGTGCCGGCCTCGCCTGCCTCGCGCGTGCTTGCTACGCCGCGCTCGGCGGACGACAGCACGCCCAGGCCGTTGGCGAAGCCTCGGCGATGCTCTCGCTGCTCACCAAGATCGACGATCAGGTGATCGACGACCTCGAGTTCCACGGTGGTCCGCTGGCTGTCGGCCGCGATCCGATCGCCCTCGACCGTCGAACCCGTGCGTACCTGGCCCCGACCCTGGCCTCGCTGCGACAGGCCGCGCCGACCACCGCCGAGCCCCGCTGTGCGCTCGCGGCTGCGCTCGGTCAGCGCCTGCGCGCGCTCGCCTGCTCGCGCGAGCGCCTCGACCACCTGCTCGACACGATCGCCTACGGCTGGGAGGTCCAGGTCCGGGCCGTGCGGCTGCTGTCTAGCGATCCGACCCGCGTCGACCCGGCCGCGATCGAGGCCGTGACCGCCGACATCAGCGGGGCGTGGCTGCTCATGGTCACGATGATCGGCGGGCTCCCCGAGGACGCCAGGCGCCCGGTCGACGCGCGCGAGTCCGCGGCGTTCTATCGCTGGGGGCTGCACATTCAGACCGCCGACGCGCTCGCCGATCTGCATCGAGACACCGCCGACGGCCTGGTCGCCAGTCGCCCCGGCGTGCGCCTGGCCGCCGTCGAGCCCACGCTGTGGCGCCGCGCCTTCACCAGCGCCGAGCTCGGGCCGCTGTACCAGGGGGTCTGCGCGGCTGGGCTCGATCTGACCACCCTGCCCGACGCCGACGAGCTCGATCGACTCGGTGACGCGCTCGCGGAGCTGGGCCTGGTCCCCACCTGGCTGCGCTGGATCCACGGGTTCTTGGCCTGGCGCTGGCTCGTGCACCCCATGTGTCCGCGCGAGCTCGACGAGGCCCAGCTCGGCGCGCTGTTTCCCGATCGCCTCGGTCGTGAGCTGGGCCGTGGCTGGGCGGGCGGCTGGGCGCGCTGGCAGCGAGCGATGACCGTGGCCGATCAGCGCGGCGCCGCCGGGGAGGCCGAGCCATGTTTGGGACGCTGAGGCCCGCTCGCGCGGCGTTGAGCTGCGCCGGGCGCAGCGACTGGCAGCACTTCTACTGCGGGACCTGTCAGAGCATCGGGGACCAATTCGGCCTCGGTTATCGCGCGCTGCTCAGCCACGACGCCGTGTTCCTCGGTTTGCTCGTCGACGGCCTGCAGCTGCACGCGGCCGCTCCCGATCGCACGCGCTGCCCGATGGTCCCCGTCGTGCATCGGCCGACCGTCAGCCCTGACTCGGTTGCGATGCGCTACGCGGGCGCCGTCCAGCTGCTGCTCGCGGATCAGTGGCTGGCCGATCGAGCGATCGACGGTCGCGGCTTCGCCCGGATCGCGCGGCCGCTGCTCGACAAACCGACCGCCCGCGCGCGCGAGACCCTGGCTGAGCTCGGCTCGGATCTCGGCGATCTGATCGGCGTGGAGCATCGCCAGGCCGCCACCGAGCGGGTCGGCATGACCGATCCCGAGCAGGCCGCCGAGCCGACCGCGGCCGCGCTCGAGCTGGTGTTCGAGCGGATCGTCGCGCTGCCCGGCTCGGTCGCCGAGTGCACGGCCGAGCCCGCGCCCCGCTCGGCCGCGCTGGTCCGCTGCGATCTCGATCCACGTCGACTGCTGGCCAAGCTCGGCCGCGGGGTTGGGACGATGATCTACCTGATCGACGCGCTCGAGGACCTCGAGCAGGATCAGCGCGCGGGCGACTTCAACCCCTGCCTGGTTCATGACTATCGCGGCCGTCCGCAGCTCGACCGCGCCCGGATCCGCGACGCCGCGCGCGGGCTCGAGCGCGCTCGCACCGACGTCGCCGCGGCGCTGAATGCCCTGCCGCTGCGCCGCCACAAACCGGTGCTCGTCAACATCCTCGTCACCCAGCTCGGCGCCCGGGCTCAGCTCGCGGCCGCTGGCGCCGAGCGGATGCTGAGCGAGGCGGGTCAGCGCCGCCAGCTGCTCGATCGCGCGACCGCGGCGAGCGGCTTCGTTCGTTTCGCCCAGGCGATTGTTGGGTTGCTGATCGCCACATTCACCACGACCTGGTCGCGCCTCGTCTTGGCCGCGACCACTGGCGGCACCGACACGGGGGACACGGGCACTGACACGGGCACTGACACGGGCGACACCGAGACCGAGACCGGCGATCCGCCCGATCTGCCCAGCGAGTTCGGCGACATTCCACCCGACCTCCCCGACGCCACCACCGGCCCCGAGTCAGCTGGCGAAGCTGGCGGTGCTGGCTGCAGCTGCCTCGGTGAGCTGATCCAGTCGCTGTGCGGCGGGTTCGGGGACGCCTGCTCCGGCTGCGGCGACTCGCTGGGATCCTGCGGTCGCTGCTTCGAGGGCTGTACGGGTTTGTGCAGCGGGTGCGGCCAGGACTGCGGCCAGACCTGCTCGAGCCTCGGTGCCGGCTGCGGTCAGTGCAACGAGGGCTGCGACGGCTGCGGCAACGGCTGCGGCAACACATGCTCGAGCTGCGGCGGCGCGTGCTCGGGCTGCGGCGATTGTGGCAACGCGTGTAACGGATGCGGCAATTGTGGCAACGGATGCAGTGGTTGTGGCAATTGCGGTGGTGGCTGCGGCAATTGTGGGAATGGCTGCGGCGGCGGCGGCTGCTGATGAATGCGTCGTGTCGTCGTGCTAGCGTTCCCGGGTGCTTCGCGCGCACGCATCACTGCTCCTCGTGAGTCTGCTTGGCGGCACCGCGTGCATCGAGGAGGCACCCGCCCCACTGCATAGTTTCGAGCGGCACGGAGAATGGATCGACGTCTGGGGCTACGACACCAACCCTGGTGACACCTGCGCCGGTACCCTCCCCTACCTCGACGCGTATGCGGGAGCGCTCTCTGAAGAGTTCGGGCTGTCGACGCACCTTGGCGTGTATCACTGGTACACGCCAGACCGGTACATTGAGGTAGAACCTTGCCCCAAGCATGCCCTGGGCTGCGCAGGCCTCAACGGCGCATTCTCCTACTCCATGCCCCTCGAGCATGAGGTCGTTCACGTCGCAAACATCCAGGCCTCCCCCTGTCCCTCTGTGCTCAGCGAGGGCCTCGCCGAATACTACGGTGGCAGCAGGACGCCCACATCCGGTGACATTCGTGCGCTGCTCGAGGCGCAACAGGCAGGCCAGATCGGATGGGCCGACTACCCGATCGCTGGCGCCTTTGCGGCCTACCTCGTGGAGACGCGTGGACTCGAGGCGGTGCTCGAGAGCTGCAAACTGTCGGGCCCCGCCCCGACCGCCGAGCAGCTGGCGGACGCGATGTCGACGGCGTTCGATAGTTCGCTCGACCAGCTGTTCATTGACTTCGAGGCCTGGGAGGCACTCGAGTGCAGGTATTCGCAGTATCGCGGTAAAATATATGAGTGCGGTCACTCCCCCTCTGTCGTGCTCGGCGCGGAGACGGTCAAACTCGACGTGACACTGGATTGCACCGACACCCGCACGATCGGACCACTGAACAACCGGATCTGGACGCTGGACGCGGTTCGCGTGGCAGAGGCGGGGATCTACGTCGTTACACTGGAGGACGACTCAGGGGAGTTTGTGCAAGATCTTGGGTTTGAGATGACCGAGTGCGCGAAGTGTACGGATGCCCCAAGCGTGGCGCACTTCGGTCCCGACCCAGTGTGGGGGGGAGTGTGGATTGCTCAGCTCGAAGCCGGCGATTACTTCGTCAAACTCTGGGGAGCACCGGATGTCGCCCGGCACATGACACTCGAGTTCGAGTTGGATTTCTGACGTCCGCACCCATTTCGCTGGATCAGCGCGCGCAATTACCCACCGCGAGGTAGTCAGCCGGGTTCGTGCACTTAAAATCGTTTGATGGGCCTCGAAGTCAAAGCTCGAGTCGTGTTCACTCTGACGTCGGTTGCCGCAGCAGCGTGCAATTTCGAGACGAAGGACCCGAACAGCGAGGTATGCACGGAAATCCCCGGGCTCGAGGACTGTGACCTCGAGACCCCCGAGACCGGTGACGACACAGGAGGTGGTGGCGAGACAGGAGACGACGATCCAGCCGAGCTCCCAAGCGGCCATTGCCGTCACAACCCGGTCCCAAATCTCGACGAGCACGGCTGGCGGTTCCAGTGCGAGGGACACCTGTACGCCTCGATCGCGTTCGACGCCCCTCTCGACAACGACTGCGAAGACCTGCTCGGGGACCGATGCCACGAGCACCACGTGTTTGGCCCCTCGAGCGACTCCTACGAGTCACCGGGCGTCATGGCCTGCTGCGGCGAGTACGATCCAAGCTACAAAAACACCTACTTCCAATACTGCGAGTTCGACATCGTGCAGCAGGTCTGCATCTCCATGGCCAAGCGACTCGAGAAGCTGGTCGAGGACGGCAGCTTCGGCGCGTACGCTGGTCAGGGCGCCAAGCTTCAGCAGTGGATAGCGACCAACTACAAATCATGTTTCGAAGAACTCCGCACAAACGACACGATCTCGAAGGCCGGCGAGATCGCGTCCTCCTGGTCCATCCCCAACAGCGCCCAGTGGCCCGACTTCGACAACTTCGTGATCAGCATCGACGAAGGCACGCTCGTCTCGGGCATCATCCAGCCCAGCGACCCGGCAGACTGGCTGAGCTGCTTCAGCGCGCTCGACAACAACGACGAGATCTTCGAGGACGCCGTCCCTCCGAGCGGCGGTGTCACCCACGGCGTCGACCTCGACAGCGGCGTCGCCGGCTCCCTCGTCGGCCCAGTCGCGCTCGGCGGCCAGGTCACGGCGACCGTCAGCTTCAGCCCCGAGTGCGTCGCCAAGGGCTGCTCGCGGGCCGAGCTGTGGCGAGACGCGACCAGCGGCGCTACCCTCGTGGTCCAGGACATCACCTTGTTCACGGGCAGCTTCAGCGTCGACAACGGCAACGGCGTCTCGATGCTCGTCGACTCCGCCCGGGTCTCGCTGTACGAGAGCGCCCAGACCACGCCGATCTACGACGCCGAGGGCCAGCTCGAGGCCCACGTGATTCAGCCCGGCGACGCGTTCTTCCTGTTCTCGGGCAGCGCCGCCAATGTTCACGACCACTACCTGGCCAGCAACGCGACGGCGATCACCATCTCGCAGGTCCAAGCCACATGGCAGCTCGACCCGTTCGAGGTCCGCTACGTCGACGAGCGCGGCCAGACCTGGACGCTCGCGCTGGGCCCCAGCACCTGGCGCTAGACCAGCTGGCGCTAGACCAGCAGCTGCTCGAACAGGGCGAGCGTCTCCGCCTCTTGCGGATCGATCCGATCATCCGCGGCGACCAGCCGCCTGACGGCGTCGAGGAACATCTCCCGGTGCTCACGCGGCACGTCGGTCGGGTCGACCTCCTCGGGTGGCGGCGGGTGGCGCAGCCAACCTTCGATCAGTTTGCGATCATCCTCGAGCTTCAGGGTCTCGATCATCGCTCCGACAAAGTCGCGCTCCGCATCCTGGACCTCGAGGTCGGCCCAGGCGAAGGAGCAAACGAACTTCATCAGGCGCAGGCGATCCTCGCGGGGGAGCGAAGCAGGCATGGGCGGACCCTACCCGAAATCCGCACGGCTCGGTGGTCAGAGTTTGCGGCGCGAAGCCACCCGAGGGGGTCGAGGGGCTGTTTTCAGCTCACACCGACTCACACACGTGTGCGGACGGTCTTGTGGCTGGGCGCGCTCATCACCCCGTCGGCGAGGTCGAGCCCGCGCAGTCCCCGGGGTAGCCGCTGGGCGGCCGCCAGGTAGTCGGGGTGATCGGCCAGCGCCGACACCCGGGTCCCCTCGCTGGCCGTGCGGGTCACCAGCGTGACCTCGTGGGGGCTGAGCTCGGCGACCACCAGCGGGCTGCGCGTGGCGATCAACACCTGCACGGGCTGCTCGGGATCGACCGTGAGCTCACGCAGGATCTGCATGACCAGGCTGATCAGCGCGGGGCTGAGCCCGGCCTCGGGCTCCTCGACCAGCAGCACCTGGGGCCGCTCCGAGTAGCGCAGCGACTCCCACGCCAGCATCCGCAGCAACCCCACGCCGACGTGCTTGGCGGGGATCCGCTGGCCGTCGAGGCTGCGCACGAACAGGTTCTTGGTCACCTGCGAGACCGTCGTGACCTCGATGCCGCCGACCCACGGAAACAGGCCGCGGAGCCGCTGCGTGATCAGATCGAAGGCATCGTCACCGCGTGCCATGATCCGATCGTAGACCCCAGCCAGCCCGTGGCCCTCTTCCTCGAGCATGACGGGCATGTACTCGGTGATCAGCGGGCTGTCGCGATGCAGCGCGGCGTTTTGCAGGTGCACGAAGCGGCAGCGCAGCTGCTCGCGGATCTGGTTGGCGAACTCGACCGCGGCGGGCGGCTCGTCGGACGCCCAGCGAAAGTCGGGCGTGACGTGGCGGTAGCCCAGCCACTCACCTTGCATCGACTCGCGCACGTAGGTCTCGAGCGTCTGCGAGCGCGGCGCAAAGCCGACGTTGAAGCCCAGGCTGCCCGCAAACTCCACGGTCAGCGTGATCGTGTTGCGGGCCTTCAGTGGGATCAGCGGCGGCGCCTCGTCGCGATGGTCTTCGACTCGCATGAAGCGAGACAAGGTGTCGACGGCCTTGAGCACTGTCGACTTGCCGACATCGCTGGCCCCAACAAAGGCGTGCAGCGGCGTCGGCTTGACCTCGGCGTGGCGGATGCAGCCGTAGTTCTCGATCTCGAGGCGCTTGATCAAGCTGAGCTCCCTGCACGAAGTGTCGCCGGTTCGCGCCGTCGCGTCCAGGCGCGGGAGGGCATGGGTTGGACCCGTCGCCCAGGCCCGACCACCGGGGAGGACGGCGTGACACCCAGCCTCACCCGTCGACCGAGAGTCACGCCAACAGCGCGCCGGCCACACAGGCCGTCATGAAGTTGGCCAGGGTCGCAGCGATCAGCGCCCGAACCCCGAGGTTGGCGATGTCCCCCCGGCGACTGGGCGCCAGCGCCCCCAGCCCGCCGATCTGAATGC
The DNA here is from genome assembly GCF_002994635.1 of Enhygromyxa salina. Taxonomy (GTDB): domain Bacteria; phylum Myxococcota_A; class Polyangia; order Nannocystales; family Nannocystaceae; genus Plesiocystis; species Plesiocystis salina_B. The sequence continues at coordinate 108,428 of NZ_PVNL01000092.1, read as the reverse complement.
CGATGCTCGACACGTTGGCAAACCCGCAGACCGCGAAGGTTGCGATCTGATGCGAGCGCGGGCTGATCGTCCCCATGACCTCGGACAGCTGGATGAACGCGACGATCTCGTTGACGACCGTGCGGGTGCCCAGGACCCCACCCACGGTGATGCACTCGGACCAGGGCACGCCCATCAAGAACGCGACCGGGGCCATGATCCAGCCCAGCATGCGCTCGAGGGTCAGCGGCTCGCCGGCGATCTCGATCAGCCCAAACCCGGCGTTGATCAGCGAGACCAACGCGATGAAGGCGATCAACATCGCGCCCACGTTGACCGCGAGCTTGAGCCCGTCGGTGGTCCCGTTGGCCGCCGCCAGCAGCACGTTCGAGTCTTCCTCTTTGGGCAGATCGAAGTTGGCCTGGCCCAGCGTCACCGGCTTGTCGTCCTCCGGGATCATGAGCTTGGCCGTGACCACGCAGGCCGGGGCGGTCATCGCCACGGCCGCGAGCAGGAACTTCATCTCGACGTTGCCGATCATCACGTAGGCGGCCAGGATCGCCCCGGAGACCGTGGCCATGCCGCTGACCATGACCAGGAACAGCTCGCTCTTGGTCAGCCGCTCGAGGAACGGGCGGATCGTCAGGGGCGCCTCGGTCTGGCCCATGAACACCGCGGCCCCGACCGACAGCGACTCGGCGCCGCTGGTGCCCATGGTCGCAACCATCACCTTGGCGAGCACCCCGACGATCAGCTGCATGACCCCGAGGTGGTAGAGCACCGCGAACAAGGCCGCGACGAACACGATCGTCGGCAGGATCTGAAACGCGAACACGACCCCAAACCCGCTCTCGCCCCCACCCTTCGCGCCCAGCGATCCAAACAAGAATTCCGAGCCGGCGTAGGAGTGCTCGAGCACGCCGGTCACGAACCCGGCCAGCGCCTCGAGCCCGACCTTGCCGGCGGGGACCCACAGCAACAGCGCGGCGAAGGCCCACTGCAGGCCGACCCCCCACAAGACCACGCGCAGGCTGACCCGCTTGCGATCACTCGAGAGCGCGTAGGCGATCGCGAGCATGGTCAGGGCGCCGAAGATCGAGACGATGCGCGAGAGTCCCAAGGCCCGGCCATGCTACGGGATTGGCTCGGGGTGTGGTCCGACTGTTACGGGCGAGCGACAGGTTTCTGCCAGCGCAAACTACGCGAATCCGGCGTGTGTCGGCCGAGAGTCGCTGTACCAACGACCAAACGACACCCGTTTTGGCAGGCGCGCGCGCGCATCTGATAGGTTCGGTCCATGGCCCAGACCGAAGGCGACGAGGCCACCTCCGTGGTGCGCTCGGGCGTCAACATCGGCGACGTGTTCGCCGAACGCTACGAGATCCAGCAGCTGCTCGGGCGGGGTGGCATGGGCTCGGTGTTTCGCGTCCACGACCGCGAGGTCGCGGAGGTCGTGGCCCTCAAGCTGCTCGACGCCACGATCGCCAGCCCCGAGGCGATCGAGCGGTTCCGCCGGGAGGTCCGCCTGGCCCGACGTGTCACCCACCGCAACGCCGCGCGCACCTACGATCTCGGCGAGCACCAGTCGTGGCGGTTCCTGACCATGGAGTACGTCGACGGCGAGAGCCTGCGGACCTTCCTGGGTCGGCAGCGGCTCAGCTGCGGGCGGGCTGTCGAGTTTGCCCAGCAGATGGCCGAGGGCCTGGCCGCCGCCCACGAGGCTGGCGTCATCCACCGCGACCTCAAGCCCGCCAACGTGTTGGTCGAGCGAAGCGGGCGGATCGTGCTCACCGACTTTGGGATCGCGCGGGCGATGCAGGGCACCGACGCCACGCTGCAGACCGGCGGGCTGCTGGGCACGCCAGCGTACATGGCGCCCGAGCAAGTCTCGGGCGAGCGCGTCGGCGAGCGGGCGGACATCTACGCGCTCGGGCTGATCCTCCACGAGATGCTGACCGGGCGGCTGCCGTTCGCGGGCGGCTCGCCGATGGCCGTGGCGCTCGCCCGCCTCCACCAACCGCTGCCCGACTTCGCCGCCGATCCCCACATCCCGGCGCCGATCGTCTCGGTGCTGAACCGCTGCCTCGCGCGGGAGGCCAGCGAGCGCGTCCCGTCGGCGAGCGCGCTGGCCGAGCTGCTCGACCGGGTCTGCAGCGAGGTTGGCCCCGACACCGGCACCCTGGGCATGCCAGCGAGGACCAACAGCTCCCGCGACGGCAACCTCGCGCTGTCGATCGCCGTGACGTCCCCGATGCCGGGCAGCCGACCGAGCCCGACCCCATCCGCGCTCGGCACCCCGTCGCCGGGCGGACGCGCGCTCGCGGTGCTGCCGTTTCGGTTTCGCGGACCCGAGGCCGAGCGCTATGTCGCCGAGGCCCTCAGCGACGAGCTCATCGACGTGCTCTCGACCATGCGAGGGCTGCGGGTCTCGGGCAGCGGCGCCACGGCTCGGTTCGCCGACGCCGGCGATCGGGACCCCCGCTTGATCGGCGGCGAGCTCGGCGTCGACGTGGTCGTCGACGGGACCGTGCAGCTCGCGGGCAAGCGGGTCCGCATCTCGGCCCGACTCCTCGCCGTCGACAGCGGCTTTCAGCTGTGGAGCGAGCGCTACGACGGCGCGCTCGAGGACGTGTTCGAGCTGCAAGACAAGATGGGCAAGCGGATCGCCGAGGCCCTGCGACTCGAGCTCGAGGACATCGCCCACCGCGGCGACGCCCCGCTCGAGGCGATCGAATTTTACCTGCGCGCGCGCCAGCTGGCCCGGAGCTGGGACTGGAAGGGCCCGACGGGGGCGCTGGTCCAGTATGAGCAGTGCCGCCAGCTCGCCCCGGCCTTCAAGCCGGCCATGGCCGGCTACGCGATCGGCTGTCTGCGAGCGTGGTTCCTGCCCAGCTGGAAGCCCGACGAGCCCGACTGGGAGACACTGGCCCGCGAGGCCGTCGAGATCGCCGTGACCGGGGCCCCCGAGCTGGCCGAGACCCACCTCGCCGCGGGGATCCACGCGGTCCAGCACGGTCAGTACAAGTCGGCCGCCGAGTCGCTGCGCCAGGCCCTGCGGATCGCCCCGACCTACGCCGCCGCTCACGAGTACCTCGGCCGCCTGCAGATCGAGGCCGGGCGCCCGGAGCAGGGCGTCGATCACCTCGAGCTCGCGCTGCAGCTCGACCCGGGGTTAGTCCGCTCGGTGCCGGACATCGCCCGCCACCGAGCGCTGCACGGCGACCTCGACGGCTACCGCGACCAGCTCGCGCGGTTCTTCGCCGCGACCGGCCGCGACAACGATCTGCCCGTGGTCACCCTCCAGATCCGCGTCGCGGGGTGGTACGGCAACGTCGATCAGATCGTCGAGGCCCGCGCGCGCCTCGGTGACAGCATCCCCGAGACCTACTCGCTGGTGTCCTTCGCCCAGATCATGACGGCCTCGCAGCCCAGCGCCGACGACCTCCGCCAGTCGTTCGGGAAAGTGTTCGAGGTCAGCCGCAACCCTCGCTTCAACTCGCTGGTGCGCCAGCTCGGGGCCGAGGCCGCGATGTTTCACGGGCTCGAGGATCTGGCCATGGAGTACATCCAGGTCGCGGCGGGGGGCGTGCTCGTCGACTTCGACTGGCTCGAGCACTGCCCGCTGTTCGCACCGCTGCGTCGGCGACCGGAGTTCGAGGTCGTGCGGACGATCGTGCGCGGACGAGCCGAGGCCGTGTGGGCGGCACCGAGCGTGAGCACGACCCACACCAGTCGCTGAGCTGTCCGTCGGACCACGGCCGTTTTCGCGCGACTGGATTCGTGTCCCCGTCGTCCCCGCCCGGCGATCCGTCTGGTAGCGTGAGCATGTGGCCGACACCCTGGCCGACGACCAACCTACCGATCGCACCGATCATTTGCCGTCGGCGATCGTGATCGGTCAGCGCTTCGCCGGGCGCTACCTGCTCGAGGCGCTGCTGGGCCGCGGCGGCATGGGAGCGGTGTATCGCGTCCGCGATCTCGAGCTCGACGAGGTCGTCGCGCTCAAGCTGCTGGAGACCACCAGCGAGACCCCCGACGGCATCGAGCGGTTCCGTCGAGAGGTCCGGCTCGCGCGGCGGGTGACCCACCGCAACGCCGCCCGCACCTACGATCTCGGCGAGCAGGACGGTCGGCGGTTCTTGACCATGGAGTACGTCGACGGCCAGGGCCTCGACACGCTCACGCGCGGGCATCGACTCGACCTCGCGACGGTGCTCGACATCACGGCCCAGATCGCCGAGGGCCTCGCGGCCGCCCACGCCGCCCAGGTCGTGCACCGCGATCTCAAGCCCAGCAACGTGCTCGTCGAGCGCGTCAGCCTCGACACCGGTCGGGTCGGCGGTCGGGTGATCATCACGGACTTTGGCATCGCCCGCGGTCTGCATGGATCCGACGCGACCCTCAACACCGACGGCACCGTGGGCACGCCGGCCTACATGGCGCCCGAGCAGCTCGCGGGTGAGCCGGTCAGCTCGGCGACCGACGTGTACGCGCTCGGGCTCATGTTGCACGAGCTGCTGACCGGCGAGCTGCCGTTCCTGCGCACGGGGACCCAGCCGGGGGCGGCCGTCAACCTGATGCAGACCGCGCTCGCGCGGCTCCACGAGTCGCCGCCGGATCTGTCGAGCACCCACGACCTCGACCCCGGGATCGCGCATCTGCTCGCGCTCATGCTGTCGCTCGAGCCGAACGAGCGACCCAACGCCGCGCGCGTGGCCGCGGCGCTCGCCCAGATCCACGCCGATCTGCAGGCCGAGCTCGCGAGTGGGCCGGCGATCGACCGCGACAAGACCCCGGTCCTGGTTCGCCAGCTCGCGCTCGCGGTGCTGCCCTTCTTGCATCGTGGACCGGCTGACACTGCCTACGTTGGCGAGGCGCTCGGCGACGAGCTCATTGACCTGCTGGCCCAGACCAACGGCCTGCGGGTCTCGGGCGGCGGCGCCACGGCCCGCTACGCCGATCGCCGCGATCGAGACCCCCGCGAGATCGGCCGTGAGCTGGGCGTCGACGCGCTGGTCGACGGCACCGTCCAGGTCGTCGGCGAGCGGGTCCGCATCTCGGCCCGGCTGCTCGACGGCGCGACCGGTTTTCAGCGCTGGAGCGAGCGCTTCGAGGGCTCGATCGGCGACGTGTTCGAGCTGCAGGACAAGCTCGGCAAGCGGATCGCCGAGGCCCTGCGACTCGAGGTCGAGCACTCGGTCCACCGCGGCGACGCCACCCCCGAGGCCGTCGAGCACTACCTGCGGGCCCGCCAGCTCGCGCGCCTGTGGAAGTTCAAGGAGCCCGACGGCGCGATCGATCACCTGCAGCGCTGCCTGGCGCTGGCGCCCAGCTTCAAGCCTGCGCTGGCCGCCCACGCGAACGCGTGCATGCATGGGTGGTTTTTGCCCCGCGCCGAAGGCGATCCCGACTATCAGGCCATGGCCGAGCAGGCGCTCGAGGTCGCGCTCGGCTGGGCCCCGGAGCTGGCCGAGACCCACCTCGCGGTCGCGCGCTGGCACACCGCGACGGGCGACTACCGCGGCGCCGCGCACTCGCTCTCGTTCGCGCTGACGATCGCCCCCACTTACGCGCCCGCGCTCGCGTATCTCGGCCAGCTCCAGGTCGAAGGCGGGCGTCCGCAACAGGGCCTCGCGCACCTCGAGCTGGCGTTCGAGCTCGAGCCGAGCCTGGCCTTCTGCCTGCCCGCGATCGCCCGCTACCACGTGCTGCGCGGCGACGTCGAAGCCTACGACGCCACCGTCGGGCGCTACTACGCGATCGAGCCGCGCCCGACGGACGTGCCCGTCGTGCTCTTGCAGCTGCGCGCCGCCGCCTGGCTCGGCGAGCCCAGCCGGCTCGAGCGCCCGGCCGCGGCGCTGGCCGAGCTGATCTCGCCGAGCTCGCCGATCTACGAGTTCGCCGCGATCCTGTGGCTCGACGAGCTCGGCGAGGACGAGATCGTCGCGCGGGTCGAGCGAGCCCTGCCCCTGGTGCCCAACCCGCGGTTTCGCACGGCGATCCTGCAGATCGCCTGCGAGGCCTCGCTGCGGCGAGCGCACGCCCAGCTGGGCCTGCGCTGGCTGGAGCTCGCGGGTGACGGGCCGCTCGCCGACGTCGACTGGCTCGAGCACTGCGTGATGCTCGAGCCCCTGCGATCCAAGCTGCTGTACCGCCAGATCAAGACCACCGCCCGCGCGCGCGCCGACGCGATCTGGTGGCGCTGACGCGCTGGCGCTGATCACCAACGCCGCTACACTGCGCGCCATGGAAGACTTGACTGTCACCCGGAACGTGACGATCCCCGCCCGCGAGCTGTCGTGGACCGCCGTCGCAAGCGGCGGCCCCGGCGGGCAGAACGTCAACAAGGTCGCCACCAAGGTGCTGCTCCGCTGGGGACTGGCGAGCTCGTCGGTGCTGCCGGAGTGGGCCCGCGAGCGGCTCACGAGCCTGGCCGGGAGAAGGCTCGACAGCGACGGGAACCTGTTGATCTCGGCCTCGAGCGCGCGCAGTCAAGATCGCAACCTCGAGCTCGCGCGCGAGCGCTTGGCCGGGTTGGTCCGCACTGCTCTCGATCGGCCGAAGGCGCGTCGGCCCACGCGGCCGAGCAAGGCGGCGAAGCGGCGGCGATTGGATGACAAGCGGCGGGTGAGTCAGAAGAAGGCGGGGCGGCGGGTTGGGGGGGATGACTAGTGCTCGCGGGCGCTCTAGAGGGTGTCGTGCGCGGGGAGTGTCGTGATGTTGGGGGGCGCGCACGACCCGTGAACGTTAGAGCCTGGTCACGCTGCGAACCGTGCTCCACAGGCCGCCCTGGCCCGAGTTGCCCGCGCGGACCCGCCAGTAGTATGTGCCTGCGTTCAGCGCCACCGACCGTGAGCTGGTCGAGGCGGCGGTGTTGTAGACGCAGCCGTTGGTGCAGGTCTCAGAGGTGAACGCGTTGGTCTGGCTGATCTGCAGTCGATAGGTGTTTGCGCCCTGGATCGCGCTCCACGAGAACGAGACCGGGTTGATGTTGACCGCCGCGTTGGCGCTGGGACTGAGCAGCGAGACCGCCGGAAACGCACTGTAGCCGTAGGTCAGGGGATCGCGGGTGGTGTTGGTGTTGTTGTTCGCCGGGGCCGCCATGCTGGTGTTTTGTCCCGTGCGGATCTCGATATGGAGGTGAGCTCCGGTCGCGGTGCAGCCACCACCGACGACCTTGCTAGCCTTGCCAAGCGAGGCACCGATCGAGACCGAGGCACCGACCGCCGGGGCGGTCAGGTTGCTCATATGTGCCAAGATGATGGTGTTGGTGCCGTCGAAGATCGCAACCTTTCCGCAGGCAGTGGTGTTCGCAATGACCGTCCCGTTGACCGGCGACCTGACCGTGGTCACGCCGTCCCCAGTGCCGCCGAAGTCGATCCCTGCGTGGACGCCATTGGGGGCATAGGGGTTGGTCACGGTGTAGTTACCACCAAGCAGCAGCTGGCTGAGCTCGGACTGAGTCAGCGACGCCAGCGGCGGTTGGACCAGCGCAGATCCGGACAGATCATCGTTGCCCAACACGAGGTCGACGCCGTCTTCGTCGTTACCCAGGTCGGGCGGCGCGTCGCCTTCCTCATCAGAGTCGTCGAGATCCGACGCATCGCCGAAGCTGTCAATCGCAGCGTCGTCTGCGTCGTCGCAGGCCGAGAGTAACAATGCACATGTCCCGATCGACAGGATCGACCGATACGCGGAGGTCCGGAGCGAGAGCATGAGTGGAAATTTGGGAGCGCATGAGTTGGAGAGCATGTGGTGTGGTTCATCCGCGGCGCCCATGGTCTGGCGCCGACGCAGTTGAGAGCCGCGGTGCCCTGCGAAGGGTGCAACCCTTGGCAAACTATTTGAATCGACGCTCGCTGCCCCAGCGCCAGCCAACCAGCCTGGGCAGATGGAAGGTCGCCGCAGCCGCGGTCCAACTGATCCGCGGCAAACCGAGCTCAGCTCGAGACCCACGCCAACCCGAGTTCCCGGCCACAGAGCTCCCACTCGATCCCAAGATCGTAGCCGCCCTTCGAACACGAAGCGCGCACAGAAGACCCGTGAGGGTCCGCCCGGGCACAGTAAGAGGGCGTTGCGAGTACTCCACCGAAGCCACCAGCCCGACATTGACTCCACCAATCCATACCAACGACCAAGTTTCGCCTTGAGCCCTCCGTGCCCGGGGGGACCCTCACGGGTCGTGCGCGCCCCCCAAAAATCACAACACCCGCCGCGTACGACTCCCCAACCCCGGATCGGACTGAGAGTTTCGAGCACAACCGATCGCGTATAGTACCCCCCATGCGCCCGACCGCCGCTCGGACCCAAGCCGCCCTGGGCCTCCTGACCCTGCTGTGCGCATGGCTGCTCGCGTGCCGCCAGCCCAGCGCCGAGATCACCCCTCCCGAACCCCGCACCGCCGAGCCAAGCGGCTTCGAGCCAGGCCCCGCCGTCATCGTAGAGGCCCCACCGATCGCCCCGACCGGCCCGATCCTCGACTGGCAACTCGTCGACCCCAGCCTCGCGCACCTGGTCGAGGGTGAGCGCTATCGGGTCGACTACGACGCCGAGCACCCGTGGTCGGGCGCGAGCTCGCCGTTGGTCACGATCGTCATGTTCTATGACTATCAGTGCCCCTATTCCCAGCGGCTCAACGGCGTGATGCTCGAGCTGCTGCAGCGCTACCCCCAGCAGCTGCGCGTGGTCTGGCGCCAGTTCCCGCTCGACATGCACAGGGACGCCAAGTTCGCGTCGACGGTCGCGCTCGCGGCCCACCAGCAAGGTCAGTTCGCGCTCATGCACGAGTGGCTGTTCGCCAACAGCCGCTCGCTGTCGCCCGCGTCGGTCGAGCAACAGGCCGCGGCCTCGGGGGTCGACGTCCAGCTGCTGCTCAGCCAGGTCGAGGGCAACTGGTACACCGGCCGGGTCGAGGCCGACATCGCGTTCGGCCAGTCCTTCGCGGTCCGCTCGACGCCCAGCTTCTTCGTCAACGGCCGCCCGTTTCGTGGGGCCCAGTCGCGCGAGGACATCGACGCGATCATCCGCGAGGAGCTGCTCGTCGCCGAGCGACTGCTGAGCGCGGGCGCGACCCCCAACGACGTCTGGGCGCGGATCCTCGCCGCCAGCGCGAGCGAGCGAACCGACGATCGCCACAACACGCCTACACCCACGCCCACGCCAGCCCCGGCCAAGCGGTTTGCAACCAAGCTCAGCGGCCTGCCCGAGCGCGGCGCCAGCAAGCCCAAGGTTCAGATCCTCATGTGCGGCGACTTCGACTGCCCGTTCTGTCAGCGCAGCACGGCCACGCTCGAGCAGCTGCTCAAGGACCACCCGGGCGACCTCGCGGTGTACTTTCGCCACCACCCGCTGGCGTTTCACACCAACGCCCGCGCAGCGCACCGAGCGTCGGTCGCGGCCGAGAACCAGGGCCAGTTCTGGCCCTTGTTCGACGCGCTCTACGCCAACCAACGCCAGCGCAGCGAGGCCGAGATCGAGGACATGGCCAAGCAGCTCGGGCTCGACATGAAGCGGTTTCGTCGCGACATCGCGGATCCCAAGACGGACAAGCGGATCGACGAGCAAGCGCAATTTTGCGAGCAAGACCTCGACGCCAAGGGCACGCCCACGTTCTTCATCAATGGCTGGGTGCTCACGGGTGCCCAGCCGATCGCGGCGTTCGAGCAGCTCATCCAGCAAGAGCTGACGCCCTGACCGGGTCAGAAGCAGGTCAGAAGCAGGTCAGAATCGGGTCAGATCCGGCCGACGAAGTGGGTGCCCGCCCGACCGTCGAGCGCGTCGACGAGGCTGTGCGCGTCGGTGATCAACCCGCGTCGGCCCCCGCGCTGCAAGAACCCATAGATCGCCTCGACCTTGGGCCCCATCGACCCCGCGGGAAAGTGGCCCTCGTCGATGTAGCGACGGCACTCGGCCATGGTCACCGCTCCCAGCCGGGTCTCGTGGTCCGTTCCCCAATTGATGTACACGCCGTCGACGGCGGTGAGGATCACCAGCAGGTCCGCGCGCACGTCGGTTGCGAGCACGCTCGAGGTCAGGTCCTTGTCGATCACGGCCTCGATCCCGACGTAGTCATTTGACGCCGCGTCCTTGGTGACCGGGATCCCCCCGCCGCCGGCCGCGATCACGATGTGGCCCCGGTACGCCGCCTCGCGGATCATGTGGCGCTGGATCACCTTCTTGGGCCGCGGCGACGCGACCACGCGTCGCCAGCCTCGCTTGCCGTCGAGCTTGACCGCCCAGCCGTCCTCGGCCTCGCGCTGCTTGGCGACGGCCTCCGTCATCGACGGACCGACCGGCTTGGTCGGGTTCGAGAACGCGGGGTCGTGCTGGTCGACCAACACCTGCGTGATCACGGTGACCACATAGCGCCGGACGTCGCGCTGGCGCAGCTCGTTGAGCATGGCTCGCTGCAGCAGATAACCCAGGCTGCCCTCGGTCTCGGCGACCAGCACGTCGAGCGGGCGCGTGGGGATGTGGTCGCGGGTCCGCTCGACCTGATCGAGCAGATCGCCGACCTGCGGCCCGTTGCCGTGGGTCAGCACCACGTTGTAGCCGGCCTCGACGAACACCATCAGCGCGCTGCAGATCGCCCGCGCGTTCTGGGTGGCCTGCTCGTGGGTACCCCGCTCGCCCGGCAGCATGAACGCGTGACCGCCCATCGCGACCACGACCGTTGGAGTTGGGGAGGCAGGGACCGCTCGCGAAGCCTGATTGTCGTCCACCGGGCCAATGCTAGCAGGATCGGACCTCGCGGCGCAGCGGCATGGTCAAGCAGCGTCCCCCACCCCGCCCGCGGGACAGCTCGCTGCCCGAGAATCCAAACACCGTGCGCTCGGCGGCCATGCCCGCGTGAACTAGCTCGGCCCGGTGCTCGGGCTCCTGCACGACGCTGACCCGCGCGTGCTCGAACCCGAGCTCTGCGAGCGCCTCGATCGTGCGGACGTTGCGGCTGTACAAGATGATCTTGCCGGGCGCGAGACAGATCGCGTTGGCGCCGTCGGTCCACTGCTCGCGCTCTTGATGGAGCGGATCTTCGCCGCCGCAGGGCACCAGCTTGGTGTCGGCGCCAAACGACTCGCGCAGCACGTCGAGCACGCTCTGCTGCTCGCGCAGCTGCGGCGTGCGGCCGGGTGCCAGACACACGACCCCGGCCCCGCCAGCAGCCAGCGAGCGACGCAGCAGCGGCGCGTGACCCAGGAACAGCCCGACGTCGACCTGCGTGAGCACGGTGTCGAGGTGCATCATCGAGCGCTGCTGCGGGAGCATGACCACGTACACGCGCTCGAGCTTGGGGAAGCTCGGGAACAGCACGTCGCGGGCCAGGAACTCGATGGTCTGGGGCTGGCTGCGCTCCGAGCAGCCGATCATGATGACCTCCGGCGAGAGCACCAGCACGTCGCCGCCCTCGAGCCCGCTGTGTGACTCGGGCATCGTGTGGGTGTCGGCGAACGACAGCTCGCCCGCGATGCCGTGCTCGGACCACTCGAGCGCGAACGCGGCCAGCAGCGCCTCGCGGGCCCGGGCCGCGGTCGCCATCCGCGAGACGACCAGCCGATCATAGATCGCAATGCAGGGGTCGCGCATGAACATCAGGTTGGGCAGAGGGCTGAGCGCCATGTCGCGCGAGTCGAAGATCCCCGCGCGGATCCGGGCCAAGCTGGGCGGGACCTCGGGCACGTCGGCCCAGTGGATCCCGCACACCAGGCCGCGGGCCAGCGCGTCGCTCGGCCAGCGCGCCAGCTTGGGGCTGAGCTCGCCGACCCCGGCCAGATCGCAGATCCGATGGACGAGCTGCTCGAGCGCGGCGATCGGCGCCCGGGTCAGCGCGTCGGCCAGCAAGGTCGTGATCTCCACGACCTCGGCCCCGGCATCGCTGAGGATCTGCGTCATCAGCTGGTGCTCGCGGGCGGTCTCGGCCGGTGACAACAGGTCATCGAACAGCAGGCGCTCGAGGTCCCAGTGGGTCATCCGCACGATCTCGTCGCCGGGCTGGTGAACGACGACCTTGCGCAGCGGGCTGATCTCGTCGCTGAGTTGAACCGGTGTGCGCATCGATTCACGTTGCGTTGGTGGCGACCGCGCTGTCAAGCCCAGGTTAGAATCCACCGCCCATGACTCGTCACCTCCGAAGCCTCCTCGATCTCAGCCCCGCAGACACCATGCGCGTCGTCGATCTCGCCGTCGAGATCAAGGCCGACCCCAGCAGCTGCGCGACCGCGCTGTCCGGCAAATCGATCGCCATGATCTTCGCCAAGCAGTCGACCCGCACCCGCATTTCGTTCGAGGTCGGCATCTCGCAGCTCGGCGCGCAGTCGCTCGCGCTCAGCACCAGCGGCGGCTCGGGCATGCAGATGGGCCGCGGCGAGACCATCCACGACACCGCCAAGGTGCTCTCGCGCTACGTCCACGCCATCGTGATCCGCACCTTCGGCCAGGACCACGTCGACGGCCTGGCCGAGCACGGCTCGATCCCGATCATCAATGCGCTGACGGACATGTATCACCCGTGTCAGGCGCTCGCGGACCTGCAGACGATCCGCGAGCACCACGGCACCACCAAGGGCAAGCGCCTGGTCTGGGTCGGCGCGGGCAACAACGTCGCGCACTCGCTGATGCTGGCTGGCCCGCGCGCGGGCATGGACGTGGTCTGCTGCTGTCCGCGGTCGCTGCCGCCCAACGCGTTCGTGCTCGACCAGGCCCGCGCCGACGCGGCCGCGGCCGGGACCAAGATCGAGCTCTCGCACGACCCCCATGCCGCGGTCGTCGGCGCCGACGTGATCTACTCGGACACCTGGGTGAGCATGGGCGAAGAGGACGAGGCCGCCCGCCTGCTGCAGCTGCTCGCCGACTTCGAGGTCGACGAGGCGCTCATGACCCGGGCCGGCAAGCAGGCGATCTTCATGCACTGTCTGCCCGCGCACCGCGGCGAGGAGGTCACCGACGAGGTCATGGATGGGCCGCAGTCGGTCGTGTTCGACCAGGCCGAGAACCGCCTGCACGCCCAAAAGGCGCTCTTGATGCTGCTGCTCGGGGCCCGCCCTTGGAGCTGAGCGCGCCCGCGCTGGCCAGGCTCGCCGTGCTGGTCATGGTGGTCATGCCGGGCAACCTGGTCATGGCCGGCTGTGAGCGCCAGCCAGCGCCGGTCGAGTCCGCGCCCGCGCCCGCGCCCGCCAAGGCGTTCGAGCCGCTGCAGCCAGCGCCCGGCCGGCTGGTCGCCGCGCAGGGCCGCGCCTCGGTCGCGATCCCCGAGCAGCCGGGCTGGGAGTGCCTCGAGGAGCAACACGGCGAGGACCAGGCGTCCGCCGTCGCGCTTCGCTGCCGCCGCGAGGATCCGCGCGAGTTCCTGTTTCTCTCGGCCAAGACCAGCCGCCAGCCGCCCCAGCAGCGGACCGACGCGCAGACCGTGTTGATGTCGCTGTACCGGGCCGAGAACGAGGCGTTCTTCGCTCGCGTCGAGTACCTGAGCGACCACGCCGCGACCGTGGCCGGCGCCCCGGGTTGGGAGGCGGAGCTCGTCGCCGAGCACGACCGCCTGGGTTCGATCCGCAAGCGCGAGCGGCTGGCGGTGATCGGCGATCGGCTGGTCGCGATCTCGGCCGAGGGCGCCCCCGAGCTGTGGGCCGCCCACGAGGCCGAGATCGAGCGCTGGTTCGCCACCGTCGAGTTCGCCCGCTGAGCCAGCGGCCACCGTAACGGTTCGTCACGCGACGCCGCGGTGGCGCTCGCGTCCCTTACGGTCAGGCGCGCCCGCTCCAACGTGGGATCGTGAACGCAGCCACGCCAGCACCCCGCAAGCCCGAAGTCCACATCCACGTCGTCACCGACGACGACGCGAGCCGCATCAGCGCCGTGCTCGAGGCGCTTGGGTTCGAGGTGATCCGCCAGCTCGACGAAGGCCACGGCAGCGCGCGGCTCGAGTGGGCCGTGGATCGGCTCACGCACCGCCACCACCTCACCAGCCGCGAGTCCGAGGTGCTCGCGGGCGTGCTCGATGGGCTCGACAATCGGCTCTTGGCCCAGCGCCTCGACATCACGCGGGCGACGGTGAAGTGGCACGTGCACAACGTGTTCGCGAAAGTCGGGGTCGGCAGCCGCGAGGCGCTGCTTCGGACCGCGCTGCAGCTCGGCCGGCTCGACGAGCACTGGGCTGGGCCGCACGAGGTCACGCTCGAGATCGAGTGAGGCCACACGCGGCGTGACCTCGACCGAGCGCAGCGGCTACCATCGCGCGGGGATGCACGTCGGCGACTCGATCTCCCCATCCACCATGAGCGCGCTTGGTCACTCGATGTCGAACTTTCAGCTGATCCTCGCGGTCTCCCTCGCCGTCGCGGTCGCCGTCCCTGTCACCGTCGCAGGGTGTCGGGCCGGTCCCGGGCACGAGCCGACGGCCGCCGCCACACCACCGGCCTCGCCGCCAGCCTCGCCGCCACCTGCCGCTGCCGCGCGACCGCTCGACGTCCAGGGTCACCGAGGCGACCGCGGCAACGTCCCGCCCGGCAACACGATGCCCTCGTACCGCTCCGCGCTGGCCCTGGGGGTCGACACGATCGAGGCCGACATGCAGATCACCGTCGACAACCAGGTGGTCATGGGCCACGACGACGACCTGCGCGAGACCGGCTGCGCGTGGACGGGTCAGCCGGTCATTCATACGTCGTTGATCTCGCAGCTGCGCGCGAGCGAGGTCGCGCAGTGGGACTGTCACCCCGAGCTCGAGGGGATCCAGGCCCCGCCCCCGCTCGAGCTGTTGCTCGCGCTCGATCCCACGGTCCAGCTCAACCTCGAGCTCAAGCGCCCGACGCCAGCTGACGCCGACGTCTACGTCACCGCGATCATGGCGTACCAACGCGAGTGCGGGGGCTGCCTCGCCGGGCGGCTGACCTTGCAGAGCTTCGAGTGGTCGGCCCTGCGTCACGCCCGGGAACACTACGACGATCAGCTCGAGTTCCGCGCGGCGATCCTCGACAAGCAGGGCGACCTCGCGGCGATCACCGCGGCTCGGGACTACGCCCAGATCTGGTCGCCGACCCACGAGCTGCTCAGCGCCGAGCTGCTCGCCAAGGTGCACGCGCTGGGCATGCTCGCGATCCCGTGGACCGTGAACGAGCCCGAGCGCATGCAGACGCTGATCGACCTGGGCGTCGACGGCATCATCACCGACTTCCCTGACGTGCTGCTCGAGTTGCTTGGGCGCTGACGCTGGACGCTGCTCAACGAGCCGCGCGACGCCGCCCCCGACCCACGCCCCGACCCAGACACAGCAGGGCCAGCAGACCCAGCGCGCCCGGCAGCGGGCGGCTCGGCGTGGTCCGGCAGCTGCAGCCGGCGTCCTCGTCTCCAAACGGAAAGCCGCCCCAATCTCCCGTGGAGCTCTCGCCGCTGCCCCCGGTCCCGTCGTCCCCAGCCTCCTGACCACCCTCCTGACCACCCTCCTGGCCCGCGCTGGTGGTCCCGCCACCCTCGCCGCTGGTGGTCGTGCCGCCGTCGCCACCGCCGGTCGTGCCGCCGTCACTCGTGCCAGCGCTCTCGCCACCGCCGTCCCCATCTCCGCTGCCGCTGTCACCGCCGTCCCCATCCCCGTCACCACCACCGCTGCCGCCCTCGCGGATGATGTCGTACTCGTCGACGATCTCGCCCGCGATCGTCTTGAAGTACCCGTGGGCCTTGTAGGGATCCCCGTCGACGTTGAAGTCGATGAACAACACGCCGCCAGACTCGGGGGTGAAGTCGCCCATGTTCTCCTCGTTCTTCACGTACACGTTGGAGGTGTAGATCGACGCCCACCAGGTGTCGTCGTCGTGCTTGCCCTCGTCGAAGTCACGAAGTCCCCGACCGCCGACACCGGTGACGGTGACGAAGGTGCTGCCCTGGCCGACCAGCATGAGCCCTGGGTCATCCGTCGCGCCGTGGGCCGCTTCCTCGTTGCCGACCTCGGTCAGGGTCAGGGTCCGCGCGTAGCTGTGCTCGTGACCGGTGATGATGATCCCGGCCTCGTCCTGACAGGCCTGGTACACGCCCCAGCCGGTGTCGTTGGACTTGGAGCCGGTCTGCATGTCGGTCATGTTCCTGTGCCACACGCAGACCGACCAGATCGCGTCGTTGGCGGCGAGCTGCTCGCGAAGGTAATCCGCGCTCTCGCCTTTGTCGTCCTTGACCCCAACCCCGGACATGGCCATGAATAGGCCTTTGTAGGTGCACGCGCTGTTGCGGCCGGGCTCGCCTTCGCAGGTTGCCCCATCGTCGATCGCGTTCTGCATGCGCTCGATCAGCTTGGCCTGATAGCCACTATTGCCCGACCACTTGGAACTATCGTGATTACCGATGACCGCGAAGATCGGGTAGTCCGCGCCGAGCCGGTCGACGTTGTTGTTGTCCCAGGTCGAGGGGCTGTCGTCATAGTCGAAGTCCCCGGCGATCACCAGGAAGTCCGCCCCCTCCTCCTTGACGAGATCGAGCACCTCGAGCGTGTCGCTGCTGTCTCCCTGGTCGCCAATGAACGCGACCCGCAGGCCCTCTGGGGTCGCCGTAGGGCCGTCAGCGGGGCCAGACCCGACGGCGGAGACTGCGGGAGACGCACGCGTCAAGTCGTCGACATCATCATCACACGAGATGAGACCAACGAGAACGAATGGGAGCACGAGACTGGAACTGCGTGGATTGCGTGACATATCTGAATGTGAACATTGGACCTCGGTGTCACATTGTCATATTGCGCAGATCGCAAGTATCCGCCAAGCGAACCGCACCCAGCACGTGATACACATGCCGCGGTTCCCTCATTCAGGTCTGCCATGCACAAATGATTAAATCAATGACCGATTCGAGCATTGTCCCATCATTAACCATGGTCACTTCATCGACAGTTCAACGTTCGCGATCGCCCCGAAAGCCAACACATTGACTCTGTGTGCCAGCATTGGCGACACCAGCTGTCCCACATCGATCTTTAGATCGCAAAGCGACGAATC
This sequence comes from Enhygromyxa salina, assembly GCF_002994635.1. Classification (GTDB taxonomy): domain Bacteria; phylum Myxococcota_A; class Polyangia; order Nannocystales; family Nannocystaceae; genus Plesiocystis; species Plesiocystis salina_B. The sequence continues at coordinate 91,479 of NZ_PVNL01000092.1, read as the reverse complement.
AACATACTTCATGGCTGGTCACGCGACGCTGACCCGCTCCCCTCGGCCACGAGCGCGTCAAACCCGTGGCCGAGCCCACGGCGTGGCCGTTGGACCAGCACACCTGCTCAAATGGGTGGAATCACGGGAAATCGCGGTCCTGTCGCTTCTCTCGCGCCCTCGTCTGCGGCATACATGGGCCCATGCGCTTTCGCTCCCGCACGATCATCATCACCGGAGCCTCGCTCGGCGTCGGCCGAGCTACGGCCAAGTATTTTCACCGCGAGGGCGCCAATGTGGTCATGGTCGCGCGCCGTCCCGAGCCGCTCGAGCAGGCCGCCGCGGAACTCGGTGACAGCGATCGCGTGCTGACCGTGGCCGCCGACGTGGCCGATAATGACGCGCTGGTCGCCCTAATCCGCGCCACCGTCGAGCGCTTTGGTGGCATCCAGGGCCTCGTCAACAACGCGGGCGCCCACTTTCGCGGGCCGGTCGCCACGCGCGAAGCCAGCGAGCTCTCGCTGATGGTCGACGTCAACCTGCGGGCCCCGATCGCGCTCTCGGCCATGGTCCTGCCCCACCTGCAGGCCAAGGGCGGGTTCATCGTCAACGTGGCCAGCCTCGCCGGCAAGGTCCCCCTCGACGGCGCGGCCACCTACTCGGCCACCAAGTTCGGCCTGCGGGCGTTCAGCTACGCGATGGCCGAGGAGCTGCGCGGCACCAACGTCAGCGTGTCGGTCGTCAGCCCCGGGCCGATCGACACCGGGTTCATCATGGACGAGCTCGACGAGGTCGATGACATCGTGCTCTCGCAGGAGATCTGCAGCGCCGACGACGTGGCCGAGATGATCGTCGCGTGCGCGAGCGATCACCGGGTCGAGCGCGAGTTTCCGGTCTCGGGCGGCAAGCTCGCGACCTTGGCGTATCTGGTGCCTGGCTTGCGGCGCATGCTCAAGCCCAGGCTGAAGGCCAAGGGCGCGGCGCAGAAGGCCCGGCTGCGCCGAGATCGCAGCGGCGGCTGAGCGGCTCGTATATGACCCCCACAGGCGGCTTCACACTTCGCGGTCACTCGCTTCGCTCGCTCCCATCGGGCTGGCTGTTTGCGACCGCATGTGTGGCCCCCTGGGAGGGGGCTGTATATGACCCCCACAGGCGGCTTCGCACTGCGCGGTCACTCGCTTCGCTCGCTCCCTTCGGGCTGGCTGTTTGCTACCGCATGTGTGGCCCCCTGGGAGGGGGCTTTGAACACATTTTCGCGTGTCCATGGGCCGCACGACGGGCGGAAAAAATTTAGCTAGCTGTTGCGGGGGCCCTTGTTCCGCGGGTTGTTCCGCGGGTTGTTGCTACGCGGGCGAAACGCGGGGCGCTTGCCATCGCCGCTGCCTCGCTCGAGCCGAGCCCCGTCGCCGCCGCTGTCCCCCATTGCCTCGATGTGGAGGTTGGGATCACGTGAGTCCGGCACGCGGGCGCGCGACTCGAACTGGGTGGCGACGCTCTGCGCGACCTCGAAGGTGCTGCTGCGAACTTCGATCCGGAGCGCGCCGATCGCCTGGCTGGAGATGTCCCCGCGTCGGCAGATATGCGCGAGCAGCCGGGCCGGGGTCGCGCCAGCGCGGTGGCCCCAGTTGATCGAGTAGCGCTGGTAGGGCCCGTCGTAGGCCGCGCGGGGACCCGAGCGCGGGCCGGCACCCGACCCGCCGCGCGAGCGGGGACCGGCGTCCGAGCGGGCGTCGGAGCCCGAGCGAGGGCCCCGCGGCTCGACGACACCGACCTCCATCGGCTCGCGCGGGAGCGGCGGGTCGGCGATCTCGAGCAGGCGCGAGACCAGGAGCTCCGGGGAGAAGCGCGCGAGCAGGGTCTGGGCGTACTCGAGCTGCTCTTCGCTGGGTGACTCGTCGGCGGCGAGCTGGTCGTGTAGCTGCTTGCGGAGCTTCTTGCGCAAGGTCTTGCGGACCTTGGCCGGGGTCATGGGCGCGACCCAGCTGCCCTCGATCTTGGCCAGCGACCACAGCCGCCGGATCCGACCCTCGGCCTGCGGGGCCACCAGCAGCAGGCTCCTGCCCTGCTGCCCGGCCCGCCCGGTGCGACCGCTGCGGTGGGTGTACGCCGATGGATCTTCGGGCAGGTCGTAGTGCACGACCATCGAGATGTCCGCGACGTCGATCCCCCGCGAGGCGACGTCGGTCGCGACGAGGGTCTTGACCAGGCCGTTGCGGAACGCGTTGAGGGTGCGGGTGCGCTGAGCCTGGGGCAGGTCACCGCTGAGCGGCAGCGCCGAGAACCCGTCGGCCGCGAGGTTCTCCGCCAGCTCGGCCGCGTCGGCGCGACGGCGAACGAACACCAGGCAGCGCTCGTCTTGGGTCAAGATCAGCTCGTTGATCAGGGCCGCGTAGCGATCGTGGGGGCGGACCCGAAACGCGACGTGCTGAATGTCTTCGTTGGCCGCGCCGAGCTTGGTGCCCTGAATGTGCAGGTACTCGCCCTGAAAATTGTCGGCGAAGGTGCGGACCTGGCGAGGGAAGGTGGCCGAGACCAGGTGGCTGAGGCGCTCGGCGGGGAGCTGCTCGATGATCGACTCGAGCTCGTCGCGAAAGCCCATGTCGAACATCTGATCAGCCTCGTCGAGCACCACGTGCTTGACGGCGCTGCAGTCGAGCGCCCCGCTGCGCAGGTGATCGAGCATCCGGCCGGGCGTGCCGACGACCAGTCGTGGGCGCCGCTCGAGCGCTCGCCGCTCGCGGCCGATGTCGGTGCCGCCCGTGACGACCGTGACATGCATGCCGCTGAGGTTGGCGTAGAGCCACGAGAGCTCGTCACGGACCTGGTTGGCGAGCTCGCGGGTCGGCGTGATCAAGATCGCGCTGGGGCTGTTGCCCGGCGCGCGCTCGGTGTCGGCCAGCTCGCTGTGCAGGGCGATCCCGATCGCCACGGTCTTGCCCGATCCGGTCTGAGACGAGATCCGCAGGTTCTTGCCGACCGCCTCTTGATCCACGACCGCTCGCTGGACGGCGGTCAGGGTCGTGAAGCCCTTGAGCTCCATCGCAGCGCGGAGTGCAGGCGGTACACCCGTGAATGACTCATCCTCAATCATGACGAATGGGCGTCTACTAGCTGCGTTCGCGGACGAACGCAAATGGACCGGGCGCGCATGTCGGTCCGCGCGAGCGTCTGGCGGAGAAACCGCGAATCGACGCGGAGCCGCCATCCCGACCGCAGCCGCGCTTGCGTGGGGGGCGCGAGCGTCTATCGGTAATCGGGCAGCTGCCCGTATTCGTCGGTCTCGAAGTGGTCGCCCGCGCGATTCCTGATGCGCAGGCGGGGAATTCGGGGGCCGGTCAGGAATCGCACGCCCTCGGCGGGCTCGCTGCGGACGACCTGGGGCGTGTGGCTGGCGACCACGAAGTCTGCCCAATTGTCGTCGTCGCCGCTCGGTGGGTCTCCGGCTCCCGCTGCGTCCGCAGCGTCGAGGTTGGCTAGCATGGGGTGCAACCACTCGAACGAGGCCTCGACGGCGGCGCAGATCGGCCAGAACCCGGCAGGGTCCTGGCTGACCTGAATCGACACCACGCTGTGTTCATGGGTGATCGCCTCGAGCGTGCGGAAGAACTCGGGCGCGAACAGACGCGACAGCTCGGGGCTGGTCTGGGCCGGAAAGTCACAGATCACGACGTCGTAGCGGGCGTCCACGGTCTCGACGAAGCTCAGCGCGTCGGCGGCGATGATCTGCGCGCGCGGGTCGGCCAGGCTGTTCTCGCTCAGCTCGACCATGGCCGGGATCGTGCGGGTCATGTGCAACACGCACGGATCGAGCTCACACAGCGTGACCTGACGGACGGCCGGATATCGCAGGACGTTGCGCAGGGCCAGGCCGTCGCCGCCGCCGAGGATCAGCACCTTGGCCGGCGACGCCGCCATTAAAATCGGCGTGTCGGCGAGCACCTCGTGAAACACGTGCTCGTCCTGCGAGCGAAATTGCCAGACATCGTCGAGCGTGAGGTTGATGTGCCCGCTCGGCTCCTGGGCCAGCAAGATGTCCTGGAAGGCCGAGCGCTCGCGGTACAGGACCCGCTCGTTCGGGGCGCAGGGCCCGTTGTCGTTGGTCGCTTCGCTCATCACGCTCGCGCGGCTGCCTATACTCGGTGCAGCCCTGGGGCGCGAACGCGCACCTGGCGCTCAGAGCACGTAGGGGATCACGGCTTTGCGTTGCTCGGGGTAGTCCGGGAAGGTCTGACGGTACCAGCGGTGGTTGACCAGCGCCCGCGGTCCGATGTTGGCGATCGTGAACATCGCGAACGCCAGGCCCGGGAGCGACCACGTCGCGACCGCCCAGCCCGCCCACTCGAGCATCTCACCCAGGTAGTTGGGACACGAGATGTACTCGTACAGCCACCCGCGCGGGATCTTGTAGCCCTGCTCGCCCGGCTTGCGCAGCGCGATCAGGATCGCGTCAGCCTTCACGTTGATCAGCCAGCCGCCCAGGAACAGCGCCGCGCCGATCCACAGGCGCGGGTCGCTGAGCCAGCTCGCGTCGTAGCTGCCGAACGCGGAGATCCAGCGGGCGTTGACGTAGACGTTGAGCAGCTGAAACCCGAACGCCAGCGCGCAGACCAGCACGGGCATGGTCTTGCCCTCGCTGCGCATGCGAAACGGGTACACGAAGGTCCGCTGGACATAATGAAACTGCCACATGCCCAGCAGCACCAGGGGCACCAGCTCGAACCGGTGCTCACCCTGAAAGTAGATCCACGCGAACAGCAGCACCGCGGGCGACTCCATCACGATCCAGCCGAGCTTCGCGGGCATGCGTGGGCCCCAGTTGGCTTGCTCGTGGCGGCCGTAGGGCGCGGTGATCCGCGAGACCGCGATGAAGGTGACGATCGCCAGGGCGATCATCGCCCAAGTCAGGGCGCGATGGATCTCGGGGCTGTCGACCATGGCGGCCGATCGATAACACGATCGGATCAGCAGCGGCGCGCAAACCAACTCAGCGAGTCGGTCACGGTCTCGATCAACGGCCGGGGCGCGTAGCCAAGCTCCGCTCGCGCCTTGGCGCTGGAGATCGAGCGATTCGAGACCAGGACGTCCAGCGACTCGCCCGTGACGGCCGGCTCACGGCCGCTGACGCGCGAGGCCAGGCGGACGAAGGGAACCCCGAGACGAGCCGCCCAGACCGGGCTCACCAGTCGCGGCGCCCGCGAGCCCCCCGCCCGCTCGACCAGCTTGGCCAGCGCGTGCAGCGAGTACCAGGCGTTGCCCAGGATGTAGTTGTGGGCGCGGCGGCCTCGCTCGCCGGCGGCGATCACCCCGGCCGCGACGTCGCGCACGTCGACGAAGTCGAAGCCGCCGTCGAGCAGCGCGGGCAGCTTGCCGCCGCTCAGATCCACGAGCAGCTGGCCGAGCCGCGAAGGGCCGAAGTCGACCGGTCCCATGATCCCGGTGGGGTTGACGATCACGGCGTCGAGGCCGGCCTCGATCTGCTCGTGGACGATCCGCTCGCCGAGCGCCTTGCTGCGATCGTAGGCGCTGTGAGCCGGCGAGTCGGCGACCTGTCGGCGATCCTCGTCGAGCACCTCGTCGCGCGGATCCATGTCGTAGGCGTGGACCGAGCTGACCTGGACCAGACGGCCGACCCCGCGCTCGAGGCACGCCCGGGCGACGTTGCGCGTGCCCTCGACGTTGACCCGATGGACCCGCCCGTCGGGATCGCCGTCGATCGAGATCACGCCAGCGAGGTGATAGACCCGGCGCGCGCCCTCGAACGCAGGCCCGAGGCTGTCGGGCTCGCACACGCTGCCCTCGACCCGCTCGAGCTGACCTTCGAGGCCGTCGAGCGCCGCCGCGCTGCGGTGGACCAACACCCGAACGGACTCCCCGCGCTCGAGCAGCGCGCGGACCAAGTTGGCGCCGAGGTGGCCCGACGCGCCAGTGACCACGACCGTCATTCGGCCGGGTTATATCCCCACCCGGTCGGCCCGAGCGTGCACTCCGTCACCCGATCAGATCGCTGCCCACGCTGAGCCAGTCTCGGAATGGCGCCTGCAAGCGGGCGAGGAGCCTCGCCCGAGCTGAAAACAGCTCGCCCGAGCTGAAAACAGCTCGCCCGAGCTGAAAACAGCTCGCCCGAGCTGAAACCAGCTCAGCTCAGCAGACCTTCGCAGGCGGCCAACGCGGAGCGTAGAAACTGGATGTAGCGCTCGGCCTGGGGGTTGCGCAGGGCGGTCGAGGTCAGCACCGCGCCGATCCAGCCATCTTTGTGCCAGATCCCGCCACCCTCGAGCGGCGGCAGCTCGGGCGAGGCCGGGTACGGCCAGGGCGTGACGTACCAGTACGCGTCGGCGTAGCTGCCGTCGCCCGGGGTCATGCCCACGCCGAGGCTGCGGGTGACCTCGCTGTCGGGGTCGTCGGCATGCTCGCGCTCGACCACCAACAGCGTGGCGATGTCGAAGTGGTGCGGCCAGCAGCGGACCTCCGTGGCTCGGGCGTCGTGGCGGCGGAGCTCTCGCAGCGCCCGGTCGCCGTTGGTGAACCACCGGGTCAGCTCGACGAGCGCGTGCGGCTGCCAGCCACCGAAGGGCGCGGCTTCACCTTCGGGATCGACGCGATGCGCGGGCAGGTCGTGGCGTGGCCGCGCGAGCGTGAGCCCTGGCCGATCGATCTGGTTGGCGACGGCCGCGGTGAGCAGGTCCAGGGCCTCGCTGAAGCGGCGGCCCTCGAGCGGGATCGCGGCGACCGACTGGCCCTCGCACAACAGCTCGATGGTCACATCCGGAAACCGCAGCAGCGCCTGCACGGACGGACTCGTGTCGCTGGGCTTGCTGAGCAGCCCCTCGTGGGCCGCCGACCACTCGAGGTTGGTGTGCGAGTAGTCGCCGCGAGGGTCACACAGGGTGGTGCCGATCGCCGCGACCAGCTGGGCTGCCCAGTGCAGCTGCTTGCGGGTGTCCTCGAGCTCACTCGCGCGCGGCCGCGTGAGTGGCTGCCAATTGGCGACGGTGTCAGGGAAGTCGAAGCTGTCGGCCATGATCGTGAGCGCTGCGGCGGTGACTCTACCCTACGCCGCCGTAGGCGACCCCGCTCAGCGCCGCCATCTCGCGATCCCAGGTCGTGAGATCGTTGATCGAGAACTCGCGCAGGTGTGAGTGACCGCAGGCCCGCGCCATGATCTTCATGAGCTCGACGGTGGCGGTGAAGAAGCGAGCGAGCTGCTGCGCAGACCTGTCGATCTCGAGACGCGCGCGCAGGTGCGGCTTTTGGGTGGCGATCCCGACCGGACAGTTGTTGGTGTGACAAGCCCGCATGCCCAGGCAGCCGATCGCTTGCAGCGCCGCGTTGGACAGCGCGATCGCGTCGGCCCCCAGCGCCAGCGCCTTGCAGAAGTCGCCCTCGGTCCGCAGCCCGCCGGTGATCACCAGCGTGACCTCGCCCGCGCCCGAGCGCCGCTGATCCAGGTGCCGTCGCGCGCGCGCGAGCGCCGGGATCGTGGGCACCGAGATGTTGTCCTTGAACAGCTCCGGCGCGGCCCCGGTCCCGCCGCCGCGGCCGTCGAGGATCAGGTACTCGCAGCCGATCTCGAGCGCGAAGTCGATGTCCGCCTCGATGTGCTGGGCCGACAATTTGAAGCCGATCGGGATGCCCCCGCTGACGTCGCGCACTTCGTCGGCGACCCGACGAAAGTCCGCGACCGTGTGCAGGTCCGGGAACGTGGCCGGGCTGATCGCGGGCTGGCCCGCCGGCAGCCCGCGGACTTCGGCGATCTTGCCGATGACCTTGGTGCCGGGCAGGTGGCCGCCAGTGCCAGTCTTGGCCCCCTGCCCGCCCTTGAAGTGAAACGCCTGACAGCGCGCGACCTTGTCCAGGCTCCAGCCAAACCGGGCCGAGGCCAGCTCGTAGAAGTAGCGCGAGTTGGCCTGCTGCTCGTCCGGGAGCATCCCGCCTTCGCCCGAGCAGATGCCCGTGCCCGCGAGCTCGGCGCCACGGGCGAGCGCGATCTTGGCCTCCTCGCTGAGCGCCCCGAAGCTCATGTCACTGACGAACAGCGGGATCTCGAGGCGCAGTGGTTTCTTGGCGGTCGGGCCAATGATGACCTCGGCGCCGACCGGGATGTCGTCCAGCAGCGGCTTGCGGGCCAGCTGGGCCGTGAGGATCTGGATGCTGGTCCAGCGCGGCAGCTCGGTCAGCGGCACGCCCATGGCCGAGGTCGGGCCGTGGTGGCCGGTCTTGCTCAGGCCGTCGCGGGCCAGCGCGCGGATCCGCTGGTTGAACGGCTCTTCGGCGGCCGGGTGGGTGTCGGCGTAGTTGCCCTGGTAGGCCGTGCGATCGAATGGCTGGGGGTGCCGCTCGGCAAACTGGGCGACCTCGCGGCGATCGACGCTGACGGTGTCGGCCTGAAGATCGATCCTCGCGCTGAACTTGTGGAGGACCTCGTTGTTGGCGTAGGCGCTGACGCCCGTGTCGAGCCGGTAGTCCCAGTCATGGACGCCGCAGATCAGGTTGGGGCCGTCGACGTGGCCATCGGACAGGAGCGCGCCGCGGTGCAGGCAGCGGCCGTAGAGCACCGAGACCTGATCGTCGTAGCGAACGACGACGAGGTCGATGTCGGCCACCAGCGCGTGGGCGGGCTGGCGATCCGCGAGCTCACTCCACTTGGCGACGACGACGGGTTCCGAAAGGTTTGCGTGGGAGTCGGGCATGGCCTGGGGGAGCGGCGCGGGCCCGCGATTCTACGCCCGATGTGGGCTGTGGTTACGGGGCTAGTGGGGATCGCGCGCAGTGCGTTGATACCATGTCTGCGCAGCCGTTGTGGGCGTGCTCGTGCTAACTATCGCCAATGCCGACCGCGCCGCTGATCGCATGTTTGCTGAGCTCACCGCCCGCGGTGGGTGACGCTCAGGCGCCGAGCGAGCGCGTCGAGATCGCGCCGGTCGCCAACGCGGACGCGGACGCGGGCACGGACGACGACAGCCCTGCCGCGGCGTCGAGTGAGCGCGCCGATCCCAACACCTCGCCCGACCCCGCACCCGCTGAACCCAGCTCCGACGACGCCAAGCCCAAGCGCGGCTGGCAGGCTGAGCTGTTCGTCGACGTGGCGTGGGGCTTCAACTCCAACTCCCCCGACAACCATGTCTACCGCGGCATGTACACCAACCCGCGAACCAACGAGCTCGCGGTCAACAACGTCGGCGCGTTCATTCGCCACCGCGCCCGCGCGGGTGAGCCGTGGATCTTCGAGCTGGGCTTTCACGCGGGCGCGGCCGTCGACGCCCTGACCTCGGGCGAGCCGATCCCGGGCGGCGACGACGGCAAGTTCGCGGGCGCCGAGGTGTTCAAGCACATCGCGCTCGGCAACGTCGGGGTCGAGGTCCCGAAGGCCAAGACCGTGTTCGCGGCCGGCGTGTTCGAAGGGCCGATGGGCATCGGCTCGTTCTGGACCCGCAACAACTGGAACTACACGACCACCTGGGAGAGCAACCTGGTCCCCTACTACCTCGCGGGCGCGAAGATCGTGCAGCCGCTGCCGAGCGGGTTCGAGCTGTCGGGGTGGGTCGTCAATGGGTTCCAGAGCTACGCCGATCTGAACTCGGCGCCGAGCGGCCTGGTCGGTCTGAGCTGGAGCCGCGACCCGACCCCGGTCAGCTCACCCCGGTCAGGAACGACCGCCGTGACCCTCGCAACCCACGTCTACTTTGGGCCCGAGGGCACCAGCCTCGCGGCCAAGGACTGGCTGGTCTACTCGGACACCTGGGCGATCTACGACTTCGACGACCACTTCTCGATCGCCGCTGTCTGGGATCTGGGCGTCGACCGGGCCGGGCGCGCGAACGAGCTACAGTCGCTGTACACCGGTGGGGCCGTGTTTGCGCGCGGGACCGTGTTCGAGTCCAAGCACGCGAAGCTCGATCTGGCCGTGCGACCCGAGGCCTCCCTCGATCGCGACGGGCGCTTCTTCGGGGTCGACCAGTGGCTGATCAGCGGCACGGGCACCGCGAGCCTGTCGCTCTACGATCACCTGATGCTGCGCGCCGAGTATCGGTTTGATCACTCGACCGCGACCGAGGGCTTCTTTTACCAGCACGAGCTCGGCAGCGACGACGACCCCGGCCTGGCCACCGATCAGCACACCGTGTTCTTGGCGCTGACCGGCTGGTGGGACGTGTGGTTTTGACGCCGGGCGAGCGGGGGCTCAGAACGCCCCGATGATCGCTTGCTTGACGTTGTCGTAGCCCTCGGCCGTGGACAGGTTGGTGCTCAGCTCACCGTTGACGGGCAGCTCGAGCGCGAGGGTGCCGTCGGCCGCGTAGATGTACATGTCATCCTTGCCGCCGCCGTGGGCCGTGACCGCGCCCGCCTCGGCGGTGTCCTGGAACAGCGGGAACGCGCAGCGATCGATCAGATTCTGCTGGTCCTCCTCGTTGTCGGCGCTGATCAAGTTGATCGCGACGAGCTGCGCGTCGTAGCCCTCGGCCTTCAGCTCGAGCCGCATCTGCTCCATCTTGACGGCCTGGGCTTGGCAGTAGGAGCACCAACCAGCGAGCAGCGCCACCAAGGTCACGCGATCCTCGAACGAGTCGAGGCCGTAGTACTGGGTGAACCCGCAGCTCTGCGGCTGAAAGTCGTAGAGGCGCCAGTGCGGGGCGCAATTGTCACACGGCGGCTCTCCGGTGTCGCCGTCGCCATCCCCATCCCCATCCCCGTCCCCATCTCCATCACCGTCGCCGTCCCCATCACCCGGGGGCTCGTTGGCCAGCGGTGTGACGCCGACGCAGACCTCCTCGTCGCCGTCTCCGTCTCCGTCGCCGGGCTCGCCGTCTCCGTCGCCGGGGTCGCCGTCTCCGGGATCTCCATCTCCATCGCCCGGGTCACCATCGCCCGGACCACCGGTTGTGGGGGTCCCGTCACCATCGCCGTCACCATCGCCGCTGGCCGTCATCGCCACTTCGTCGGTCGTGCACGCGAGCGGGCCCGCGACCAGACCGACACACAGCGACAGCCCCACGAGTCCGCGCAACACACCCAAGCGATCGTTCGAAGCCAAACCCTGCATGACCGCCGCAGTCTACCAGCTGCGCCCGGACTTCACCGACTCTCTCGTCAGCCTGGCCGGCTCGATGCTATGAGGCGCCGTGGCGCACGAGCCCATCGACGTGCTGGTGATCGGCGCGGGTCCTGCGGGGTGCGCCGCGGCGATCACCGCGACGCGGGCGGGCGCGCGGGTGCTGGTGCTCGATCGAGCGCAGTTTCCCCGCGCGAAGACCTGCGGGGACGCGATCTCCAACCGCGGCGCGCGGGTCGTCGACGAGCTCGTCGGGGTCAGCCATGCCCTGCACACGGTCCCGCACGCGATCGTCCGGGCCGCCGCGGCGTTGTTGCCCGACGGGACCCGAGTGAGCCGCAGCTTTGGCCACGAGCCGGGCTACATCGTGCCGCGCCTGCACCTCGATGATCTGCTGCGCCGCGCGCTCGAGGCCTCCAGCGCGCAGCTGCGACAGGGCGTGAAGATCCGCCGGCTGCTGGTCGAGGGCGGCCAGATCGTCGGTGCCGCCAGCGATACCCAGCAGTGGCGGGCCCCGATCACGATCGCCGCCGACGGCCCAGGCTCGCTCGCGTGGGCGGCCCTCGGGCGCCGCTACCAACGTGGCCGCGGGCTTGGCGTGGCGATCACCGGTTACTACGAGCTCGAGCCTGGCCCCGACGACCACGTCTCGGCCCACTACTTCGAGGACGACCTGCCCTGCGGATACGGCTGGGTGTTCCCGGCCGTGGACGGGCTCGCCAACGTCGGCGTGTACCAGCGCGCCGATCACTTCGAGCGCGGTCACACCAAGCTCGCGACCCTGCTCGAGCGCTTCGTCGCCCGGCACCCCGCGCGGCTCGCCAGCGCGCGGCTGCACGGCAAGCCGCGGGTGTGGTCGCTGCCGCTGGCGTCGCGCGTCACCCCGCCACCAGCTGGACCGGGCGTGCTCGCGTGCGGCGACGCGGGCAGCTTCATCGATCCGCTGTCGGGCGAGGGCATCTGGCAGGCCCTGCACACCGGGGCGCTCGCGGGTCGCTGCGCGGTCGCGGCACTGGCTCACCGGGGCCTGGATCCGCAGGCGGTCCGCGGCTATCAGCGCGCGTGCGAGCGGGCGATCGTGTGGCCCTCGCAGCTGCGGCTGGGCGTGCAAGAAGCCATGCGCGTGCTGGTCTCGACTCGCGCGTATCGGCGGCCGCTGATCAAGCGGGCGCTGGCGTGGGGCTACGGGGGCGACGCGCTCGAGATCACCAAGCGCACGTCGTGATCCGAGCTCGCCCTTGCGGCGGCTGCGGCGGTGTTCTCAGGGGCGCGGGAGTGTGTGACCATCCGAGCTCCTCGATGCCGCCCGTCCTCAAGATCCTGATCGACGTGGCGAGCTTCCGCCTGCGCCGGCTCGAGATGGCCAACATCGCGGGCGCGCTGGCGATCGCGGTGGCCTGTCACCTGAGCTGGCCCGAGGTTGTGATTCGAGGGGTGTTCGCGTTCGTGCTCAACCTGCTCGTGTACCTCAACAACGACTGGTACGACCTCGACGACGACCTGGCCTCGGCCGCCAAGGATCAGACCAAGAACGCGTACCTGGCCGGGCACCTGGGCGCGGGCTTGGCCGCCCAGCTCGGGTTGCTGGCCGTGCTCGTGGCGATGGCGCTGTGGTGGGGCGGCGGGCTGCTGCTCGCGCTCGTGGCTGGCGGCGGGGTGTGCTGGGCCTACTCGGCCGGGCTCAAGCGCGTGCCGTTTTTGGATGTCGCCGCCATGATCGCGTGGGGCGTGGCGATGCCGCTGGTCGGCCTCGCGCCGGGCCACCCCGAGGGCTGGCTGCTGCTCGGTCAGCTCGGCCTGTTCTCGGGCGTGTTCGAGTCGATCCAGGTCATGCGGGATCACGACGCCGACAAGACCGCGGGCGTGCGGACCACGGCGGTGGTCCTGGGTCGCCCGCGCGCCCACGCGCTGGCCCGCGCGCTGATGGTGGTCGCCGGGCTCTACGCGGGCGCGTGCTTCAGCTGGTGGATCGCCCCGCTGCCGCTGGTCGCCGCGCTGATCCCCCTGCGGCTCGACCAGGTCGATCGCTACTGGAATCAGGTCCGGCTCAGCCTCGGGCTGGCGTTCCTGGCCGAGGCCGCGTTCGTGTACTTCGGGGGCGGCCAGTGAGCGAGTCCCCCGCGCGCTCGCAGCTCCGGGTCCTCGCGCACATCCCGTTTTTGCTCGCGGCGCTGGTCGTGCTCGGCGTCCACGTGGCGCTGGTGAAGTACTTCTTTGCGACCGCGCTTCCGCTCCCGGAGCACCCGTTCACGCGCGGCGACTTCGCGACCCACGCCAACCAGGTGCGCCACGTGCTCGAGGGCCTGACGCAGTTCGGCCAGCACTGGGTCTACGACGTGCAACTGCTCGCGGGGGCGCCCAACGGCGTGCTGTTCGACGCCGACGTCAAGGGCTGGGAGCTGTGGACCCACGCGCTGACCAAGCTCGGCGTCGGCCAGGGCCGGGCCTACAACGGCTACGTGCTGGCCGTGCACCTGAGCATGCCCGTTGTCGTGTACGCGGCCGCGCGCGTGTTCGGGTTTGCTCGCTGGCCGGCGCTCACGAGCACCGCGCTGTGCGTGCTGCTGTGGTCGTTCGACTCGTTCACTCACTGGATGTGGTTCATCGGCACGATCACCTACGTGCAGGTGTCGTACTTCGCCCTGCTGCCGCTGGCGCTGTTCTACCGGTGGCTCGAGGATCGGCGGCCCGCGCTCGCGCTCGCGTGCGGCCTGTGCATGGCGGTCGGTCACCTCATGCACCCGTACATCTTCTTCATCCTCGTGGCCCCGATGCTGGCGCTGTACCTGCGCGCCGCCTGGGTCGAGCGGGATCTGAGTCGGGCTGAGCACGCGATCACCTGGGGCATCGCCGGGCTCACCCTGGCCGCCAACCTGTGGTGGCTTCGGACCGCGCTGAAGTTCTTCCGCTACATTTTGGACTCGGCGTTCTACGAGCAGGGCGGCCTCGAGTTCCTGGTCTACGACCTGCTCGGGCTGCTCCACGACACCAGCACCCAGGGCATGATCGGCCTGCACACCAGCGTGCGGGTGCTGGCCCTCGGCGCGACCGTGTTCGCGCTGCGAAGCTGGCGGCGCCTCGCGGACCGCCGCTGGCTCCCGTTCATGGTCCTGATCGTCAGCATGGCGGCGCTGACCTACCTGGGCGGCTACACCCCGGCCGCGCAGATCCAGCCGTACCGCCACGCGCTCCCGCTTGGGTTCGCGCTGACGATCCCGGCCGGCTGGTGGCTCGCGCAGACCCTGAGCGCCCGACCGTGGCGTGACCGCGCGACCGGTCGACCCGGGCCCGCGCTGATGCTGATCCTGGCCACGCTCGCGACCCTGCTGTTGGTCCGCGACGCCGCCTACTTCTTTGCGCCATCGATGACGCCCACCCAGAAGGTCGAGGACGGCGTCGAGATCCTCATGAACACCCTCGGCCACGCCTACACGCCCAGCTACCGCTACGATCAGCAGGACGACTGGGAGCAGCTGATCGCGTGGGTCGACCAACACGACGACGGACAGTCGCGCTGGCTGGTCACCGATCAGGTCCAGGGCGAGTACCTGATGGCCCGCACGAACGCGCAGATCTTGGGCGGATTCAGGGTCCGCAACATCGAGCACAGCGACGCAAACTGGTTTCGCCGCGCGGGCCCGCCCCCCTATGACCCCGCCGCGTTCGAGCGCTACTTGCAGACCTACGCGGTCGGCTGGGTGATCGTGCCCAAGGCCGAGCTGCACCCGTGGTGGGAGAAACACCCGCGCCTGCTGACCCGCGAGGGCTTCGTCAATGGCATGATCGTGTACCGGGTCAACGTGAAGATCGCCCTGCTCGACGGCCCCGGCCGCGTCGACGCCAGCGTCAACCGGATCGCCGTCACCGGGACCCCCACCAACGAGGACGTGGTCCTGCGCTACCACTACATGCCCACCTTGCGCTGCAAGCCGGACTGTCAGATCGAGCTAGAGCCGGTCGAGCACGACCGAGTCGGGTTCATCCGAATCCCCGCCCCGCATCCGCGCGACTTCGTGATCGAGAACGCATACTCATGGCACTACTGACTTTCGCTCCCCTCCCCACGAGCGATCCAGTACAAAAAGCTGCCCGCAAGCGGGCCAGAAGCCTGGCCCGAGCGGATGAAAGCCTGCTACGATCGGGAAATGATTCCTTGTTCAGGTTGCCATCGACACGTCCGCGCCGACTCGCTCAGCTGCCCGTTCTGCGAGGTCCCACTCGCGGCCGTGCCCGCCCCGACCACGCAGAGGATCTCCACGGTCGCGCTCGCGGCGGGCTTGAGCTTGCTCGGGTGCACGGAGCCGGGCGACCCGGGCGACAGCGAGACCAACGCCGCGACGACCAGCGCCGAGACCGAGAGCGGCACGACCCTCGGCGACGGCGACGGTGACACCCAAGAGACCTTCGAGGAGGGCGGGGCCGACTACGGCGGGCCCCCCGTGTGCCCCGAGTCGAACGAGTCCGCGGTCTTGAGCGTCGGCAGCAACCCGATCGACCTCACCGACGCAGGCAACACCTTCACGTCAACCTGCGGCTCGCAGTCCGGCTCCGGCCCCGACGCCGTCTACCAGTTCACCGCGCCGTCGGCGGGGACCTTCGACTTCGAGCTCGTCGCCCCCAGCATCGACGGCTGGCTGCTCGAATTCGACACCTACGACTGCTTCCCGTATGTCCCAGCCGACTGTGTGCCCACGCCGAGCCTGAACATCGAGCTGGCCGAGGGCCAGACCCTGTACATCAGCCTCGACAGCACGGCCGGCGGGCCTGGCACGATCGAAGTCACCCAAAGCTGAGGCTGCTTTGTTTTCAGCTCGGGCGAGGCTCCTCGCCCGCTTGCAGGTATCAGCTCGGGTGAGGAGCCTCGCCCGAGCTGAAATTAGTTCTCGAGCTGGTAAGCTGCGGACGTGCACACCCTGCTCAAGGTGCTCGGTTCGCTGCTGCTCATACCGGGCGGGCTGTTCGTGGTGGCGATCCCGTTCGCCGCGTTCGAGGGGAACGGGAGCGCCGTCGCCGGGCTGGTGATGCTCGCGGTGATGTTCGGCGCGCCGGGTGGCCTGCTGCTCCGCAACGGTCTGCTCAGCCAGCGGCGCACCGCCCTGGAGGAGCAGATGGTCGGCTTCGTCCGCTCGCACGACGCGTTCTCGATCAACGAGCTCGGCGCCCACATCGGCAAGACCCCCGCGGAGGCCCAGGCCCTGCTCAACCGCGACATCGCCAAGTATCAGCTCCCGCTCGTCATGCACCGGCCGAGCGGTCGCTACCTGCGGCTCGATCGGCTGTCACGCGGGGGCCAGATCGCCGAGCGCTGCCAGAGCTGCGGTGGGTCATTGGGCAATCAGATCGTGTTCGAGGGTGAGCAGCTCACCTGCCCCTACTGCAACGCCCGAGTAAAAACCCACGCGCCGACTCAGCCCAACTGGCAGCAAGCCGAAGGCGCGTGGGGTCAGCAGGCGTGGTCGCAGCCCCAGTACACGCCACCGCCCCAGTACGCGGCTCAGCCACCCCAGTACGCAGCCCCGCACCCGCACCACCCGTCCCCGCAGCACCACCACTATCCCCAAGCTCAGCAGCCGCCGGTCAACCAACCGGGCCACTGGGGCCAGCCTCCAGGACCACAGGGGCAACAGGGTCCTGGCGGATGGGGTCAGACATGAGCGTCGTCGGCGAGGTTCGCAGCACCGAGCGCGTCCGCGAGATCTTGGCCCAGGCGAAGACCATCGCGGTGCTCGGCGCCTCGCTCGAGCCCGAGCGCCCGGCCTACTACGTGCCCGACTACCTGCACTCGGTCGGCTACCGGATCATCCCGGTCAACCCTCTGCACGTGGGCGAGTCACGCTGGGGTGCGCGCTTCGAGCCCAACCTGTCTGGTCTGGGGTCGAGTCTGGGCGAGCCGATCGACATCGTCGACGTGTTTCGTGCCCCGCGCGCCCTGCCCCAACACCTCGACGATCTCCTCGGCATGCAGCCGGCACCTCGAGTCGTGTGGTTTCAGCTCGGGATCCGCAACGACGAGGTCGCCGCGCAGCTGATCGCCGCCGGGATCGAGGTCGTTCAGGATCGCTGCACGCTCGCCGAGCACCGTCAGATGTAGTCGCTGCCCATCGGTGACCCAGTTCACGAATGGCGCATGCAAGCGGGCGAGGAGGCTCGCCCGAGCTGATAACAGCCTGAGACCAGCCTGGGGCGCCCAAAGCTGCCTGAACTCGTGTAATCATCCCACCCACGCGCATGGGAACCTACGCCATCGACTGGCTCGAGCTCGTGGTCCGCTGGGCCCACCTGATCTTCGGCGCGGCCTGGATCGGGACGTCTTTTTACTTCAACTGGCTCAACAACCACATAAGGGCGCCCGAGCACCCGGATGGGGTCGGCGGCGACGGGGTCGACGGCGAGCTGTGGTCGATCCACGGCGGGCACTTCTATCGGGTGCTCAAGTACAAGGTCGCGCCCGAGCAGCTGCCCAAGGTCCTGCACTGGTTCAAGTGGGAGGCGTACCTGACCTGGATCACGGGCGCCCTGTTGTTGACCTTGGTCTACTACCTCGACAGCGATCAGTTTTTGGTCGACGCGGCGGTCCGCGAGCTGACGCCAGCGGTCGCGGTCGGGATCGGCGTGGGCTCGCTGGTCCTGGGCTGGCTGGCCTACGACCTCGCCTGCCGCTCGCCGCTGGGCCGGATGACCGGGGTGTTCGCGCTGCTCGGCTTCGCGGCCATGACCGGCGTCGCCTATGGCCTGTTCACGACCTTTGGCAGCCGCGCGGCCTACATTCACGTGGGCGCCATGCTCGGGACCATGATGGCGGCCAACGTGTTCTTCGTGATCATCCCCAACCAGCGCAAGACCGTCGCGGCGATGGTCGCTGGCACACCGCCCGATCCCAAGTGGAACCACGACGCGGGCCAGCGCTCGCTCCACAACAACTACATGACGCTCCCGGTGCTGTTCATCATGATCAGCAACCACTTTCCGTTCACCTACGGCCACGCGTGGAGCTGGGTGATCCTCGCGGCGCTGTCGCTGATCGGCGGGGGGACCCGCCACTGGTTCAACCTGCGCGGGCGCGGGGTCTCCAACGTGTGGCTGCTGCCGGCCGCGGCCGTGGCCATGCTCGCGCTGGCGTTCGTGACCAAGCCCAAGAGCTACGCGGACTACCGCCCCGTCGCGTTTGAAGAGGTGCGCACGATCGTCGGGAATCGCTGCGTGACCTGTCACTCCGCGGCGCCGACCCACGCCGCCTACAAGGCCGCCCCGCAGGGGGTCATGTTCGACGATCCCAAGCACATCGCGCGCCTGGCCCCGCGCATCAACAGCGTGGTCGTGATCGCCCGGACCATGCCGCTGGCCAATCAAACCCAGATGACCGATGAAGAGCGCGAGATCATCGCGGCCTGGATCGCCCAGGGCGCAAACGTCAACGCGGTCGCCCCCCTCCCCTGACATGAGCACCCAACCTAGCGATCGCCACGTCATCACCAGCGAGCGCGTCATGACCCCCGATGGCGTCGGGCCAGCGGGGGTCATCATCGAGGGCGATCAAATTCTCGACGTCGTCGAGCTCGCGGCCGTCCCCACCGGCCTCCCGCGCGAGGATCTCGGCGAGCTCGCGCTGCTGCCCGGTCTGGTCGACTGCCATGTCCACGTCAACCAGCCCGGCCGCACCCACTGGGAGGGGTTCGACACCGCCACCGCCGCGGCCGCGGCCGGGGGCGTCACGACCCTCGTCGACATGCCGCTCAACTGCCTGCCCGTGACCACCACGGTCGCGGGCCTGGAGGCCAAGCTGGCCGACTGCCGCGGCTGCCTGTGGATCGACGCGGGGTTCTGGGGCGGCGTGGTCCCGGGCAACGCGGGTGAGCTCCCGGGTCTGGCTGCGCGCGGGATCCTGGGCGCCAAGGCGTTCCTGTGTGACTCGGGGATCGACGAGTTCCCCGCCAGCGACGAGGCGACCCTGCGCGAGGCGATGGTCGCCCTCGCTACCGCCAAGATCCCGCTGTTGGCCCACGCCGAGATCGAGGGTCCCGCGCCCGACAGCTCGAGCCTGGATCCCGGTCGCTATGAGTCCTGGCTGCACGCCCGCCCGGCCGCGTGGGAGGAGGCCGCGATCGCCCTGCTGATCCGGCTGTGCCGCGAGACCGGCTGCGCCGTGCACATCGTCCACCTCTCGGCCGCCAGCGCGATCCCGATGCTGCGCGCGGCTCGGGCCGAGGGCCTGCCGATCACCGTCGAGACCTGCCCCCACTACCTGTGCCTGTGCGCCGAAGAGGTCCCGCACGACGCGACCCTGTTCAAGTGCGCGCCGCCAGTGCGCGAGGCCGACAACCGCGAGGGGCTGTGGGCCGCGCTGCGCGAGGGTGTCATCGATCTCGTCGTCACCGATCACTCGCCGTGCACACCCGACCTCAAGGCCGGCGGCTTCACGCAGGCGTGGGGCGGCATCGCCTCGCTCTCGCTCGGGCTGTCGAGCGTGTGGGCCGAGGCGGCGCGGCGCGGCGTCGAGCTTCGCTCGGTCGTCGAGTGGATGAGCGTCGCCCCTGCACGCATGACCGGGCTCGCCGGTCACAAGGGCGCGATCGCCCGGGGCCACGACGCCGATCTGTTCGCGTTTGATCCCGATCACGAATTCACCGTTGGCCCCGAGCACCTGCACTTTCGCCACAAGGTCTCGCCGTGGCTCGGCCGACGCGTGCGCGGACGGATCCACCGCACATGGTTGCGCGGCCAGCTGATCTACGCTGAAGATCGCATCCCCCCGTTCGCCGCGGCCCCCCGCGGTCGCCCGCTGCTTCGCACCTCATGATCACCGCCCCGCCCGCCCCTAGCTTCCCCGCCCTCGTCGATCTCGCCAGCGCCAGCTTCGGCGCCCACGTGCTCGGCTGCAGCAACGAGTTCTTCGCCGAGGCCGCGAACCTGCTCACGCCGACCCCGGCGATCTTCGAACCCGATCGCTACACCGAGCGCGGCAAGTGGATGGACGGCTGGGAGAGCCGGCGGCGTCGATCGGTCGGTGAAGATTGGTGCGTGATCCAGCTGGGCGTGCGCGGGCAGCTGCGCGCGCTCAATCTCGACACCAGCCACTTCCTCGGCAACCACGCCCCGCTCGCGCGGGTCGACGCGTGCCACTGCCCCGACGCCCGCTCACTCGACGCCCTGCCTGGACCTGATGCCGATCAGTGGTTTCCGGTGCTCGAGCAGTCCGCCCTGGCGCCCGGCAGCCACAACTTGTTCACGATCACCGAGGCACGCCCGATCACCCACCTGCGCCTGACGATCACCCCCGACGGCGGCGTGGCCCGACTGCGCGCCATGGGCCGGGTGATCCCCAGCTGGGATCGCCAGCCCGACCAAGCTGTCCATCCCGACCTCGCCGGCGGCGACGTGGATCTGGCCGCGCTGCGCAACGGCGGCCGGGCCCTGGCCTGCAGCGACATGTTCTTCGCGCCGATGAACAACCTGATCGCGCCCGGTCGCTCGACGTACATGGGCGGCGGCTGGGAGACCCGACGCAAGCGCGGGCCCGGTCACGACTGGATCCTGCTCGAGCTCGGCGCGCCCGGGAGCCTGCGGTTGATCGAGGTCGACACTGGTCACTTTCACGGCAACCACGCCCAGCGCTGCTCGCTGTGGGGAGTCCACGCGCCTGGGGCACGGCTGGCCGATCTGCTCGGCCAAGACCGCTCGCACGGTGGCTGGCACGAGGTGCTGCCGCCCTCGTCGATCGCCGCGGATCGCTGGCAGCGGATCTTCGCCGAGCACCCGCTGGGCCCCGATCGCCGCGAGTTCATCAGCGAGCTCGAGGCCCGCGGCCCGTTCACTCACGTGCGGCTCGAGACCTTCCCGGACGGCGGCGTGGCCCGGCTGCGCACGTATGGCCAGCCCGAGAAGCCCGACCAGCCAGACGAGGGAGAGGGAGCGGCTTCGTGAGCGTGGCCGCGACGCTCGACGCCATGACCGAGCCCGAGGCTCGCGCCGCGCTCACCGGCTGCTGTGGCGCCTCGGCCTGGGTCACCGCGATGCTCGCCAGCCGCCCGTTCGTCGACGACGACGCGCTCTACGCCCGCGCCGCGCAGGTCTGGGCAGGCATGGAGCGCGCCGACATCCTCGAAGCCTTCGACCATCACCCCCGGATCGGCGCTGACATCCAGGCGCTGCGCGAAAAATTCGCGAGCACGGCAGCCACCGCTGCGAGCGAGCAGGCTGGGGCCCAGCGCGCGACCGAGGCCGAGCTCGAGCGCCTCCGAGCCGGCAACGTGAACTATGAAGCCTGCTACGGACACATCTTCATTGTCTGTGCGACTGGCAAGAGCGCCGCGCAGATGGCCGAGATCCTCGAGTCTCGCCTGCGCAACAGCCCCGACGCGGAGCTGCGCATCGCCGCCGCCGAGCAGGCCAAGATCACCCGCCTGCGCCTCCAAGCCCTCCTCACCCGCGAGACCCTGCCATGAACGATCTGCGCAGCCCGATCACCACGCACGTGCTGGACACCGCCCTCGGGTGCCCCGCGGCTGGCGTCCCTGTCACCCTCTACAGCGTCTCCGGGGTCGACTTGGACGCGGGCGAGCCAACCTGGGAGCTGCTCGGCAAGGGCACCACCAACGCGGACGGGCGCGTCACTGACCTGATCAAGCCCGGCAGCCTCAGCGCGGGCGTGCATCGGATTCGGTTCGACACCGCCGTGTACTTCGAGCAGGTCGAGACGCCGGAGTTTTTCTATCCGTGGGCCGAGATCGTGTTTCTGGTCAGCGAGACCAGCGCCCATTACCACGTGCCGCTGCTGCTCAACCCTTTTGGCTACTCGACCTACCGCGGGAGCTGAGACGCCGTGCCCATGATCAACTACCAAAGCGACCTCGCCAGCGAGCTCACCACCACCTTGTCCGCGCTCGGGGCCGCCAGCGATCGCTTCGCCGCGCGCCACCCGGGCGAGCAGCCCACGCGCCAGCCCGTGCACGTGGTCTACGGCGGCGCGCACCTGTTCTCGCGCAACTCGGCCGCCAAGCTGGGCGAGCTGGCGCTGCGCAGCCTCGATAATTTCGCGCCCGATCCGTTCACCTTCGCGCGCGCGCTGGGCCTGCCCGGCGCCGGCGAGCTGACCCGTGACGAGTCCGCCGCCAAGTCGCTGTACATCACGGATCCCGACGCCCTGCGCCGCGACGACCCCAACACCTGGCTGGCGATCGCCGTCTACGATCGCGTGCGCGGCAAGCTCGAGACCGAGCCGGTCGAGGACTTCCGGCTCGACTTCGAGGACGGCTACGGCAACCGCCCCGACGACGAAGAAGACGCCACGGCCGTCGGCGCCGCGCAGGAGGTCGCCGCGGGCATGGTCGACGGCACGCTCCCGCCGTTTTGCGGGATCCGGATCAAGCCGCTCGAGGGCGCGCTGCTGGCCCGCTCGCTGCGGACCCTCGATCTGTTCGTCACCACGGTCGCGCGCGCCAACGGAGCCCTGCCCGACAACTTCGTGGTCACGCTGCCCAAGATCTCCGTGCCCGAGCAGGTCACGACCCTGGTCCGCGCGTTCGAGCTGCTCGAGCGCCGCCACAGCCTCGCGCCGGGCAGCTTGAAGCTCGAGCTGATGATCGAGCTGGCCCATGGCCTGTTCGACGAGCGCGGCCAGCTGCTGCTCCCGCAGCTGCTGACCGCCGCCGAGGGTCGCTGCGTCGCCGCCCACTTTGGCACCTACGACTTCACCGCCAGCTACGGGGTCACGGCCGCGCACCAGCGCATGGATCACCCGGCCTGCGACTTCGCGCTGGATCTCATGAAGGCCGCGTTCGCCGAGACCGGCGTGTTCTTGTCGGACGGAGCCACCAACGTCATGCCCGTGCCGCTCCACCGCGGCGGTGATCTCACCTCCGAGCAGACCCGTGAGAACCGGGCGGCCGTGCACGCGGCCTGGCGACTGTGCCATCGGCACGTGCGTCGCTCGCTGACGCGCGGCTACTACCAGGGGTGGGATCTGCACCCAGCGCAGCTGCCGATCCGCTACGCGGCCTGCTACGCGTTCTTCCTCGAGGGCTTCGAGCCGGCGGCCAAGCGCCTGCGCAACTTCATCGAGCAGGCCGCCAAGGCCACGCTGGTCGGCGACGTGTTCGACGACGCGGCGACCGGTCAGGGGTTGCTCAACTACTTCTTGCGCGCGCTCGGATGTGGGGCTGTGTCGCTGGAGGAGATCGCGGTCACGGGGCTGACCCAGGAGGAGCTGCGCATGCGATCGTTCGTGCAGATCCTCGCCGGGCGGCGAACGGACTAGCGGCGCGACTTCGAGGGCCGGCTCCGGGTTTAGCCTGAGCAGTCGGCGGCGTCTCGCAGGCGTGTCCACATCGCGTCGTTGACCTCCGCGGCGTACCACCAAGCATCCGCATTGGGCTCGACCAACCGTCGAAAGTCTGACGAGGGCATCGTGCAACTCGTGCGCTCACCCGCGCGCTCGTGGGTCAGCGTCACCGAGCAGATCGTCGGCTCGTGTTGCAGTGTGAGCGTCTCGCCGTGGGCGCTCGCGCTGGGCGAAGGCAGTGGCTCCCCGACCCAGCCACTGAGCTCCTTCGCTGCAAAGTCGAGTTCGCGCAGCAGCAGACGCCAGTCGGTCCGCGAGCGCCACGTCTGCAACTTCGTCCCGTCGTCGGACAGGAGGCTGACGAATAGGTCCGAATTGGAGTCGGAGGGCTCGGGGACGAGCAGGCGGCGCAGCTCGCTCGGACACGCGCCCGCGAGCCGTCCCTCCCAGTCGAGATCGCCGTGTCCATAGCGCAGCTCGTTCACTTGCTCGTCTGGCCCGCAAGGCATGTAGCTCGCGAACGAGTAGCGAAGATCCACGGAGTCGGCCTGGATGCAGCCGCTGACCGTCACGTGGGCCGCCCAGTTGCAAATTTCTGGGCCCAGCCACTGCACGACCTCGAAGCAGCTCGGCGGGGCGGGCTCGCGGGATTGCTCGGCGCTCGGGCAAGCTACGAGGGCGAACACGAGCGCGAACGCAAACGCGAACGCTGCAGCTTGGAGGGCGCGCCCGGTCGCCAGGCTGGCGGACCGCAAGGTCAGGCTGAGGTCGACCAACAGCACGAAGCCCCGACTGTAGAGTGCAACGGTCCCGACACACAAGCAGCACGATGTCGGGTTGTCAGCGTCCCCCACCAGGCGGCAGCGGCAGGCCACCGCCCTGGGCCGGCCATCGGCTGACCCTCGTAACAATCAGCACCGCCAGTGGTGCGGCACCGAGCAGCGCGACATGCCGCACCGCGCACGACATCCATAGCAGTGTCCAGCCTACAATGTGACGACTGTTCGACACAAACCAACAGCCCTACCCACGGTGCGAGCTGAAGCGGTTTCACGCGTTTCCCGTTCGTATCCCGAAGTCAAACCAGTCCGCGATGCTAACCAACAGCGCCGTGGCCTGACAACGTCAAGAGGAGCACCCTGCGAGCCTGTGTCTATTCCGGGGAGGCATCTCCCGTCCCAGCCCGAACCTCACATGGCGAGCTGGCTTGCCGCGCTCAGTCCGATTCGTCGTCAGGATACCGCTCAATCCGGATCCCATCACAGTAGAGAAGGCGACGACATGTGTCACCATCTACACTAACGGTGCAAGAGGCCCGCGCTACCCCTCCGAGGATCAGCCGCTCCTGCAGATTGCTGGCATGCCAACCATTCGAGATGAAGAGGTTTGCCGTGATCTCCCCTCGGTCGTTTCGATTCGGCACCATCGTGTCGTCGCTGATGGCACCTGGCACCATCCAGTCCACAAACCCCTGGTCCTCGAGCGTGGAGCAGCCGCCCGCAGTAAAGCGTACATCTGTGCCTTCACCCGTTAGGAAACAGTCGCCCGAACCCACGGCGACAGTTCCTTTGCCGAGTTCATCGGAGACCGCTTCATGGAAGCCGTCACAGTCGAGCACTTCGATTCCGTAGAGCAGGATGGTGTCCCCCCCCACTTCGACCCGCCCGCACTCACCGGGCACCGCGTCTTTGTATCGTTGGTTCGTGCACGCCATGAGCGCAGCGAGCACGGCTACAACCCAGGAGGTGGAACGCACGGCTAGTGCCCCCCTGCCCAATAGTTGGCCCAAGAGTCCAGGGTGTTGGTCGGAAACAGGAACCCACGGGGCTCGGGGTCTATCTGATCCAGTGCGTGATGAGCCGCCGCTGCACCATAGAGGATCCCCGCCACGGGAAGATAGAGGCCACCCAACCAAAATGCCTGATCCTGATGGCCTTCTTCGTGCAGCAAAGTCGAAATCTCGCCCAATAGCCATTTATACGGCTGCGGCGCAGCCATGTCGCACGTCGTCCCGGCGATGACAAACTGCCCCATCGTCCACGCACCATTTCCGTCTCCATGGACACTCCAACCTCCCTGAACGACCCAGACATCCTCCTCTGAGGAGACCGTGCCGCGGCCCGCTGTGTCGCCGCGGGTCCCCCCCTGTGAGGTCAGCACCAAGCCATTGTACGTGATCGTCGAACTGACGTTGATGCTCTGGCCGACGCTGCTGTCGAGCGTCCGCGACACTGTTCCTGCCGTGTCGCCTCCGCTCCATTTTTCGGACGTCAGCACCGAACCATTGTACATGAATTCGTCCACCCAAGACCAAGCCATCCTCCGATCGCTGACGCGACCCGAGCAGCTCGAAATGCGTTCCTAGAGCACACGCTCGAGCCCGAGCAGCGCGAGCAAAGCGAGCGCTGGGTCAGGCAAGGTCGGCTCCGTCTGGCTCGAGCAGCCGCACCCGCCGGTCGCGGCCGTCAGCGCTTGCTCGACCTCGGGGGGCGCCGAGCGAGCCACCGACCGTCGCCTTCTCCTGGCGGATCACGGCACCCGAAACCCCATGCTCTTCGTCGACAGGCTCGGCGACCGACTCGCGAACTCGTTCTTCGCGCGACCGTTGAGATCGGGGTTGGTCGGAGTCGTCACGTTGGACTGGTTCGGCACCTGGCAGCGAGTGTCCGACGTGAACCAGGAGATCCTGCTTGCCGCCACTGATGGGATTCGGGGCGTTGATCAGCTTGAGCCGGACCGGCATGGGGTGGCGGTGGCTCCAGACAAGTCCCGCGAGAACCCGGCCGCTGTGAGCTGGACGGTCACCTGACCGCACCGTCGCAATACCCATGGTCGCAGCGAGCCCGTGGGGGCTTGCGACCACGGATAGCGCGATTTGCTAGAACTCCGACCGACAGTAGGGGTGTCGGATCGACCGTCGCCAATCGCAGCTCTGCCTAATGTTGGTTATCGCTCGCCGCACTGCGGGGACGCACAAAATCATTCGGCAAGATCACCTCAGTTGCGTAGGGTGGGCGGATGACACAGAAGCTTCCGCTCACGCTCGTCTCTTGTTCGATTTTCTTGCTCGCATGCACCGATGACGCTCCCGGTGCCACGACGACCTTCACGACCCAGGCAACCGAGACCGGCGACGGCGACGGCGATCCCACGGGCGACGGCGACGGCGATCCCACGGGCGATGGCGACGGCGATCCCACGGGCGACGGCGACGGCGACCCCGGCGACGGCGACGGCGACCCCACCGCTGGCGGCACCTGTGGCGATGGCGTCGTCGAGGGCGACGAGCAGTGTGACGACGGCAACCCCAACGACAACGACGGGTGTACCTCCGCCTGCCTCGAAAACGTGTGCGGCGACGGCTTGATCAACGAGGGCGTCGAAGAGTGCGACGACGGCAACCCCAGCGAGGGTGACGACTGCACGAACGCGTGCACGACCGCGGTCTGCGGCGACGGCATCGTCCACGAGGGCGTCGAGATGTGCGACGACGGCAACGACGACGACACCGACGGCTGCAACACCAACTGCATGGCAGGGTCGTGTGGCGACGGCATGATCCAAGGCAACGAGGCCTGTGACGACGGCAACGACGACAACACCGACGACTGCGCGGGCTGTCAGGTCGCGAGCTGCGGCGACGGCTACGTCCACGCCGGGGTCGAGGCCTGCGACGACGCCAACGACGTGAACACCGACGACTGCACCGACACCTGCGCGGCGGCCAGCTGCGGCGACGGCTACATCCAAGAGGGCGTCGAGGAGTGCGACGACGCCAACGACGTCGACAGCGACGCCTGCCCGACCTCGTGCACCGACGCCGTGTGCGGCGACGGCTTCGTCTACGACGGCCAGGAGACCTGCGACGACGGCAACAACAACCCAATGGACGGCTGCGACGCGATGTGTGAGCTCGAGGTCAACCCCCAGTGCCTCCAGGCCTACAACGAGTTCGACTCGGCCCAGCGAATCGAGAGCTTCAACGACAACGGCGTGACCGTGCGCTGCGATCGCAACGGCGCAGGCAACCTCGCGCCCGACTGGGCCGGCCCGGGCTGGTACCGCTACATCGGCGCGGCCGGTAGCCAGATGGCGACCGCGGCGCCCGGCGACTATTCGTGTGGCACCCACGCCGCCGGGTGGCTCGACGATCCGCATCCGACGGTCGATCAGGGTATCGTCCAGGCGACCGTCTGCTTCGACTGGTCACCCGGCGACTGCTGGCAGACCTGGGAGATCGACGTCGTCAACTGTGGCGACTTCTATCTGTACAACCTGCCCGACACCCTGTCCTGCTCGTACCGCTACTGCGGCTCGAACGGTTAGCGCTCGAGCGCTCTCACAGCTGTGCGGGACCCGGGCGACCGGGTCCCTGCTCGCTATTTTAATCATGGGTGGATCATGGATGCCCCGCCCTCGCGCACGGCCACGCGAGGTGGACTGTGTATTGCGGCTCATGACTCATGGCTCGCGCTGCATGTCGACCTGCTTCAGCGCGGCGAGTTCTTCCTCGAGCGCCACGATCCGGCTCTCGGCCAGCTTCGCGCCCGCCTGCGCGGCGTCCAGCTGGGCGCGCAGCTGGTCCCGCTCTCGCTCGACGGCCGCCAGCTTGGCGTCGCGCTGCTCGCCGTTGGCCTCGACCTCGGCGAGCTCGTGCTCGAGCGTGCTGATCTGCCCCTCGAGCTCGCGCAGCTCGAGGGTGAGCTCGAGCAGCGCCGATTGCAGTGCATCCACGCGGAACAGCTTGCTCGCGTAGGCTCCGGCGATCTGCCCCCACACGCAGTCGGCGTAGTCGAGCTCGAGCGCGCGCAGCTCGAGTTCGCCGCGCGCTCGCTCGATCCGACGATCCTGCGCGAGCCAGCTCATCGCTCGAAAGAACCGGGCGTGGGCCACGGTTTCCCTGCGCCCGGGGTGTTCGTCGATGATCGCCGTGGCCAGCAGCACGACCTCGCCGTGGCGCCCCTCGGTGTACAGCTGCTCGAGCGTCGGCTCAGCGGCCGCGGGGGCGAGCACGGGGGTAGGCGGCGGATGGCAAGCCCCGGCCACCAGGATCAGCACCAGCCCCAACAAAGCTGCGGCCCCCACCCTCATCGAACACCTCCGTCGATCGGCAGGGCCACGTGCACCGCCGCGCCCCCGAGCGGGCTGTCGCCGACTGCGATCGCGCCGACGTGCGCCTCGACGATCTCCCGGCACAGCGCGAGGCCAAGCCCGACGCCGCCGTCCGACGATCGCCCCTGGCGGCGAAAGAACTTCTCGAACACCCGCCGACGATCAGCGTGCGGAATGCCAGGCCCCGAGTCGACCACGCTCAGCAGCGCGTGCTCGGGCAGCTCGCTGCGTGGGTCGAGCTCGGCCGGGAGCGCAGCGGTCGGGCAGCGTCGAACCCAGACCTCGATCTCTCCGCCGGACGGCGTGTACTTGAGGCCGTTCTCGATCAGGTTCTGGATCACCTGAATCGTTCGATCGCGATCGCACGCCAGGGTGATCGACGCGTCGACAGCCTGCACGCGAACCCCGATCGATCGCTCGCTGGCCCACGCCTCGAGCTCGTGCACGGCCACGCTCGCGAGCTCGACGAGATCATGCTCGCTGAAGTCATAGCGAATCCCCGTCCGCAGCCGGTGGAGGTCGAGCAGCTCGGAGATCATCGCGGACAGCCGCTGGGCCGCCTGGGTGTTGAGCGTGAGCATGGTTCGCTGCTTGCTCGTCAGCGGCCCTGGGACCTCGTCGAGCAGCAGCAGGTTGGTCTCGAGCATCGCAACGATCGGCGTGCGCAGCTCGTGCGAGACGCTGGCGATGAAGTCGGCCTTGATCTGCTCGAGCTGCTCGAGGCTCTTGACCATCCGATTGAACGCCCGCGCCGCCAGGCCGAGCTCATCGTCGCCGCTGGCGTCGAGCTGGACCGAGAACTCGCCCTGCGACACCGCGCGGGTCCCCACGATGAACTGATCCAGGCGGGCGCGCAGCGAGTGGATCGCCAGGATGATCAACACCAAGCTGAGGATGATCGCCGACGCCGGGACCCACACCGCGGTGACGCCGGTCTGCTCGCGCAGGGTCAGGGCCACGGACGCCTCGAGGTCAGCGCGCTCGCGGGCGCTGCGTTGCACGTCGCGGGCGAGCTCGACGAGGGCCTCGGGCTCGAGCGCCGCCGACGACGTGGGACCCCGGGCCACGAAGCTCGACCAGGCGCCCTGCAGCCGCTCGAGCGCGCGCCGCTCGGACCCCGAGAGATCGGCGCCCGCGAGCCGCTCGAGCTCGGCGCCAATGCTGGCCGCGACCTCCTCGATCTTGTGGGCATAGCCGACGTCTTGGCTGATCGCGTACTTGTGGCGGTACTCGCCGAGGGTCTCGAGTCGGGTGATGACCTCGGCCCCGACCCGGGCGTCGACCAATCGCCGGGTCGTGAGCCGCTCATTGCTGCGCGCGAGTTCGTGAATGCGATCGACGCTGAACGCGACAACGCCCAGCAGCGGGAGCACGGCCAGGGCCACGCTGATCCCAAACCGCGTCGAGAGTCTCATGGGGATGAGCCCTCACTGTCGAAGGTCTTGAGCTTGTTGCGGACGGTCTTGACGTCGAGCCCCAGCCGCCGCGCCGCCTCGGCCTTGTTGTTGCCCGTGATCTTGAGGGTCTCGAGGATCACGATCCGCTCGGCCTCGGCCGCGGTCACGCCGTGTGGCAGCACGATCCCACGAGGCACCTCGACGCCGAGGTCGAGCCCCGAGCCGTCGAGGTCGAGCTGCGCGGCGCGGATCATCCCCTGATCGGCGCGGGTAAACGCCCGCTCGATCACGTTGCGAAGCTCGCGGATGTTGCCGGGCCAGTCGTGGCCGTGCAGCAGCGCGAGCGCGTCGGGCTCGATCGTCGGCGCTGGGGCGGCGTAGCGCTCGGCGCAGTCCCGGAGGAAGTGAGCCGCGAGCGCTGGCAGATCCTCCTTGCGCTCGCGCAGCGGCGGCACGTCGATCCGCAGCACGTCGAGCCGATACAGCAGATCTTGGCGCATGTGGCCGAGCTCGACGGCGGCCGCGGGATCGCGGTTGGTCGCCGCGATCAAGCGCACGTCACAGCGGATCTGGGCGCGCGCGCCGACCCGCCGGATGTTGCCGTCCTCGAGCACGCGCAGCAGCTTGGCTTGCAGGGCGATCGGCATCTCGGTGATCTCGTCGAGGAACAGCGTGCCGCCGTTGGCGTGCTCGAACAGGCCCATGCGCGCGCTCGTGGCTCCCGTGAAGGCCCCGCGCTCGACCCCGAACAGCTCCCCCTCGGCGAGCGCCTCGGGGATCGCCGCTGCGTTGACCGGGACAAACGGCCCGGGCGCCCGCGCGCCGCTGAGCTGGTGCAGGCTGCGGGCGACCAGCTCCTTGCCCGAGCCGCTCTCGCCCACGATCAGCACGGGCGCGTCACTCGACGCCGCCGACCGGACCCGGGCCTGCATGCGCAGCAGCGCGTGGCTGGTGCCGACCATGCCGTCCATGCCAGCCATGCCAGCCACGTTCACCTCGCGCTGGTCCGCGTCGCTCGAGAGCTTCGCCTGCAGGCGGCCCTCCATGTCCGTGATGAAGCGATGCAGCGCGACGTAGTCGAGCGGCTTGGTCAAGAAGTCGGTGGCGCCACCCTTGATCGCCTGGACGGCCATGTCGATGGTTCCATATGCCGTGATCATCAGGATCGTCCGGTCGCGACGATCACCGCGCAAGTGCTCGAGCAGCGCGAGCCCGGTCGCGTCGGGCAGCACCAGATCCGAGATCACCAAGTGCGGGTCGAAGCTCCCCGTCAGCACCCGCGCTGCGTGCACGGACTCGGCGGTGCGCACGGGAAAGCCCCAACGCTCGATTCGCGCTTGCAGGACCTCGCGCATCGCGGGCTCGTCGTCGACCACGAGCACGCGACACAGGCGCCTTGGGATGCGTGGCTCCGTCAAATCGGGCGGAGCATACGGGCCCCCGAGACTTCGTCCACTGTGGTGAGACGTGGCGAAAACGCAGGGGAAAAATTCCCCGCTTTGGCGACGCTACAAATTCGTCGAGCGGGACGAATGCCCTGTTGAAGCGCAGGCAATTGCGCCGCCGCCCCCGCCGAAGCGAAACAACTGGTTGATATTGCAGGGACATTCAGCTCGGTACATGCATTGCTCAGGCGGGGGCGAATGTCACCTCGCTCGCCGATCCCTCACGACTTTGGCCTTGTCACCGACGCTCACGAGCCACGAATTCGCCGTGTCTGCGGCAAGACTGCGACCGCGCGCGTGGGGATGTTGGCGCCGATCCTCGTGATCGCGCTCGCGTGTCAGACGGCGCTGTTGTGGCTTGGTGCGCAAGCGATGGCCGGTGCGCAGACCTGGCCGCTGCTCCTGGTGATCGGCCAGGTCACCGCGATCGCGGCCACCGCCGTGCTGCTGTGGCGGGTGTTGCTCGTCGCCCGCTATCGTCCAGCATCGAGTGTCAGCGACGCGGAGCTCCCGACCGTGACCGTGCTGGTGCCAGCCTACAATGAGGGCGCGCAGGTCCGCGGCTCGCTCGTGTCACTGGTCTGTAGCGACTATCCACGTGAGAAGCTCCAGATCATCGCAATCGACGACGGCAGCCGCGACGACACCTGGACATGGATGAAGCGCGCCGCGGCCCAGCTCGGCGATGTAATTGAGCTGGTCCACTGTCCGGTCAATCGCGGCAAGCGCCACGCACTCTATGAAGGGTTCGTGCGCGCCCGCGGCGACGTCGTCGTGACCGTCGACAGCGACTCCGAGGTGTTGTCTGACACCCTGCGCAATCTGGTCAGTCCGCTGGTCGTCGATCCGCGGGTCGGGGCGGTCGCCGGCAACGTCCGGGTGCTCAACCGCGACGCCGGGTCGATCGCCCGGATGCTCGAGGTCAGCTTCAACCACGCGTTCGAGTTCATGCGCGCGAGCGAGAGCGAGGTAGCCGCCGTGATGTGTTGCCCGGGTGCGCTCTCGGCTTATCGCCGGGTGCTGATCGATCAATTCCGCGAGCAGTGGATCACCCAGACCTTCCTTGGTGCGCCCGCGGCGATCGGCGAGGACCGAGCGATGACCAATCACGTGCTGCGCCGCGGGCACCACGTCCGGTTTCAGGCTAACGCGATCGTGCTGACCGAGGTCCCGACCACGACCGCGCAGCTGGCTCGGATGCTGCTCCGCTGGGCCCGCAGCAACGTGCGTGAGAGCCTGGTGATGGCCGGGTTCGCGTTCCGGCGGTTTCGCGCGGGCGGCCAGGCCGGTCCACGGGTGAACCTGTCGCTGTCGCTGCTCGCCATGGTCGCCGGGACGCTGGCGTTCATCCCCACACTGCTCGTGATCGTGCTGGCGCCCACTTCGATCGTGTGGATGCTGGGTGCGGCCCTGATCGCGGCCGCGCTGCCTGCAGCGGTGTTCACGATCACACGCTCACATCGCGGCGCCCAGTGGGCGTTTGCGTATGCGCTGTACTCGGTGGTCTGCCTGTCGTGGATCACCCCCTTCGCGCTGATCTCGGCGCACCGGTCGGGCTGGCTGACGCGCCAGCGCCCCAAGTCGCCCACGCCTGAAGTTGGCCCGACCCAGCCGAGCACCGCGCTGTCGTGATCCCCATGCGAGAAGCCTCCAACAAACCGCAGTCACCAACCGTCGCCGTCGTCGGCCTTGGGTACGTCGGCCTGCCGCTCGCGCTCGCGCTCGGGCGCCACGGTCGGGTCATTGGATTCGACATCGACGAGCGCCGGATCGCCGCCTATCGCGAGGCCCGCGATCCCAGCTGCGAGCTGAGCGAGCGGGCGTTCGCGGGCACGGAGGTCGAGTTCACGACCGAGCCGACGCGTCTGAGCGCCGCGCAGATCGTGATCATCGCGGTCCCGACCCCGCTCGACGACACCCGGCGGCCCGATCTCTCGGTGCTGCTGGCCGCGACCGAGCTGGTCGGCGCGCACATGCGACCGGGCAGCGTGATCGTGTTCGAGTCGACGGTCTACCCGGGCGCGACCGAGGACGTCTGCGCCCCCGCGCTCGCGCAGGCCTCTGGGTTGGTGTCGGGGGTGGACTTCAAGCTCGCCTACTCGCCCGAGCGCATCAACCCCGGGGACCTCGAGCACTCGCTCGAGACGGTGGTCAAGGTCGTCGCCGCGCAGGACCCCGAGACCCTGGAGATCGTCGACGCGATGTATCGCAAGGTCGTCCGCGCCGGGACCTATCGCGCCCCCAGCATTCGCGTGGCCGAGGCCGCCAAGGTGCTGGAGAACACCCAGCGTGATCTCAACATTGCCTTGATGAACGAGCTCGCGCTGATCTTCGCGCGAGCCGGGATCGAGACCCACGCGGTGATCGACGCGGCCGCGAGCAAGTGGAACTTCGCCGACTATCGCCCGGGGTTGGTCGGCGGACACTGCATTGGCGTGGACCCCTACTATCTGACCCACATGGCCGAGAAGCTGGGCTATCACCCCGACGTGATCCTGGCCGGTCGGCGCGTCAACGACTCGATGGGGCACTTTGTCGGTCAGATCACCGTCAAGCGATTGATCGCCGCGGGCAAGAACGTGGCCCAGGCCCGGGTCGTGTTGCTGGGCGTGACCTTCAAGCCGGACGTGGCGGATCTACGTAATAGCCGGGTCCGCGAGGTCGCCCGCGAATTGGCCGATCACGGGGTCGAGGTGGTCCTGTGTGATCCGCTCGCGGATCCACTCGAGGTCGAGCGCGAGTATGGGCTGAGCCTGACCCCGCTCGCCCAGGTTCGCAACGTGGACGGGATTGTGGCCACGGTTGGTCATCGCGAGCACCGGGGGTTGGCGCTGAGCAGCCTGCGCGAGCTGTGCCGGGCCGCGCCCACGCTGGTCGACGTGCAGGCGATCTACCCGCGCGCGGCCGCCGAGCAGGCGGGGTTCTCCTACTGGCGACTGTGACCTGCGCACGCGCCCCACAGACACCGCGCAACTACGAGTCACTATCCAGCTGCGCGAGCGCCCGCTTGGGCGCGACCATGCGATAACCATCGAGCAGCAGCACGCGGACCTCCGCCCAGTCGACCTCACCCTCGAGCCGCATCGCCACCCACCCGCTCGGGCCCATGTACTTCGGACGATAAAAGCGCTCCGGGTCGGCGCTGATCAGCGCCGCTTGGGCCCCCTCGGGCGCCTTGATCCACACCGCGCGGCGGCCCTCGTCATAGCTCCCGGTGTGAAACACGGCGAAGGTCTTCTTCCCACCCCACCAGGTGGGTGCGCCGTGCGAGAGCTTCTCCGAGGTCTCCGGGAGCGCCTCGATGATCGTTCGCAGCTGCTTCAATGGATCCCGCGCCACGCCGCGAGCGTGCCCGAGTTTGCGCCGGTGGGCCACGTCGGGAACGCCGGCCCCGGCCGCGCCGGCTCACTGCGCTCGGTCGAGTCTGGCGCCGCAAACCATGGCTGCGGTGGTCGAAAAAGCGGAGATACCGCGACATCTGGACGCCAACGCCAACGTGGCGCCGGCTCAGTTGACACCCGTTCGGCCCTCGCCCATCGTGCGCCGATGAAAGTCAACGCTTTCTCGATGCTGTTCGCCCTCGTTGGGCTCCCGCTCCTCGCTTGCGATGCGCCCCCGCCCGCCGGGTCGACGAAGGCAGGCGCTCAGGAAGCTGGCGTCGCGGCCGAGGGTGCGCCCGCCGAGGGTGCACCCGCCGAGGGCGCCGGGGCCACCGACTCGTGCGCGACCTTTGCCAAGCAGGTCTGCGATGCAGTGGGCGCCCAGAATCCGACCTGCGCGTCGGTGACCAAGGCGACGACCCTGCTCTCGCCCAAGGCCTGCGCGGCTGGGCTCGCCGACTTCGCCTACACCACGCAGAAGCTGGCCGACGCTGGCAAGGCCTGCGCGGAGCTGACCGATCGGCTGTGCAAGGATCTCGGGGTCGACACGCAGACCTGCAAGATGGTCAAGGACCAGGCGCCGAACATGCCGGCCGAGCAGTGCGACCAGATGACGGGGGAGTACGACAAGGTCCTCGCCGATCTGCAGCGCATGGAGGCCAAGAACAAGCCGCTCCCGGCCGAGGCCATCGCGAAGATCGCCGCGGGCGAGGTCCCGAGCTACGGGCCCGCGGACGCGAAGGTCACGATCGTCGAGTTCTCCGACTTTCAATGCCCGTACTGCAGCGCGGCGGCGACCGCCTTCACCGAGCTCAAGAAGTCGCACGGCGATCGCGTGCGCTTCGTGTTCCGGCAGTTCCCGCTCAGCTTCCACCAGCAGGCTCACCTCGCGGCCCAGGCTTCGCTGGCCGCCCACGCGCAGGGCAAGTTCTGGGAGTTCCACGACAAGCTGTTCGCCAATCAAAAGGCGCTCGGCCGCGAGGACCTCGAGAAGTACGCAGAGGAGATCGGCCTGGACATGAAGGCCTTCAAGGCTGCGCTCGATGACGGCACCTACAAGCAGGCCGTCGACGACGAGCTCGCGCTCGGCCAGGAGGTGTTCGTGGAGGGTACGCCGACCATGTTCATCAACGGCACGCGGGTCGGCAACGCGACCGACGCCGCGGCGGTCGCCGCCGAGCTCGACAAGGCCCTCGGCAGCTGAGGCTCGCGCCTCTCCGGTTGGGCGAGCGTCCGTCACCGACGCTCCTTGACGCCCACTCCTGACGCGCCGCTGGACACCAGTCGGCGCGTCTACGCGTCTACGACTTCGGCGGAAACTCGTTCATCACCACCGACACGGCCGCGTTGATCACCGCGTCTGGATCCTCGCCCGGCTCGAGGTCCTTGGTGGTCCACCCGGACCAGACCTGCACGTTGCTGGCCGGGTCGAACGCGTACAGGCTCAAGGTCCCGCGGGTGACGCTAGCGGCCTCACCCGCGACGAGGTCGAGGCCAGTCACGCCGCCTTGGATCTGGTAGCGGACCTTGGTCCCGACCGTGAACGCGAACACCAGCTGAGCCTCGTCACCGGTCGCCTTCTTCAGCCCCTTGGCCTCGAGCTCGCGCTCGACCGCGGCGCGGATCCGCTTCTCGTTCTCGACATTGCGGATGTTCTCGTTGCCCGTGCCCGACTGGATCAGCACCAGGTCATCGGTGATCCAGCGATAGGTCTGGTACTGCGAGAAGTCGGTGCCTTTGACGTGCTCGGTCTCGGCGGTCAGCTGCTGGGCGCACGCGGCCAGAGGCGCCGTGAGGACCAGCGCGAGCGCGAGCGTGCGGATGCGGGCAGACAGTCGAGGCATGGTTCGGGAGCATAGCCCCGACGCCGTCGACCTGTCACGCCGGCTTGCCAACGCTAGCGAACCGTACCGTCGGCCACGATCTGCACCTGGTCGAGCAGGGATTGCTTGTACTTGCGCGGGAACACGAGCACCTCGCGCTCGCACCGGACCACGACCAACGCCACCTCCATCCACGGCGCCCCCGGGGTGAGGTTGATGCTGCCGATCTCCGACCCCGGCTCGTCCGGCACCACAACCGTGACCACGGCCCCCTTCGAGGGCTCGGTCAGCGACACGGCGTAGTCGACGATGTACGCGTCCCCACCCTCGCCGGGGTAGCTGTGCCAGACGATCTGAAGCCCAACGGGATCGAAGGGTGCATCGTCGACGAAGCAGACCTCGAAGCTGGCCGCGTGCTCGTCGAGCTCGCTCGGCACTGGCGGCGCGCCCTCGGGCAGGTGGCCGCGCAGGTCGACCTCGGCGAGCAGCCCCGCAGGCGTCGCCTCCGTGCTCGAGCAAGCGAGGCCGAGACACGCACAAGCCAACACGAGAGCACGGGTGCGCATTGGCCGACCATAGCAGGTCCCGAGCATATTAAAGTTAGTCTTCGGCTTGAATTTCCGATAGTTTTGTTGTTTTATAAGATTATGTTCCCCTGCTCTGGATGTAAGCGTCACCTGCACGAGGCCGACCGCGTCTGTCCGTTTTGCGCCACCGAGCAGCGCGCCGTCGGCTCGGAGGACGCAGCGATGGCATCCGGGTTGGGGTCCCTGCGCTCGAGCGTGGGTGCGTTCGTGCTGGCGGCCGCGACGATGCTGGGCGCCAACGCCTGCGCCAAGGACAACCGCGCCGACGGTAGCTCCGACGACACCACCAGCGGCAGCTCCGACGACGGCACCACCACGACGACCGACTCCAGCGACACCGACTCGACCAGCTCGACCGCTGGCGACACCTCCGACTCGGCGAGCGACACCTTCGACACGAGCCTCAGCTTCTATGCTGGCGCCGACAACGACCTCGCTTCGGTCTCCGACTGCGATACCTTTCAACAGGACTGCCCGGAGGGCGAGAAGTGTGTCCCGTACGCGAGCAACGGCGGCATGTGGGACGACAACCACTGCGTGCCGGTCACGGGGAACGGCCAAGCTGGCGAGCCATGTGTGTCGGGCGGCATCCTCGAGGGGACCGACGACTGCGGCGTCGACTCGTTTTGTTGGGACGTGATGGAGGACAACACCGGCGTGTGCACGGACTTTTGTCAGGGCACGTCCGACGCTCCGAGCTGCCCGCTCGACACCTCCTGCGTCATCGCCAACGGGGGCTCGATCGCCCTGTGCCTCGAGACCTGCGATCCGCTCATGCAAGCGTGCCCGGACGGGTACGGCTGCTACTGGGCCAACGCGGAGTACAATTGCTTGCTGACCATGCAAGACAACGCGCTCGGTCAGCCCTGCGACACGATGGGCACCTGCAGTCCCGGCTTGATCTGCGTGAGCGGCGAGGCGATCCCCGACTGCGAGAGCGTCGCCTGCTGCGGCGCCTTTTGCAGTCTCAGTGAGCCGGAGTGCGCGCAGCCGGGGACCGAGTGCAGCGAGTTCTTCGAGGAAGGGATGGCGCCGCAGCAATACCAGGACGTCGGCGTCTGCGTCGTCCCGGAACCGTGAGCGCCCGTGGCATCATGTCCGTCCCGGAGCCCACATGCACGCCACGATGATGAACTACCCGCTGACGACCAACCACTTGATCGCGCGCGCGGCCAAGCTGTTTGGTGAGGTCGAGATCGTCAGCCAGGCCCCGGACCGCTCGCTGATCCGCCACACCTACGCCGATCTGCACGCCCGCTCGCGCGCGCTCGCCCACGGCCTGCTCACCGCCGGCCTGCAACCAGGCGACCGCGTCGCAACCTTGATGTGGAACCACCACGCCCACATGGAGGTGTACTTCGGCGTACCCATGGCGGGCGGCGTGTACCACACGCTCAACCTGCGATTGTCCCCGGAAGACCTGGCCCACATCGTGTCCGACGCCGGCGATCGCTACCTGGTGATCGACGACGTGCTGCTGCCGCTGCTCGCCAAGTTTGGCGGCCGGCCCCCGTTCGAGCGGATCTTCGTGGTCCGCTGGACCGACCAGCTGGTCCCCGAGGGTCTGCACGAATACGAGGGCCTGATCGGCGCGGGCGCCCCGGCAGACTGGACGCCGCCGCCAGCCAACGAGAACGATCCGATCGGCATGTGCTACACGTCCGGCACCACCGGTCGGCCCAAGGGCGTCGTCTACAGCCACCGCGCGACGGTCCTGCACAGCTTGGCCTCGGCGCTGCCCGACTCGCTCGATCTGTCGGTGCGCGACAGCTTGTGTCCGGTCGTGCCCATGTTTCACGTCAACGCGTGGGGCTTGCCGTTCACGGCGACCATGGTCGGCGCCAAGCAGGTCCACCCGGGCCCGCATCTTCAACCCGACGCGCTGCTGGATCTGTGGGCCAAGGAGCGCGTCAACGTGAGCGCGGGGGTCCCGACGATCTGGATGGGGATCATGAAGCTCGTCGCGCAGGACCCCGGAAAGTGGCAGCTGCAGCCCAACCTGCGCATGGTCGTGGGCGGCTCCGCTGCGCCCGAGTCCATGATCGCGGCGATGGACGAGCTGGGCATGCAGGTGATCCACGCGTGGGGCATGACCGAGACCACGCCGCTCGGCTCGGTCGCGCGCTTGCAGCCCAAGCACGCACAGCTGCCCGCGGCCGAACAGCTGAAGATCCGGGCCAAGCAAGGGATCGCGCCGCCGTTCGTCGAGATGCGCGTCGTCGACGACCAGGGCCGCGAGGTCGCGTGGGACGGCGAGAAGATCGGCGAGCTGCAGGTCCGCGGACCGTGGGTCGCGGCGGGATACCACGGGGGCGTCGAGGCAGCGGACAAGTGGACCGAAGACGGGTGGTTTCGCACCGGTGACGTGGTGACGATCGACGCCGACGGCTACATGCAGATCACGGATCGCACCAAGGATCTCGTCAAGTCGGGCGGCGAGTGGATAAGCTCCGTCGCGCTGGAGAACGCGCTGATGGGCCACGCCGACGTCGCCGAGGCTGCGGTCGTGGCCGTCCCCCACCCCAAGTGGACCGAGCGACCGATCGCGGTGGTCGTGGCCAAGCCTGGCAAGCAGCTCGACGAGGCCGCGCTCACGGCCTACCTGGCCGAGCGCTTCGAGAAGTGGTGGCTCCCCGACGGCTACGTGGTCCGCGAGGAGATCCCGCGCGGGGCCACGGGCAAGTTCCTCAAGCGTCAGCTGCGTGACGAGCTAGTTAGCTGGTTCGACGACAAGCCAGGGTGAGCAGCATCGGCTCGCCGATGTACTTGCTCGCGCTCGGCGAGCGAGCGGCCGTGTCGGCGTCCATCAGGTGCTCGGCGATCTCGACGATCGTCAGGCCCGCGCCGAGCGTGGCCATGACGTAGTCCGAGATCGTGTGATCGATGCCCTGGATCTGCAGCTTCTCCGCGTTCGCGCCCGGACGAAATCGTGCGTGCAGCCCCCGCCGAAACATCTCCGGGTGAAAGTCGGCGATCACCACGCGACCGCCGGGCCGGCACACCCGCGCGAGCTCGGCGAGCATCAGGTCGAGCCGCGGCAGGTGCTCGAGCACCAGGCAGCACAAGACCAGGTCGAAGCCCTGATCCGGCGTGGGCAGCCCGCCGCTGATGTCGTGCTCGATCAGCGTCAGGGCCTCTGGGTGACGCAGCTTGGCGCGCAGCACATCGAGCATCCCGGTCGAGAAGTCGACGCCGGTCACCTCGGCGCCCTGCTCGACCATGCGCAGCGCGTGGCGTCCCGTTCCGCAGCCGACGTCGAGCACCCGGGCACCCGCGACCTCGCCGATCAAGCGGGTCGAGATCGGCTGCTCGAGGGCGATGACCGCGTTGTCGTATTCGTCGTAATGTGGGGCCCATTGGTCATAGCCCTCGCGCACGGGGACGACTGGCATGAGCGGCGGAACGCGGGGGTCCATGGCTCGCTTGTCTTGGCTGGTGCGGTGGCTGTCAAGCCATGCCACCATGGCGCGTGCGCGCGTCGACTGTCCGGGCTGCCGTCGTGGTCTCGCTCACCACCTGCGCGGCGTCAGGAGCTGGGTGTGGTGGGTCGACCGTGCCCGAGCGCGAGCAAGCGGCGCCGGCCGATCGTGCGGCAGCGGTGTCGGAGAGTCAGGCACTGGACAGCTCCGCCCCCGCGCCCTCCCCGGTCGCCGAGGCCCTGGCACCCAACAGCTTCGAGCCGCTGAGCGACGATCAACTCGCGCGCGCGCACGCAGCTGTGGAGACCCACCTCAACGCCGGCCGCGCCGCAATTGAAGCGATCGATCTCGCGACGGGCATCGGGCAATTACAGGCGGCCGCCGCGATCAGTCCGACCGACGCCACGATCTTGCGCGCCCTCGGTTGGGCTCACTTCGACGCGCATCAGCTCGCAGAGGCCGAGCACGTGCTCGATCGGGCGCTGCACCACGCCCGGGATCCCGACACCCGCGCCGCGGTGCTCTACGAGCTGGGCCGGGTCGCGGAGGCCCGCGCCGACGTGCCGGTCGCCAGCGAGCGCTACACCGACAGCTTGGCGATCCGCCCCGACGAGTCCGTCGCCGCCCGACTGGTCGCGCTGACGGGCGGAACGGAGGTCATCAGCCACACCGCGTGCGGGTGGACCCGCCACGGGCCCGCGCCCGCGCAGCTGTGCCCCGCGTACTTGCGCACGCGCGAGCCCGGGCGAGCCGCTTCGGCCTGCGCGTACGAGACCACGCGCGCGGTCGCTGGCCCGCGCGCGCGTGAGTCCGGCGCCGCCACGGTCGACGACCTCGAGCTCGACGGCGGAGTCGAGATCTCGGTGTTCTCGTATCTCGAGCCTGGCCTCGGCGGGGCCAGGGAGATCTTCGTGCTCAACGCGGTGCTCGACGGCGTCTGGTACAGCGGCGAGCTGACCTGGGTCGATCACCCTGGGGCCAGCTAC
Organism: Enhygromyxa salina; assembly: GCF_002994635.1. Lineage (GTDB taxonomy): Bacteria > Myxococcota_A > Polyangia > Nannocystales > Nannocystaceae > Plesiocystis > Plesiocystis salina_B. The sequence continues at coordinate 50,024 of NZ_PVNL01000092.1, read as the reverse complement.
GCCGACGAAGCGCTGGCCAAGCTGCAGCTGCGGACCGAGCAGCTGGCCCCAGGTGGCCTCCCCGAGCTGGTGATCGAGTGGTCCGTCCAGGGTCGCGCGATCGATCCTGGCGCTGAGGTCGAGCTCAGCTGGTCGGTCGATCGACTCGGCGTCTTGATGTTGCAAAGTGGGAGCCCGCGCTGGCTGATCGGGCTCAATCGGGCCTCGACGGCCAGCATTGCAACGATCGGTGGTGAGGCCGCGGACCTCAGCTCGACTGGGCTCGAGATCGAGTGGCTACCCAAGACCGGTGAGGTCGAGCTGCGTGCAGCGACAAACCAGTCGTCCGCGCCAGCTCGAAGGTACGCGCTGGGGGCCGCGCCGCAGCTGTGTCCCGCGGAGCTCGACGGCTCGTCATGACCACACGGGGTTCCAGACGCGCACCCACATGCGCGCGCGACCACACGAGCGATCCGCGGCGGTCACCCCGTTAATGCTTTGTCGTCCCGCGGTGAATCGCTACCATCCGGGTGATGCGTGTAGCGACCTGGCCCATGACTCTCCCCACTGGCGCGCGATTGAGGCGGGCTTCGCTAGCGAGGTGCGTCGCGGCGCTCTCGCTCGCCGGCGTCATCGTTCCCCTGTCGCTCACCGGCTGCAAAGGCGACGAAAAAGACGACCTGGGCGAGGCGGGCGAGACCGATCCGGGCGACACGGGGACCGAAGAGACCGGCGGCGAGCTCGGCCCCTGGGAGTTCGACGACGTGCTGGGCGCCAGCAATTCGGACGACGACGACATCAGCGGCAAGCGTGACTGGCTCGAGGTCCCCGTCGACACCGACGACGACGTGGTCGACTGGGTCATGCCCGCAGACTCCTTCACCGGCTTCGCCGAGGGGGATCAAGTCGAGCTGGTGCTGGCGGGCGAGCAGCCGGAGTTCGTGCGGTTCTGGCACGGCAACAGCCCGGTGCTCGGCCACGACGTCAGCGAAGTCCGCACCACCTACGTGTTCACGCCCGGCAGCGAGGACGAGCACTTCAGCGTCGAGTTCGACGGCTTCAACCACGGGTACACGCTCACGATCAACCACCTCGACGCCGACGGCGAGATCGTCGCAACCGACGAGGTCGTGGTCCGCTCGGCCCCGCTGATCATGAACCATCACCTGCAGCCGGCCGAGCACCTGTGGGTGGTCGACGTCGGCACCAACAGCGCCATGATCAACAGCTACGCGACGGCGCTGGGCGACAAGTTCTCGCCAGTCGCCGGCAACACCGTCGGCTACGACGTGTGGATCCAGGACGAGATCGAGTTCGCGACCCAGGTCACGCCCACCAACCGGATCAACATCATCATCGACTCGATCCGCGACCGCGGGCTCAACTCGTTCCCCAACCAGATCGTCCAGCCCAACATCTTCAAGCAGACCTGGGGGGTGCCTGGGACCGAGACCAGCTTCGACTCGTTCGGCAACCTAGAGGCCACGCCGCCGATCACGGTCGACGGCATCGAGTATCCGTTTGGCCGGATCTACTTTGGTAAGACCCCGCAGTGGGGCATCAACGACGTGCTCGCGGACTTCCTGCACGCCCAGACCGTGCAGGCGCCGGTCGAGATCGACACCACCTGGCTGTGTGTCGGTCACGTCGACGAGTTCGCCTCGTTCGTGCCCGACCCGAGCTCGGCGAAGGGCTTCAAGGTGCTGCTCGGCGACATCGACGCTGGCTACGCGCTGCTCGAGAGCATGGATCCGAGCACGGCGCTGCCCCGCTACGCGGCGGACCACGGGTTCGCCACGGTCGGGGACATCGTCGATGACGCGAACCTGCGCGCGCTCAACGACGACGTCCGCGACGACTACCTCAACCCGATCTGGAACCAGTTCAAGCAAGAGTTCGCGCTCGACGACAGCGACATCATCAGCGTCCCGAGCATCTTCGAGCCAGTCAACGGCTGCGGCGGGGCCGTGGTCGCGCTGATCCCCGGCATGGCCAACCTGATCGTCGCCAACGTCGAGGGCGAGCCGACCAAGCTGTTCATCCCTGATCCCTTCTTGCGCGCCAACAACGACGATCAGGCCAGTGACCCGCTCGTCTCGTCGTTCGCCGCGTCGATGCCCGACGGGATCGAGTCGATCTTCGTCGACGACTGGAACACCTACCACGTCGCGCTTGGCGAGGTTCACTGCGGCACCAACGTGCTGCGCACGCCGATCGCCAACTGGTGGGAAGTCGCCACCCACCTGCTCGACTAGTCACGACTACCCAAAGAGATCAAGCACATGTCGAAGCACGCTCTCACGTTCAATCTTGTCCTCGTGGCCATCTGCGGCCTCGCGTCGGTGACCGCGCTGACGGCCTGCGACCCCGGCGGTGAGCCGGACTCCGTCGAGCCTCGCGCGTCGTCGATCGATCCCGTCCCGCTGCCCGCCGACGACGCCGTCGGCTCGCCCGCCAACCCGGCGAGCGCCTCGGGCCAGGGCTCACTGCACGACCAGATCATGGCGTTGCAGCCACAAAAAACCCGGGCCGGCTGGCTGCGGATCACCGATCCGGTCATCAACACACCCGAGGCCGCGCCGATCCTGATCGAGCGGCTGCGCAGTGGCGACGACGCCCCCGAGGTTCGGGCTGCCCTCGCCGAGGCGATCGGCCGCACCCGGGGCCAGTACGCCGCCCCGGTCTCGGAGCTGCTCACCACCGAGTCCGACGCCCGCGTCCGCGAGATGTTGGTCGGCACGCTCGGCCGCCAGGCGCCGTCCGCCGACGCCCACCTCGGGCTCGAGGCCGCGCTCCACGACGCCGAGCCAGCGGTCCGCGCCGCGGCAGCCCGCACCCTCGCGGATCGCAAAGATGGTGCCCAGCTCGCCGACAGCCTCGTCGCGCTGCTGCAAGATCGAGACACCAAGGTCTGCGCTGACACGGCGCGCACGCTCGGGGTGCTGCGGGTCGACGCGGCCAAGCACGAGCTCGTCGATCTGCTGGCCAACGCGAACCCCGAGGTCAGGCTGCAGGCGCTCCGCGCGATCGATCGGATCGATCCTGGGTTCGCCGGCTCCCTGGCCCCGCTCGCGACCCTCGCCGAAGACAGCGATCAGCGGGTCAAGCGGCTGGCGACCACGATCAGGCAGCGCTGAGACCCGCGGGGCTCGAGCACAGCACGGCGGCGCAGGGTCGGACCAGCTCGGTCAGCGCCGCGCTCGCAAGCTCGCGGCGCTCGTTGGCCGCGAGGTAGCCATGCGCCGCGACCCTCGACGGATCATGCGGCAGCGAGCTGGTCGCTCCGATCCCGACGTGTCGCTCGGGCCGGGCGAAGACGTTGGCGACGGCCGCCCGCATGCGCGCGTCGCCGCGATCGAGCATCCACGCCAGCGCCTCCCAGGCCAGGACCACATGGCGGCGCTCCTCGGCGATCATCCGCGTGAGTTGCTCGCGCACGGCCGGGACCTGGCAGCGATCCCGCGCGTGGGTCAGCAGCGCCGCAGACACCGTCTCGGCCACGCAGCCCTCGCTGGCGACGCTCACCGCGATCGCCACTGGATCGAGCGCGGGCAGGCTCGCGCGCACGTCGAGCGCGCCTGGCTGGAGAGCTGCGCCCGCGTAGGCGCTGGCCAGCTCGAAGCAGATCAACGCATGGCGCAGCTCGTCGCTCGCCGCCTGACCGCTGGCCGCGAGCAGCCGCGCCGGGGCCCCGAGCGCGGCGAGCTGCAGTGAGAAGCGAGCAAACGAGGCGACCGACGCGTGCTCGGCCTGACCGGCGCGCGACCACAGCTGCGCGAGCGCGGCCCGGTCGGCGGCGTCCAGACCTACCATGCTCGAGATCAGGCTCGAGATCAGGCTCGGGGTCAGGCTCGGGATCAGGCTCGGGATCCGCTGCGCTGCCAGGGCCCATCCACGCCCACGCTCGACCGCCGCGAGCCTGGCCACGCCATCGACCATGAACGGCCGCCCGACCGCGCAGTCCCCCACGACGACGTAGCAACACGCGCCATCATCGAGCGTGAACGGCCCACACACGACCTCGTTACCGACGTCGATGAACCCGCAGCCGTAGGCGTCGAGCAGGCAATCATTGTCGTAGGGGTGGGTCTCGCAGGAGGTGCCGTCCGGCGGGTAGAAGCAAATGGATGCGCTCTGCTGGAACTCGACCATGCACTCGGGCGGCTGGACAAATTTTGGATCACTGATCAGCGTCAGCGGTGGGTCGCAGTCGATCACCCGGCCATCGGGATCATCGGGGAACGGGGCGATGTCCCACTTGCTCCCGTCGTCGCTGGTGTTTGAGGCGTCGCCGCTCGACTCGCTCTCGCTGGTGCTGGGCCCACTCTCGGAGCTCGAGCCATCCGCGTCACTCAAAGTGTCCCCTTCCCCCACGCTCCGGCTCGCGCACCCGAGCGAGCCGGTCGTCACCGACGCGACCCCGAGCACGGCGAAGATCTGTGAGAGCAACACGCCGTGATCCGATCGCTGCCCAAGGTGAACCTGGTTACGAACGGCGCCTGCGAGCGGGCGAGGAGCCTGGCCCGCGCTGAAAATAGATCCACCAGCCATGCCCGATCATATCAGCAGCTGTCCTCGACTTCGCTAGAAAACCCGCGGGCGCGCGCCCGCAGCAGGTACTTCTGGATCTTCCCGGTCGAGGTCTTGGGCAGCTCACCAAACTCGACCCGGCGCGGACACTTGTAGTGAGCCAGCTCGGCCCGACACCAGGTCAGGATCTGCGCCGCGCTCACGTCCTGCCCGGGCCGCAATTCCACGAACGCACACGGGGTCTCGCCCCACTTGGCGTGGGGCATCGCGACCACCGCCGCGGCCGCGACCGCCGGATGCTTGTACAGCGCGTCCTCGACCTCGATCGAGGAGATGTTCTCTCCGCCCGAGATGATGATGTCTTTCGAGCGATCCTTGAGCTGCAGATACCCGTTGGGGTGCATGACCCCGAGATCGCCCGTGTGAAACCACCCGCCCGCGAACGCCCGCTGGGTCGCCGCCGGGTTCTTGAGGTAGCCCTTCATGATCACGTTGCCGCGCATCATGACCTCGCCCATCGACGTCCCGTCGGCTGGGAGCTCGCGCATGGTCTCGGGATCCATGACGGTCATCTGCTCGAGCGCCTGATACCGGACCCCCTGGCGGGCCTTCATCGCCGCTTGCAGCCCCGGCTCGAGCGCGTCCCACTCCGCCCGCCAGTCGTTGACGACCGCCGGCCCGTAGCTCTCGGTGAGACCGTAGAGGTGGGTCACGTTGAAGCCGCCCGCGGCCATGCTCGCGAGCACGGCCTCGGGCGGTGGTGCCCCGGCGGTGAAGAACTCGACCACGCGCTCGAGCGGTCGCTTGGTCTGCTCGGCGGCGCCGATGATCACGGACATCACGATCGGCGCGCCGCACATGTGGGTGACCCCGTGGGCCGCGACCGCGTCCCAGATCGCGTGATCACGAACCTGGCGCAGGCACACGTGGGTGCCCGCCACGATCGCCAGCGACCAGGGAAAACACCAACCGTTGCAGTGGAACATGGGCAGCGTCCACAGATACACCGGGTGCTTGGTCATGCCGGTCGTGACCACGTTGCCGGTCGCCAGCAGGTACGCGCCACGGTGGTGAAACACGACGCCCTTGGGATCGCCGGTCGTGCCCGAGGTGTAGTTGAGCGAGATCGCGTCCCACTCGTCGTCGGGTCGCAGCCACTCGAACTCGGGGTCGCCCTCGGCCAGCAGCGCGTCGAAGTCCAGCTCGCCAAAGCCTGCCTCTTCGGCTTCGTAGTCGACGGTGGGATCGACGTAATCGATGATCAGCGGTCGTGGACCTTGCATCAATTCCAGCGCCTCGCGGAGCACGCCCGCGAGCTCACGCTCGACGATGATCGCCCTGGCCTCGCCGTGGTCGAGCGAGAACGCGATGATCCGCGCGTCGAGGCGGACATTGAGACAGTTGATCACCGCGCCAGCCATCGGAACCCCAAAGTGAGCGATCAGCATCGGCGGCGTGTTGAGCAGCATCGCCGCGACGGTGTGCCCGCGGCCGATCCCACGCCTGGCCAGCGCCGAGCCGAGCCGGCGCGCGTCTGTGTAGAATTCGGCGTAGCTCCAGTCCTGGTCGGCGCGCGGACCCTGGTGAATGATCGCCGGGTGCTCGGGGAACGCCGCGGCCGAGCGCGCCAGAAAATTGAGCGGCGTCAGCGGCTGGTGGTTCGCGTCGGTCTTGTCGAGATCACGATCGTAGATGCTGAGCGGGCTCACGGTGGGCGCTATCCAAGCACATCTGACAGCTCCCCGTCGATCGGCTAAAAACGTTCATGGGACCCGGCCCCCTGCCTTCATGATCGACTACCGCGTGGTGATCACGGCGATGTTCGTCGGCGGTGCGCTGGTCGAGCTCGCGGCCGGGCGATTCTTGTTCCGCGAGCAGACGACGGCCAAGGACCTGGTGCTCGACCTGGGCGCGGGCCTGGGCCTGCCGGTCCTGGTCCTGCCGCTGATCATGACGGCTTCGGCGGCGGCGACCGAAGCGGTCGCGCCGGGCAGCGCCAACGCGCTGGCCGGCTGGCCGGCGTGGGCCATGTTCGCGACCTTGCTGATCGCCGATGACCTCACCCAGTACTGGTGGCATCGGGCCTCGCACACCTGGCCCACGCTCAACTTGCTGCACCGCGCCCACCACTCGGCCGCGTACCTGTCGATCCGGGTCGTGTACCGCAACAACCTGCTCTACTACGCGATGATGCCGGGCCTGTGGCTGTCGGGCGCGCTTTTGTACCTCGGGTTCGCGCCGGTCTACTACGTGTATTACGTCGCGAAGATGGCCGTGATCATCAGCGCGCACTCGAGCGTTGGCTGGGACACCAAGCTCCTGAAGATCCGCTGGCTCGCGCCGCTGATGTGGGTGGTCGCGCGGACCATCTCCACGCCCTGCACCCACGCCGCGCACCATGGCAAGCACGCGGCCGACGGCGTCACCCACTATCACGGCAACTACGGCAATTTCTTGCTGGTGTGGGATGTCCTGTTCGGGACCGCGAAGATCAGCACCGAGCGCCCGCGCGCGTTTGGGCTCGAGCAGGTCGAGCCCGCGACCTGGGTGCAAGAGCTGGTGTGGCCGTTTCGCCGCCGGGCCAGGCCCGGCGCGCTGCCCAGCCCCGCGGACGAGGGCGGCCGCCCGTGAGCTCCGACGCCGGGCGGACCCACAGCAGGCCCGATCGTGCGTATCGTGGTTGGCGCCAGACCTGATCGAGCGAGCGAGCGTCTATTGGCCCGCTCGCTCGCGCGCAGCCGCGACCCGCCACGCCGCCTGCCGGGATCATCGACCAACCATGCCGTTCACACCTCGGTCGCAACCAGACACGGACACCCCCGACCCCAAGCCCTCCGCGCCGCGAGGTCCCACGTGGCGACGGCGGCTGATGATCGCCGGGCAGCTGGCGCTGGGGCTGAGCATCGGTCTCGCGCTGACCGAGCTCGGGTTCTCGCTCCGCGATCACCACGCGTTCCCCCACGTCAATTTTTACGTGGCGGACCCCGAGCTCGGCGTCCGCCTCGAGCCCGGCGCGTCGATGAACTTCAAGCTGGGCGACAACCCCCTGACCGAGATCACAGTCAACTCGCAGGGCTACCGCGGGCCGGAGTGGCCGGCCCCGAGCCCGGGCGAGGTGCTGGTGATCGGCGACTCGCAGGTGTTTGGGCTGGGGGTCAACGACGCCCAGACCTTCTCGGCCGTGCTGGCGGCGAAGCGGGACCTCACGGTGCTCAACGCCGGGGTCCCGACCTACGGACCGCGCGAGTACCTGGCGCTGACCCGCGAGCTGCTCGAGCAGCGCGACGCCGAGGGTCCCCGCGTCGTGTACGTGCTCAATTTCCTCAATGATCCGTTCGAGCTCGATCGGCCCAACCGCGAGCGGCACGCGATCTGGGACGGCTGGGCGGTCCAGATCGAGACCGCGCCAGCGCCCGATGAGATCACCCAGTTCCCGGGCCGCCACTGGCTGATGTCGCGGTCCCACACGGTCTACGCGGCGCGCCGCTGGTGGCACTCGCACGACGAAGCGTGGTTTGCCCGGGTCGATCGCGGGCTCCCGTCCGAGGGCGACTGGAGCGACCTGCTGGTCGAGAGCGAGCGCACCCACGCCGAGCTCGCCGCGGCCACGGCCACCGCCCTGCAGCTGCGCAACGAGTCGCTGACCCACGAGCAACGGCTGACCGAGGAGCTCGCGGCGATCGAGGCCCGGCTCGAGCGCTCGAGCCCCCTCAACCAAGAACGGCAGCAGCGGCGTCAGGACGAGCGCCAGATCGACGCGGATGAGGACATCCTCCGCGCCCGCCCGGGCGGGATCGTGCGGTCGCGCTACAGCGAGGCGGCCCGCAACATCACGGTCACCGCCGAGGCCTACCGGGCCGCGCTCGCCCGCAAGCGCGAGCGCGAGCAGGCGGCGACCGAGCGACAGGAGCTGCAAGCCCGGGCCGCGGTGCTGCGCGAGGAGCTGGGCCAGGCCGCGAAGGTCGAGCTGCCCGAGCCACCCGAGCTGCCGCGGTCCGTGTTCGAGGACCACTTCGTCGAGCTGCGCGACCTGTGTGAGCTGCACGGCGCCGAGCTGCTGATCGTGATGCTGCCGTTCGACGTGCAGGTCTCGTCGGCGGAGTGGGCCAAGTATGGGGTCGACGACGGGCCGGACCTCAGCCCAACCCTGGTCCTGCTCGACGACGCTGTGGCGAGCGCGACCAAGCTGGGGATCCCCGCGCTGGACGTGACTCGGGCGCTGCGGGCTGCCGAGCCCGGCGCGTTCTTGGACGGGGACATCCACATGACGCCCAAGGGCCACCAGGCGTTCGCGGACGCGCTCGGGTATGAGCTCGCGAGCTTGCCGGAGCCCGAGTCCAAGTCCAAGTAACCTCGATGCTAGACACCGCCCACCTGTGGCATGCTGGCGAGGTGCGTGACGAATTCGACCCCCGACCGTGGAACTTGTTCGCAGGCGCGACGCTGGTGCTGGCCGGGTGCGGGGACCGAGTGGTGGGTGGCGACGACGGTGTCACGGTCACCACCAACACGCAGCCCGAGACCAGCTCGAACACGATCACGGACACGATCACGGACACGGGCGAAGACCCCGAGTGCATCACCGACAGCGACTGTCCGACCGGCTACTACTGCTACGACCAGGTCTGCGACTACGTCCGGCACCACGACGGATCATTCGACCTGTACGAGTACGAGTGCTTCGACAACTCCGAGTGTGATGAGCTCGAGCTGTGCTACTTCAACTATTGTCAGTCCACCGAAGTCGCTGCCACCTACGTCACAAATATAACGCAGCCGGCCCCGCTGCCGATCCCGGGGCAAGCGTTGAGCCTGAGCTTCGCGGACGTCGACGGCGACGGCGTCGATGAGCTGGTCGTCGCAACCATGTCCGAGCTGCACGTGTTCGAGAACGACGTGGACATGCCAACGACGAGCCCGCGCGTCGAGGACTCGAGCAGCATCGACGCCATGGTCGGCGGACAGCTCGACATGAACGTCGGCGAGGACGTGCTGCTCCACTACGAGGGCGTACAGTCGTTGCACAGCTCCGACGGCACCTCGAGCTTCCTGGCACCAAGCGTGACGCCCAGCCAGATCGGGATCGCGGCGGGGATGCTCGCAAGTGACTTCGACCAGCAGCCACCCGACGAGGTCCTGATGTGGGGCTCGAGCGGCGCCCGCGTCGAGGGTGGTATCGGTGCGTTCACGCTGACCGACAGCGCCGAGGTCAGCTCCGCGGTCGCCGGGCTGTCTGGCTTCACGGTGACCTACTCGGACCGGACGATCGAGTTCTTCGAGCTGTTCGGCGCGAGCGGGTGGATCGGCTCGGTCGCCGGCGCCCTGCCCCACGCCCTGTTCGCCTCAATCGGGCAGCTCGAGCTCAGCGCCAGCCGCATCGAGTCCAACGACGGCACCTGGTCGCTGTTTCAGCTGTGGGATCCAATGCGTCCGATCGCGCCAGAACAAGCGTTTGGCTTCGCCGGCGAGGTCTCGGTCATGCGCCGCGGCGACTTTGATGGCGACGGCACCAGCGACATCGCCATCATCGCCGACGACGGCCTGTGGCTGCACTTCGCCGCGCTCGAGGGCGTCGGAGAGCTCTACGCAACGCTCGACACCGGCCGCAGCCCGGCCGTCGCGCTGAGCGTGGGCGATCACGACGGCGACGGCGACGACGAGCTGGCGGTCCTGCTCGCTGACGCCACCGTGTTGATCTTCGACGGCGAGCTCCCGTAGGCCACGGCCCCGCAGAACCGGGCGGTCACCTGTGGCATGCTGTGACGATGCGCGAGCTTGGCTTCGATCCTCGCCACTGGAATTTGTTCGCTGGCGTCACGCTGGTTGTCGCGGGCTGTGGGGGCCGGGTCGGCAGTGCCAACGACGGCAACGCCGACGCCGCGACGGTTACCACCAACACGCCGTCAGACACGAGCTCCGACGCCGAGTGCAACACCCACAGCGACTGCCCGGCCTACTACCAGTGCATCGACCAAATTTGCCACTACACCGGAGGCCACCAGGATGGGTGGGGCCCGTACGACATGTACGAGTATGACTGCTTCAACGACTCCGAGTGCGGCCTGCTCGAGCAGTGCACCTTCAACATTTGCCACACCGTCGGAGTTGCGAGCTCCTGCAACACCGATCTACCCCTGCCAGCTCCGCTGCCGATCCCCGGGCAGGCGCTGGGCTTGACCTTCGCCGACGTCGACGGCGACGGCGTCGATGAGCTGGTCGTCGCGACCTCGACCGAGCTGCACGTGTTCGAGAACGGCGTGGACGCGCCGACCTCCAGCGTGCGCGGAGACGGATCGGACAGCGTTGACGCCATGGTTGGCGGTCAGTTCGACGTGGATCCGGGCGAGGACGTGATGTTGAGCTTCGCCGGCACCCAGTCGCTGCATCACTCCGACGGCAACGCCGGCCTGCTGCCGCCAGTCACGATGCCAAGTCCGATCGGAGTCGCGGCGGGGCTGCTCGCGGGCGACTTCGACGAGCAGCCGCCAGACGAGGTCCTGATGTGGGGAGCCGGGGGCGCTCTGGTCGAGGGCGCCGTCGTGCCGTTACTCTTGAGTGACAGCCCTCAGGTCAGCTCGGCGGTCGCCGGGCCGCTCGGGTTCGCGGTGACCCATACAGATCGTTCCCTGGAGTTCTTCGACCTCGACGGTCTGAGCTCGTGGACGGGCTCGGTCGACGGTCGACAACCGCACGCACTGGTTGCACCGATCGCCGCCATGACGCTGAGCGCCAGCAGCGTGGACTCCCACGAGGGACCCTGGGCGCTGTTTCAGGCCTGGGATCCGTCCGTCTCCGACGCACCGATCACCACGTTCGGATTCGCCGGCGAGGTCTCGCTGATGCGCCGCGGCGACTTCGATGGCGACGGCGTCAACGACATCGCGATCATCGCCAGCACGGGTCTATGGCTGCACCTCACCGCGCTCGAGAGCATCGAGCAGTGCTACGCCAAGCTCGACACCGGCCGCAGCCCGGCCGTCGCGCTGAGCGTGGGCGATCACGACGGCGACGGCGACGACGAGCTGGCGGTCCTGCTCGCCGACGCCACCGTGTTGATCTTCGACGGCGAGCTCCCTTGAGGTCCGCCAGGTACGGTCAGGGCGCGAGGATGAGCGGCCCCACGAGGCCGACAAGTTCAAACTCTATGTTCAGGTTGATCGGGTCGGTGATCATGAAGGTGTCCATCGCCACGACGTGCTCGGCGTCCGCCCAGGCCAGCGTCCCCGAAGCTCCCGCGCCATCGATGTTCGCGGTGAACACGGCCAGGGTGCCATCGAGGTTGAGATCGCTCGGCATCGGCTCTTCGTTGGGATCGGTGGTCGCCAAGATGATCCCGGTCGCCAGCGTCGGGTGCGGCATGTCGCTGGATCCGACGACCGCGCCAGCGTCGTGGTCCGCCGTCGAGTGAGGCATGGACACTGGGAATGGCTCGCCGTTGTTGTCGACGCCAAAGTCCTCGAGCGAGACATACGCGGTCCCAAAGTTCAGCTGGCACTCCTTGTCCGGGATGTCCTCGAAGTCGAGCGAGACGATCTCGAAGGCCGCGACGGCCGCGTCATCGTCGAGCTGAATACGCACCTCGCCCATCGTGACGATCAGCTCCAGCGGGATCGAGCAGCTGCCTGCGAACGCACCAGCGTCCGCGTTCGCGGTCGTGTCGATCGTCCCGCTCACGCTCGTGAACACCTGCACGTCGCAGACGTTGCCGATCCCGTTGGCGTCGAAATCGAGCTGGTTGGGGTTGGCGATGTCCGGGCAGTTGTCGTCCGCGTCGAAGACGCCGTCCATGTCCGTGTCGGTGGGCGGATCGCCGTCGCCGTCGCCGGGGTCACCGTCGCCGTCACCCGTGTCCCCGTCCCCGTCGCCGTCTCCGTCCCCGGGGTCGCCGTCTCCGTCTCCGGTGTCGCCAGTGGTGTCCAACGAGTCGGTTCCCGGCGGCTCATCGCCGCCACAGGCCGTAAACCCGATTGTTGCGAGCGCGAGTGTCAGCGGGGCGCAATGTAGGAATGTGATTTTCATGTCGATTCGGTCTCTATTGATTGAAGGTGAACGAAAGCGGTGCTTCACCGTAGGCTCCGCGCGCGGGCGAGGCGAGCTGCGCGGATTTGCCCACGAGACCAAAATCGGCACACGCCGTTGAATTCAGCCGTTCTACGGCGTTCTGCGAGCGCCGCGAGGCGCCATCGGGGTCGGCGCGCCGTCGATATGGGGGTGCCGCACGAGCACCCATTCCCCCGATATGGGGGAGACCCGACCAGCCGCCTGACCGCGCCGTCAGTCGACGCCGGTCGACACGATCGGATACTCCTTGGCCGTCCGCCACAGCACGGCCGGCCACCAGCGCTCGATCGGCCCGAGCGCCTCGGGCTCGAAGCTCTGCCCCGGCTGCGGCGCCGCCACGACGACCCCCGCGGCTGCGGCCGCGATCAGCGTGCGCTCGATCGGCTCGGTCCAGCCGTGATAGGCGAGATCGAACAGGCCCCAGTGGATCGGCAGCATGACCTCACCGCGCAGCATCTGGTGGGCGCGCACGGCCTGCTCGGGCCCGATGTGCCAGTCCGGCCAGGCCTGCCCGTAGGCGCCGGCCTCGATCATCGTGAGGTCGAAGGGCCCGAGCTGCTCGCCGATCTCGGTCATGCCGGGGAACAGCCCGGTGTCGCCCGAGAAGAACACCCGGTGGTCACCGCCGAGCAGCGCGTAGCCAGCCCACAGCGTGTTGTTCTGATCGAACAGCTGCCGACCCGAGGCGTGCCGGGCCGGCGCACAGGCGATCTCGAGGGCGCCGACGCGCGTGCGCTCCCACCAGTCGAGCTCGATGATCCGCTCGACCGGCACGCCCCAGTACTCGAGGTGCGCCCCGACCCCGAGCGGGACCACGAAGCGGGTGTCCCACTGCTTGATCGCGTCGATCGTGGCGTAGTCGAGGTGATCGTAGTGGTCGTGCGAGATCAACACCGCGTCGACCGGCGGCAGCTCGGCCAACGGGATCGGCGGCGGAAAAAACCGCGTGGGTCCAGCCCAGCGAAGCGGCGACGTCCGCTCGCCCCACACCGGATCCGTGAGCACGGTGTGGCCGTCGATCTCGATCAGCAGCGTCGAGTGACCGAGCCAGGTCACGCGCAGGCCGGTCGCGGGCGGCTGCTCGAAGCGCGAGAGGTCGCCACCGTCGAATTCCAGCGGCTGATCCGGGCTCGACTGATCGCTGCCGGTCCACGCCTCGGTGATCATCCCCAGGCCGTCGTTCCACAGCGGCTGCGGGTTCTCGAACCCGCCCCCGTCCCACTGCGGCGACGCCCGCATCCGCTCGAGGCGGTCTCCGGTCGCGCGATGGCCAAACGGCACCCACGCCTGCACGACCACGACCGTCGCGGACACCAGCGTGACCGCGAGCGCCCCCAGGGCGATCCGCTTGAGCCGGCGGCGTCGGACCAGCCGCTGGATCTCGCTCATACCAGCACCCTCGCACACACCGGGGGCGCGCCAGGCATCTGCAGGCAGTAGGCCACGAACGCGTCGAACACCGGGCGCGGCGAGCCGACGGTCGGCAGCGCGTGCAGGTGCAGGGCCGGGAGCGCGTTGACCTCGAGCACGCCTGCGCTGGCGTGGGTCGCCTGGTCGCCGCTGGTGGCCGGGGCGCTGCGCAGGAGCACGTGGGCGGGCCCACGCAGATCGACGCCAGCCACGTCGACGCCCAGCGCCGTCGCGGCCTCGACCGCGATCGCGGCCCAGCTCGGGCGCAGCTCGTCGCTGCGATCGATCACGTCGAGCTCCTCGAAGCACAGCTCCACGCAGAGATTCTCGGGCAAGACATCATCGAGATGATAACCGGCGACCGCGAGCCGCTCCGCCACCAATTCGGCCTCGATGTGATCGAGCGGCACCAGGCTTGGCCGTGACCAGGTGCCCCGCCGGGCGTCGAGGTTCAGCGCCTCGAGCAGCTGCGTGGCCGTGCGCTGGCCGTCCCCGCGCAGCTGCGGTCGGCTGATCTCGGCGGCCGCGACGGCCCGGCCCCCGATCACCGCGACGCGCAGGTTGATGCCCGACACGAACGGCTCGACCACGGCCTCCTCGTCCCGGTCATGATCGCGCGCGAACTCGATCGCCGCGGCCAGCTGCGCGAACTCGACGACATCGGTCACGATCCCGATCCCGCGGTTGCCCCAATTGGGCTTGACGACCACGCGGCCGCGCTCGGCCAAGATCGCGCCCGCGCGCCCGTCCGCCACCACCTCACTGGCCTCGTCGAACAGCTCACCTCGGATCACCGGTAGCCCCCGCGCGGCGAGCAGCTCCCGCGAGATGAATTTGTTGTTGGTCAGCGTCTGCGCGACCTCGGTCAAGTACGGCGAGCGGGTCTTGGAGATGATCACCGCCCGCGGCCCCTCGGGCGCGCCCGGCCAGCGCAGGCGCATGAAGAAGTCGCTGTGTTGGCTGGCGAGCGGCGTGGCCTCGACGCCGAGCCGCGCCGCCGCGGCCGCGATCAACAGATTGGTCCGACTCCACGGCGCCGGTTCAGCTGCTCCGCCCATGCGATCAGGTCTCGTGATCCGGGAGGCCCGTGCCCTTGACGTCGTAGCTGATCAGCCGATCCTCGCCGCGCCCGGTCACCAGCTTGCCCGGCTCCTCGAGCCGCTCGCGCAGCAATTTTGGCATGTGGACGATCGAGGCGTGCGAGTGGATGTCGTAGACGCGCAGGCCGGGGACCGCCGCGATCCGCTGGTCGAGATCCGGCGGGTCGAGATCGAACGCCCGCTTGGCGCAGATCCCAATCCCCCACAGCGAGTGAAACGAGGGCACGTAGGTCTGCAGGATCTGCACCCACGGAAACACCGCCGACAGGCTGGTCCGCACCGATCGACACACCCGCATGTCGACCGGATCGAGCTCGCCGCACTGCATGGTCATGATCCCATCGTCGGCGAGCACCCGCGCGACCTCGGCGTAGAACCGGATCGTGAACAGGTCGAGCGAGGGGCCGTCCTCGACCGGGTCGGTGATGTCCAGCACGATCATGTCCCACTCGCCGTCCTTCGAGCGCGCGAGCGTGGCCTCGACGTCCTCGTAGATCAGCTCGACGCGCGGATCATCGAAGGCGCCGTCGTGCCAGCTGGGCAGGTGCTGCCTGCACGCCTGCACGACCTCGGCGTCGAGGTCGACCGCGAGGATGTACTCGACGCTGGGATGCTTGACGAGCTCGCGCAAGGTCGCGCCCTCGCCCGTGCCCGCGACCAGCACCCGCTTGGGTCCGCCCGACAGCACCGCGGCCGGGTGGATCAACGGCTCGTGGTAGAGCGGCTCGTCGGACTCGGACGACTGGATCAAGCGATCCAGGAACAGCGCGCGCCCGTACCCCGGGGTGTCGGCGATCAGGTAGTGCTGATACTTGGTCTGCCCTTGCGCGATCACGCGATCGATCGCGTAGCTGATGCTGACGCCCTGGCTAAATGGCTCGATGATCGACTTGTCTGACACGTTCGGTGAACTCGAGGGGGCGGCGCGGGACTCGACGGATGCGCGCGTCGTGGGTCATACTGGCCGGGTCTTGGCCAAAGATCGCGTATCTGCGCCGACTCGCCGCAAGGTGCTGATGCTCGGCGCCGCCGGCGGGGTCGGACGCGCCACCCTAGCGCTTCTGGCCGGTCATCCGCTAGGTCGCGCGCTGTTGCCCGCCACCTCCGAGCTGTTGTTGCTCGACAGCGCGCCCGCCCGCGATCCGATGCCGATGCCCGGGTGCGCGCGCTGGCTCCCGGCCCAGAACCTCGAGCACAAGCAGGACCTCGCGCGGCTGCTCCGCGAACACCGCCCGGACGAGGTCATCGAGCTCGCGAGCGTGGGCACCCGCGACTGCATGAGCGCCTGCGCTGAAGCCGGCGCGAGCTACCTGACCACCGCCTACGACGACTGGCTCGCCGCCCTGCGCGTCGACCCCAACAGCGCCCGGTGCATGCTGCGGGCCCAGGCCCTGTTTGATCCGCCGGACATCGAGGCTGGCGTGCACCTGCTGTGCATGGGCATGAACCCTGGCCTGATCAATTTGTTGGTCGCCCGCGGGCTGACCGAGCTGGCCGCGCGCAGCGGTCGACCGGCCAGCCTCGACGCGCTGGATCTGCACACGCTGCTGTTCACGGAGATCGACACGACCACGACCAGCCGCGAGCTCGAGCCGGCCAGCGAGCGGTTCCCCTGCACGTGGAGCCCGGGCGGCTGCCTC
Organism: Enhygromyxa salina; assembly: GCF_002994635.1. Lineage (GTDB taxonomy): Bacteria > Myxococcota_A > Polyangia > Nannocystales > Nannocystaceae > Plesiocystis > Plesiocystis salina_B. The sequence continues at coordinate 33,304 of NZ_PVNL01000092.1, read as the reverse complement.
GAGGAGCTGCTCGAGCCCGAAGCAATGATCACCGCCAGCGGTGAGCTCGAGGTCTTGTCGCACGCACCTCACCGGGCGCTGTATGAGGCCCGCTGCGGCGACGAGCTGATCCGCGGCCACCTCGTCCCGCATGAGGAGCTGGTCAGCCTCGGGGCCATGTACCCGAGCGTGGACCTGGCGTACTGCTACCGCCTGCCCCCCGCGTCCGAGGCCGCGCTCGCGGCCGCGCCCGATCGCAAGCCAGCTCAGTGGCAGACCCGACGGCTGTACCCGCCCGATCACCTCGGGGATCTCGGCGGGTTCAACCGGGTCGGCGTGCTGCTGTGCAGCCACACCCTGGGCGAGCTGTGGATCGGCTGGCAGACCGCGGTCGCCGACGCGCTGGCGTACTCGACCAACGCCACCTTGATGCAGGTCAGCGCCGGGGTGCTCGCGGGCTGGCATCAGCTGCGCCGGGCCAGCCCGGGCATCTACTTGCCCGAGGATCTCGACAGCTCGCCGACGCTGGGGCTGGCCGAGCAGCTGTTGGGCAGCCCGCACGTGATCTGGGATCGCCACGCGCCGGCCCGCTCGGTCGGCGCCCGACGTGTCGACCTGGTGTGAGCGCGGGTGTGAGCAATGGGACCGCGCTACTCGAGCGGTAGCTCGTGCGCGTACTCGGCCGGGGGCCGCAGCTTCTCGCGTCGGATCACCCGCACGCACGCGTTCCAGCGCAGGATCGCGTCATCGTTGCCAACGGGCCGGAGCTTCTCGGCGGCCTCATACAGATCCATGGCCTCGCGCAGGCCCTCATACGCGAACGCGGCTGCGTGCCCGCGCTCCAAGAACCCCAGCGCCTCGCGCTCGGTGATCAGGCCCCGGTAGTACAGCCGCGAGTACGCGTCATCGAGCTTGTCGATGTGCTGCATGATGTCGACCGTGCGCGGCGACTTGCGTGTACCTGAAAACTGATCGCTCATCGCCAAGATCAGCTCGAGCCGCGCATCCCGATTGTCGGGATCGACGGCCAGAATGTCGTGGCAGATGCTCTCGGCCTGGCGCGGATCGTTGAGGTCCCGATACTTGCGGGCCTTCGCCAGCGAGTGTGGGACGCTGTCGACATGGATTGGCTTGAGCTCGAAGATCTCGGCCTCACTCATCTTGCACCTGTCGTTTCGGGGTGGGTGGTGGTTTATAGGGCTCCGACTTGGTCCGCAGCTTGCGACCAAGCAGCTTGCGACCGACGATCTTGAGCGGATCGTAGTAACGATCGACGACGCGCTCCTTGAGCGGGATGATCCCGTTATCGGTGATGTTGATGTGCTCCGGGCAGACCTCGGTGCAGCAACGGGTGATGTTGCACATGCCCGAGCCGTACTCGTCGCGGGTCTCGGGGATCCGGTCGGCGGCATCGAGCGGGTTCATCTCGAGGCCGGCCACGCGGATCATGAAGCGCGGACCCGCGAACGCGGCCTTGCCCGCACGATCACGCAGGACGTGACACACGTCCTGGCACAAGAAGCACTCGATGCACTTGCGGAACTCCTGGACCCGATCCGCGTCTTGCTGGTACATCCGGTGCTCGCCGTCAGCCTCGCGCGGGCGCGGGGTGAACGGCTTGATCCGCCGGTTCTGCTCGTAGTTCCACGAGACGTCGCAGACCAGATCCTTGATGATCGGGAAGGCCTTGAGCGGCTGGACGACGATGGTCTCGTCGGGGTCATAGCTGTTCATCCGGTTCATGCACGCGAGCCGCGGCTTGCCGTTGATCTCCATGCTGCACGAGCCGCACTTGCCGGCCTTGCAGTTCCAGCGGATCGCCAGGTCCCCGGCCTCTTTGGCCTGGATCGCGTGGAGCACGTCGAGCACGACCATGCCCTCGCCGACGTCGGACTCGTAGTCCTTGAACTCGCCGCCCGACGCGTCGCCGCGCCAGACCTTGAAGTTGCGCTTGCGGGTGGCCATGGTCAGACCCCCTCCGGTGCGTCGGCGCCAATCTTGCCGGCCTCGAGCGCGTCGATGTCGGCGTGGCCGATCTCCGCTAGGTGCTTGGGAGGGTCCGAGCGCTCGACCTTCTCGACCTTCATCTCGCCATCCTCACCCCTGTACACGATGATATTGACCCTGCCCCACTCGGGGCGCTCGCCGGCGAAGTCCAGCCGAGTATGCGCGCCGCGGCTCTCCTCGCGCATGAGCGCCGCCCGAGCGACGGCCTCGGACGTGACCATGAGCGACTCGAGCGACAGGGCCTCGTGCCAGCCAGGGTTGTACTGGCTGGCGCCGTGGGCCTTGACGTTGGCGACGCGAGCCTTGAGCGCCTGCAGCTTCTCGATGCCCTCGATCAGCTCGGGCCCCTCGCGAATGATGCCGACGTGCTTGCCCATGAGGTCCTGCAGCTCGTCGTGGATGACATAGGGGTTCTCGCCGCCCTCGCGGTTGAGCGGCGCGGTGGCCCGGCGAAACGCGGCCTTGATCTGCTCGTCGTCGGCCCTGGGCACGGGGTTGCCCGGCTTGCCGAGCTGGTCGACGTAGGCCTTGGCGCCCTGCCCGGCGAGGGCCCCAAACACGATCAGATCCGAGAGCGAATTGCCGCCGAGCCGGTTGGCGCCGTGGAGCCCGGCCGCACACTCCCCACACGCGAACAGGCCCGGGACCTTGGTCTGCTGCGAGTCCACGTCGACCCGAATGCCACCCATGAAATAGTGCAGCGTGGGGCCGACCTCCATCGGATCGGCGGTGATGTCGACCTCGGCCAGCTCCTTGAACTGGTGGTACATCGAGGGCAGCTTGCGCTTGATGTAGTCGGCCGGGCGGCGGCTCGCGATGTCGAGGAACGCCCCGCCGTGGGGTGAGCCACGACCGGCCGCGACCTCGTCACGGATCGCCCGGGCGACCACGTCGCGGGTCAGCAGCTCGGGTGGCCGCCGGGCGCCAGGCTTGCCCTCGAGCCACGAGTCGGCCTCTTCGATCGTCTCGGCGGTCTCCGATTTGAAGCGCTCGGGGATGTAGTTGAACATGAAGCGCTCGCCTGCATTGTTCATGAGGATCCCCCCCTCACCGCGCACGCCCTCGGTGACCAGCGTGCCGCGGACCGAGGGCGGCCAGACCATGCCGGTCGGGTGGAACTGGGTGAACTCGATGTCCATCAGCTCCGCGCCGATCTCGTAGGCCAGCGCGGTCCCGTCGCCCGTGTACTCCCACGAGTTGCTGGTCACCCGCCACGCTCGGCCGCCGCCGCCGGTCGCCATGATCACGGCCGGGGCGCGCAGCAACAAGAAGCGCCCGGTCTCGCGCCAGTAGCAGGCGACCCCAGCGATCCGGCCGTCGTCGACCAGCAGCTGCAGGGCCGCGCACTCCATGTGAAAGTCGATGCCCTGGTGGACGCCGTGATCCTGCAAGGTCCGGATCAGCTCGAGCCCGGTCCGATCGCCGACGTGGGCCAGCCGCGGGTAGCGATGACCGCCAAAGTTGCGCTGGTTGATCAGGCCCTCTTGGGTCCGATCGAACACCGCCCCCCAGTCCTCGAGCTCGCGCACGCGAGCTGGCGCGAGCTTGGCGTGGAGCTCGGCCATGCGCCATTGGTTGAGGAATTTCCCGCCGCGCATGGTGTCGCGAAAGTGGATCTTCCAGTTGTCGCGCGGGTCGACATTGCCCATGGCCGCCGCCATGCCGCCCTCGGCCATGACCGTGTGAGCCTTGCCGAGCAAGCTCTTGGACAGCACCCCTGTGTTGAGGCCCAGCGCGCTGCACTCGATCGCCGCCCGCAGACCAGCCCCGCCAGCGCCAATGACGACGACGTCGTGATGGATGGTTTGAATTTCGGAGACTTCCATCGACTCATGACCAGGTGTTGAGATCGGTGATCACGCCCATGGAGACCAGGCGGACATAGACGTCGGCGAAGCCGACCCAGAACAAGCTCATCCACGCGAACAGCTGGTGGCGCTCGTTGAGCCACGAGATCTGCTTGAACGCGCTGTACTTGACCGTGTCCTGGCCGCACGACATGCAGTCGTCGTGGCCAGCCACGAGGTGGCGAAACGAGTGGCAGCCAAACGTGTAGCAAGCCAGCAGCACCGCGTTGATCGTGAGCACGATCGTGCCGACGCCGATCCCGAATTGACCGTCCTTGCTGAACGCCGCGATCGCGTCGTAGGACAGGAAGAAGATGAACGGGATCGCGAGGTACAGCGCGTAGCGGTGCAGGTTCTGGAAGACCAGCAGCCGGGTCTCACCCAGGTACTTGCTGGTCGGGATCGGGTTGACCGCGCACCCCGGAGGCGAGCCAGCAAAGCTGCGGTAGTAGGCCTTGCGGTAGTAGTAACAGGTGCCCCGGAACATGCCGGGGAACGCGAGGATGAAGAACGCGGGCGACGCGGGCAAGAACGCGGGCCACCAGCTGGGCCACTCGCCAAACCACCCGTGAAACCCGCCGATCGGCGCCGCGCCAGCCGCGGAGCTGTCGATGAACACCGCGGGTGAGTAGAACGGGCTCAGGTAGGGATCCGCCCAGTAGTACTCACCTTGGAAGGCGGCCCAGGTCGCGTAGATGATGAACGCGCTCAGCACCACCACCGTCGCGATGGGGGCTTGCCACCACGCGTCCTTGCGCAAGCTGGCCGCGCGTCCTGTGGGATATCCGCTCAGTACCGGCAAATGCGTTGGCATCGACGACCCTCCTGGTTTCCCGGGAAACCCTGATCATTTGTTAGCAGAGCGATCCGCGCGCCCGCAAGTCACGCATGCGCTTTTGCCGCGGCGGACTTGCGCCGCTTTCGCGCACTACCCTGCCATGCATCTAGCGTGCCGCGCGTTTAGCGTGCCGCTACGGTCCCTCTAGTGGCCCGCGGCCGGCTATGACGCTCGACCTCGACCGGCCTGCTTGGCTCGTCGACGCGACCGCCACATCCCCACGCCCGACCACGCCAGCAGGCACAGGCCCAAGGCCGCCGCCACCATCAACCCCTGGCCGACCACCCCGAACAGCTCGCCCGTGTGGATCCGAAACAAGATCCGGGTGAGCCGGCCTCGGCCCTCGCGGGTCTGCAGCACCTCGCCGTGGCCGTCGAGGTAGACCTCGGTCTCGGCGTCGTCGTCGAGCCAGACCAGGTAGGCCGCCTCGGGCTCGAGCGCGAGCTGGATGTCGGTCGCCGGGGAGCCGTCGCCGGTCGCCTCGGCCTTCGCAATGATCGTCTCGAGCGGCACGTGGTCCGCGAGGATCGGCGCGCGCGGTGGCGGCTCGGCCAGCTGCGCCCGGAAGCTGAGCACCGCCCCGGTCAGCGCCGAGACCAACACCACGACGAAGATCCCCAGACCCACGCCGTTGTGCAGCTTAAATAGTGATTTACGAGCAAAAAGCATGGCCAAGTGTTTTCAGCTCGGGCGAGGCTCCTCGCCCGCTTGCAAGCGCCATTCGTAGACTGGTTCACCTAGGGCAGCGATCTAAATTGAGGAGTCGGGCGAGGAGCCTCGCCCGAGCTGAAAACAAACTTGGGCGCCCGATCGATCTTCGATCGGACGCCCTCCATCAGCGCGGGCCAGGTCGTGGCCGCCAGCGAGCCGCTCGGGCTCAGCCGATCAGCGAGGCCATCGCCGAGCCGATGTCCGACGGCGTCTCGGCGATCTTCACGCCCGCGTCGCGCAGCGCCTCGAGCTTGGCCTCGGCCGTGCCCTTGCCGCCCGAGATGATCGCCCCGGCGTGACCCATGCGCTTGCCTGGCGGCGCCGAGACCCCCGCGATGAAGCCGACGACCGGCTTCTTGATGTTGTCCTTGATGAACGCCGCGCCAGCTTCCTCGGCGGCGCCACCGATCTCACCGATCATCACGATGCCGTGACAGTCCGGATCCTCGTTGAACAGCATCAGGCAGTCGACGAAGTTGGTGCCGTTGACAGGATCGCCGCCGATCCCGATCGCGGTGGTCTGCCCGAGCCCGAGCGTGGTCAGCTGGTGCACGGCCTCGTAGGTGAGCGTGCCCGAGCGCGAGACCACGCCGATCTTGCCGGGCTTGTGGATGTAGCCGGGCATGATGCCGATCCGACATTGATCGGGGGTGATCACGCCGGGGCAGTTGGGCCCGATCAAGCGGGAGGATCGGCCCTCCAAGAACCGCTTGACGATGATCATGTCGTTGACCGGGATGCCCTCGGTGATCGCAATGACCAGCGGGACCTCGGCGGCGACCGACTCGATGATCGCGTCGGCGGCGAACGGCGGGGGCACGAACACGACCGACGCGTTGGCGCCGGTCGCCTCGACGGCCTCGGCGACGCTGTCGAACACGGGGACCCGGCCGTCACAGGCGGTCGAGCCGCCCTTGCCCGGGACCACGCCCGCGACCACGGAGGTGCCGTACTCGATCGAGAGGTTGGCGTGGAACTCACCGGTCTTGCCAGTGATGCCCTGCACGAGCAGCTTGGTGTTCTTGTCGACGAGCACGCTCATTTGGTCATCTCCACGATCTTCTGGGCGGCCTCGCGCAGCGAGCCGGCCGAGGTAATTTTGAGTCCGCTCTCGTCGAGCAGCTGCTTGCCGAGCTCGACGTTGGTGCCTTCGAGGCGCACGACCAGAGGGACCTCGAGGCCGACCTCCTTGACCGCGCCGATCACCCCGCGCGCGATCGTGTCGCACTTCATGATCCCGCCAAAGATGTTGACCAGGATGCCCTTGAGCTGCGGATCCTTGGTGATGATCTTGAACGCGGCGGTGACCCGCTTCTCGGTCGCGCCGCCGCCGACATCCAGGAAGTTGGCCGGCTCGGCGCCGAAGTACTTGATGATGTCCATGGTCGCCATCGCGAGGCCCGCGCCGTTGACCATGCAGCCGATCGTGCCGTCGAGCGACACGTAGCTGAGATCCCAGCTCTTGGCCTCGAGCTCGGCCGGGTCCTCTTCGTCGGGGTCGCGCAGCGCCTCGACGTTGGGGTGGCGATACATCGCGTTGTCGTCGAACGTGGCCTTGGCGTCGAGCGCGATCACGTCGCCGCCGCCGGTGATCAGCAGCGGGTTGATCTCGAGCAGGGCGCAGTCGAGCGCGACGTAGGCCTTGTAGAACTGGTCGAGGAACGCGGTCAGCTTGCGCCCGGTCTTGCCGGACACGCCGAGCCCCTTGGCCAGCGCGCGGGCCTGGTAGCCGAGCAGACCGAACGCCGGATCGATCTGGATCTTGAGGATCTTCTCCGGGTGGGTGGCGGCGACCTCTTCGATGTCCATCCCGCCTTCGCTCGAGCCCATCACCGTGATCCGGCCGCTGTCGCGGTCGAGGGTCGCGGCGAGGTACAGCTCGTTGGCGATGTCCATGCCCTGCTCGATCAGCAGGCGGTTGACGACCTTGCCCTCGGGCCCGGTCTGGATCGTGACCAGCGTGCTGCCGATCATCTGGGCGGCGATCGCCTGGGCCGCGTCGGCGCCCTTGACCACCTTCACGCCGCCGAGATCGGGGTGCTCCTTGAACCGCCCCTTGCCGCGACCACCCGCGTGGATCTGCGACTTGACGACGACGACCTCACTGCCGGTCTCTGCGATCAGCTTTTGCGCGGCGGCGCGGGCCTCGTCGGCCGTGAACGCGACCTGCGACAGCGGCACGGGCACGCCCGCGTCTCGCAGCAGATCCTTGGCCTGGTACTCATGAATCTTCATCTATTGTCCTTGGGTAGAAGGGAAACGTGGGCGCAAACCCGCGAGCGGACCTGCGAAATCGCCGAGCTCAGGGCCCCCTTTTAGGGGGCCACACATACCCGCCAGCGGTCGTGCATGGCAGCGTGCAGGATGTCTGTGGGGGTCATGTTCAGTACGGGAGCAGCTTGACGACGTCGCGGACGGCGTTGGCCGAGACGTCGAGCATCGCCTTCTCCTCGTCGTTGAGCTGCATCTCGATGATCTTCTCGACGCCGCCGCTGCCGATCACGGCGGGCACGCCCAGGTACAGCCCTTCGTAGCCGTACTCGCCCTCGCACAGGCACGCGACCGGCAGCACGCGCTTGCGGTCACGGACGATCGACTCGACCATCACGCAGGCTGCGGCCGCGGGCGCGTAGTAGCCCGAGTAGCCGAGCAGGCCGACGATCTCGCCGCCGCCCTTGCGGGTCCGCTCGATGATCGCGTCGATCTTGGGCTTGGACATGAGCTCGGTCAGCGGGATCCCGCCGATCGAGGTGTGGCGCGGCAGCGGGACCATGGTGTCGCCGTGACCGCCGAGCACCATCCCGTGGATGTCCTCGACGCTGACGCCGAGCTCCATCGCAATGAAGGTCTTGTAGCGGGCCGTGTCGAGCACGCCGGCCATGCCGATCACGCGCTGCTTGGGGAACTTCGACTCGGCGAAGGTCACATGGCACATCGCGTCGAGCGGGTTGGCCACGCAGATCAGGATGGCGTCGGGCGAATGCTCGGCCACGGCCCGGGTCACGCCGCCGACGATCTTGCGGTTGATCTCGATCAGATCGTCGCGGCTGGTGTACTCGCCCGTGACCGGGTCCTTGCGGCGCGGGACCCCAGCGGTGATCACCACGACGTCCGAGCCGGCGGTGTCGGCGTAGTCTTGGGTGCCGACCAGCTTCAGGTCGAAGCCCATGGGCGGGCCGGACTCGGCGAGATCGAGCGCCTTGCCCTGCGGCAGGCCCTCTTTGATGTCGACGAGGACCACGTCCCCGAGGTGACGCGACGCGGCCCAGTGGGCAGTCGTCGCTCCGACGTTTCCAGCTCCGATGACGGTGATCTTGTTGCGGCGTGACATGGGTGTTCGATGCGGGCTCGACGAGCGCGCGGGGCGGGTATACCGACTCGCTCGCGGGCGCGTCCATAGCTGGATCAAGACCCCGGTTTTCGGGCCCTGAGGGACGCTCAGCGTTCAGCGCCCTGCTCGGCCCGGCTCCACGCTCGCCTCGCGAGACGGCCGAGCGTCGCGCGCTGGTGCTTGTTTGGACCGATGGATTGGTCGACAACCGATCCATGATGCCGTCGCCCTCGACCTTGTTGCTGCACCCGGACTACGCCGAGGATCGGGAGCCGGACCCGGCGACCCCAGGCCGAGCGATCGCGCCGCCGATCGCCCGCAGCACGATCCACACCCTCGATGGGCCCGGCGCCGACGCCCTCGTGACCGGGCAGGGCCTGCGCGGCGCCGACGTGTACGGCCGGTTCGGCACCGCGACCACCCGCGAAGCCGCCAAGCTGATCGCCCGCCTCGAGCATGGCGAGGCCGCGCTGCTGACGTCGTCGGGGATGGCGGCGATCACCACGACCTTGACCACGCTGATCCCGGTCGGCGGCCGGTTGGCCTGCGCCGACGTCGTGTATGGCGGCACCGACTCGGTGATCGCCACCGACCTCGCCGCCCGCGGGATCCACACTTCGCGATTCGACGCGTGCGACCCGGCCCAGCTCGAGGCGCTGCTGCGCGAGCAGCCGTTCGACCTGGTCTGGTGCGAGTCGATCGGCAACCCATTGCTGCAGGTCGCTCGGGTCCGCGAGCTCGCCGCGGCGTGTCGGGCCGCTGGGGTCCCGCTCGGCGTCGACGCGACCTTCGCGGGCGGCATGGCTCAGCATCCGCTCGAGCTCGGGGCGACCGTCGTCGTGCACTCGGCGACCAAGTACCTCAACGGCCACAGCGACGTGATCGCGGGCGCGATCGTCAGCGACGACGCGACCATCGATCGTTGCTTTGCGACCATGTGTCACACCGGCTGCTGCATCGATCCACAGGCCGCGTGGTTGCTGGCTCGCGGGCTCCGCACGCTGCCGCTGCGCTGGGATCGACAGGTTCGCAGCGCGAGCTTGCTCGCTGCGCGGCTCGCTGAGCACCCGGCGGTCGCGCGCGTGCATCACCCGAGCCTCGCGCCCGATGCCATGCGCGCGGCGCCGCTGAGCAGCGCGGGCGCGGTGCTGGCGTTCGAGCTCGTCGACCCTGATCTAGCTGCGGCAGACCGCCTGCTCGCGCGCTTGCGCCTGTGTACGCACGCGACCAGCCTCGGTGGCATCGAGACGCTGATCTGCCTGCCGGCCCGCACCAGTCACGCGAGCTTGGATCCGCAGCTGCGCCGCAGCCGAGGCATCTCCGACACGCTGCTGCGCTCGAGTGTCGGCATTGAGGACCCCGAAGATCTGTGGGCGGACCTCGCACGCGCGCTCGCAGACGCTTCGCTGCAAGTCGACGATTCAGCCCGCTGAGGTGCGCTCCGGCACGCCACAAACCTGGTCACCTAATAACTCACCAGCGAAGGCGCTATCCTGCGCCGCATGCTGTACCGAGCGTTCGAGCCCGGCATCGAGATCCTCGGGGCCGCCATGCTCGCGGCCGTCGGTGGGTTCGGTCCGCTGGGACCGATCGTCGAGCGCATGCTGCTGCGGCACGGTCTGATCCCCCCGGGGCCGCCCGACGCCCGCAAGGTCGACGTCGACGCCTGGTATTCGCAGCAGTCCTGGCTCGACGCGCTGCTCGAGGTCGACGAGCGGTTCGGGACCGCGATCCTGTTCAACATCGGCGCGGAGATCCCCAACAACGCGGTGTTTCCTGCGTCGGCCGTGGACGTCCACACCGCCGTCCAGTCGATCGACGTGGCCTACCACCTCAACCACCGCCGCGGTGGCAAGGTCATGTACGACGCCGCGACGCAGACTTTCGTCGAGGGGATTGGGCACTACGGCTACGATCGTTTGGGTCCAAATCACATCCTCTCGACCTGCGAGACCCCCTATCCGTGCGAGTTTGACTTTGGCATCGTCGCAACGATGGCCCGGCGGTTCGAGCCGCGGGCGATCGCTACGCATGTCGGCAATGAATGCCGTCGACACGGCGCGCAGGCGTGCACGTATAGCCTGAGCTGGGGTTGATCTGGGCAATGGGGACGGGGCTACGCTGATTTTGCGTACGGCACAAACAGCGCGCTCGTGGCTTGTCCGCGGCTGAGTGTGCTCGTAGGTTTCTCGCCAAGGTGGCGCGCATTGAAATGATGGCAGCGGCGGCAATCGTGCTGGTGTGCAGCCATTGCACGGAGCTGCCGACCGAGGTTGGCGAGCACGTGATCTACCACTGGGATGACAGCGAGGCGCGCTTGTGCGGGGGGACGGTCCCGACCGTGGACCGGTTCCTCGAGGCGGTCGGCGGCTACTACGGCTGGTCGCCCGACGATCTCGGGCCTGGGGTCGAGTATTTTTGGGACGAGGAGCTCGCCCTGAGCGCGTGCTCGTGGCTCGGGGCGTCCGGCTGTGAGAGCCGCGTCCTGGTTCGGCCGCACGTGTTCTCGAAACACCCGGTCGACACCCATGAGCTCGCCCATGCGACGCGGGGTGGGCATGGCCGCCCCGCACTGCGCTATCCGGCCTTCATCAACGAAGCGTTCGCCTCGCGCTGGGGCTCCTCGGTGATCGAGATCAACGTCCCATTCCTGACATGGCCAGAGTTTCTCAGCACCGCGGAGCTACGAGCGGCGCTCGAGGTGAACGACGCCACAAAGTTGGACTACGGCCTCGCGTTCACCTGGTGGGTCGCGCTGGAGTCCACGTATGGACCGGCCAAGATGGCCGACTTCATCCTCGAGCTCGACGGCGCGACCACGGCGGACGACGTCGAGCGGGCGACGCGGCGCGTGTTCGGTATCTCCCTGGCCGAGTCGGCCGCGCTGGCCGAGAGCTTGCCCGAGGCGTCGATCGACGATCCCGTGTGCGAGCTCGACGCCCTCCCAACCTATACCTGGACCGGCCTGCCGCTCGTGCTCGAGCGGGCCGACGCTGACTGTGACGATGGTGACATCGTAAACCTGCATGGGGACTACGCGAGCTGGATGTTCGCGCTCGAGTTCCCGGACACCCTGTCCCCCTTCTACGTGAGCCTGAGTGTCCCCGACGGGGTGGACCCGATATCCAAGGCCATCTTCTTGGTCCCCTGCGATGGCGTACTCGAGTTCGAGAACAAGGTGCCGTACTACGCCGCGGGAGTGGACGACGGCGGTGACTCTGGCACGCTGACGTGGCCCTGGCGCCTGCGGGGGCGCCAAGTGGGGCGCCTGGCCGCTGAGATCGAGCCCGACGGCGCCGTCGTGCTCCCGCGCGTGGTCTTCGAGCGCGTTCTCGACGACGCGGATCGGCCGATGTCACCGGAATGAGGCGTCAGTTTTGCGTATACACAAACAGCGCGCTCGCGGGCGGGATCACAGCTTGTCGGCGGCTGGGTGTGCTCGTAGGTTTCTCGCCGAGGTGGTGGCGCGCATCGAGTCCATGTCGGCGGCAGCAATCATGCTGGTCTGCAGCCATTGCACGGAGCTGCCGACCGAGGTTGGCGAGCACGTGATCTATCATTGGGATGACAGCGAGGCGCGCTTGTGCGGGGGGACGGTCCCGACCGTGGACCGGTTCCTCGAGGCGGTCGGCGGCTACTACGGCTGGTCGCCCGACGACCTCGGGCCTGGCGTCGAGTATTTTTGGGACGAGGAGCTCGCCCTGAGCGCGTGCTCGTGGCTCGGGGCGTCCGGCTGTGAGAGCCGCGTCCTGGTTCGGCCGCACGTGTTCTCGAAACACCCGGTCGACACCCATGAGCTCGCCCATGCGACGCGGGGTGGGCATGGCCGCCCCGCACTGCGCTATCCGGCCTTCATCAACGAAGCGTTCGCCTCGCGCTGGGGCTCCTCGGTGATCGAGATCAACGTCCCATTCCTGACATGGCCAGAGTTTCTCAGTACCGCGGAGCTACGAGCGGCGCTCGAGGTGAACGACGCCACAAAGTTGGACTACGGCCTCGCGTTCACCTGGTGGGTCGCGCTGGAGACCACGTATGGACCGGCCCAGATGGCCGACTTCATCCTCGAGCTCGACGGCGCGACCACGGCGGACGACGTCGAGCGGGCGACGCGGCGCGTGTTCGACATCTCGCTGGCGGAGTCGGCCGCGCTCGCCGAGAGCTTGCCCGAGGCGGCGATCGACGACCCCGTGTGCGAGTTCGAAGGGCTGCCGACCTTCACCTGGACGGGCCCGCCGCTGGTGCTCGAGCACAGCGACGCTCACTGTGACGATCGTGACATCGTGAACATGGGTCCCCACAGGGGGAGCTGGATGTTCGCGCTCGAGTTCTCGGACACCTGGACACCATTCTACGTGACCCTGACGCTCCCGCCCGGCGTGGAACCATTCGGCCAGACCATCTTCTTGGAAGGGTGCGCTGGTGAGCTCGAGTTCGCAGACCGGTTGCCCTACGTTGCGAGCGTAGGGGCCGGTGGGCCCTCGGGCACCTCGAGGTGGCCCTGGCACCTGCGGGGGCGCTACGTGGGGCATCTGGTCAGCTTCATCGACCCCGACGGCGCCGTCGTGCTCCCTCGCGTGGCCTTCGAGCGCGTGCGCGACGACGCGGATCGGCCGACGCAGCCATGAGGCGTTCAACCATACCCGCGGCCGCGCTCGCGTCGATCTGCGTCGCCGCGCTCGCGCTCACGCCCGCGCGTCTGCTGGCCGCGCCGCCGACCCCGACCGCGCTGCCGACCCCGACCGCGCCGCCACTCCCGGCGGCGAAGTCTGCCGGGCCTCCGACCTCAAAACGAGCGACGCGACAGCTCGCGGCGGGCGGAGTCTTGCTCGGGCTCGGCTTCGCCTTCGAGCTCAGCGGGGCCATTATCTCTACCCGCTGCACGGTCGGCTCGTGGTGCGCGGCTGGCTTCGCCGCCTCGGCGGGGGCGCCGGATGGGCTCAATCGCTATACGTTGATCTCCACTGGCACCTCGAGCACCTACGTCATGGGCCGACTGGCCGCGGCGCCGCTGTTGATCGGCGGGTTCACCCTGACGATGGTCGGCGTGGCCTCAGCGGGAATGCCCGGGTCGACGTGGTCGCACGCGACCAGGCGACGGCTGGCGTGGTCCCTGTTTGGCGCCGGCCTCGGCGTGCTCGTGGTGTCGAGGGTCATGCGGGCGGCGTTTATGGTGGCGGGCACGTGCCAGGATCCGATGTGCGTCCACGGCTTCGATCAGACCAGCCTGTGGTTCGGGCGCGGTCTGACCTTCGCTGGGACCGGGCTGCTGGTCCAGGGCGCGGCCAAGCGTGCCGAGATCGGAATCGGCGGCGGTCCAACGCAGGGTTTCGGGATCTCGGTAGTCGGTCGGTTCTGAGTCTCCGTTCGCGGCGCCGCTGCAAGTCCTGCGATTTGGGACCATGAGAGGGGCCGAAGTTTCCGTTTGACCCGAGCGAAAACGCGCTAGGGTAGTTTCATGATTCTGACTCTGTCATTTGTGCCATCACGTCTTTGGCCATCATGACCTGCGGCGGGCGGCGGCGCGCAACAAAGTGAATTCGCCGACGGCGCCGGTGCGACGCGGAGCTTCATGACCTGGTCTTCGACATACATGACGCCGCGCGGTGTCACGCTCACGCGACTCGGAGCATCCCATGAAGATTTCGCCCATCACTGCCACAACCCTCGCGCTAGCAGCGCTGACAATGTCAGCGACGGGGTGCAACCCTCCCCCATCGGATGGTTTCTACGTGTGGTGCAACGGCGCCTCTGCCGGACTGTACTACGAGAACGACCTGCACGGCCAAGTCAATAGGTTCAGCCTCTGCCTCGGCTCAGAACATTGGGCCGGGACGGGCGAGACGGGAGGCATTGATCTCGACGGCTGGACCAACGACCCCGAGGACATTGAGACGCTTCGTAGCATGTGCGTCGAACACTGCCAGAACCTGTCGAGTGACGGCCGGGGCAACTGCTTGCAGTCACCGGGCGCAGAGTGGCAGATCCGAAACCACCAAGACAAAGTCGTCCCTGATCCGCTCATGCTCATCGACGATCCCGAGCACCTCGACTGTGTCGTCCCCAAGTCCAGGTTCGCGTCATCCCCCGAAGAGACCAAGGTCATCCCACCAGGCAGTTCCCCGACCTGGCCGAGCAGCGGTCAGCCCCTCGCGTTGGCGTGCGACGACTTCGAGACCTGCGCCAACGAGCTCGCCATACCGATCGGCGTGAACCTCTACGACGACGACAGCACCACCGCGTGGGGCCCAGGCATGGGCGGCGCCGATCATCTGACCACGACCTCCGTCGCCAGCCGCTCGTCGCTCGCTATCACCCTCGAGAACCCGGCGTTCGCGCCCAGCTCGGAGGTCGGCGCCCTCGAAGACGGCCAGTTCGAGTACTCCGCCCCCGATTGTGGCGATCTCGAGTGCCCCATGTATCTCGCCAATTTGAGCATTGGCAATACATCGACTGTCTGGGAGCTGTACTCGCATCAACTGCTCGACGACATCTACATTCGCGACATCCACGTGCAGCTCCGGCGACCGACGCTCGGTGTGTGGAACACGTCGACGGGTGAATTCTACCTCAGCGAGCAGCGGCTCGACCTGATCGTGGCGGGGAGCTTGCAGATCGGCGCGGGCTCGCCCACGGTCGAGACCTACTACGTGACCAACAGCGCCGCGATTTACGGCCAGCTTGGCGACCACGGCGAGGTCGAGATCTTCGACCTGCACGTGGACGACAGCGAATTTTCACTCGCGGCGAAGCTCGACTATGACACGCCCGCCACGAGCCCGACGGCGATCGACCACGGGGACTGAGCGACCCGCCCTAGCGAACTCGAGATCGCCCAGCCCCGATCCTCGCCCGCCCTACCCCGGCTTGGGCGCGGCGTCGCGGAACCCCGGCTGATCCATGAGCCGACCCAGCAACCGGCCGAGCTTGGGCTGATCCGCGAGCAGCTGCTTGCCCTCGGGGAACATCCCGACCACCGCCACCAGCGGGCCGACGAACAGATCCGCGATCGTCAGCTGACCGCCCGCGAACCACTCGCCGTCGCCGAGCTCGGCCTCGAGCACGCCGAGGGTCTTGCCGATCTCGGGCAGCGCCTTGTCGATGACCGCCCGGTTGGGCGTGCCGTCTGGGCCCGACGGGAAGATGAACTGCAGCGCGTAGCGGAGCACCGCAGGCGGATACAGGTAGCAGTTGGCGATGCTCACCACCTGATGCATGCGCGCGAGCTCAGCCGGCTCGCTCGGCTGCAGCGAGGTCCCCTCGAACGCGGTGTCGACGTAGCTGCAGATCGCGGTGGTCTCATAGAGCGCGACGTCACCGTGGTCGAGCACGGGGACCTTGCCCCACGGGTGGCGGGCCAGGTACTCGGGGGTCTTGCTCTGCGGCGGCCCGATCGGCTCGAAGTCGTGGTCGACGCCCTTGATGTTGAACGCCGCGCGGGCGGTCCACACGAAGGTGCTCTGGGGGAAACCTGTGATCTTTGGCTTGGTCATGTCGATTCTCTCGGTCGTGGCTGGAGTCGTGATCACCCAGGCAGGATGCACAGGCCAAGATCTTCGTACAGCGGCGGCGCCTGGCCTTCCTCGAAGAAGCTCACGCACTCGAGCGGAGCGGCGCAGGTGCTGGGTTCCTCGGTGAGGTCACAGAACACGGCACAGCACGCGGAGCCGTTGCAGGTCTCGAGCGCGGCCGCGTCGGCGCAGAAGTGCCCGGGGTTGCAGTCGTTGTTGAACCCGCACGGCTCACCCGTTGGGATCCCGCCAGCGGTGATGATGCACTGGAAGGTCTGGCTGCCGCCGCTCCAGTAGCAGCCGAGCCCCTCGGCGCACTCTTGCAGGAGCGGGTCGCAGTTCGGCAGGCAGACCGCGATCGCGCCGTCGTTGACGACCCGGCAGCTGGTGTTTGCCTCATCGCAGACTGGGTCGTCGACGCCGCCCGTGCAGAATGGGAAGCAGGTGCCGACCAACATGCCGTCGACGTCGAGCGCGTTCCAACACACGTTGGCCTCGTCGCAGTCGTCGGCGCCCGACGCCGCACCTTGGTACACGCACTGATCACCGGAGGTGCCCGTGCCGGTCACGGACACACACTTGTTGGCGTCCCAGGTCCCGCCGCTGCTCGCGTAGGCCACACACTTCTCGCCCTCGGGGCAGTCCTGCGCGAACGGATCGCAGTCGTTGATCGACGGGAGGTCGTTGTCCGACGGTAGAAAGTCCTCTCCGCCGTCGCCATCACCTGGGTCGCCATCACCGGTGTCACCGTCTCCAGGCGGCGCGTCGCCGTCACCATCACCGGTGGTCTCCGCTTCGACTTCGGTGTCGGCCGAGTCATCGGTGACGCTCTTGTTGCAGGCCAACAACAGCGAGAAAGACATGACTACGAGAGCTGGTTTCGTCCGCATCGAGCGCGAGTCTACGCCGCAGCTCCCCCCGTGTCCCCCATCTGCGCACGCGCGGGGCGGACACCGCTCTCGCCAACCTCACGAGCCGCAGACGAAACCCCCGAGTGCCAACGGGGGTCCGAGTGCCAGCTCAGGGTGCCACGATTGAAAACAGACCCAGCTCAGCCGATGATGTCACAGGCCACTTCTTCGTGGTGAACGTCGTTGTCGGTCCGGCACTGATGCCAGGGGTGCTCTGGCATGCCGTCGTCGACGACCACCCACAGGTCCTGATCGCCGTCCTGGATCGCCTGTGGCACCAAGTTGCTGTCGAGCGGCACGTTCTCGGCTTCGGCCGGATACAGGGTCTTGGTCGTCATCCCCTGCGCCAGCAGGTTGCCGCCGAGGCTGGGGTCACCGTCGTAGAAGCCGACCAGCACGCCCGCCGGGACCGACGCCTGGCCGATGTTGCGGACCCGAGCGAACACCTCGTAGCCGCCCTGGCACAGCGACTGAAGATCCACGACGAGGTCGGGCGCAGAAAATTCACCTAGCGGCTGCACGTTCTGGCGGAAGTTGTTGAGGCCCTCGGTCAGCCAGTTGGGCATCTCCTGGGCTGGGATGCTGCCGTCCTCGTTGACGTTGGTCACGTGGTAGTGGTGCTGATTCCAGATCCTGCGGGTCCGCACCCACTTGCCGAGCTCGTCGCCGAACACCCGCACGCCGGTCTGCTTGGTGTCCTCGCAGGTGATCGAGGAGTAGTCGTTGGAGACGACCACGATGTCGGCGTGGCCGTCGTTGTCGACGTCAGCCACGACCGGGAGCTCGCGCAAGGTCCCGGTCGTGTTGCAGGTCTGCCAGAGCACGTCGCCGTTGGTGCCCCGATAGATCCGCAGGTACCACTCGTCGCTGTAGACGACCTCGGCCGAGCCGTCGCCGTCGAAGTCGAACACCGAGCTGCCAGTCTGCGCCGACGAGCAGTCGTGGGTCTGCGAGATCCACAAGAACGCGTCGAGGTCGGCGACCATGGGATCCATGACCTTGGTGCCGTCGAGCACCGCGTAGCCGACCCCGCCCGCGATCGCGACGTCGGGGGTGCCGTCGCCGTTGAAGTCGGCGACGGTCGGCGGTCCGCCGCCGGCCGTGTTGCCGGCGCTGTTGGGGGGACACAGCGCGGGCGACAGCGGCCCGTTGATGTCGAGGTTCTGCCGATCAATCACGATCTGCTGGGTCTGCTGATCCCAGTGATAGATGTGCACGGTGTGCGTGGCGAATTGCGCGACGATGATCTCGGGGTTGAAGTCGAGGTCGAGATCCGCCGCCGCCGTCCAGTTGCCGGTCAGGCCGGTCATGGCCAGCAGCGTGCCGTCGGCCTCGTACACCGCCTGCGGCCCGGCGATCTCGAGGTTGCCGTCGCCGTCGATGTCGATCGCCTGGACCGTGTTCTGGGTGATCCCAAACGTGGCCTTGGTCGCCCCGGTCGCCGCGTCGAGCACCCCGCCGCGGACCACGATCTCGACCTGCCCGTCGTGGTCGAGATCGGCGAGCGAGGGCATCAGGCAGCCGCCCGCGTAGGCTGACGTCCACAGCTCGGTGCCGTCGGGGTTGAACGCGCGGACCTGACCCCCGACCGCGCACGCGAACAGCTCCGAGCCCGGCATCCCGCCGATGTCGCCAGCCGCGATCTCGACCCCCGGGTGCAGCTGCGGACCCTGGGGGTTGACCGCCCACTTCTCGACCACGGCGCCGTCGACGATCGAGACCGCGTGGAGCGTGCCGTTGTTGTTGTAGTCGCCCGCGAAGAAGCTGGAGAACACGATCTCGGGGATGTCGCGCTCGTCGACCACGCCGTCGCAGGTGTCGTCGTCGAGCTGGGTGACGATCGGCGACATCATGACGTGCAGGTCTGGCACGTGGAATTTGAGCTCGGGCGCGAAGTTGGTCTCGGGGAAGAACTCGCAGACCGGCAGGCAAGTCAGCTCTTCGTCGGGATCTGGCCGCTCGCCGGGCGGGCAGTCGGGCGGGCTCGGCAAGCACTTCCCGGTGGCGATGCTCGTGCCCTGGCACATGTCCATGCCGCCGGCCGGATCACCGAGGCTGTACTCGCAATAGTAGTCCTCGGGGCACTCGCTGGCGTCGACGCACTCGTCACCTGGGACCACGCACTCGGCGAACGAGCAGACCTGATCGCCGCTGCAGCAGACCCCCGCACAGATCGCGGCCTCGTCACAGCACATCCCGTCGATGCACTGTTGATTGTCGTCGCAGACCGGGTCGCACTCGGGCGGGAGGTCGGGGTCGCCGAGGGTCTCGCTGGCGTCCGCCGAGTCGGCGGTCTCGTCCGTGTTGGCCGAGTCGGCGGTCTCGGACCCGGTGCCCTGGGTCACGCCGACCTCGGTGTCGGTCGAGGTCCGACCGTCGTTGTTGTTGCCGCAGGCGATCAGCGACAGGGCGAGACACGGCCAGGCGAGTTGAAGCAAGCAAGTCGAGCGCATGGGTGTCACACAAGCACGGGCGCCCGTCGGTCTCAACTGCTTCGCTGGGAGACAGCGCCCGGTTC
Source organism: Enhygromyxa salina (assembly GCF_002994635.1). Taxonomy (GTDB): domain Bacteria; phylum Myxococcota_A; class Polyangia; order Nannocystales; family Nannocystaceae; genus Plesiocystis; species Plesiocystis salina_B. The sequence continues at coordinate 13,654 of NZ_PVNL01000092.1, read as the reverse complement.
GCAGAGCGCCCACAGCCAGGCAGGATCCTGACCCGAGCTGAAGACTGTCCTTTCGGGCAAGCGCGGCGGGCTGCCGTCCGCCGGGCGGGCGGCCCCACGCGGGCGCCCACGCTGTCCAGCGCTACCCCCTTGAACACTGCTGACACGTTCAGTATACCGATCCAATGTCCTCTCAGGGCCGGGCCGCGGGCGCAGACGAGCACGAGCGCGTGGCCTGTGTCGAGCTCCCTGCCCTGCCCTTGCAGCTGCTGTTGCTCGATCAACCCAGCTGGCGCGAGCACCCGGTCGCGGTCGTCGAGGCCGACCGCCCGCAGGCCAAGTTGATGTGGGTCAACGAGCACGCGCGACGCCTGCGGGTGCTGCCAGGCATGCGCTTCGCGGCCGCGCGCAGCCTCGCGCCGCAGCTGCGCGCGTCGGTCATCTCGGCCGAACGGATCGAGCACGCGGTGTCCGATCTGTTCGGCGTGCTGCTCAATTTTTCGCCGCGCGTCGAGCCTGGTGATCTTCAGCAGCCTGGCAGCTTCTGGATCGATCCCTCGGGCATGATCCCGCTGTGGGGTGAGCTCGGCGCGTGGGCCATGGCCATGCACCAGGCCGTGAGCGCGGCTGGGTTCACGGCCACGGTCATCGTGGGGTTTCACCGGTTTCGCTGCCTCGCTATTGCCCGCAGCCAGGCCGCGCGCGCCAGCGCCTGGGTCATCACGGATCCTCGTCGCGAAGCCCGAATGGCCGCGGCCGCGCCCCTCGATCGCCTGGGGATCTCGGCCCGGCTGCGCGACGCCCTCGCGGGTCTCGGCGTCCGCACGCTCGGCGAGTTCATGGCGCTGCCGGGGCCCGAGCTGCGCGTGCGGTTTGGCGTCGAGGCCGAGCGCCTGCACGAGCGCGGCAGCGATGGTCACTGGGCGCCGATGCAGGCCCGCGCGCTCGTCGATCCAGTCATCGAGCGCGTCGAGCTCGATCCTCCCGAGGGCGACGTCACCCGCCTGCTGTTTCGCATCAAGCCAGTGCTCGAGCGGCTGCTCGCGCAGCTCGCCGATCGCGGCTCGGCGATGTCGGGTCTGCACCTGCGCCTGCGCCTCGATCACGCGGGCGGGCTCGAGCAGCGACTCGAGCCCGCGGCCCCCACCCTCGACACCATGCAGGTGCTCGAGCTGCTGCGCCTGCGGATCGACGCGCTCGAGCTGCCCGCGGCTGTCGAAGAGTTCACCCTCGAGCTCGAGGGTCAGCGCACCGATCCCGGCCAGATCGCGCTATTTCGTACGCAAGCCCGGCGCGATCTCGAAGCCGCCGATCGAGCGATCGCCCGCCTGTGTGCGGCGCTGGGCCCCGAGGCCATCACCCACCCGCAGCTGCGCGCCGCTCACTTGCCCGAGGCCCGCCTGAGCTTTGTCCCCACCGCCCACGTGCGCTTCCCCGAGCCGCGCAACATGCAGGTCGAGGGCGAGCTTCCACCACGGATCCGTCGACTGCTGCACCGCCCCAAGCGCTTGCCACCCCGGCCCCGTCACGAAGCTGACGGCTGGGTCATCGACCCCGAGCTCGGCCCCGTCAGTCGTTTGCATGGACCCTATCGCGCGAGTGGGGGTTGGTGGGTGCGCGAGGTCGAGCGCGACTACTACTTTGCACAGACCCGCAGCGGCGCCGTGCTCTGGGTGTTCTACGATCGCCCCCGGCGACGCTGGTTCTTGCATGGGTGGTTGGAATGAATGCGGAACGCAAATAGCCCGATCGCACGACTCGATAACTAGGTATGTCCGCCCCCCGAGCACCCCAAGGCCACGCAAAGAGGCGCTTTGGAGCCCCCTCAAAGGGAGGCCACACATGCGGATGCAAACAAACGCCCCCACCTGGGCAGAGATTCTGGCCCACCTGGGCAAGGATTCCGGAGCACCTGGGCAGAGATTCCGGGCCACTTGGGCACCGATCGCGTGACTGGCACAGCGCCGACGGCATCGTCGGCGGATGCGACGTCACCCCATGCGACGAATCCGAGAAGTCCTCCGTCTCGAGCACGAACTCGAGTACCGCGAGGCCTCGGTGCACGACCCCCAGAAGCGGCGCCCCTATCAGTACGCTCAGTTCTGCGAGCGTCATGGAAAATTCCGCGGGCAAGTCGACGCGTCGATGCACCAAGAACATCGCGCTGGCGAGAAGGTCTTCGTCGACTACTCCGGCATGAAGCCGACGATCGCCGACCGCGAGACCGGCGAGGTGATTGAGGTCGAGCTCTACGTCGCCGTGCTCGGCGCGAGCAACTACACCTACGCCGAGGCGACGCTGACCCAACAGCGCGACGTGTTCATCGCCTCGACGGCCCGCGCGTTCGAGTACTTCGACGGCGTTCCCGCGATCACCGTCCCCGATCGGCTGCGCAGCGCGGTCAGTGGGCCCGACCGAATCGACCCCGAGATCAACCCGGGCTTCGCCGAGTTTGCCGAGCACTACTCGACGGCGGTGATCCCCACCCGAGCCCGCAAGCCGAAGGACAAGGCCAAGGTCGAGACCGGGGTGAAGATCGCCCAGAGCTGGATCCTGGCGCGGCTTCGCAACATCACCTTTTTCTCCCTCGACGACCTCAACGTCGCGATCGACAAGCTGCTCGAGGCTCTGAACGACAAGCCGTTTCAGAAGCTCGAGGGCTGCCGACGCAGCGCCTACGAAGAGCTCGACAAGCCGGCCCTACGACCGCTGCCCCCGCGTCGCTTCGAGCCATCGAACTGGAAGACGGCCAAGGTCCACATCGACCACCACGTCGAATTCGATCACCGCTACTACAGCGCGCCGCACCACTTGATCGGCACAAAGGTCTGGGTCCGCGCGACCGTCAACAGCGTGGAGCTGCTGCTCGACGGTCGACGCATCGCCAGCCACAAGCGCTCCTATGGCCGCAAGGGCACCTTGTCACCGATGAGGCCCATCGTCCCAAGTCGCATCGTGAGTACGGCGCGTGGCCACCTCAGCGAGTGATCGCCTGGGCCTCCGAGCTCGGCGTCAACACGGGCAAGGTCGTCGAGCGGATCATCGCCGACAAGCCGCACCCCGAGCAGGGCTACCGCTCGTGCCTGGCGCTGATCCGCGACGTCAAGACCTACTCGACCGAGAGGGTCGAGGCCGCGTGCGCGCGGGCGCTGAAGATCAACGCGCCGACGCGACGCAGCGTCCTGGCGATCCTGCGCAACGGACTCGACCGCGTCGCCCTCGAGGACGAGGACCCTGTCCAAACTCCCGAGCCGATCTCCCACGACAACGTACGCGGCGGTGACTACTACGCGACCGGCTCCGACGTGCCGACAGATCCCGACGACGACAACCTCGAGCCTCAACTTCGACTTCAACTTCAACCCGAACCCCAACCCGAACCCCAACCCGAACCCCAAGAACAAGACCATGCTCGACGAACAGACCTACCAAAAAATGATCGACATGAAGCTGACGGCGGGGATCGTCAGCCTCACGGCTCGGATCCGTCGCATGTAGTGCCCAGGGTGGTCGAGGTCAAACAGCACCTCCGGGATCCCAAAGTCGCAGCGCCCCGTCTCGCGGAGCGATCGCAGCTGCTCCGCGTCGACCTCCGCCAGCGACACGCTCTTGCGCAGCTCGAGCTCGCGGACGTCCCGATCCATGTACGCAAGATCGAGCCGCTCGAGGTCATGCCCGAGCCGCTCGCCGGCGAGCAGACCCTTGTGCAGGCTATCCCAGTACCCGAATTTGATGATCGGCGGCTCGGCCGGATCGATCGCAAGCTCATGCCGGTACGCCCGCTCGGCCCGCTTGGCCAGGTCGAACGCGAGCTGATTGGTCTGGAAGTACAGCGTCGCCAGCTGACTGCTCATCCAATCGTAGAGCTCACGATTACTGAATTTCGTGCGCATGTACGCGTCGACCGCCTGGGCGTGCTCGACTTGTTTTGCGTGGTTGTCGAGCTCGCGCTCGGCGATCTCGAGCCGGATCGTCGCCGCCACAATGTCCTGCGCGAGCCGCTCCGCCTCGAACTCGGCCTGCCTGCATTGTAGATCCCAGTCCTGTGCCCGCCGGTAGAAGCTGCTGTTGAGGCCAGCCCGACCGGCTTTGTAGTCTTGCTCGGCGGCCGCGTAGCTGAACCCGGACGAGATCATGTTCATGACGTTGGCGAGCTGCAGACCACCAAATGAGACGCTGGGCGGGAACACATTGATCTGTGGGAGCGCGCTCGAGATCGAGGCGGCGAGCTGTAGGCCCTGTGCGGCAGACCGCTGCTCGTGCGCCTTCGCTCCAGCGTCGAATTGCTGTTGCTCCTCCGCGGTCAGGTTGGTTTGGAACAGCTGGAAATAGTGGGTGTTGCGTTGGACGGCTGCCGCCTGCGCCGCCCCGAGCGACACGATCGCGCTGGCGGCCTCGTCGCGCTGCTTGACCCGCACCTCGCGGATCCGCGCGAGCATCTCGAGCTCCTGACTCGAGCGGATCCGGCTGAGCTGCTCGGCGTCGCGCTTCTCGATCGCCGACAACAAGCTGGCTCCAAGCGCCCGCAGGGAGCCAGCGAACGCGGACGCACGCGCGTGGACGGAGCGAAAGCGATAGGGCGGCAGGCCCGAGTCGAGGTGCCCCAGCACGGACCGTAGATCCAGCCCCGCGGCCGTGGTCGTCGCTCGGGAGCAACGCGCCAAACCGTGACGCGAACTCGCTGCGGGTGCTGGCGACGATCTGCGTGGCCGAGGTGATCCCCTGCTCGAGCAGCGCCTTGGCGGTCGCGTAGCGGCCGATCGGCGGGCTCAATCGGTAGACCCGCTGAACCCGCTCGAGGTTGGCGCGGGCCTGGGGCTGATCCGCGGGGGCGATGCCGGCCCATGGTGACGTCGCGCCGTGGAGGTAGTGGCCGATCGTGCTGTCGACGATGTCGAACGCAGGATTGTTGCTGAAGAAGGTGGCGACCCACTCGGCCTGCGGTGGTTGGTCACGCGTGAGCGCGGCGCGAAGTGACGCGGACGGATACGCGCTCTCCAGCACGTTGAACAAGGTGCGCGCGTAGGTCTGCCGGACCGTCTCCGCGTCCGCGCCCGGGATGTCATCGGGCGGTGTGACGCGGCGGTTGACGAGCATCGCGTCCCACTGAGCGATGCTCCACGCAGCCGTGTCGGCGAGCTCGGTGATCGTGGCGTCGTTGCGCTCCGCCTGAAGTGCGGCGAGGGTCGGCAGGTGGGCGCCGACCAAGGTCCCGGCTTGGACCGTGAACTTCAGCTGCGGAACCTCAGAGGCGAGGCTCGATGTCGCGGCGACCGTCCAAAATTCGTCGATCGGGCCGTCGTGTGTGAGCCAGAGCTGCGCAAAGGTTCGCTGGTGTGACTCCGACAAGCCTGCGGTGTCGAGCAGCGCCCGCTGACTGACGCCTGCGACCAGCCGAACGAGCTCAGCGTCGATCACGAGCTCACGCATCGCCGCGAGCGTTTCAGCAAGCTCAGCCTCCTGTGCCGTTGCGGAGCCATCGGCGGGCAGAGGAAGCCGCCGCTCGGCCCACGCGCCACGCATGGCGCTCGTCCACGCGCGCTCGCCAGCCCGGAGCAGACCGAGCAGATCAGCCGGCAGGCCCGCGCGCAAGAACGCATAGAAGCTCTGCGGCTTGATCATGCGATCGTCCGCGAGCCGGTGCGGCTGCACATAGGCCGCGAGGTGTGTGGAGGGCACGTCGGCCCGCCGCGCGAGCCACTCGAGCCGATCCACCGGGACATCCTTGGCTTCGGTGTTGCCCAGCAGCGGCGCGACCTTGGACTCGAGCTGGCCCCACTCGGTGCGGGCCTGGTACATGTCCGTGTTGAGCACGAGATCCACGATCGTGGTCGCCTCGAGGTCACTGATCAGCCCGGACTCGACAATATCCGCCCCGAATTGGGCGCGAACGAATACGTCCCAAAGCCGTGTGGGCGCGGCCGTCTCGGCCCACGAGATTGTGTAGATGCCGTTGGTATCGGTGCTGGCCGACGGGCCCTTTTGCGGCGAATCGCCAGTGAGACTGGTGACCTCGTGAATCGTAATGGTGGCATTGACGACGGGCGCACCGTCGTCGTCGGCCACCCGGCCGGAAACGGTGTAATTGGACATGATTGTGATTCGGGCCGCTAATGTGGCTTTTGGTGAGGCGGCCGGTCGGCCGGTTCACCGACGGGAGACGACGTTACGGAAGCCAACGCTATCAGGGTCTATCGCTGGGGCGAGCAAAATGATCACCCTTCGCGAAGATCGACCATGAGAAATCACAACGAAGAAACCGTGACGGAATCACCGTCGACGGACACGCACGCGGCTTCGTACCCCGCGTGGGCCCAGAATGAAACGCTTGCCGCCCGCGAGTCAGGGTGTGCGAGCGCTGCCCCGACTCCCGCGGCGCTAACTCGAGGTTGCGACGATCAACTTTCGCTGCGCCCGAAGGGAGCGGCGCGCTTCCGCCCGGGGTAGAGATGGGCTTCCAAGATCGCGGTCACGGTCTCTTCGATCAACGCCGACCCGACAGTGCGAGCGTCGTATTCCGCCCGGGCGGCGGGATCGACCAGCACCGCGCGGGCCTTCTCGAGCACCCGAACTCGGCCTGGTTCGGCCCGCCGCAGTTCTCGCTGGTAGGCGTCCTCGATCTCGTCGCGCTCCGCCTCCGGGCCTACTCCGAGGATCGCGTAGTAGTCGAGGTCACTCATGCTGTCGCCGCCATCGTCTCGCGGCAGCGACGCGCTCGCAACCCGCGGCGCCAGACGAGTCATCGACCCGCGCAGGACAGCGAGCCGTTTGGGTTGCAACGGCGTTGCGCGGGGCAGCATTGCTCATCGTGCCGACCGGCCGGACGGCAGAAAACCCAGCGGTCGAGCCGCGCGCGTCGGCGGTGCGACGCTTTCGTTGCCAGTCAACAGCTGGCGGAAGGAAAGCATCATGTCCATCAAGCTACAGGTACTACTCACGTTCTTCGCGACGCTCACTGCCACCAGCGGGGGGCCCCTGATCTGTGTGACCTCGTCTACACGGACACGGGCAAGCCGATCCTCTGCGAGCCCCACCGCGACGGTGCGCCGATCTACGACGACACCGTGTGCTGTGAGGGTCGCAGCTGTTCGCCTGCTCGGGGTGGTTCGGGTGCCACGGGTGAGCCCTTCTACTGCGAGTTCGGGGAGGTGCGGGCCCGAGATCGGCGATACGCGGTCGGCCATCGCTACCAAAGATGATGTTGTTGGGGTTGAGGTCGCGGTGCAGGATCCCGGCGGCGTGGATCGCCGCGAGCCCCCGACCGAACTGGACGATCATCTCCAACCTCGGCTCCCACGCCCGCGGGAGGTCCTGCTGATCGAGCGTCATTGCGGACGCTCCGCAAGGACTGTACGGGTCTGGAGCTCTCGGTCGCGGCGATGTTCAACGCTTTAGAGCTCGACGGCGTCCCCGAGGAGGTTGCTCGTATTCACGGCTTGATCGTCGGGCGCTCCCACGCGGAGTTGCAATTGGTGGAGCGCGTGCTGGTGGTCCTGCTCGAGAGTCTAGAGGACGAATGAGTTCGTTCAGGACCTCGCCCGCTTGCGCACGCCGGAGACCCCTTGTCGCTGCAACCGTTGCAGCTTCGCGCTGATCGAGCGCGGTCTGCCCTGGCTGCACACCAACCTCCCCGCCGCGACGCGGACGTCGACGGGCTCGAAGGTCTATGTGGGGTCATCATAACGAGCCCAGCCAGGTGTCGATCTCGGCGACCGAGTCGGCGCGCTGCAGCGCGACGAAGTCCGCTCGCGCGGCGTCGGCCAGCTCGCGCGCGCGCTCGAGGTTGGCCGCGGTCCCGCTCGCCCACGCCCTGGCGGCCAGCAGCCGGACCGCAGCGAGCTGCTCGCGCTCCCGCTCGATGCTGGGAGTCGCCTGCAGCGAGAGCATCAACTCGAGCGCGCCGTCGAGCTGCGGCCGGGCGTCCTCGGGCCGCTCGAGCGCGAGCAGGGCCTCGGCGAGGTGGACCTGCGTCGGCGCGAGGTCAGCGAGATCGAAGCCTCGACCCCCGCGCGCGCGCTCGAGGATCTTGAGGGCCTGCTGGTGCAGCTTGAGGGCCTCTTCGAACTGCTCGCGGCGCAGCTGAACCACCCCCTCGGCGTCGAGCGTCTTGGCCAGGCTGACCATCGCTGGGTCACCGTGGGCGCGAAAGATCGCCCGCGCGCGCTGGTGTTGGCGCAGCGACTCGTCGTAGCGCCCGAGCTCACCGAGGCTCACGGCCAATGCCGCGCTCGCGTAACCGACGTCGAGTGAATTGCTGCCGAACACCTGCTCGAGCACGGCCAGCGCCGCCTCGTAGCCGGCGACCGCGTCGGCGTGGCGCCCCTGACGATCGTCGAGGGTCGCCAGCTCGACGCGGACCGCCGCGACCTTGGGGTGCTGCTCGCCGTAGCGCCCGATCCACAGCTGCTGGGCCTGCTCGAGCGCGGACCGGGCCTCCGAGTAGCGGCCGAGGTCCCGCAAGATCGCGCCGAGCGTGGCGTGGAGCTGGGCGAGCTCGATCGGCGGCAGCGAGCCGGCGTCGGTGATCCCGGAGATGCTGGCGATCGCGGCGCGAACCTGCTGCTCGGCTTGCTCGGGCTGACCGTGGGCGACCGAGGCCAGCGCCGCGACACCGTCGAGCTCGGCGTACTCGGTCGCGCTGGCCTGCACCCGGTCGAGCACGGCCCGGGCCTCTCGCACGTGACGGCTCGCGGCTCGACCGTCGCGCGCCTTGGCGTCGACCCGGGCCAGCGCGATCAGGATGCTGCCGCGCAGACGATCGGCCCCAGCCCGCTCGGCTGCGAATTCGGCCTCTTCGAGCAGCGGCGTCACTGCGTCGTGGCCACCCGTCGCCATCACGATCTGGGCCTGGGTCAGCAGCGCGGTGGCCAAGCGGGTCTGATCTTCGAGCTCACGCGCCTTTTCGACGCAACCCATAGCCAGACGCAGCGCCTCCTCGAACCCGCCGGTCATCTCGAGGCTGTGCGCGCGATACAGATCCCGATCGAGCAGCTGCAGGACGACCTGCTGCTCGACGTTGGCGCTGGGCGCTGCGCCCTCGAGTCCTGCCTCGAGGCCCGCCCCATCCAGCTCGATCGCGGCCGCCTCGCAGCTGCTCAGCGGCGGCAGCTCGATCACGGCCTCGCGGGCCCGGGCCAGGGTCTCGGCCTTGGTGCTGATGACCTCGACCAGCTCGTCGAACTCGGCCCGCTTGCGGTTCAGGCACAGGACCCGGCGGTCGAGCATCCACGCCGACTGCGAGCCGTTGTCGGTCGCCTCGCACGACTCGCGATGCATCGCCGCCCAGTCGTGGGCCCACGCGCCGAGCTTGGCCTCGACCTCGGGTCCGAGCTCGCGGGCCCACGGCGCGTCGACCTTGGCGAACGCCGCCCGCACGGCGTCGACCCGCTCGTCGTTCCAGACCTTGGCGATCTCGTCGGCGCCGCTGGTGCAGCGTGAGGCGGGGTCGGCGGGCTCGATCCGCTGGCCGTTGGCGATCATCACCCCGGTGACCATGAGCGCGACCAGAGCCACCGACGCCACCGACCACTGCACGATCGTGCGGAGCCTGTGGCTGGGATCCCGACCGAGCTCGGCGAGCAGCTGCGCCATGTTTTCCCAGCGTCCGTCGGGATCGGGATCGAGCCCGCGCAGCAGCGCCCAGCGCAGCCAGTTGGGCACCGAGGCGCGCTTGGGCGCCGGCCCGACCCGACCATCAGTGACAGCGAGTGCCAGCTCCAGCCGGGTCTTGGCGGCGAACGGCATCTCGCCGTACAGCGCTTCGTAGAGCGCCACACAAAACGAGAACTGATCGGCGCGGTGATCCAGGGGCTTGCCCAGGTGCTGCTCGGGGGACATGTACGCAGGCGTGCCCGCCTCGCGCTCGCGCCGCTCGCTCGGATCACGGCTCCCGTCGATCCGCCGGGCGAGCCCGAAGTCCAGCACCCGCACGCGACCGTCCGCGCCAACCAGCACGTTGTCGGGCTTGAAGTCGCGGTGGACCAAGCCGGCAGCGTGGGCGGCCTCGAGGCCCCGGCCCGCCTTGGTGAAGGCCCCCAGCAGCTCCTGCCACGTCCGCCCTGGCTCGCGCATCCACTTGGACAGCGGCACGCCCTCGACGAACTCCATCGCAATGAACACGCGGCCATCGATCGTGCCGACGTCGTGCACGCTGATGACGTTGGGGTGGTTGAGCTGGGCCATGGCCTTGGCCTCGGCCAACATCCGCTGCGACGCTCGCTCGGCCTGGGCCGGATCGTCGCCGCGCTGGTGCATCAGCTTGAGCGCGATGCGCCGATCGAGGTGCGGATCGTAGGCGCCATAGACGACTCCCATCCCACCGGCGCCCATGTGGGCCAGGACCACGTAGCGACCGAGCTTGGCCCCGGGTTCGAAGTCAGCCTCGCCCGGTGAAATTTGGCCGCCAACGAGCGTGCCACTGTCGGGCTCTTTCTCGTTCGGCTCGGTCCACCTGAGTTCTTCGCTGTCCAACGGGCCTCCGGGACTTCCTCTGAGCTATCACATCGCGCGACCGAATTGGCGACCGCAGCGCGCATTTGCGGGTGATCATGTTTGGGGCAAAACGCACCGCGCCGCACGAGCCGTCCGCATCGAACCTGCGAAGGGCTGCCCTGCTTCGAGGACCCTGCGGCTGGACCGCTCGAGGAACGGCGCGGGAGATCAGTCGCCGAGTCGGGGAGCAGCCGCGGGGATCAGCCGCGCGAACCAGCGACCCCCGCCCGTCGCAGCGCCACCAGGTGCTCGCGGCGAGGCGGGCCCCCGCGCCAATCGGGTCGCGGTTGCGACGCAGCCGCCACGAACTCGAGCTCCGACCCGGGCGCGAGTCGCTCGAGTTGCTGGTCCGCGGCGACCCGCTGGCCGCCGAGCTCGGCGTCGCCCACCAACAGCACGGCCACGGCGTCGGGTCGCAATAGCTCCGCGATCGATCCCAGCACCGCATTCATTTCGTCGTCCCAACGTGTGCGTGAGTCGCCGCTGTCCTTGCCGCGCGAGAGGTAGCGGCGCGCGCCGATCTCTTTCTCTCGCAGCTTCTTGGGGTTGATCCCCAGCCACGCGTGGCGGCGCGCGTGGTGGTGCAAGTAGTCGTAGGTCCCGCCGTACGGGGGCGAGGTCAGGACCAGGTCGCAGCGGTACTCGCCGGCCAGGGTATGCGGCAGCGAGCGAGCGTCCGACAGCAGGAACCGCGGGAGGTGGTGCGGACGAGGGATCGCGGCGGACAGCTCGGCCCACGCGGCGGCCAGCTCCTCACCCTTGCGGACGAAGAACTCGGTGACCAGGCCCTTGCGCAGGCGCTTGTCAGCGGTTCGGGCCGCGGTCTCGGATCGCTGCCGCGAGAACTTCACGACGATCGCGGAGAACACCATCTCCAGCGCGAGGCGGTCGCGCTCGTCGTCGACCTTGCGGATCTCTTCGAGCAGACCCGCGAGCTCCTTGAGCACGTGGACGTCATACCAGCGCCGCTCGTCCGCCGAGATCTTGGCCTGGACGTCGTCGCGGTCGCGGACCCTCGCCGCTGACGCGGCCCCGATCGCGGCGAGCCGGTCCAAGAATCGGGTCCGCGTCTTGGGCCCGCGCCGCTCCGTCTTGACCCGGGCGAGCCGCAGCGCCAGCGGATCGAGATCGCTACCCAGCGCCCCCCAGCCGCTGATCAGGGCTTCGACCGCGACCGTCCCGCTGCCGCAGAACGGGTCGAGCACCTCGGACCCCGGCCCGACGCTGAACTCCCGCAACAGCACCCGCGCGACCGCGGGGTGCATGCGGGCCGGATAGGCGTGGAATCCGTGGATCAGCTGCGAGCGCTCGTCGCCGTCCTGGGCCCGCAGTGCCTCGACCAGGGGAAACCGGAACGCCATGTCGCCGCGGGCCTCGACCGGACCCCCGACGTTGGACAGCGCCTGTCGATCACCCGTCATGCGGCGCGACTGTGCGCGACCGACCTCGCCCGCGCAACCCCGGCGACGACGAGCGCTACTCGAGCTTCTCGGGCGCGAACTGGGCGATGCACTTGTCGAACATGTAGTCCGGGTGGGCCTGCAGCAGCTTGGCGTCTTCCTCCGAGAAGTCCTCGGGCATCACGCCCTCGATGACCTCGACCATGCAGTCGGTCGCGGGGACGCTCTGCAGCTTGGCGCACTTGGCCATCTGTACGCCGAGGTTTTGCTTCTTGTGATCGAAGAAGTCGAGCTGCGCGCCGTCGTCGTCGAAGTAGACGACCTTGATCCACTCCTCGTAGATCACGATCAGCGAGTCGCAGGCGGCCTCGAGGTTCTTCGAGGGCTTCTCGCCGGCCTTGACCAGCCGGGCCGCGATCGCGTCGAGCTTGGCCTTCTCGGCGGCCTCTTTCTCGGCCTTCTCCTGGAACGCCTTGCGCCGCGCCTCGGCGGCCTTGGCGTCGGCCTCTTTGTTCTTGTCGTCGTTGCCCGCGCCGAGCATCGCCGCGCCCGCGGCCTCGAGGTCATCGCGCTTGGCCTGCTTGCCCTCGTCGCAGGCGGTCAGGAACGGCCAAGTGAGGCAACACAGCAGTACGGATCCAGCGATCGACCGGGCTCGCATGCGCGGAATGTACCGCGAGAGCCGACCGCGGCTCAACCTGCGCCGGTCAACATCACCGCCAGCGTCCCTGCGCCAAACACGGCCACCGCCAGATCGCTGCGATCGTCGCCGTCGAGGTCTGCAGCCGCGAGATCAAAGGGCGAGTCGCCGACGAAGAATTGCGTCGGTGAGCCGAACCCGCCGTCGATCGAGGGGTAGATGGTGATCGTGTCGGCGCCCGAGTCCGCGCTGATCAGGTCAGGCCGGCCGTCGCCGCTCACGTCGACGGCGAGCACCGCGTAGGGGCTCGGCCCCACCGCCCACGCCTGCGCGGGCGCGAAGCCGCGGTCGCCAAGATTGCGCAGCGTCGAAATCGTGTCGCTGTCGTGATCGGCGGTGAGCAGATCCGGCAGCCGATCACCGTCGAGATCCGCGACCGCGAGGCCGCGCGGGCCGGCGCCCACGGCCTCGGCCTGGACCGGCGCAAACCCGCCCGCGCCGTCCCCCCAGGCCACGCTCACGGTCGAGTCCGTGCGGTTGGCCGTGACCAGATCCACGGCGCCGTCAGCGTCGAGATCGGCGAGGGCGAGGTCGTAGGGCTCGGCGCCAACGGTCACGCTCGAGCTCACGGGCACCGCCCCCAGGCCGTCGTTGAGCAGCACGTAGACGGCGTCGCCAGACTCGTCGACGACGGCGACGTCGGGCCACTCGTCGGCGTCGATCAGCCCGACCGCGACCGAGCGCGGGGTCGCGCCGGTGGTTGCGAAGGGGGTCGGTCCAAAGCTGCCGGTTCCGTCGCCGTAGCTGACGCCGGTGCCCGCTGGCGTGAACACGTTGGCGAACGCGAGATCGCTGAAGCCGTCCATGTCGATGTCGCCCGCCGCGACGCCGCGAACCCCCAGGCCCACGCCGCTGATCACGGGATCGCCGACGAACTCGCCGCCGCCGAGCCCCAGGACCACGCGCACGCCCGACGCCGAGACGCTCGACACCACCAGGTCGAGCTCGAGATCGGCGTCGATGTAGTCGATCAGCACCGTCGTTGGCGGCGCGCCCAGCTGCAGGAAGCCACCGCTGTTGAAGCACACGTCGCCAGCTCGCGGCGCGTCGCATGGGTCGGCGTCGCCATCACCGTCTCCATCAC
>NZ_PVNL01000091.1 GCF_002994635.1 Enhygromyxa salina | reverse complement strand
CCCCGGCCTCAGAGCCAGTCTTGGAGGTGACCCCAACCCCCCACCGTCACGCCAGGGGCGACACCCGTCGGTGGCACTGGCGTCCCTGACGGTTCGCCCACCCGACCCACATATTGGATCGCAGATGAACCCCGCCGCGCACACCGAGACTCGCCCCGCCGCCCGTCGTCCGCTCCGCCGTCATGGCTCGCGCAGCCAGTTTCGCCCGACCTCGTCGGTCGACCGGGTGCCCAGCGACATGGCCGTCGAGCTGCTGACGCGGATCATCGAGGGGCTCGGCCGCGCGTTCCCGCTGAGCGCCCGCGAGCGCGAGCTGCTGCGCCACTTCCTGTTCGGCCACGACGCCGCGGCCACCGGTGAGCGACTGGGGATCCGCGAGACCTCGGTGCACAAGCACCTGCATCGGATCTACGCCAAGAGCGGCACCAACAATCGCCGCGGCCTGCTGCAGCACGGCCTGCGCCTGGCCAACCGCGCTCAGCTCGGGTCAGGCTTCTGAGCCGCTCGCGGGCACCTGTGGAAGCGACACAAACGCTCAGCCCACGAGATGGGCGAAGGTATGCACGTAGGAGGCGATGCCGCCCTTGGCCTGGCGCCAGTCAAAGCTCTCGTTGGGCGCGTGATAGCAGTGCTCGGGCAGGCTCAGGGGCAGGAAGTGGATCGGCACCCCGAGCACGCGGGCCATCTGCGGCACCGCGCCGATCGAGCCGCCCTCACGCACCAGCGCAGGCTCGCGGCCGAACCCCTGGGTCATGCCGTGGACGATCGCCTCGTGGACGGGGCCGGTGATGTGGCCGCGGTAGGGCTCGAAGCTGCCGAGCTCGGCAACCTCGACCGCGGGATTGAACGCCTGCACGAACGAGGTCAGACGGTCGAGCAGCACGCGCGGGTTCTGGTTGGGGACCAGTCGGAAGCTGGCCTTGAGCTCGCCGGTGGCGGGGATCGTGCTCTTGATCCCAGGGCCGGTGTAGCCGCCGACGAGGCCGTGGATCTCGAAGGTCGGCCGCGCCCACAGCCGCAGCATCATCTCGAGGGGGACGTCGCTCTCGAGCTGCTCGAGTCGGTGCGACTTGCGGAAGTACTGGGCGTCAAAGCCGGTGCGCAGGTAGCTCTCGACCTCTTCTTGCGAGGGCGGGAGCGCGTCGAGTCGCCAGAATTCTGCGTCGCCGATCGCCGAGGCCAGGTTCGCCAGCTCGCGCAACGGGTTGCGTGCGACGCCGCCGGTCAGGCCCGAGTGGGTCTCGGCCGCGCCGGTCCGCAGGCTCAGCGAGACGAGCAGGCCGCCGCGAAGCCCGGTGGAGATCGCCGGGTGTCCGGCGCTCGGCCAGATCGTGTCGGACACGATCACGGCGTCCGCGGCCAGCAGCTGCTTGCGAGCCTCGAGGATCTCGCCAAAGTTGGGGCTGCCGATCTCTTCTTCGGTCTCCCACAGCAGCACGACCTCGATCGGCAGCTCGTGGCGGGCCACCCACTCGGCCGCCCGCAGGGCACACAGCGCGGGGCCCTTGTCGTCGGTGGTGCCGCGGCCCATGTACACGACCTCGCGGTCTTGGTCCTCGCGCACCTCGAACCGGAACGGGTCGTCCTGCTCCCAATTCTCGGCCGTCGCGGGCTGCACGTCCAGGTGGTTGTAGACGACGATCCGTGCCTTGGGAGCGCCGTGACCCGGCGGCGAGAACCGAGCGATCAGGGCCGGGGTGCCAGCGCTGGGGACGATCTCGACCTCGGCCCCCGACTCTCGCATCAGCGCGGCGGCGACCTCGACACCAGCCAGGATTGGCCCCTTGTCGGTGACACCGGGACTGATGGTTGCCTGCTCCACCAGGGTCCGCAGGGAGGCGCGGAACCACGGTTCAGACTCGGACACAAATGCGGGTAGATCAGCGAGGACGTCGGACATGGAAGCTAGCTGGCGCCTTCATATCACGACTCCCTCGCCACCCGTGGGGTAAACCGCCACGCCTGTGGAGGCGCGTTTTGCTGCGGTGTTTCTGCGATCCGCACCGGGCGCGCGCTCAGCCCTGCGCAGCGCGCAGCTGGGCGTCGAGCCATGCGCGCCGAGCGTTGAGCTCGAGCACGGTCGCGTCTTGAATCGACGCCTTCGCGTGCTCCTGCAGCTCGCGCGTGACCTCTTCATGATCGCTGCGCGTGGCCTCGAGCTCGACCTCCCACGAGCGTAGCGCACGCTCGGTCAAGATCGTGACGACGCCCGCCTCGGAGACTTCGAGGAAGCCAGAGCCAACGGCGAGGCGGCGATCATCGCCGTTGAAACGAAACCGAACCACGCCCGGGACGACCGGGGTCAGGAACGGGATATGGCGCGGGCGCACGCCCATCTCGCCGAGCGCCGCGGGCAGCTCGACACCCTCGACCTCGATCGGCCCTTGGTCGCTGCCGGGCTTGCCACCCTCGACCAGGCGCAGATCCACGCGCCCGTCGGGGGTCAAGATGTCGAGCTGGAGCAACTCGGCCATGGTTAGCTGGCCTTCTTCTCGGCGGCGAGCTTCGCGGCGGTCTCGTCGAGCAGCCGCTTGTGATGGGCGGTGACCTCGTCGATCCCGCCCTTCATGTAGAAGCAGACCTCGGGCACGTCGTCGTGCTTGCCCTCGAGGATCTCCTCGAACGAGTCGACGGTCTGCTCGCGGGTCAGCTGGCGGCCGTCGGCGCCGGTGAAGACCTTGGCCACGTCGAACGGCTGGCTGAGGAACTTCTGGATCTTGCGCGCGCGCGCGACCAGGACCTTGTCCTCTTCCGAGAGCTCGTCCATGCCGAGGATCTTGATGATGTCCTGCAGCTCCTTGTACTTCTGCAGGACCCGCTGGACCTCGCGGGCGATGTTGTAGTGACGATCGCCGACGACCTCGGGGGTCAAGATCGTGCTCGACGAGTCGAGCGGATCGACGGCCGGGTAGATGCCGATCTCGGTCAGCGCGCGGTTGAGCACCGTGGTCGCGTCGAGGTGAGCGAAGGTCGTGGCGGGGGCCGGGTCCGTGAGGTCGTCGGCCGGCACGTAGATCGCCTGCACCGAGGTGACCGAGCCGTTTTGAGTGGTGGTGATCCGCTCTTGCAGCGCGCCCATCTCGGTCGAGAGGGTCGGCTGGTAGCCGACGGCGCTGGGGATCCGCCCGAGCAGCGCCGAGACCTCGGAGCCGGCCTGGGTGAACCGGAAGATGTTGTCGACGAACAACATCACGTCCTGGTTGAGCTCGTCGCGGAAGTACTCGGCCTGGGTCAGCGCCGACAGGGCCACGCGGGCGCGAGCGCCGGGCGGCTCGTTCATCTGGCCGAACACCAGCGAGACCTTGGACCGCTCGGGGTCGACGTTGGTGACCACGTGGGTGTCCTCGTCGACGTCGGCCTTGATTACATCCGAGTCGATCATCTCGAAGTAGAGATCGTTGCCCTCGCGGGTGCGCTCGCCGACCCCGGCGAACACCGAGAAGCCACCGTGGGTCTTGCCGACGTTGTTGATCAGCTCCTGCAAGAGCACGGTCTTGCCGACGCCAGCGCCGCCGAACAGGCCGATCTTGCCGCCGCGGCGATACGGCGCGAGCAGGTCGATGACCTTGATGCCGGTCACGAACGGCTCGACCTTGACGCTCTGCTCGACGAACAGCGGGGCCTTGCGGTGGATCGGGCGGAACTCGGTCGCGCCGATCGGGCCCTGCTCGTCGACGGGATCGCCGACGACGTTCATGATCCGGCCGAGCACGCACCTGCCGACGGGCATCATGATCGGCGCCCCGGTGTCGCGGACTTCCATGCCGCGGACCAGGCCGTCGGTGGTGTCCATCGCGATCGCACGGACCGAGCGCTCACCGAGGTGCATCGCAACCTCGGCGGTGAGGTTGTTCTCCTTGTCGCTGATCGACGGGTTGGTGACGTGCAGCGCGTTGTTGATCTCGGGCAGCTCGCCGTCGAACTCGACGTCGATGACCGGGCCGATGACCTGGGTGATGCGGCCGAGCCGAACCGGGCCCGTGGGCGCTGCGGCGCTCGGCTGGGCGCCACCGGAGGGGCTGGGCGAGCTCGAGAGCGGCGGCGAGAACAGCGAGTTCTTGTTGTCGTTCGACATTGGATTTCTCCGGGGGTCCACTCAGGACTTGAGGGCTTCGGCGCCGCCAATGATCTCCATCAGCTCACTGGTGATGGCAGCCTGGCGTTCGCGGTTGTACTGCAGCGTGAGCTCGCCGATTAGCTCGGTGGCGTTGTCGGTCGCCGAGTCCATCGCAGTTCGGCGGGCGGCGACTTCGGCGGCGACGGAGTTGTAGAGCGCCTGCTGGATCGCGGTCTCGACTGCCACGGGCAGCAGGTGATCCAGCAGCTGTTTGGTGTCGGGCTCGAACGCACGGATCGCGTTGGTCACCGCGGCGCGGGGCTGACCGTCGCCGGCTTTGGCCTGATCCTTTGACGGATCGCCCGACTCGTCCGACTCGGGGATCGGCACGGGGAGCAGCCGGTCCGCGCGCACCTCTTGCGTGATCACGTTGCGGAAGTAGTTGAAGACCAGCCGGACCTCGTCAACCTTGACGGTCGGCTTGGGCTCACCGGCCTCGTCGCTGGTGTCCGCGGCCGCCCCCTCGGGCGTGAAGGTGCCTGCGAACAGCGCCATGGCCTCGAATGCGACCCGCTTGGCGGTGTCGACGACCTCTTCGGACTTGGTCGGCGCGACGTGATGCGCGAGCGCGACTTGCCCGTAGGTCTTGAGGTACGCCCGGCCCTTGCGGCCGACCGTGAGGACGTGGACGTCGCGGCCTTGCTCGCGCAGGGCCTTGATCTCGCGCTGGACCTGGCGGTTCACGGCGGAGTTGAAGCCGCCGCACAGCCCGCGTTCGGAGGTGACGACGATGAAGCCGACCGCGCCCGGCTTGGTCGGCGTGCCCGGCATCACCAGGTGGGTGGCCGGAGCCGGCCCGCCCGCGCCGCGCAGCATCGGGTGCATCGCGGCCGGGTCGTCGAGCTCGCGCAAGATCTCGCCGACGATCGCCGCCATGCGGACCCCGTACTGACGCGCGTTCTCCATCGCCGTCTGCGCGCGACGCAGACGCGCGGCCGCGATCCGGCTCATCGCCGAGGTGATCTTGCGCGTGCTCTTGACCGTGCCGATGCGGTTGCGGATTTCCTTGAGGTTGGCCATGGCTAGGAGTCGGGAGCTAGCGGGTTGCTCACTCGGGCTTGTTGATGGCCGACGGCTTCCACTGATCCCGGAACTTGATGATCGCGGCCTCGAGCGCCTCGTCGGCGGCGATCATGTCCGGCTTTTTCTCAGCCTTGCGGATGTCGTCGAGCAACGCCGAGCGCTCGGCCTTCATCCACGCGTGGAGGTCGGCCTCGAACGGGCGGATGTGCGGGACGGGCAGCCCGTCGAGCAAGCCCTTGGTCCCGGCGAACACCGTGACGACCTGCAGGGCCACGTCGAGCGGCTGATACTGCGACTGCTTGAGCAGCTCGACCAGCCGCTCGCCGCGAGCGAGCTGGGCCCGGGTCTCGGCGTCGAGGTCCGAGGCGAACTGGGCGAAGGCCTCGAGCTCGCGGTACTGGGCCAAGGTGGTGCGCAGCGGCCCAGCGTGGCGCCGCATCATCTGAATCTGGGCCGAGCCCCCGACCCGCGAGACCGACAGACCGACGTTGATCGCCGGCCGCACGCCGCGGTGGAACAGGTTGTTCTCGAGGAAGATCTGCCCGTCGGTGATCGAGATGACGTTGGTCGGGATGTAGGCCGAGACGTCGCCGGCCTGGGTCTCGATGATCGGCAGCGCCGTCAGCGAGCCGCCACCTTCTTTGTCGGACAGCTTGCAGGCCCGCTCGAGCAGGCGACTGTGCAGGTAGAACACGTCGCCGGGGTAGGCCTCGCGTCCGGGCGGGCGGCGCAGCAGCAGCGACAGCTGCCGGTAGGCCACGGCCTGCTTCGAGAGGTCGTCGTAGATCAGCAGCGCGTGGCCGCCCTTGTTGAGGAAGTACTCGCCGATCGTGACGCCGGTGTAGGGCGCCAGGAACTGCAAGGGCGCGGACTCCGAGCTGCCGGCGACGACCACGATCGTGTAGTCCATCGCGTTCTCGCGGCGCAGACGCTCGACGACCGAGGCGACGGTCGACTGCTTCTGACCGATCGCCACGTACACGCAGACCATGTTCTGGCCCTTTTGATTGATGATCGCGTCGATCGCGATGGCGGTCTTGCCGGTCTGGCGGTCGCCGATGATCAGCTCGCGCTGGCCACGGCCGACCGGGACCATGGAGTCAATCGCCTTGAGGCCGGTGAGCATCGGCTCGTGGACCGACTTGCGCGCGATGATGCCGGGCGCCTTGACCTCGACCGGGCTGGACTGGGCGGTCTTGATCTCGCCGAGGCCGTCGATGGCCTCGCCGAGGGCGTTGACGACCCGGCCCTTGAGCTCCTCGCCGACCGGCACCGACATGATCGCGCCGCTGCGCTTGACGGTGTCACCCTCGCGGATGAGGTGGTCGTTGCCGAGCAACGCCACGCCGACGTTGCCTTCTTCGAGGTTGAGGACCATGCCCCGCACACCGTGCGGGAAGTCGAGCATCTCGCCGGCCATGGCCTTGGACAGGCCGTAGACCCGGGCGATGCCGTCGCCCACGGTCAGGACCGTGCCGGTCTCTTCGACGGTGGTCGAGGTGTCGTGGCCCTGGATCTGCTCGCTGATGATGCGGCTGATTTCGTCGGCTCGGATTTCCATCTGTAGGGTCGCGTCCTATCCGCGCAGGTTGCCGCGGAGCTTGTCGAGAGAGGTCCGCACGCTGCGGTCGAGGGTGTAGCTGCCCACGTGGGCGACGAGGCCACCGATGAGCTCGGTGTCGACCTCGGTTTCGAGCAGGACCTGCTTGCCGGTTGCCGTCTCGAGCGCCTTCTTGATGCGCCCGGTGGTGGTCGGGTCGACCGCGGTAGCGGTCTTGACCGTGGCCCGGATCCGACCCGCGAGCTCGTCGACGAGATCGCGGTAGTGCAGGTAGATCTGCGCGATGCCGCTGATGCGGCCGCGCTCGAGCACCAGCTCGAGGAATTTCTTGACGTTGGGGTCGGCCCCGATCCGCCCGAGCACCGCGTGCAAGATTGCCCGACGGTTGGCGAGGGTGTGGTGACCAGCGGCGAGCACCTTGATCAGGTCGCGCTCGCCCGAGGGATCGTTGGCGTCGTGGGTCTTGCAGGCCGCGTAGAAGTCCCCGAGGTTCTGCAGGTACTTGTCGCGCTGCGTGGGGCTGGGCGCGAGCTGGATCAGAGCTCGGGCGTAGCGCTTGGCCAGGCTTCCGCTGATCATTAGTTTGCTCCCCCGCTGGCAGACGTCTGACCGATGCGTGCGGCGGTCACCTCTTCGACCCAGGCGTCGACCAGTCGACGTTGGTCGGGGCCGCCAAAGCTGGCTCGGATCGCGGCCTCGGCCCGGCTCATGGCCTGGTCGACGATCTCGCGCTCGAGCTCGACGCGGAACCGGGCGGCTTCGCGCTCGGCCGCGCGGGTCGCCGCGAGCTTGATCTTCTCGGCTTGCTCGCCGGCTTCGACCAGGATCCGAGCGTGCTCGGCCTCGGCGCTGAGCTTGGCGTGCTCGCGGATCTCGACGATCTCGGACTCGAGCGCGGCCAGCTTGGTCTCGTACTCGAGGACCAGCGCCTCGGCCTCGGCGCGAGCTTTTGTGGCGCGCTCGAGCTCAAGCCGGATCACGTCGCTGGCCTCGGCGTTGCTGCGTCGCAGGCTGCGAAACAGCAGCTTGTTGAGGACCAGCATCAAGACCACGAAGTTGATCAGGATGATGATGAAGCCAGTGCGGCCATCCTCACCTGGCCCACCCAGGAACCCGTCGCCGAGCCACTTGATGCCGCCGGCGTGCTCGGCCCCATGCGCGGCCCCGTGCGCTGCTTCCGGCCCAGCCTCCGCCCCTTCAGGGTGGGGCGGGCTGGCGAGCGCGGCCCCGAGCGGAGCCAGCCACACCAAGACGAACGCGGCGACGCCGAGCGTACGCTTGCGAATCGCGCTCATGCTGACCTCCCAAGGATCTGCTGGGCGATCTCGTCGGCCAGCGTGCTCACCCGACCGCCGAGCTCCCCGCGGGCCTGCTCGGTCTCCCTCGCCAGGGTCAGCTTGCGGGCTTCGAGCGCCTCGCTGGCTGCGGTCCGGGCGACGGCGACGATCTGCGCCTCCTCGACCTCGGCCTCACGGCGGCGGTCGGAGCGGAGCGCGATCGCCTCGTCCCGAGCTTTGGACAGGCGCTCGTCGTACTCCAGGCTGGACTGCTGGGCCTGCGTGCGCAGCTGAGCCGCGTCGGCCAGCGCGCCGCCGATCTGTTGGGCCCGCCGCGCCTTGACCTCGAGCCACGGCTTGAACAGCAGCGAGTTCAGCACGATGAACAGGACCAGGAACAGGATCGCCTGAAGAAAGACAGTGTTGTCGATGTCGACGACCGGCAGCGACTCGGAGGCGACGAGGAGCGCGGTATTGGTCATGGTGGTCCGGCGCCTTCCCGAAATGTCTTCGGGTGGACGGCGGCTGGCAGGTAGCATGTGGGAGAACCGGCGTCAACGGAGGTTCGCCCCCCGGCGCC
>NZ_PVNL01000090.1 GCF_002994635.1 Enhygromyxa salina | reverse complement strand
GAGGGGCTTCGCAGCCCCTCCCCCCATGCCGACGAAGTCGTCATGGGGCCCCCCTCCCCGGCGGTCGCCCCGACGGGCTCCTGTTCTCCGCAGGGGGTCTCCGGTGGTCGCCCCGACGGGCTCAGCTTTCGCTGGAGCCACTCGCTAGCAGCTTCTGGAGCTCACCGCTGTTGTGGAGATCGGTGATGATGTCGCAGCCGCCGACGAACTCGCCGTCGACGTACAGCTGGGGGATGGTTGGCCAGTCCGAGTACTCCTTGATCCCGGCGCGGACGCTTGGGTCGGCGAGCACGTTGACGGTCTCGAACTCGGCGCCGTGGTGCTTGAGGATCTGCACGACCTGCGCTGAGAACCCGCAGCTGGGGAACACCTTGTTGCCCTTCATGAACAGCAGCACGCGGTTGCTCTTGACTAGTTCGTCGATGCGGCTTCGGACTTCGTCTTGCATTTGAGTCTCTCGAGAAGGGTGCCAATCGCGCACTCGGCGCGTGGACCATCATTGATAGCGCTGCCGAACCTTGGGAGCAAGGGTGGTCTCAATCGCGTGGCCGGCGGCGGTCTACCACCAATTTGCTTGGGATTGACCGACTCATGGGTGTGTAATCGCTGTCGCACCCTGCTGTCACGTACTGTCGTCGTGTAACTTGGAGACTCCCATGCCGTCGTTGACTCGCTCGCCCTCTCACCCGTCCCTCCTGATCTCCACCGCCGCGCTCTCGCTGGTGCTCGGGTGCGGCGACGATGGGGGGGGGTTTCAGACCACCGATCCCGCCACCGATGGTGTCGGCGACGGTGACGGCGACACCAACGAGGTCTCGACCACCAATGGCACGGGTGATGGGGACGGCGACCCTGCTGGCGATGGGGATCCGGAGACCGGCGATGGCGACGGCGACACCACGACCGGCACCGGGCCCAAGTTCGACACGCTCAGCACCCCCGACGGCGGCGACGACGGCTGCGGCGACGGTGGGGGCGGCAGCGCAACCTTGACCGGCACCGTGTTCGCGCCCAACGGCACCATCCCGGTGGTCGGGGCGCTGGTCTACACCACCAACACCCCGCCCGAGGGTATCCCCGATCAGGTCTACTGCGCCGAGTGTGTCGAGCTCGAGTGTGGCGTCGACTTCACCGAGACTGACATCGAGGGCAATTTTTCGCTCAAGACCGACCCGGGCGGGGGCAAGTACCTGGTCGTGCAAAAGGGCCAGTTCCTGCGGGTCACGCAGCTCGACATCGTGGCGGGCAACACCAACTTGCCCGACGCCACCGTCGAGCTACCCGGCGAGTGGGACCCGGCCAACGGCCTGTACATCCCCAAGATCGCCGTCGCCGACGGCACCTTCGATCGCATCGAAGACGCGCTCGGCAAGTTTGGACTTGGCGACACCATGATCGCCAACTTCACCGAGAGCACGGTCCCCGGGACCGAGAGCTTCGAGCTGTGGGACAACGGCCGCAACCCCAGCACCGATGGCTTCCAGTCGCAGGGGACGATGACCCAGCTGGTCTCCGATCCCGCCAACCTGGCCCGCTACCACATCATCTTCGTGCCTTGCTCGGGCGACGGCCACCTCAGCGCGCTCAATCAGCAGGGCATCGACAACGTGCGCGGGTGGGTCGAGGCCGGCGGCCGCTGGTACGTGGCCGACTGGGCCAACGAGTGGATGAGCGGCGTGTTCCCGGAGTACCAGAACTTCTACGGCGGCAACAACGGCGACCTCGGCTCGTACGACTCGCTCGCGGATGTCCTCGACAACGGCATGCTCGAGTGGCTCGAGGCGCTGCCCGAGCCGCTCAAGGACATCAACCCGCTCAATGACGAGAACCACCCGACGCTGTTTCAGCTGCCGCAGCTGCTGACCGTCGACAACTGGTCGGGTATCCAATACCCGCTGCCCGAGGTCCTCGTCGACGACGGCCTGGGCAACATGGTCAACGTCGGTCACACGGCCTGGCTCGAGGGCCCCGGCGGCGGCGGGTCGATCCCCGTCAACGACATCCACCCGCTCACCGTCACCGGTCAGTACGGCTGCGGCAAGATCCAGTTCACCAGCTATCACACCGCCGAGTTCTTCGACTATGTCGGGCTCTCGCCGCAGGAGCTGGTGCTGATCTACACGATCCTCGAGATCGGCGTGTGCCAGGATCCGCTGCCGCCCCCGCAGGGCTGAGCCGCCGCCCAGCCTCGCCACGCCATGCCATGCCACGCGTTGAGCCGCCAGCCCGAAGGCTGGTGGTGCAACGCCGCACGCGCAGTTATTTCGAGCGCGCTCGCGGTCGACCTTCGCGATTGTCTGACTATTGTTCACTCCCCATGCACAACAGCGTATTTCAAGTCAAGGCCAAGGAGCACAGCGTCTCCGGCGGGGTCGGACTCGCCACGGGGATCACTGTACGACCGGGTCAGCTCTTGCAGATCACGGCAGACCCCAATGACAGATGGAGCGCAGGCGTCAAGGATCGGGTGTCCAACGCCAACGGGCTCGGCAACCCGCTCGGCGGCAATTATGGGCTGCACACCCGCGGCGACCAGTCGTTCCTCTATGGCGCGTTGGTCGGCAGCCTCGACGGCGGAAAGACCTTCTTTGGGGTCGGCACCAGCCTCACGATGACGCTGGTGACCGACGGCAAGCTGACCCTGCACTATTGGGACAGCAACAACCACGATAACTCGGGCACCGTGCGGGTGATGGTCAGGATCTACAACGGTCCGATCAACGTCAATCCGATCTAGCCGAACCCGACCATCGCCTCGACCTGATCGGCCTGCTTGGCGAGCGCGCGCGTCAGCACTTCGTTGCCGCCCGCGGTCACCAGCACGTCGTCTTCGATCCGAATGCCCCGGACGTCGGCGAACTGGGCCAGCTTCGTGCGGTCCAAGCTTCCGTCCGCATCGAAGGGCGCGGTCAGCTGCGAGCCTGGCTCGAGCAGCGCCGGGACCTGATAAAAGCCCGGCTCGATCGTCACGGCCATGCCCGCTTGGAGGTCGCGATCCAGGCGCAGGAAGCACAGCCCAAACTGGCTCGAGCGCTGGCGACCCGGCGCGTAGCCGGCCCGATCGCCCAGATCTTCCATGTCGTGCACGTCGAGACCGATCATGTGTCCGAGGCCGTGCACGAAGAACAGCGCGTGGGCGCCCCGCTCGACCAGGCCCTCGGGATCGCCCTTTAGGATCCCTTCGTCGACGAGGCCCCGGGCGAGCACCAGACCGGCCGCCAGGTGGATGTCGCGGTAGCGTGCACCCGGCTTGACCTGCTCGATCGCCGCGAGCTGCGAGGCCAACACGATCTCGTAGATCGTCCGCTGGGTCGCCGAAAATTTGCCGGACACTGGCCACGTGCGCGTGACGTCGCCGGCCCACCCACAGTGCGAGGCGCCGACGTCCGCGAGCAACAGATCGCCCGCGGCGATCGGGTTGTCGTACCCGCGCGAGTGCAGGATCTCGCCGTGGACCGTGACGATGCTGCCGTACGCGGTGGTCATGTCACGGGCCAGCAGCGAGGCCTCCATCGCTGCCCGGATGTCGGACTCGCGCATGCCGGGCTTGGTCGCGGCCATGCCGGCCGTGTGCGCGGCGACGGTCGCCTGGGCGGCGACGCGCAGCTGCTCGATCGCGGCGGCGTCGTGGATCATGCGCGAGGCCACCATCGCGTCACCGAGCGCCGCGTCGCGCTCGTCGAGCTCAGTCGGCGCGCCGGGCTCAGCCCAGCTGCGCTTCAACATTCGGCCCTGGCGAAACCGCGTGGTCGAGTCGACCGCCGGCAGGGTCGCGGGCGCGGGCGCCGACTCCAAAAATTGGGGGAGCTGCTCGATGTCACGGATCTCGGACACACCCGTGGCGCGCTGCATGTCGGCCCAGCCGGGCCCGGGGCCGTGCCAGACCGCGTCGTCGGGATCGGGCGCGGGCATGAACAGGATGTCGCGCGCGCCGTCGACGAACACCGCCGCGTGCTCGATCCACGCGCCGGTCAGGTACAGGAAGTGGCTGTCGGGGCGGAACGGGTAGATGTTTGCGGGGTAGTTCTGCGGGCGGGCGACACCCGAGAACAGCAGCGCCGGGGCACCGAGTTGGGCTGCGATCGCGCGACGGCGCTTGGTGAATGCTTCGGCCGGCTGAGTCGGTAGACCGTGGCTCATGCGGCGGAGTGTAGCAGCTCACCCGTGGTCTCGGACGGGGCTTGGGTGGGCGGATCAGAGCCGGGAGCGCGTTTGTCTGCGACGCAT
This sequence comes from Enhygromyxa salina, assembly GCF_002994635.1. Lineage (GTDB taxonomy): Bacteria > Myxococcota_A > Polyangia > Nannocystales > Nannocystaceae > Plesiocystis > Plesiocystis salina_B. The sequence continues at coordinate 25,286 of NZ_PVNL01000090.1, read as the reverse complement.
CTGACCAATTTATCCGGCCCAGCCTTGCGGTGGTGGACGGCGGCGGCCTCGGGCCAGCCTGACGGGGCGAGCGCTCGACGTGATCACGTCGCACAGGTTGGCGATCCCCCGTAGCCTCAACGAGCCTCAACGAGCGCAACTCGAGCTGTGGATGTGTGACGAGAACCACGGCGGACGCCGCCAGCGACCCACTGGCCGCTGGCGGTGTCCTCGGTCAAGCGAGGCTGTCTAGCGTGGCTGAAAGCTTCCATCTTCCGTGTTGAGGATCAACTCGTAGCCACCAGCCTTGAATGGCACCTCGATGAAGGCGAACGTGCCGTCGACCTTTCGAGTCGCAATCGCCATTTCGCTGTTGGTGTATTCCCCCGACACCGGCTTGCCATCGAACAACGCCTCACCGTCGGCGGTGATCGCCGCGGTGACCTCCATGCGCAGCGTGCCCGGGGGGAAGCTCGCCATCTCGTCGATCAGACTGGCGTGCGCGGGCATGGCCAGGCGGATGCTTGGATTCGCGAAGGAGAATGATCCGTAGCTAGTCGATGGGGCCAGGGCCGTGAACGAGTCGAGCGTGAAGTCGACCGAGCCGTCGCGGTTGTGGGTTTCGCTGAAGGCGAAGGTGATGTCGTAGAGGCTCGCGCTCGCGTCACCGTCGGGTCCGAAGATCGTCACGCCGCCGATCGCCGCGATGCCGCCCATGTTGGATTCCTGGTCGACGATTGGGATGTTCGGGGGTGCGTCGCAGCTGCCGCCCGTTGCGACGTACGGCTCGTCGGCGTTGATCGAACATTGGAGGAACAGGGTGGCTTCGGTGACGTGGCCGATGGTCGCGCCGTTCGCGGCACCGGGGCCGAGGAAGATCGGGGTGAGCTCGCCGTTCGCTTCGTGGACGGTCTTCGCGCACTCCTCGAGGATACTTGGCATCTCGAGAATGCTCGCGTAGGCGAACAGGTCGTCGCGGACGACTCCCTTGGACGAGCACCCGACGACGGTAGACGAGATCGACATCGAGTGGGTCCGCGACTCGGTGTGGTTCAACTTCCAGAACATCGCCCTCGTCGAGTTCGAGCACACCGGCCTCTGGCGAGTCGACGTCCTCTACCCACACGGCCCGCCCGTCGACGTGTGGCTGACGATCGCACCCGACCCCGGCTGAGCGAACTGACGAATTTTTCGTCACCTCTGACCCAAACGCCATCCCTTCCAGAGCACTCGACAAGCGCACGACATCCGCTAGCTGGTCGCTAGAGACCGTTTGGCTCAACTGACGAGTTTTTCGTCACCACCGACGAGTTTTTCGTCGCCGCCAAAGCCGACCGCTTGCGACGTGGAGCTGACGTCAAAAGGTGCTACTCGTGCCGAGTGCCCGTCGCTCACAACCCGAGAGCTCGTCTGCGGTCGGCCATCCTCGGCGCCCTGATGGTCGGCTGCGGCGAGCCGCCGGTGGTCGACGACAACGAGCAACCGAAGACGTGCCTCGACGCCGACGCCCCCGCCACCGAAGTACCCGACTTCCCCCTCGCGCATCAGACCGAGAACCTCGACATCTACCTTCAAGACGGGCAGTTCGTCTGTGCCGGGACCGCCAACGACTACCAGCGCTTCGTCACGTTCGTCGCCGACGAGCTCGCCACGGACATTCAGCGCAGGATCCCGCTCTATGCCGTCCAGGGGGGCAGCAAGTGGTGCCCCGGCGTGGGCCATGGTGGCTGCGTCTACACGGACGGTGTCGTGTTTGCCCAGCCCGGCGTCACCTACCATGAGCTGACCCACGCTGTCGCCTGCGAAGTCCGCTCAGGTGTACCCAAGATGCTCAACGAAGGTCTCGCGGTCGCTTACGAGCCCGTGCCCAACAGCATCCACGGCGAGCCAACCCTCTTCAGCGAGGTCGACGGCAAGTTCTACGAGTACTACTCGCTCGCCGGCCACTTCGTCCGCTGGTTGCACGACCAGCTCGGCCCCGATGCCTTTCGGGAGCTCTACCGCGCCGCCAACTACGACTCCGGGGTCTGGAACGCCATCGAGGCCGCCTACGGCACCTCCGCGGAGGCCGACTACATCGCAGGCGCCCCCGAGCTGTGGGTCCCCCACCGTCAGTGCGCCGACCTCCCCCTGCTCGAGCCCGACGGCGACACCTGGAACTACGCCGCCCGGCTCGACTGCCTGGAACCCGCCACCTTCGGCCCCTACGAGCGATGGCATCCGTCGGCCTCCACTACTTGGGGACCTACCTCCATGTATCAGAGCTTTCTGATCGACATCGAGACGCCAGGCATCTACCAGCTGGAGCGTCCCGATTTTGACGCCAGTATTCACGTAGAGCGCTGCTTGGACGAGCACCCGACGACGGTAGACGAGATCGACACCGAGTGGGTCCGCGACTCGGTGTGGTTCAACTTCCAGAACATCGCCCTCGTCGAGTTCGAGCACACCGGCCTCTGGCGAGTCGACGTCCTCTACCCACACGGCCCACCCGTCGACGTGTGGCTGACGATCGCACCCGACCCCGGCTGAGCGAACCAAAGATCATCGTGACCCAGCTGGTCTCCAACCTCGCCAACCTGGCCGATCGGACGGCAGCCGTGTTCCCGTGGGCGGCTCGGAGCGAGGAGCGCATCAACCGAACCACCTCGCGGTGAAGGAGCGCCTAGGTGTGGGTGGGAGCGCGAGCTCGCAGCCGCGCGCCTGGGTTTTCGCGCAGACCACCAGCGACTATCGTGCACGCATGCAGTCGACGGTGGTCAAGCTTGGCGGGCTCGGGCTGATCGGGCTCACCGCGTGCCTCGGTCCCAACCCGCGCATAGACGCGGGTGAGCTTGGCAGCGAGTCCGCGACGAGCGATCCGGGTCACGGCGATCCGGGTGACGGCGACGGCGACACGAGCGACGGCGACACGAGCGACACGAGCGACACCGACACCGACACCGGCACTGGCGATCCCACGCCGACACACTGCGACAATCAAGTGCTAGACGGCGACGAGACCGACGTCGACTGCGGCGGCAGCTGCAGCGGCTGCGCGCCGGGAGCGGGCTGCCTCGAGCCGGGCGACTGCGAAGCGCAAGTGTGCGAAGCGAACGTCTGTGCGGCGCCGACCTGCGTCGATGGGGTGCACAATGGCGATGAGATCGACGTCGACTGTGGCGCCAACTGCCGGTTCTGCACGCACTCGGAGTACATTGAAGAGCTCGATGATGTCGATGATCATGTCATCATTGGCGACGTCGCCATGTTCGAAGACGGCGTGTTCGCTGTACTTTATCTCCCGATCGAGCCGCTCGAGTTTCAGCTGCGGTGGTTCGACGAGTTCGCGATGCCGATCAGCGACGGCCTTCCGGCGAGCTCCGAGATCACCTTGCCTAGCTTCGCCTTTCCGGCGTTGGCCGCGACTGGTGAGCTCGACACTCACCTGGTCTACGCAGCCATCAGCGGCGAGGACGCGACGAGCACCAGCAAGGACGTGTTCGCGGTCGGCCGCGGCCCCGACACGCCAGAATCACACTGGTCGATCTACAAAGGACCAGTCGCCGTCACATCGACTGACATCGGAATCGACGGTGACGTCGCCACCGTCGTCTGGGAGCAAAATGGCGAGGTGTTTCTTCGCCGCTACAATTACGCGCTGAACATCCCGGTCGGGCTGGCGACTCGGGCCAACCCCGACTTCGCGCTGCGTCCCGGTGATGCTCCCACGCTCGCGCAGCGCAACGGCCTCACGGTGGTCGCGTGGATCGTCTGCGAGGGCGTGGACAACTGTGACGTCGAGCTGCGCAGCTTCGAATTCGATTGGATCGAGGACGCACCGGTCGCGCTCAACCTCGCCAGCGAGCAATACGTGAACCCGCAGCTGGCGATCGCCGAAGATGATCGCGTCGCCGTGGTCTTTGGAGGCGGAGATAACGGCGATCGCAAGGTGTTGGCCACGCTGCTCAACCCCGGGCTCACACCCAACGGCGTGCCCTGGTTGTTGCAAGGCGGGCTCACCGGCGCGATCCCGAGCGCAGACGTCGTGGCGCTCGACGATGGCAGCTTCGCGTTCGCGTGGCCTGACGAAACGGACAACCGTGTGCACATCCGTCGCTTCGTGGGCCCCGAGCTACCGGTTGTCACCGACGTCGGCGACGAGGCGCCATGGCCGGCGACCAACGCACCAGTGGTGGTGCGGCTGGCGGCGAGCAATGGCCTCGTGACCGCCGTCTGGGGTGCGGGCGTGGACGACGTGTTCGCAGTCCAGGGTCAGGTGCTGAGCTACTGAGTCGCGCCACCGAGCAGGGATCTGGTTGAGCGCCGTGTCGGTCATCGATCCGCCGGACTTCTCTGGGCTCGATTCTGGGCTCGATGCTGTTGTGAAAATTTATCTTGATGTTCACAACGACCTCCGTATACTGGCCCACCGAGCCTCGCCATGGCCTACATCCGCAACCACGGCAACCAACTTGCGATCGTCCACGGCGAGCGCGATCCCGACACCCGCAAGGTGGAGCAGCGTGTGCTCTTCACCATCTGCTCCAAGCCCGAGGCCCGAGAAATTCTCGGTCGAGGCTCTGGCTGCGTCCGTTTCGAGTACGGCCTCGAGCAGCGCTACCCGCAGATCAACTTCAATTGGAGCCGCATCCGAGCGGGCATCGAGGAGCGCATGGACACGCTCCCCGACATCTACCCCTACCGAGCTGCCGAGACCCAGGGTCAGTTTCGCCGGGATCTGTGCGCGTTCACCCGCCAGCTCGGTCTCGCGGATCCGCAGCTCATGTACTCGGCCGCCGAGCTGGTGAGCGAGCATCGAGTGGAGCTCGAGTACCTGCGCGATCTGATCGACTGGCGACTGAAGCTCTGCGATCAGGAGCCCAACAAATTCAACGGCGACAACGCCTTCTACTGGGTTCATCGGCTGCGAGCGAACGAGGAGCCCCTCGAGGTCGGCGAGCTGATGGCCGAGCTCTACGACAAGCGAGATCTCGATCGGCTGAAGGTTCTCGCCCAGTTGTTCCTCGACTGCTACGACAACTACGTCGAGGGCCACAACTACCTCGGCCTCATCGCCCTCGAGCGCGAAGAGATCGAGGACGCGGTCGAGCACTTTCAGCGAGCGATGGAGCAGGGTCGCACGCTGTTTCCCAAGCGCCTGGCGAAGCAGCACTACTGGACCAACACCCAGACCCGGCCCTACATGCGAGCGATGCGAAACCTCGCTGGTGCGCTGATGCGACTGGCTCGCTACGACGAGTCGCTCGAGCTCTGCGAGCGGATGGAGCGCGAGTGCGGTGACGTCGACACGGCCGGGACCTTTCGAGCGCACATCTACCTGAACCAGGGTCGCTGGATCGAAGCCTGGAAGGACGCCAAGCGCCTCGCGGAGCTCTGGCCCGAGCATGCCTATCTCGCGGCCTTCGCTGCGCTCGAACGGGGCGACCGCGACGACGCGCTGCAATGGTTCTTGTACGCCGCCCTCAACCTGCCACGAACGGGGCACATGCTGCTCAGGCAGCGCGTCTCTCGACCGTGTGATCACGAGCAGGCTCGTGATCACAACCTCGGCGTCGAGGCGGTCCAGAGCCTCGAGCCATTCCTGACCCAGCTGTCACGCTCGTCGCGGGCGTTCTTCAAGCGGATCTTGAACGCGCCAACCACCCAGGCGCTGCTGACCGAGGTCGAAGAGGTCGAGCAGCGCCGGCACGAACAACACCGCACAGGCCAGCGCGAGGCCTACGATCGCATGCAGCAGCTACGCAGCCTCGAGTTCGCGCGAGAGGTCGCCGAGCAGGTGGCCGTCGAGCTGAAGGGCTGATCGGCGCGCCTCGACTCAGTCGCGCGAGTACAACCCAAGCTCCTTGAGCCGCGCCCGCAGCTTGTCGCGGCTCATGCCCACGCGCTTCGACACCTGCGTCAGGTTGTGATCGTGAGCCTCGAGCACCCGCGGCAGCAGCAGCTTGTCGACCTCGGCGTGGATCTCCTGGTAGCTGGCCGTCGACGCGATCATGTCTTCGATCTTGTTGGCCCGCGGCGCGCGGTCGTCCCCGATCCGGAGATCGGCGGCGGTGATCTCCCCGCGGCGCTTGACGTGCGCGGCCTCCTCGATCGCGTTGCGTAGCTCGCGGACGTTGCCCGGCCACGAGTGGGCTCGCAGGGCCCGCATCGCGTCGTCGCCAAGGAACACCTCGAGGCCGAAGTCCAGGCAGGTCCGGCCAACGAAGGTCTGGGCCAGATCAATGACGTCATCGCCACGATCGCGCAGCGCCGGGGTCCGCAGCACGGCGCGCGCGATTCGATAGTAGAGATCTTCGCGAAAGCTGCCATCACCGACCGCCTTGCGCAGGTCACGATGGGTCGCGGCGACGACACGAACGTCGACCTTGCGCTGCACGCCCGGCTCGCCGAGCCGGGTCACCTCTCGATTGTCCAGCGCTCGCAGCAGCTTGACCTGCAGCTCCAGCGCCAGCTCGCCGACCTCGTCGATGAACAGCGTGCCGCCGTCGGCGGCCTCGAACACCCCAGGTTGATTGCGGTCGGCCCCGGTGAACGCCCCCTTGCGGAACCCGAAGATCGTGCCCTCCGCGAGCGTGGGTGACAGGGCGCCGCAGTCCAGCACCACCAGCGGGCCGCGGCGGCCCGACAGCGCGTGGATCGTGCGGGCGGTCAGATCCTTGCCCGTGCCGGTCTCGCCCCACAACAACAGATCGAGCGGCGTCGCGGCCAGCCCGTCGATCTGCTTGTAGAGCTCGCGCATGGTCAGGCTGCTGCCGTCGAGCTCGCCAAATCGATTGGTGGTCAGCGCCTCGACCTCGACGCTGCCGACATCCGTGAGGACGAAGGAGCAGTCACCGGCCCTGAACGAGTCACCCGCGCGAAGGTGAACCGCCTGGACCTTGCGGTCGTGAAACCACACGCCGTTCTTGCTGCGAAGATCCCGAAGCACCGCGCCGGTTGCGATCGGCTGCAGCTCGAAGTGGACCGAGCTGATCGAGCGATCGTGGACCCGGACATCGGCCAAGCTGCTGCGGCCAACCGTCACCACCGCGCCGGATACGTCGACCGTCGAACCCGGGGCCGGCCCATCCAGCATCTGCAGCACGAGCCGGCCGGGCCGATGCACTTTCTCGGAGATGAAGCCCCCGCGCCGGGTGGGCGTGGTCTGATCGCCGTCCCTCACCCGCGCGACTCTACTCAGACTCGTGCCCATGAGCCAGGTTGTGAGCCAGGTTTACAGCCTGGGCGCGCCCGCGATCAGTCGAATTTCTTCGCGGGACCGAGCGGCGCCGGCTTGACCTTTGGCGCGTCGAACAACCGCCGCAGCAGCGCCTCATAGCCATCGGGCACTCGGTACCAGGTCCACGCGCGCAGCACCGCGGGGATCTCCGCGTCACCGATCCCCTCCAGCAAGATCGGGATGAACTTGGTGTTGCGGGCGTCGGCCTCGTAGATCTCTTGCAGGCTCAAGTGCGACTCCCACTTGACCCCACGACCGACCCCACGCGGGACCTGGTCCTCGGCCTTCTTGCGGTAGCCCTCGCTGACGACCAGCAACACGAAGTCGGCGGCCGCGAGCTCGTCGACCATCCACCGGGCCCAGCCTTGCTCGGGCGCGGTGACGAAGTGATCGCTGGTCGCGTCGACGCCATCGCTGCGCAGCGCCTGGGTCAGCGCGAGCACGCGCTCGCCGTGCTCGGGGGTGTCTTGGCTGTAGCTGACAAATACCTTGGGCATGGCGAGCGCGCTCTCAGCGGTTGCGGGTCCGTCGACCGGGGCTCACGCGGGCCCAGGCTTGCAAGTGATCGATCGCGGCGAGCAGCTGCGCGTCCTCGCCGGCCTCGGTCCGCGCCGGGCTCGGCTGGGCGTCGTCGCTGGGGACGGGCGGGCGGCCAAAGTCCTGCGGCTCGAGGTGCTGGGGGTTGGCCCGCTCGGGCTGCAAGCTCGGGCGGCTGTCGGTGTACTCGGCCCGGAGCGGACCCACGAGCACGTCTGGCTCGATCCCGCTGGCCTGGATCAGGCGGTCGTCGGGCGTGTAGTAGAGCGCGGTCGTCAGCTTGATGAGCGCGCCCCCGCCGAGCTCGAACGGCGCCTGGACCGAGCCCTTGCCGTAGCTGCGCTCGCCAATGATCAGCGCGCGTCGGTGATCCTGCAGCGCACCCGCGACGATCTCCGAGGCCGACGCCGAGCCCTTGTTCATCAAGACCACGAGCGGCAGATCCCGAACGGTGCCCGGTCCCTGCGCTCGCGCTTCGTCGAGCAGCCGACCCTGGCGACCGCGGGTCCGCACCAGCACCCCGTCGGCGATGAACATGTCGGCGATGTGGATGGCCTGATCCAGCAGGCCACCGCCGTTGTCGCGCAGATCCAAGACCACGCCCTGCAGCTCGCCGCCGGCCTGCTTGGCGCTCGCCCGTAGCTCGGCGAGACCATCGCGCAGCTCCCTCGCGCTGGCCGACTGGAAGTCGCGCAGCCGCAGGACCCCGAGCCCCTCGCCGAGCCAGCGCACCTCGACGGCCGGAGGATCGACGATCGCCCGGACCACGGTGAGCTCGCGCGCGGCCTGATCCGCGTGCACGGTCGTGAAGCTGACCTTGGTCCCCGGCTCGCCGCGCATGATCATGACCGCGTCGCCGAGGTCACTGAAGTTGGCGATCGGCTTGCCCTCGATCGCCAAGATCCGATCCCCGACCACGAGCCCGGCCTGCTGCGCGGGGCCGCCTGGGATCACGTCGTCGATGTACATGACCAGGCGCACCGGCTCGTCGGTCGGGGCGGCTGGAGTCGCGGTCGGCCCCGGTGGCTGTGGTTGTGCTCGAGGTTCTTCGGCGTCGGCGATAGTGCCCGAGATCGGCTCGACACGCAGCGTCACCACCAGGCCAACTCCGCCAAACCGCCCCTCGGTGTCCTCGAGCAGCAGCTTGGCGTCGGCCGGGGCCAGGTAGTTGGTGTGCGGATCCAGATCCGCGACCAGCCCGGACAGCGCGGCGTCGATCAGCGCGTCGCCGTCGACCGGGCGCACGTAGTACTGCTCGATGATCGCCAGCGCCCGCGCGAACCGGTCGAGCTTGTGGTAGCGCGAGTACTCCGGCCCCGCCGCCACGACCGGCTCGACGGCGGGCCGAACGGCGGGAGGCTCGTCGGGGGCCGCGAGCGCCGACTGCAAGCTCGCGCCCGCGAGCCCGCCCAGCAGCAGGCACAGCCCCGCGCCACAGATCGATGAGGTCCGCATCCACCGAGTGTAGGCGACCCGCCCCAGCTCGGGCATGCGCGCCTGGGTTCTCGCCAAAAACACGCGATAGCCGGGGGCATGTGGTATCGCCGGATTGTGCGCTCCTCCAACCGCAAGCTCCCGCTCGCCGCCTGCATGCTGCTGATCTGGGTGATCCTGGCCGGCGCGCTGTTCTTGCTGGTGTCCTCGCCCCCCGAGCCGCGCCCGGTCGACCCGCGCGACCAGGCGATCCGCGACCGGATGGCCGCGTGGGCCGTGCGCGACGCCGAGCAGTGGAGCGCCGACGAAGGCGACCTGACCCTGGCGTGGGACCAGGCCGACGGTCACCTGGCGATCGTGATCGACGACGTCGGCCGCGAGCTGGATCTGTTCGAGAAGCTGCTCGCGCTGCGCTTCGAGCTGAGCTTCAGCGTGCTGCCCGACTCGATCTTCGCCGACGGCGTGCAACAGCGGCTGCGCGCGGATCACCGCCGGCCCCGCGAGATCCTGCTGCACGTGCCGATGGAGCCGCTCGATCCCAAGGCCATGGGTGGCGTCGACGCTGGCGAGACCTTCCTGCTCGCCAGCGACAGCCCCGAGCAGCTGCGCGCCAAGCTGCGCGCCGGGCTCGAGCGCGTGCCCACTGCGGTCGGCGTCAACAACCACATGGGCTCGCGCCTGAGCGCCGACTCCGACGCGATGGCGGCCCTGATGCCCGTGCTGCGCGAGCGCCAGCTGTACCTGTTCGACTCGCGCACGACCCCCGAGACCGTGGCCGCCGCCCAGGCCGAGGCCGCCGGGGTCCCCACGATCTCGCGCAAGGTGTTCCTCGACCACGAGCCTGGTCACGCTGCGATCCGGGCGGCCCTCTACGAGGCCGCCGCCTACGCTCGCGAACAGCCGACCGTGGCGATCGCCCATCCGTCGATCGAGATGGTAGAAGTGCTGCGCGACGAGCTGCCCCGACTCCGCGAGCAGGGCGTTGCGATCTACCCGCTCTCGCGGGTGCTCGCGGGCGCTCGATGACCACCACCCCAACGACCCGAGCCCGCAAACCAGGGGTTCCGATGTACAGTGCTCGCCTGTTCGCGGTCGTCAGCGGCAGCGTCGCCGAGGCCCAAACTGCGGACCGTCCCCCGGAGCGGGCGATCCACGCTGAAATTGCCGAGCCTCGTGACACCCCACCTGCGACACGATCGCGGGTATCTAGCGGGATCACCTACTTCCCCCCACCCAAGCAACTTGACAGTTTTAGGCCGTGATCAATAGCCTACAGGAGCGGTGGCCGTGAGGCTCATCATCGAAGATCTGGAAGGCGCTACGACCGTCGTCAACCTCGGCACCGAGGAAGTGACAATCGGACGTAGGCCGCACAATACAATTCAGCTCACAGAGCAGAATGTATCGCGCAGCCACGCGAAGCTGATCTTCCAGGACGAGGGCTGGCTGATCCACGACCTCGGCTCCTACAACGGGGTCAAGGTCAACGGCGTCCCGATCAACCAGCCCACGCAGCTGCGTGAGAGCGACCTGATCCAGATCGGGGACTACCACCTCACGCTGACCGACAACGTCGATCGCCAGACGGTCGACATCGAGCGACCGCGGGCCGCGAACGACAACTACGGCGCGATGTCGTCGTCGAGCGATCTGCCCTCGATGTCCGTCGAGGATCTCGGGCCGATGCGCAGCGGCGCAGGGTTTCCGCCGATGGCCGGGCAGCACGATCCCGGTCATCAGGGTCATCCCGGTCACCCAGGTCATGGCCACCCGCAGGCCGGCTACGCGGCGCAGGGCTACCAGCAGCCGCCAGCCGAGCAAGAAGAGAAGAAGAACAAGGCCGGGCTGATCATCGGCATCGTCGGCGCGCTCGCGGCTGTGATCGGCATCGGGATCTTCTGGGCCAGCACGACCGGTGACAAGGGCAAGGACGACAAGAAAGAAGTCGCCGGCGACGCGGGCAGCAAAGACACCGCCGGCAAGACCGAGCCGGCCGCCAACACCGACGCGGGCGCGGACTCGGGTCCCGAGCTGGTCCCCGAAGTGGCGGACGACGCTGGCGCTGCCGCGGCGACCGATGCTGGCGCCGAGGACGACGGCGGCGAGCTCGTGGCCGAGACCGGCGCAGCCGAGCCAGACCTCGAGCTCGAGCCGGATCCCGAGCCTGCGCCCAAGCCCAAGACCAACAACAAGCCCAAGCAGAACAACGACAAGCCCAAGCCGCCGGCCGAGCCCAAGCTCCCGCCCGGCGAGGCCCTGACCGCGGCGCGCAAGGCCTCGATGACGGGCGACAACAAGAAGGCCTACAGCCTGGCCAAGGACGCGTACGACCAGAATCAGAGCGGCGACGCGCTCAACTTGATGGGCGTGGCCGCGTGCAAGATGGGCAGCGCGTCCAAGGCCAAGGCCGCCTACGCGAAGATGACGTCCAAGGACAAGGCCACGCTCGAGAAGATCTGCGGGCCCCTCGGAATCGAGCTGTAGCAGCTCGATTCTGGGTAGAGTGTCCGGGTGACGGATCGGGATCGGGATCGGGGCCAGGCCGAGACCGACGCGAGCGGGCTCGCTGGCGTCGGGGTGAACCTCGAGCGCTACCTCGCGGCTCGACTCGGGCCCCTCGCGTTCTTCTTGTTGGTCGTCGTCGCGATCTCGGCGCCGCTCGTGTACCTGGGCATGGGCGTCAAGACGATCCGCACGCGGGCGAGCTCCACGGCCAAGCTGGTCGCCGAGCTGATCCACGAAGAGGCCCAACAGCGGCCGGTGCTGTGGCGCTACGACGCGCCCAAGCTGCTGCGTCACGTCAGCTTGCAGACCCAGCACCAGAGCATCGTGCGGATCGATCTCACCGACGAGGACGGGCGCCTGATCGAGCTGGGCCAGGCGCCGCCGGGCCCCGAGGATCGCAAGCTGCTCTGGTACTGGGAGCCGATCGAGCTCGAGCGCGAGGTCGGGCGCGTGTGGGTGGGCGTGACCTCCCGCGACGTCGAGCGGCAGGCCTCGCTGATCTTCCTGGGCTTCGCCGCGCTCGGGGCCCTGCTCGCCGGGGTCATGTACGCGCTGCCGCTCAAGGCGATCATCGAGGCCGAGCAGCGAATTGACGCGTCACAGGGCGCGCTCGAGCACCTCAACACCAACCTCGAAGCCACGGTCGCGGTGCGCTCGTCGCAGCTGCGAGAGGCGCTCGAGGAGGTGCGTGACAAGGAGCAGCGCCTGCGCGAGCTGTCGGGCCGCGCGGTCGCGATGCAGGAGGCCGAGCGCCGATCGCTGTCGCGCGAGCTCCACGACTCGGCCGGGCAGGCGCTCACGGCGATCCGCATCAACCTGCAGCTGCTCGCCGAGCTGGCCGGCAACGCGAGCGCCAAGACCATGGCGACCCGAACCATGCAGCTGGCCGACTCGACGCTCGAGGAGATCCGTCGCGTCGTCGATCGGCTCGCGCCCGCGGTCCTCGATGATCTCGGGCTGCAGGGCGCGGTCGAGCGGCACTGCGACGACTTCTCCGAGCGGACCGGCGTCGAGATCGACTACGCGTTCGAGGATCTCGACAGGCCCGGCGTCGACACGGGGGTCGAGACCGCGGCGTATCGGATCGTGCAAGAGAGCCTGACCAACATCGCCCGCCACGCCAAGGCCGACTGCGTGGAGATCTACCTGCGCCGGCTCGACGCCGGCTCGATCCACGATCGCATTGCGATCGAGATCGCCGACGATGGTGAGGGCTTCGACGTCGAGAAGGTCCGCGCCAAGGGCCGCCGCGGGCTCGAGGGCATGCGCGAGCGCGTCGAGCTGCTCGGCGGGACCATCGAGATCAGCGCGACCCCAGGTGTGGGCGCGTCGATCCACGTCGAGCTACCGGTCAAGACCGAGACCGCCTGACCACGGCTGGGTTGGCGGCGCCCTAGTCCCGGATCGACGGGCGGCACCCGACATGCGGCCGCGCAGTCGTGCTAGCCTGGCCCCGATGCCCGACAAGACGATCCGCGTGCTCTTGGCCGAAGACCACACGATCGTGCGTGAAGGCCTCAAGGCGCTGCTGACCGCGACCGAGGATCTCGAGGTCGTCGGAGAGGTCGCGGATGGGCGTGAGGCGGTCGACGCGGCGGCTCGACTGAAGCCCAGCGTGGTGGTCATGGACCTCAACATGCCCAAGCTCAACGGCGTCGACGCGACCCGTGAGATCCGCGAGAAGCCCGACGCGCCCAAGGTCCTGATCTTGTCGATGTACGACGGCGAGGAGTACGTTCGCCCAGCGATCCGCGCGGGCGCGAGCGGCTACTTGCTCAAGGGCTCGGGCCTGTCGGATCTGGTCAAGGCGATCCGGGCGGTCGACGGCGGCGAGGCGTTCTTCTCGCCCGCGATCGCGATGATCCTGCTGCGCGACAGCCGAGGCGAGACCCCCGCCGAGACCAAAGATCCCGGCGACGGCCTGACCAAGCGCGAGCGCGAGGTCCTGACCCTGGTCGGCGAGGGCAAGTCGAGCCCCGAGATCGCCAAGCAGCTGCACTTGAGCGTCAAGACGATCGAGGGGCACCGCGGTCGGATCATGGCCAAGCTCGACTGCCGCAACGTCGCCGGGCTGGTCCGCCAGGCGATCCGGCTTGGGCTCGTCACCGCCGAGTAGCCGCTACTGCTCGGCCTTCGGCCCGGGCTGTTTCGGTTTGGGCCCGTCCTTACCGGGCGTCATGGGGGCGCGTAGATCCAGGTCCTGGATCATGTCTTCGAGCTCGATCTTCTTCTCGAGCCGCCTGCTCTCGAGCTCGACGATCTGCCGACCCCGGGCGTCCGCCTCGCTCGAGAACTCCTCGAGCCGCTTGTTGAGCTTCTGGCGCAGGGACCCGGCGGCGGCGTCTTTCTTGATGCTGTCGAGGTTGCGGCGGGTCTGATCCGCGCGCTGCTCGAGCTCGGCTTGCTGGCGGCGCAGGCCGTCGACCTCGGTGTCGATCCGGCCGATGTCACGGCGGATGTCGACGATCGGCTGCAGCTTCTTGCGCGCGGCCGCGTCGAGGTTGTCGGCGCTCAGGAATTTCTCGAGCAGCGCGAGCGCCTGCTGATCCCAGATCGCAATGCTGATCTTCGAGGGGGTCTGCTCGACCACTTTCATCGTCGCGCTGCGCTGGTTGGCCGCGACCGCGACCGGGATCAGCCACGCACCCTCGAGGTCCTCGGTGCCCTCGGGCCGCTCGGCCAGCTCGTAGTTCGAGCCGGTCTGGGGCTGGCGGATCAACACCGTGAAGCCATCGGGCTTGGCCGGCCCGCGCACGTCCCAGGTCGTGGTGGTCTGGTAGAAGCTCTCGACCTCGAGCACGCCACGGACGATCCGGGTCACGGTCATCTCTTGGCCGCTGTACTGGGTGGACGAGGTCACCAGCACGTCGGTCTCGACGGCGAAGGGGATCGTCACGGAGGTCCCGGCGCCGACGGCCTCGGACAGGCCCTCGCCGACGAAGCTGCCCCCGGAGTAGATCGAGATCGGCCCGGGCTCGAGCACGTACTCGGTCGAGTTGGTGAACCGCACGACCCGGTAGGGGTTGGCCTCGTAGCCGTAGCCCGCGCCGCCGGGCTTGAACAGAAAGGTCTCTTCGGCTTTCACCGACTCGTTGATCAGCGCGACCATGGTCGACGTGCCGTCGGGCACGGTCACCGGATCCTGCAGGTCGACCCGGGTGAGCCCAGAGATCCGCTGCGAGCGGGACGAGGCCATGGTGCTGCGGCGCAGGGTGTCGACATCGATCCCGGTCGCGTCGACGGTGGACGTGAAGTCGCGGTTGTTGCCGACCGCCTCGTTCTTCCACCGGGTGCTGCTGGTCGCCGAGCTGGGCTTGGCCTTGGGCGGCGGAGCGGCTCGGCCACCGCGCTTGCCCTCCTCACGCAGCTCGCCCTCGATCATGTCATCGTCGAAGTCGTAGGCGCCCCCCGATGGCATGTCGTAGGCCGCGGCCGGCTCGGGCTCCGGCATCGGCTCCTCCGCGTACAGCTCTTCTTCGTCGCCCCAGCTGGTCTCGCCGAGCGCGACCGCGGCCCGCTTGTCGGCCGCGCTCGCGGTCATGTCGGTCCGGTAGACCTCGCGCGGCGTGTGCAGGTCATAGCGAAACGAGATCGGCGCGCCCGAGGTCAGGCTCAGCAAGACCTCGTCCCAGTCCTCACCCGAGATGTTGTCGACGACCGCCCAGCCCTGCAGCAGCGCCTCGCCCTTGGCGTCCTTGGGCAGCACGACCCGATAGGTCGGCTTCCACATCGGCGAGCCCACGACATAGCTGACCACCAGCCGGTGGCTGCGGGCGTCGACCAGGCGGATCTCGATGTCGACCTGCTCGAACATGCCTTCGCCAGCCGACGCGTCGAGACTGCGGTGCAGCTGCATGGCCAAGTCGCCGTCGTGCAGCGTGATCCCCTTGACCTTGGACAGGCGCACGACCTCCAGCTGCCCGCGCGAGAGCAAGGTCAGCTTCCAGTCGCGGGTGTCGGCGGTCTGGCCGGGGCCGCCGCCGCGCGCGAGGCTGCCCAGCTCGGGGTCGGGCTCGTTGATGATCCGCTCGACCATCACGATCCGCCCGCGGATGTAGCGGCCAGTGGTGCGCGCGGTGATCTCGGTTCCGCGCAGCGAGTCGAGCACCGCTGGCAGCGAGCCGTTGCCCGGGGCCAGCGTCGCCATCGCCACGCTCGCCCAGGTCTGGGGATCCAGCGGCATCGAGACGCTCACGGCTTTGCCGTCTTCGTCGACGACCGTCAGGCTCTTGAGCAGATCGTTGACCTGGTCCTTGCGGACCCGCAGGCGCAACAGATCACCGTCGACCTTGCCGCGGCGCTCGAAGTAGCCGACGCCGTTGCGGTAGAGCACGACCGTGTCGAGCTCCAGCGCGTCGCCGGTCACGCTGGGATAGGGGGTCCGCCCTGCGCAGGCAGACAGGGTAGGAACAGTGAGGAGGGCGCACAGCGCGAGCGGACGGAGGGATCGCATCGCGCGCACGGTATCGAGTCCTGCGCGCGCCTCCGAGTTTTCAGCGAAAGCTGCAGACACTCGCCCAGGCCCCAGCAGCGGATCGCCCGGGCCTCGAGCACGGGTGCTCGCTCCCAGGGGCCGGGGTACACTCGACACGAATGGACGGCCTGCGCACCACCGATGCCTTCGATGAGGCCGTCGATGAGCTCGCCGAGCGCTCGGAACTCTCGGGACATTGGTATCTACTTCCTCGATGTCGGCCAGGGAGATTGCTCGGTCATCATCCCACCCGAGGGCGAGGGCGGCGCGATCGTCTTTGATGTCGCGGACCAGTATGTCCTCGAGCTCTTCATCAACAATCACGAGATTCAGAACAGTGACGTGATCGCCTCGCACCTCGACATTGATCACATTCGCGGCATGCTCGGCTTTCTCCGCAACCACGCCAGTGAGATCGACCGTGTCTACCTTGGGCTCGATCGCTATCCCGCGCCCGGAAAAAAACATGCTGTCTGCGGTGCTGCGGATCACGCGTGGGGACAGCGCAGTCCTCATCGGTGGTGACGCGCCCTTGGGCTCGTGGGAGCGACTCGACGGACGCAACCCCGAGCTGCTGCGCGCAGAGGCGATCCGCGTGCCCCATCACTGCGGACACGCGACGGAGGGGGGCACTGAGTGGACGGAGTACGAGCAGCTGTACACCGCTGTGAATGCCAAGCTGAGCGTCGTTTCGGTCGGCACCAACAATGGCTACGAGCACCCGCAGACAGAGCACCTCGTCGCAGCCCGGCGAGGCGGACAGTGTCGATTGATCTGCACGCAGCTGACGCCGCGCTGCCACCACAACCCCCCCGAGCTGCGCGAAGCCATGAAGGACCAGGCGACGATGGTCGAGCCTCCCTACCGCCACTGGGACGAGGACGGCAAGCCTCGCTCGACAGAGGTCCCCTGCGCTGGTTCAGTCGTCGCCTGGATCGATGCTGGCGGGAAGCTGCACCACGAGCCGAGCGCTGGTTCCGAGCACAGCAAGCTGCTCTTGCGTGTTGACGGGCCGCTGTGCCAACAAGCGCTCGACTGAAGGGTGCAACGGTCGGCAGACAGCTTCGGCGCTCGGACGACGACCGAAGGGGTCCTCGGTGGTCGACTGGCTCGACGCCCGCTCACGGGCCAGCCAGTCGAGCCGCGAGCTCGTGGAAGCCACGACGCAGCTCGCGGATCCGCGGGTTGTCGCGGGTCGGGTGCACGCGGTTGCTCAGCAGCACATAGATCCCAGCCGTCACCGGGTCGATCCACACGCTGGTCCCGGTAAACCCGAGGTGCCCGATCGCGCCAGCCGAGAGGGCCGTCCCCGTCGAGCCGCTGCCGTCGGGGCTGACGCCGTCGAAGCCCAGCCGCCGCGTGGATCCTGCGACCGTCGAGGGGGTGGTGAAGGCCTCCCAGACCTGCGCGCCTGCGTCGGTGTCGAGGCCAGGGATCCTGCGCTCGAGCCACGCCCGCGCGAGGCCGAGGACCCCCATCGCAGCGCCAAACAAGCCGGCGTGGCCAGCCACACCACCCATGACCAGACAGTTGTCGTCATGCACCAGCCCCCGCGCGACCGGCTGCCCCGCGGCTTCGCGGATCGCATACCAGTTTTGAGCCTCGCCGCCGTGCAGCTGCGCGTCGTAGACCTCGGTCGCGGCGACGTCGTCGCGCTCGAGCGGCGTCGCGCCGCCAAAGAACACCAGGTCCGCGAGCCCCAGCGGCCTCGTGATCTGCTCCGCAAACAACCGATCCAGCCGCGCGCCCCCGAGCTGCTCGAGCCAGGCGCCGAGCAACAAGAAGCCCAGATCCGTGTAGATCGCCCGCTCGCGCGGGGCCGCGGCGAGCGGCACGACGCGTACGGCCGCCAGCAGCGCCTCGCGCTGATCGATCCCCAGCGACCACGGCGCGTGAAAGAATTCTCGGTGCGCCACCAGGCCGCTCGCGTGCTCGAGCAGATCTTGCAGCGTGGGCCGGTACTCGCCGATCTCGAGCCCGCGCGGCAGCCGGTCGTCGAGGCGCAGCTGGCCAAGCCCGACCGCCCGAGCGACCAGCGTGGTCGTGCACAGCACCTTGGTCAGCGAGGCGAGGTCGTAGATCGTGTCGAGGCTGACCGGCCGCGGCTCAGCGGCCCCAACCCGCGCGGTCACCCCGTGGGCGCCCGCGTAGCACAGCGACTGGTCGCGCCAGACCAGCGCCACACACCCAGGCGTGACACCAGCCGCGACCGCCTCGCGCAGCAGCAGGTCGAGGGACTCGCGGCCGACCACCCACGCAGCTTGCCGGACCCACTGGGGCTTGGCCAGAGCGCTGGCCAGCGCAGGCCCGATCTCATACGTTCCCAACCAATGTCCACCGCCCGCTCGCGCTTGATCGTCGCTCTCGATGTCCCGGATCGTCAGTCCGCGCTGGCGCTCGCTGACCGGCTCGCCGGCCACGTCGGCATGCTCAAGATCGGGCTCGAGCTGTTTGTCGCCGAGGGGCCGGGGATCGTCCGCGAGCTCCGCGAGCGCCACCCGGAGCTCGAGCTGTTCCTGGATCTCAAGCTGCACGACATCCCCAACACGATGGCCGGAGCGATCCGCAGCGCGAGCAGCCTCGGCGCGCGCTTCGTGACCGTGCACGCCGGCTCGGGAATCGCCCACCTGCGCGCGTGCGTGGACCAGGCCGGGGACAGCACGGGGATCCTCGCGGTCACGGTGCTGACCAGCCAAGACGCGCAGGCCTGCCGCGAGGCCGGGCACACCCGCAGCCCCGCCGAGCTCGTGAAGATCCGGGCCCAGGCCGCCGCCGAGGCTGGCTGCGCGGGCCTCGTCTGCAGCGGGCAGGAGCTGGAGTCGGTCGTCGCGGTCGCGCCCGATCTGTTCAAGATCGTGCCGGGGATCCGCCCCGCTGGCGCCGACGTCGGTGATCAAAAGCGCGTGATGACCCCCGCAAAAGCGATCGCCGCGGGCGCCACTCACCTGGTCGTCGGCCGCCCGATCCACACCGCCCCCGACCCCGCCGCGGCCGCCGACGCGATCGTAGAAGAGATCGCCTCGGTCCTGCCGAGCTAGAGCTGGCTGGCAGCGCATGGACTACACGCTCTCCAAGGCCCTGCACATCGTCGGGTTCATCTCTTGGTTCGCCGGGCTGTTCTACATCGTGCGCCTGTTTGTCTATCACGCCGAAGCGGGGCAGCGGCCCGAGCACGAGCGCGAGATCCTGCAGCCACAGCTCGAGCTCATGGCCCGGCGCCTGTGGCAGATCATCACGGTCCCGGCGATGATCCTGACGCTGCTCGGGGGGATCTCGATGGTCGTGCACCTGGCCCGGCTGGGCGCGATCCCGGGCTGGCTGCACATCAAGTTTGCGCTGCTCGCTGGGTTGATCGGCTACACGCTGTGGTGCGGCGCGATCCGCCGTCGCCAAGCCGACAAGCGCTCGACCTGGACCAGCGCGCGACTGCGCATGTTCAACGAGATCGGGACCATGTTCATGGTCGCGATCGTGTTTCTGGCCGTGTTCAAGTCGGCGATGAGCATCGCGTGGGGCGTCGGCGGCCTGGTGGTTCTGGGGGTGTCCCTCATGCTCGGGATCCGGGCCTACAAAAAATTGCGTGAGCGCCAATGAACTCGACCGCGCCGATCAACCTGCGCAGCGACACCCAGACCCTGCCGACGCCCGCGATGCTGCAGGCGATCGCCAGCGCCGAGCTCGGGGACGACACCTACGACGCCGACCCGACCGTCAAGCGCTTCGAGGCGATGGCCGCGGCCGCGATGGGCAAGCCCGCGGCCATGCTCGCGATCAGCGGCCACATGGCCAACCTGATCGCGCTGATCGTCCACGCCCCGGCCGGCAGCGAGGTGATCCTCGACGCCGACTCGCACATCTTCCACTACGAGGTCGGCTCGCTCGGCTCCGTGGCGCACTTGATGCCGTGGCCGGTTGCCAGCGAGGCCGGCATGCTCGACCCCGAGCGGGTCGACGCGGCGATCCGCGAGCGTGACATCCACTACCCGACCCCGCGCTTGCTGTGCCTGGAGAACACCCACAACCGCAGCGGCGGCCGGGTGATCCCCGTCGCGCTGCACGATCGCCTGTGCGAGCTGGCCCGCGCGCGCGGCCTGGCGGTGCACCTCGACGGCGCCCGGATCTTCAACGCAGCGATCGCGGCGGGTGTCAGCGTGACCACCTACACCGCGAAGGTCGACTCGGTCATGTTTGCGCTGACCAAGGGCCTGAGCTGCCCGCTCGGCTCGGTGCTCGCCGGTGACGGGGCGTTCATCGAGCAAGCGCGGCATGTCCGGCGGCGGCTCGGCGGCGGCATGCGCCAGGCGGGCATCATCGCGGCGGCGGGGATCGTCGCGCTCGAGACCATGGTCGATCGGCTCGCGCAGGATCACGCACGCGCGCGGCTGCTCGCCGAAGGGCTCGCGCAGCTCCCCGGCCTGAGCGTCGACATGACGACCGTGGAGACCAACATGGTCTACGTCGACCACGCGGCGACCGGGCGCTCGACCGAGCAGATCATCGAGCTGTTCGCCGAGCACGGCGTGATCGCCAGCAACCGGCCGCCCCGCCACGTTCGCCTGGTCACCAACCGCCATCACGACGACGCGACGATCACTGAAGCGATCTCGCGGATCCGGGCAGCGATCGCGTCAATCGTCTGAGTCGAGCGCGGCGTCGCGCAGGGCCTCGATGTCGGCCAGCATGCCCGCGACGATCGCCTCGACGACCCGCTCGCCCTTGGCCCGGGTCGCGAGCGTGGGGTCGCCCCAGATCCCCGTCTTCGAGTAGGTGCCCTCGCCGTCGGGATCACGCGTCAGCCAGCCCCGATCCCCGCGCGGGTGGTAGTCGGCCACGGCCTGGCTCATGTCGACCCGGTCCGGCGCGATGTAGAGCAGCATCGAGGTCTCGATCTCGTCGGCGTGGGTGCCACCTGGCTGGTCCGCGAGCTCGCGCTCGACCGGGCCCGCGACCTGCAGCAGATCCGTGTAGCGCAGGACCACGCCGTCCTCGGCCAGCAGCTGCGCGGCCGCGGGCTCGAGCGCACGGTTGGTCGAGACCCCCGTGTTGACCACATAAAACCGTCGCGGCCCGTGCCGAGCGACCGAGCGCACGATGTCGACGATCAGATCCCGCGCGGTCTCGAGTCGCAGCGTGGTCGACCCTGGGTACTCCGAGAACGCTGGATAATAGTGATAGGGGACCGTCGGCAACATCACGACCTCGGCCTGCGCGAGCACGCGCGCGGCGAAGTAGTTGGCCAGGGTCAGGTCGTTGTCGAGCCGCAGGTGCGGCCCGTGCTCCTTGGATGCGGCGCCGAGCGGGATCACCACGATGGTCTCGGGCGTGAGCAGCTGCTCGGCCTCGAGCCAGGTCTTGTCGCCCAGCAGGATCCCCGCCGTGACCGGCTTGCTCTCCTCGGCCACCGGTTTCTCCACGACAGGCTCGACAACCTCGGCGGCTCCCGTACTCGAGATTGGCGCCGGCTCCTCCGGCTGGCATCCCAGCAACGCCGCCCCGAACATCAGGGCGACGAGCCAGGGCGAGCGCGACCCAATCACAGGCTATTGAGGGCGAACAGCACCGCAGCGTTGATCGTGTAGACCATGTCGACGGCGATCTTGCCTTCGGGGTCCGGCGTGACGCCGGCCGAGTGCCAGCGAATGATCCCGTGCTCGTCGAGCAGGAAGATGTTCGGCGCCTCGCCGATCGCCTCGTAGTACGTGAACGCGCCCTCGAGCCCGAGCACCCGCGTGGGGTTGTCCTCGGTCTTGTTGGGCATGCGGTACATGGGCGGGGGCGGCAGCGGACCGCCCTCGGCCGGGCCGACCTGGTTGTCGGTGAAGAACTTGCGCAGATCCGTGTCGTTCATCGGCGCGATCTCGCGTTGCTGCGGATGCGCGATCTGGGCGAACACGATCTCGACGCCCTTGTTCTTGAGGTCGGCCTGGGCCTTTTGCAGCACCTGCATCGACAGCGCGCCGTTTTGGCGATCCGACGACGCGGCCCAGTCGAAGAACACCATCAGGACCTTCTTGCCGTAGAGGTCGCGGCCGTTGACGAAGCCGCCGTCGGAGTTGACGAGCAGCAGCTGCGGCGAGGCGTGACCAAACAGGCGGCGTCGCGCCCAGCTCGGCGCTTCGTTGAGCTCGTCGGCGCCGACCGTCCAGACCGGTGGCGCGTCCTTGACCGGCGTCATCGAGTTGTTGGGCGTGGCGGTGATCTCGATCTCCTTGAGCTCGTTGTCGGCGCTCTTGTCGAAGAACTTGATCTTGTGCGGCTGACCGTCGGTGATGTTCTTG
Source organism: Enhygromyxa salina (assembly GCF_002994635.1). Taxonomy (GTDB): domain Bacteria; phylum Myxococcota_A; class Polyangia; order Nannocystales; family Nannocystaceae; genus Plesiocystis; species Plesiocystis salina_B. Next base: position 2,857 of record NZ_PVNL01000090.1, on the reverse strand, counting down.
GCCAGCAGCTCGTCGGTGGTCTTGACCGGGGTGCCGTCGACCTCTTGGATCAGGTCCCCACGATTGAGCGCGTCACAGCCCGAGCAGTCCTGCGGCTGGACGTAGGTGACATACAGGCCACCTGGCTTGAGCTCCTTGGACGAGACCGTGAACTCGTCGTCGCACGCGGTGGAGAGCAACAGGGGTAGGGACAACAGCGCGGCCGTGACGAGTTTCTTCAGCATGGGGGTCCTCGGTGGCTCGCGCGCGGCGTCGGTGCCGACGTCGGCGAGCACGATTGGCGCGGAATGTAGGACGCGCCAGCGCGCCGCGTCAACGGCGTGGGACCGCCGCGATTTCACGCCCGACGCGGCTTTGGCCCCAAGCCGTGTGCTGCCTCATGGGCGGGCGCGGGTCAGAGCTCGCCGACGGGTGGCAAAAACAGCGCGTCCGCGAGCTCGGTGCAGCCCGCGTAGGTCTGCACGATCTGCCGGGCCTCCTTGGTGTCGGGCGCGACCGCGCCGAGCTGCTCGTCGAGGCTGCGCACGCACGAGCAAAACGACAGAGACTGCTCGAACACCGCCTCGTCGCTGCATTGGTCGACCATCTGCACGAGGCTCCAGTGCATGAAGGGCAGCCGGCAATCGAGCGACGGGTACTCGACCGCCAGCACGCACTCGCACAGCGACTGGTCGCGCGCGAGGTCCATGTTCGCGCACACAGCCTGCATATACGCGTCTTCCTGGCGCAGGCGGGCGTCATACTCGACCGCGTTGCCGAGGATCAGGCCCGGGAGCCAGCTGCTGGCGAACCACCAGAACAACAGCCCGACTGGCACGGCGATCGCTGCCCCGATCAGGAATCCCCGAGCCCGCGAGGGCCGGGGATCATCGATGTCAGCGAGCATCGGCATCTTGCGAGTCTACGATCATGGCTCGGACTGTCGAGCACCGGGCGGCGCGCAATCCACTGGACGGCGGCAGCTAGATTTCAGCCCGATCGTGGCCAGACAGCGCGCAGATGGGCTGTGGCGTTGGGTATGTTCGCCGGCACACCGTGCTTGGCAGCTGCTGCGTAAGGGAGGCTGCCTCTAGGGGTTGTGTACGCGACGTCAGCCGTACCATACTCGCCGGCACGCGTCGGACATTGCCTGCGACTCGAACGCCATGAACGCTACCAAGCTCGGCCTCCGCATCACCTCTTCCGTGCTCGCCACTGCGTTGACCCTCGCGCCGGTCAACGGTGCAGTCGCGGCCCCAGCCGCGGCGCCCGCTCCGGCGCCGCTGGAGCCGCAGCCGGTAGAGGATGTCGGGGACGAGAGCGAGGAGCCCGAGGGTGTCGAGGGTGAGGAGCCCGAGGGTGTCACCGACGGCGAAGCGGGCGAGGATCCCGAGGTCGAAGCGCCCGAAGAGCTTGAAGAGCCCGAGGTCGAAGAGCCCGAGGTCGAAGAGCCCGAGCCCGAGGAAGAAGAGTCCGACGAGTCCGAAGCGGAGGAAGAGGAGGAAGCCGACCTCTCGATTACCCCCGAAGGTCCGATGCGCCCAGCCGAGCCGACCTGGGGCCCCAAGGACCAGTACCCCATGAACGGCAAGGGCATGCTGATCACCGGCGGCTTGGTCACTGGCCTGGGCGCCGGGTTCATCGTCACCTCGATCTTGATCACCCGCTGCGACTTCGACTCGGCGCTCAGCTGCAAGCTCGCCCCCCAGCGCGACTTCTTGGTCCCGCTCGCGGTCGCCTCCACGGGCCTCGGGCTGCTGCTGCTCGGCGTCGGCGTCGGCAACCGCATCAAGTACAAGAAGTGGGAGCGGTGGGCCCCCGAGACCGCGGTCGTGCCCACCATGGTGCCCGGCGGCGGCGGTGGCGTAGCGATGGTCGGTCGGTTCTAGACCGCCGGACGCTCCAACAAAAAAGACAGCCGGTGCTGTGCCCGGCTGTCTTTTTGTTTGGAGCGCTCAGCGGGAACGCGACGGGCTCGATGACCGCGACGGGCTCGATGACCGCGACGGGCTCGATGACCGCGACGGGCTCGACGAACGCGACGGGCTCGACGAACGCGACGGGCTCGACGAACGCGACGGGCTCGACGAACGCGACGGGCTCGACGAACGCGACGGGGAGTACGACGGGCTCGACGAACGCGACGGGCTCGACGAACGCGACGGGCTCGACGAACGCGGCGGAGAGTACGACGGCGACGGGCTCGACGAACGCGGCGGAGAGTACGACGGCGACGGGCTCGACGAACGCGACGGGCTCGACGACGACGGCCGCGGGTTGTTGTGGTTCGCGGGCGGCGAATACGTGCGGTAGGTCGGCGACGAACTCGAGGTCGGGCGCGGGTTGGGATTGGTCCCGACGCTGCGTGAGACCGCCCGCGACGGGGCAGGCGCCCGGCGGGCCGTTGGCGGCGAGTAGGTCGCCCGCGTCGAGTTCGGGGAGCTCGAGTGGACCTGCACCTGCGGCACGCGAGCGCGCGCTGGGCTGGCGCTGGGCGTGCGCGCCGAGGCGACTGGGGCCCGCGGCGGCTTGCTCGGCTCGATCCGACGCGCATCGATCGGCGCCCGACCGGGACTCGGAGCGGCGGAGGGAACGGGGCGTGCGCGCGACGGCGCAGCAACATCGGTCCGACTCGCGGCGACCGGCGTGGGGACTGGGCGCGCGCGCGTCGGCGCAGGCGCAGCGACGTCGGTGCCCGTGCCTACGCTCGGCGTGGGCTGACCGGGGTTGCGCACGTCGGTGCCCGCGGCGACCGGGGCCCGCCCGGGCTTGGGCGCGCGACCGGGGCTTCCGTCTGGGCTGATCCCGGGCGTGACATCCGTGCCGACGGAAGCGTCGACGCCGGTCGTGCCGCCGCCGCCTCCGCCACCACCACCGC
>NZ_PVNL01000089.1 GCF_002994635.1 Enhygromyxa salina | reverse complement strand
CCCTCCATCAAGATTGAGGCCGGCTCTGCCGGCCCGCCGGGGTGGGGGCCCCATGACGACTCCGTCGGCATGGGGGAGGGGCTGCGAAGCCCCTCCATCAAGATCCAGAAGCTGGTCCGTGTCTCTGAAGTTCCGCCAGGAACTTCAGAGACACGGACTAGCGGTACACGAAGACGCCGCGCAGGTCCTCGGTGCGTGACAGGGCGCTCGGGGCTGGGTTGCCGTCTTTCCAGGACGTGGCCACGAACCGGTAGTACATGCCAGGCGTGAGCTCGGGGCCGGCGTAGTCGACGGAGACCGTCGCGCTGCCCGACACGCCAGGAACCTGATCGTCGCGCCAGATCTCGTTCCCGAGCGCGTCATGAACGACGACCTCGTAGCGATCCTCGCTGCTGTCGTCGTCGAACACGAACACCGGCGCGCCGCTGACTTCCTCGGGTCCGTCGCGCCCAGGGCTGACCACGCCCAGCGCCTCGGTGACCTTGAAGCTGTCTTGCAGGTCCAGGTCCTCGCCAGCCCCGACCGTGATCTCGAGGATCTCGGTGCCAGCGATGCTGGTGTCGGGGTCGCGCACCAACAGATCGTTCTCGAGCGAGGCGATCACCAGGTACGTGCCCTCGGGGACATCCGCGATCGTCCAGCCGGAGCTGACGTTGGCCGCGATCCCGGGCTCGGGCGCCCGCAGACCGTAGGGGACCGGGCCAAACTCGAACACCGGGTTGAACAGCGCCTTCGGGATCAACACCACGGAGGTCGCGCTGCCGCCGGGCGCGTTGACGATGTTGACGCTCCCGCTCACGCTCGCGAGGCCCTCGCCCGCGAGCTCGAGTACGACCCCCGAGACGTCGGCGTTGACGTCGAGCGTCTCGGGGACCAGCTGCAGACCGCCACGGTAGCCGCGGACGGTGGTGCTGCCGGCCTCCACGTTGAACAGCGTGAACGCGCCGCCGCGGTCGGCGACCGTGTACACGCGGTGCCCGCCCTCGGCGACGACCAAGGTGCCACCGGTGTCATCGGCTTCGCCCGCCACCCGACCCATGACCGTGAAGCCACCCTGGTCGGCGTCATCGAGCGGCAGCAAGCCCACGGTCGTCGAGGCGTTCTCGATCACCTGTAGATGATCGTCGGTGTCGTCGTCGGGGTCGTCCTCGACCGGCATGACCTCCGCGGTGCTGACGGGAAACGCTGGCTGCAGGCCGCTGGGATAGATCTGGTAGTCCTTGGCGCTGCCCGAGAGCGTGAGCGTGAGCGCGGTCGCGGGGTTGCCGTCGGCGTCTCGGGCGATCGAGATCGGCAGCGCGTAGTTGCCCGCGGCGTCGGAGATCGCAACGTCACTCACGGGCGCCCCAGTGTCGTCGAGCGCGAGGATCCGCGCACCAGCGATCGGGGTCTCGTCGAGGGCGTCGACGACCATGCCCCGCAGCTCGACCGGTCCGGCGCACACATAGGGATCGTCGCCGCCGTTCCTGGGCTCGCACACCAACCCGGATATGCACGGCTCGTCGTCCGTGGGCGTGCAGGCGTCACCAAGCTCGCCGCCGACCGGGAGATCCTTCGTACAGCCGACAGTGACACAGGCGACCGCGAGCAGCCCGTGCAGAACAACAGAGGTCGTCGTTGGCTTCACGGGGCTTCGACAGGGCCAATCCCTGCAATTCCAAAGTGCCCACCAAAGCCCACTGCGGGCGGTCTGGCTGGTGTTTTCTCGCCCGTCGTGGCACCACTTGAAGCCTTGCTCGGGGCGCTCCTTCACTCGGCCGTGATCACCACGATGCTGGCGCTCGCACCAGCGGACGGCGCCGTACACGAGCTCGACGCTGCCGGGCTCGATCCTGTCGCGCTGCAGCTGGGCCTGCGCGCCCGCGTGGGCGATGAGCTGGATCAGTGGCGAATCAGCATTGAAGCCGGCCAAGATGGCCGCTACGAGCTCGCGTTGACCGGGCCCGGCCACGCCAACACCGAGCGCCGAACGGTCGAGCTCAACGGCCAGACCGAGACCGACCGCAGCCGCGAGCTCGCGTCGATCCTGGCGGTGATCATCGAGTCGGCCGAGGCGAACGAGCCGAACGAGCCGAGCGAGCCGGACCTCGCTGACAGATCGCAGCCTCCCGCGGCGTCGCCCGAGCGACCGCGCGGGTTCATGCTCATCGAGGGCCACGTCGGGCTTGGACCGCCGCGCGCGATCGATCCCGGGCTCGGCGTGGGGCTCGGTGCGGGGGCGTGGCTGCTCGGCGAGCACCTGCAGCCGCGGGTGCGCGTGCGCTGGTCTCACGGCTGGGCCGGCGAGATCGATGTCCACCAGGCCGACGCCGGGCTCGGCCTCGCCGCCGGGGCCCCGGTCGCACGCGGGCAGCTGTGGCTGGGGATTCTGGCGATGCCCGTGATCAAGTGGACCCACGCCGAGCAGCTCAAGTCAGCCACGGCGTGGGCAGGTGGCGGTGAGCTGGGTGCGCTCGCGCAGCTTCGACTCGGGCACCTGGTCATGGGTGTTCGAACGGGAGTCGAGACTACATTTCCGGCACTGCGCGCGCGCGGCACCCAGGACGTGCTCCGCTGGGGGCACGTGCGCTGGCTGTTGACGTTGGAGATTGGCCTCACAATTCCAAAGAAGTCGGAATTACCTCGCTAGGCACGGTCTGCAGTCCGTGCGCCGGTCTACACTGGTGGCCGTGGCCAACCCCCACGCGCCTGATGAAAAACCCGCGGGGGCAACCATTCACGCGCTGCCCCTGCCAGACAAGCAGGGGGACACGCAGGCGACCATCCTGGGGTTGGTCGCCCGTGCTCGTCGGCATGATCCAGCGGCGCAGCGCGAGCTGTTCGAGCTGCACAAGGCCCGGGTCTGCGCGCAGGTCCAGCGCATGACCGGCGATCCAGCGTCGGTCGACGACCTCGTGCAGGAGGTCTTCATCGCCGCGTTCGCCAACCTCGATCGGTTCCGCGGGGACAGCCAGCTCCACACCTGGCTGTATCGAATCGTGGTCAACAAGGCCCGCAACTGGTGGGACAGCGAACAACGCAGGCGCCGCCGCGAGCTCCGAGCCACCCAGATCCCCGCCCAGGTCCAGACCACGCCGCACGACCAGCTCGAGGTTCATGAGCACCGCGAGCAGCTCTACGTCGCGCTCGGTGAGCTCTCGCCCAAGCTGCGCGAGGCGTTCATCGCCCGGGTCGTCGAGGGCATGTCGCTGCTCGAAGCCAGCGAGGCGCTCGAGGTCCCGGTCAGCACCGTCTCGTATCGAACCCGGCGCGCCGAAGAGCTGCTGTGTCAGGCGCTCGGCGTCGCGTTCCACGGGCCGAGCGGTGGTGGGTCATGACCACGCCACGCCCCGAGCTGCAGCGCTTCATCGCGGCCGCCCGCGAGCAGCCGATCGCGCCGACCAACGTGACCGCCGAGGCGGTCCTGGCCGGGCTCGAGCAGCATCGCGGTCGCGCCCAGGCTCGGCGCACGATCATGCTGAGCGCCGCGATCGCGCTCGCGGCCTCGCTGGTCGCGGTGAGCCTGCTGTGGCCCATGCTCTCCGCCCGCGAAGCTGCGCCCACGCTCCAGCAAGCTGGTCACGCAGACGCTCAGGACCATCGCCACATCAACCTCGAGGCGCCGACCTACGCGATCCCTCCGCTCGCGCTCGACAGCGCGGTCAGCCTGCGCACCAGCACCCAGGTCGAGGTGCGCGGACCGTGGTCGATCGCGCTCGGTGAGGGCGTCCATGAGCTCGAGGTCGAGGCGAGCCCCGGCCGCGCGCTGCGGGTCAGTCTTCCGGGGCTCGAGCTCGAGGTCGCCGAGGGCAGCGCCACGATCGAAGTGGTGCAGCGCACCGCCGCGGTCAAGCTGCACAACGGGGTGGCCGCGTGGATCAGTGAAGATGGCGAGCGGACCGTGCTGAGCGTCGAGCACATCGAGCTTCACGCATCCGCCGGAGCCCCGAGCGACCCCACCGCAACGCAGCTCGCGCGTGAGGCCGAGCTGCTCCTCGCCGCCGGCAAACCTGACAAAGCGGCCAGTGTGTTGCGTCGGTTGGTGTCGAGCTATCCCAGGGCTAGCCAGACCCGAACGGGCCTCCTGGACCTGGCGCGACTGCTACGCAACGCCAAGCGCACGGACGAGGCCCGCTGCGCCTACGAGCTGTACCTGCAGCGCTGGCCCGACTCCGCGGTGGAGAATGAGGTTCGCGCTTCGCTCGCCCGCCTGGATCCCGGACGTCCATGTCGGGGCCTCGATCCGCGCTGATCAGTCGCTGATCAATCCCTGATCAATCCCCTGATCAATCCCTGATCAATCATCGTCCGTCTACCTAGAATTCTGGTTGGCGGCGCTGTCCAACCCCCCGATGCGCACAGCTCGACTTTCTTTGGTTCTGAGCACTGGGCTCCTGCTGTCACTCTCGAGTTGCGGTGGCAATGGGGCCGCGGACGCGGCCACCGGTGGCAGCGAGACCGGGACCGCGACCGGCGACGGCGACGGCGACCCGAGTGACAGCGGCAGCAACAGCAATTCGGGCGATGGTGACGGCGACGGCGACGGCGACGGCGACGGCGATCCCGGCGACGGCGACGGCGATCCCGGCGACGGCGACGGCGATCCCCAGACCTGTGGTGACGGCGTGCTCGACCCCGGTGAAGAGTGTGACGACGGCACAGACAACGGCGACACCTTCGCGTGCTTGTCCGACTGCACGATCAACGTCTGCGGCGACGGCTTCGAGGGCCCCGAAGAAGGCTGCGACGACAACAACAACGTCGACGGTGATGGCTGCTCGTCCACCTGCCTGCTCGAGAACCTGGACGCCGAGGTCATCATGTGCGGCAACAAGGTCTACGAGTGCGGCGACACGATCGACAACGACAACGACGGCAAGATCGACCTCGCGGATCCCGAGTGCATCTCGCCTTGCGACGATGACGAGTCCACGTTCAAGACCAACCTGCCCGGCCAGAACAACGACTGCAAGGGCGACTGCTACTTCGACTCGAACTCGGGCGGCGGCGACGACCACTGCGAGTGGAACCTCAAGTGCGACCCGGAGAACCCTGGCGCCGACATCGGCTGCGAGTACGACCCCAACTTCATGATGTGCGACGCCATGATGCCGCAGACGTGCCTGGACTTCTGCACGCCGCTGGTGCCCAACGGCTGCGACTGCTTTGGCTGCTGCGAGGTCGACGGACAGTTCGTGTACCTCGGCGGGGGCGAGTGTGCGCTCGACAACCTCGACGCGTGCGACTCGTGCACCTTCTTCGACAACTGCAACAACCCCTGCATGCCCGAGGAGTGCGAGCTGTGCTTCGGCCAGGATCCCAACGATCTGCCCGAGAACTGCGACGAGCCGTCGTGCCCCGACGGCGTCACGCCCTGCCTCGACATCAACGACTGCGAGGAGGGTCAATTTTGCCAGACCGGCTGCTGCGTCGGCATCAACCCGGGCTAAACACGACGATGACCCCCACAGGCGCACTGCACGTTGCCGAAGTCGGCCAGTTTGCGGGGGTCGCGGGCGGTTTGTGAGGGGGGGCGGATCTGGGTAGTGTCCGCGGGCATGAGCATCCTCCCCGCTTCTCTGCTCTCGGATAACGCCTCGATCGCCGCCGACGGGCGGCTACAGATCGCGGGTCTGGACGCGGTCGAGCTGGCCGAGCGGTTTGGGACGCCGCTGTTTGTCTACGACGAGGACCACATTCGGGCCCGCTGCCGGGCGGCCCGGGCGGCGTTCCCGGATGGTGTCGCCTACGCGAGCAAGGCGTTCCTGTGCCGCGCCGTGGCCAAGCTCGCCCATGAAGAGGGGATGCAGATCGATGTGGCGTCGGGTGGCGAGATGCACGTCGCGCTCGCGGCGGGTGTGCCTGCGGACTCCTTGGTGTTCCACGGCAACAACAAGAGCGAGGCCGAGCTGCGCTACGCCATGCGGGAGGGCGTCCACCGGATCGTCGTCGACTCGTTCGACGAGCTCGACCGGATCGAGGCGCTGGTCGCCGAAGGTCTGCCTGCTCCAGCGATCTTGCTGCGCATCACCCCCGGGGTCGTCGCGCACACCCACGAGTTCGTGCAGACGGGCCAACACGACTCGAAATTTGGGTTTGGCGTGGAGTCCGGGGTCGCCCAGGCGGCGATCGAGCGAGCCTCGGCCAGTCCCGCGATGCGCCTGCTCGGGCTCCACGCCCACGTTGGCAGCCAGGTGTTCGACGTGTCCTCGTTCGAGAAGGTCATCGAGGTGCTCGCGCCGATCTTCAACCCGCTGGGGCTCGAGGAGCTGTGTATCGGAGGCGGCCTGGGTGTCGCGTATGTCGAGGGTGAGTCGAGCAGCGACATCTTGGACTGGGGCGCGGCGATCCGCCGGGCCTGTGCAGCGCAGGGGATCACGGGGCGGATCACGGCAGAGCCCGGTCGCTCGATCGTCGCGGCCGCGGGCCTGACCCTGTATCGGGTTGGCACGATCAAGCGAATCCCAAACGTGCGTACCTACGTGGCGGTTGACGGCGGCATGAGCGACAACCCGCGTCCAGTCCTGTACGGCAGCGGCTACGAGACCTTCCTGCCTCGCGCGACGAGTGCCGAGCGCCCGATGACGATTCGCCTGGTCGGAAAACACTGCGAATCAGGCGATCTGTTGGTCCGCGACGGCCTGGTGCCCAGCGACCTCGCGGTCGGCGACATCATTGCGACCCCGGTCACTGGCGCCTACGGTTACTCGCTAGGGTCCAACTACAACAAGGTCCCGCGGCCCGCAGTGGTGTTCGTCAAGGATGGCGAAGCACGCGAGGTCATCCGCCGCGAGACCTGGGATGATCTGCTCCGGCTCGATCTCTGAGAGTTCGATCAGTTGTTGGCTGCGGCGCCTGATCTCGGCTAGGGTGGGGCCATGCTGATGTCAACGTCGAGTTCGTGGAGTTGGAGTCTGGGCGTCGCCGTGCTGCTCTCGGTGACGGCCTGCAAGGGTGACGACGGCTCGGCCAGCTCGGACACAGCCGGCACCAGCGACACCGAGGCCTCGGGCATCACCACCGTGGGCGACGGCGACGGCGATCCCACGGGTGACGGCGACGGCGATCCTGCGGGCGACGGCGACGGCGATCCCACGGGCGACGGCGACACCGCGGATCCAGGCGAGTGTGGCAACGGCGTGGTCGAGGGCGCCGAGAGCTGCGACGACGGCAACACCGAGTCGGGCGATGGGTGCAGCGCGAGCTGCAAGCACGAAGGCCCGATCGAGTGTGGCGGGCAGATCTATCAGTGCGGCGACACGCTCGACAACGACGACGACGGGCTGATCGACCTCGAAGATCCCGAGTGCATCTCGCCGTGCGACGACGACGAGGCCACATTCAAGACCGCCCTGCCCGGCCAAAACAAGGACTGCAAAGCGGACTGCTACTTCGACTCGAATTCGGGCGGCGGCGACGACAAGTGCGAGTGGAACCTCAAGTGCGATCCCGAGAACCCCGGCGCCGAGATCGGCTGTGAGTACGATCCAAATTTCATGATGTGCAATGTCATGATGCCGCAGACGTGCCTGGATTTCTGCGTGCCGCTGGTGCCCAACGGCTGCGACTGCTTTGGCTGCTGCGAGATCGACGGCCAATTCGTGTACCTCGACGGGGCAGAGTGCGCGCTCGACAACCTGGGCGCGTGCGAGTCGTGCACCTTCTTCGACAACTGCAACAATCCCTGTGAGCCCGAGATCTGCGAGCTGTGCTTCGGGCAGGATCCGTCAGAGCTGCCCGAGGAGTGCGACGAACCCAGCTGCCCCGACGGCGTGGACTCGTGCCTGGAGTCCGCGGACTGCCCCGAGGCCTGGTACTGCCAGACCGGCTGCTGCTACCCCACCAACATCCCGTGATTGCGTCACGCTGACGGCGGCACGCAGGCCTTGCCTGCGCCGCCGTCCGTGAAGGTGATGTTGGCGGAGCAATTCGCCTCCACGTCGCTGGTCTCGCGCCCGCGCCCGCGCGCAATTAGCCTCAGCCCGGATCGCAGAAGTACTCGGCCTTCACGAGCTGGGCGTTGGGCACCGCGTCGCACCAGGTGCCGCACAGCTCGAGCGTCTCGTAGGGTCCGTTGGGGTTGGTGAAGGTCCAACCATCCTCGGTGTCGCAGTCGTCGACCTTGGGCACGTCTTCGTCGTCCATCACGACCTCGACCAGGTGTGGAAAGAAGGGGACCGGGTCCAGGACGACGGTGCAGCTGGCGGCGTCGTCGACGATCGCCTGAATCGCCGCTTGCAGCTCGATCTCGTTCTGGGTCTGGTAGAAGTCCTCGTCGCCGCCCTTGGGCTTGCCGCCCGCGATCGCTAGGTCGTTGAGCTGGTTGAACGGGCTGATGCCGTCGGGCTCGCCATCGGGTGGGTGGCCGTTGGCGCCCGTGACCAGGGTGACTACGTCGGAGATGTCGATGCCGACCACATAGGTGGGGATCGCAAAGTCGTTGAAGGCGTCGGCGACGATCCCCAGTAGGTTCGGGTCGTAGTTCTCGAACCGCTGGAATTCGTTGACCGCGTCAGTCCGACAGTTCGCCGCGCCGTCGGTCACCAAGATGATCGCCGCCGGGTCTCCGTCGTCGATGTCAATGAGGTGATCGATCGCGCTCGTCATGCCCGCGGCGGCCGGGGTCCCGCCCCGGATGTTCTGCGAGTTGCCGGTTGGAATGCCCAACAGCACACCGATCGCGTTGTTGGCCGCGACCGTCACGTCAGGCGGCGCGTTCACCAGGCACGCGTTGGCGTTGTACTCGTTGGTCGCGTCAGTCGAGGGATAGAGCTGGGCGCCAAACTCGAACTGATCGTCGAAGCTGTTGACGACCAGGCTGACGACGCTGTGCAGGCTCTTCCAGCGCGTGACCTCCGGGGTCATCAAGTCGGCGTCGTGATCCCAGGTGTTTTGCAGCATGCTGCCGGACTTATCGAGCACCAGGACCACGTGCGGGACGACCGGCGCGAGCTCGGCCTCGGCGACGTCGCAAGGGATCGGCTCGTTGCCGTCTCCGTCGCCGTCTCCGTCTCCGTCGCCGTCTCCGTCTCCGTCACCGTCTCCCGGGTCACCATCCCCGTCTCCTGGGTCACCATCCCCGTCTCCTGGGTCACCATCCCCGTCCCCAGGATCGCCGTCCCCAGGATCGCCGTCGCCGTCGCCGTCGCCAGAGTCACCGTCACCGTCACCGCTGTCACTCTCGCTGCCGGTATCGCCGACCGAGTTGAAGCCGGTGTCCTTCGTGTCGTCACTTCCGCACGCGGCAAGGCTCACGAGCAAGGTCATTACTACTGTTCGTCGCATCATGTCGTCTCGTCCCTCGTGTTCGTAACTGCGTCGGGTGATCGTTCAGCCCGGGACGATCGGGCTGCAGCAACCTGTCTGGCAGAATTCCCCTTCGGCACAGTCGGCTTGCTGCAGGCAGGGCGAGCCAAACTCGCAGCTGGGCTCCTGGCACTCTTCGGGCAGATCGTCGGGGTCCTGCCCGAAGCACAGCTCGCACATTTGCGGGTCACAGGGGTTGTTGCAGACGTCGAAGAAGGTGCAATTGTTGCAAGCGTCTAGGTTGTCCATCGAGCACTCTGGGTTCGAGTCCAGATAGATGAACTCGCCCGCGATCTCGCAGCAGCCGAAGCAATCGCAGCCGTTGGGCACCAGCGGCACGCAGAAGTTCAGGCAGGCTGGGGGCAGCTGGGCGTTACACTGATTGAAGTTGGGGTCGTACGCGCAGCCGATGTCCGCGCCAGGGTTCTCGGGATCACACTTGAGGTTCCAGACGCACTTGTCGTCGCCCTGGCCGCTGTTGGCGTCCCAGAAGCAGTCTTGCTTGCAGTCGTTGTTCTGCCCGGGCAAGTTGGTCTGCAGCGAGCCCTCATCGTCGTCGCAGGGGGTCGTGCAGTCGGGATCATCGAGGTCGACGAGGCCGTCCATGTCGTTGTCGATCGTGTCGCCGCACTCGTAGATCGCGTTGCCGCAGGGGATCGCGGCGGGCGGCGGGTTTTCGATCGCGCACACGGGTGAGCAGCCGTCCCCGCCCATTACGTTGCCGTCGTCACAGCCCTCGTTCGGGCCCTTGTCCCCGTCGCCGCAGATATTGTTCACGCAGTTGGGCAGACACTCGAGGCCCGGGGCGTTGTCGAGTTCGCCGTTGTCGCACTCTTCACCAGGTCCGACGTCCGCGTCACCACAATAGTTGTCGGAGCAATCGGCCTTGCAGGCCATGCCTGGGCCGTTGTCGACGCCGTCGTCGCACTCTTCTTGCCCGGCCCAGATGAAGCCGTCGCCGCACGCTGCGTTCAGGCACTCGCTCGTGCACGCGCCGTTGGGCGAGTTGGCGTTGCCCAGGTCGCACTCCTCGTTCATCTGAACCAGCGTGTCGCCGCACTCGGCCGCCGTGCAGGCGTTGGTGCAGGCGTCGAGGTTGTCCATGTTCGCGTCGTCGCAGTCCTCGGGCGGCTGGACCACGCCGTCGCCACAGGTCGCGGGCACACAGGTGTTGGAGCAGTCGTCGTTGTCCACGGCGTTGCCGTCGTCGCAGCCCTCGCCGGGGCCCTGATCGCCGTCGCCGCATTCGTTGGGGGTGCAGTCGCCCTTGCACGCCATGCCCGGTCCGTTGTTCGGGCCGGCGTCACAGATCTCGCCCTCTTGAATGATGCCATCACCACAAACGGCAGCCTCGCATTCGTTTGTGCACATGTCGAAGGGATCATTGTTGCCATCGTCACACGCCTCGACACCTGCGTGAACGATGCCGTCGCCGCACTCAGCGACCGTGCAGGCGTTGGTGCAGGCGTCAGTGTCAATCCCGTTGCCGTCGTCACACGCCTCGCCCGACTCGACGACACCGTTGCCGCAGCCTGGGCCGTCGCCGTCGCCGTCGCCGTCGCCGTCGCCGTCTCCCGTCGCAGGGTCGCCGTCTCCGTCGCCCACCCCGTCTCCGCTGCCGTCTTCTTCGCCGACGGTGGTCGTCCCGCTGCCGCTGTCGCTCCCATCTGCGCCGGTGGATGAACCGTCGCTTCCAGTGCGAGACCCCGAGCAAGCCAGGCTCAGGCAGGCGAGCGCGGACACCGAGAGGAGCGCTTTGAGTCGCATGTTTGGTATGCTACCTCACGACGCCGGGATTTTGGGGGCCATGTGCACCGGGTGACATCACGGATTTCGAGTCGACGTGGAACACCGCTGCGGGCCGATACCGGGCAGTCCGGCGCACGGCCGGCGCGCGAGAGAGGTCGCGTGACTAGCGCGGCCGTGGAGACGAGCGGAACCCGCGACGACACCGCGCCGATCCCTCGAGGTCCCGATGTCCGCCCGCCACCAATGTCGGCGAACGCGCTCACTAAATGTTGCGATCGTGATTTGTCGCTTCGCCCAATTCACCACACTCCGATCCAGGTAATTACACGAACACACGAGCCAAGCTCTCGTGCAGCCCCAGCTCGACCAGGCCAGACCCGCGGGCGGCTCGCTTGTTCAGGCGCCCCCGCGCCGCGCCGAGTGCTACGCTCGGCCAACGCATGTCCAGCGAGCAGGAACTCCCCGATCCGATCCGCAGGCTGCTTCGCAACGTTGGGCACGAGCACGAGACCCCACGCGCGCGACGGATCTTCACGAACCGCGATCTCGACTTCGAGCAGGTCCCGGTCGTGGGGTTCGACATGGACTACACGCTCGCGCGCTACCGCCAGGCCGAGCTCGAGGCGATCTCGCTCGAGACCACCGTCGACAAGCTGGTCGTGCAGGGCTGGCCCAGGGTCCTGTACGAGGTGCAGCCCGATCCCGAGTTTGCAATCCGCGGGCTGGTGGTCGACAAGCTGCGCGGCAACTTGCTCAAGATGGATCGCCACGGCTACGTCGGGCGCGTCTACCACGGCCGCACGATGCTCGAGCGAAGCCAGCGCAAGTCGATCTATCGCTCGCAGCGGATCGGTGGCGAGCGCGCCCGGTTCAGCTACGTCGACACGCTGTTCTCGCTGCCCGAGGTCACGCTGTACGCGGCGGTCGTGGATCTGATCGACAGCCAGCCGCAGGCCTGGGGCCCCGGCGGCCCGCCCGACTACGCGACCGCGTGGACGGCCGTGCGCGCGGCGATCGACGAGGCCCACCAGGACGACAGCATCAAGTCGCGGATCAAGGCCAACGTCGCCGCGTACTTCGACAAGGATCCCGATCTCGCCCCCACCCTTCACAAGCTGCGCTCGGCTGGCAAGAAGCTGTTCTTGCTGACCAACAGCCTGTTCCCCTACACCAACACCGTCATGAGCTACATCCTCGGCGGCGAGGACGACGCCTACGAGGACTGGACCAGCTACTTCGACTGGTGCGTGGTCGGCAGCCGCAAGCCGGGGTTCTTCACGGACACCGAGCCGTTCTGGGAGATCGACATCGCAACCGGCCGCAAGTCGACCAAGCCAATCGCGACGCCGAGCAAGGGCCGGGTCTACGAGGGCGGCAACCAGATGGGCCTGCAGCGGGCGCTGGGCGTGTCGCCCGACGAGATCCTGTACGTCGGCGATCACATCTACGGCGACATCGTGCAGAGCAAGAAGACCTCGGGCTGGCGCACGCTGCTGATCGCCGACGAGCTCGAGCGCGAGATGCCGGTCCGCGACGACTACCACGTCGCGCTCGAAGAGATCCTCACGCTGTCCGAGCTGTGGGAGCGGCTCAGCGAAGAGGTCTCGGATCAGCGCTATCTTCAGCGCGGGCTCGAGCTGCTGGTGCCCGCCGAGATCAGCCGCGAGTATCACGCCCAGGCCCAGCCGCTCACCGAGGCTCAGTCCGCCGCGCTGCTCGACCAGATCCGCACGCGCGCGCGCGAGCGGCTCAAGCGGCTGCGCGCCCACGAGGACTCCGTCGCCGACTACGTCAAGCAGCGCAGCGTCGAGGTCGATCGAGCGTTCAATCGCTACTGGGGCTCGGTGTTCGCCGAGCGCTATGACTCGTCCTTCTTTGGTGCGCAGCTGGAGGAGTACGCGTGCCTGTACACCAGCCGGGTCAGCAACTTCTTGTTCGTGAGCCCGCACCGGTACTTTCGCGCCCCGCACGGCGCGATGCCCCACTGGTCGCTGTGACCAGCCTGAGGGCGGTGTAGGCCGCAGGCCGTGGGCTCGGCGTGGCTCGGCGCGCCTTCAACTCGACCTAGATGTAGGAATATCCACACACAGGAGTCGGGGCCCCGCTGTGCGCATATTCGACCAATTCTGCATCAACGCCAATTCATGATGTCATCCGCATCGCGCTGTGATAGTGCATTGTTTGGTGCATCGCGATAGATGACGAGCACAGGTAGACGCAGACAGATGACAACACGGACCCATACCCCTCTCCATCGCTGGGCGATCCCCGCGACGCTCTTGGCCCTCACGACCCTCACCCTCGGCTGCGAGGCACAGACGGAGGTCGACTTCGACGACCCGAGCCTGCGCGCCATGGAGATCGATCCAGATCCAGATCCAGACGTCCTCTTCCAAGACGATGTCTGCGTCGTCGAGCGAGGTGACCTGTGGGAGTCCAACGAGGTGGTCCTCGCCGACGCGGTGCTGCGCTGCCCCGAGAGTCGGATCCGCACCCCCGAGATCGCGATCGATGCCAGCGGGCTGTGGGGCAGGCTCGATGGTCAATACGACGTGCACTTCTACATCGAGCACGACTACGCCGAGTTCGACTTCGAGATGCTCGACGAGCTCCCGGGCAACGGCTTCACCGGCCAGGCGCCCGACGGGACGTTGTATCGCTTCACAAATAATGCGGCGAGCTACCTCTACAACCAGGGCAACGACTGGATCGAGGTCGCCATCGACGGCCTCCCCGAGCTGTTTTGGCCCTACGCCGGCTTCAAGATCCGCCCCGACAGCACTGGGGAGCTCCACGCCCAATTCGAGACCAACGGCTTTGGGCAGTACCTCCTGTGGGCCGCGAGCCTCGACGAGGGCGAGTGGAGCTGGGCCGAGACCAGCTCCCTGACCGGCACCAACTCCACCCGCTACGCGGGGCCCGACGCGTGGGATCGCCCGGTGACCATCCTGCGCAAGAGCAAGAGCGGCGTCATGCGGTGGACACTCGACGTCGCCGGTGAGAATGACCTCATCGTCGGGCAAGCGGCCGACTACGCCGGTTTCCTCGCCGATCCGCCGCGCCCCAACTCTGGTGAAGGAGCGCCGATCGCCATGATCCAGCGCATCGACGCCGACAACCTCGCCGTGATCACGGTCGAGGACGGCGAGAAGTGGTCGGAGAGTCCGATCGCCGACACCCCCCTCGTGCCCAAGTTCTGCGAGATGAACTACGGCTCGAACCAGCCCGACTGCCCGCCCTGCGCCTACGAGGCCGAGGGCATCGAGGCCGAGACCTTCAGGATCGTGCGCACGAACCTCGGGCCGATGTGGGGCGTGTGGGTGGTCTCGGACATCGCGGCCACCTACGTGTACGACGCCGACCAGAAGAAGGTCGACTTCTGGACCTGCAGCGCCAACCTCGACAATTCTTCGGTCAACGCGGACGCGACCCTGGTCGTCGCCGAGCTCGACACCGACGGCAGCATCTTGCGCTCGATCGAGCTCGACATCGGGAGCATGTGGGTCGCCGACCGCCCCAACCGCACCATCGCAGCGACCGCGTTCGGCGACGACATCGGCGTGCTGATCCAAACCGACACCGGCCCGGGCGAGACCGCCGGCCGGGTCCTGCGGATCGACACCACCAAGATCAACTGACGGGCGGGAGGACGGCCCCACGACGGCGAGGCCGGGGAGTTCGGTTCCCCGGCCCGCCAGCGCGCCAAGCAGGTGTCACATCGGGTTGGCTTGGCAGGCCTGGACGATCACGTCGACAGCACCCTGGAAGAAGGGCACGTAGTCGTCGTCGCAGCTGGGCCCGTGCAGCCCCTGCTCGCCGAACATGTTGATCAGCTCAAGCCAGTGATCGCCCGCGCCCGGCGTGAACGAGCAGTTGTTGTCCTCGGCCGGGATCAAGCCGAGCATGACGATGCGATCGAGGTCGTTGTTCTTGGCCGCGAGCAACGCGTTGTACGCCTCTTGCGTCGAGTTGACCTCGTTGTTGCCGTCGTCGTCGCTGATGAAGGTGACGACCAAGATCGCGTCGTCGCGCAAGAAGCCCTGGTTGCAGCCGCCGGGAGCGTTGAGCGGATCGCTGATGGCCTGGACGATCGCGTCGATTGGGCGCTCGTTGGGCGACCCGGCGAGGCCGACGTGGGCCATGCAGTCGAACATGTCGTTCTTGTTGGGCTCATCCTCGAGGATGTAGCGCTCGCCGCCAAACGGGTCGCAGAACATGTTGCTCGCGCCCTGCCCGGCCGGCTCGACGACGCCAGCGCCCAGCGTGATGTCGCACGCCTCGACCTCCATGGTGCACGCGTAGCCGTTCGGTCCCTCGCAGGTCGCGTGCAGGTTGTTGGGGTTGGCGCAGTTGCCCGGCGTGCACCAGCCGTTGAGATCGGTGTCGGTCACGAGGATGTGATCGTCGGTGTCTAGGCTGTCCTGGATCGACTGAATGAAGCCCGGGAACGCGGCGGTCAGGGCCGTCTGCTCGGGCAGCATCGAGATCGAGTTGTCGATCACGAACAGAAAGTCGACCTTGGCGCAGCCGTCTCCGTCGCCGTCGCCCGACGTGTCGCCGTCTCCGTCGCCCGACGTGTCGCCGTCTCCGTCGCCCGCTGTGTCGCCGTCTCCGTCGCCCGCTGTGTCGCCGTCGCCGTCTCCGTCGCCCGCCGGGTCGCCGTCGCCGTCGCCGTCTCCGTCTCCGGGGCCGTCACCATCGCCATCGCCATCGCCGTCGCCGCTGGCTTCTTGGTCCGAGCCCTCGTTGCTGGCCGAGCCGCTCTCGGTCATGGTCTCGCTGCCCGCCGTCGCGTCACCGTCCGCGCCGCCCTCGCTCGATCCACCTCCGCACCCGATCACGAGCGCGAGCGACAGCGTTCCCAGACTCCTGTGCATTCGAATCATGCCGCTATCTTAACCCGGTCACATACGCCGTGGCCGGAGATTCCAAGCGCGGTATTGCGCGTATTTGGGGGCGATCCCGAACGCTCGCACGCGCCACCCAGTGCCAGGTCGAGATCCATCCAGAGCCGCCGGACTGGCTGTCCGCCCACGAAGCTCACTTCTATGGCAGCAGTGACGGGAGTCGTTCAGCGCTGATCCAACCGTGTAACAACAAGCGAGGGCCGCTCGCCTCGAGCGACACCCCGGCCAAGAACCGCTCGAGCTCCGAGTTTCCGTTCGCGGCGAGCTGGTCGAGCGAGGTCTGCAAGGCTGTCCGCGCTTGCTCGGCGGTGGCGGCCGAGTCGAGGGTCAGGCTCATGTCGAAGCCAAACCCGCTGCTGAAGTCCACCGTCATGGCGACGTCGCTCGGGCCCTGCGACGGCCCGCCGAACATCAAGAAGATCGAGGCGAGCGACGGCGGGACGTGGCCGATCATCCACAGATCCGCGCGCGTATCGACCCGCGAGATCAGCGGGGCGAGGCTAGCGATGGCTGAAGACTCGAGCGCGGGTTGGCCCATGCACTGCGCGAGCTGACCGACCTCGTATTGCCAAGCGAGGCTGGCGAACACGAGCTCATCGGGACTGATCAGGTAGGCGACGCCATTGTCGAAGGGGATCATCGGTGGCCCACCGAACGCGCCAGGCGAGAGCGACGCCTCGACCTCCATGGTCTTCTCGCCCGGGAGCTGCCGACGCATCACCTGCACGGCGCAGGTCGCGAGATCGGACTGGCCGACGCCAGGGCCTTGCACGACCATCACGTAGTTCTCGTTCTCGGACTCGAAGCCGATCAACACGTCCTGGAAGCTGGCGGGCTCGAGCCCGCACTCGCGCAGCCCGGCGAACAGCTCCGACAGCTCGCCGGACTCGACCTCGGATCCGAGCGCCGACCAGAACGCGGAGTGCATCAGCTGCGCCGGGCTGATCCGCACCAGCCACTGCGCGGCCTCGGGGATTAACAGCGCGCCGCCGATCGGCGTCGTGGCCTGACACCCGAGCGGCACGGTCGGCGCCTCGACGATCACCACGGGTCCGATGCCGGTCGGCTCGGCGCCGGCGCGCTCGGGCGCCGACACTGGCGGCGCCTCGGGCTTGCAGCCGCACACCGCGAGCCACAGCGACGCGCTCACGACAGCCCACGATGCGCGAGTCCCCATCCGGATCAGGATAGTCCAGCGTAGGGTGCGCTCCGTGAGCTGCGGAGCGGAAAATCACGAGCGCGACCGCCACCGCGCGCGCGCCGTCGCGGATGAGCCACAAATCTGCCCTGCGCTCACGAATTGTTGGGTATTTATATGAAACAAACCTACTTCTGCCGGCATACTCTCCGGGCTCATGGGCCTGCGTCACCCCCAAACTATCGCCCTCCTGGTCGCCACCTTCACGCTCGCGCTGCCCAGCCTCGCGCTGGCAGGGCCGCCGACAGATGTGGAACCACTGATCCCCGAGCCGCTGATCGCCAACGGCCAGGGCGTGGGTCAGTGTGCCTGGCCGACCGCCGTCGCGGTCACGGGTGGCGGCGGCCTGTGTACGGGCACGCTGATCCACCCGCAGCTGGTCGTGTACGCGGCCCACTGCGGCGCGGGCAACAAGACGATCCGGTTTGGCGAGAGCGCGTTCTCGGGTGGGCGCACGGAGTCGGTGCAGTTTTGCATGACCAACCCCGACTACGGCGGCACCGGAGACCAGGGCCATGACTGGGCGTTTTGCCGGCTGAAGAACCCGGTCACGGATCTGCCGATCACCCCGCCGGTCTCGGGGCCGTGCGAGAACACGATCATCCAGATCAACCAGCAGGTCGCGGTCGTCGGGTTCGGCGAGACGCTGCAGGGCAACAGCGGGGTCAAGAACTGGGGCTTCACCAACCTGTTGGCGGTCGACAAGCCCGGCAACAAGGTCGTCCTCGGTGGCGGCGGGACCTCGTCGGTGTGCCCGGGCGACTCCGGCGGCCCGGCCTACGTGCAGTTTCCCGACGGCAGCTGGCGGACGTTTGGGATCGCCTCGACCGTGACCGGCGGCTGCGGTGGCAACGGCACCCACGCGCTGCTCGAGGGCGCGCTGGGGTGGCTCGAGGCCGAGAGCGGCCTCGACGTCACGCCGTGCACCGACTCCGAGGGTAACTGGGCGCCCGGTCCGTTGTGCGGCGGCTTCAACACCCTGACCCCCAACGAGGGCGTGGGCGACTGGTCGTCGTGGTGCGCGGGCACGCCAGCGAGCGTGGTCAGCGATGTGTGCGGCAACGCGTGGGACGACTTCGACGACAGCAAGCTGCCGAGCGTCGCGATCAGCTCGCCGGTCTGGGGCGACACGTTCCCGGTCGACAGCGAGATCGACATCTTCATCGACGCCGCCAAGCACCCCGACGGGTTCTCGATCAAGGAAGTACGCCTGAAGATCAACGGGGCCGACGTGGCCTCCGACCTCGCCGACCCCTACGCGTTCTTGAAGGCCAACTTCGTCACCACCGGGGTGTTCACGATGGTCGCGGTCGCCGAGGACTGGGCGGGCAACATCGTGGAATCCGAGCCGGTTGCGATCGGCATCGACACCGAGGTCCCGCCCAAGCCAGAGCCCGACCCCGACACCGGTGATGGCGACGGCGGCGACTCGGCCGATGACGACGGCGGGACCGGCTTCGGCGGCGACTTTGGCAGCGACTTCGGTGCCGACGACGACGGCGGCGCGGGCTGTGCCTGCAACGCTGGCCCGACCTCACCCACGCCGTGGTGGATGCTGGCCGGGCTCGGGCTGCTGGGCCTGCGACGCCGCCGTCAGACGAGCTAGCAGACGAGCTAGAGCGTGATCGAGAGCCCGTCGTCGTCGATCTCGATCGCGTAGGTGGCCCCCGGCGTGAAGCTGGGCAGCTGACCGGGGGCCGTGAACCGCACGCGGCCGCGGTCGGGCTGCAGCCCGTGCTCGACGCAGCCGTCGCGGGCCTCGAGGTACACGCGCAGGGTCGAGCGCGCGCCGAGCTCGACGGCGATGAACACCTTGTCGCCGCCGCGCATCGAGACGCCGGTCGCGTGCGAGAGCTGCTCGAACGCCCGTCGCGGGATGCACAGGCGCCCATCGGCGTGCACGGTGGCCAGCATCTCGGCGTTGGCCTGGGCGGCTGCAGCCGCGAAGCGCTGGCGCTCGAGCGCGGTCGGGGTGAAGCCGGGCCGCGGGATCTCGACCTCGAAGTCGTGCGCCTGACCGAGCATGGGCGTGGGCGCGTAGACAAACACCTCGGTGTTGGCGGGCGTCCGACTGCGACCGTCGGTCCGGCGCGGGACCTGGACCGCCGCGCTGACGCGGCCGTGGCGATCGCGGTATTCGATCGCGCCTTGATGAAACAGATCTTTGACGAACTCCCCCAGCTCGGTCACGGCGTAGCGAAAGTCAGGTCGCTCGATTCGCAGTTGCCGGGCGAGCTGGCCCGAAGAGAAGCAGGTATCGGTCAGACACCAGTGGTCGATGAGGGTGCAGACAGCGTCTTGCCAGGTACGCTCGGTGACGAGGCTGGGCGTGGAGTCGGTGGTGGTCGAGGCGGTAGCGGTGGTCATGATGAGGCTCGTTTCGATGCGAAGTCGCGTATGGGTGAGGGTCGAGAGTGAGGACTTGGCGATCAGCTCAGCGAGGCCTCGACCACGTAGCGAATGCGCTGATAGCTGGGGTTGAAGATAATGTGCTCGTCGTTGGCGAGGCTCGACACGTACTTGTCGTAGGCCGCGACGCTGTCCTTGCCCTTGGGTGGCGACGACCACGAGCCGCACGAGCGGGCCATGTACGCGTCGCCCATGATCACGTCGGACAGGAACATGAAGAAGCCGCGCCCGCGGATGTTGCCGCCGCTGGCCCAGTAGCTGTTGCCGTGACCGGTGTAGCCGTAGGACTTGCGCCAGTCCGTCGCAAAGTAGATCCCGTGGCCAAACGCTGCGCCCGTGATCTGGGCGCCGGGCAGCGATCGCGGGAGGCGAAGATCGCCGCTCAGGATCGGGTGAATGTTGACGGCCCGGGTCCCGTGAATGCCCAAGAACACGTTGGCGTGGGCGGCGTGCTGCTGAATGTCGGCGAGGTCGCTGCGGCGGGTTGGCTGCAGCCGGGCCTGCTCCTTGATGCTCTTGCCCTGATTGCCCTTGGCGACCCGGGCGACGGCCTCGACAAAGCGCTGATCACGATCGGGGCGCTGAACCTCGAAGATGTTCTTGATCACCAGCTTGCCCTTCATGTAGTTGTGGCGATTGTTGGTCATGTTCTGATACACGGAGGCCAGCCACTTGCCCTTGGTCGAGCTCGGGTCGATCCAGCTCAGCTGCGCGTTCAGGACCCGGTCGGGGTCGACGTCGTCGACTGCCTTTTTGTCGTCGAGGCTGAAGTCCTCGTTTTGTAGCGACGAGGCGAACGCGTCGAGATCATTTTGAATCGAGAGGATGTTGTCCGAAGACAGGATCGTCGCGGCCGCGCGCTGGCGGGCCGAGCCGCGCAAGGGGATCACCCGGGGCACCAGCGCGGCGACCAGCTTGGAGATGTCGACGAGCTTGTCGTCGCTGATCTGAAGGTCGAGCAGGCGCCGCTCCCACGCGTCTTGGGTCTCTCGCTTGCGCTGCGGGTTCGCGCTGGCGACGTCGGCGATCCGCTGCATGGCCAGCGGCAGGAACTCGTCGCGGACCTCGGTGATCGAGTCCATGGTCGGGATGATCCCGGTCGCCTGGGCGGCAGCGCGGGCGTAGTCACGGGTCCCGCCGACCAGCGCCTTGGCCAAGCTCACCACCTGCGGCTGAAAATTCTTGCCAGGCTTGGGCTTGCGAGCCTGCTTGGCGGCCACGGGCTTGGCCGCGGGCTTGGCCTTGACCACGCCGCTGTCGTCCTTGATCGAGTACGCGTCGGGCAGGCCGCGCTCGCGGGCCGCGAGCGACTGCACGATGTACGCGTCCTTCGACTTGCCCGACTTGTCGACCTTGGCGACCCAGATGGTCTTGGCGCCGACTTGCTTTTGGGTCAGGCGCGCGAGGTTCTTGGACCGGCACTGCTTGGCGAACGCCGAGCGGGCCTCGGCCTCGGAGCTGCACTTGGTGAACATGAAGTCCATGCCACCTTTGGGCGAGGCCCCCGACCAGCTCTTGCCGCCGCTGATGCGGCCCCACTCGGTGTAGACAAACCAGGTCCCGCGCGCCTCGAGCACGCCTGCGTGGTAATACTTCGAGCTGTTGCGGTCCTCGAATTGATTGACCGAGGCCATGTCGGCGATCCCAACGTCATCGCTAAAGTCGCCCTGGTCCTTGGCCGGGCGGCCCTTGTAGATGAATTCGCTGGGAGCGAAGCCTGCGGGGATTTGTTTGCGTGCGAACTTGACGGCCATGGATATTCTCGCTTTCGGGCGTCGGGAGGTCTGCTCTGCACCCCGACGCTCGATGAGCTTGACGCCCCGCCCCCGTGACGGTCAGCTACGCTGGGGTCACCTGCGGATCACGAGAATGTTGGGCCGTCACCGTTGGTCACGGATGACGCAAACGGGTCGCAGCGGCTGATCTATGGACGAATTCGGCGACTCGACGCGAGCCACAAGAGCCCGCGGTGACGCGGTGTGACGGCGGACGAAGCCGAACGACTGGACGGGCGAATTGGGCGGGGCTTGGCCGCTCGAGACCAGGCTTCAGGCCCAGGTTTCAACGCGCTGGCGCAGCTGCTCGCGCTCGTCCTCGCTGAGCACCCGCGGCGTGGCCCGAGGCGCGCCGCTGGTCCCGTCAAAGAACGGCGACGGCGTGTGCTCGTTGCGGAACCATCCGCCGGCCAGGATCTGGATCGACCTCAGGATCGTGCCGAGCGGGAGCTTGTCGACCTTCACGGGTGGGGCGCCCGGATCACGCTGGCGCGCGGGGCCGTTGACGCGCGCGCGGATCGGACCGAGCAGCTGATCGAGCGTGGGCCCGTCGATGTCGGGCCCCGCGAGCCTGAGCGACAGCCCCGTGAACGGCACGCCCGGGTTGCTCATGGTGTTGGCGACCGGGGTGTTGCAGCAGCTCGCGTACCAGCGCATCAGCCCGCTCGCCGACAGCTGCATGCACGCGAGCTGCTCGGCCCCGTCGGTCAGCTCGATCCGCGCGGGCCCGAGCTGGACCACCTCGGTCGCACCATGGGCATCGAGGAGCTCGTCGGGCCGCTCGAGGAAGTGCGCGAAGGCCTGGCAGTCACGGCAGTGACACGCGAGCCGCAGCTCGCGGCCGACCAGCCGGGCCCGACCGCGCAGCTGGCCACACGCGCACGAGAGGGGGAGCGCCGTCTCCATGTGGTTCGAGCATACGTTGAAGCTCGAGCGTCGCCGACTCGGCCCGCGGACGCCGATCTCACCCGGGGATCGGCAGCTCGCGCCAGACGATCCCGGTCGCGCTGGGTTCGTAGCTGACCACCGCCGCCTGGTCCTGGCCCTCGATGAAGCCCGCGCTGGACCAGCCCGCGCTGCCAGCCAGCTCGCGGGCCGAGCTCGCGGTCGCGCTGACCTCGAGCAGCGCGAGCGCGCTCGGGGCCTCGGGATCCGCCCCGGGGACGTCGACGACAAACAGCCCCGCGCCGGGCTTGCCCCGGCCGCCGGACACCCCGCTGATCCGCACCTCGTCGAGCGCCCTCGACCACAGCACCGCGCCGTCGCGCCCAAAGCCGACCGCGAGCGGCTGATCGTGGGCCTGGACGTGATTGCGCTTGGCGGTGCCCAGCGCGATGAAGCCGGCCTCGCCGACATCGACGATCGCCCGCAGCATCTGATGTTCGTCCGCGCCCGCGATGCTCAGCTTGTCCTGGGTGACGTCGCCGGACCCAGCCTGGTCGCCGCCGTCACCCGGAACGATCGCCCACCACGACTCACCAAAGCCCTGCGCGCGGGTGCCGATCGTGAGCAGGTCTCCGCGCGCGCCGTCGAGCCGCGCGAACGCTCGCGCCTGCGTGTAGCCGTAGCTACCCACGTATTTCTGCCAGCGCTGCTCGCCCTTTTGATCGAGTGAGACCAGCCAGGCTTGGGCGTCGACGTAGCCGGTCATGACCGCGAGCTCTCCGGTCGCGTGGCCGGACAACACATCGAACAGCTCGGTCGAGTTGGGGGTGTCGAGCCCGACATCCAGCCCCAGCTGCGCCTGCTCGTTGACCACGCCGAACCACCCGCGCACGTCAAAGCCGATCCCGCTGGTGCCACACAGCAGCGCCCCACCCTGGCCGTCGGCGGCCGCGGCCCGGATCGCGCCAGGCTCGAACTTGGTGGAGGTCGACGCGGGCGCGCCGTCGCCGGCCGACGGCGCGAACCCGAGCCACCGCCAGCTGGCGGGCGGCGGACCGGGCCGGCGATCGAGGTAGGCCTGGCCCGCGAGCAGCAACCCACCACGCAGCGCGACCGCGGCCCGGGGCGCGAGCTCGTCGCTGCCCTCGGGGAACGCGAAGCTGCCCTCGCGGCTGGCGGTGAGCGTGAGCGCCTCGAGCCTGGGGGCCGGGGGCAGATCGTCGGCCAGCAGATCTTCGCGAACGACCTCGACCGGCTTGCGCCGGGTCCGCTTCCACTCGGGCTGGTCGCCTGCCGCGGTCGGGCTCGGATCCGGCTTGGCCTCTGGCGCGTCCCCGCGCGCGGACGCTTGGGGGTCCTGGTTGGTGCAGCCGAGGGCGAGCAGGCAGAGCAACGAGATCGCGGTCCGACCCATGGCGGCGGACACTATCAGCCGTGGGGCGGTCCGTGGCCAACGTGATGCCGGGTACATGCGCAAGATCTGCAAAAATTGCATTCGTCGTGGCCGAGGGCCCGCTGGGAGCGCGATGCGCCAAAAGAGTGCGTCAGCGAGCTAACATTGTTGTTGCGTTTCGTAATCACCGGTACCCTCCGTAACGATGAGCGCCCGCAAGAAGGCCTTGGACCGTGCACAAGATGACAAGCGTGTCCTGTGGCACCTGCGCAAGATTCCCCTGCTGTCCAACGTGCCGCCGGCCAAGCTGCAGGAGCTGATCACGCAGGTCGAGCTGCGCGAGATCCCGCGGCGCCAGGTCATTTACTTGCCCGGTGACCCCGGCGAGCAGGTGTACTTCATCAACGGCGGGCGCGTGAAGACCAGCAAGGTGACACGCGACGGCAAGGAGCTGACGCTGGCCTACCGCGGGGCGGGTCAGATCTTCGGCGAGCTCGCGGTCATCGACGGCTCCCCGCGCGAAGAGATGGCCGAGGCCATGAAGAACGCGATCATCACGGAGCTGCCGGTCGACGTGTTTCGCGAGCTGCTGCTGGCCGACGCGCGGCTGTGCTTCTCGTTCTTGAGCGACGTCGGCAAGCGTCGCAGGCAGCTCGAGACCAAGCTCGAGCACCTGGTGTTCAAGGACGTCCAGGCCAAGCTCGCGGCGCTGCTGCTCGAGCTCGGCGAGGAGTACGGGCACGAGACCGAAGACGGCTTGCAGATCGGGCTGAAGATCACCCACCAGGAGATGGCCAACCTGATCGGCTCGACGCGCGAGACCATCTCGCTGACGCTCGCGCAGTTCAAGAAGAAGGATCTGCTCAACATGAACGGGCGCACGGTCGTGCTGCTCGACCAAGATGGACTCAAGGCCGTGACCTGAGCGCTCCGAGTTCTCGGATGGTAGACCGCACGATGTTGATCACGGCTCGCCGATGCAGGTCGACTCGCCGCCCGTGACCGCCGGAACCACCAGCGTGCCCTGTTCCTGGCCGTACACCACGTCGTAGCTGCCGGCCGGCAGCGGCGGGGTCTCGCATGTCGCTTGGGCCAGCCCGCAGTCGGCCGTGCACGCGCCCGACTTGCTGCTGACCGTCGCCGTCGCCGTGATCGTGAGCTCCGTGCCGTCTAGCTCGGCCGTACACGACGACTCGAGCAGGGTGTCGCACGACGAGCTCAGGCAGGTCTGGAAGTCGACGGTGACGGTCTGCGCCGCGTCGGGCTCGCCGCTGATGCACGCGCTGCCCTCGTCGGTGAAGGTGGTCTCGGTCTCCTGCGTGCAGCCGACGCTGGTGAACGCGAGGGCTGTAAACGCTAGGGCTGTGGCGAAGCAGCGGATATTAATTCGCATCGGCAGATTCTAACCGAGGGGCACCGGAAGTCGACCGGCTCGATCGCAGCGTGTCGCCTGCTGTAGCAACGTCGCTCGGTGCCCTCGCTTCCAACTTGCTCGAACACGACGCAGTCCATTCCCGCGAGGTGGTCCGCGCGAGTGAAGATCATCCCGACCACTGCGCGACGCCTTGGTCCCGGTCAATCAAACGGCGAAGCGAGGCCTGGATCGGTGACCAGGCCCGCGTCGCTGAGCGCGAGCAGCATCTCGACCAGGTCCGCGCGCTGCTCGGGGTTGAGGTCGATCGGCTGAATCCCGGGGCTCTTGTGCGGGTTGGCCCGGCCGTCGCCGACGTAGGGTCCGCTGGTGATCACGCGCCCGCCTGCGGCGAAGATGTCGACCACGCCCGCGAGGCTGATCACGCTGCCGTCGTGCATGTAGGGCCCGGTGTAGGCCAAGTTGCGCAGCGACGGCACGCGAAACCGGCCCATGTCGGAGGCGACGCCGGTCACCTCGATCAGTCCCTGGGCGGAGTCCGGGTATGCGCCGGCCTCGAGGTTGTAGAGCCCAATGTTGGCGTACCCGGCCTCGGCGATCGGCTGCCCCTGGGCGTCGGTTGGGCTGGCGTAATCCAGGCCGCCGTGACAGCCCAGGCAGCCGACCTCGCGCGAGCCAAACAGCGCCCAGCCGCGCTTGGCGGCGGGGGTGATCGCGTCCTCGTCACCCCGCAAGTAGCGATCCAGGGGCGCGTCGACGCTGATGATCGTGCGCTCGAACGCCGCGATCGCCTGGGCGAGCTGGACCATGCTCACGCCCGCGGGCGCATCGGGAAACGCGGCGGCGAACAGCTCGACGTAGCGCGGATCGTCAGCGAGTAGCTCGAGCAGCTGCGCTTCGCTGCCGCCCATGCCCATCTCGATCGGGTCGTCACCCAGCAGCGGCACCAACAGCTGCTGCTCGAGGGAGTCGGGCATCGGCGAGCGCCAGCCCAGCTGCGATCGGTAGCCGACGTTGGCCAGCGCCACCGTGTTGTGACCGTGCAGATCGTTGGCGGTCCCGACCGCGCGATGAAACCCGTCGGTGAACGCCTTGGCTTGCTCGTGGCAGGTCCCGCACGCCCGGTTGAGGTTCTTGGACAGGCGCAGGTCGTAGAACAGGTGGCGGCCGAGCTCGACCTTCTCGGGCGTCTGCGGGTTGTCGGCTGGGACCGCTGGCGGCTCGACGCCCGCGGGCAGGCCCCAGTCGAAGCCGGCGTCGATCGAGGACTCACAGCCGCCCAGCGCGAGCAAGCCAACGAGCACGACCCCGCGAACACTAGAGCGCCGATCAGCTTGGAGTCGCGTCGTCAGGTGCGTCTGGGGTCGCTCCTGCCTAGGAGCGAGGCCGAAGCTGTATCCGGCATACTGCGAGCGCCGAGTCGACAACGGCAGGAGCGGCCCCAGATGTGCCTGGCGACGCGACTCCAAGCTGATTGGCGCTCTAGGCATCTGTCGGCCTATTGCTCGATGATCATCAGCGGGACCTCGCGCGGTCCCGTGGCGGAGAACTCGATCGTCGCCGGGGTCCAGTGCGGGAAGAACACGCGCTGATCCGTGATGCCACCTTCGGGGCAGGCGGCGGCTGGGCCACGCGGCTCGGGGACCTGCGAGTTGGTCTCGACCGTGACCTGGTAATCGATCTCCGCGGTGGTGAAGAACGCCTGGGTCGTCTCCCAGTCGGCGATCTGCAGCTGGACGAAGCCCGCGGCGCCCTCGGGGAGCGTGACGGTGTAGATGACCTGGGGATCGGGCACGATCGTCGCGGTCGCGGCTTCGGCTGCGCTGGTGGCCGCGATCAGCGGCTGCGGTGTCGCGTTGGCGAACGCCTCACAAGCCGCGGTCGAGGGGCCGTCTCCGTCGCCACCGGGATCGCCGTCGCCGTCGCCAGGATCGCCGTCGCCGTCACCAGACTCGCCGTCGCCGTCGCCGTCACCAGACTCGCCGTCGCCGTCACCAGACTCGCCGTCCTCGCTCGTGTCTGCAGCCGAGCCCCCGTTGGCGTCGTTGGCGTCCCCTTCACAGCCGAGCACGGCCATGACGAAGCAGAGCGAGATCGCCGGAGCCAGGGTGTGCGCGCGCCTCATCCCGCGAGCCTCGCAGGTGACGCACCGCCGCGCAATCAGCATTGTCGACCTGACGAGAGGAGGGCTCTGGGCCGCAGGTTCGCACGCGACAGGGGAATTTGGCAGACTCTGCCCATGCGCGCGCCTCTCCGTTCACTGCTGCTCGTCTCGCTCACGACGCTCGGACTCGCCGCCTGTGACAAGAGCGAAGGCGAGCATGGCGAGCATGGCGAGCATGGCGAGCACGGCACCGGCGACGGCACCGGCGACGACTCCGGCTGCGCAGCGGAGACCCGCGGTGACGAGTTTGCGATCGGGCTGAGTAAGTCGGGCACCTCGATCGAGGTCAGCTTCATCTCCAGCAGCCCCGCGCCGCCGATCAAGGGCGACAACACCTGGACGCTCGAGCTCCAAGACCTGCAGGGCCAGCCGGTCGTCGACGCGACGATCGTCGCTATCCCAATGATGCCGGATCACGGTCACGGCACCCCGGTGGAGGCCGAGATGACGGCCCTCGAGACCCCCGGCCACTACGAGATCAGCCCCGTCAACCTGTTCATGACCGGCTACTGGGAGATCACCTTGGAGGTGTCCCTGACCAGCGGCGAGCAAGACTCGGTCATGTTTGGATTTTGTGTCGAATGAGCGGTCGCTGGCACGCCATCGCGGTGATCCTGGTTGCGATGGCGCTGGCTGCCGGCTGCGAAGCTGGCAACGACGATGACAACGGCAGCGGTGACGCGATCCCCGAGTGTGTGGAGTACACCCTCGACGGCTGCGCGCCGCTGTATCCGGCCAGCTACGATCAGGTCTGGACGCAGACGCTCGACAGCGGCTGCGCCGAGTTCGGGACGGCGTGCCACGCCCAAGCCGACGCGGCCGGGGCCACGCGCGGGCTGACCTTCGTCGATCCCCAACAGACCTACGACCACCTGACCATGACGAGCATGACGAGCGAGCTCGGGCCGTTGGTGGTCCCGGGCGATCCGTTGTGCAGCCCCCTGTTCGTCCGCCTCGCCACGGACGACGCGGCGATCCGGATGCCGCCCGGCGGCACGGGTCTGTCCGCGGGGGCGCTGTGCAGCATCGGCACCTGGATCGCGGACGGGGCCAGCTATCAGCCACCCTGACGCGGCTCCGATTTTCTTGGGGGATTTCACGGACTTGGAGGGGCTCAGCCGCGCTTGGCCCTAGCCCTCCCCTGGGACCTACCCCCGCGGTTGGCTTGGGCCGCCGATTCCATGTAGAACGCGCGTCGGACTCCCAACCGAAGGAACAACGATGCGCAAAATCACCACGCTGACCAGCCTCTGCCTCGCCCTCACCTTTAGCCTCGCCGCGTGCGACAAGAAGGCCGACGACAAGAAGGCCGACGACAAGAAGGCCGACGACAAGGCCGACGACAAGAAGGCCGACGACAAGGCCGTCGAGGCCCCCGCCGAGGAGCCCCCCGCCGAGGAGCCCCCCGCCGCAGCCGTCGAGGTCTCGGAGGACATGAAGAACTTCATGGCGAAGTTCGACGGCACCGACCCGGCCGTCACCGCCGCCCTCAAAGAGTTTGGCGCCAACGAAGAGATCGCCGACGACGACATGGGCATGTACATGCTCAAGGACCCCAAGGTCGTGTCCGCCGAGGGTGACTGCTTCACGATGGAAGCTGGCGCCGGCATGACGATCCGCACCTACAACGTGTGCTGGGCCGAGGGCAAGATCAACAAGATCGAAGACAAGGGCATGCGCTAGGCGCTCGCCACATCGCGCGCTGCACAGCTAGCGCCAACGAAGAAGGAGGCGGCCCGTGATGGGTCACCTCCTTTTTTGTTTTCAGCTCGCCCGCTTGCAGGCGCCATTCGTAGACTGGTTCACCGTGGGCAGCGGGCTGTTTTCAGCTCGGGCGAGGCTCCTCGCCCGCTTGCAGGCGCCATTCGTAGACTGGTTCACCGTGGGCAGCGGGC
>NZ_PVNL01000088.1 GCF_002994635.1 Enhygromyxa salina | reverse complement strand
CGCTTGCACTGAATCCACCCCAACGTATCGAGATAATTCGGCTCCGCAGGCTCCACCCGAAGCGCCCGCCGAACCAGCTGCTCCGCCCACTCGAGCTCGACCCCTTCCTCCGCAAACGTGTACGCAATCGCATTGTCCTGCACGTCGTCCCCCGCGATCGCCAGCGCCGCAGAGTAGTGCTCGACCGCCTCGTCGTAGCGCTCCGCCTCGAGCAGCTCCTCCCCCAACGCCATATGCGTGAACAACTGGTAGTTCGTCCGCCAAGTCGGTGCATGAGCCGCGAGCCCCACCCCCACAAGCCCGCACCCCACCACAACAAAACTCAGCACCGACCTGACCCGCTGCTCCGCAGACCGCGACAGCCCCCACCCCATCGCGCAGCCAAACAGCAGCCCGCCAACATGCCCCGCCTGGGCCAGCGGCGAGCTCTCGAACACCAACGGCAGCGCCGCACCAACGACCAACCAAAACCCCAGCCAAAACCCCAGCACCCTCGCCGAGATCGGCTCCAACGCAGACTGGACATCCGCGCAGCCCCAGGCCCGCGCGACCACCAGGGCGCCAGCCAGCCCAAAGATCCCAGCAGACGCCCCGACCACCAGGGGCGCCTCGGCCCAAGCCAGCGAGCTCGCGCACCCGCCCACGCTCGACACCACGAACAACGCCAGCATCCGCGCGCGACCCCAGGCCTTCTCGGCCCACTCGCCCACGGTCCACAGCCCCAGCATGTTCAGGCCAAAGTGAAGCCAAGATCCGTGCAGTAGCCCGGCAGTCAACACCCGCCACCACTGGTCATCCAACCAGACTCGGCTCGCCGTCAGGGCCCCCGCGGCCTCCAACAGCTCGGCATCCGGCAACACCCACAGGCTCGTCCACGACGCCGCGATCGGATCCGCAGCGCGGGCGATCACGCCCACGACGCAGGCCACAAACGCGCAGCTGCACAGCGCGATCAGGCCCACGGTCGCCGGTCGCGCCCGTAACCGCGATTTCCAGGACATGTGGGACCCTACCCGATGTCGCTCGACCGGCCTACGCCGCCCGAGACGAGCTCAGCGCTGACAGCCGCGTCACACGCGCAACTCGGGCGATTCGGGCGATTTCCCCCTCAGTTCGCCCGCCAGGCTGGCCCTCCGGCTTGCGGCCCGTCCAGCGGCGTTGCTATGGTCCATTCGTTGGTCGTGCGACCACGATCCGCCGCTCTTTTCTGGAGGAGCCCCACCTAAGTGGCGAGGCAAAACCTACTGCTGGTCGACGGTGACACCCGCAGTCGACGGGTGCTCGAGGTGAGCCTGCGCAAGGCTGGCTTCTCTGTGACCACCGCCGAGGACATCGATCAGGCGCTGCTCGTCCTCGAGCACGGCGAGCCTGACCTGATCATCTCGGACACCCGGCTACCGGGACAAGACGGCTTCGCGTTCTGCACCGAGGTCAAGAAGAACGCGAAGTGGGCGGGCATCCCGTTCGTGTTCCTGACCTCGGCCAAGGCGATCGAGGACAAGGTCCGCGGGCTCGAGCTCGGGGTCGAGGATTACCTCGTCAAGCCTATCTATATTAAGGAAGTGACCACGCGCCTGCGCATGCTGATGCAGCGCAAGCAGCGAGAGAAGCTCGAGAGCAAGAACGCGGCACGGACCAAGTTCACGGGCCACCTGGCCGACATGGCCGTGGTGGATCTGTTTCAGACCATCGAGATCTCGCGCAAGAGCGGCACCATCGACTTCGAGACCGACCTCGGCGAGGCCACGATCTGGTTTCGCGACGGCACGATCATCGACGCAGAGATGGGCCGACTGCAGGCCGAACAAGCGGTGTACCGGTTGCTCGGTCTGGCCGACGGCAGCTTCGCGGTCGAGTTCAAGAACATCAATCGCAACCCCGTCATCAAGGAGTCGACCCAGGGCTTGCTGATGGAGGGCATGCGCCGGGTCGACGAGTGGGGACGACTGCTCGAGCAGCTGCCCGCGCTCGACGAGGTCCTCGGCGTCGACCGGGCCGCGCTCGCGGATCTGCCCGACGATTTGCTGCCGCCCGAGCTGCAGGAGGTGCTGCGCCGGTTCGACGGACGCCGGACGATCATCGAGGTCGTCGACGAGACCGGCAAAGATGATCTCGAGGCGCTCGAGGCGATCTCCACCCTGTTCTTCCAGGGCTTGCTCACGCCCGCGCTCGAACACGACCCGAGCGAGGTACGACTTGGCGACAGCCACACGGCGCTGCAGCTCGAGGCCTGGGGCGACGTCCCGACCAGCACCTCGTCGTTCTTCAAGCCGGCCAAGGTCACCCACGAGTCTGGGCCCCACGCGGTCCCGGTCGAGGTGCCGCCAATGCCGAGCTACCCGCACCAGGCCGCGCCGCCGCTCGAAGGCGACGGCCTCGTCGCGGGGCTGCCCGACGAGACCCCCTCACTCGGCGAGGGCCTGACACCGCTGCACGATCCGCAGGTCGACGACGACGATGACGATGACCCCATGTTTCGGGACATCGCCAGTCGCTTTCAAGCGCTCGAGAGCGGCGGTGATGTCGGCGAGCCGCAACCCAACCCCGACGCCTCGAACTCGTCGCTCAACTTGCGGCTCAGCAGCATCAGCGGCGCATGGGGACCGCCCCCGTCGGCCGCCGACACCGGGCTGCCCGTCGACGACGAGCCGCTGCCGCCGATCCCCGGCAGTCCGGCGACCGACCTGCCGCGCCCGCGTCGACCCGACGCCCTCGAGGCGCTCGATCGCAAGCTCTCCGACATCGTCGACTCCGCGAGTGACAGCGGCGCCTTCGCCCTGACCGAGCCGATTGATCCTGGTGATCCTCCCGAGCGGGCTCCCGAGCGGGCTCCCGACCTGCCTGCACGCGGCGACGACTCGCAAAATCGGCAGCTCGCGGCGGCGCAGAATCGCATCGAGCAAGAGGAGGCCGCGCGCAAGCGTGTGATCGCCGAGGTCGATCGGCGAGAGGCGGAGGACCAAGCCGCCGCCAGGCGCCGCTCCGAGCACTCGGGGCTCAGTCCGCTGCCAAGCCCGGTCGTCACCGACGACGACGATGACGACGATGACGCTGTCGACGGCGGCAACGCGGGCCCGCTCGAGGCTGCGTCGGTCGAAGAGGCCGTGCGGATGGTCGATCATCGCCAGCGTAGCCGCAGCCAGACCGAGTCGATGTTTCTCGCGCCTCGACCGGCCCCTGTGGTCGTCC
This sequence comes from Enhygromyxa salina, assembly GCF_002994635.1. Classification (GTDB taxonomy): domain Bacteria; phylum Myxococcota_A; class Polyangia; order Nannocystales; family Nannocystaceae; genus Plesiocystis; species Plesiocystis salina_B. The sequence continues at coordinate 45,360 of NZ_PVNL01000088.1, read as the reverse complement.
AAGAGGGCGACGACGACGACGACGCCGACGCTCGAGATGACGAGCGCGCCAACATCGAAGCCGAGACGCCCGCCGCCGACGCCGACGCGACGGCCGAGCAGCTCGCCACCGACCAGCGCACGGCCGTCGGTGGCTCGGCACCCGTCGCGCCCAGCGCTCGCACCGACGCCGCGCCAGGCCGGCCGATCAATCCCGCTTCGCGCCAGCCAGAGCCGCGCCGACTCGCGAGTCCCGCGCCGCGAACCGAGTCGTGGCGCAAGCCGCCCAGCCTCGCCGAGCTCGGCCTCGATTTTGGTCGTCCCAAGTCGCCGGCCTCACCAGCGCCGCCCGACGCCGAGCCGCCCGCACCAACTCCAGAACCTGCGGCCAACCAAGCGCCCGTCAGCTCACCGGAAGCCGCTGACACCGCGACACCGGCCTGGGCGATCGACTCCACCGAGCGCAGCGCGACCTCTGGTCAGATCGGGCGCCTCGAGCACGATCCCACGCCCGAGCCTCCCGCCACCGCGCCCGCGCCCGCGGTCACCCCCGCCCGTGCGGCCACCCCCGCGGCCACCGCGTTGGGCAGCTCGAGCGAGGACGATGACTTCGCGTCGTTCGAGGTCAAGATCGCCGAGCCAGCCCACGAGTCGCTCATCGCCGAGCGAGTCCGGAGCCAGTCCGACAGCGCCAGCGCCAGCGCTGCCCGGCGCGAGTCGGCGCTCTCCACCGAGAAGGTGCCCGCGCTCATCAGCGACTACGAGACGCCCGTCGACGTCGGCATCGAGTCTCCCGACACGGTCCAGCCCGACGTCGACAACTCGGAGCCGGCCGGTTCATCCAAGGCCGGGCTGTGGATCGCCGCAGCCGCGATCGCGCTGGTCGTCATTGGCGGCGTCGCGTTCAAAGACCAAATCTTCGGCGGCGACGACACCTCCCAACCCGATCCCAAGCCAGCGCCCAAGCCCGACAGCGCCGACGCGGGCAACGCTGACGCGGGCAACGCCGACGCGAGCTCGGGCTCCGCGGTCGACACAGCCGCGGTTCCATTACAAAACGGGGACGCCGCGGAGACTGGCAAGGCTGGCGAGACCGACCCGGACCCGCCCGACCCGCCCGACAATGGCGCGTTGACGCAAGCCCAGCTCGACGAGATCGAGGACAAATTAAAGACCGCCCGCAACTTCCTCAAGGGATTCAACCGCAAGGACAAAGCAATCGAGATCATTGGTGAGATCCTCGAGATCGCGCCAAGCCACGCGCCGACGCTGCTGCTCCGGGCCGAGATCCTGGTCAACGAGGGCAAGATCGACGAGGCGCTGGCGGCGACCCGACGGGCCAAGATGGCCGACCCCGAGCTCCCCGAGATCTTCTCCACGCTCGGCGCCCTGCTCGAGGTCGCAGACGACAAACCGGGCGCGCTCGAGGCCTATCAGCGCTACCTGGAGCTGTCCCCCGACGGCAGGCAGGCCGCCGCGGTCAAGACCTCGGTCACCCGGTTGGAGCGCGAGCTCGGCAACTGACCTCGGCGATCGGCCCCGACGCGATTGGCCTGCGCGTTCGCTCCGAGCGTTCGGCCTGGGCGGTTGATCCCAGCGTTCGCTCGGATGACCCACCAACCTGCTCGACGCTGAGCCGACTTCCAAACCATGGCACGTGTCCTCGCTATCGAGTCGTCTTGTGACGAGACCGCTGCAGCCGTCGTCGACGGACTGCGGGTCCGCAGCAACGTGGTCGCCTCGCAGATCGAGGTCCACGCGCAGTTCGGCGGCGTCGTGCCCGAGCTCGCGAGCCGCCACCACCTCGACTCGATCACTTCGGTGATCCGCATGGCGATCGAGCAGGCGGGACTCGTGCCCGACAAACTCGGCGAGCAGCTCGACGCGCTCGCGGTCACCGACTCGCCCGGCCTCGTCGGCGCGCTGCTCGTGGGTGTTCAAGCCGCGCGGGGCCTCGCGCTCGCGACCGGGCTGCCGCTGCACGGCGTCCACCACATGCAGGGTCACTTGTTCTCGGCCTTCATCGGCGATGATCAGCGTGAGCCCGAGCCGTTCACGGCTCACCTCGCGCTGCTCGTCTCGGGTGGACACACCGAGCTCGTCCATGTCCGCGGCCTCGGTGACTACGAGATCCTCGGCGCCACGCGTGACGACGCCGCGGGCGAGGCGTTCGACAAGGTCGGCAAGCTGCTCGGCCTGCCCTACCCAGGCGGACCGATCATCGACCAGCTGGCTGCGTCCGGTGATCCGAGCGCCATCGCGTTTCCACGCGCCATGATCAACAGCAAGGATCTCGACTTCTCGTTCGCGGGGCTCAAGACCGCCGTGGCCGTGCACCTCGAGCGTGAGGGCCAACCCAGCTCGCGCGCGCAGCTCGAGGATCTGTGCGCGTCGTTTCAAGCGGCGGTCGTCGATGTGCTGGTCGCCAAGACCTGCGCGGCCCGGCGCGCGCGCGGGTGTGACCGTGTCCACGTCGTGGGTGGTGTCGCCGCCAACGCTGGCCTGCGCGCGCGCTTCGAGCAGGTCGCGGCGAGCGAGGGCTTTGTCCTGGTCGCCGCGCCGCGCCGCTACTGTGGAGACAACGCCGCGATGATCGCCGCCGCCGGGGCCGCCCAGGTCGACGCGGGCTGGACACCGCGGGTCGACGTGCGATCCAGCCTCGCGATCGACGAGCTTCGCTGCAGTCCAGGGCCGGCCGCGACATGACCGACACACCGATCCCCTCTCCCGCCGAGCTGCTGCGCCGACACGGTCTGTCGCCGCGCAAGAGCTGGGGGCAGAACTTCCTGCACGAGCGCGAGATCCACTACGAGATCGTGGGCGCCTCGCGGGCTGGGCCCGGGCGCACGGTCATCGAGATCGGCGCGGGCCTGGGCACGCTCACCGCTCACCTGCTCGCGACCGGCGCCCGCGTCGAGGCGATCGAGCGCGACCGGGACCTGTGCCTGGTCCTGCGCGCCGAGCTGGGCGGCCAGCCACAGTTCGTGCTCCACGAAGCCGACGCGGTCCGGTTCGACTACGCCGCGGTCGCCCAGCCGCTGATCGACGCGGGCCAGAGCCCGCCCGCGGTGGTCGGCAACTTGCCCTACCAGCTCACGGGCGTGCTGTTGTTCGCGCTGCTCGAGCACAGCGCGATCACGGGTCCGTGGATCGTCATGGTCCAGCGCGAGGTCGCCGACCGACTGTGCGCCGAGCCAGGCAGCAAGCGCTACGGGGGCGTGACCGCGGCGCTGTCACGGGTTCGCAGGATCGCTCGGGTCTGCGCGGTCAGTCGCGGCTGCTTCTTGCCGCCGCCGCGGGTCGACTCGGCCGTGATCCGGCTCGACCCTCGGCCCACGCCGCTCGGCGAGGTCGCGGATCCCAACGAATATCTGCGCCTGGTCCGAACCTGTTTTCAGCGGCGCCGAAAGACCCTCGCCAACGCGCTCGCCGGAGTCGCCGTCGACCGCGAGCAGGCGCTGCGCTGGATCGCCGCCGCCGAAATCGACCCCAAGATCCGGCCCGAGCGACTCGGCCCGGCCCAGTTCGCCGCGCTGCAGCGAGCCCGCGAAGCCGAGGCAACCGCGTCACCCGATGCCTGAGCTACCCGAAGTCGAGTCTGTCCGACGCGGCATCGTCCGCGCCAAGATCAACGCGCCCGTGAGCTCGGTCTGGCGCTCCACCCAGGCGCTTCGGATCGGCAAGCACTGGCGGCGCGAGCTCGAGAACCTCGACATCCTCCTGGGTGCGACGCCAGACCAAGTCCGTCGGCGCGGGAAGTATCTGCTGTGGCACATGCACCCGGCCCGCGGCGACGCGCCGCTGGTGCTGTTGATCCACCTGGGCATGTCGGGCCGCTGTGGCGTCGCGGATCCCAGTCAGGCTCGGGTCGTGCACACCCACCTGGTCCTGAGCTTCGCGGACGGCCGCGAGCTTCGCTTCGTGGATCCACGTCGGTTCGGCGGGCTCCGGGCGGGCACCCTCGACGGCATCTATGGCAGCGACCCGATCGCGAGCCTGGGGCCCGAGCCGCTCGAGCGCGGGTTCGGTGGCCCCACGCTCGAGCGCGCGCTCGGCCGGAGCGAGCGAGCCCTGCGTGACGCCTTGTTGGACCAACAAGCCGTCGCCGGGATCGGCAACATCTACGCGATCGAGGCGTGCTTCGAGGCCCGCCTCCACCCACTGCTGCCCGCCCGACGGCTGGCTCCATCGGCCTGGCAGCGGCTCGCCGACGCCGTGCAGGCGGCCCTGCGCCGGGGGATCGACAACGGCGGCACGACCCTCAAAGACTTTCGCAACGTGACGGGCAAGGTCGGGCGCAACCAGGACGACCTGCGCGTGTATGGCCGCGCGGACCAACCTTGCCCGGTCTGCGGCGCGCCGCTCGCCAGCTTCGTGCATCAGGGTCGCAGCGGCGTGCTGTGCAGGCGATGCCAAGCGAAACCTCGGACCCGGCGGGTGCCGTGACTCTGCGCCACCCTCGCCGCAACAGCGCCACCAGCGCGTCGGGGCATTTCGGCGTCCAACCCGCGATCTGACTGATTTCAGAAACCAGGTATGTGAGGTCAGGCTCACTCCGAAACTCGGCAAACCCCAGATCCGGGTCCCCGCGCCGCCGTTTGCGGTGCTCGTGTCCGCGCCGATCCACGCGCATCGAAAAAATGCGCAGCTCGATTGCAACGAACCGGGGCCGTGTCGTGGCCCCGTCCGTTGGGACGCTATGATGGGAACCGTAGCGCTCGTCTGGACCTCCGACTTCGACGCCCGAGCCTTGGACTTGCCTCCCGCGCGGTCGGGGCCGCAAATTCCAGGGGTCGCCGATGCGACGAAGACGATGACTGTCGACGACCAGGCCCCGGCCGACGATGCGCCTCTCGATGGGGTCACGAGCGACGAGGATCTGATGCTGAGCTTTCGAGACGGCGACGGCGCGGCGTTCGAGCAGCTCGTGTCTCGCCACAAGCGGGGCCTCTACAATTTTTTATTGCGAAGCGTGCACAACCCCAGCCGCGCCGAAGAGATGCTCCAAGATGTCTTCTTGCGAGTGATCCGAGCCAAGGATCGCTACCAGCGAACCGCTCGGTTCACGACCTGGATCTACACCATCGCCCGAAACCTGTGCGTGGATGAGAGCCGCCGACAAAAGTTTCGGCGCACGCTCCCGCTCGAGGCCAAGCGTCGCGGCAGCGAGAACGGCCTCACGATCCTCGAGATGACCGACGCCAAGCAAGTCGGCACCGACGCTGCCTCCGAGGCACCCAAGATCCGCGACCGTGTCGCGGCCGCGATCCAAAATCTCCCCGACGATCAACGCGAGGTGTTCGTGATGCGGCAGTTCGGCGGGCTCTCGTTCAAGCAAATTGGCGAGGCCGTCGGCGCCCCCGAGAACACCGTCAAGTCACGCATGCGCTACGCACTCGAGAAGCTGCGCGGCGACCTCCACGACATGGACCCGCGTGAGTCCGCCGAATCGATCGGGTCATCCAAGCCAGCTGTCGCTGGCCAGAAAGCATCCGCAAGTGGCTGAATTCGATCCACGCGAGCTCGACATTCTCGAGGATGCCCTCGAGGACATCGATCAGATCGACGATCTCGCGTCGCTGGGTTTATCGCCGGCGTTGAGCGAGCGGCTCGCCGAGTATCAAGACGTGCTCGCGCTGTGCCGCGAAGCGTTTCCAACCGAGACGCCAGCGGACCACGTGCTCGCCGAGGTCATCGCCGAAGCCCACGAAGTCAGCCGCCGGCCCAAGCTGCGCGACGGCCTCGAGGTGACCGGCGGCTGGCGCAGCTTCTGGGAGCGTTGGCGGGGAACCGTCCTGCCTGGCCTCGCCCTCGCGGGGACCGCCGCCGCGGTGTTGTTGTTGCTCGAGCCCAACGTGATGCGCGACGACAGCCAAGATCGCCTGACCGACGACAGCGCGACCGAGCGAGCCGGTCGGACCAACGACACCGAGCGCTCGCAACCAGCGAGTGAACCAACCTTCGAGTCCAAGGGCGCCGACGACTCGGCCAAGGATGCCGACGACGACTCGCCCGACTCGCCCGACTCGCCCGAGGATGTCGACGATTCCGCTGGCGTGCCGATCGAGGGACAAGACCCCGACAGCGGCAGCCTCGACGATCCTCGGCCGGATCCAGGTTCACTCGCCGTCCCGCAGCCAGACCCGCCGCGCAAGTCCGGCTCGCCGACCCACAAGTCCAAGCCGGCTGCCGAGCCCGCGGTCGCGCCCACACCTGCGCCCGAGCCGATGTCGAAGGACGAGACTTGGACCAGCCTCGAGCGCGGGAACGCGGCCCGACGAACGGGCGACTGCGACCACGCCCACTCGCTCTACCAAGAGATCATCGCCGCCGGCTCGGACTCACTCGCGGTCGCGCGCGCCAAGGCTGGCATCGGCCTGTGCTACGAGCAGGATCGGCGCAGCTCCGAAGCCACCAAGTGGTTTGACGACGCCCGCTCCGAGAAGCCTGGCATCGACGCGTGGATCAACACCCAGCGCGACGAGCAACCGCTGCCGGGTGAGAAGAAGAAGAGCAAGAAGTCCGAAGCGTTCGACGCCGACTCGCTGTAGATCTCGAGCTACAGCGCGGCGCCCCGCGACAGGAACTCGAGGATCGTTGCGACCGGCACGCCGGAGCTGCCCTCGATGTTCACGCCGAAGCCCTTCTCGACGATCGCGGGTCCGGCGATGTCGACGTGCATCCACCGCTTGCCCTCGTTGAACTGCTCGAGGAACAGCCCGGCCGTGAGCGCGCCGCCCCATCGCTCGCCCGTGTTGCGCAGATCCGCGATCTTGCTGTCGAGCATGGACATCAAGGGCTTGGGCAGCGGCAGCCGCCACATGTCCTCGCCGGACTGCTCGCCCGCGGCGACCCACTCGCTCGCGAGCGCGTCGTCGCGGGTCATGACGCCGCAGATGTGAGGCCCGAGGGCGACGACGCAGGCGCCGGTCAGGGTCGCAAAGTCGATGACCAGATCAGGCTCGAGCGAGGCCGCGAACACCAGCGCGTCGGCGAGGGTCAGCCGACCCTCGGCGTCGGTGTTGTTGATCTCGACGGTCTTTCCGTTCGAGGCCCGAAACACGTCGCCGAGCCGATACGCGTTGCCGCTGACCATGTTCTCGGCGGCCGCCGAGATCACGTGGACCTCGTAGGGCAGCTCGAGACGCGCGATCCCATGCATGGCCCCGATCACCGCCGCGGCGCCGCCCATGTCGAGCTTCATCTGCAGCATGCCGTCGGACGGCTTGATCGAGTAGCCGCCCGAGTCGAAGGTCACGCCCTTGCCGACCAGGCAGATCCGGCCCTTGCTCGGGGCCTTGGGCTTGTAGGTCAGGTGGATGAACTTCGCTGGCTCGCTGCTGCCCCGCGCGACCGCCAGGTACAGGCCCATCGAGCGACGCTCGCACTCCTCGACGTCAAACACCTCGCAGGTGACGTCGTGGCCGGCCGCGCGCAGCTCAGCCGCGAGCTCGCCCGCGGTCTCGGCCAAGTAGGTGGGTGTGACCAGCTCGGCGGGGCCGTTGCCAAGATCCCGGGCCCGACTGATCGCCTGCGCGATGATCTGCCCGCGCTCGGTCCCCGCCCGGCGTCGCGCCGTGTCGCCGGGTGCCACGACGGTCACCGTCTCGAGCCTGGCGGGCTTGCGACGATCCTCGCCGAGGTAGCGCTCGTAGCTGTAGCCGGCCAGCTCGAGCCCCTCGGCGATCTGCCTGGCCGTGCGCTCGTCGTCAGCACCGAGCCGACCGCGAACATCCAGCACCAGGTTCACGACGCCCGTGCTCCGAGCGGCTCGTCCGGCCTCGAACGCGAGCCTGCGCACCGCCGCCACCTCGTCGAGCTCGGCACCCCCGAGCAACAGCACCTGTTGAAACTCGGGCGCGCTGACCGAGAAGCGGAAGCTATCGCCGGGGTTCCCCTCGAAGCTCGCGCTCGTGGCCGCCGCCATCACACCGGCCCCAAAACGTTGATCCAGGACCTCGATGTCGTCCTTGGTGACGGCGACCACCAACAGGCTCTCCGGTTTGGTTGGCGGTAACTCGGAACCCCAGTCGATCTGCAGCATAGGCGACATAAACCTACACGCGAACCGGCCAGACGAGAAGCGGTCACAGTCGGCGCCTACTGCGTGCCTGTGGGGTCAGCCGCCGGAGACCTGAACGGAGCATCAGTGATGCATACATGTCATCAAGTGAGCGTAAAGATCGCTCACCTTGCTACAAGGATCACTCAACTTCCTATAATTGAGTATCAAAGTTGTTAATTAGAGTTGACATGCATGATCCTGCTTTGTACGGTGCGCGATACTGCCACCCTGAAGGAGGGTCCACCGATGAATACCGAAGCTACCGAGGAAGCGAAGCCCGCTACCAAGAAGAAGGCCGCCAAGAAGAAGGCTGCCAAGAAAAAGGCCGCCAAGAAAAAGGCTGCCAAGAAACCGGCGAAAAAGAAGGCTGCCAAGAAAAAGGTTGCCAAGAAGAAGGCTTCCAAGAAGCCCGCCGCCGCCAAGAAGAAGGCCGCCGCCAAGAAGAAGCCGGCCAAGAAGAAGGCCGCCAAGAAGAAGGCCGCCAAGAAGAAGCCGGCCAAGAAAAAGGCCGCCAAGAAAAAGGCCGCCAAGAAGCCGGCAAAAAAGAAGGCCTCCAAGAAGGCCGCCAAGAAGCCGGCAAAAAAGAAGGCCTCCAAGAAGGCCGCCAAGAAGCCCGCTTCCAAGAAGGCCGCCAAGAAGCCCGCCTCCAAGAAGAAGGCTGCTCGGAAAAAGGCCTCCAAGAAGAAGCCGACGTCCAAGAAGTAGGCCGCGTGCTCGCTTCGGGAAGCCGCCGGGGTCTCTCCGGCGGCTTTCGCACGTCTGGCCCGTTGGCGCACGTCGGGCGCACGTCTGGGCGCGGGCGCACGTTCGTGGAGGTGGACCCTCGAACGCTGCGCCCGCGCCCAGTACGTATCGATCGCCAGCTAGAGCGGTCTAGACCAGCGCGAGCGCGCCGGCGAACGATCGCAAGTTCGCGTAGGCGCGGGGGCCCTCGAACAACACCGTCAAGCCTTCGTGCTCGGCCAGCGCGTGAGCGAGCACCTCGGCGTGGCTGGCACGCAAGCGGGCGTCCTTGCCCCCCGAGATCCGCAGCCAGCGAGCACCCTCGAACTCGAGCAGCTGGCCGGTCATGGCGAACGCCGGGGCCAGCACGTCGACCCCCATCGGCCCCGCGAACGCGGCCGCCGACGCCGCGCTCCACAGGCCCTCGGGCTCCCACACCAGCTTGGGATGATCCGGGGCCATCGCGCTCACGAAATCGGTGAAGCGGCGGCGCGAGAGGCTGCCGGGGCTGAAGCTGGGCGGCGTACGGATCACGACGCGCGTGGACCCGAACGCCTCGGCGCAGATCCTGGAGATCTCCCACGCGTGGGCGATGCCGTCGCCGCGCAGGTGCCCGTAGCTGCCCGGCGCGAGCGAGAGGCTGCGGTTGCTGCCGACCACGACGCCGTCCGAGGCTTCGTGGGTCAGGTAGTGCCACGCGTACGGGATCACCTCGGCGTCGCGGTGACGCTCGCGGGCCCGCTCGGCCATGCGCCGGGCCGCGCTCGTGCGCGGCGGGTTCAAGAAGGTCGTGCGCATGACGACGAACTCGACGGGATCATCGCGGCGCCCCGCGCCGAGCAACGTCTCATCATCAAGCACCACGCCCAGGCGCATCACGGGGGACTCCTCAGGCATCGTTGTCATCTTGTTTCGCGGGGCTTGGTGCGAGCGGCACGGGCAGGTCCGAAGCGAGCTCGGCTAGATCGCCCCAGCCGTCGTCGAGCGCTGCGGGCTCGGGCTTGGGTGTCGAGAGCTTCGGCGCGCCGGGTCCAGGCAGCGTTGGTGCCGACAAGCTCGGCGCGGACAAGCTCGGAACAGACAAGCTCGGAGCAGACGAACCGGAGATGCTGGGCGGCTTGACGGGCTTGGGCGGCGCGAGCGACGGGACCGAGATCGCAGCCGCCGGCTTGGCGGTTGGCTGGGAGATCGGGTTGGAGATCGGGGCGAGCGGCTTGCTCGGCGGCGCGCTGGCTGGTCGCGCGGAGCTGCTGGGCAGCACCGGACCCCGGGTCGGCTTGGGCGGGGGCGCGAACGTGGGCACCGAGCCGAAGTCTGGGAGTGAGAACAGCGAAGACGACTTGGGGCTCGCGCTCGCAGGCTTCTCGTCGGGTGGGTCGGCGGCGTCGAACAGCGCCGAGCGGAACATGCTGCCCGATGACGCGCTCGGCTCGAACGGACGCGGCCCGCTGGAGCTCGCGGCGTCGCTGGTCCCCGCGGCCGGCCGACTCAGCGCGGCGCGGGCGAGGCTCGCGAGATCGATGTCTGCGCTGGGATCGGCGCCGGTCGACGTCGCGGCGATCTTGGGCGCTGGCTCGACGGGTCCCGGGGTCGCAACCTCGACATCACTGGGGCTGGTCGGCGCCGCGGCGACTTCAGGCTGCGCTGGCTCGGCGACTGCCTCCGCGCGCGCGTTCGGATCCGCCTCGGTGACGTCGGCCTCGGCGCTCGCGTCGGCTTCGTCGTCGTCCGCGTCGGCTTCGTCATCGTCGCCCGCGTCGGCTTCGTCGTCGCCCGCGTCGGCTTCGTCATCGTCGCCCGCGTCGGCTTCGGCCGCGTCGGCGTCGTCGTCCGCGTCGGCGTCGTCGTCCTCGTCCTCGTCGGCGTCCGCATCGTCATCGCCGTCCGCGTCTGCGCCCGCGTCGTCCGAGTCCGAGTCCGCGTCGTCATCGCCGTCCGCGGCGGCACTCACGGCGTCCTCGGCCTTCGCCGCGTCGTCATCCCTGCCCGGATCAGCTGCTTCGCTCGCGTCGGCGCCAAGCAGATCCCGCGCGTCCGTATCGCCCGGCTGCTCGCCCTGAGTCTCCGCGGCTGCGATCGCCTCGGTCGGCGCAGCGTCGGCGCCACCGCGGCCGTCGCTCTTGGCCTGCTTCCGTGCGTCGCGACGAGCTTGCTTGCGACCCTTCTTGCCCTTGGGCTTGTCGCCGCCCTTGCCCTTGCCCTTGCCCTTGCCCTTGCCCGCGGCCGCGGTCGGGGCGTCATCCGCCTTGCGCTCGCGCTTTTGCTTGGCCTTGAGAAACGGCCGCAGCCCCTTCTTGCCGCGCTTGAGCAGATCCTGGGCGAGCTGGTCGCCGGCCTGCTCGACGACGGGCTCGGCGGTGTCGAGCAACGCGGCCGCGCGCTCGGGTTGGTCGCAGCGCTGCAGCGCCAACACCAGCCCGGCGAGCACGCGCGGGTGCTCAGCGAAGCTCTCGCGGGCTTGCTCGAGGTGGCCCAGCGCCTCTTTGTTGTGGCCGGACTCGGACAGCAGCACGATCCCGAAGTTGAGGTGATCGAGGTCCGTCAGCCGCTCGAGCTTGGCCAGCTTGGCCAGCAGGTCGCGGGCTTCCTTGCGATCATTGGCGAGCACCAGCGCGTGGGCTTGCGCCGACAGTAGCTCGGGCTTGTCACCCGGGTGAGTCGAGACCCGCTCGGCCTCGGCGAACGCCCTGGCCGCCGCGCGACCGTCGTTGACCGCGAGCAGCAGCTTGCCCTCTTGCACGCGCAACCAGGCGTGGGGCGCGAACAGCTTGACCGTCGTGTTGGCGCGGATCTCATCGAGCAGCGCGTGGGCGTTGCCACGCTCGGCCGCGTCGACCTTCGCGGCGAGCCGCGCGAGCACCAGCGAGTCGACCAGCATCGGAGCGGCAAAAAACGCCGCGACGCCAACGGCCGCGAGCGCCCAACCGGTCACCCCGACGTACTGCGCGAGCACGGCGGCGCCACCGACCAGCAAGATCGCGATCCATCCACGGACCAGCCACGAGGACATCGGCCTGCCCGACTGCTGCCACAGCGCGTCGGGAATGTTCGGCGTAGCCGGATCTATCGTCGCTATCGGACCAGACACGGGCGCGCAAAATGCCTTACGCCGCCAAACCGAGCAAGGGCCACCGCCGACCCCACGCGGCGCCCCCACCCGAGTCGGCGCCTATCGGCCGATCACCCCCACCGACGAGCGGTGGGCGCCGGCTGCCCAGCGCCCACGCTGGCGGGCTACCGCTCGAGATGACGCGGTATCTGCTCCGCTCCGGGCACGCTGCTCATTGACACAGCTCACGCGCCGCCCACGGGCCGCGAGCCGGACTCACGAGGTGCTCTGCTTGATCGCGGCGTCGAGCCGATCGAGCAGGGCGTAGATGAACCCAGCCACGACCGCCGTAATCGCCGCCAACACCAAGAAGAAGTTGACCGGCGTCATCGAGCTCTGGATCCCACCAAAGAAGCCCGAGAAGTTGTTCCCGAACGCGGTGGCCAGGAACCAGCCGCCCATCGCCAGCCCCACCAGGCGCTTGGGCGCGAGCTTGGTCACCAGCGACAGGCCCATCGGCGACAGCAAGAGCTCACCGATCGTGATGATCCCGTAGAACCCGACGAGCCACAGGCCCGACACCTTGGCGTGCCCGCCGTCGGAGAACATGCCGCCGAGCGCCATCAACAGCAGCGAGGCCGTGGTCAGACACAAGCCATAGAAGATCTTGCGCGCCGTCGAGACCTCGCTGCCGCGCCCGACCAGCCACGCGAAGAACCCGACCACCAGCGGCGTGAACACGACCACGAACAGCGCGTTGAACGACTGGAACAGCTCGGGGTTGATGACCTGCACCCACTCCCCCGGCGGCAGCTGCTCCGGTGGGTGGCCGAAGCGCTCCTCGTAGCCCTCGTAGAGCTCCTCGACCGTGGCCGCGCTGACGACATAGGTCGGGTACAGCCCCTGCTCGCCCTTGCGCATCAGCGCGACCCGGCGATCCGCGGACAGCTTGTCGGGCACGTTGACGCTGACGGTGGGCGCACCGTGGGCGTCGGTCTCTTCGACCACCTCGAGCCGGCCATCCGGGTAGATCGCCGTCGAGAATTGCCAGATCGCGGCCTTGTCCGGCTCGAGCTGGGTGACCTCCACGATCGGATCGAATTCCTCGAGCGTGAGATCGGGGTTCTCGGCCAGCAGCGCCGCGAGGGTCTCGTGGTCCATGCGCTTTTGCCCGTACATGCGCGCGACCTTCTCCTGCTCGACGACGACCAAGCTGGCCCGGTTCGGGCGCGGGACGTCTTCGTTGGCGTTCGCGTAGTAGCTGGGCAGGGCGTCTTGCTGAAACAGGCTCGGGGCCGGGATGTCGCGGGCGGTCGTGTCGTTGGCCCACTGGGTCATCGCCGAGCCGTTGAGGTGCAGGACCATGAAGAAGGTCCCGCCCGCCACGTAGATCGGCAGCAGCGCGAGCAACCCGGGGCGCTCCTTGGGGCTGGCTGTGACACCGAGGCGCACGAAGAACACCACGATCGGGATCATCCCGGCGAGGAACCCGACGATCGCCGGACGCACCGGGCCATTGGGCATGAACTGGCTCGACAGCCAAAACCCGAGCACGCCGCAGACCAGGGCCGGCAGCAAGATCTTGAGGAAGACCTCGCCGAACCCGGTGTCGTCGGCGCTGGTCTCGGGCTGACGATCCGCGCGCTCGAGGGTCTTCCAGCTGAGGATCAAGATGCCCACGCCGACGAGCAAGCCGATCGAGGCGACCAAGAAGGTGGCCTCCCAGTTGAACTTGTTGCGGACCGCGGAGCTCAAGAACGAGGCGACGAACGCCCCGATGTTGATGCCCATATAGAAGATGTTGAAGCCGGCGTCGCGCTTGGGGTCGTTCGGCGGGTACAGGTTGCCGACCATCACCGAGATGTTCGGCTTGAACAGGCCGTTGCCGAGGACCAGACCGACCAGACCATAATAGAAGTAGGTCTCGCCCTGGCTCATCAAGAACAGGCCGGCCGACATGATCAAGCCGCCGATCAGCACGGCCTTGCGGTAGCCGAGGTAGCGATCGGCGATCATCCCGCCGGGGAACGGCGTGAAGTACACGAACGCGAGGTACAGCCCGTAAATCTCGTTGCCCTCGGCCGAGGGCAGCCCGAGCCCGCCGCGCTCGAAGTCCGTGACGTACAGCAGCAGCACGTTGAGCATCGTGTAGAACGCCAGGCGCTCCCACATCTCGATGAAAAACAGCTGATACAGACCCTTTGGGTGTTTCCGGGCTTTGGTCTCGGACACCCGCGAATCATCGCTTTGACGCCCGCGCGGGGCAAGCGAGCATCCCCGGGGGCGCGGATCGACCCGCGTCGAGGGGATTCCCGAGTCAGATGCGGGGGAGATCCGTCAAGCCCGGCCGCGGCTCTGCTACCATCCCCGGCACCTTGACCGGGCACGCAACATCGTGAGCAACGGCCCCGACCTCACCCACTTCGTCCAGCATCGCCAGCTCGACATCTACGAGCAGGGCATGGCCCGGCAGGGCTACGCCTACGGGGTGGACCTTCGCCGGTCGCGCTGGCTGGCCAGCTCGACCGTCGGCAACGTGCTCGTCCGGGCGGTCGACCGCGCCTGGCCGCAGCTCGCCAGGCACCTGCTCGACGAGGCCATGGTTCCCGTGGCACACGGCGCCCAGGCGGTCCCGACCGCGCTGCTGCGTGAGCTGAGGCAACACACGAACCTGCTGCGCGCCCCGCTGCCAACGGTGCGACTGCTGCGGCCCGAGCAGCGCGGGCGCTGGCCGCTGGTCACCGCGATCGGGGCGACCCACGGCGGCTCGCTGTGGCTGGTGCTCGACGTCGACGCGCTGATGACCCTCGACGCCGACAAGCGGGCGTTCCTGCTGGGCGCCGGGCTCGGCCATCTGCACTGTGAGCACGCGGTGTTCTTCTCGGCCCACCTCCTGGCCGAGCGCCGCGAGGGCAACTCCAGCATTCGCGCGCTGCAGTCGATCCTGACGCCGTGGACCCGGGTCATGATGTTCTCGGCCGACCGCGCCGGGCTGCTCGCGTGTGGTCGGCTCGAGACCGCGATCAGCGTGATCGAGAACCCACCCGTCGCGATCGGCGACGACCCCGATCCCAGCTGGCTGCCGCCGACCCCCAAGCCGGCCGTGCGGATCCAGGCGCTCGAGGAGTTCGCCCGCTCGTCGGTGTTCGCCCGCGTGCAGGCCATGCGCGCTCGTCAGCGCGAGCTCGCCCGCGCGATCACGGGCGGGGTCGGCCTGTTCTCCAAGTCCGACGCCAGCTCCCGCCAGCCCGGCGCCAACTCCAGCGCCCCGGCCGAAGCCCAGTCCGAAGCCCAGTCCGAAGCCCAGTCCGAAGCCCAGTCGAGTGGGACCGAGCAGATCCACGTGCCCGCCGACGCGTGGTCGCTGGCCCGCGTCGACGCGCGCCTGACCACCCGCCTCAACCTGCTCTGAACCCCGCTTCCGATCGCCCACCATCATGCTCGATCTTCCTGCACGCCCCTCGAGCACCAGCTCGCTCGCCGACGCTGCGGCTCGGCTGGCGCAGCTGGCCGCTGACCTTGGCCACCGCGATGTCTCCGAAGCGATCCGCGACGACACCAAGCGCCGCCTCGATGACGGCCGCGTGCGGGTCGTCGTGCTCGGTGAGATCAAGCACGGCAAGAGCACGCTGATCAACGCGCTGCTGGGTGACAACCTGCTGCCGGTCGGCGTGGTCCCGACCACCGGTGCCGTGGTCGCGATCCGCGTGGATCCAGAGCTGACCCGCACAGGCACGTTCTTGGTCGCCGCCAACGGTGAGCGCAGCGAGCTCGAGCGCGAGCGCTTCGAGCTGCTCGCGCGCGGCAAAGATCACGACCAGGCCGGGCGCACGCCAGAGCTGCTCGTCGATCCCGATCGACTGCCCGCCACGCTCGAGCTCATCGACACCCCCGGCTTCAACGACATCGATCGGTTCCGCGCCGCCGTCAGCCGCAGCGAGCTGCCCCGCGCCGACGTGCTGGTGCTGGTGCTCGACGCCACGCAGGTGCTCAGCCGCAGCGAGCTCGGGCTGATCCGCGACGCGACCACGGCGGTCGGTGGGCTCGACGACAGCGGCGCGCGCTGCATGTTGGTCATCAACCGGATCGACCTGGTCCCCGAGGACGAGCGCGGGCGGATCGTCGAGCACATTCGGACCGAGCTCGCGAGCGTGATCCCAGGCGTGCTCGAGCCCTACCTGACCGACTCCAAGACCGCGCTGCGCGAGCCCAGCTCCGACAGCGAGGCCGCCCAGGCGGTCACCCGTCTGCGCGAGGCGCTGTTTGGCCTGGCAGGTCGCGGCCGCGAGATCTTGCCGGCCCGGGCCCGCACCTCGCTGCTGCGCCACGCCAAGCTGCTCGGCTACAACGCCGCGATCCAGGCCCGCGCGCTGCGGGTCGAGCACGAGCAGATCTCGCAGGACATCGACGCGGTCGAGCAGGCGATGACCGCCCAGGCTGTCGACCTCGCCACGCTGCGCCAGACGATCGAAGACGCGGGCGTCCGCATCGTGGAGGCCAGCGAGGAGCGGCTCGTGAGCTTCAGGGCCGAGCTCGAAGAGGCCGCGCGCGCGCAGATCCACACCGCCGACATCCACACGCTCACGCAGGTGGTCCCGGGCGCGGTCCAAGACGCGTTCTTGCAGTTCGTCGGGCACGAGAGCGAGCGCCTGCGGGCCGAGCTCGAGCAGCTGACCCGCGATCTGTTCGCCACCTGTGGCGAGCTCGCCCGCCGACGGCTCGACGAAGCGACCTTGCCGCTGGATTTTCGGGGGCCCGGGGTCTACGTCGAGCCGCCCAAGATCCTCATCGAGGTCAGCATGGTCGCGCTCGGGTTGGTCGGCACGGTCATCTGGTACTTCGGCAACACCGTGACGGGCATGGTCATGACGATCGCCTCGCCGCTGACCACCCTGATCCTGCGCGAGAAGACCGTCCGCGACGCCCGCGAGCAAGCCCGCGCCGCGCTGCCAGGGGCGCTGGATCTCGCGATCGAGCACCTGCGCGAGACCGTCACCGAGGTCGTGCTCCGCCACGGGCTGGCCCTGGATGAGCACTTGATGCTCGCCGATCGTTCCCTGTCCGAGCAGCTGCTCGAGGGCCTGCGCGGCGCCGAGCGGCGGCTCGCGGAGCACGAGCAGCGGGTCGCCAAGCTGGTCGGCGACGTGGGTGAAGACAGCGCGGGCGACACGGCCGCGGCCGAGCTGTCGGCCAAGCGACTGCGCGAGCGGGTTGCGACCGCGGCCCAAGCCGAGTTTGGTCTGCTCGAGCAGCAGCTCGCGGCGATCGTCGACGAGCTCGCGTCGCTGGTGCTCGACGACGCGCCCGAGCCCGAGAGCAGCCCCGTGTTGCACTGATAATTTCCCAACTCCTCGAGCAGCTCGATGAGCTGGATCTGAGCCGGACCCATGGCGGACGACGACAGCAAACCCTTCGGTGAGACCGGCAAGCAGGCTCGGGACTGGGCTCGCAACTTCAAGCTCAAGGCCGTCGGTGACACGCTCGGTGAGTGGGCCCGCAAGGTCCGCGACTACGCCGTCGAGGTGTCGGAGAGCGTCGGCGTGCCCGAGGCCGTCCGCGACGCGACCGAGCAGGCCCGGGCGATGCGGCTCGCGGGTGGGGCCGGGCAAGCGCGGGCGCTCCTGCGTGAGCTGATCGACACCCACAAAGACGAGCCCGCGCTGATCAACGCGCTCGCGCTGACCGCCGTGCACGAGCGACTGATCGACAAGCGGGCGCCGACCGGGCTCGCGGTCTTGCGTGAGCTCGCCGAGCGGCTCGACACCAAGAAGGTCGCGGCGATCCACCTCGTCGAAGCCACCGAGGCCCTGTGTGTGGCCGACCAGCCCGAAGAGACGATCGAGATCCTGCGCCGGTCCGACCGCGCGTTCGAGCGGCTCAGCTCGCAAGATCTCAGCGAGGCGCGGCTGCTCGAGCACCTGCTGGCCGCCGCCGCGCACCGGCGGCTCGGCTCGCCCGATCGAGCGATCCGTCAGGTCCGCAAGGCCGCCGCCGCGCTGCCGCCCAGCGCGGGCGAGGGCCTGCGGCACCTGACCTTGGTGATCGGCGTGGATCAGCTGCTCGCCGACGGGCGCATGGTCGAGGCCGAGCGCTGGGTCACCACCGCCCACCAACGCCGGCTCGCCCAGGCCCGGATCACCGCCGCCCACGAGCACATGCAGCGGGTCGAGAGCGGGGGCGAGCACGAGCGTGAAGCCGCCCCCGAGGACGACACCGCGACGATCGACGACGTCGGCACCGTTCACGACGCCGCCAGCGAGATCGACGAGCAGCTCACCGTGCTCGAGAAGGCTCTGCTGGCGCGGGTGCTCGCGGCTCGGGGTGAACGGACCCGCGCCGCGGCCCTGCTCGAAGAGCTCCCGTCCGACGACGCCGGCCTCGACACCATGCTGCTCGACGCTCGGGTGCGCGTGGCGATCGCGGCGACCAACGGTCCGCGGGCCCGCCAAGAGGCCCTGCGTTACTTGCAGCTGAACGCCCAAGATCCCGAGCGACTGCGCCTGTGGGCCCTCGCCGAGCTTCGCTACAGCCAGCCCGCCGCGGCGAGCGGCGACAAGCTCGCGACCGGCCCGGTGATCGACAGCCTGCTGCGCGCGCTCGAGCTCGCGCCCGCCCACGCCCGCGCCGCGCTGGCCCAGGAGCTGGCCCATGTGGCCCTGCGCTGCGAGGTGTTCAGCGAGCCGGTTCACTCGGCGCTCGCGGCCGTGCGGCGTGAGCAGCGAGATCTCGTCGGCGAAGAGCTGCGCCTGCACCGGGTTCGCACGGCGCTGCAGCGAGCGCTGCGTGAGCAACGGGGACTCGCGGGCCTCGACCCCGAGGTCGCCAAGCTGTTCGATGAAGCCGGCCCGCCCTACCGCCTGCGCACCCAGCCCGAGCTCGCGCAGGTGCTCGGGCCCGACGAGCTCAGCCCGCTGCGCGACCCACTTCGCCGCGAGTGCCTCGTCGCCGCCCAGCGCGAGCTTGCGATCGCCGAGCGGACCATGCTCGACGGGCCAGCCCACGTCGACGCCGTCGAGCGAGCGCTGGTCGCCGCGCTGATCCAAGATCCCGAGCTCACGGTCGCGCGCCAGCGGCTCGCGGAGCTCCGCCGCCCGGTGGTCAGTGAGCGCCTCGAAGATCTGCTCGCGGCCGCGACCGAGCTGCTCGCCAAGCTCCCCGACGAGGTCCTGGGCCTGCCGATCCGCGAGGCCCCGCGCGCGCTCGAGATGGTCATCGCCGCCCGCGAGCGGCTCGCTCGACCGCTCACGATTGCGATCATGGGCGAGTTCTCGGCCGGCAAGAGCACCTTCGTCAACGCGCTGCTCGGCGAGGCCGTCGCGCCGATGGGCGTGCTCCCGACCACCAACACGATCAACGTGTTTCGGCGCGGCACCGGCCGCGGCGCCCGGGTTCACTACCGCGACGGCAGCATCTCCACGGTCGCCGCCGACGAGCTCGATCCCTACCTTCGCAACCTCGACGACGCCGAGGCCAACCGGGTCCGCCACCTCGAGATCGACCGGGTCGGCGAGCGGATGGGCGACGCCGCGGTGGTCGACACGCCGGGGCTCAACGCGCTCGACGAGTATCACGAGAAGGTCGCGCGAGCGTTCATCGAAGAGGCCGACGCCGTGGTCTGGATCTTCTCGGCCACCCAGGGCGGCACCGCGACCGAGGCCGGGATCCTCAGCGAGCTGCGCGAGGGCGGCCGCAAGGTGCTCGGCGTGCTCAACAAGGTCGACATCCTGGACTCGGAGGGCGACCGCGACGAGCTGGCCAGCTACCTGCGAGAGCAGCTCGGCGAGGTCCTGGTCGAGGTCCTGCCGCTGTCGGCCTCGGCCGCGCTCACGCACCGGACCGGTGAGCTAAAAGGGGCCCGCCCAGCTGGCGACGACCCGTTTGCGATCATCGACGACGCGCTCGAGCGCTGGTTTCTGCAGCACGCCCGCGAGCTCAAGCAGGACCTCACCCGCCGGCGTCTACGCGAGGCCCTCGAGCTCGCCCAGGCCAGCGTGCAAGCGACCGTCGAGGCCCTCGAGGCTCGGGCCGCGGGCGAGGAGCTGGCGGTCGCGCTGGCCCGAGCGACCGCGGCGCTCGGCAAGTTCTCCGAAGATCTCCACGAGGGCCTGCTCGGTCTCGACGATCTGCTGACCCGTGAAGCCCTGACGATCGGCATCGTCGAGGCCGGCGAGGGCATGCGTCGCAAGTCGGACGAGCAGGACGGCGAGTACCTCGAGGCGACCCTCGAAGACGCCGCGATGCGCCTGCTGCAGGACGAGCTCGGGCGCCTGACCAGTGAGCACGAGGTGCTCGCCAACTTGCTGGTCGAGCGCCTGGTCCCATGGGCCCGCGGCTACCTTGCAGGACTCGCCGCCCGAGGCTTCGCCCGCGAGCTGATCAGCACCCACGGTCGCGCGGCCAAGCGCGGAGAGAAGCCACTTCGTGACGCGCTGCGGTCCGGTTTGCGACCGCTGGCCGATGACTGGCGCGTCGCCACGCGTGAACAATTTCGTGAGCTCGAGCGAGCCCTCGCGCGTGCACGGCAGCGATCGATCACCGCTCCGCGAGCCGAGGCCCTGCGGATGCGCACCTCGGTGCTGGTCGGCTTCGAAGGCTTGCTCGAAGTTCTGTAGGCCGGGTCGCTCAGGCTCGACTCCCATCGACCGGGCTCGACTCCTATCGACCGGGCTCGATCAGGTTCGGCCAGCGCCAAGCGCGCTCGCCGACGGCCGCCCAGCCAACCATGTTCTCAAATTCGAGCGCACATATGGTCGAGATGGCGCCGACGATGTGATAGAACCGCCCGGCACATGGCTCGGGAACTGACCCTCGTCGACGCAGGCCTCGGCAACCTGGCAAGCGTTGAACGCGCTCTCATCCAGGTCGGCTCGGCGACCCAGATCACCGACGATCCGGACAAGGTCGCAACTTCGAGAATCGTCGTTTTCCCGGGCCAGGGGGCCTTTGGGAAGCATACTGACCAGCTCGTGAGTGGCGCGATGGGCGAGGCCCTGCGCATGGTCATCCAGCGCGGCGACCCCTTCTTGGGGATCTGTCTCGGGATGCAATTGCTGTTTGACGGGTCCGAAGAGGGCGGCGGCCATCGCGGTCTGGGCGTGCTGTCGGGCAAGTGCCGGCGCTTCCCCGACGACATGACCGCAGCAGAGGGCGAGCGCGTGCGGAAGCTCAAGATCCCTCACATGGGCTGGAACGAGGTGCAGCCCTCGGGCGAGCACTACTACTTCGTCCACAGCTACTACGTCGACGCGGACAAGTCCGACGACGTGATGTGGTCCACGACCTACGGCGACGTCACCTTCGCCGCGGCAGTCCGCCGCGAGAATATCTTTGGCTGCCAGTTCCACCCCGAGAAGAGTCAGCAATCCGGGCTGCGCTTCCTCCGGGCGTTCTTGCTTGGCAGCCGGCAATAAGGTCGGCCGTGCTGGTGATCCCGGCCATCGATCTCCTCGAAGGGCAAGCGGTCCGTCTGGTCGAGGGCGATCGAGCCCAGGCCACCGTGTACTCGAGTCAGCCGTGGAGCCTCGCGACCGAGTTTGTCCGCGCCGGGGCGACCCGCGTCCACGTGGTGGATCTCGACGGCGCGTTCGCGGGCAAGCCGGTGCAGCTCGATCTCATGCGCCGGCTGCTGGCCGCCGCACGCTCGGCTGGCGAGGTCGAGCTGCAGGTCGGCGGCGGGATCCGTGACGCCGCGGCGGTCCATGCCCTCATCGAGGCTGGCGTCGACAAGATCGTGGTCGGCACCCTCGCGGTCCGCCAGCCCGAGCTCGTCGCCGAGCTGTGCCGCGCCCACCCCAACCAGATCATCGTCGCGATCGACGCCCGCGACGGCATGGTCTCGATCGAAGGCTGGCGCGAGACCTCGTCGGTCCCCGCCGCCGAGCTCGCGCTGCAGGCCGCCAACTGGGGCGCGGCTGGCTTGCTGTTCACCGACGTCAGCCGTGACGGACTGCAGGTCGGCTCCGCCGTGGAGTCGACCGCCGCGCTGCAGGCTCAGGTCGACCGTGCCCACCCAGATCAGACGATCGACGTGATCGCCAGCGGCGGGGTCGGCTCGCTCGAACACCTCGACGCGCTCGCAGCCGCGGGCGTCCGCGCCGTGATCTGCGGCCGGGCGCTCTATGAGCGCAGCTTTACCCTGAAAGAGGCCATCGCCCGATGTTGAAACGTCGCATCATTCCCTGTCTCGATGTCAAGAACGGCCGCGTGGTCAAGGGTGTCCACTTCAAGGGTCTGCGCGACGCGGGTGACCCCGTCGAGGCCGCCCGCGCCTACGACCAACAAGGCGCCGACGAGATCTGCCTGCTCGACATCACCGCGACCACCGAGGGCCGCGAAAATTTTGTCGACGTGGTCCGCAGCGTCGCTCCCCAGATCTTCTGCCCGCTCACGGTCGGCGGCGGCATCCGGCGCGAAGACGACGTCCGCCGGCTGCTCAACGCGGGCGCCGACAAGGTTGCGATCAACTCGGCGGCGGTCACCTCACCGCTGTTGATCAAGCGCCTCGCCGCTCGCTACGGCAGCCAGGCGATCGTCGTCGCGGTCGACGTCAAGCGCATGCCCGCGCTGCCCCGCGACGAAGAGCCGATCTACGAGGTCGTGATCCACGGCGGCACCCGCTCGACCGGCCTCGACGCGATGCGTTGGTGCGAGCAGGTCGCCGAGCTCGGCGCGGGCGAGATCCTGCTGACCTCCATGGACAAGGACGGCACCCACGACGGCTACGATCTGTGGATCACCCGCGAGATCGCCCGCCGCGTGCCGGTCCCGATCATCGCCAGCGGCGGGGTGGGCTCGCTCGAGCACCTGCGCCAGGGTCTCGCGCTCGGCGAGGGCGAAGCCGACGCCGCCCTGGCCGCGTCAATCTTCCACTTCGGGCTGTTCACGATCGCCCAGGCCAAGCAATACCTGCACGATCACGGGATCCCGGTCCGCCCGCCCGAGCACCGCCGGGCGGGGTAGAGAGTCGGGCGTGATCTCCAAGCTCTGGTCGATGCTCGCGCCTGACGCGTCCGGTTTGGTCGCGGCCGTCATCGTCGACGCCCGTGACGGCCGGGTCCTGATGCTCGGCTACATGAACCGCGAGGCCCTGGCCGCGACCGCGTCGACCCGCAAGGTCACCTTCTTCAGTCGCTCGCGGCAGCAGCTCTGGCAAAAAGGCGAGAGCAGCGGCCACACCCTCGAGCTCGTCTCGATCCGGGTCGACTGTGACGGCGACGCGCTGCTGGTCCAGGCCGTGCCGCGCGGTCCAACCTGTCACACCGGGACCACGTCGTGCTTCTTCAAGACCGTCGAGCTGCCGCCGGCCGGCGCCGCCGAGCCCGTCGAGCCCGTCGAGATCGCTGGCGAAGACGACGGGCCAGCCCCAACGCCCAGCGCGATCGACTCGCTGTGGCAGACCATCTTGGATCGCAAGGCCGGCCGCGGGCTCACCAACCGCGAGGGCAAGAGCTACGTCCGCACCCTGCTCGACGGCGGCGTCGAGCGGATCAACGCCAAGCTGGTCGAAGAGGCAGGCGAGCTGTGTGACGCGCTGGCCAGCGAGACCGACGCGCGCGTGCTCAATGAAGCCGCGGATCTGCTGTTCCACGCGCTGGTCGGCCTCGCCGCCCGCGAGCTCGAGCCAGCCCAGGTCGCCGCCGTGATCCGCGAGCGGCACGGCCTCAGCGGTGTCGACGAGAAAGCCCAACGATGACCTTCGAGCTGCTGATCTGGATGCTGGCGGCCTACCTGATCGCGGGCATCCCGGTCGGCTTGGTGGTCGGCCGCGCCCGCGGCATCGACCTGCGCGAGGTCGGGTCCGGCAACATCGGGGCGACCAACGCGGTCCGAGCCATGGGCAAGGCCTGGGGCCTGCTGGTGTTCGCGCTCGACGTCGCCAAGGCCGGCCTCCCCGTCGCCGCCGCGCTGCACCACTTCGGCCCGACCCCGGGCGGCCCCAGCAAGGTCGCCCTCGTCGCGCTCGCGGCGATCCTCGGTCACGTGTTCCCGATCTATTTGCGGTTTCGCGGCGGCAAGGGGGTCGCGTGCGCGTTCGGGGTGTTCTTGGTGCTCGCGCCCAAGGCCGCCCTGGTCAGCGTGCTCGTCTACGCCCAGACGCTGTGGCTCACCCGCATCTCCGCGGTCGGCTCGCTGACCGCCGCGCTGGTGATCGTCGTGGTCGCGTGGGTCGACCCGAGCGTCCCGCTTCCATATGTGATCCTCGCTGCCGCGCTGGCCGGGCTGATCTGGGAGCGCCACCGGCCAAACCTGCAGCAAATGTTCGAGCACGCCCGCAACGCTCGCGAGCGCGAAGCCAAACTCGACCGAAACGAATAGCGGCTCAACATTACGTGGTTTTAATTACGTGATGATGTCCAACCGCACCGACGCTGAATTGCCCTCAATCCTTGCCGAGACCGCTCGCCACTTTTGCGGCTTCTTGCACGGTCCGGGCGAGGACTGAACGAATCCGTCCATCCTCCATTGTCAGGATCCCGGCGATCGTGCACCCCGCTGGCGTGGTGACCTGGTCCTTGAGCGCCGCCGGGTGCATGTCGGTGTCGAGCACCATCGCCGCCGCCCCGCGAAACACGTTCGCGGCGATCCGCACCGCCACGTCACGCGGCAATCCCATCATGACGCCGCCGTCGGCCATCGCCTCGAGCATCACATAGACGAAGGCCGGCCCGCTCCCGTTGAGTCCGGTCACCACGTCCATCAGCTTGGGCTCGAGCTCGACACACTCCCCCACAGACTCGAAGATCCGCTGCGCGAGCTCGAGCTGCGCGTCGTCGACGGCGTTGGCCTCGTTGAGCGCGCCGGGGCTCTGCCGACAGATCACCGTCATGCCCTCGCCGATCAAGCTCGGCGTGTTGGGCATCGCCCGAATCAGCGCGGTCCCCGGCAGCCAGGCCGCGAGCTTGTCCAGCGTCACCCCGGCGGCGATGCTGATCAGCAATTTGCCATCGAGAGCCGCGCGCATCGCCGGGTTGTCGAGCACCTCGGCGAAGTGCTGGGGCTTGAGGCAGACCAGCACGACGTCCGCGCTGCGGCACGCGGTGAGGTTATCCGTGATCGCCGCGACTCCAAGCCTGGCCTGCAGACGCTCGGTGACGACCTGGCGGCGGGCCGTGACCACGATCTTGTCGGCTTCGAGCCAGCCCGCCCGCAGCACACCCGCGATAATGGCTTCGCCCATGGTTCCGCAGCCGAGCACGCACAAGCTTCGAGGTCCGTCGAGCATGGCCGGCGCCTTAGCACGAAGCCGCGCTCGATGGGAGCCGCGACCCCAGCCGGCAAAAATTTGGGGGGGCGCGGGTGGCCGGGCGAGACTGGGCCCGGTGTTTCGACCCGTGCGAACGGCCCTCAGCTTTGCGGTGCTCGGCGTGGCGCTGTGGGCAGCGTTCGCCATTGACCTCGGCGGTCACACCTTCGCCGAGCACGTCGATACAATTAGCGATACACCCGAGGCCAAGCAGCTGATCGAAGGCACTCGGTCGACGGTCAACCCGGCCCTGCAAGAGGTGCGCGACCGAGTCCTCGGCGAATATGTCGAGGCGCCGACGTGGATTCCGACCGAGCCGACGCTGACCCGGACAAACCCTGGATCCGCGCCCGCCTCGGCGCCCCCGCCCGAACCGGACTTCGAGCCGCCGCTGCCTGGCGAGCGCCGCCCGAAGATCCCGTCCATCCCGTCCATCCCAACGATCCCAACCATTCCCACAGTCGACGTCGGCCCCACGGTCGACGACGGTGTCGAACCACGCTTGCCGGGTCGCCGCTGATCAAGAGCATCACATTCCCGCTACGGTTATTGAAGGTTCCAAAAATAAGGACACACCCTCTTTGCGGTCGCTTGCTACCTGCGATACACAGCGGCCATGCGATCGATCTCCGCGTCCGTAATCTTGACCCTCGGCCTCCTCGCCGGCATGAGCGGCTGCTCGAAACCAGAGTACCCCGCGTGCAAGAAGGACAAGCACTGCGAACCTGGTGAGACCTGCGTCGACAACCTCTGCCAGAACTGCCAGGCCGACAGCGACTGCAAGGGCAAGGGGCCCAACGGTGAAGACCTCCCCTGTGTCAACTTTCGCTGCGACGAGAACGTCGAGTGCAAGACCGCCGCCGACTGTGACGCGGGCATGGTCTGCAACGCCAACAAGTGCGAGTTCTGCACGGACGACAGCCAGTGCGAGAGCGGCGTGTGCAACGAGACCGGCCGCTGCGAGCCCCTGCCCTGCAACACCGACGACGACTGCCCCGTCGACGAGATCTGCGACGGCGGCCAGTGCATCTACAAGCCGCTCAAGTCCGACGCGGGCGCCGTGTGTGGCATCTCAGCGCTGTACTTCGCGTTCGACAGCGCCAAGCTCACGCCCGGCAACCAGCAGCAGCTCACCGACGCCGCGCCCTGCTTCATGGACATCGTCAAGGACGGCAGCACCGTCGTGCTCGAGGCCCACGCCGACAACATCGGCACCGAGGAGTACAACATCCTGCTGACGGATCGCCGCGGCACCAGCGTGCGCTCGTTCCTCTCCAACCTCGGCGTGGAGAACGATCAGCTCCGCGTCGTGGGCAAGGGCGCCCTCCAGGCCCAAGGCAACGACGAGAGCTCGCGCAGCAAGGACCGCCGGGTCCAGTTCATCGTCGAAGCCCCCTGAGCCGTCGGCTTCGGCCGCCCCGCTCAGCTCGCGCTTCCGCATCCAACTGATCCCATCTGTGTGGCCTCGAGCTCCGTTGCTCGGGGCCATACGGGTATGATCACGCGGTGCTCGTGGCGGCGATCCTGCTCGGCGGCGTGTTGCTCGGTCCGCCACCGCCGAACCACGGCGACGCGACCGCCGCCGAGCCCGCGCCCGCGCCCGCGCCCGTCCTCGGCGATGACTCGAACGCCGACGCGAACGCCGACGCGCCGCTAGATCCCAGTCCGGCGACGCACGGTCAGCTGCGACTCGTCGTGTGGGTCCACGGCACTCGGGATCCGCTCGCGGGCGCGCGCTTGCTCGAGGTCGACCCGGTCGTCGACCCAGAGCTCGACGCACCCGCACCACTGCAGACCGACGCTCGCGGGGTCGCGCAGCTGTGGCTCGAGCCGGGCACCCACACATTCTCAATTCGCGCCGACGGATACGACCCGCTCGAGTTCGAGGTCGAGGTCACCCGCGGCGAGCAGCAGGTGATCGAGCTGCGCGTGCAACCGGCGCTCGGGGGCAACCGCTATCGCACCGTCGTCCGGACCGAGCGCCCGGTCGCGGTCAGCCGCACGACCCTGCGCGAGCAAGAGCTGCACGAGGTGCCCGGCTCGGGCGGCGATCCCTTTGGTGTGATTAAGTCGCTGCCGGGCGCGGCCCAGGTCTCGGGCTTCTTGCCCTACGTGGTCGTGCGGGGAGCCGCGCCCGGCAACACTGGCTACTACCTCGACGGCATCAGGGTCCCCGCGCTGTTTCATGTCGCGATCGGTCCGTCCGTCGTGCACCCCTACTTCATCGACGAGGTCGACTTCTATCCGAGCGGCGCGCCGGTTCGACTCGGTCGCTTCGCGAGCGGCATCGTCGAGGGTCGGACCCGCCTGGCCGCGCGCGATCGGGTCAGGGGCGAGCTGGACGTTCGCCTGACCGACGCTGGCGCGCTGCTCGAGATCCCATTTGATCGACCGCGCGACCCTGCCTGCGCCGCCGCAGCTCCCACGCCGGAGCCCGGCGCCCCCGCCCCGCGCTGTCGGCTGCCCGGTCGCGGCGCGCTGACGCTCGCCGGGCACTACAGCTACACCGGCCTGATCCTCTCGGCGATCCCCTCGCTCAACGTCAACATCCAGTTCTGGGACTACCAGGCTCGCCTCGATCACGACCTGGGACCGCGCGCTCGCTACACCGCGTTCGTGTTTGGCAGCTACGACGAGCTCGGCCAGCGTCGCGCGCTGGTCCACTCGCTCGACGACAACGGCACGGTCACGGAGGAGCTCGACGAGGATCCCGATCCCTACGTGCGCCTGGAATTTCATCGCATTGATCAGCGGATCCGCCAGCGGATCCGCAACGGCGGCCGGATCGACTACCGCGTGACGCTGGGCCTCGATCGCTCGGGCGTGCAGTCGATCCATGTCGATCAGTGGCGGGTGGCCCCGCGGCTCGACGCGCAGCTTCGCGTGAGCGAGCGCGTCACGCTCCACACTGGCCTCGATCAGGAGCTCCAGATCTTTCGCCTGCCACGGGGACTCGGCGCGGGTGACCTCACCAACTCGGTCGAAGACCTCGCGCTGTTGCTGAGCGAGCGGGTCGTCTCGGTCACCGGGCTGTACCTCGACCTCGCTTACCGCAAGGGTCCGCTCGAGATCCGTCCGGGGATCCGCGGGGATCTGTGGGTCGCGCAGGGGCCGAGCCCGTACCTGCCCACCGCCCGGGCGGTCTCGAGCGCGCTGGGCTTCGATCCACGCGTGCTGGTCCGCGAGCAAGTCAGCGAGCGCGTGAGCCTGCGCCAGAGCGTGGGTCTGTATCACCAAGCCCCCGACCCGCCGCTGCCGATCCCCGGGATCGAGAGCGTCGGGCTGGAGGACGGGCTGCAGCGCAACCTTCAGGGCAGCTTCGGCTGGACCTTCGAGATCGCGGATCGTGCGGTGCTCAGCCAGGACGCCTACCTCGGGCGCCTGACCAACATGCAGGACTACGAGCTCAGCCAGGGTCTGGACGCGAGCGGCGATCCTTCGACCGCCGACGAGCTCGACGATTATCTGATCCGGGTGTCCGGGTGGAGCTGGGGACTCGAGACCATGTTGCGCCTGGTCCCGGACGGCAAGCTCTACGGCTGGCTGGCCTACACCTTGTCGTGGTCTGTGCGGGACTACCCGCTCGGCGGCTTCGCGCCCGCGACCTGGGACCAGCGCCACATCCTCAACGCCGTGCTCGGCTGGAACATCAGCCGCAAGTGGCGGATCGGCGGGCGCCTCCACGTCAACAGCGGCAGGCCCTACACCACGCGGCAGCTCGATGAAGACGGTGAGCTCGAGGATCTCGTCGACGCGTGGACCGAGCACCGCAACGACGCCCGGCTGCCCGCGTTCATGCAGCTCGACGTTCGCGTCGAGCGAATCTTCTCACTTCGTCAGGCTCGCTTGCATCTGTATCTGGACCTGGCCAACGCAAACTTTGCGCGCGAGGTGCTGCGCTGTGACTCGCTGTCCGAGGGCAGCATTGGTGCTGCGGTGAACGACGGCTGCGTGAACCCACAGGCCATTCGCTATGTACTTCCCACGCTAGGATTGCGCGCCGTGTTCTGATGAACGTGCACAATTATCTGCATACTTCGGTCAAGCTGCCACGGTCGACTTGTCTTTGGGTTGCTGCACGGCGATCGAGCGATTGAACATCGCCATGGTTCGCTTGAGTCGCAATAGGTCATTGAGAAACGGGCGAATTGTGACGCAGTCGACGAACATGCGGACAAATTCGAGATCTTGACGGTCGTAGCGGTTCATGGCGGTTCCTGCTGGTCCTTCGGCGCTGGCGGGGCGAAATGCCGCACCTAGCTCGGTTGTGCATTCTGCATACCAACGCGAACAAGACACCGTCAATCACACGACTTTGTTAAAAGTCCAATGATCTCACTCGCTGTCGCTACGCATGCCCTAGCCGCGACGCAACCGGTGTTGCCACGCTGTCCAACCCGCGAGAATCAGCGCTTCGTGCGGCGAAGCACCACTGTCAGGTTGTTCGCGGGCATCTCGAACACACGGTCCAAAACCAGCCCGCGCTGCGCAGCCGCCTGCTCGACGACGTCGAGATCGCGAACACCCCAGCTTGGATCCCGTGACCGCAGGCTGTGGTCGAACGCCTCGTTGCTCGGTGCCGTGTGCACGCCACCGCGCATGAAGGGCCCATACAGACACAGCGGACCGGCTTCGCGGAGACACCCTGACACGCCATCGAGCAGACCCAGGCACGCCGCCCACGGCGAGATGTGGATCATGTTCGCGCAGATCACCGCGTCGCAGGCCAAGTCGGGGCCCAGCGGCCACGTAGGGCTGGTCGCGTCGATCTGGAGCGGTGCGGCCACGTTGTCGAGATCAGCCGTCCACGCCGCGATGCTCGCGAACACGCTCGGGTCGTGATCGCTCGGTTGCCAGCGCAGCTGGGGCAGCGCGCTCGCGAAGAACGCGACGTGCTGGCCGCTGCCGCTCGCGAGCTCGAGCACGGTCCCCTGCGCGGGCAGGACCTCGCGCAGCACCGCCAAGATCGCCTCGCGGTTGCGCTGGGTCGCTGGGTAGTCGAGACGCGGATCTTCTAGTGGCGGACGAACTTCTGACACGGCGTGTAGTTGTTACACCAGACCGATCGAGCGACCAATGATCCGTGCAGCAACTGTTCTCGCGCTCACCTCCACGACACACGCCAGGTGGCGCTCAGCTGGATTCGACGCTCGCCACTGGTCTTCAGTCCGACGCCGCGTCTGCGTGCCACTAGCGAGACATAGTCAGCGAGCCAGCTCGCGCGCCGCAGCTTCGACAGCCGCGCGCCCGTCGGCTTGCTCGACCACCAGATCGGGCGTCACGCCCTGTCCATCGATCGCGCGATCGTCCGGGGAAAAATAGCGCGCGACGGTCAGCGTGAGCAGCGAGCCATCGGGGATCCCGATCACTTCTTGCACCGTGCCCTTCCCAAAGCTGCGCTCACCCATGACCTTGGCTCGACGGTTGTCTTGCAGCGCGACCGCGAGCAGCTCCGCCGCCGAGGCCGAGCGCCGATCCTGCAGCACGATCAGCGGCGTCTCGCTGTCGGTCCCCGCTTGCGTCGCAAGTTCTTCGCGCATGATCACGCCGCCGCGACCGCGGGTCCGCGTCAGCACCCCCGCCGCGATGAACAGATCCGCGACCAACACGGCCTCGTCGACCTCGCCGCCCGGGTTGCCGCGCAGATCCAGCACCACGCCCGCGAGCCCCTGGCCACCCGCGCCGCTCTTCAACTTGGCCAGCGCCCGCTTGACCTGCTCGCCCGTGCCAGCGCGGAAGCTGTGGATCGCAAGGTGCCCGACCGACCGGCCGCCGCCCGCGTCGATCAGCGCCGCCGACACGCCCGCCTCGGCGCTGGGCTTGGCCAGCTCGACGTCGAGCAGCTCCGGGCCGCTGCCTCGCTCGATCGTCAAGCCGACGATCTCACCCGCGGCGCCGCTGAGCTGGACCTGGGCCTCGACGTTGCTCAGCAGCGTAGAACAGGGTCGACCGCGAATCGCGAGGATTCGAGTCCCGGGCGTGAGGCCCAGCTTGTCCGCCGGGCTGCGCGGGTGCACGGCGATCACCTCGAGCTCGGCGCCGCCCTGGTTGCCGGCCCCATGCAGCGCGGTCACCAGCCCCGCGTCGGCGCCCTGCCGCTGGCGCTTGGTCGCCAGGTCGCGCTCGCTCGCGGTCAGGTAGTGACTGTAGGGATCGAGCCCCGCGACCATGTGCTTGAGTCCCCGCGACATCACCTCGGGCGCATCGACCGGCTCGACGTAGCGATCGAGCACGACGTCGAGGCTGTCGTGAAACTGCTGGCGCTCGAGCGGCGCGCTGGCGCCCTTGCCCTTGCCCCTACTGGCATCGGCCTCGGAGATCGCCCACTGGAGCGTGAGTGTGCTGATCACGCCCAGCGACAAGCCGAGCAGCAGCGACGACCGGGACCAACGCACCTTCTCATGGTGACCAAGCCTGGCACTTGGGTCCACCTCCAGGCCGGGGGTCCTCGAAAATGTAAATTCCTGGCCGAGCACATTATCCTACATGTAGGATAAGGACGTACCAACCGAGGACGCCTCTCATGAACTCGACCGCGCGCTCACCCATCCGTGTCACCCCCCTCCCCCGTCCCGGCCGCCGCGTCGCTGAACGCCGAAAGCAGCGCTCGAAAGGCACCGGCGACGCCATCGAGCTGGCCCTGTCGGCGGCGGCCCAGGGCAGCGACCTCGACGTCGTGCTGATCGCCGACGACTACGGGATGCTGGTCGCCAGCAGCAGCACGGATCTCGACCTCGAGATGCTCGCGGCGATCACACCAATCGTGTCTCGCGGGCGTGCCAAGGCCACGATCAAGCGCAACGGCGAGCATCGGGACCTGAGTGTCAAGTCGATCAAGGTGCTCGGCGAGACCCTCCACGTCGCGGCGCTGGGCGGCCAGCCTTCGACCCGCGCGCTGGGTGTGATGCGGAGCGTGACCGCGGCCCGCCGGATCCTCGGCTAGCCCTACCACTGCGCTTCCGGCTAGGCGCGACCGCCCGCGACAAGCCCGCGACGGGACCGACCGAGCGGGCGGGTCTGGCTTTGGCGGATCCTCCGCTTGCCGTTACACTCGCCGCATGGCCATCGAGCCCGCCGAAGCCGAGGAGATCCGCAGCCATCTGTTGCGGTATGCCGGTTGGGACAAGGTCCCTGAGGAGGTCATCAAGACCTTTAGTGAGAGCGCCACGCGAGTGGAGCTCAAGCGCAAGCGCCCTGTGTTCCGCCGAGGTGACCCAGGGCCAGGCTTGTTCCTGGTCAGGTCCGGCGAGTTCAAGCTCAGCCTGATCTCGTCCGAGGGCCGCGAGCAGATCTTGTATCTAGCCGGCGCTGGCAAGCTGATCGGTGAGGGCTTCTTGCCGCGCGAGGTCCAGTGTGCGGCCTCGGCGTTCGCCATGACCGACGGCGACGTGTGGCGCTTCGACACAGACTTGGTGATCAAGCTGCTGTCGCAGTCCGAAGCGATGGCGTTCGCGCTGATGCGCCACCAAGCGTTTCGCGCCAACCGACTGATCGATCTGATCTTGGATCTCTCGCTGCGCTCCGTGCAGCGCCGACTGGCCAGCTTCTTGTACACGCTGGCGATCCGCAGCGGCGCCGAGCAGGGCAAGGCTCACGTGATCCCGCGGGCGCTCGACATGAACACGGTCGCGGCGCGACTCGGCACTGTCCGCGAGGAGATCTCGCGCGCCCTCAACCGCATGCAGCGCGAGGGCATCCTCAAGCTGAGCCGCCAAGAGATCGTGGTCATGGATCTGAGCGCGCTCGAGATGGTCACCTACGAGTGACGCAGGTCGGCTTCGCACCACGTCCCCACTTCGCTGGCCAGCTCCGTGCGGCCAGGGCCAAACTGGGCGCGGCCACGGCCAAGTTGGGCGCGACCACGGCCAAGTTGGGCGCGACCACGGCCAAGCTGGCCGCGCTGGGACTGTGCGTCTGCTGCTGGGCCTGCAAAGACACCCCGAAGCCGCCAGATCCTCACTCGCTCGCCGCGCTCGAGGCCGAGGGCCCGCCGCACACCCCCGACTGCCGCTCGTGGGACGCGCTCGACGAGCAGACCTTGCCCGCGCTGCCCGACGCGCCGCACATGGCCGCGTTCGAGCAAGTTTGGCGCACGGTCGGGCACAAGCACTACGATCCCACGCTCGCCTGCCTCGACTGGCCCGCGCTGCGCGAGCAGTACGCCAAGCAGATCGTCGCGGCCGGCGACGACACGACCGCCGCCTACGCGGCGATCAACGAGCTGCTCGGCCTGCTCGGCCAGAGCCACCTGCACGCCACGGCCCCGACACCGAGTCGCACCCGCGCGCGCGACAGCGGCCCCGCGACCGTTCCCATCACGATCCGCTGGCTCGCGCTCGAGCCTGGCCCGTCGCCGTCGAAATTTGCCGCCGTCGTCGTCGATGAGGCCGTCGACGATCACGCGAGCGGCCTGCCCCGCGGCGCGATCCTGACCGAGGTCGCAGGTGAGTCGGTCGACAGCCTCGCCCAAGAGGTCGCGAGCGGCGTCGAAGCTCGCGCGGGCCGCCCGGCCGAGACCGCGTTCCTGATCGCCCAGGCGATCGGCGCGATGCTCAGCTGCCCCGAGGGCGGCACCAAGCGGGTCGGATTTCTCGATCCCAGCGACGGCGACGCCAAGCGCGAGCTCGAGGTCGCCTGCTTCCTGCCCGAGGGCGAGCGCATCAGCCTGGGCAACCTCCGCAACCTGCCGACCACCGTCGAGTCGCGGATGATCCCCGACGCGCCCGAGCCCGGCGCCGTCAAGGTCGGCTACCTCGCCTTCAACTTCTGGATGTTGCCCATGACCGAGCGGCTGCGCAGCGGCGTCGACGAGCTGCGCGCGCAGGGCATGGCCGCGCTGATCATCGACCTGCGTGGCAACCCTGGCGGCGTCGGGGCCATGTCGATCCCGATCGCCCGCATGTTCCTGCGCGAGGCCACCAGCCTCGGCGTGCTGCAGATGCGGGAGTTCAATCAAGAGTTCAACGTCGAGCCCAACCCCGAGGCGTTCGACGGACCGATCGTGATCCTCGTCGACGAGGGCACGGCGAGCACCTCGGAGATCTTCGCGCTCGGCATGCGCGACGTCGGTCGCGTGACGATCGCCGGCGCTGGTCCCAGCGCTGGCATGGCGCTGCCCTCGATGATCGAGACCCTGCCGGACGGTGGAATGATCCAGTACGTCGTGGGCGACTATCACAGCGGCAAGGGCACCGTCGCTGAAGGCGAGGGTGTGGTCCCCGAGCTCGTGGTCCCCGAGTCCCGCGCCGACTATGTCGCCGGTCGCGACCCCGTGCTCGACGCCGCGGTCGAGCAGCTGCGCACGCGCCCGCCAGATTCCCCCACCACGACCGACTGAGTCATGACCATGCAGCGCCCAACCAAGCTCCTGATCACCTCGCTCGCGGTGTTGCTGGCATGCACGTCGCAAGACGCGAGCGCGCCCAAGGCCGACTCACCCGCGACCGGCACCACGCCCGACCCGGTCGCAACCGAGCCCGCGGTCCAGCTCCCGGACGGCGCCGAGCTGCTCGCGGCCCACGTCGAGGCCGCGGGCGGAGCCGACAAGATCGCCAAGTTCGACACGATCCACGCCGCAGGCACCGTCGACACCGGCGAACAAAAGCTGCGTGGGACCATGCAAATGTGGTGGCAAAAGGGCGGCAAGTTCTACCTCGAGCAAGAGGTCGAGGGCGTCGGCAAGAGCCGCGCGGGCTACGACGGCACCAACATCTGGATCGACGATCCGATCACCGGTCTGCGGATCCTCGAGGGCGAAGAAGCCCAGTCGTATCTGCAGAGCTCGCTGATGTTCCCCGGCCACGACTGGCAGCAGCACTTCTCCGCCGCCAACACGCTGGGCAAGGTGTCGGACGACGGCGTCGAGGTCTGGGAGGTCGAGCTCGTGTCCAAGGGCGGCCCCAACGTCGTCATCGGCCTCGACGCCAAGACCAAGCTGATCCACTACATGAAGACCACCCAGGTCACCCCGATGGGCCCGCTGCCGATCGTGGCCTACGCCGAGGACTACGAGGCCGTCGAGGGCTACTTGTTCTCCATGAACAAGCGCAGCTCGATCAAGGCCCTGATCGAGCTCAAAGAAGCGATCACCACGTTCGAGGTCAACGTCGAGATCGACCCGTCGTCATTCCTGTTCCCCAGTCAGCGCGAGCTGGTCCCCGCGGACCCGACCGAGCAGCCCAAGGTCGAGCCCCCGGCCGAAGCTCCGCCCAAACCAGCCCCCAACTAACTCGAAGCGATCCGCGGACAGCGAGCGAAGCTGATCCGCACCGCGCGGGATGAGCCCCCTTTTAGGGGGCCACACATGCCCCCGCGAACAGCAGGCCGACCCGACGAGGGAGCACGAGCGACCGACCGGACGCGAAGCGGCCGCCTTCGGCAAAGTGCAGTGCCTCCGTGGGGGTCAAAACCAGCCCCGGGGTCTAAAACAGCAGCTCTTCGTTGTTCTCGGAGAGCTCGTGGATCAGCGCTGGGACGTCCACCGACTTGCCCTTGCGGGGGATCGCCCAGCGCTTGCGCGACTGATAGCGGACGATCTTCTTCGGATCACCCTCGAGCAGAATGCACTGATCAAACCCGCGATCCGGCTTGCAAGGCTTGGTGCGGACCTCGACGTCGCGCTGCTCTTGCAACAGATGAATGACGCCGCGATCTTTGGCCTTGGTCGTCCACGTGAAGCTGTCGTGGGCGCCGCGATACAGGGAGCCGTGATAGAAGCTGCCGCCGCTGTACTTGCCGACGTCGGTCACGACGAAGGCGTCGATCTGGTCGCGCGGTCCGGTGGGCATCTGCGCGACCCACAGGCGGTCGGCGATGTCGGCTGGCGGCGCTTTTCCGCACGCGCCGAGCGATAGCGCGGTCAGGCCGACCAGTGCGAGGGACACGAACGGACGATTGAAACCGCGCTGACGATCCACGGGTGCGATCGTGACAACCAAGCCCGCGCGGGGCAAGCTCGGACTGACTCGCTGGCAGCAGCTCGAGTTTGGGGGCGAATCGGTTGCAACCCCCAGGGCGCCGGATACCATGCCCGCATGAAGCTCTCCGGCCAGTTCTCGTCACGTACCGTCGCTCCGGCCGGCTGCTTGGCCTTGCTCGCTTCGCTGGCGCTGCCCGCATGCGATGGCGGCGGCGGGCACGGCGAGGCGCACGGCGCCGCCATCGAGGTCCACGCCGGACGGGTCCCGCTCACACCCCCCGAGCAACCCGAGCTCGACCCGGCGGCGCTGCGCGAGCGGGCCGCCAAGGTGTTCGGGGTGCTCCCAGAAGAATTCCCCAACGCCAACAACCCCGCGACCGAAGCCAAGATCACGCTCGGCCGGATGCTCTACTACGATGGCCGGCTGTCGCTCAGCGGCGACATCTCGTGCAACACCTGCCACGCGCTGGATCGATTCGGCGTCGACAACCTGCCGACCTCGCCGGGCCACCTCGCGCAGCTCGGTGAGCGCAACTCGCCGACGGTCTACAACGCGGCCGGGCACCTCGCTCAATTTTGGGATGGACGGTCCGTCGACGTCGAGGACCAAGCCAAGGGGCCCGTGCTCAACCCGGTCGAGATGGCGATGCCCGACGAGGCCACGGTCGTCGCCCGGCTCGCGGCGATCCCCGGCTACGTCGAGCAGTTCGCCGCCGCGTTTCCAGACGCCGAAGAGCCCGTCAGCTTCGACAACATGGCCAGCGCGATCGGGGTGTTCGAGCGCAAGCTGACCACGCCCGCGCCGATCGACGCGTGGCTCGCTGGCGACGACTCGGCGCTGTCGACCGACGCGCTCGCGGGCTTGCAGCTGTTCCTCGATACCGACTGCCAGAGCTGCCACAACGGCTTCAACTTTGGCGGCGCGTCGTACCAGAAGGTCGGGACCGAGAAGCCGTGGCCGGGGCTGCGCGACAACGGCCGGTTCGTGGTCACCCAGGACGAGCGCGATCGCTTCGTGTTCAAGGTCCCGACCCTGCGCAACATCGCCGAGACCGCGCCCTACCTGCACGACGGA
Source organism: Enhygromyxa salina (assembly GCF_002994635.1). Classification (GTDB taxonomy): domain Bacteria; phylum Myxococcota_A; class Polyangia; order Nannocystales; family Nannocystaceae; genus Plesiocystis; species Plesiocystis salina_B. The sequence goes on along the minus strand of NZ_PVNL01000088.1, from coordinate 8,309 downwards.
TCGATCGCCTCGCTGCCCGACATCGTGGCGAAGATGGTCGAGCATCAGACCAAGCGCGCGGGCCCGTTCAGCCCCGAGGAGATGACCCAGATGCTGGCGTTCCTCGGCTCGATGACCGGCGAGATCCCGACTGACTACATCGCCAAGCCGGAGCTGCCCATGGACGCCGCGCCCGAGGCCACGCCGGAGCCGGCGGAGTCAGATGGCGACGTGGCCGAGCCCAAGCCCAAGCCGCCCAAACCGGCCAAGCCAGCTGAGCCGCCCATGCCGGCCGACGGCGAGTAACCCCGCCCAGCCTGCTCAGCACCCGGTTGGCCCGAGTTGGCCCGAGTTGGCCCGAGTTGGCCCGAGTTGGATCAGGGCGTCCAGTCGGGCGCGGGCGGCAGCGACGTGTTCGGGACCTTGCCGTCCATGCGATGGGCGACGAAGTCACCCACGGTCGGGTGGCGCAGGTAGGGGTTGTCCCGCAGCTGCGCGTCCAGGGTGGTCGTCGGGGTCGGGCCGTAGTCGTGGCCCGGGTACATCGTCGTCTCGGCCGGGAGCTTGTCGACCAGCGACTTCAAGGTCGCGTACATCGTGTGTGGATCACCGCCGACAAAGTCACAGCGCCCGCAGCCATTCACGAACAAGGTGTCGCCAGTGACGATCCCATCGCGCAGTCGATAGCTGCACGAGCCGGGCGTGTGTCCGGGCGTGTGCATCATCGTGATCTCGAGGTGCTCGCCCACGCGCACGGTGTCGCCGGGCCTGGACACCTGCAGGTTCTCGCAGCGAAACCCCGAGAACTCGACCTCGGGCGCGAGCATGTGGACCGGAACGTCGACGCTGCGCAGCAATTCCTCGACGGCGTTGACGTGGTCGAAGTGGCTGTGCGTGCACAAGATCGCCGCGATCTCGACGTCGAGGCGCTCGGCCTCGGCGAGGATCGTGGGCGCGTGCCAGGCCGGATCCACGATCGCAACCTTGCGACTCGGTCGATCCCCGATGAAGTAGATGAAGTTGTCCCAGGGCCCGAGCAGCAGCTGGTGAACGAAAGTGCCGTCGTTGTCGTTGGTGGGCATGGCGGCCTCAGAACGTGACGACGGAGCGGATCGACTCGCCCCGGTGCATGAGATCGAACGCGTCATTGATCCGCTCGAGCGGCATCGTGTGGGTGATCATCGGGTCGATCTCGATCTTCTTGTCCATGTACCAGTCGACGATCTTCGGCACGTCGGTCCGACCCTTGGCCCCGCCGAACGCCGTGCCCTTCCAGCTGCGACCGGTGACCAGCTGAAACGGTCGCGTCGAGATCTCTTGGCCGGCCCCGGCGACGCCAATGATGATCGACGTGCCCCACCCCTTGTGGCAGCACTCGAGCGCCTGCCGCATCAGCGTCACGTCGCCGACGCACTCGAACGAGTAGTCCGCGCCGCCGCCCGTGAGGTCGACGAGGTACGGGACCAGGTCGCCCTCGACCTCTTTGGGGTTGACGAAGTGGGTCATGCCAAACTGCTCGGCCATCGGCTTGCGCGCCGGGTTGATGTCGACGCCCACGATCAGGTTGGCGCCGGCCAGCCGTGCGCCCTGCAGCACGTTGAGCCCGATCCCCCCCAGCCCGAACACCACCACGTTGTCACCCGGGCGGACCTTCGCCGTGTTGATCACCGCCCCGATCCCCGTCGTGACCCCACAGCCGATGTAGCAGATCTTGTCGAACGGAGCGTCCTCCCGCACCTTCGCCACCGAGATCTCCGGCACCACGGTGTGGTTGGCGAACGTCGACGTCCCCATGTAGTGGAACAGCGGCTCGCCCCCGCTCGAGAACCGCCGCCCTCCATCCGGCATCAGCCCCGCCCCCTGCGTGGTGCGGATCGCCTGGCACAAGTTGGTCTTGCCCGACGTGCAGTACGAGCACTCACGGCACTCCGGGACGTACAGCGGGATCACATGGTCCCCGACCGCCAGCGAGCGAACCCCCTCACCAACCTCGACGACGACCCCAGCCCCCTCGTGACCGAGCACCGCCGGAAACAACCCCTCTGGATCAGCACCCGAGAGCGTGTAGGCGTCGGTATGGCAGACCCCGGTGGCCTTGATCTCGATCAGCACCTCGCCAGCGCGAGGACCCGCGAGCTCGACCTCTTCGATCGTCAGCGGTTTGTTGGCGGCATGAGCAACAGCAGCGCGCGTCTTCATGCCGAGATGATAGTGCACAAACACAGCCCCGATCAGGCGCCGCCAGCACCGCCCCCCGCCCAGTCAGCGATCGGCAATCACACCCTGCGAACTCAACACCGTCCACTGAAGACGAGCAGGAGCCCCGCAAGCGCCGACCGGTCTAGTTCACGCAGACCCCCACCCCATCCCCTGCGAACCCAACACCATCCAGCAAAGACGAGAAGCAGCCCCCACAAGACGCCGACCGGTCTAGTTCGCACAGACGCCCGCCCGATGCCCGCGGACACCATCCAGCGAAGACGAGAAAGAGCCCCCTAGGAGGGGGCCAATCATACGCCTGCGAACAATTTACCCAAGCAGAGTCGAAAACGCCTGTGGGGGTCTAAAACAGGTCTAAAACAGCGCCTCGATCTCGGCCTCGACCGCTTCTTCGGTCTCGCCCTTGGCGAGCGCGAGCTCCTGCACGAGCAGGGCGCGGGCGGTCTCGAGCATGTTTCGCTCGCCGTAGGAGAGATCCTTGTCGCTGCGCAGCAGACACAGATCACGCATCACGGTGCCAATCTCCGTGAGCGAGCCGGTCCGGATCTTCTCCATGTACTCGCGGTACCGCCGGTTCCAGGTCGCGGTGGAGATCTTCTCGCCGCGCCGACGGAGGACCTCGAACACCTCGGTGACCTCGGGTGTACCAATGAGGTTGCGCAACCCCACGGAGTCCGCGTTGCTCATGGGGACCATCAAGGTCATGTCCTTGCCGAGCACCCGCAAGACGTAGAAGCGCTGCACGGTCCCCGAAATTTCTCGGTTCTCGATCCCGGTGATTTCAGCGACCCCGTAACCGGGATATACGGCCTTATCGCCAACTTGGAACTCGGCCATGGTAGGTGCCCTCTGGCCGCGAACGCACTGCGGCGGGCCGTATCTCGTACCACGCGACACGTAAAAAGTCAAAATGCAGGCCGCCAAGCACGCAGTCCGAGCGCGTTTGGGGAACCCGGTGACAGCGCACCCCCTCGCGACCCGACCAAAAACACAGCTTGCTCCCGCGGGCGTGTTTTCTATGATTCGCCGCCATGGCCCAACGGACCCTCGGCGCCATCGCGCTCATCCTCCCGCTCGCCGCCTGCACGCCGAACCCCGATCGGCTGCCCACCCCCGCGCGCAACTTTTACTACGTGATCGAAGACGACGCGCAGCAGCTCGAGTACGTCAAGCTCAAGGAGTCCGAGCGACAGGGCTTCCTCGAGGGAGTCGGCCTCTGGCAGCGCTGGCTCGAGCTGTCCAGCGAAGAGCGCGACGCCGCCGAGACCAGCGAGATCAAGGTCGGCTTCAAGGAGTTCGCCGCGCACATGGCCTGGGGCCTCCCCGCCGCCATCCGCGACATCGAGGCCCGCGGCCGCGTGGTCCACTATCAGACCTTCATTCGCTGCACGAGCGGCCCCAAGATCGGCGACTACGTCCGCACCAACACGGACTGCGACGGCACCTCCAGCGAGGTCGAGCTCGCCGTCGAAAACGGCACCGTCACCGAGATCAAGTACCTCGACTGAGTGTTTTAGACCCCGGGCTGTTTTAGACCCCCGCGGGCGCACTGCACTTTGCCGAAGGCGGCCGCTTCGCGTCCGGTCGGTCGCTCGCGCTCCCTCGTCGGGCTGGTCTGCTGTGCGCATGGGCATGTGTGGCCCCCTAGAAGGGGGCTTACCTGATCAAACGCGAACGCCGTCGGGCGCTTCGGGGACGACTCCGCAGCCAAAGTTCGGCCCGTGAACGGGGCTCGAAGCTTTCGGCGTGTGCGGACGGGGCTGACGCGCGAGGGGCTCGGTGCCGCCTTCCGCAGCTACGTCCGCTGGAGATCAGAAGAGCCCCCTTCTAGGGGGCCACACATGCGGATGCGTACAGCAGACCGACCCGACGAGGGAGCACGAGCGACCGACCGGACGCGAAGCGTCCGCCTTCGGCAAAGTGCAGTGCGCCCGCGGGGGTTTTAAGTCAACGTGCAGTCGTTGGCGCAGAGGTCGTTTTCGTTCTCGTTGCCGTCGTCGCACTGCTCGACACCAACGTTGATGTGCCCGTCGCCGCACACGTTGGGGATGCACTGCGGGTAGACGCAGGCGTCATTGCTGCTCATGTTGCCGTCGTCGCACTGCTCGACGCCACCGTGGATGTGACCGTCACCGCAGTACGCGAGCTGACACGCTGGGCAGTCGTCGCCGGTCAGGAGGTTGGCGTCGTCGCACTGCTCGCCCTCTTGCACGATGCCGTCGCCGCACATGGCAGGCACGCACATGGTCGTGCAGCCGTCGGCTTCGTCGTCATTGCCGTCGTCGCACTCCTCTACGCCAGTCTGCACGAAGCCGTCGCCACAGTCAGCCAGCTTGCAATTTTGCACGCACTCGTCGCTGTTGCTGTTGTTGGCGTCGTCGCACTCCTCGAGGCCGACCCACACGTAGCCATCGCCACACGCGGCGATCGTGCAGTCGGGCGTGCACTGGCCGCTCGGGGAGTTGCTCGGACCCAGGTCACACTGCTCGCCTGTCTGCACGACACCATCACCGCAGTTGTCACCGTCACCGGTGGTGTCCGGGTCATCACCATCTCCGTCGCCCGTGTCGAGCGTGGCTGCCGTCATCATCGTCGTGCTGACGGTGCTCGGCATGGTGTCGGTCGTGACATCATCTGCCGGACAGCCGATCAGGACGATCGCGGCGGCGATGAAAGAGAGCGGCGCAAGTCCAGGCTTGTTCATGCTCCCGATGATGGAGCACTCCAAACCCCGCCGTCCAGGGCCAACCTGGACCAAAGCCGAGCGTCAACCGCGGAGTAAACTCCCGCGCCGCACAGCCTCAGACGTCCAGATTACGCGTGTTGAGAGCGTTCTCGGTGATGAACTCACGGCGTGGGGCCACGTCGTCCCCCATCAAGACCGTGAACACCTCGTCGGCGAGGTCGGCGTCCGAGACCTTGATCTGCAGGAGCGCGCGACGCTCGGGATCCATGGTGGTCTCCCACAGCTGATCGGGGTTCATCTCACCGAGGCCCTTGTAGCGCTGGATCTGCAGGCCGCTGCGCCCAACTTCACCGACCGAGTCGACGACGTCGAGCAGCCGCTGGGGCTCGGCGATGAGCTCGCTCTTGCGACGCAGCTGGATCTTGGCCTGCTCGTTGGCCCGCGACGCGAGCTCCTCGCGAATGCGGCCTAGCTCACGCATCTCGGAGCAGCGCAGCAGCGCCAGCCCCAGGTCCTCATGGACAGTCACACCGTCGGCGAACACCTCGAGCCGGATCATCGCGCGCTCGAGCTCGTCGGCGTCACCAGGTGCCTTGACCCGGGCGACGTGGCTCTCGATCTTGGTCAGCGGCAGGTGCGGGCGCGCACGCTCCACCACCTGGGCGCCAATCTCGGCGAGCGCCTGGTCGTCGGCGTTGATGAACGCAGCCTCGACCACGTCACGCCCGCGCTCTTGGATCAGATCGAGCAAGGCGTTGAGCACCGGCTGGCGATGCTCACGCTCGAGCGCCTCGAGCAGGTTGCGATGGCGAACCCCGGCGTGGGCAATCTCGGCGAGGATCTTGGCCGCGACCGGGACACCGTTGATCGACAGCTCGAGATCCTCGATCGCGTTGTCGATGATGAAGTCGTCGAGCCCCGCGTCGTTCTTGAGGTAGTGCTCGCGCTTGCCGGCCTTGACCTTGTACAGGGGCGGCTGCGCGACATACAGGTAGCCGCGCTCGATCACGTCGGCGAAGTGGCGGAAGAACAAGGTCAACAGCAACGTACGGATGTGCGAGCCGTCGACGTCGGCGTCCGTCATGATGATGATCTTGTGGTAGCGCAGCTTGTCGATGTCGTAGTTGTCTTCGCCGATCCCAGTGCCGAGCGCGGTGATCAGGGTGATGATCTCCTGGCTCGACAACATCTTGTCGATCCGGGCCTTCTCGACGTTGAGGATCTTGCCGCGCAGCGGCAGGATCGCCTGGGTCCGCCGATCCCGACCCTGCTTGGCCGAACCACCTGCGCTGTCACCCTCTACGATGAACAGCTCGGCTTCCTCGGGGTTCTTGGCCTGACAGTCCGCGAGCTTGCCGGGCAGGCTCAGGCCGTCGAGGATTCCCTTGCGGGTGATCGTCTCGCGGGCCTTGCGAGCCGCCGCGCGCGCGCGCGCGGCCAGCAGCGCCTTGTCGACGATCAGCTTGGCGTCCTTGGGCTTCTCTTCGAAGTGGCGGTTGAGCCCCTCCGTGACCGCGGTCTGGACCAGGGCCGAGACCTCGCTGGAGACCAGCTTTTCCTTGGTCTGACTGTTGAACTTGGGATCCGGGTGCTTGACCGCGATGATCGCAACGAGGCCCTCGCGCACGTCTTCGCCGGCGAGGGTCCCCTTGACCGCAGACTTGTGGCCCTTGAGCAGGTTGTTGTCGGTCGCGTAGGTGTTGACCACCCGGGTCAAGGCGGTGCGCAGCCCGGTCAGGTGGGTGCCGCCGTCGCGGTTGGCGATGTTGTTGGTGTAGCAGTGGATGTGCTCGTGATAGGCGTCGGTCCACTGCAGCGCGACCTGGACCCCGAGCTCGTGATCGTGGCCCTCGAACTCGAACGCCACATCGGCGCGCAGCTCGATCAGCTGGCCGATCTTGGTGCGCTTTTGGGTGAGCAACTCGACGAAGCTGGCGACGCCGCCCTCGCCCGTGAACACCTGCTCGCGCTTGGGTGCGCCGCCGATCATCGGGCGCAGATCCGTGAGGGTGATCGCCACGCCCTCGGTCAGGTAGCTGAGCTCGCGGAACCGGGAGCTGAGGGTCTCGAAGTCGACCTTGACGGTGCCGTAGATCAGCGGGTCGGCGTGGAAGGTGACCTTGGTGCCGCGCTTGCTGCTGGGCCCGGTCACCGTCAGATCTTGGGTGACCTCGCCCCGCTCGAACCGGGCGGTGAAGGTCTTGCCGTCGCGCCAGATCTCGAGCTCGAGCCAGTCCGAGAGCGCGTTGACGACCGTGACGCCGACCCCGTGGAGCCCGCCAGAGACCTTGTAGGCCTGGTTGTCAAACTTGCCGCCGACGTGGAGCTTGGTGAAGATCGCGACCGGGGCGGAGACCTGCTTGCCCTCGACCTCCATCATGCCGGTCGGGATCCCGCGGCCGTCGTCCTCGACGCTGATCGAGTCGTCCGGGTGCAAGGTGATCTGGATGCCCTTGCAGTAGCCGGCCAGGGCCTCGTCGATCGAGTTGTCGAGCACCTCGAACACCATCTTGTGCAGACCGGTGACGTCGGTGTCACCGATGTACATGCCCGGGCGCTTGCGGACGGCCTCGAGCCCCTCGAGGTGGGCGATCGAGGTCTCGTCGTAGCTGGGGTTCACACCCGCGGGGCTCGAGTGCGTGGTCACGCTGGCACCGTCTTTATCCGTGGCGTCCATGTATGTCTTTGCTGAATGTCGAGCGTGCTCGCGCCTGCAACCACACCCTCTGAATCCCGCTCGTGGCCCGCTGCTTTGGGCTTGCCGTCACCTCTCGGGATGCCCTTGCCAAGCGGCCTGAGGAGGGGCTTTGGGACGGTGCCGAACATAGCACCGAAGCGGATCGCTTACCAGGCCGGGATCACGCTTTTATCGGCGCCTGGGCCGGAGAAATCGGCTGTTTTGGGGGGCTCCGAACCGGCCCTGATCCCGGCCCAAATTACCCGTTGAACATGGCCCCTCAGCCGGAGTCGCGGGTCGCCACGATGACGCCGTCACGCAGCTCGAGATCCCGACGATCCACCCCGGCTCCCGAGCCTGCGCCGAGCTCGATGTGGTGGGCGGCCGTGGTGGTCAGCACGCACTGCCCGACCTCGGCCGCGAGCGCCTCGAACAGCTTGACGCTGCGGACCGGATCGAGCTCGCTGGACACGTCGTCGAGCAGCAGCAGCGGCGCCCGGCCAGTGCGCACCCGGGCGGATCGGAGCTCCGCGATCTTGAACGCCAACACCAGCGCCCGCGCCTGCCCCTGCGACGCGAATTCCCCGGCGGGGGTCCCGTCGAGCGTGACCTCGAGGTCGTCGAGGTGCGGACCCACGGTCGTGCGGCGGGCCGCCTCGTCACGCCGTCGGTGCTCGACCAGCGCGGCCGCGAGCGCCTCGCGCCGGGCGTCTACTTTGGTGGGAGGGTTGGCATCGGGGCTGGGGT
>NZ_PVNL01000087.1 GCF_002994635.1 Enhygromyxa salina | reverse complement strand
GGGTGGCGTGGGGCGGCTGAATATTGTTGGGGCCGAGGACGCCGAGATTCTGCTGTTTGATTTGGCCTGACGGCCTTCCTGGATCAATGCATCGTGATCACCTCGCCGCCGGTGATCACGATGCACGATCGACCGATTGTAGCCAATCGGGCCCCCGCCGGGCGTTGCGGGGGCGTCACGGTGGTGAAGTCCCGCGGAACGTGCGGGGGTCCTCGTAATCGTAGGGATCATTGGGATCATTGGGATCATTGGGATCGACGAGCGGCAGAATGTACGGATCCCCGGGACGGGACGGGTCGCGCTCGCCACGTCGCGAATCCGCTGAGCCAGCTCCAGGGGCAGCGTCGGCCCGGTCGGTGATCCACAACGGATCAGCCTTCGGCGCGACGACGAAGCGGCGCGTGGTCGCGTCGTCGTCGCCAGCCCGAGATTCCAAGCTGGCGCCCCCAAGCCGCCACGCACCCCTGCCGCGTCGCGCACGCAGGGGCGCGGGGCATCACGACGCTTCGGGCTACTTCTTGGGCGCGACGACGACTTGCTCGAGCACGCGTGTGCCGATTGGAGCGTTGACCGAAGCATCTTCTTCCATCGTCACGAGGATCGTCATGCGATCGTCCGCGAACGTGGCCTCGAGGCTGCCGCTGCGCTTCTTGGCGTTGTAGTCGAGGATACCGATCTTGAACGGATCTTTGCCGTCCGCGGTGCCCCACACCACGTAGGCCTTCAAGCTGGCGTCGACGCGCGAGGGCGGGGGCATGTGCTCGAAGTTGAAGCTGATCTTGCCGTTGCCGGTCTTGTCGAGCGAGAGCACGAGTTGCGCCTGCCCAGCGTTCGCGGGCGAGGTGGTCTCGACGTCGTATTTTTGCTTCTTGCAGCCGCTCACGGCGACGATCGGCAAGATCAAGAGCGTGGCGGTCAGGAGGGAGCGTGCGGGGAATGCCATTTCGGGCGCACCATAGCAGCAGTTTTGCGGCTGTCCTATCGCGCAAGTCGCGGTCCCACGTCGCTCGAGCATGCGCGTCGCGGCAACGCATGAGCAGGCTCATCTTCGCGAGGCTGGACTCGCCGAGCCATACGTTGCCCGGTTCACTCATGGCTTGTTGCTCGAGCGCCTGTACCGAGAACGATTATTGAGGGTATTGGCATATATGGGGCGCAGCTTGACGGCGCCGCCACATTGCACCATTGGGAATTGCCCCAGCTGTGCGTCGATATTGTAGGTACGTCGCCGGTTGAAGTCGCAGCGTGGCGCCTGGATCAGGCAGTGGAAGCCCGACGCGCTCGCCGTGTGCCCTCGCTACGCTGTCTGATCTTGGTCGCCGCAGTGATCGCTCGGTGGTCTAGCCGCTCACGCGACACGCGAACCGCCGGGTCGCCTCGCCGAGTTCGGGGATGACTGGTCGATGTTCGGCGACCAGTTCGTCCCACTCTCGGATGGTCGCCTGCTCACCCTGGTCTCCGGCGACGTTTCCGCGTACCTGGGCGTGCTCGATCCGACCGCGGGGACCCTCGAGCAGTACGGACCGGAGCCGAGCACTCGGGCGGAATTCGACGGCTTTGGCGAGCGCGTGCTTCTGCACCGAAGCGGCGACACCATGCTCTGGGGCGCCTTGCCCTGATCGTTCAGCCTGATCGCGTAGGTCGCATGTGACACAGGGTTTGCCCACCTCGAGTCGAAACTCGCCCCGCCCCGCTCGACCAGACTGTCCCGGCGCGTACATGCCCGATCACGTCGGCGAGGCACGCGACTCGCTCGGCCGCAGCAGCGCGTACCCTGTCCCGGTACCGAGCGCCGCGGCGATAAATGACCCCAACAACACGGCCAGCTTGATCCGATCCAACCCACCCCCGGCCGTGAACGCCAGCTGAGCGATGAATAGCGAGACGGTGAAGCCCACGCCAGCGAGCATGCCGACGACCGCGAGGTGCCTCCAGCCAACGCCCTCGGGCAGCTGCGCGAGGCCGGTCCGCAACGCCAACCACGCGGCCAGCAAGAACCCGACGGGCTTGCCGATCGTCAGCGCGACCACGATCGCCAAGCTGGCGCCCAGCGTGACCAACGATCCCAGCGCATCGGTCGTGATCGGCACACCTGCGTTGGCCAGCCCAAACACGGGCAAAACCAAGTAGCTGACCCACGGCGTGACCCGCCGCAGCTCGCGGTCGGCGGGAGCCTCGTAGCCGACCGTGAGCTCCTCGAGCTCGGCGAGGTAGGCGGCCTGGCGCTCGAGCAGCTCTTCGTACTCGTGACATTCGGTATCCTGACCGGACTCCTCGAACTGAGCGAGCCTCGCGTCGAGATCGCTGATGTGCCCGCTGACCTCGTCGAGCCGCGCGACCAGATCTTCGCGTGAGAACAACGAGTGGCTCGGCGCCAACATCCCCAACACCAGGCCCGCGACGGTCGAGTGAATGCCACCCTGCAGGACGCTGGCCACGAACCCCGCGCCGAGCAGCCAGTAGATCAGCTCGCCCCGCACGCTCAACCACCGGCAGCTCAGGATCAGCAGCAAGAACCCCGCAGCCACGACCAGCGCGGGCCACGAGAGGTGGGCGCTGTAGAACACCGCGACGATCAGCGTGGCGCCGATGTCATCGATCGCGGCGAACGCCAGCGCCAGCACCTTGACCGAGCGCGGGGCCCGATCGCCGAGCAGCCCCAACAGCGCCAGGGCAAACGCGATGTCGGTGGCGACCGGGATCGCCCAGCCTCGGCTCTCGGGGCTGCCGTGGGTGAAGGCCAGGTAGCAGCCCATGGGCACGACGATGCCGCCGATCGCAACGGCGAGCGGGAGCGCGGCGCGGCGCCAGCTGTCGAGCTCGCCGTGGACCAGCTCGCGCTTGATCTCGAGCCCGGCGACGAAGAAGAACAGGGGCAACAGCGCGTCGGTGACCCAGCGGTTGAGCGGCTCGGTCCGCGAGAGCCAGCCCAGCGACAGCGTCAGCTCGTGCCGCCACAGCGCGGTGTAGCCAGCGCCGGGGATGTTGGCCCAGATCAGCGCGACGACGGCCGCGATCAACAGGGGCCCGCCCGCGATCTCGCCGAGGTGCAGAAACCGGGTCAGGGGCAGCAGCGCCCGGACCCGCTCGGCGCTGCGAGCACGGGTCTCGAGGCGACTGCGCAGCCGCGAGCGGTGAGCGATCGCCATCACCACCCGACATGCACCGCGCGTGCCTCAACGGAGGGGTATGGCGCGCAAATGAAGACGGGCGAGGCCCGAAGACCCCGCCCGCTGGCGATTCAACCTGGCTCGAGCTGACGAGCGCTCAGCCGAAGTCGTCGAACATCACGTTCTCGGGCTCGACGCCGAGCTCGAGCGCCATCTTGATCACGGCCGCGTTCATCATGGGCGGCCCACAGATGTAGAACTCGCAGTCCTCGGGGGCCGGGTGGTCCTTGAGGTACATGTTGTAACAGACCTGATGGATGAAGCCCTTGGGCCCGGTCCAGTTGTCTTCCGGGAGCGGGTCGGAGAGCGCCAGCGTCCACGTGAAGTTGGGGTGCTCGGCGGCGATGCCGTCGAAGTGATCGATGTAGAACGCCTCGGTCATCGAGCGGGCGCCGTACCAAAAGCTGACCTTGCGCTTGGTGTCGAGCCGCTTGAACAGGTCGAAGATGTGCGAGCGCATCGGCGCCATGCCGGCGCCGCCGCCGATGAACACCATCTCTGCGTCGGTGTCGCGGGCGAAGAACTCGCCGTAGGGGCCCGAGATCGTGACCTTGTCGCCGGGCTTGAGGCCGAAGATGTACGACGACATCTGCCCGGGCGGCAGGTGCGGCTCGCGGGGCGGCGGCGAGGCGACGCGCACGTTGAGCATGATGATGCCGCGCTCCTCGGGGTAGTTGGCCATCGAGTAGGCGCGCACGACGTCCTCTTCGACGACCGACGTGAACCGCCACTGGTCGTACTTGTCCCAGTCGCCGCGGAATTTTTCTTCGATGATGAAGTCTTTGTAGTGGACGGTGTGCGGCGGGCACTCGATCTGAATGTAGCCACCCGCGCGGAACGGGACCTCTTCGCCCTCGGGCAATTCGAGGATCAGCTCCTTGATGAAGGTCGCCACATTGTGGTTGCTGCGGACCTTGCACTCCCACTTGCGGACGCTGAAGATCTCGGGCTCGACCTCGATCTTCATGTCCTCCTTGACCTTGACCTGGCACGAGAGCCGACAGCCGTCGCGCATCTCGCCGCGGGTCAGCCAGCCGACCTCGGTCGGGAGCACGGCGCCGCCGCCCGAGTGGACGTGGACCTTGCAGACCCCGCATGAGCCCATGCCGCCGCAGGCCGAGGGAATGAAGATCTTGTTGGCGGCCAGGGTGTTGAGCAGCGTCGAGCCGGCCGGGACCTTGAGCGCCTTGCTGGCGTCGTCGTTGACCAGGATCGTGACGTCGGCGGTGTTCACCAGCCGGCTGCGCGCGTAGACGATCACGACCACCAGCGCGAGCACCACGCCGACGAACATGCCGGTCGAGAGCGCGACCATCATGGCGTCGGACATCGGCGCGGCCGCAGCTGCCGCGGGCGCCTCGTAAAGCGCGAGGGCACCAAGGGACAGTAGATGTGCGGATAGAGCTGTGAGCATCGTAGGGTTCTCTTCCTACAACGAGATGCCGCCGAACATCATGAAGCCAATGGCCATGAGCCCGGTGACGATGAAGGTGATGCCGAGGCCCCGCAGGCCCGCGGGGACGTCGGAGTAGTGCATCTTCTCGCGGATCGCCGCGAGCGCGACGATCGCCAGCGCGAAGCCCAGGCCCGAGCCAAACCCGAACACGGCCGAGTCGACGACATGGTAGTCGCGGTCGACCATGAACAAGCTGGCGCCCAGGATCGCGCAGTTGACCGCGATCAGCGGGAGGAACACGCCGAGCGCCGAGTACAGCGCGGGCGCGTGCTTCTCGAGCGCCATCTCGACGATCTGGACCACGGCGGCGATCGTGCCGATGAAGGTCAGGAAGTTCAGGAACGACAGATCAATGCCGTTGAGGAAGTACGAGTCTTCCTTGAGCAGGCCGTGATAGATCGCCGAATTCAGCGGGCAGGTCACGGCGAGCACGAACACCACGGCGGCGCCGAGCCCGGCGGAGGTCTTGACCTTCTGGGAGACCGCCAGGAACGAGCACATGCCCAGGAAGTAGGCGAGCGCCATGTTCTCGATGAACACGGACTTGGTCAGGAGACTGAGAAAGTGCTCCATGGCTTACTTCTCCTCCACGAGCGTGGGGTTGATCGTGCGCATGATCCAGATCGCCACGGCGATCAAGAAGAACGCGGCGGGCGACAGGACCATCAGGCCGTTGGGGGTGTACCAGCCGCCCTCGGTGACCAGCGGCATGACCGAGATGCCCAGGACCTTGCCGGCGCCGAACAGCTCGCGGACGAAGCCGACGGAGATCAGGATCAGGCTGTAGCCCAGCCCGTTGCCGACCCCGTCGATGAAGCTTGGCCACGGCTCGTTCTGCATCGCGTAGGCCTCGGCGCGGCCCATCACGATGCAGTTGGTGATGATCAGCCCGACGAACACCGACAGCTGGGTGGCCACGTCGTAGACGAAGGCCTTGAGCACCTGGTCGGTGATGATCACCAGCGAGGCGATGATCGTCAGCATCACGATGATGCGGATGCTCGACGGGATCCGGTCGCGGATCAGGCTGATCGAGAAGTTCGACAGCGCGACGACCACCGTCAGCGCGATCGACATCACGATCGCGGTCTCGAGCTTGCTGGTCACCGCCAGCGCCGAGCACACGCCGAGCACTTGCACGGCGATCGGGTTGGAGTTCAACAGCGGGTCGAACAGGACTTCCTTAGCTTTTTTGGCCATTAGGTGCCCTCTGGTTTGGCTGGGGTGTCAGTGCTGGGGCTGGAGGCCGCTTCGATGATCGGCGGTGGCCCCTGCTCGCGGACCTTGGCGAGGAACGGGCCGAAGCCGTGCTCGCCGAGCCAGAAGTTCATCATGTTGGTGACGCCGCGGCTGGTGATCGTGGCGCCGGACAGCGCGTCGACCTGGTGCTCGCCGCGGGCGTTCTTGACGACCGCGATCGCAACGTCGGCGCTGCCCTCGGCGAACGCCTTCTTGCCCTTCCACGAGCCCTTCCAGACCGGGTTGTCGACCTCGCCGCCAAGCCCTGGGGTCTCGGCGTGCTTGTAGTAGGTGATCCCCGAGATCGTGGTCCCGTCGGCCTCCATGGCCAAGTAGCCGTACAGGAAGCCCCACAGGCCGTAGCCCTCGATCGGGATGATGATCTTCTTGACCGCGCGCTTGTCGTCGACCAGGTAGTAGATCTTGCCGATCTCGGGCAGGAACCGGACCTTGGCCTCGTTGGGTGGCGCCGTGTTGCCGGCGGCCTGCGCGGCGCGCATCGGCTCGTACTCGACCGGACCGACGCCGTCGACGTCGGCGACCGGCTCGCCGGTCTCGAGGTTGATCAGCTGCGGGACCAGGCGCTCCTCGAACAGGCCCTGAATCTCGGCGTTGGCGAGGTTCTGATCGGGCCGCAGCAGCCCGGCGACGTCGAGCACCTTCTTCTGGCGATCGACCGTGGCGTTCTCGGTCTGGCGATCCTTGAGGAAGATCGCGGCGCCGGAGACCCCGAGCGAGCACACCAGGCACACCGCGATCGCAAACCCGGCGATGTATCCGGGGGTGTCTTTCTTGGACGTGGCCATCAGTGCGCCTCCTTCCCGGCTTCGGGCAACCCAGCGTCGTAGCGAGCGTTGCGGCGCTTGACGTTGGCCTGGACCACCACGTGGTCGATCAGCGGCGCGAACATGTTCATGAACAAGATCGCCAGCATCATGCCCTCGGGGTAGCCGGGGTTGACGACCCGGACCAGGACCACGAACACGCCGATGAAGAACCCGTAGACCAGCTTGCCGATGTCCGTGAACGCGGACGAGACCGGGTCGGTGGCCATGAACACCATGCCGAACGCCCAGCCGCCCAGCACCATGTGCCAGTGCGGGCCCATGTCGAACATCGGGTTGGTGTCGGAGCCGATCGCGTTGAGCGCCAGCGCCATCACCACGGTGCCGCCGATGACGCCAGCCATGGTCCGCCACGAGCCGATCTTGGTCGCGACCAAGATCACCGCGCCGACCAGGCACAACAGCGCAGAGGTCTCGCCCATCGAGCCGGGGACCACGCCGATGAACGAGTCCATCCACAGATCCGAGTTGGCCTCGAGCGCGGCCATGCCCTGGTTCGCGTCAGCGGCGACCGCCAGCCAGGTCGCGCCAGTGAACACGTCGGTGTTCTCGGCCGCGACCCACACGGCGTCACCCGACATCGCGGCCGGGTAGGCGAAGAACAGGAACGCCCGCGAGACGAGCGCCGGGTTCATGACGTTCATGCCGACCCCGCCGAACACCTCTTTGCCGAGGATCACGCCGAACGCGATGCCGACCGCGACCATCCACAGCGGGATCGTCGGTGGCAGCGTCAGCGCGAACAGGAACCAGGTGACGAGGAACCCCTCCGTGACCTCGTGGCGGCGAACGATCGAGAAGATCAGCTCGATGTGGCCGCCGATGATCCCGACCGTGAGCCAGACCGGGACGAAGTAGAGGAAGCCCAGGAACCCGCAGGCGAACGGGTTCGCCACGCTGTACTCGAGGCCCAGCGCCTCGAACACCCAGCTCTGCCAGTTGGCGAGCGGCGCGGCCCCCTGCCCGATTGCGAGCGCGGCCTGGTAACCGGTGTTCCAGCAGGCGAACAGACAGATCGGCAGCAGCGCGAGGACGACCGTGATCATCATGCGCTTCTGGTCGAGCTGATCCCGCACGTGCGAGGCGGCCTTGGTCACCGTCGCGGGCGTGAACAGGATCGTGTCGCCGGCCTCATAGGCGGGGTACAGGGCTTCGTACTTGCCGCCCTTTTCAAAGTGGTGCGAGACCTTGTCGAGTTGGTGGCGCAGGAAGTCCATCAGCGGTCAGCCTTCCTTCCAGATGGTTTCGAGGTTTGCCCGCAAGATCGGACCGTAGTCCTGCTTGCCGGGGCACACGAAGGTGCACAGCGCGACGTCCTCTTCGTCGAGCTCGAGCACGCCGAGCTCTTCGGCGCGCCCGACGTCCTTGACGAGGATCGCTCGCAGCAAGAACGTGGGGAGGATGTCGAATGGGAACACCCGCTCGAACATGCCGATCGGCACCATGTAGCGGTGCGACCCGTTGAGCGAGGTCGTGAAGTCGAAGGTCTTGCCGGGGGTCAGCGCCGAGGCGTAGGCACCCGAGGTCGAGAACATGTCGAAGCCGGGCTTGACCCAGCCCAGGAACTCGCGCTCACGGCCCTCGCGCAGCGCGCTGATCTGCAGGTGGTAGCGACCGAGGTAGCCGTGGACCTCGCCCATGGCCGTCCGACCGGTCAGCACCGAGCCCGAGATGACGCGGTTCTCGACGTCGGCCAGCGCACCGTCGACGAGCTCGTCGACGCAGGCGCCGAGCCGGGAGGTCAGCAGCTTGGGCGCGCGCACGGTCGGACCCGCGAGGCTCACGACCCGCTCGACGTCGAGCGTGCCGGTCGCGAACAGCCGGCCGATCAGGATCACGTCCTGGTAGCCGAGGTGCCACACGGTCTTCTTGCGGCTGACCGGATCCAGCGTGTGGATGTGGAGCCCGACCGTGCCCGCGGGGTGCGGGCCGTGAAATTCTTCGAGCTGGACGTTGGAGATCTTGCCGGTTGGGATCTTGGTCCCGGCGCCCTTGCACACGTAGACCTTGCCGGCCGTCAGCTTGGCGACGACGGCGAGCCCCGCCTCGAACTGTTTTTCGCGACCGGCCAGCACCTTCTCGACATCGGGCGCGTGCGGGTTGGTGTCCGACGCGGTCACGAACACCGAGTGCGGCGCGGCCGAGCTCGGGGGCGGCACGCGACCAAACGGCCGGGCACGGATCGCCGTCCACATCCCCGACTCTTGCAGCAACGCGACGACCTGCTCGCGCGAGAGCTTGTCGATCGCGGTGCCCTTGGCGTAGCTCTGAAACGTCTGAAGATCGTCCGCAGTGGGCTTTCCGTCGCGCTCTGTGGCGGTCAGCTCGATGACGACCGACTGCAGCGCACGAAACTCGCCGCGGTTGATCGCGGTGACCTTGCCGGCTCCCGGTGCGGTGAAGCGGACGCCCTCGCTCTTGCGGTCCTCGAACACCAGCTGCCCGCGCTTGACCACGTCGCCGACCTTGACGTGCATCCGCGGCTTCATGCCTGGATAGTCCGCGGCGAGGATCGCCACGCGGGTGGGCTTGGGCGCAGCGGCGACCTGTTGCTGGGGCGCGCCGTTGATCGGCAGGTCCAGGCCCTTTTTGATCGTGTGTACGGCCATGTCTGAACGGCTGCGGATCGGTCCGCAGGCGGCCGCTTTGTACCCGCTCCAACCCGTCAACGGAAGCGCCGTCGCCCCATCGAATCGGATTTGTCGCACTTGGTTTGTCGGCGGCCGCTCGGCTCGGATGTTCGATCCTGCTCGGGCGCATCGAACGCGAGACGACGTGCACTACCCTGCGCATTGAGCTAGCTCACCGCTGCGGATGTCTGTGGATCTGCGATAGTCGAGCGGGTGAGCGACAAGGGTCCGATCTCCATCGACGCGATTCGAGCGGCCCGCGCGGCGATCGACCCGTGGATCGTCGAGACCCCGCTGTGGGCCTGGCGCAGTCCCACCCTCGAGGCGCTGCGGGGCACCGACACGCCCGTGTGGCTCAAGCTCGAGCTGCTGCAGCGGGCCGGCAGCTTCAAGTCCCGCGGCGCGCTCACGGTCATGCGGACCCTCGACGCGGACGCGCTCGCCCGCGGCGTCACGGCGATCAGCGCGGGCAACCACGCGATGGCGGTCGGCTACGCGGCGCGGGTGCTGGGCACCACCGCCAAGGTCGTGATGCCCAACAACGCCAACCCCGGCCGGATCGAGGGCTGCCGTCGGTTCGGCGCCGAGGTCGTGCTGGTCGCGGACGTCCACGCGGGCTTTCGTCTGGTCGAGCAGATCGCCGCCGACGAAGGTCGCACCTTCGTCCACCCCTTCGAGGGCCCGCTGACCGCGCTGGGCACCGCGTCGGTCGGGCTCGAGCTGATCGAGCAGACCCGCGCGCTCGGGACCGAGCTCGACGCCGTGATCGTGCCGATCGGCGGCGGGGGTCTGTGCGCGGGCGTGGCCGCGGCCGTCAAGCTCGCCGCCCCGGGCTGTGCGGTGTTCGGCGTCGAGCCGACCGGAGCCGACAGCATGCACCGCAGCTTCGCCGCTGGAGCGCCCGCCTCGATCGACGCGGTGCGCACGATCGCCGACAGCCTCGGCGCCCCCTATGCCCTGCCCTACAGCTTCGAGCTGTGCCGCGCGAACGTCGACGAGCTGGTCCTCGTCGATGATGACCAGCTGCGCGAGGCCATGCGCCTGCTGTTTCGCGACGCCAAGCTCGCGGTCGAGCCCGCCGGAGCAGCCACCACCGCCGCCCTGCTCGGGCCGCTGCGGGATCGGCTCGCGGGCGCCAGGGTCGGCGCGATCGTGTGCGGCAGCAACATCGACGAGACCACCTTTTTTAGTCTGCTCGCCGATCAGCCTGGACGTTGATCGAGATCACTGCGCCGGGCGCCGGAGTAAAAGAAGTTGGCCGCGACGATGACGACCCCAACCCGGTTTCAGATCCTCGTGTGCGACGGCCCGAGCTGCGGCTTGTGTCTCGACAGTGAGGCGTTGCTCGAGCACATCCACGCCCGCGTCGCCGCCTCGGCTCAGCTCGAAGGCCGGGTCCACGCGATCAACCTGACCTGCTTCGGCCGCTGCGACGACGGGCCCAACATGTTGGTCCGGGCGGTTGGTGAGGATGAGGATCCCGAGCTCGAGCCGGATCTCGACGCGCTCGTGGCCGTGCGGGGGCTGTACCTGGGGATGGACAAGGCCCGCGTCGACCGCGTGCTCGACGAGCACTGCGAGACTGGCCAGCCGATTGAAGACTGGGTCGACGTCTATTAGCGACGGCCCCCGGACATCCGGATCGGGCGCCGGGTGTTCAACAAGCCGCGCTCGGAGGCTGCTCGATGCTCGAGCCTCGCATGCCCGTTTAGAGAGCACCTCGGGGTAGTGAGGCAGATCACTCAGCCGGACTGGGTGCCCGAGCGAGCCCAGTGCCACACCGGCGGCTATCAGCTCCGTTGTCGAATCATGAGCTCGACTCGGTATGGTTGACGCACTCACTCGGCGACCAGGCATGAGCGCAGAACCGAGGCACCAGCCGGCTCGTAGTAGACACCCGCAGTGCGGACCCGCCCCTCAATGTCGCGGGTCAATACCTCATGAGCAAAGTGACGGTAGTCATGGATGGCGCCATCGGCACGATCGAAGGTCCAGCGGATAGTGGCATCAGCGGCCAAGCTGCTGATCCAGCCCTGTCCGATGAGTGCCCCCGAGGTGTCGGTAGCAGTTCGATTTCCCGCGATCAATACGCCTTCTACGTCAGCCAACAAGTCGCCAATCGTGTCGAACTGGGCCTTGTCCGTACTCCAACTCCAAGGTGGCGGAGCTTGCACCGGCACCACCCATCCCGTGGAGAACGCTGCAACATCGTGAGGCGTGGTATTGCCGCCCACAAACCAGTTGCCCACGCCATCAGCGACGATCTCAGTGGCGCCTCGCACGTACTCGGGGTCGGGCGATGGCCCGACGAGCGTGCGTCGGAGTTCGTGGCCCTGCAGATCGAAGTGAACCACCAAGACGTCGGTCGACGCGAGCAACATGATATCTTCATCATGGTTCGGGCTCGTGCTCACGATCGCCGCGACTGCTACCTCGTCCTGATGGCGAGCGATCGCGTAGACCTGGTCACGATAGCCAAGGTGATCTTCGAGCAGGACGTCGCGAACTGAGTCCCCGACGGGATCGTAGAGCCCAACCCACGCGTCCTCGCCGAGGGACCCCGCCAGCCAAACCCCTCCCGGCGTGGACTCGATCGCGTAGACGGTGACGTCCTCTCCAGCCTCCGACTCCACGGCGGTCGTGGCCTCGAGGTTGCCGTCGAGATCGTAACGCAGCAGGCGCCCCCTGGCCGACGCGTTGACCCCCAGCGCCCACGCGCCCGTAGGACCGGCGTCTGCGAGATCCCTGGCGGCGCGTCTGTTGTCGGGACCCCGGATGTCAGAGGCAGGTGACCGTTCCACCTTCCTTCAGCCAATCTGCGGCGCAGTAGAGGACGATTTCACAACTGTTGATGCTCTCCTTTCCGATGGCGACGCACCCCTCGCCGCTGAGCGGCTTGGTGCTCGCCACCTCGGAACAGCAGAAGTGTTGGTCGATGGGCCTCACCTCTTCTTGGGTGATGTCATCGGGCCCATCCTCGCTGGGGTGGTCAGTAGCGCCGCACGTAGCGGCCAGTACGGTGAGCAGGATCGTCCTGGCGAACATGCAGGAATCCTGGGCCTGGTCACGGGTGCCATCCATGCCTGACGCAAAGGCTTCGCCAGTCCGAGGTTGTTCAGCAGCGTCCCCGTTACCATGCCCAGACCGATCCGGTGAAGCAGCGCCAGCACTGCTAGAATCCCTATTCGGCGGCCACGAATAAGAGAAACATCCATATCACCCAAAGCGCTTGATCGGCGACCGCTGCGGCGGGCTTTTCTGTGGTGCGGCCTCAATACCAATCAACGCGGCGACACACCGAGACCTCGAACGCCGGTCCCGCCGCGGCTGACCCAGCGGATCGTTCAACCGAGAATCAGCCAGCGACCGCGGAGACGCCCCAGCGCTCGAGCTGGGCGCGGGTGGCTGGCACGCCGATGTGGGCCACCCGGGCGCCGGTCTGGCAGATCGGATTGGTGCTGCGACCGACGACGACCCCAGTGACCGCGCTGCGGTACTCCGCGATGAGATCACCGAACACGTTCGAGACCCGGGCGATGACCTCGCCCTCCTCGACCTCGTCGCAGACATCGGGAAACACCTCGAGCAGACCGCCATGCTGGGCGTAGACCCAGCGCGAGCTGGTGCAGAACACCGGAGGATCGCCGGGGGGATCCATGTCGATGGAGAGCATCTCGAGGGTCGAGAGCACGTTCTTGATGCCGGCCAGCGAGTCGCGGATCAGGCGGGGCTGAAACCGCAGCGGGTTGCCGACCTCGACGGTGATCGCCACGATGTCGCGGTCGGCCGCGGCCTCGCGCAGGGTCCCGTCTCGGGCCTCGTTGTGGACGACGATCTCGGGGTGCTGCAGCGCGGCGAGCTTGGCGGTCTCGCGCTGGTCGAGGTTGGCGCGCACGTACAGCGAGTTGATCCGACCAAAGCTCGCCGTGTGCAGATCGATCAAGTACTCGAACCGGCCCACGATGCGATCGAGGAACCGGTGGGCGTAGACGTCGGCCGCGTTGCCGTCGGGCCGACCCGGCATCACGCGGTTGAGATCGAAGCCAAAGAAGGTCCGCTCGTTGGCCAGGTACGCCGGCAGATTGACGATTGGGACCCCGACGATGGTCCCGCGCAGCTGCTTGGGATCGATCGAGTCGAACAGCTGCTGGATCACACGGATCCCGTTGACCTCGTTGCCGTGCACGACCGCCGTGACCCCAAACACCGGGCCCGGATCGAGCCCGCGCGCGACCAAGATCGGCAGCTGCACGGCCTGCCCTGCCCCATCGTGGATCAGCTCGACCGCGGCGCGGCTGCGCTCGCCGACGGGGAAGTCGTCGATCTGCAGGCGATCGACGACAGGACAGGCGTGCTGGGACTGAAACCTGACGTGGGTCAACCGAGGATCTCCGCGATCAGGGCGTCGTCGTCGTTGAGCGAGCGAAACAGCTTGGTTCGCAGCGCGCCCTTCTTGTTGATCAAGCGCTGGGCCATCTGGTCGATCGCTACGGTCGACAGCACGGTCTGGATATAGGCTTCGATCAGCTCGTCGATGCCGACGCCGATCAGGTTGAAGTCCTTGCGATCCATCAACAGCAGCCGGGCGGTGTCGCTGTCCCAGCCGCCGCCCTCGCGCTTGATCGAGAGGTTGGTCCCGAGCATGTCCCAGCTCGAGTACTCCCCGAGCTTGGACATCAGCGGCGAGCGGGCGCGGCGGGCATAGATCACCAGCGGACGAAAGCCCCCCGGCCCGGCGCAGACCATGACGCGCAGATCGGCGACGAAGATGTTGCCCTTCTTGTTGGGGATCGTCCCGACGTGATAGAGCCGCCCCGCGCGGGTCTGCGAGCTCCACTGCGCGTTGCCGATCAGGCTCTGGACGATGAACCGCTCGTACGGGTAGTCGGCGGCCATGAACGCGTCGAGCTCCTCCTTGGAGGTGATCGTGTAGACGCCCTGGCCCGCGTTGCTGTAGGGGATCTTGATGACGGCGTGGCCCCCGAGCCGCTGGACCCACAGCGGGATCTCGCGCTTGGACACGTCCCACATGGTCTCGGGCGTGCGAATGCCCAGTCCGGTGCCCATCAGCGTGCCGTTGTAGAAGTCGTAGGCCTTGGCCGCGACCATCTTGTTGCGACCGCCGGCCAGGCACGAAATGATCGGGTTGAGAATGACGGTCTTGGTCTGGATCGGCAGCCGGTTCCACGGGCGCTGGGTCACGTAGCGAAACGCACAGCGGATCGGAACCCAGTTGTCGCCCGCGTCGCGGATCTCGAGCACGCCGTTGACGAACCGGCAGCGCGGCTCCTCGGCGTCGCTCCCCTCGCCCGGCTTGCGCTGGCTGACGTCGGGGAACTCGACGAGGTGGACCGGCTCTTGAAACAGATCGGCCATCGCGGCGGCGTAGCCCGACGACTCCATCGGGTTCTTGTCGTAGATGACCGCGAGCTCGCCGGGCGGCAGTCGGCGCCCGCGGAGCAAGGGCATGAACGCCCGCTCGAGGTTCTTGCGGTAGCCGAGCTGATCGTCGTGCTCCTCGAAGCTGGGCATCGACTTTTGGCCCGAGGGACACGAGTTGGTCTCGACCACGACCATGTGGCGACGGCCGGCCTCGGTCGTGACGTGCAGCAGGTCGGCGCCCGACCAGCGAAAGTGGCGGGGCTCGGTGTTGAGGATGTCGGCCAGGGTCTCGGGGCTGACCCGGGGGTTGAGGTGGCAGTAGCGGTTGATGATCCGGTCGTTGCTCAGGGCCAGGAAGAACCGGACCAGGGGGTGCAGCTGGGCGTTGAGCACTCGTGGATAAAAGTGCCGATCGGCCTCGAAGGTGCCCGGCTTGACATAGATGTAGCTCTGCACCCGCGTCGGCTCGATCGCCGGGTCGGGCCCGACGTCGAGCTGCTCCTCGGGGGCCTGCGGCGCATCGGGCGTGCTCATTGGGCGGAAGCTAGCACTCTTGAGCCAGCCGGGGCGCCGATTTTTATGGTCAGCACCCACCCGGAACCGTCACCGCGCAGGCCGCGGCGTCGGCTCTCGACGCGCCCGCAGTCCATCGTGACAGCGGGTTCCGAGTGCTAACCTCAGGCCCAGTGACCTTGCCCGACAGCTGGCAGGCCGAAGCCGATCTGCTGGCTGACGGCCGCGAGAAGCTCGAGCACCTGTGCGCCACGACGCGCTACCGGCACCTGTTCCCGACTGGGCCCAACGTGGCCCTGTTGTTTCACGCGTATCAGGAGCTCGATCGCTGGCGCACGGTCCATCGCCGCTCCAGTGACAAGCCGCGCCAGCGCCGTCGTGATCGTCGCCGCTTGTTTCGGCTGCTCAAGCGATCGGTCCGAGCCGACGCGATCGCCCGCGACCGTCGACTGCGGTGGCACTACCCGCTCCCGCGCCCGCTCCCGCTCCGCGCTCAGCCGCCGCCGATCGTGCTGGGGGCGTTCGCGGAGGTCGACGTCGACGCGCGCGCCGAGGTCGAGGCCGTGGTCCACGGTGGGCCGGGCGTGCCCCCCGTCGCCGCCGCCAGTCAGGTCCAGGGTCGCAGCCGCCGGGGTCTCCAGCAATTTCGCGACGCCCTGATCAACGCCGCGCTCAAGCAGCCCGCCCAGATCCCCCGCCTGCACCCGCAGTACCTGCAGTTCATGGCCTCGCCGCAGCCGACGCGGCGCAAGCACCCGGTCGCCACGATGCTGCTCGTCAAGCTGCCGCTGCAGCTCATGATGATCCTGCTGTTGGTGTTCAACCTCGCGTACCTGGGCGCCTACCACTTCTTCAACGATCAGCGCCTCGCCAGCTTCTTGACCGACAAGATCGGCGGCCTGATCGACGGTGAGCTGACCTTCGGCAGCCTGCACTGGGGCCCGATGCTGCTCGTCGATCTGATCACGGGCCAGCCGCACACCGTGCACGGCTACGACCTCGAGGTCTGGGAGGGCTTCAAGATCGACGAGCTCGACAAGACCCGGCGCACTGCCTACGCCGAGCACGTCGAGGTCGAGCTGGTGATGCACGAGATCATCCCGTGGAACCGGCTGGGCGTGCCGGGGCTGCTCGAGATCCCCTGGGTCCTGCACTTCGAGGAGATCCACAACCACGGCGAGCTGTGGGTCGACGTCCGCAGCTATCAAAACGAGCACCGCGACGATCAGTGGATGCTGAGCCTGATCAACGCGTTCGACACCTACGCGGATCTCCACCCGCCGCCCGAGCTCAAGAAGCTGTCGTTTCAGATCGATCACGGGCAGCTCAACGGGCTCGCGCTGCTGATCGATCTCGAGGAGCGCTCGGGCTGGTCGACCAAGCTGGACTTCGAGCAGATCGAGATCGGCCTCGACTTCGAGGGCTGGGCTCCGGCCGCCTACGCCGACGCGCCGGGCCAGAAGCCCGAGACGCTGCCGCTGCGCTACGAGGTCTCGGCCCGCGGCGGCCAGGGCAACGTGGTGATCACCAACATCCACGACGGCCCGATCGAGGTCGCGCAGCTGCGCACGCTCGAGGTCGCCTCGGGCATGAACTACCGCCCGATCGGCGATCTGTGGCTCCGCGGCGACGCCGATCTGGGCGGCTCGCCCGCGGTGTTCGAGGGCCGCTTGATCGACGTGTTCGGCGATCTGCGCTTTGATTTTGGGCTCGGGACCACCGACGTCGGCCCGCTCGTCGAGGTCCTGCTGCCGCCCAAGATCGACGACGAAGGTCGGACCCGGACCATGGTCGCGGCCCGCGGCTCCCCGGCCAGCCTCAAGGCCAAGGGCCCGACCGACGATGTCGTGCTGCAGGCGGTCGGCCAGAACCTGACCCTGGATCTGTTCCCCGAGCCAGCCTGGGCGCTCGACGACGTCGACGTCTCGCTGTCGCTGTCGCTCGATCCTCGCCCGGAGCTGTGGTCGGATGTCGCGGCGGAGCTCGAGCGCAGCCGAGATCCGCTGAACATTGAAGCGAGCACGACCGAAGATCCGCTCAATCAGTTCACCAGCGCCGAGTCGTGGACCTCGGAGCCCGACGATCCCGAGCGCTGGATCGTCTACCTCGACACCTTCCGCGGATCGGTGCTCGACGGCAGCGTCCGGCTGCATCGACGCTCGGGCCAAGATCACATCGTGCTGCCCCAGGACGACGAGCCGTGGCTGGTCTCGATCTACCTCGACATGCTCGGCGTCAACCTGGGCCAGCTGACCCCCGAAGACCCGCAGCTCAGCGGGCTGCTGCAGGGCACCACGACCGGCGGCCTGCAGATCCACCAGGTCGTGCTCGGCGAGGCCGGCCTCGACCACGCCGAGGCCGAGCTCAACGGCGTCGACATCACGCGCGACCACGGCCCGGCCGACGACCACCTCCCGCGCAACATCCGGGCCGACGGCGAGGTCATCTGGGACGCCGTCGACGGCCTCGATCTGCGCGGCCTGAGGATCGGCGTCGACGGCGGGCAGCTGCGCCTGAGCGGGGGGCTCGACGCCAGCTTCACCGAGCTCGACCCGACCACCGCGAGCGTGCGCGTGGACAACGGCGAGGCGTTCCTGCGCGCGTTCGGGATGCCGCGGTGGTTCGACACCCTGGCCCTGGACTTCGCCGGCAGCGGACCGCTGACCAACCCGCGCGGGGCCGGGGTGCTCGACGTCGCGGGTGCCGGCTCCGGGGCGCTCGCGGTCGACGACATCCACGCCGCGACGCTCGAGTTCAAGGCCGGCACGCTGTCGCTGAGCAGCCCGAGCGTGCAGATGCTGGGCGGCCGCGGGCCGCTGTCGGCCGACCTGGTGCTGCTCGGCCGCAACGGCAAGACGCTCGCGGATCCCAAGCTGCGCGTGGCCCTGCGCCTCGACGACATCGACCGTGAGGACATCCTCGGGACCGGGATCGGCGCGCAGCAGGCGACGATCGAGCTGGTCCTCGACGACGGCACCGAGGAGAAGCGACCGCTCCCGCTGTCCGAGCTACAGGCCCGCGGGGGCGCCTACGCGCAGACCCTCTCGATGGCCGGCGTCGACTTTCGCGACGCCGAGGCCAGCTTCGCCTTCACCCGCGAGGGCATCCAGATCGATCGGATGAGCCTCGCCTACCACCGCCCGATCAGCCCCTCGCTCCACCAGCGCGCGACCGTGCCGATCGGCCGCGTCGCGGTCACGGGCACGGTCGGCTTCGACGACGATCCCAAGCTCGCGCTCGACGTCCGCGCGTTCAACCTCCCACTCTCGGCCCTGGCCACCGCGCTCGACGTCGACATCCCGATTCACGGTCAGATCTCGCAGGGCAGCCAGCTCGACGTCAGCGGCAGCCTGCGTCGACCCGACATCGGCGGTCAGCTGGTGCTCGCCCAGCTCGCCGCCGCCGGGGTCCCGCTCGGCGGCGGCGTGCTCGAGTTCTCCAGCGAGGATGTGCCCTACCACAGCGCGGATCTCGAGCAGGGCCGAGCGGCGACCGGCGCTCACCGCCAGGTCCGGGTCGGGGGCTCGCTGTCGGGCCAGCGCGGCGCCAGCGAAGCGAGCACCAGCGAGGCTGAGCTCGACTGGCGCATCGACGCGACCGTGGCGTTTGGTGGCGGCCGGGACAACCCGATCGAGGCCACGATCGACCTGGGCTTCGCCCACCTGCCGCTCGACACCCTGCTCGCCCACCCGAGCCGTCAGCACTGGCGCGAGCAGATCGTCGGCGGGCTGCACGATCTCACCGTCCAGACCCGCTACTGCCCCAGCCACGAAGATCGCCAGACCCCGCTGCTGCTCGCCTGCGCCCAGCTCGACCCCAACGATCCGCGCAAGCTGGCCGGCAAGACCGTCAGCGTCGATCTTCGCCTGGCGCACCTGTGGTACCGGGGTCGGCGTGACGGCGGCGCCGTCAGTGGCGGCGACCCCTGCCTCGAGCGCGACACCACCTGCTCGGTCAACCCGCTGTCGGCCCGGCTCGACGGCAGCCACCTGAGCCTCGCCGAGCCGTGGCGGATCCGCAGCGGCGGCAAGCAGGGACCCGAGCTGGTGATCGACGGGACCTTCGACCTGACCGGCGAGACCGAGCCAGGCGACGGCCCGGTCGCCGCGCGAGCCGCCGAGTTCG
The DNA here is from genome assembly GCF_002994635.1 of Enhygromyxa salina. Lineage (GTDB taxonomy): Bacteria > Myxococcota_A > Polyangia > Nannocystales > Nannocystaceae > Plesiocystis > Plesiocystis salina_B. Next base: position 2,400 of record NZ_PVNL01000087.1, on the reverse strand, counting down.
ACCTCGCGGCGTCTCATCGCTGCGTCCCTGGGATCCCCGACAACGCCAGCCTCCCGCCTGGGACCAGCGCGGCCACGGTGATCGGCGGCCTCGACTTCAGCGCGATCGCGCCGTTCCTCGGTCAGCTCGGGGTCGACAGCCCGATCGGTCGGCTCGCGATCGATCTGGCCGTCAGCGGTGTCATCACGACCCCGACCGTGACCGGCTTCGTGCGGCTCCCCGAGGGCGAGCCGATCGAGCTGAACCTCGCCGACGACGAGGTCGACGCCCGCGGTCGTCGCCGCTCACGTCCGATCCCGATCGAGATCTCGAAGTTCGATCTGCGGATGGCCGGCGGCACCGTCTATCTCGACAGCACGATCGCCATCTACGATGAGGTCCTGCGGATCGGTGAGATCAACAACCGCGCGAGCTTCCTCGATCTCGCCGGACCATGCACCGGTCGGTTCGCGGTCGCGGCCGCCGGCAACCTCGACGGCGCGCTGTTTCGCCGGCTGCTCCCGGACGTGATCGAGAGCTCCGGCGGCGCGCTCGAGATCCGCAGCTTCCACGCGGCCGGCAGCCTCGCGCAGCTCGACGCGTACCTCGCGGATCTCGACGCCCGCCAGCAACGCGAGGCGCTGGACGGCCTCGACAGCGGCCTGGGAGCGGGCGCGACCTTCGAGATCCGCGAGCCGCCGCTCGACACCCTGTCGGCGACCCTGAGCCTCGAGCGCAAGGCGATCCGCCTGTCGGTCGCCGAGCTGGGCGAGGTCCGGCTGGCGTCGGGGCTCGTGGAGGTGCGCCAGTGCACGGCCGCGCGCCCGTGCCCGGTGATGACCGACGCCGGCGCCACGGATCCCGACGGCGCGCGCCGCCGCCGGGGCGTGGCCGTGTGGATCGCCGGCCGCCGCTCGGCCCAGTCCAAGGCCCGGCCCAGCGACGCGCTGACGCTGCGGGTCGGCGACCGCGGCCGCGCGGATCTGTGGGGCGAGCTGATCCTGGCCGACACGCTCGACGGGATCGAGGCCGCCACGGTCACCGCCGCCGCCAGCAACTTCCCGCTGACGCTGGCCGACAACTCGGGGCGCACCCAGCTCGAGGCCGCGCTCAGCAGCGATCGCGTCCAGTTCGAGACCGACGGGGCCAACGGGCGGATCAGCGGTGACGTGCTGATCGATCGATCCACGTGGCTACGCGACGCTCGCCAGGGGATCGCGGTGCTCTCGTTCGCCGATCCCAACCCTGCCCCGCCCTCGCAGCTGCCCGCGTTCATCCGCAACCTCGAGCTCGATCTCCACCTGCGCACGGGCGCGCCGTTTCGGATCGACAACAACGTCGCCAAAAAATTCGAAGCCCGGGCGGATCTGCGACTCGGCGGCAGCGTCGGCGATCCCGATCTCAACGGCACGATCGACGTCGAGCGCGGCATCATCGACATCGACATCCTGGGCGGGGCCTACGACGTCACCCACGGGCGCGTCCTGGTCATCCACGACCTGTATCAGAGCAAGGTCGCGCTGTCGGCCGTGCGCCAGCAGCAGATCAAGGTCAACAATCAGCTGCTGACCCTCAACCTGCACCTGACCGGCACGCTCGACGCGATCCAGTGGGAGTGCACCGCTCCGGGCGACACCTCCGGCGCGCTGGCGACGGCCCGCGGCTGCGTCGACTATTTGATCTTCGACGCCGGCAACACCGATCTCGCCGCCTCGGACGTGCGAGACAGCCGCAGCAGCAACAGCCTGCTCGGCACCCGGTTCTTGCCGCTCGCCGGCCGGCTCGCCCAGGTCGATCTGACCGAGGCGCTCGAGCGCGAGATCCCACGCGCGGCCCACTACCTGCCCCCGATCCGGATCCGCGTGGACCAGATCGGCGTCGTGCTCGAGGCCGAGACGCGGCCCGAGTCGGGTCGGTGGGGCTGGGGTCGCATGGGGCTCAACGTCCAGTACACCCGGGGGTATCCTGGCTCGGTCGTCCGTGACAGCCGCTCGTTCTCCGGGCGCGTCGAGATCCTCGAGAACGCCGCGCTCGAGGCCGCCTTCGGGCTCCGCACCTACTCCAACCGTGTGCTCATCGTCGATCCACCCAACTATCGCTCGATCCAGTTCCGCCAGCGCCTGGTGGCGCCGAGCGCCCGCTGAGCAGAGGTCCGACCGTCGCTGAAGGCTCGACCGTTGCTCATGATCATGCGCGTGCTCAACCCAGCAGGGGCCGGGACCCAAAGCCGCTCACCCAGCGGTCTACGGCGTCTCGTCGGGTGTCCACGTGGCGGGCCCGCGCTCGCGCTGGTGTTGCTGTGTGTGCTCGCGCTGGTGCCGAGCTCGAGCCAAGCCGGGCCGCCCGAGCTCGACGAGTCGCCGGCCACCGAGTCGCCCGCCAGCGACGACCAACCCAGCCCCGAACCGCCCAGCCCCGAAC
>NZ_PVNL01000086.1 GCF_002994635.1 Enhygromyxa salina | reverse complement strand
GTGGGGGGGGGGGGGGCTAGGGCTTGGTAGGCCTCGCGGCGGAGTTGGTCGTGGGCGTCGAGGAGGTCGGGGGGGAGTGGGGGTTGGTCGAGGGCGCGTAGGAGGGCTCGGTTGCCGGTGACGCTGTGGGGGGATTGTTCGCGGATTCGTTTGGCGAGGGCTAGCGCCTCGTCGTCGAGCTGGTCGAGGGGGACGAGGGCGGTGAGGCTGGACTGGGCGTCGGTGATCTCGACCTTGTCTCCGGCGAGCAGGAGGCGGCGGGCGATTGTGGGGCCGAAGGCTGCGTGGACGCGGGTGAGGCCGGCGGCGTGATAGACGACGCCTAGCTTGCCTGCTGGTAGGCGTAGGGTCGCGCCGTGACAGGCCAGGCGGAAGTCGCAGACGGCGATCAGCTCGACGCCGGCTCCGACTACGGCGCCGTTGAGCGCGGCGATGAAGGTGGCGTCGGCGGTTTGGATGGCTGTGGCGGCGCGGATTAGCGCGGCGTCGGGGGGGAAGGGCTGGTCGAATAGCTTGGGATCGGCGAGCGCGGTCAGGTCGAAGCCCGAGGTGAAGACTCGGTCGCCGGCTCCACGCACGATCACGACCTCGCCGCGCAGCTCGATACAGCGCGCCGTGATCCACTCGAACATGGCGGGGTTGATCGCGTTGCGCCGCGCGGGGTTGTCCAGCACCCAGCGCAGCACGCCTGGTTCGAGTTCGAGCTCTCGCAGACCTTCGGGGGGCGGCGTCATGGGGCGTGAGGGTACCCGAGCTTCGAGCGACGTGTGTTGCGCGGACCACTCCGATCGACGACCATCGCGGCGTGGAACCGCAGATCTTTCGTGACCAGTTGGATGGCTTGGCCGAGCAGCTCGAGCAGCGTGATCCCAACCCCGCAGCGAGCTGGGTGGGGGAGTCCAGAACGCTAGATGCGATCAAAGAGCGCTGCGTGTGGTTGCTCGACAATCACGCTGGGATCGAGTCGATCTCTGACAGCGAGACCACCGCCCGGCGCGTGCGCTTGTATCTGCTCGATCGCAGCGCCGCCGGGGCGGCGCTGCTGGATGTCGCCGGTCGCAGCAAGGAGGCGGGCGTGCTGCTGTCGCGCTGCGCGGAGCATTGCCCAGACATCGGCGACCAGCGCCTGTACCAGGCCGGCGTCGCGGATCTGAGCAGCTTCAGCAAGTTGGTGCGTGCGAGCTGGCTGCTTCGTCACAATCAGCTCGATGAGGCCCGGCGGCTGGGCGCGGCGCTGGCTTCGGCCGCGCCGCCGATCGCCGAGCTCGGGCGCCGCATCGCCAAGACCCCCACGCCGATCAACGGCGCGCCAGCCCTGTTCACGATCAACGGCTGCGGCGTCAAGTTCTACGGCAATCTCGATCACGAGACCGACGGCAGCTACACGACGATCCGGTTTGCGACCCTGATCTTCATCCCGATCATCCCGATCGACGCGTACAACGTCACGGACCATGGCGACCAGTACCAGATCCACGGCAAGGTGCCGCTCGGTCTGCTGATGCGGGTGTGGCAGTACGGCCTGCTCGCCTTGCTCGCGCTGGTGATCACGTTTGGCGTGGTCAGCTCGTACCTCGACTCGCCCGAGCGGCACCTGCGACTGGCGATCGACGAGGTCGCGCAGCTCGAGTCGAGCGACCCCGAGGCCGCGCTCGAGCGCTACGAGCAGCTGGCGATCGAATACAACGGCGTGGACGACGACACGGACCTCCTGCCGGTCGTGCAGGGCTGGGTACGCATGGCCACCGCGCAGGTCCCCGATCCGATCACGCCGGCCGCGGTCGATCCGATCACGGGCATCATCGAGCGCTACGCGGCGCTGCCGGGGCGCGTGCAGAACAACGAGCTGGCCGAGCCGTTCGTCGATCGCCTGCTCGACTGGTCCGACCAGCTCGACACCGACACGCCCGAGGGCGCCGACGCGAGCCTGGAGCTGCTGATCGCGGCCGATCGCTTCGCGCCGCCCAGTCGGCGTGAGCGCGTCGACCGGTCGATCGCCGCGGCGCGCATGGCCCTGGCCACCCAGCTGGCCGTCGACTGGCCGCTCGAGGCTCTGCGCCAGTATGCCCGGCTGGCCGAGGATGAACCCAAGGCCCGCGACGCCATGGGGGAGTTGATCGCCGCGCTGCCCGACTCCCCCACGCTGTTCGCCGACATCGCGCCGGAGCTGCGCGTGTGGGGGGCGGAGGTCGACCCGGCCGAGAGCGCGCGGGCGGGCGAGCTAGCGAACCGTGGGCTCGCGCTGGCGAATGATCCCGAGCGCGCGCTGATGTTGCAACATGGCGCCCCAGCGCCCGACCCAGCGCTCGCCGTCGAGGGAGCGGATGAGGGGGCGGACGAGGACGCCGAGCAACCGCAGGCGGTCGAGGAGCAGCCGGCCCCGGACCCAGAGCAGCTGGCTGTCGAGCGCGAGGCGCAGCTGCGTGCGGCCCTCGAGGCCGACCCAACCGATCAACCGGTGGTCGTCGCGCTCGCGGACTTGCATCGCAGCCGCGGTCAGCTCGACGAGGCCGCCGCCCAGCTCGAGGTGCTCGGCAAGCCGGGCCTGATGACCCACGACGCCCAGTACCTGCTGGCCTCGATCGAGCGTGATCGCGGCCACGTCGAGCAGGCCGCGGCGCTGCTCGAGCAGATGTTGCGCAACCGGCTGCCCGCGTTCATGGACGCGCGCCGGGCGTTCGACACCGAGATCACCCGGCTGCAGGACCAGCTGATCGCCCGCGCCGAGCAGGGCAACATCCCCGCGCAGCACAAGGCCAAGCTGCTCAGCGAGAACGAGGACGTCGCCCGCGCGGCGTTCAGCGCGTGGCTCAGCGAGGAGCTCGAGCGCTCCGGCAAGCTCACCACGTTGCAGGACGAGTACCAGCGTCAGAGCGACATCGTGCCGGTTGCGATCTTGCTGGGCACCGTGCAGCTGGAGCGCGCTCGCACGGCGACCGGTGAGCAGCGCGAGCAGCTGCTCGACTCGGCGCAGAGCACCTTCTTGTCATTCCGCAGCGAGGCCGGGGGTCTGCCCGACTACCACCTCTCGCTCGGTCAGGTGTTCTTCCGGCTCGGCAAGACGGAGCAGGCCCAGGCCGAATTCCAACACCTGCTCGACGACCCCGCGCCCGGCGTGCAGCTGCTCGCCGCCGCTGGCTACCGCGCGCTCGGGCAGTTCGAGCAAGCTCGCGAGATCAGCGAGACGGTCTACGAGACCAGCGCGGACCAGCCCGGCAAGCACCAGGCCGCCGTGTTTCGCTCGTTGCTCGCCCACGACATCGACGAGCGCCGGATGTGGTTGCAGCGCGGCAATCAGCAAGACGAGTACGTGCGCACCAGCTTGTTGGACGTCGAGGCCGACGCCCTGCGCCGCGACGGCAAGTTCGCCGCTGCTGACAAGAAGTACGCCGAGGTCTACTCCCTCTACGCCGCCCAGGCTGAGCGCCAGCACGGCTCGTTCAACAACGCCGCGTTGACCCTGGTCGCCCGCCACGCGTGCACGGGCGAGCTGCGCCACGTCGACGACGCGGTCGCGCTCATGCAGGGCGCCGTCGCGGACTCACCGGACGATGGCATCGTACTTGGCAACTACGCGACGGTGCTCGACTTCAGGGCCCAGCTCGAGCTGCTCGATCGCTTCGTGCCGACCAAGGGCCTGCGGATCTCCGCCCCCGAGGTCAGCAGCTTGCTCGTCGAGATCTCGCGCTCGTCCAAGCACGACGAGCTCCTGGCCGCAGTTCAAGGCGACCCCATGCGGGTCCGCGCGCTCGACACCTGGACCCGGCTCGAGACCATCGCGCCGCAGATGACGGTGCCCTATATGGGTCAGTATGAGTGGCAGCGCCTCGCCGACGACTCCGCGGCGACGGCCAAGATGCTCGAGCGCCTGCGCCTGGTCGGGGGCCTCGACACCTCCGATGGCGCGCGGGCCACCGCCGAGTATGTGGACGGCACCAATGACGAGCAGGGGCTTCAGGAGCTGACCACCAGGCTCGAGGCGCGGGCGGCCGCGGAGCAGCTGGGCAAGCGCGCCAAGCCGGCGACGCGGGCGGTGCTGCGCCAGCTCGACGGGGATGACCTGTACCAGCGTTCCCGGATCCAGCAAGGTGAGGCCGCGCTGGCGGACGCCCGCGCGGCCGTGCAGGCGTACGAGGACGCGCAGGAGCTGTGGGCCGAAGGCCTGAGCACCAGCAGCCTCGCCAGCGCGCTGGTGCTGGTCGCCGTGTTGGAGATCGAGGCTGAGGATCCCAGCGTGACCGAGCAATGGCGCGCTCGGGTGCGCGGCGATGGGTTTACGCTGACGCTCGTCGATCTGCGGGCCGAGGGCGCGCCGCTGTTGAACAAGCTTGCTGCGCACTCGGAGTTTGTGCGGAGCGTGGAGCTGCGGCGGGCTGCACCGGACGCGAGCTTGACTCCGATGGATCTGCTGATTGCCGAGATGATCGATGATCAGACGCTGCGAGCGCGCGCGCTCGAGCAGACGGCTCGTCCAGCTGTCGATCTGGGGTTTGAGGTACTCGGGGTGCTTGCGCCGTATGACACGTCTTCGACGCGGACCCGGGCGTGGTTGGTGTCCGCGCGTGGGTAGGCGTTCCTCGACCTAGATGCTGTTCTCGAGCGCGACGGCGTTGAACTCCACGACCTGGGTGCTCGGCTGCTTGCGCTCGACACGTACTTCAACCCAATAGATGGCCTTGCCAAAGTCGACGTTGCACGGCGTGCTGATGTTCCGTTGCCATTGGCCCGCTGTCTTCGAGTTCACCGAGCACTCTGTCTTCAGGTTTCCGTTGCTGCGCGCGAAGCTCGAGAGTCGCGCGCTCACGCCGAAATCATCGCCCGGTCCGTCGGGGTCTTGGTAGTAGAGCGCCAGCACGGTGTCTGGACCACCGAAGGCCTGATCGTTGATATTGTTGCATCAGTTAAATTGTATGTCTGGTTTGCGACGAGCACAGGCGGCGGTCGGATATTGCGCTGGCTCGGGTGGAACGTGGAGTCGATCCACACGCCGAAAATGAGCGGCGCGACGTTCACGCTAGCCCCGACCCCGCATCGCATGTCCCATCCGCCCGCGCTGTTGACGAGGATCGACACCGGCTTGCTGGCGGAGACGACACGATCAGCGAAGGCCCGAGATGACCTCCATCGCCGTGCTGGCGGCACCGAAGCCGGAGCCGATCGGCTTCTGCGTCATGCTGTTGTCCTGCGCGAGTTGGCGCGCCCTGCCGGAGCTTGGAGCGCTTCAAGGGGTTGGATGTTGTGCGAGGCGTCCCCGCGGTCGCCCGCTGCTCGATCACTGTGTCCGGTAGCCCGGGTCCAGCTCCGCCGCGAGAGCCTGCGCGACGTGGCGAAGCTTGTCAGGATTGCGCGTGATGTAGATCGCGGTGATCCGGCCGTCTTCGATGGCGAGCGCTGTCGTCTGGAGGACGTCGCCACGCTCGCGGCTGACATAGCCGGGCAGCCCATCGATCCAGATGGGTTCGAGCAATTGCGCCCAGCTTCCCCCCCACTTGCGCCGCACAGCCTCGTACAGCCGCAGGAGGCGGTCCAGTCCCATGATGGGATTGATGAAGGCCAGAACCTTGCCGCCGCCGTCCGAGCGCAAGACCGCGTTCTCGGCAAGAAGCGTGCGCAGCATTGCGGTATCGCCGCTGGTGGAGGCCGCGAAGAAGGCACGCGCGATCCGCTCGCCCTCCTCGCGCTCCACCGGGAAGCGCGGGCGCGCGGCCTGAACGTTCCGCCGCGCCCGGACAGCGAGCTGGCGTACCGCCGCCGCTTCTCGGTCGAGCGTATCCGCCACCTCGCCGAGCGGCACCCCGAAGACGTCGTGGAGCAGGAAGGCTGCCCGCTCGAGCGGCGACAGGCGCTCCAATGCCATCATCAGCGTCAGCGTCAGGTCGTCCTCGCCCACGCCGTCCTTCTCTGTTTCCACCAACGGTTCGGGCAGCCAGGCGCCAACATAGTTCTCCCGACGGACGCGAGCCGATTTCATCTCGTCGAGGCAGAGCCGGGTGACGATGCGCGCGAGGAAGGGATAAGGGGCCGCGACATCGTCCCGGTCTGCGCCGACCCAACGCAGCCAAGCGTTCTGCACGACGTCCTCGGCCTCGCTGCGTGAGCCAAGCATGCGGTACGCAATGCGCAACAGCCGCGCCCGATGGGTCTCGAAGATGGCCGTGATGTCGTCTACCTTCCGCATGTGCATGTCCTCGACGATGGTTTCGGTTGCCTCAGCGATGATAGCCACGGATGAGCCCCTCCGCCGAGATACATGGGTCTCCTACGGGCGGTCCGGCGTTGTCAGCTTGGTGTCGTCCGTATCCACGACGAGGACGGCAAGGAGCTTGGACGGCTCGACGTCACTGGCGTTGGCGCTGACGCCGTGATGGTCGCCCGGTATCTCGACGAAGCTCTCGCCAACGCGGAAGACGATCTCCGGCCCGTCGTTGATCCGGCTGCGCACCGCGCCCTCGATCACGGTTGCCGTGATGAGGGCGGATGCGGCGTGAGTGTGGGACGGCGAGGAACCGCCTGGGCCGTACTCGACAAGGACACCGCGCAGGCTCTTGCCGGGGACCGAAGGCAGAGGATGGTCGAAGATCGTCGTGACGCGTGCCTCGCCCCTCGCGACATCCGCCGCCATGGCGGGGATGGGGGAGATGGGGGAGATGGCGGAGATGGCAAAGAGGGTGCCCAGCAAGATTGTCCTGAACATGGATGGGACCCTTTTTCGTGGATGGGAGAAGCACATCGGGATCAGGCGGCGGAGAGCCAGTTCTCGAACCGCGTCGGCCCGAGACGCGCCGCTCCCACATGCTCGGGAACAAGCGAACCCGGCTCGAGCGCGGCGCCGAAGTAGAGCGCCGCCCTGTCGGCCTGCACCTCCCGATGGTCGCCGCCGGCGGCGATGCGGCGGGCGACGAAGTCGCGGAACGGCAGGCGGTCGGGCCCAGCGATCTCGATCGTGGCGTTGCGTGGCGAAGCGAGCGCGACCTCGGCGAGCGCTGCGGCGACATCGGCGGCGGCGATGGGCTGGAAGTCGGCATCGGGTACGACGAGGCGGTTGCCGTCGACGGCCGCTTCGATGATGGTGGCGACGAACTCGAAAAACTGGGTCGCACGCACGATGGTGAAGGGGATGCCGGCGTCCTTGATAAGCCGCTCCTGTGCGACCTTGGCGCGGAAGTAGCCGTTCCCCTCGAGGCGGTCCGCGCCGACGATCGACAAGGCGACGTGATGCTTCACGCCCGCCTCGCGCTCAGCGGCGAGGAGGTTGCGGCCCGAACGCTCGAAGAAGTCGAGCACCGCCGCGTCCTCGAAGGAGGGCGAGTTCGACACGTCGACGACAGCGTCGGCTCCGGAAAGGATCTCCGCGAGGCCTTCGCCGGTCAGCGTGTTCACTCCGCTGCTCGGCGATGCCGCGATGGCCTCGTGGCCCTGTCGCGAGAGTTCGGCCGTCAGATTTCGACCGATGAGCCCGCTTCCGCCAATTATCACGATCTTCATGGCACCCGTCTCCTTGTTCGAGAACGGACCCGGCGGCCCCATGCCGCTGTCAGGCGTCCGTTGAACCAAAGGACGATGTAGGATGGGTCGGATGTGACATGGTTTGGAAAAATTGGCGATGTGAGACGCAGAGCCACGGACCAAAGATCGACATCGGCGGTGGCGGGACGGCTATGTCGCCGCCCCTGACAATATGAGCGAGCTGACTAGGCTTTCGCTTGGACAGGGAGGCGGAAGGGGGCGCCGAGGCGGTTGAACGCGTTCATCGCCGCGATGGTGATCGTCAGGTCGACGAGGTCCTTTGGCGCGAAGGCGGCGCTTGCAGCGGCATATGCCTCGTCGGAGGCGTGCGTCTCGCTGACCAGCGTGACCTCCTCCGCCCAGGCCAGCGCGGCGCGGTACTGTTCTGAGAACAGGTGGGGCACCTCGGCCCAGACCGGAACCAGAACGACCTTCTCGAGTGGCATCGTCTTCAGAAGGTCCCGGGTATGCAGGTCGATGCAGTGCGCGCAGCCGTTGATCTGCGACACCCGCAGGAAGACGAGGTGGATCAGCTCGTTCGGGAGATCGGTGCTCGTGGTGATATAGTGGTGGATGCCATAGAGCGCCTTGGCGCCTCGCGGCGCCACCTCGTTCCAGACCAGTCGCGTGTTCTCGCTCATGTCTCGTCCTTGTGCTCGGAGCGCCGGGATCGACGTTCGAAGCTATGACGAGCCGAGCGGCCGAGGTGTGACATGCTATACAGCATCCCCAATCAAAGCGGCTCGTATTCCTGTCAAGGGTCGGCAGGACTGATCGCGCTCAGTTCGGCAGGACTGATCGTACTCAGCTCGGCAGGACTGACCGCGAGATCGGGCGTCGCAAAACCGCCGATCCCAGATTCAGAAAATCCACCGCCAGCTCGGCAGGACTGATCCACGGCAGCCCCCCGGACATTGCCTCAGGCGACCTTCCCAGGAGGCGGGTTGCGGTACGAGTCGCCGGTGATCTCGATGATGTGAGCGTGGTGCCGAAGCCGGTCCATCGCGGCGCTCGCGAGCAGAGCATCCTTGAAGAGCGGGTCCCACTCCTCGAGCGCTCGATTGGACGTGATGATCGTCGACCCTCGTTCGTAGCGAAGCCGGATGATCTCGTAGAGGTCGAGCGGTTCGTCACCAGTCAGCGCTCGCAGCCCGAGGTCATCGATGATCAGCAAGTCGACGCTGCCGTAGCGAGCCAGCCGGCGCTCGTGCGAGTTGTCGGCCCGACCCGCGCGCAGCTCCGTCAGCAGCTTGTGCGCGGAGGTGAAGAGCACTTTGTAGCCGGCCATGCAGGCACGATGGCCGAGCGCCTGGGCGATGTGGCTCTTGCCGACGCCGGTCTCACCGACGAGGCACACGTTCTCGTGTTTGGCGATGAAGGTGCAGGTGGCGAGATCGATGATCTTGCCCTTCGGGATCTTGAGGTTGAAGGTGAAGTCGAAGTCCTCGAGCGACTTGTGGTGCTCGAAGCTCGCTTGGCGCAATCGGTTGTCGATCTGCTTGGCGTCTCGGCGCTCGACCTCGTCAGTCAGCAGTCGCAGGAGAAATTCGGAGAGAGCCAGGTCGTCGTCGACCGCCTGGCGCATGCGGAGATCGAGGGTCTGCAGCACGCCGGACAGGCGCAGCTTTTTCAAGATCGAGGGTAGTTCGTCAGTTGGGTGCATCGTTGGGGTCCACTGTGAAATCCAGGAGTTCCTGGACGTTGCGGGCAAACCTGGGACGTTCGAGGCCGCCGCTCGTTGGCACGAGGCGCGACGGTAAGGGCTCCAGATCCAAGCCCTCGAGCAGGATGTTCTTGATCGCAAGGTAGCTGTAGCTGCCGTAGAACGACGCGCGACGACACGCCGCACGAGCTCGCTCGATCGGGAAGTTGTCGAGGTGACGGATGATCGCCTGGACCTTGGTCAGCTGGCACAGCACGTCGTCGCTGGCGAAGATCTCGGCGACGTAGCTCTCGACTTCCTCGCCGAGGGCCTGCGCTCGCTCGACCCAGTAGCTGCGCTCGCGGTGACGGTACTCACCGCGCTCGGGCGGGAGGTGCTCATCGTGCGTGCTGCGTCCACCTGGCTGCCTGAAACCGTGGGTCGCCACGCGAGTGTTCTCGAAGTACAGCTCGACGCTCTTGGAGCCGACGCGCGCGAGCAGCTGCTTGCCGATGAGGCGCCACGGTCCGGAGTAGCGGGCACCGTCGACGAGGGCGTGGCAGTCACGCTGGAGCATCGGCTGACGCCACGAGACCGGCTGCCAGCGGTGTGCTGGCAGCGGGCGCATCTTGGCCCTCTCGACCGTCTCGAAGACCTCGAGCGGTCGCTTGTGCGTGGTCCCGTGCGTGCGCTGGCCGGCGACCTCGAGCACCCAGTTCATCAGGCGAGGATTGAGCACGGTGATGTCGCGCTCCTTGCCGATCGTGACCATGAAGTTGTGCTTGACGTACCCGACGCCGGACTCGACCTTGCCCTTCTTCTCGGGGTTGTAAGGCGGCGTCGGATCGACTTGAAACTCGTAGTAGCGCGCGAGCTCGCGGTAGCTGCGGTTGAGGACGGGCTCGGTCCGCACGTCGAAGGCCGCCCGGATCACCGCGGCCTTGAGGTTGTCAGGGACCATGGTTGCGATCACGGCTCCGAAGAACTCGAAGGCCTCGACGTGCAGCGCGAGCCAGGTCTCGACCTTCTGGTCGAAGACCAGCTTGGCGAATTGGTGGCGCGAGTAACCGAGCACGATCACGAAGACGTAGGCCTGGCGCAGCGCGTTGGTCACTGGATCCCAGAGCTTGCCGACGGAGCCGAAGTCAACCTGCCCGACATGGCCGGGGTTGGTGTCGACGGGGATCTCCACGTCGTCTGGCGAGATGCCCTTATCGGCCCGGATCCGGGCGTACATACGCTTGACCGCGGACAGGCTGCCCTTGAAGCCTGCGGCTTTGTGCTGGGTTCGCAGGAGATCGTAGATCGCCGTCGGCGTGGCGCCGTCGTTGGTCAGCTCGACGATCTTCTCGCGCCACTGCTCGACGCTGGATGTCTGCTGCTGCGCGGGTGGCTTGGCTGGCCTGGTGGCCTCGATCGCAGCGCGGAGGATCACGAGCTCGGGGAGGTCGTCGGGGTCGCCCTCGAGCAGGCCTGCCTCGCGGAGCGCGAGTCGGTAGTCACGCTCGGTGTTGGGGCTCATCCCGAGCAGCCGAGCGACCTCGCGGGCGCCAGTGCCGAGGCGGTGGAGTCGAACCAGATCTTGAAGTCGATGCATGGTGATCGTGCGCATCTCGACAGGATCGCCGGGTGATCCCGAACAACGTTCCGGGACTGGTCGCCTGTTTAGGTTCTAGCGATCAGTTCTGCCGAGCTGAGTGCGATCAGTTCAGGCGAGCTGGCGGCGATCAGTCCAGGCGAGCTGGCGGCGATCAGTTCTGCCGAGCTGGCTGCGATCACATAGCCCGGGCTGTGACACCCGGTACGAGCGAGCCACAAGATGTGGTCGTTGGCCTTCGCCCGGTGCTCATCTCCAAGTGCCACGATTCGGTCCGCGAGCATCCACGCCTCCGGAGCACGCTCGAGGAAGTAGTCGATTACTGTGAGGTAAGTGGACATTCGAACGTCTCCACCGCATTCCAGGCGAGCGAGGGCGCTGGCGTCGACGCCAGTCGCGTTCGACAGCTCAGCCCGGCTCAGACGCAAGTACTCTCTCAGCACCCGCAGGCGCTGGCCCACGAGCGGTTGTCGGAAGGTCCTCCGCACGCCGCCGCTGGTTCTCCAACATCTAAATTGGAGGCCCGTGCGTGTTTCGTTCGAATTATTTTCAACTTTTTCACGCGCACCAAACTGCACGCGTCGAGGCGTCGCCAGAACGCTGCCCCTGCTGCACGTGCAGCCGTTTGTAGATACTTCAACCAGCAGATGTTCGGGGTGTTACCATCACGATCACATGGATGAGCAGGCCGACCAGTCCCCCCGGCGTCTGAAGGAGTTCAGTTCGGACCGGTTCGAGAACGCGTCCCCGATCGGTGGGGGCCGCAACGCGACGGTCTACCGGGCTTGGGATAACCACCTCGAGCGTCAGGTCGCGTTCAAACGGGCGGAGGATCCCTTCGCCGACATCGACGTCGCCGACGTCGAGGCGCTGTTCGCAGGTCAGCGTCACGGAATTCGACACGATCATCGACGAAGTCTCGAAGGATTGAGAGGGTGGGACGAAGCGAGGCTTCGTCCCACCCACCAACCTGGCGGTTAGTCGAGACAGGTGACGGTACCGTCCTGATTTGTGACGCCGTCGTTGCACCAGTAGATGTCCTGGATCTCGCAGTCGTTCGACCCAGTGTAGGTGTTCCAGCAGATCCCCTCATAGCAACACATGAAGTTTGCCTGCGGCTGCGCCTGGAACCCCGGCTTGCACGGGAACACCTCGCAGAAGTCGGGGACCTCGAAGTAGCAGCTCACCTCGCCGGTGGCGCGCACCTCCCCGAGCTCGCAGTAGTAGGGGTTCCCGCTGACGCAGTGACATCCCGGGCCGGGGAGCAGCTGCGACCCTCGCAGCAAACGGTGTCGTCGAAGATCGGCGCACCGTCGCGGTGAGGCTCGCAGAGGATCGGCTTGCCCGTGTCCGTGTAGTAGAGGTCACACAGATCCGGAGGCCCCCCGTTGGTGGCAGTGAGTGTCGCGAAGAACGTGAGTAGTACCTGTAGCTTGATGAACATGATGCTTTCCTTTCGCCAGCGGTTGGCTGGCAAGGAAAGCGTCGCACCGCCGAGGCGCGCGGCTCGACCGCTGGGTTTTCTGCCGCTCGGCTGGTCGGAACGGTCAGCAATGCTGCCCGTACAACGCCGTTGCAACCCAACAGCCCGCCGTCCGCCGCGAGTCGATGACCCACCGGTACGCCTCGGGTTGCGAGCGCGTCGCTGCCGCGAGACGATGGCGGCGGCAGAATGAGTGACGTCGACTACTACGCGATCCTCGGGGTCGGCCCGGAGGCCGAGCGCGACGAGATCCAGGACGCCTACCAGCGAGAGTTCTTGCGGGTCGAACCCGGCCGAGCACGGGTGCTCATGGAGGCCTGCGCGGTGCTGCTCGATCCCGCCGCTCGGGCGGCCTACGACGCTCGCGCTGTCGGGTCGGCGTTGATCGAAGAGACCGTCACCGCGATCTTGCAAACTCACCTGCCCCGGGCGGAAGCGCGCCGGTTCATTCGGGCGCAGCGACAGTTGATCGCCGCCACCCGGCCAGACGCCCAAACCCCGTCGAGTTAGAGCCGCGTGAGTCGGGGCAGCGCTCTCACGTCCCCGACCTGCGGGCAGTAGGCGTCCCACCTTGGGCCACGTGGTGCGAAGCTGCACGTGCGTGTCCGTCGATGATGTTTCCGTCACGGTTTCTTCGTTGTGATCTCTCATGTCCGATCTTCGCGACGGATGATCAATTTGCTCGCACCGACAACAAACCCTGATACCGTTGGCTCCGCGTCGAGTAGTCTTCCTTCGGTGAACCCGGCCGCTCGGCCGGCTCACCAAGCGCCGCTATATTCCCTTCGCTACACGCTCGATTGAGGTGACGGCATGGGCAACAACGACAATGATCGTCGCAACCGATCCAACTTGACCTCCGGCCCCTCGTTGCCGATTCACGGCGCGCAGCGGAGCCAGCCGTTCAACGCGGGTGTGTTTCCCGGGCGAGACGCGCCCGGGGCTGGCAGGCCGGCTGATCCCAACCCGTTCGCGCGTGCGTTTCGATCTCCCTACGGCGGCGATCAGGCTGGTGATCCACGCTCGACCTTCGCACCGACGATCTCGCTGCCCACCGGCGGCGGCGCGGTGCGCAGCATCGGCGAGAAGTTCTCGCCCAACCCATTCACCGGGACTGGCTCGACCTCGGTGCCGGTCGCCACGTCACCGGGCCGCGGTCGCTTCGGGCCGAGCCTCGCGCTGAGCTACGGCTCGGGTCAGGGCAATGGGCCGCTTGGGATCGGGTGGTCGCTCGGCGTGCCGACGATCTCGCGCAAGACCGAGAAGGGCCTGCCCGAGTACTGGGACACGAACCCCGACCCCAAGCAAAACGACACCTTCATCTTGTCGGGTGTCGAGGACCTGGTCGAGGTCGACTTCGAGAAGCGTGATGGTCACTTCATCCACCGATTCCAACCGCGAGTCGAGGGCGGGTTTTCGAGGATCGAGCGTTGGCGCTCCAAGGCCACGAAGCAGGTGTTTTGGAAGACGATCTCGCGCGACAATGTCACGAGCTACTATGGCAAGACCGCCGCGGCGCGGGTGGCTGATCCAGCATATCCAAAGCGCGTGTTCTCGTGGCTGCTCGAGGAGTCCCACGATGATCGCGGGAACATCATCGTCTACGAATACAAGCAAGAGGATCTGGCGGGCGTGGACGTCAACGCGGCCGAAGAGCGGCCGCGGCTCGCCAACGATGGCGTGCAGGCGCAGCGCTATCTCAAGCGGATCAAGTACGGCAACGCCACGCCCTTCGTCGCGGGTGGCTGGATGTTCGAGGTCGTGCTCGACTACGGCGAGCATGGCACCTGGCACGGTGAGCAGCTCGAGGTCAGCCCAGCCGAGGATCGGCCCTGGCCGGCGCGGCTCGACACCTTCTCGAGCTACCGGGCTGGGTTCGAGATCCGCACGCGCAGGCTGTGTCGGCGGGTGCTGATGTTCCACCACTTCGCCGAGCTCGGCGAGGCGCCGTATCTGGTTGGCTCGACGGATCTGCTGCATGCGGAGGATCCCGCAATGACGCGGGTGACCGGTGTCGTTCAGCGCAGCTATCGACTCGACGCCGACTCGGGTTGGTTCGACACTGCCGCTCTGCCCACGCTGGAGTTCGAGTACAGCGACGCGTCGGTGGATCCGGTGCTGCACGAGATCACCGACGCGACCACCTTGAAAAGTCTCCCCGCGGGGATCGACGGGCGCATGACTCGGCTCGTGGATCTCGACGGCGAGGGCGTACCGGGGTTGGTCACCGAGTCGGCCGGGACCTGGTACTTCAAGCGTGGCCTCGGCGACGGCCGCTTCGGGCCGATGGTGGCCATGCCCTCGCGGCCGACCACGCTCGGTGCTCCCGGCGTGCAGCTCATGGATCTCGACGGCGACGGCCGCAAGGAGCTGGTCAGTTTCGTCGCGCCAGCGCCGGGGTACTTCACGCGGACCAATAACGAAGGCTGGGGCAACTTTCGCAAGTTCTCGACGATCCCCAACATCGACTGGCAGGACCCGCGGATGCAGCTGATCGACGTCTCCGGCGATGGCTTCCCAGACGTGTTGATCGATCGCGGAGATCACTTCACCTGGTACCGAAGCAAGGGCGCCGATGGGTTTGACGCACCCAAGCGGATCCCCAACACCCACGACGCGGGCTCGCGGCCGACGCTGGTGTTCAACGACGCGCGGACATCGATCCAGTTCGCGGACATGACCGGCGACGGCCTGCCGGACTTGGTTCGGATCCGCAACGGCGAGGTCGCATACTGGCCTTGCCTCGGCTTTGGGCAGTTCGGGAGCATGATCCGCATGCGCGGGCTGTCCAGCTTCGCGTCGGCCAGCGATCTGTTTCATCCGAGCCGGGTCCGGCTCAGCGACGTCGACGGCAGCGGCACGACGGACTTGATCTACCTCGGTGATCGCGGCGCCACGATCTACCGCAACCTGTCGGGCAACAGCTTCGCGGCTGGCGAGCACGTGTCGCAGTTCCCCAGTCTGCGCGGCGTGGACTGGGTCGAAGTCGTGGATCTGAAGGGCAACGGGACCGGGTGCCTGGTCTGGTCATCGTCGCATTCGGCCGGTCGCGGGGGTGTGCTGCGCTATATCGATCTGACCAGCGGCACGAAGCCGCACTTGTTGATCGCTACCAAGAACAACATGGGGGCGCAGACGCGGATCAGCTACGCGCCCTCGACGAAGTTCTACCTGGCGGACAAGGCCGCCGGGAAACCGTGGTTGACCAAACTGCCGTTCCCCGTGCACGTCGTCGATCGCGTCGAGCACCTCGACCACGTCTCGCGCCAGCGGTTCGTTCAGCACTTCGCATATCACCACGGGTACTTCGACGGGCAAGAGCGCGAGTTTCGGGGCTTCGGCATGGTCGAGACTTGGGACACCGAGTCATTCGCGGACTTCTCGGGTGATGGGTTGTTTGCGTTCGAGCAGTTCGACGTGGTCGAAGAGCAGCTGCACCAGCCGCCCGTCTACACGAAGAGCTGGTTTCACACCGGGGCCTATCTCACGGGCGGCAAGAAGTACTCGAGGCTGTTCGCGGATGAGTATTGGGCCGGCGACGCGGACGCGTGGCAGCTGCCCGACAGCCGCATGCCGTCGGGGCTGCGCGGCGACGACACGGCCGAGGCCTTGCGCGCGCTCGCGAATCGAACGCTGCGAACCGAGGTCTATGCGCTCGACGGTTCCGAGCTCGAGGGCGTGCCGTACACGGTCAGCGAGGCGACCTTCGAGGTTCGTCAGGTGCGAGCGCGAGGCGACAATCGGTTCGGTGTCTACCTCGCGCATGACCGTGAGGCGCTGAGCTATCACTACGAGCGCGACGCTGCGGATCCGCGGATCGGGCACAGCTTCGTGCTCGAGGTCGACGACTATGGGACGGTGCTGCGCTCGGCGGCGGTCGCCTATCCGCGGCGGGGGGCCCCTGAGCACGCCGACCAGTCAGCTTTGCACGTCACGATCAGCGAGGCTGACGTGGTGCACCTCGATGGTGATCCCAACACCCTGCGCCTTGGCGTGGCGATCGAGTCGCGCAGCTACGAGCTGCACGGCCTGGTCGCGCCTGCCGACTCGGCGTTCGCCTGGAAGGTCATGCGCGCCGCCGCGGACACGGCCGACGGCGTCGACAAGCGGCTGCTCAGTCGCACGCGCATGCGCTACCTCGCCGATGATCTGTCGGACCCGCTGCCCCACGGCAGCGTGCAGAGCAAGGCGCTCGTCTACGACAGCGACGCGATGGCGATGACCGAGGCCCAACGCCAAGCGGTGTTCGGCGGGCTCACCGGCGCGCCGACTAACGCGGAGCTCGAGGACGAGGGCAAGTACGTGCTCGCCGACGACGCCTGGTGGGTCCGCACCGGTCACCCGACCTACGACGCGACCAAGTTCTTCATGGTGACGGCCGTCGAGGATCCGTGCGGCAACGTGTACTCGACCACCTACGACGCGCACGCGCTGCTGACCGTCAGCAGCACGGACCCGCTCGGCAACACGGTCAGCGCTGCGCACGACTATCGCCTGCTCGCGCCCTGGCAGCTGACCGACGCCAACGGCAACCGCAGCCAGGTCGCCGCCGACGTGCTCGGATTCGTGATCGCTAGCGCGATCATGGGCAAAGTGGGCGACAACGACGGCGACACCCTCGATGATCGAACCAGCACCTTCGAGTATGACTTGTTCGCGTGGCAGAACTCCGGCAAGCCAAGCTGGGCGAAGTCGCGGCAGCGGGAGACCCATCAAGACCCGAACACGCGCTGGCTCGAGCAGCGCACCTATTTTTCTGGCGCAGGTGGTGTGGTCATGGTGAAGGCCCAGACGCGTCCCGGCCTCGCGCCGCAGCGCGACCAGGACGGCGCGCTGATCATCATGGATGGCGAACTCCAGTATGCGGACACCAGCCCAAACCTGCGCTGGGTGGGCAACGGTCGCGTGGTGCTCGACAACAAAGGCAACGTCGTCAAGGCGTATGAGCCCTACTTCTCCAGCATACCCGACTACGAAGACGAGGCGGAACTCGTCGAGCAGGGCGTCACGTCGCTCAACCACTATGATCCGCTCGGCCGGCTGATCCGCACCGACCTGCCCAACGGGACGTTTTCCCGCGTTGAGTTCACGCCGTGGGGGCAGACCAGCTGGGACGTCAACGACACCGTGCTCGACAGTGACTGGCACGCGGCACGGATCGGCTACGAAGGCCAGGACGTCGCGCTGCAGAAAGAGCGTCGCGCCGCTCAGCTCGCAGCCAAGCACGCGGACACGCCGAGCAAGGTCCACCTCGACACGCTCGGCCGGCCATTTCTCGCCGTCGCCCACAATAAGGATGATCAAGGCGTAGACGAGTTCTACGCGACCCGCTCGGTACTCGACATCCAGGGCAACGTGCTCGAGGTCGTCGACGCGCGCGGCAACTCGGCCGAGACCCGCACCTACGGCATGCACGGCCAGTCGCTGTTCGTCGGCAGTGTCGACGCTGGTGATCGCAGGCACCTACTTACCGCGCTCGGCCAGCCCATGCGCAGCTGGGACAGCCGGGGCCAACGCTTCTTGAGCACCTATGACACTCTGCGACGACCCGTTGACCGCACGGTCTCCGTCGGTGGCGGCGCAGAAAAACTGCTCGAGCGCATGGTCTACGGCGAGCTGCTCGCCACACCGGAGACCACCAACCACCGCGGCCGCGTGTACCGTGTCTACGATGGCGCTGGCGTGGCCACGACCTCCGCGTTCGACTTCAAGGGCCACGCGCTGAACGAGCAGCGCCAGCTCGTCGCCAGCAAGACCACAACGCCCGATTGGAGTGCGCTTCTCCAAGAAAGTACAATTCCCGCGATGGCCACCGCCGCCGCACCGCTGCTCGACACCGAGACATTCTCGGCGCGCAGCCAGCGTGACGCGCTCGGCCGCGTGCTCACGGCGATCTCCCCCGACAACTCCGAGGTCACGTACTCCTACGACGAAGGTGGTGGACTCCAGCGCGTCGAGCTCGAGCACCGCGGAAGCCCGACGCTGGAGACCGTCGTCGGCGAGATCACCTACAACGCCCGCGGCCAGCGAGAGCGCGTCGTCTACGGCCCCGCAAACTCGCCGACCACGACCACGACCTACGCCTACGATCCGCAGACCTACCGACTCTCCCGACTGTTGACGATCCGCGGCTCCGACCAGACCGCGCTCCAGGGCCTCCACTACCATTACGATCCCGCCGGCAACATCACCGACATCCGCGACACCGCCCAGCAGACGGTCTACTTCCAGAACGCCGTCGTCGAGGCCGCGAACTCGTACACCTACGACGCGACCTACCGCTTGATCGAAGCCACCGGCCGCGAACACGCGACCCAAGGCACGACGCAGCGCACCCACGAGCAACTCCCCGTCGGCCCGCAGCCGATGACCAGCGATCCGTCGGCGATGCGCCGCTACACGCAGCGCTACGTGTACGACAGCGTCGGGAACATTCTGAAGATGCAGCACCTCCCCGCCGCGGGGACCGGCTGGACCCGCCGCTACGAGTACGCTGCCAACGGCAACCGACTGCTCGCCATCTCCGCTCCAGGCGACGCGGCGAACGGCCCATACTCGCACACCTATGGTTACGATGCCCACGGAAGCATGACGACCATGCCGCACCTCGCGGCGATGGACTGGGACCACGACGACCAACTCAGGCACGCCACCGCTGGCACGGAGCAGGTCTACTTCCAATACGCTGGCGGAATCAGGAGCCGCAAGTACACCGAGAAGCAAGGCAGCACGACCGAAGAGCGCATCTACCTGGGACCCTTCGAGTTCTACCGCAAACGCACCAACGGCACTCTGGACCTCGAGCGGGAGTCACTGCATGTCAGCGATGGCAGCGGCCGGATCTGTATGGTCGAAACGAAGACCGTCGACGACGGCATGACTGTCGGCAACTCGGTGGCGTTCTGCCGCTACCAGCTGAGCAACCACCTGGGCTCAGCGGCGACCGAACTCGACCGAGGCGGAGCGATCATCTCCTACGAGGAGTACCACCCCTACGGCACCAGCGCGTACCGAGCGGTCGACGCCAGTATCGATGTATCGGCGAGGCGATACCGGTACACCGGAATGGAGCGCGACGAGGAGACCGGGCTCGAGTATCACTCGGCTCGATACTATTCGCCATGGATATCACGTTGGATATCGCCCGATCCAGTCGGACTCACAGCGGGGGACAATCGCTATCGATATGCTTGCAATAATCCATCAAGCGCATCGGATGTGACCGGTGAAGAGGAGACATTTGTCAGTGAGACCATGCCAGACTGGGCCGGCTCGAACGCGAAAGGATCTTGGGAAGCGGGAGGAACAGACTTCGATGACTATGGACATGAAGCGACAATCTGGGTTTGGCATGCAGAGGAGTCCGTCGGGCCACCGACGGGATCAATCAAAGCCGGAAACCGCGCCAAAGCAGCGGCCGCGCAGCGCCAATACGAGCAGGACCTAGCTCAGGCCCAGCAGATTGAGCCACCCTTGGGATTATATGAGAATTTTCCTGCCCATGCCGGACCACATCTCCGCGACCAGACCGTCGGCATCCAGGACGACTTTCTCGCTTTCCATGCTGACTTCGTCCAGAGCGAGCAACGACGAATCACATATATCGGAGGCCGAGTCAGCTTTGGCGCACAGGTCGCAATGGAGGCGATGCCGCTGATTGGAGAATTCGGGCACCTTGCGGCACTGGGGGCGCGTGTTGGCCGATCGGTGAATCGCGCACTGTCGAAAGGACTCGGGCAGATCGAAGCACTGTCCGCAAGTACCAGGGGAGGGGCTCAAGTCGGGGAAGGACTCGTCGAGGGGGGAGGGCCGGTGTTCAAGATCTTGGAGGAGGAGTCTGGAACGATCCACCTCACCGCCAACATCGGCGACGACACCTTGGAAATTCTCGCAGGCATCAAGCGTGAGGGTGACATTCTCGTCCTGGAAGGACTCCACATTCAGAAGACGACCGGCGAAGTTGAAACTGCGTTCAACACGGTTGGTCCCCGGAAACTGATCGAAACCGTAAGGGCATTTGGCAAAGAACGCGGCGCAACCGCCGTCAGGGTCGAGGGCTTTGCCCGTTCGACCGGCTCCACAAAGGGGCGGACTCCCAAGCCGTTCACCATCACAGTCGACCCGGTCGACCCGTAGGCTGAAACAATGGTCAAAATCACAGGTTATACCGAAGGTTTTCTCCCGATCTCCGTGGTAAGGGCAATTCGGACCGGCACCGGCGTTGGCCTGGCAGAAGGCAAGGCGCTCATGGAATCGATCGTTGATGGACGAGATGTCATTTTGACTCCCGCAGACGGTGTCAGCGATCAAGCCCTTCTTGATGTTATGCGCGCGGCAGGTGTCGAAGGTGAAGTAATGCGCAAATGTGAATGAGTCGCTCCGTCAAGTCCAGCATTTGCATCTATGGCGGCCACACACCGTTCGATGCATGCCCGGCACGCCAGATATTATCCAATAATATCATATAGTTACAGCGATATCCCGGGCACGCATCGAACGGTGCGTGGCCGGTGCGAATGGGGCGTGGATCGCAGCCTGAGCAAGCTTCCAGCTTGCTAGCTGATCAAACGGATCTGTGTGTCCCGATCGCACATCGTCGTCATCGAAGAACTCGTGCATCCTGATCCTACGATGGCAAGGAACGCGAGGATCCCGAAGATCACCCTGTCCGACACGCAGCTCGATGATCTCGCGCAAATGATGAACGAACTCGTGGATGCGCGAATCGGGGCGGGGGCGACATTGGCAGAGCAGTCGGCGGCGACGCAGGCGCTCACCGAGGAGCTTCTTCGGCGGTAGCCCGGCGACTTCGTATCGAGGATGAACCCCCCTCGGACTGAGCCGTCCTGGGATCACGACAGGCTTCAGCAACGACTTAACCAGGTATGCCCAGGAACGCCAGGATCCCCCAGATCGATCAAACCGATGAAGAGCTCGACGCGATGGCCGAAGCCATCATGAGGAGGGCGCGCACGCGAGCTAGCGGCGACAGTTGGATGGAGCAGTCGTTCGCCGAACGCTCAATTGCCGGAGAGCTCATGTGGCGATGCGAGCAAAAGCGGCTCGAGGCCGCGCGGACCACTGCGTCGCGGGTCACCGTCGACGGAGAGCCCTACAAGCGGCTCAGTCAGGAGTCGACGTGCCTGTACCACGGTTTGTGGGGAGCTCACGTCGTTGACGAGCCGCTGTATCGCCGCGAGGGCGTACGCAACGGACCGACCATTCACCCGCTCGATGTCGTCGTGGGCGTCGTCGACGGTTCTTTGCTGCCCGACCTGGCTCTGGCCGCGGGTGGCCTCGCGGCGACGCTGACGAGCCGCGAGGTCGAAGCCACGCTCGCGCGACTCGGGTTTCTCCCGCCGAGCCGGACGACGCTGAAGAACCGGCTCGATGGCCTCTACGGCGACATGGCGACGACGGCACGCGAGCTCGAGGGCAACGTCCGTGTCGAGGAGGACCTCGACTTCGAGCTCGGATCGATCAGCTGCGGCCTCGATCGTTTCGCCGCGCGGATGCGGGAGGAGCTGCCTGAGGGACCCAAGCGCGACGCGAAGCTGGCAGCTCGACAACAGCGCGTATATCAGCGGACCCCCGTCGACCCTTGCGAGTGTAACTGGCGGATGGCTTGGGCGGGCAACGTCACACTCTACGATACCGATGGCGAGGCGCGCCGAACACTGCGATATGGGGCAGACGCCGACGCCGACGTCGATGATCTCGTCGCGCGCATGGCCGACGAAATCATCCACCACATCGAACACCGACGAGATGTCCCCGTGGTGACCATCCAGGACGGCGCCGCGGAGCTCGAAACCCTCCCTCGCGAGCTGCGCGAGCGTCTTCCCGAAGGAGTCCCTCGCTGGCAGCTCGTCGACTTCCATCACGCCATCGCCTACCTCGATGCGGTCATCGTCGCATGCAATGACGGCGACCCCTACGACATGCGACGTACCTACCGCAACTGGCTGCTGAACGAGGAGGACGGCGCACAGCGAGTCGTGCGTCATCTCCGGCGCGAGGCAGACAAACCCGACCTCGAGGCCACAGTCGCAGCCGCCCTCCATTCGGCCCTGACCTACTTCAAGAAGCGAAGGCCATTGATGAAATACAAAGCCGCGCGTGAGCACGGGATGGCGATCGGCAGCGGGGCAACCGAGTCGACGTGCGCGCTTCATCAGCTGCGCGTCAAGCATCCGGGCTCTCAGTGGGAAGTGCCCGGGTTACGTGGTGTCATCACGGCTCGTGGGTTGCAGCTCTCTGGGCGGTAGCCCGGCATTCCCGCGGGCCGGCGCCAAGCGGTGTCTCGGCCCCAAAAGGCCCCCGATGTTGCTCGGTTAGGGTGCATCCGCGGCAAGAAGGGCACCGTGTCGCCACAGTCTCGGCTTGGCCTTGCGAAGCTCCATCAGCGATCATGAGTCGGGACACCGTAGTGATCGGCAAGGAGCCAGCGCCGGAACGTTTGCGTCGATCATGGTCGCTCACTTCGTGACGCGTGGGGCAGCAGCTCGTGGTCGTCGGTCCAGTCGGACTGCGCATGGAGCCGCGAGGCGGTGAAGTCATCTGCCAGCAGATGTCTTGGTCGATGCGGTAGATCGGCATCGATGACGAGGCTCGCTCCAACGTAGACTCCCCCCCGAGAGCGACTTGAGGAGCGATACGGCCCGGTGCAAGGTTCAGGCCCACGCCTGCCGCACTCGGCCACCGCCCAGCCGCCAAAAACTCGTGCTGTCCTTGTGCTGTGACTCTGCTGCAGCAGCCCAAACAATCACGGCGGGATGCGGGCCAAGGCCGCGCCATCGTTGCGGAAATCCGTATCCCGCCGTACGGGCTCCCTAGCCCGCAGGCTTGTCGTCAGCCAGCGACGGATCATAGGTCTGATCCGGATTCCGCAGATACTCCGGCGCCTCGATCACCATCCCCTTCTCCTTGGGCGGCTGACCCGGAATCTCCACCTGCCCAGCAAGCGCAGCCTCGCGGGCATCCTCGAGCGCCCTCGCGGCCTCCGAGTCGGGGTTCTGCATGATCTTCTTGCGCAGCGCATACGCGCGCTTGCGGTTCTGCTCGGGGCCGAGCGTCTTCGGATCGCGCGCGAGCAGGTCGACCTCTTCTTCGGTCAGCTCGTACTTGCCCAGCGGCTTCGCGTCAGCCGTCGCACTAGCCTTCACGTCAGCCTTGGCGTCTGGGTCGGCGTCCGCCGTGGCTGGCTGCTTCTGCTCCGCCTTGGTGGCCGCCGGGGGATCAGCCACGCAGGCAAAGCAGGGCAGGGACAACAACAGCAGGGCCGCCAGCGGCACGCGGGAGAGACTCATGGCCAGGAGCTTAGCCGGTTTCTTGAGGAATGAAAGCTTTCACGTGCACTAAGAAATCGCCCGCAAACTCTTGCGCAAGTGCAGGACCAGCGAGGTCGGGATCCAGATCGTGAGCGCGATCTGCAGCAGACCCAGCACCGGGCTCAGCCCGCTCATCACGAACACGTCGCCGAAACCGTGGTGCCCCGAGCCGTCGGCCCAGAAGATCGCCTGGCCAAACCCGACCAACAGCGACATCGCGCAGAACCCCGCCCACAGGTTCGCGGCGATCTTGCCGGGGACCGCGACGATGCGGATCGCAATGAGCGCCAGCACGGCCGTGCACCACACCAGCCAGCCGAGCGCCACCGGGTGCAGCGACTCGACGCTGCTGCCGAACAGCGCGGCCACGATCACCAGGTGCAGCACCCCCCAGCTGCCAAACTCGAGCAGCAGCGCGGGGACCGGCACCGAGCGCATGCGCGGGTGCCCGTCGCCGGTGGGGACCCGGGACATGAGCAGCAGCGCCAGCGGGAGCGCGAGCATGCCGAGCCCAACGTACTGGCGCACGAACCCCTCGCTGTGGTTGAGGTCGGGGATCGCAACATTGACCAGCGCGATGCAGGTCAGCGCGCCGATCAGCGCCGACCACCGATCCAGGAGCACGCCGCCGCTGCCCTCGATGCGGCGCGAGAGCGCGTTCATGGTCAGCCAGCCCAAGATCACGGCCCCGCCGATCCACACGAACGCGCCGACGAACACCTGGCTGAAGCTGGCCTCGACGTCGAAAAAGGTCTCGACCAGCAGCGCCGAGAGGCCCAAGTGCGGGAGCACGGCGGAGATGCCGGCGATGTCGTGCTCGCCGCTGGACATCAGGCCTGCGCCCGCCAGCCACGCGACGCCGGTCAGGCACATCAGCGCGATGCCGATGATCCCCGGCGTGCGCTTGTCACCCATGAGCTGGCCGAGCAGCTGGGCGCCGAAGATGAACAGCGCGCCGGTTGCAGCCAGCGCGGCCAGCAGCGCGCCCGCGACGAAGATCTCACCGACGAGCAGGGCGCAGACCAAGAAGATCAGCAGCTGCGGCGCGGCGAAGATGCCGATCACCGCGGTGGGCCCGGCGGCCAGGCCGACCGCGAGCTCGCGGGGCGACAGCGCGGTGCCAGTCAGCGGCATCAAGGTGTTCTCGTGCCGCTCTTGCGCCTGCTGAACCGCCACGAGCAGCGGGGCGAACACGGTGGCGAGCCCGGCCAGGAGCATCCCGGCGAACATGCCGATGAGCTTCAGGCCGTCGGCGACACCCAGGGGCGAGCTGTAGGCCGCGACCTGGGGGATCCCGTCGTGGTCGAGCACGGCCTCGAGCATCCGAACCTGGACTGAATCGTGCCACGGGAAGGTGTTGTCCCAACCGCCGTACTGGTTGAACTGCGGGTCGTCGATCAACGCGGCGGCTCGCTGATGCAGCAGGTTGTGGCTGGGATCGGCCGCGGGCGAGACCGCAGCCTGGCGGACCATGGTTTGGCCCTGCTCGAACAGATCGTAGGCCTCGCCGTAGTAGGTGTCGGGGTAGCCCCCGTTGGCCTCCAGCGTGGCGATCTCGGCCTTGGCCCGGCGATGCTCGAAGGGGTCGTGGGTGAGGACCGTGAAGGTCTCGCGCTCGACCTCGTACTCGTAGGCCTCGACCCCGAGATCCGTCCGCAGGCTCTGCTCGAGGGTGCCGCTGCCGAGGGTCAGCCACATGCCGATGAGGCTGGTCAACGCGGCGAGGATCAGGCTGAAGATCACATAGCGCCTGCCCCGACCACCGCGCAGCGAGCGGGTCACGAAGGGCAGGGCGAAGGCCGGGAGCTTGGAGAGGAGAGCTTGCATGAGGTGGACTCCAGCCAGCGCTGCGGCGCCGGCGGTGGGGGACTAGTTGACTTGGTCGGCGGAGATGCGGTCGTAGACGTCTTCGAGCCGCGAGCGCAGGCGACTGCAGGTCACGACCTTGACCCCGGCGGTGATGAGCTCGGCGAGGATCGAGGCCATGAGCGCCTCGTCACCTTGGACTTGCATGCGGATCAGCTTTTGACCCTCGGACTCGCCGGTGTGCTCGATCAGCACGCGCTGGCTGGCCAGGACCTCGAGCGCGCGCTCGTGCCCTTCGATCGTGCGCAGCTCGTAGACGAAGCGGCTGACCTCGTGGCTGTCGATGATCTTGTCGACGTTGCCGGCGACGACCAGGCGGCCGCTCTGGATGATCGCGACTTGGTCACACAGATCATCGAGCTCGCGCAGGATGTGGGACGAGATGACGATCGTGACCCCGCTGTCGCGCACGCGGTCGAGGGTGCGGCGCAGGTCCGAGCGGCCGCGCGGGTCGAGCCCGTCGGCCGGCTCGTCGAGGATCAACAAATTGGGCTTGTGCAGCAGGCAGCGGGCGATTAGCACGCGCTGGCGCATGCCCTTGGACAGGTCACCGCAGACGGTGTCGCGCTTTGCGCTGAGATCAAAGGTGGTCAGGGTCTCGTCGATCGCGGCCTCGAGCTCCGCCCGACCCATGCGGAAACACTGGCCAAACATGCGCAGGTAGTCGGCCGGCGTCATGTCCTTGTAGAGCGGGTTGCCGTCGCCCAGGAACCCGATGCGGCGGCGGGCGGCGAGCGGATCGGCGCTCGAGTCATGACCATCGAGGCGGACTTGGCCCTCCGTCGGGGTCATGACGGTGGCCATCATGCGCAGCGTGGTCGACTTGCCGGCGCCGTTGGGGCCGATCAGGCCAAAGATCTCGCCACTTTGGATATCGAGCTTCAGGTCGCGGACCGCCCAGCTGTCGCCGTCGTAGGTCTTGCCAACGTTCTCGAGTTCGACCCGCACGCCGCCCAACGATGGCACGAGTCGGCGCCGAGCGCATGCCGACTTGGCGTACTTCGCTCGCCGCTTCGGTGGGTTTTATGTGCAGCAGTCCGATTGCCGGCTGCGCACGCGACGCTTCGGCCGGCAGCGCAATTTCGCACCGCCATCGGACCCTCACTGGCCACGCCGCCTCCACCAGCGTAAGCTGCCCAACAGTGGGTTCACGCGGTTTGAGCTGCACTCGGCGGGTGCCGGCGATCGCCGTCCTGGCGCTATTGCTGAGCACGACGGGGGCCTGCGCCTCGGCCCAGGAACTCAACGGCGTGCGGGTGCTGGAGGGCGCCAAGCGCCGCTCGTACGAACCAGGCGCCGTGGCCGAGCGCTCGGTCGGGGCGATCGGCGTGGTCATCACCGACACCGGTCGCGGGCTTGGCTTCGTGATCGATCCGGGCGGCTACATGATCACCAACCGCCACGTGGTCGAGGACGCCGACTACATCGACATGGTCAGCTTTCCGGGCCTCGATCCGGCGCCGGAGTTCACCCAGGTCGAGATCGTCTATATCGATCCGGTTCGGGACCTCGCGCTGCTTCGGATCGAGAGCGACGAGCCGCTGCCGTATCTGGCCCTGGCCACGGGCAAGCGCGCGCCGGCCAGCCACTATGTCGCGGAGCGCGACGCGGTGGTGCTGTTGTCGCGCGAGGTCGGCCCCGAAGAGGCGGCCGAGCTCGAGCACGATCCGGGACTGCTGGCCCACACGGGCCGGGTCGAGCGGCTCGAGGTCTACAACCCCACGGTCGGCCCGGGCCCCTACCTGGGGGTCAGCGCGCAGATCGAGCAGGGCCAGAGCGGCGGGCCCGTGTTGGATCGTTTTGGTCGGGCGGTCGGCGTGGTCACCTGGACCTGGAAGGATCAAAAGGGTGGGTTTGCGATCCCGATCAGCGAGGCCGCGCGGATGCTCGCGGAGCGGCCCAAGCTCGGCACCAGCGGTGAGCAGCAGCAGCGCGCCGAGGATCGGGTCAAGGCCTACGTGGCCGCGCTCGGGGCTGGCTCGGGCGGTGAGCTGCGCCGCCTGACCTCGCCCAGCCGGGCCCGAGAGGTTCGCGGGGAGACCGTGGATGTGCTGCTCGAGCGCAGCATCGAGGGCACGGTCTTGCAGAGCTTCGTGACCTCGATCGACGAGCTGCTGGTCGAGGCCGCGCGCGGCGGCAACGACCCCACGCCGATGTTCGAGGGCATGGTCGACCACACCTCCAGCGACGCGTTCATGCGCAAGCTCGGGGTTGAGGGCTCGATGTCCAAGCACGCGGTCGTGACCTTCTTTTATGAGCTGGGCAGCGCCTACATGGCCGCGCGCTGGCACGGCAACTACGATCGGCACGACGCCCTGATGCTCGCGGTCCAGCGGGTCCACAGCCTCGAGGCGGCGCGCAGCATCACGGTGCTCACCACCATCGAAGCGCTCGCGGGGTTGCGGGCGGTGGTCGAGCGGGTCGAGGTTCGACCTGGGTTCTACACGCCGCAGGCGGTGGCCACCGTCGACGTCGGCGAGGGCAAGAAGATCAGCGTGCAGATGCGGCTCGAGTGGGGCGACTGGTACGTGGTCAGCATCGAGGGCAGCGGCGAGCCTGTGCGGCTGCACCCGGCTGGGGTTCAGTCCAGCCCGATCGGCCAGCGCTGAGCGCCTGCGATCGCGCCCCGGTTTCCTGAGAATTTGGGTACACTGGCCACCTCATCGTGGCCAAGACCAATGATACCGATCATGAATGGGAGTCGCCTTATCAGGTGATCACGGCGGAGTGCGACGCCATGCTGCGCTACGCCATGGGCAGCGGTCGGCCGCTCAGCTCTGCGATCGTCGAAGACGTCGCGGCGGCCGTGGCCTGGGGCGAAGCTCGAGCCCAACACGCGGCCGAGACGCTGTCGCAGGCCAAGCTCGACGAAGCGAAGGCCAGCGCGCCCACAATTGGGAGGCTGAGCAGGACCCACCAGCGGCTCGCCCAGGTGATCGCGCCTGCGCAGCCGCGACCGCTGCGACTGATGCATCAGGTCGCGGGCTACGACAACAACAATTTGTGGCTGCGGATGCCGATGCCGCGCAACATGGCGATCGTCGCCGGAGTGTCGGTGGTCGTGATGCTCGCGGTTGGAACCTCGCCGCTGGTCTCGGCCGACCCGGCCGACGGCAACCCGCTGTTGTCCTCGGGCCCGAGGCTGCTGCTCAATCAGCTGTTCTTCCTGTCGATCGCCTCGCTTGGGTCTTGTTTTCACGGGCTGTTCAAGGTCAATGAGTACATTGTCCGCGGCACCTACGATCCCGACTATGCGTCGACCTACTGGGTTCGATTCTTGCTCGGCGTGATCTCGGGATTGATCCTGGCCTCGCTGATCTCGATTGATGAGAGCAACGCGCTGTATACGGTGGCGCGGCCGATGCTGGCGTTGCTCGGCGGGTTCTCGGCGTCGGTGGTTCACCGGATCTTGGATCGCCTGGTCAGCACCGTGGAGGATCTGATCAGCAGCGACCCCAAGAAGCTGGCGGACGAACAGCAGCAGGTGGCCAAGTCCGCCGGTGACGCGCGGGTCCGCGACGCGCGGGTCGACGCCGCGTCGGCGCTCCTGAAGCTGCAAGTCAAGCTGAACGCCGGGATGACGACCGAGCAGGCGCGGGCCGAGCTCGCGGAGCTCGTCAAGCAGCTGGTGCCTGCGGGGGAGCTACAAGCGGACGAGCCAGCCGAGGCCGCGGATCCGAAGCCGCGCGTCAACGGGTCGAGCGCGCCCGAGCTGGCCGCCGCCGAGCTGACCGGACCCGCGACCGAGCCGGCCGAGCCCGCGAACTAGCTGCCTACCCCGCAGAAGCCGTGGGATCACTTGAAGGTGCAGGGCGCCTCGAACAGCGAGTTGAGAAACAGCCGCACCCCCACCGTGGTGGGGTTTTGCGAGATCGGTAGCTTGGTGTCGTAGGCGTGGCCGCCGAGGTAGCTGATCTTGCCCGCGCCCGGGCAGACCTTGGCGGACGCCGGACACTGGCCGTTGCGAAAGCCGGTCATCCACACGTCGGCCACGCCCTCGGCGGTGCCGGCCTCGGAGATGATCGTGGTGTCGCTCTCGAGGTAGCTGTCGCCAGCCGGCAGGGTGTAGGCCGGCTCGCTGCCGCCAACGCTCTCGAAGCTGCCGTCGTGCTGACCGAAGGGCGTGTCCATTCGGTAGAAGTCGTAGGTCGTGGGCCGGTCCGCGATCTCGAGCCCGTTCGGGGTCAAAAAGTGGCCGAACTCTGGGTGGTTCTCGAACGCGTTGACGGCCTGACACTCGGCGAAGAAGTGGGTCGAGAAGCGCAGGTACTGGCCGACCTCGGCGACGACCTCGGGATTGTTCAGGGCCTCGTTGATGCCCCAGTGCATCGACATGAACTGGCAGTAGATCGGCGCCTCTTTGCCGCCGAACAGGGCCCCGTCTTGATGGTCGACGTCGCTGGGCCCGGCGACCTCGTCCACGTCGAGCAGGTCGGGGCTGTCGTCGGGCCAGCTCAGGTCGCCCGTGGAGTCGGGGATCTTTGCCGCCAACAGGTAGCCGCGGGCGATGTCCTCGTTGCCGTCGGCGAAGATCGCGATGGTCGGGGCTTGCAGCAGGTAGCGGGCGACGAACACCTCGAACGGAGCGCTGGCCTCGTGAACGTTGGTGTTGGGGTTGGCGTCGAGCCAGTCCTGAACGACCGGGAGCGCGAGCGCGACGTCGTCAGGGTGAACCACGAACGGGCCGCCGCGGTAGCCGTGATCGAGCACCTCTGCGCCGCTGCGCAGATCGACGGCCGAGGTCGTGAAGTCCACATCGCCGAGTTCCTTACCGGGGGCGATCGCCCAAGAGACCGGGACCTTGGCCAGCAGCAGCTGATAGAGCAGCCCGTAGGCCTCGAGCATGCCCATGTCCTGGAAGTCGGTGTCCATCGGGATGATCAGCGCGCCCGGCCCGAACGCGACGACCAGGCCATCGTCGCCATCGCCGTCGCCATCGCCGGGGTCGCCGTCCCCGTCGCCGTCGCCTGTCCCGTCCGCGGTGGCGTCACCGCTCTCGTCGCTGCCGCTGCCATCGTCGCCGCTCTCGGTTCCGAGCGTCCCCCCGGCGTCGCCGTCCGCTCCGTCGGTGGCGGGTCGGTCTCCACCGCAGGCGAGCTCCGGCAGTGCCAGCAGTGTCAGCAATGGGAGAAGGGCGGCAGGGGCTCCTCGGCGCAGACGGGTCATGTGGTTTGGACACTGCGGCGCATGTCGATTCCAACCTCGTCATGACATCGAAGCGCGGGGCCGCCGGGCGCGAGGGTGTGAAGCAGGCAATCACGCGAGCGGGGGCGAGTCCGTCACCGGCCGATAGAACACTTCGTCGAGCACCAGCCCGGACGCGGGCGCGCTGCCGGGCGCGGCGGCGCGATCGCGTGCAGCCAAGATCTCGGCCAGGCGCGCGGTGTCGTAGCGACCCTCGCCGACCTTGGCGACCGCCCGCACCAAATTGCGGACCATCTTGTACAGAAATCCGTCGGCGGTGATGTTCAGGGTGACCCGCCGCTTTTGCTTGTACAGCTGATCGAGCGTGAACGACTCGACCACGCGCACGCTCGACGTGCGGTCGAAGTTGCTGCGGGTCGCGAACGACGTGAAGTCATGCTGGCCCACGAACACATGCAAGGCCGCGCGCATGGCCTCGACGTCGAGCGGCCGGCGGACCTCCCAGACCTGCCCCTCGAGGTCGCGCGGGCACTTGCCACCGTTCCAGATCTCGTAGCGATAGCGCTTGGCGATCGCGTGCTCGCGCGGATGAAACTCGAGCGGCACACGATCGACCTCGAGCAGGCCGATGTCGTCAG
Source organism: Enhygromyxa salina (assembly GCF_002994635.1). Lineage (GTDB taxonomy): Bacteria > Myxococcota_A > Polyangia > Nannocystales > Nannocystaceae > Plesiocystis > Plesiocystis salina_B. The sequence continues at coordinate 75,043 of NZ_PVNL01000086.1, read as the reverse complement.
GCAGCGCGCCACCGAGCGCGGCGGTGAAGCGCTCGAGCAGCGCCCCGTCGGCGGCGATGTGCTCGGGCAGGGTCACCGTTGCGATCTGTCCCTGCGCGTGCACGCCCCGGTCGGTCCGACCCGAGCCCCTGATGTGGAGGTCGAGGCCGGTGACCGCGGTGATCGCCGCCTCGATCGCGCCCTGCACGGTCGCAGCGCCGGCTTGTCGCTGCCAGCCGCGATACCCACGCCCGTCATAGCGCAGCCGCATCCGCAGCTGGATCTGAACCGATCCTTCAGGTGAGTTCATGCGCGCATACCGGCTCAGCCCGCGCGGGGGTGGGGGCCCGAGACGTCGGCCCCAGGTGTGATCGGCACGGGCGTGAAGTCGCCGCGCAGGTAGCCTTCAGTCGGGTTGAGCAGGTCCGTGAGCACGGCCGAGAATAGCCGGTTGTCCATCGGCTTGCGCACCGATCGGGTCGGGCCGGCGGCGATCATGCGCTGCAGCATCGGATCGGTCGGCTGGTTCGACAGCAAGATCACGGGCATCTCGGGGAACAGCTCGCGCACGGTCTTGAACAGGCGCTTGCCGTCGGTCGCGGTGATCTCGAGGTCGAGGATCAACAGATCGACCTTGTCGCCCATCTCGGTGAGCAGCGGCGTCGCGCCCTTGGCGTCGTTGGTGCAGATCGGCGCGCACTCCGTCGCCTCGAGCAGCTCCTCGAACTCGTCGAGCGCGTCTTGATCTTCGGTCAGCACGACCACGACGGGGCCCTTGGCGTCCCCGCGCAGGACCGGCCAGGGCTTGGGCGCGTCGGCCTTCTCGTCGGTCACCGCGAGCGGCAGGTAGATCTTGAAGGTCGTGCCCTCACCGACCACGCTCTCGACGTCGACCCGGCCGTGGTGGCGCGTGATCGTGCCCATGACCATGGCGAGCCCCAGCCCGCTGCCGGACCCGACCGCCTTGGTCGTGAAGAAGGGGTCGAAGATCTGGCGCAGGTGGTCCTCTTCGATCCCGGTGCCGTTGTCGCTCACCGTCACGATCGCGCTGCGCTCGGTCTCGGGGTTGAAGTCTTCGCTGTCGTCGGCGGCCTCGGCCTTCTCGCTGGCGGCTTCGGTGCTGGTCGTGAGCCCGACCGTGATCACGCCGCCTTCGGGCATCGCGTCGCATGCGTTGAACACCAAGTTGACGATCGCTTGCTGAAACAGGTTGCGATCGACGTCGACCGAGACGCTGCGCGCGAGCTCGATCTCGAGCTTGACGTTGCCCGGCAGCGCGTTGGACAGCATCGGCAAGATCGTGCTCTGCAGCAGCTGACGGAGGTTGGAGCGGACCGGCTGATAGGTGTCTTTGTGGGCGTAGGTGAGCAGCGCCTGGGTGATCTGCGCGGCCGAGATCGCCGAGTCGAGGATCCGCTGGCCATAGCGGCGGGTCTGCTCGACCTTGTGATCGCCCTCGGTGATGAGCTCGGCGTGGCCGCGGATCGGCGTGAGGATGTTGTTGAGCTCGTGGGCGAGGCCGGCGGCCATGGTCCCGACCATCTTGAGCTTCTGAGCCTCGAACAGCTGCTCGCGCGAGAGCTCGAGCTCGTTGCTCTTGCCCTCGAGCCGGCGCTTGAGCTCCTCGCGCTGCTCTTGCAGCTTGGCGATGCTGGCCAGCAGGCTGTGCTCGGCGTTGCGCTGACGCAGGTGCAAGGTCGCGCCGAGGCCCAGCGGGATCGCGATGAAGGTGACGAGCACGGGCAGCGCGTACTGCCGACCTTCGTCCACCGGGGCTGCGGCGGCCTCACCGGACCCGCTGGCGACGGCCCGGGGCTGGAGCTCCATCTGCGAGGGTGTGAGCACGAACTGGCCGCCGAGTAGCCACATGGTCAGGACGCAGTAGGCGGCCAGCAGCAAGTTGTGGCGCGGACGCAGCAGCATCCCGCACCACATCAGGATCACCAGCACCCCCGCGAGGATCACCGAGCTGTCCATGCTCGATGACGCGAGCAAGGTGTTGAGCGACGCGATGCCGATCAGTCCGGTCCAGATCTGTTGGCCGCCGCGCTCGCGCAGCCCGAACGCCAGCCACGAGAGCGCCGCGGCCACGACCAGCCAGATCAGCCAGCCATAATGGTCCCCGACCTCGCGAAAGTGGCCGGTCGCGAGCTCGGTGATCGTGAACGCGCTGGTGCACACCGCGGCGACCAGGAACAGCATGGCGTTGCTGCGGATCAGCGCAGAGGAGTCGACTAGCCCGCCTTCGTCCGACCCCTGGCGCGGGCCACCGCCGAGCGAGCGGGCCGCGCTCTGCATGACCGAAAGATGCTTGTCACCCGGGGTCGCGTCGTCGTCCCGACCGCTCGCGCTGATCCGTATCTTGCCGCTGGTTGCGGCAGCGGCCGATCCTTCGCGCTCCGACTTCCGATCTGCCATCGCGGCGAGTCTATCAGCCGAGCGCGCACCCGGCTGATGAACCTGCCCGCTCAGGGAACTTGATCTTCTGACCACGCCGCGATCGAATTGCCGCCCTGACCCCCCAGCTGCTCGCGTCGATCTGGCGTGGGTGTGTCTCGCTTGCGGACCCGCACCACGGCGCCGGGATCGTCGGCGTGCTCGTGAACGAACAGCCAGCCGTGGGGCAGGGTGGGGCTCGTCAGCTCGAACACGCGCTTCGCGTCGCGCGGTGACAGGTTCACGCAGCCGTGGCTCATTCGGTGGCCAAACATGTCGTGCCAGAACGAAGCGTGGAGCGCGTAGCTGCCCTGGAAGTACATCGCCCACGGCACCGCGTCGACGTAGTAGGGATCGCGGGCGTGCGCGTTGCTCTGCATCTTGCCGTAGGCGCGCTTGTTCTCGATCCGATAGATGCCCGGTGGGGTCTCGTCGTTGCGCTTGCCCGACGAGATCAGGGTGACAAACACCGGCGTGTCTTCGAGCCAGACACTCAGCACTTGCTCGTCGAGGTCCACGTCCACGGTGATCTGCCCGCCGCGCACGGGCTCGGGTGGTGGCGCTGGCACGAAGCGGCCAATGTCGTGATCGCTGATCCAGCCGCGCGCGTGGTCGTTGCTGGCGGGGACCTCGAACCAACGCTCGCCGTCTTCGCCGACCACGCCGTCGCCGACCACGCTCAGCGTGTCGTGATAGTTGACGCGGGCGAGCGTGTCGGACTCGGGGTTGGGCTCCGCGTGAATCCACGTCTGCCAACGGATCGCCCACGCGAGCGTGTGGCCTGCAGGGATCGGCGCCTCACCGAGCTCGCGGCCGCCGAACTTGCTGGGGTCGAACAGCGTGAGCTCGGCGGCGCGAACCACCCGGCGGTCGCTGGTGATCAGGAGTGGATCGCCGTTGTTGGGGCGGTAACGGGTGAACGCGTAGCTGCCGTAGGCCGGCAGCAGCTCGACGGGATCCGCGTGGGCGCGGGCGTCCGAGACGCTGGCGTAGGCGGGGATCGGCGGGGTCGAGGCGACGTCGTGATGCTGGTGTCGCGCGTACAAAAACGGCACCAGCGCCCCGTCCTCGAGGGTGGGCAGCGGCGCGGGCTCGACGTCGCTCGGCTCGGTGTGCTCGAGGCAGATCCAGGCGGCCGCGGCGACCTTGGCCCACGCCCGCGAGCAGCCGGGACCCTCGCGCTTCTCGAACACCTCGAAGCTCTCGCGGCTGGGGATCCGGCCGCGGATCGCGGCGCCCTCGTCGAGGTCGGCGTAGACCATGCGCGTGCGCTTGGTCTTGCGGATCTCGATCGGCTCACCCAGCGACGACGGCGGCTTGTACGGGGGGCGCTGCGCAGGCTCGCGGGCGCTCGGGCCCGCGTCGTCTTCGGACGCGATCACGGTCTCGGCATCGGGTGCGACCTCGCCAGCGGTCCGCGGGCGCTGGGTCGTCTCGCCGTGGCAGGCGAGCATGACCAGCGAGACCACGAGGGTAGTCACACGCCTGATCTCACGCCTCGGCTCGGGTCGGCTCACAGGGCTGGTATGCCACAGACTCGATGAGATCGGAGCATGATCACCTCGGGGCGCCCCGGTCACGCCCCGCGCAGATCCGGCCTGACTCCCCGCTACCAGCGCAGCCGGCTCAGTCGACCCGCGAGATGGCCGAAACCAGCCCGCTGCCAAAGTGAGCCAATCCACCCATGGCTGCGCGGGTCCAAACCCATCATACTGCGCCACCAATGAGCCGATTTAAGAGCAGTGAGCGCTATATCGTCTCCGACGATCTGGGCAAGGCCGTGGACGTGGCGATCGCGATTGGGCGACCGCTGCTGATCAAGGGTGAGCCGGGGACCGGCAAGACCTTGCTGGCTGTCGACCTCGCCAAGCAGCTGGGCAAGCCGCTGGTCCGGTGGCAGGTCAAGTCCACGACCAAGGCGGTCGAGGGGCTGTATCAGTACGACACCGTCAAGCGCCTGCACGACAGCCGGTTTGGCGACGGCGACGTCGGTGACATCGGCAAGTACATCGAGCTTGGCCCGCTCGGTCGCTCGTTCGCGGCCGAGCACCAGAGCGTGGTGCTGATCGACGAGATCGACAAGGCCGACCTCGAGTTCCCCAACGACCTGCTGCACGAGCTCGACGCGATGAGCTTCTCGATCCCCGAGACCGGCGAGGTCGTCGACGCCAAGCAGCGGCCGATCGTGGTGATCACCAGCAACAACGAGAAGGAGCTGCCCGACGCGTTCTTGCGCCGCTGCGTGTTCCACTGGATCGCGTTTCCCGAGCGTGAGCTGATGGCCCAGATCGTCGCGGTGCATCACCCCGATCTCGAGTCGGAGCTGCTCGCTTCGGCGCTCGAGGCGTTCTATCGGCTGCGGCGGCTGGACGGCCTGCGCAAGCCACCAAGCACGAGCGAGCTGATCGACTGGATCGCCGCGCTGCGCCACGCCGACATCGATCCGGCCAAGCTGCTCGGCGCCGGCTTGCCGTTCCTGGGCGTGCTGCTCAAGAAGGAGCAAGACGTGACATTGGCCGAGCGTGGGGGCGCGCGCGGGGGCCGGCATTGAGCGCCGCCGAGGCAGCGCCGCCAGCCGGGGGCGGCCGGGGGATCCCGCTGTTCCTCGATTTCTTCTACAAGCTGCGCGAGCGCGGGCTCAAGGTCAGCGCCCACAACTGGCTGGCGCTGCTCGACGCGCTTGGCCAGGGCCTGCACGAGTCCTCGCTCGATGGGTTCTACGCGGTCGCCCGCTGCATCCTGGTCAACGACGAGGGTGACTACGACGGGTTCGATCTCGCGTTCGCCGAGACCTTCCGCGGGGTCATCACCGATCTCGAGCACCTGACCGATCAGCTCGAGCAGTGGCTGCGCGACCCCAAGCAGCTGATGTACCTCGATCCGGCCATGCGCGCGCTGCTCGAGAGCATCGGCATCGAGGAGCTGCGTCGGCAGCTGCTCGAGCGCCTGGCCGAGCAGAAAAAGCGGCACGAGGGCGGCAACCGCTGGGTTGGAACCGGCGGGACCTCACCGTTTGGGCAGGGGGGGGTGCACCCCTCGGGCGTGCGGATCGGCGGCAGCGGTGGCGGCCGCTCGGCGCTGGCGGTCGCCGACGCCCGGCGGTTCAGGGACCTGCGCAAGGATCTGGTCCTCGACACCCGGCAGATGGGCACCGCGCTGCGACGCCTGCGTCGGCTCAAACGCAAGGGCGCGATCGAGGAGCTGGACATCGACGGCACCGTCGACGAGACCGCCCGCAATTGTGGCGACCTCGAGATCGTCATGCGGCCGCCCCGAAAGAACGACGTGCGCATGATCTTGCTGCTCGACGTCGGCGGCAGCATGGATCCGCACACCGAGCTGGTCAGCCGGCTGTTCTCGGCCGCCCACCAGCATGGCGGGTTCAAGCAGCTCGAGAGCTACTACTTTCACAACTGCGTGTACTCCAAGGTCTACGAGGACGCGGCCTTCACCAAGCCCGTGACCATCGACTCGCTGCTGCGCCGGACCGACAGCAACTGGTACCTGGTGCTGGTCGGCGACGCGTGGATGCACCCGGGCGAGCTGATGATGAACAGCTCGAGCTTCTGGAGCGTGGAGGCGGCGCCCAGCGGGTTGCGCTGCCTGGCCAAGCTCGCCGACCACTTTCCCCGGTCGGCCTGGATCAACCCCGAGCCCAAGCGGCTGTGGGACGCGCCGACGATCCACGAGATCGGTCAGCTGTTCGAGATGGTCCCGCTGACCCTCGACGGGCTCGGCGAGATGGTCGAGCACATGCGCACCCCCCCGCGGGCGGGCCGGCGCACGCGGATCGCCAAGGTCCTGCGCGAGCGCGAGTGATCGCTGGAGCAATCAGACGTCGACAGTCGCAATGGCGGTCATCGGGGGGTGCCACGAGTCGCCAGATCGATCGTTCTCTTTGTTCGATCGAGCGAGCGGTTTGGCTGGTGTTCGCGCGTCGGCTGTGCGAGTGTCGCGCTATGGGTATGTCGAACGATCGCTGGGTGGGTCTCTTGGGTCTCGCGCTCGTGTCCCCGCTGCTGCTCGCGGGCTGCGGCGACGACAACGAGGCGACCAGCTATCAAGTGACGACGATCAACAGCTCGCTCGGGGGCTCGAGCTCCGACTCGGAGACCGACACGGCCGAGGATCAGATGGACACGTCGAGCACGGGTGACACCAGCGACACGAGCGACAGCAGCGACACCACCTCGGACACGGACACGGACACGGGTACCGACACGGGCACCGACACGGACACCGACACGGACACCGACACGGACACCGACGACACCGGTCTCGAAGGATGCAGCGACGGCGACTCCGGCAACGCCCCCGCACCCGGCGATCCGGACGACATCTCCGCGTCCGATCCACCGGACAATCCGCTGGGAGGTGGGTTCGTCCCGCCAGACGAGGACATGGGCGGCGCCAGCGAGTGTGACATCTTCTTGCAGGACTGCCCCGACGGCGAAAAGTGTGTGCCTTACGCCAGCGGAGGCGGCAACTGGGACGCCAACAAGTGCGTGCCCGTGCTGGGGAACGGCATGCTCGGCGAGGCGTGCAACTACGACGGCGTGGTCGCGGCGACAGACGACTGCGACGAGAGCACGGCTTGCTGGGACGTGAATGATCAGGGCATCGGGACCTGCACGGCGTTCTGCGAGGGCACGCCGCTGAATCCGATCTGTGCGGCCGGCACGTCTTGTCTGCAAGGCAGCAACGGATCCATCGCGTTTTGCGTGGATACCTGCAATCCGCTCACGCAAGAGTGCCCCGTGGGCGAGGCCTGCTTTTGGGCGACCGATGAGTTCAACTGCATCTTCACGACCTCGGACATACCGACCGGGCAACCCTGCGGGTACATCAATGACTGCGCCGGGGGCAACATGTGCGTGACGGGTGAGGTGGTGCCGGCCTGCAATGGCGCGAACTGCTGCGCAGAGTTCTGTGACCTCGACTGTGGCGCGGGCGTGTGCTCGACACCCGGAACCGTGTGCGTGCCATTCTTCGAGCAGGGCATGGCGCCGCTGGGCTCGGCTGACGTCGGCCTGTGCCTCGAGATGTAGCCCGCTTGGGATCTCGTCAGGACTTAGCGATCGAGAGGTCCACGAGCGAGCGGATGTGCTGGACCAGCTCCGAGCGCGAGTACGATCCCTTCTGCATGATCGAGCTGACCCGCTGGGCGAGCTGGTCCCGCTCGCCGCCGCCGAGCTGCTTGGCGGTGACCACGATCACCGGCAGCGACGCCAGCGATGGATCGGCGCGGAGGATCTCGAGCAGCTCGAACCCGTCCATCTCGGGCATCATGAGATCGAGCAACACCAGCTTGGGTCGTGACGCGCGGATCGACTCCAGCGCGCGCGCGCCGTTGATCGCTTGTTGCACGTCCCAGCCCTCCTTGAGGACGGCGCGGCACAGCAGATCGCGGGCTTCGGGGTCGTCGTCGACGACCAGCACGTGGTGCGAGCCAGCGTTTGGACCAAACCGCGAGAGCACGCCGCGCAGGCGATCGATCTCGATCGGCTTGGCGAGCACGTCGGCGGCCCCGAGCGCGTAGCCCATGTCGGCGTCGGGCATCAACGAGACGATCACCACGGGGATGTCGGCGAACTCGGGTCGCTGCTTGAGCCGCGAGAGCACCGCCCACCCGTCCATGCCGGGCATCATGACGTCGAGCGTGATGACGTCGGGCTTGTGGAGCTCGGCCAGCTGCATCGCGCGCGCGCCAGTCGGAGCGGTGAGCACCGCGTAGCCCTCGGCCTCGAGCAGCCGCGCGAGCATGCCGCGGGACTCGGACTCGTCGTCGACGACGAGGACGGTCCCGATGTTGTGGCCGGTCACGGCCCGGAAGGTGCCCGAGGCGCTGGCGGCCTGCTGCTGGGCGTGGTGGGTGGGCAGCCACAGGGTGAAGGTCGAGCCGACCCCGTACTCGCTCTCGACCTCGATCCGACCGCCCAGCATCTGCGCGAACTGATCGCTGATCGACAGCCCGAGCCCAGTCCCCCCGAACCGCCTCGAGGTCGACGCGTCGGCCTGGGTGAACGGCTTGAACAGCTTGGACAGCTGCTCGGGCTTGATGCCGACGCCGCTGTCGCTGACGTCGAGGCGCAGCCAGCCTTCGGTTCCGACTCGGAGCTCCTGGACCCGCAGCGAGACCCGGCCTTGCTCGGTGAACTTGCACGCGTTGCTGAGCAGGTTGAACAGCACCTGGCGCACGCGGGTGATGTCGGTGGTGATGATCCCGGCGCCGAGCTCCAGCGACAAGCTCAGCTCGTTGCCGTTGTTCTGGGCCAGCGGCCGGACGGTGTCGATGATCTCGTCGATCAGCGCGGACAGCTGCACGGACTCGATGAACAGCTCGATCTTGCCGGCCTCGACCTTGGACAGATCCAGGATGTCATTGATGATCCCCAGCAGGTGCTTGCCGGCGTTGCGGATCCGCTGGAGATCGGGGACCAGGTCCTCGCTGCCAGTGTCCTCGGCCTCCTCCATCAGCATCTCCGAGTAGCCGATCACCGCGTTGAGCGGGGTCCGCAGCTCGTGGCTCATGCTGGCCAGGAACTGACTCTTGGCCAGGTTGGCGGCCTCGGCCGCGCGCATGGCCTTGTTGAGCTCTTGCTCGGTTCGCTTGCGCTCGGCGATCTCTTGCTCGAGCGCCGCGGTCCGCTGCGCGACCAGCTCGTCGAGGCGCTCGAACATCTCGCGGCGCTGGGTCTCGATCTGCTTGCGCTCGTTGATGTCCTCGATGAACGCGACGGTGCGGACCTCGTCGGTCTTGGGATCGCCGTAGCGAAACGCCGACAGCTGGGCCCACAGGATCTTGCCGCTGCAGCCGGCGTAGCGCTTCTCGACCCGAACGAACTCGCGCTCGCCCCGGCGCAGCTGCTCGAGCTCGCTGCGCCCAATCTCGAGGTCGGCCTCGAGGGTGATGTCGTCGAGCGTGCGCCCGATCAGGCCGCCCGAGCGGGCGCCGAGCATCTGCTCGAGCGCCGGGTTGGCGGCCATGATCGTGCCCTGGGCGTTGATCAGCACCAAGCCCGTCGGTGCGCCCTCGAACACGGCCTGGAAGCGCAGCTCTTCGCGACGGCGCGCAGCCTCGGCGGCCTTGCGCTCGCTGACGTCGCGACAGATCGCCGCGAACAAGCGTTGACCCTGCTCCTCGAATGGCGCGACCACGACCTCCATCGGGATCTCGTGTCCGTCCTTGCGGACCAGGTTGGTCTCCACGGTCACCGAGCTGTCGAGCGGCATCTTGCGCCACTGCTCGCCCAGCCGTTCCTTGGGGATCGACCCGACGTCGGGGTTGACGTCGCCGATCGACAAGCGCAGGAACTCCTCGCGCGAGTAGCCGAGGCTGTCGTGGCCGAACCGGTTGACCTCGAGCAGGCGGCCGCGCACGTCGTGCAACATCAGGGCGTCGCGGCTGCGGTCGACGAGCAGGCGCAGACGCCGGAGTTCTTGCTCGACCTCACGCATCCGCTCGGTCTCGCCCAGCTCGTCGCCCGCCTCGCCGCGCGCGCCCGACTTTGAGTCACTCATCTGCTGCTGTCGCTCCCCACTCGTGTTGGGTTGGTGTATCGTCGCTCGACCCCAATGGTGTCGATCCTCATCGTCGAAGACAATGAACTCAGTCGCGACATGCTGAGTCGTCGGCTCCGCCGCCGTGGGTTCGACGTGCTGACAGCGGCGGATGCGGAGATCGGCATGGATATCGCACATCGGGAGCGGCCGTCGATCATCCTCATGGACATGAGCCTCCCACGGATCGACGGCTGGGAGGCCACCCGCCGGCTCAAGGCGAACGAGCTCACTCGCGCGATCCCGATCATTGCGCTCACCGCCCACGCGATGGCCGGTGACCGCGAGTCGGCGCTGGGTGCCGGCTGCGATGACTACGACACCAAGCCCGTGGAGCTACCGCGCTTGCTCGCGAAGATCGAGCGGCTGCTGGGAACGGCGTGAGCCCCATACTGAAGAACGGGGTGGGGCTCGTGCTCGAGGGCGGTGGGTGGATCCCTGAGGGGCGATTTCACCCGTCTCGTTCGACGCGCCGCTCGGGCTCGACGCGAGCCCTACGCGCGGACAGATCAGTTTAGAATGCTGCGAGGTGGCGCTGCCCAGCGCCTCTTGGCGATCGTGCCTGGCGATCTACCACAGACGACGTTGATGGCCGAGCACCACGGTGAGCGGCTGCTCGTGGTCGATGACAACCAGGACAACCTCGACATGCTCGCGCGGCGTCTGAGGCGACGCGGCTACGAGGTCACCACGGCGGACTCGGGGGCCGAGGCGCTGGCGGCCGTCGCTCGGGTTCGATTTGACGCGGTCGTGCTCGACATCAACATGCCGGTCATGAGCGGGCTCGACGTGTTGCGAGAGCTGCGCAGGCACTACTCGAAGCTCGAGCTGCCAGTGTTGATGGCGACGGCGCGCAGCGAGAGCGACGACATGGTCGAGGCGCTCTCGCTCGGCGCCAACGACTACGTGACCAAGCCGCTCAATTTTGCCGAGGTCGTCGCGCGGCTCGCTACCCACCTGGGGCTGCGGCGCGAGTTCACGGCGATGCGTGGTGAGGTCGCCAGCAAGGTCCGCTCGACCGACGCGATGGTGGCCGGCACCCTCGTCGACCGCCGCTACGAGATCGAGTGCCAGATCGGTCACGGCGGGTTCGCGGTGGTCTACCGGGCCCGACAGCTCAGCACCGGGCAGGCCGTCGCGCTCAAGGTCCTGCGCGCGCGCCGGGCCATGCGGGCGGGCACCGACGGGATCGAGTACACCCGGTTTCGGCGCGAGATGCAGGTGATCGGCGCGGTCAAGCATCCGGCGATCGTGCGCTTGATCGACTCGGGCAGCCTCGAGCTCGAGGGCGGGTGGAGCACCTTCGAGGACGAGACGCCCGAGGGCTCGACCCAGACCAACGCGGTCACCGAGGACTCCAGCAGCGATCACGTCCCCACGCCCATGCCCCCCGCGATCGCGCGCGTGCCGTACTTCGTGATGGAGTGTCTCGAGGGCGAGACCCTCGCGCAGCTGCTCGAGCGCGATCAAAAATTGTCGCTGGCAGACACGCTGGAGCTGTTCTTCCCGATCATCGGGGGGGTCCACGCGCTGCATCGTCGCGGCATCGTGCACCGCGACATCAAGCCATCGAACGTGTTCTTGCACGAGGGTGATCAGCGTCGCCGACAGCCCAAGGTGCTCGACTTTGGCATCGCCAAGCTCAAGTCCGAGGACACCGAAGAGCAGATGACGGTCGGGTTCGTCGGGACCCCGAGCTACATGTCGCCCGAGCAGGCGCTGGGCGAGCGCGACATCGACGCTCGCTGTGATCAATATGCGCTGGCGGTGATGCTCTACGAGTGCCTGGCTGGCCAGCGGCCGTTCACCGCTGACAACTACACGCAGGTGCTGTTGCTGGTCACGGCTGGGGACTTCACGCCGCTCGCTCAGCTGTGTGACGAGCCGAAGCTGAGCGAGATCATCACCAAGGCGATGCAGCGCGAGCGCGCACGTCGCTACGAGGACCTGCAGGAGTTCGGTCGGGCGCTGTTGGAGGTCGCGCCCGAGTCAGTCCGCGCCCGCTGGGGCAGCACACTCGACGAGTGAGAATCTAGCAAGTAGATGACCCCCACATGGACCTTGGACTTCGCCGACTGCAGCCGCTGGCGCGTCTGGTCGCTTCGCTCCTCGGGGCTGTTTGTTCGCAGGCGCATGTGTGGCCCCCTGGGAGGGGGCTCTGAACACATTTCCTGTGTCCATGGATTTCACGAGAAGTGCCGTCAAGGGCACTAGCTATCAGCTCGGGCGAGGCTCCTCGCCCGCTTGCAGGCGCCATTCCTGGACTGGCTCACTGTTGGCAGCGAGGATTTACGAGTTTGGGTCAGCGCGACTCCGGGTTTGGGCTCAGTTCGGCTTATGCTCGGCGCCGTGCTCGCCTTGGCCCTGTCGCTGATGCTCGCGCTCGGACCCGGGAGCGCGGCCGAGGACGGCATGCGCTTCGCTCCGCCGCCTGTCGAGCATGGGTTCGACCTGCGCGAGAACTGGGACGACTTGTGGCGGCGCGTCGAGGATCGTCACGGACGGCCAGATCCTCGGGGCCCGCTGCTGCAGCCGGCGCCCGAGCTGCAGCGGCCCGAGTACGAGCTGACGCTGGCGGTCGCCGAGTCGCCGCTGTACCTCGAGCGTGACTGGAACCGGCGGACCCGCGGGGCGCAGATGTTTCTGCACTCGGACGACGAGTTCGTGTTCTTCAATCAGGTCAGGCTCAAGGAGTACACGCCGGTCGGCCCGGTCGGCGCGTTTGGGATTCGCTATGATCGCCGGGAGCTGCGCGGGATCCGAAGCTCGCTCGTGCAGCTGACCTTTGCGTTCCCCGACATTCGCGGGACCGGGCTGTTCGTCGAGATCCGACCGATCGCGCGGCTCGAGAAGCCCGACCTCGACGTCGATCTCGCGGTCGGCTGGGCCCGGCCCAAGCTGGGCAGCGTGCGAACCCGCGTGTTCGTGTTGGATCCGTTCAACAACGCCAGCGACGCGCTCGCCCAGAATCGTGCGGCGACCCAGGACCTGCGGGTGGTCCAGCGCAACCCCTCGGTCGGGCTCTCGGCCGAGGCTGAGGTGTCGGTGCTGCCCAGCCTGCGCGCGCAGGCGTACATGGGTGGGGTCTTGCCCTCGCGCTCGAGCTACTACTACTCGACCTTGCTCGAGGACGAGCAGGGCAAGTTCGACGTCGAGCGCGAGCAGTCGGCGCTGCTCGGCGGCGGCTGGCTCGAGTGGGCGGTGCCGCGGGTGCCCGTGCAGATCGGCGCGAGCACGACCGTGATTCGCACCCACCAGCACGACTTCAACGACCGGGGGGCCCGGCTCAGCCGCGTGCCCGAACGCGAGACCCGGGCGCGGGCCTACCTGCTCGTGCACCTCGACGCTGAGAACGTCACCCGGTTTCCTGGCCGGTTGGATCTCGAGCTCACGGGCAGCACTCGGCTGACCGAGATCCCCGCGCACACCTCCGAGTTTGGCGCGATCCCGCGGGATCAGAGCTGGCTGGGCATGCTCCGGGCTCACTGGCTGCCCACGCGGACCTTTGGGCTCGAGCTTGCGTACCTCGTGCTGGATCGGCAGGCCGAGGGGGACAATGATCTGTCTGCATATTTGAGCGAGACCAATCATCGATTGAGCACACGGTTTGCGTTGGCGTTTGACCCCTATGTGCGGATTACCTTTGGGGTTGGGTGGGATCTCGATGATGCTAGCAATCGTTATGATCAGGGGGGGATGACGCTGATCGCTCGCTGGTAGACGTGGTGGGGCCATCGGCGCCCGGCGGCAGGCGCGTGCACCCGGGCTCCGGTGCGAAGACGTTGCGGTTTGCTGCTGCTGGCGGGTGGCCTCATGATGGGGATGATCGGTCTGATCGGTCTGATCGGTCTGCTCGACGCCGTGCTCCGCCGGCGCTGGCGATCCGAGAGTACACGCGAGTAAACCGCCGTCCGATGTGCACCGTATCCCCGTGCAGCAGGCCTAAAATTCGTTGTCGCGCAGCAGTCGGGCGTTGTCGCGGAAGAATACGATGTGATCGTAATTGATCCCGGTGAGCCCGCTGATCTGGCCGATCTCGTCGATGTGGTCGGCCGGGATCAGGCCCAGGTACTCGCCCCAGATCGCGCTCTCGAGCGGGACCAGGCCGTCGTTGTCGCCCGCGACGCCAAAGATCATGTTGTAGCTGAACAGCAACAGGGGATCGACGGCGTCCTGGCAGCCGATCGCGGCCACGCAGGTCTGGCCCATCCAGCTGTAGTACTTGACCCGCGGGTCATCGGGGTAGAGGACGTTGAACTCACCTTGCATGTAGGTCTCGCTCAGTGTGTAGAGCGAGGCCTCCACGTCGGACTGCTGGTTCTGGGCGGCGCCAAGCAGGTTGAGCAGGAACGCGAGGGCCTGCTCGGCCGGGCCGGGGATCAGGCCCAGCGCCATGTCGGTGAACGGGGTGCCGTAGTGGGGGGTGCCCAGCGTGATCACGGCGCCGATCCGATCGCCGTAGCCTCCGCCGGCCTCGGCCGCGACGTAGCGCGAGTCGATACCGCCCTGGCTGTGGCCGAACAGGTTGACCTTGCGCGCGCGCTGGGACTCCAGGGTGCCCTGGACGAAGCTCACCAGCTGCTCGCCGCGGATGTCCACGGAGTTGTAGGGATCGAGCACGGCGATCGCCAGCGGATAGCCGAGTCCCACGAGGTCGGCCTGGACGTTGTAGAAGTAGGTGAGCGGGCCGATGTTCTCGAACCCGGTCCAGCCGTGGACCATGACCATGGGGAATCGCGTGGTCTCGCGGCCGCACTCGTTGCTGCAGGTGGCGGTGATGTCGTAGTCGAGCTCGAGCTCGGGATCATCGCCAGGGTTGACGGCGCGCACGACCACCGCGAACTCGCCCGAGCGCGGTGCGACGAACGACAGTGAACCGGGCTGGTACAGCGAGTCCGCGGCCAAGGTCTGGGAGAAGCTCGGTTCGTCGGGGTAGCTGACTGCGATGTCGACGGGCTCGCTGGCCGCGACCGAGATCGTGAGCTCGGTGCCGGACGCGGCGGACACCCACCATACATGGTTGTCGCAGGCGCTCAGCGGCACGGCGTCGCGGCCGTCGCCGGATCGCAGGTAGGCCTGTTCGACCAGCTCGGGCGTGAACAGGTCGCATGCAGCCGGCTCGCCGGTCTCGGTCGTCGTGGTCGTCGCGCCGTCGGACTCGGCGGTCGTGGTCGACTCGTCGTGGCTCTCGTCGCCCGCCTCGGGGCTGACGGTCTCGCCCGTGTCGCCGGTCTCGCGGCCCGTGGCACCAGTGGCATCACCACCGCACGCGAGCGCCGGCAGCAACAACGAGACGGCCAGGCAAGCGAAGGGACGATGAGCAAGATCCATGGCGGCCGCAGTGTAGCGAACTTGGCCGGGATCGAGCAGGCCTGTCATTTGGGCCAGTGGCCGTGGATCCAGGGGCGGGGTAGATTCGGTGGCCCGCCCGGTCCATGGAGTGTTCGAACACAGTCAAGCATGGGTCGAGGTGGCGAATCGCAGCTGTGGGACTGCTGGCGCTGGCTTGTGCGTGCAATGACGACGCGGGGCGGGAGTTCGGCGCGGAGAGCCTCGGGACTGACAACGGTGACAGCGGCGGCGAGACCGAAGCCACGAGCGGCGCCGGGGATGGTGACGGGGATGGTGACGGTGACCCGAGCGGCGACGGCGACGGCGACGGCGAGGGTGGATGTGGCGACGGCGTGGTCGGCGGCGAGGAGGCCTGCGATGACGGGGTCAATGACGGCGGCTACGGCGGCTGCCTGGCCGACTGCAGCGACTTTGGCCCGCGCTGCGGCGACGGACGCGTCAACGGGCCCGAGCAGTGCGACGACGCCAACTCGGGCACCTCGGACGGCTGCCTGGGCGACTGCAAGATCCCGCGCAGCTGTCGAGAGATCCTGAATTACGATCCCAACGCGTCCGACGGGGTGTATATCGTCGCGCCCAAGAGCCCCGAGCTGGGGTTTACGACCAACTGCGACATGACCACCGACGGCGGGGGGTGGACGGAGATCACCCTGCCGCACCTGTGCAACGGTGATCTCGACACCCAGATCAGCGCGATCGAGGCGGCCTCGGTCGAGGGCATTGACGCGATGTGTCGGCCCTATACTCGCGACGGCCAGGGCGAGCATACCTATGTATTCGACCTCACTTTCCCGCCCGGGTTCGAGTCGTTCTACCTGAGTGCGCACGTGATGAAGGCCAACGCGGCCGGCGGAGACTCGTCCGATATCACCCCGGCTGGGTTCGTGCAGACCGACTGGAACCTCGGCTATGGGCAGGCTGGCGATGTCTCGTTTGGTTCGGCTGACGACGCCGGTCCGGTGGTCAGCTATGCGGCGTTGTTGGTGGACCCAGTGTCGTGCCAGAGCTGCGAGACCGCGCTGCCGCTCGATCCGGCCGGGCCGTATTTGGTTGGTTCGGCGACGACGCTGTTTCGCGTCGGGTGGGGCGAGTCCGGTAGTCAGTCGGAAGGGTGGTACCCGTGGTGGAGCGGGAGCGTGTACCTGCGGTAGGCTCCGTGCGGCCAGAGCGCGCACGTCTTGCAGCGTCAACGGGTGCATATTCGGGATTCGCACCAGCCGGGCAATGAGCGCTGGCATTGGGTGCAAACAGCGCGATATTCTCGGGCGGCCACGTGGATGTGGCAGCGTTAATGCTATGTGTGCGATCGCCGCGAGGCTGCCACATGAACACCATCGACTTCACCGCGCTCGACCTACTCCCAGGGATCGCCCTGGTCCTGGACCCAGATGGTGGCATCGTTCACTCCAACCGTGCGTGCGGGCTGCTGTTTGGTGAACCCGTCGAGCAACTTCGCGGCCGGCCAATCTCGCAGTTCGTCGCGGATCCCAAAGACGCCGCGTTCGTGCCGAGCATGATCGAGTCGCTGCAAGCCGGGAAGCCGCCAAGGACCTGCGAGTGTGGCTGGGTCCAGCCCTCGGGTGAGGCGTGTGTGTTCGCGGTCTCGGGCGCGCTGGCTCCAGGTCCCGACGTCGAGCGTCCATTCCTCGTGCTCACCGGGGTCGACGTCACGCAGATCGTGACCCGACGCGAAGAGGCGATGGTGCGGCTTAGAGCGCTGCTCGAGCAAGCACCCGACGGCATCTTCATCGCCGATCTCGCGGGTCGCTTCACGGACGTCAACGACGCTGGCTGCGAGATGCTGGGGTACGCCAAGGACGAGATCGTGGGCAAGGCGATCGTCGATGTGATCCTGTCAGAGGACGTCGAGCGGCTGCTGCGATCTCGCGAGCAGATGCTGGGCGGGGCCGTCGAGGTGGGGACGTGGCTGCTCTGCAAGAAAGACGGCTCGCACCTTTCGGTCGAGATCAGCACCAAGCTGCTCTCCGATGGCAGGTGGCAGGGCTTGGTCCGCGACATCAGCGGACGCGACAGGATGGAGAGCGCGATCCAGGACAGCCGCGTGGCCCGCCGGGCGATCGCGGCGCGCGATGAGGTGCTCGGCATCGTCGCCCACGATCTGCGAAACCCGCTGAACATCGTGCTGTTGCACTCCGAGATCCTCCGGCGCCGCGGTGCGAAGGCTCCGAAGTCACTCGACGCGATCCGGCGGGCGGCGCTGCGGATGAACCGCCTGATCGGGGACATGCTCGACATCACCGCGCTCGAGGCTGGGTCGCTGGCGATCGTGCGGGGGGCGGTGTCGGTCCAGGGCTTGCTCGACGAGGCGGTGGACACGGAGTACGCAGCGGCGGCGCGGGCCCAGCTGTGCATTCGCGTGGAGGTGACGGAGCAGCTGCCGGATCTGTACGCCGATCGCGATCGGCTGCTGCAGGTGTTCGACAACCTGATCGGCAACGCGATCAAGTTCACGCCGCCTGGGGGCGAGGTCGTCGTGGGCGCGCAACCGCAGCTGGGCGTGGTCCAGTTTTGCGTGTCCGACACCGGGGCAGGGATTCCGCAGGACAAGCTGACCCGCGTGTTCGATCGGTTCTGGCAGGCCAAGAAGACCGACCAGCGGGGCGCGGGCCTGGGCTTGCCGATCGTCAAGGGCATCATCGAGGCCCACGGCGGGACGATCTGGGTGTGCAGCGAGCCCGGCGAGGGCACGAGCTTCTATTTTACGGTGCCGGCGGTGTGAGAGCGGACGCAGCGCTGGTCACGAGCGACGACGCGCGAGACCGCGAGCGCCTCGCCGCGGGTCTGGCCACCGACGAGTCGGAGGACGCCCGCGGGTCAGTCCCGGCGCCGTCGAGCGCCCGTCTCGCGCGGCGGGAGCCCAGTATGCTGGGTCAGCGCTGAGCCCTTGCGCGGCCCTTGCTTGCCCTGCTTGCGCCGCCTGCCTTCGCCGAGGCCCCCGGTGCCAGCCGGCTGGAACTTGGGGATCAAGTGTCGCTTGCCGTTGCCGATCAGATCCTCGCGACCCATGCGGGTGAGCGCCTCGCGGAGCAGCGGCCAGTTGTTGGGATCGTGGTAGCGCAAGAACGCTTTGTGCAAGCGGCGAAGCGCGAGTCCCTTGGGCACGCTGACCTGCTCGGCGTCGTCGGCCCGGGTCAGCTTGCGCAGCGGGTTGCGACCGCTGTGATACATGGCGGTGGCGGTGGCCATGGGCGAGGGCAGAAACGCCTGGACCTGATCGGGGCGAAACCGGTTTCGCTTGAGCCACAGCGCGAGCTCGAGCATGTCTTCGTCGGTCGTGCCGGGGTGCGCGGCGATGAAGTAGGGGATCAGGTATTGCTGCTTGCCGGCCTGCTCGCTGTAGCGCTCGAACAGCTGCTTGAAGCGCTCGTAGGTGCCAACCCCGGGCTTCATCATCTTCGCCAGGGGCCCCTGCGCGACGTGCTCGGGGGCGATCTTGAGGTACCCCCCGACGTGGTGGGTGACCAGCTCGCGCACGTACTCGGGCGACTCGACGGCGAGGTCGTAGCGCAGCCCCGAAGCGACCAGAACCTTCTTGATGCCGGGCAGCGCCCGGGCCTCGCGGTAGAGATCGATCAGGTCGCTGTGATCGGTGTTCAGATTCTCGCAGATGCCCGGGTACACACACGAGGGCCGCCGACACGCCGCCTCGATCTTGGGGTCTTTGCAGCCCAGCCGCCACATGTTGGCCGTGGGTCCGCCGACGTCGGAGATGATGCCCGTGAACCCGGGCACGGTGTCGCGGATCTGCTCGATCTCGCGGATCACAGACGCCCGCGAGCGGCTCTGAATGATGCGTCCCTCGTGCTCGGTGATCGAGCAGAACGAGCAGCCGCCAAAGCAGCCGCGCATGATCATGACCGAGGTCTTGATCATCTCGTAGGCGGGGATCTTGGCGTCGGCGTAGCGCGGGTGCGGGCGGCGGCCGTAGGGCAGCTCGAACACCTCGTCCATCTCCGGGGTCGTCAGCGGGATCGGTGGCGGGTTGAGCCACACGTCCCGGTTGCCGTGGCGCTGGATCAGCACCCGACCGTTGTGGGGGTTGGCCTCCTGGTGGAGCACCCGCGAGGCGTGGGCGTAGAGCACCTTGTCGTTGCGGACCACCTCGAACGCGGGCAGCCGCACCGCCGTGCGCTCGCGCGGCACGGCGGGTCCCGAGCGGACCCGGCGCAGGCTGACCAGGTTCTTGGGTTGATCGACGTCGCTCGAGTCGATCTCCACGAACGCCTTCGGCAGCTCGCGCACGACCACCGCGGTCCCGCGAATGTCACGTAGCGCGCTGATCGGCTCGCCCTCACCCAGACGATGGGCGATCTCGATGATCGAGCGCTCGGCGTTGCCGTAGACCAGCATGTCGGCCTTGGCGTCGAGCAGCACGCTGCGCCGGACCTTGTCGGACCAGTAGTCGTAGTGGGCGATGCGGCGCAGGCTGGCCTCGATGCCCCCGATCACGACCGGGACCTCGGGCGCGACCTCGCGGCAGCGCTGGGTGTAGACGATGACCGCGCGATCGGGCCGCGATCCCGAGCTGCCGCCGGGGGTGTAGGCGTCGTCCGAGCGGTGCTTGCGATCCGAGGTGTAGTGGTTGACCAGCGAGTCCATGTTGCCGCCGGTCACTCCCCAAAACAGGTTGGGCGCGCCGAGCTGGGTGAACGCCTCGGGGTCCTGCCAGTCGGGCTGGGCGAGGATGCCGACCCGGAACCCCTGATGCTCGAGCACGCGGCCGATCACCGCCGCGCCAAAGCTGACGTGATCGACGTAGGCGTCGCCGGTCACGATGATCACGTCGCAGCTGTCCCACCCGAGCTGGTCCATCTCGGCGCGCGACGTGGGCAGGAACGACGCGACGCCGAAGCGATGCGCCCAGTACTTTCGCCGACCGAATAACGGCGGCGCGCTCGCACGGGTCACGGACACGGCGGGAGAGTAGGGGATTTTGATGCGTCCCCACAGGCCGTCTCGCAGTTTGCCGGGCGCATCCGCGCTGGGTCGGGTCGGCCGGCGGCGCTCCCTGCGAGCGCGCACGTTGGCCGCGATCCTGCGCGCGCTGTTATGCTGCGCGCGAATGAGCGACTCGCCCCGATCCGCCCTCGACGAGCTGACGCGGGCCAACCGCGAGTTTTACCGGGCGTTCGCGGCCGGCGACATCGTCGGCATGGATCGGCTCTGGGCCGATCACCAAGAGGTCCTGTGCACGCACCCGGGGTGGACGCTGCTGCGCGGGCGCGAGCGGGTCATGGCCAGCTGGCGAGGGATCCTGCGCCGGCCTACGCCGGTCCGGTTTCGGGATGAGGTGGTCGAGCTGCTCGGCGAGGTCGGGGTGGTCGTGTGTGTCGAGGTCCTGCCCGAAGCCGAGCTCGCGGCCACCAATGTGTTCGTGCTCGAGCAGGGCCGCTGGCGAATGCTTCATCACCAGGCCGGCCTGATCGCGCGCCATGTCGAGCCCGAGGACGACGAGCCCGAAGATGTCGACCAAGGTCGCTTGCTCAACTGATACGCGCGATTTCACTCAGTGCAGAACTTTGCGTGGGACAGGCCACTGAAATCGAAAGCAGTGCAAATCTTCGTTGACGCCGTGATGGTGGACACGATACCTAACCACTCGCACCTACACGTAGGTTCGGGTGCTCAAAGAGACCGCCATGTATCGCCAAAACCTGTCCATCTGCTCGATTTCGCTGTTGCTGCCCATTCTTGCGCTGTCCGCGTGCGACGAGAGTGACGGTCGTCCGGACGATCAATCGGGCATCCAAGACGGTGGCGACACCGATCCAGACGGCGACGAGAGCCTGCCTCAGCAGCCGCCCGAAGACCTGGCCGAGATGTTCGAGGTTGCCGGCGAGGAGTTCGACGTGCCCGCCGCGATCCTCCGCTCGGTCTCGCTGGTCGAGACCCAGTGGCAGATGGTCCAGGGCTCGTCCGAGTTCGAGGGTCAAGCGGTGGCGACCGGGTTGATGGCGCTGCGCGGGCAAGACCTGGCCGAGGGCGCCGAGCTGGCGGGTGTCTCGATCGTGCAGGCGAGCGGCGACCCGCTCTCCAACATTCGCGCTGGTGCGGCGCTGCTGTCTGCGCTCGCCGATCAACACGGCATCGCCAACCGCGGTGACATTGGCGCGTGGGTCCCCGTGCTCGCCGAGTACAGCGGGATTCAGAGCCAAGAGGGCATCGACGCCTACGTCTACGACGAAGTGTTCCCCGAGGCGATCGGTGGCGTTGGCTACGAGGTTGGTGACATCCCGCTCGCGCTCGACTCGGGCAACGGCGCGGCCGCGACCGCGCTCTCGGCTGGCCCCAACTACGCGGGCTCGGTCTGGCGGCCGTCGCCCAACCACAGCGCCCGGCCAGCGGGGGCGATCGGTGATCCTTCCATGGTCATCATCCACACCTGCGAGGGCTCGTACAGCGGCTGCTGGAGCTGGCTGAAGAACGGCAACTCTGGGGTCAGCGCCCACTACGTGGTCAACAACACCGGCTCCGAGATCTCCCAGCTGGTCGACGAGAGCCGCAAGGCTTGGCACATTGGCGCGTCTTACAACTGCGCGCTCAATGGCAA
This sequence comes from Enhygromyxa salina, assembly GCF_002994635.1. GTDB lineage: Bacteria > Myxococcota_A > Polyangia > Nannocystales > Nannocystaceae > Plesiocystis > Plesiocystis salina_B. Next base: position 53,145 of record NZ_PVNL01000086.1, on the reverse strand, counting down.
CACCGACTGCAACAAGGGCGGCACCAGCAGCAATAACTTCACGATCGGGATCGAGCACGCGGGCTACGGCAACCAGGCCAACTGGGACGGCGGCCTGATCGACGCCTCGGCCGAGCTGGTGTGTGACATCACCCAGGATCAGGGCATCCCGCGCGATCAGTATCACATCGTCGGGCACGGCCGGCTGCAGCCCTACAACCGCACCGACCCGGGCCCGAACTGGCCGTGGTCGGACTACCTCGCGCTGATCAACAACTACTGTGGTGACGGACCCGCGCCGGATCCCGATCCGCAGCCGGATCCCGATCCGCAGCCGGATCCCGATCCGCAGCCGGATCCCGATCCGCAGCCGGATCCCGATCCGCAGCCGGATCCCAACCCCAACCCGGTCGATATCGTCATCGACAGCAACAACGGCCTCAACGGCCAGAACGCCAGCATCTACGTGTCCAACGCGTGGGCCTCGGCGACCGGACCGACCCAGTACGAGACCGGCTATTGGTGGCACTCGACCCAGGGCATCTCCGACGCGGCCGAGTTCGCGTTCTACCTCGACGAGCCCGCGCAGCTGACCGTCGAAGCGTGGTGGACCGCGGGCAGCAACCGGTCCTCGTCGGCGCCCTTCTTGATCTACGACTCGTCGATCAACCTGCTCGACACGGTGTACGTCAACCAGCAGCAAAACGGCGGCAAGTGGAACGGGCTCGGCACCTACCAGTTCAAGGCTGGCTGGAACTTCGTGGACCTCTCGGTCTGGGCACCGGCGGGCTACGTGGTCATCGCCGACGCGGTCCGCGTGCACACCCCGTGACTCGCACCCCGTGACTCGCACCACGCTCGCCACGCTCGCGCTGCTGACCGCTGTGGTCGGCAGCGCGTGCTCCAAACCCAGCGCGGATCCTGGCGCCGAGACCCGCGCCGAGGGTGGGAGCGCTGACTCTGCTTCGCCCGCCGATCGTCCCGTGAAACCGGCGGTCTGCGGGCGGGTGTTGTTCGTGTCCTCACCCGCGGAGGGGTTCGACCAAATCTGGTCGGTGCCCGCAGCCGGCGGTCCAAGCAGTGAGCTGCTGCGCTCGGGCGCCTCGGTGTATCCGGCCGCGATCTCGCCGGACGCTCGCTCGCTGCTGGTGCTTCGCTCCGAGCCGCTGCCGGAAGGAAAGACGCGCGATCGGTTCGGGATGCTCGGGCTGACGCCGGACAGCGCAGCGTCGGGCCCTGCCGCGCTGGCGGCTGCGATCGGGCCCAAGGACATCGGGCTGCGCAACCCCCAGTGGTCGCCCGACGGCGGCTGGATCGTGTTCGAGAGCGACGCCAACAGCTTTCGAGATCTCTACCGGCTCGAGCTCGGCTCCGACGCGCTGCTGCGCCTGACCGACAACCCCGAGGGCAACTTCGAGCCGGCCGTGTCGCCCGATGCTCAGCGGATCGCGTTTGTCTCGAGTCGCGACGGCAACGCCGAGATCTACGTGATGACGGCCGACGGCGGCGCGCCGATGCGCGTGACCAACAGCCCGGGCGACGACACCGAGCCCGTGTGGTCGCCGAATGGGGAGACGATCGCGTTTCGCAGCGCCCGCGACCGCGAGCGGGGCGTCGATATCTTCATGACCGACGTCGCGGGCGCCGAGGTCCAGCCAGCGCTGCGCGAGGGGCCGCGAGAGCCATCGGTGATCGCCAGCGGCGTGGCCTTTTCACCCGATGGCTCGCTGCTGGCGTACACCGAGTTGGTGCCCAAGCGCGGCGTCGCGACGATCGTGATCGTGCGCGCGGATACGGGCGAGCTGGTCGCGCGGACGGGCAGCGCGGGTGCGAAGACTGTCGACGAGCAGCCGACCTGGTCGGGAGATGGCGAGCACCTGGTGTTCGCTCGCAGTCAGGATCAGCGGTCCGACATCGTGCGCATGCGGGCCGATGGGAGCGAGCAGGAGCTGCTGACTGACGGCGCGGGGGTGTACTGGTTGCCGCGCTGGGTCGCGGATCCGCAGTGCGCTCGGGTGGCGCCGCTGGTGGTGCCGGTCGCCGGTCAGGGCTGAGCCTCCTGGGCCTGTTGAACCTTCTAGCCATTGCTCAGGCATGCTCAGCCATCGCTCAGGCCATGGCCCGATGCTCGGTCTCGCGGTTCATGCGTCCTCGAACAGCGCCGAGACGTCGGTCACCTCGCGGGCCCGATCCGCCCAGCGCTCGAGAACCGCGATGTCTTCGCATGCGCGGAGGCGTGCTTCGCTGTCTGCCTCACAGGCGACGCCGCGGACGTCGAGCAACGCGAAAATCAACTCGACGAGGGTCACGCGTCGACCTTCCTGCCGACCGGTCTCCAAGCCGTGCCTACAGCCGCGCAAGTAGGTCCCGCTGTTCTTCTCAATCTGCCAGATCTCGTGCTTCTCTTCCATGTTCAGCTCCTGTTCTATCGCTGCCCGCTCTCGCTCTGACAACGCCGCTAGTATCGTTCGAATATACGATTGCCTTCGCTTCTCCGGAAGGCCCATGCACGCGCGCACTCCATTTTGCGCGGCCTCGCTGTCACCCGCGTGTCCGTGCAGGGCCCCAACCAGCACACCTGCGGTTGGCCACCGCATCATCTCCTCGAGACTGAGGCGCGGCACGGTGTCCACGTCGAGCAGCAGGCCGTCGATCCGAGGTGGTGGACCCACTTTCCAGTCACGAATCGCCGCCGACATGCGGCGACAGTACGAGACGAACACCATCCAGGTCTGAAGCTCGTAGCTGTCGGCCAGGACGGCTTGATAGTACGGGAACCGCCATCGCTTGATGCGCTGGTACGCCCCCTGCGCCTCGACACCAATGACGATGCCGCGCTTGGGGACCTCGACCTCGTGAACCAGCACGAGGTCGGGGTAGCGCACGATGACCTTGTCGGGATCCTCGGGATCTTCGCGCTCGACTTCGCCCTGCCGGGGAGTTGGTGTCCCAGCTACGGGCCGCTCGACACCGAGGAGATCGAACGCGAGCCAAGGGTCGTGGCGGAACAGCTCGATGGTTCCTTGATGAAGCTTACCCAGCACATCTGCGATGTCGGCCCCCGCAGATGTGCTTTGCAGCTGCTGCGATAATTTCTTGCCGCGATGTTCGCGCCGCTCGAGTCAGGGGCCCGCGCAGAGCGACGCCCTACATCAGCGGCAACCCACCCTGGAAGTCGACGCTGCCGCGACCTTGGGCGCGCAGCTGATCCAAGCTGGCGAAGATCGCCGTGGTCTGCGAGGTCTGGATCCGCGCCGCCGCCCGGGTGTCGAGCATGCCGATCCCCGCGCTGCGGATCGCAAGCTCCAGCGCGAGCGGGTGTCGTCGTCGCATGGGTGCGGTCCGCAGCGCGTGCTCGATCGTGCTCGGCTCCAGCGGCCGCCCGGCGTAGTAGCGCAGCGCAGGCGAGAGCTCGTTGCGACACTCGAGCCACCACGCTCGCGCGCGCTCGGGGTGGGGCAGCCGCAGGCGCAGCTCGTCGGGCGGGACCAGGTTGGCCGCGAGGTCGTCCCGCCCGAGCACGGGCAGCCCTTCGTCCTCGTCGTCGCCGTAGCCCCCGTGCGCGCCCTCGTCGAGCCAGTAGTGGTCGACGCGAGTCGGGAGCCCGGCGACGAAGGTCATCAGCTCCCCCGCGAGTCGGGCCAGCTGCGGGTGGTCGAGCAGCGCGGCGGCGAGGTCGACCGCGTCGGGCCGACCGGTGACGCCGGCCGCCCACAGCAGATCCGGGTCGGGCCGGGCACGCAGCAGCTCCAAGATCCGCGCGTGGGAGGCCGCGTCGCCCTGCATGGCGACCCATCCGAGCGCGGCGCGGCGCAGGGATCCGGCGCCGCCCGGGCTCTGGCGATCGAACGCAGCCTCGCAGGCCAGCTGCCACGAACCGGGCAGCCCGCGGATCAGCGCGCTCTCGATCGCGGCCTCGCGCAGCTTGGCGTCGGGGTCTCGCATCAACTTGAGCAGCCGCTTGAGCACGTTCGACGAGGTCGAGTACCGGGCGAGCCAGGCCGCGGCCCGGCGGACGCGCGGCTCACCGTGCTTGAACCACACCCGCAGGCGCTTGCCGACGTCGACGCCGAGTCCGGTCAGCGCTTCGAGCCGGCCCGCGAGCGCGGGGCCGTCGTGTTCGGGTAACGAGGCGATCAAGCGCGCGGCCAGGTCCGTTCGCCGCGACAGGTGCATGGCCCGGATCAGCCCCCAGCGACCCTCGGCGCCAGCGCGGGGCAGATAGTCCAGGACGATGTCGGGCCCCTCGAACCCGCCGCCATCGAGGATCGCGAGCGCGGCCGCGGCGGTTCGGTAGCGATCATCGTCGAGGTCTTCGTCGAGCACGGGACGCACGAGGCGGTCGAGCACGGGCTGGCCGCCGACCACGAGCCCCATGATGTTGGCCATCAGCCGCTCTTCGGGTCCGGCCCGCAGCTCGCCGATCGTGAAGATCGGCGAGTCGACGGCGCGCTCCCAGGTCTCCCAGAAGAACTCTGCCTCGCCGAGGTGCTCCTCTTGTACGTCCCAGAGCAGCGCTGCCACTTGGCCTCAGTTGATCTGGACGGAGCCGCCCTTGATGCGGTTGACCCCGCGCGAGCGGGTCTCGACGTAGGTGCCGCGGATGACGACGCGGCCGTTTCGGCGCAGCACGATGCTGGCCTGTCCGCAGCGCAGGACGATCTCGTCGGCGGCCTCGATCTCGACGCGCCGGCCGTCGACGCTGGCGGCCATCGGCGGGATGGCCTCGCTGGCGGCGAGCTCCTGACCGGCGTTGGTGTCGGTGTTGGTGTTGGTGTTGCCCGGCTCCCGATCAGTTTCGAGCTCGACGTCGACCTCGAACACCACGGGCTGCAGCAGCCCGGCGATGATCGGCGCGCGCGGCTGGCCGTCCTCGAAGGTCAACATCACGCCGCGCTGCTCGGCGATCGCCTCGGCCACCAGGTCGGGGTCGAGCGGGATCACGCTGCGGGCGGCGAGCGGGCCGTGCTCGTTGCCCGGGAAGTCGACGGTAGGGGCGGAACCGGACGCCCACTCGACCAGCCACCCCACGCGGGTGCCGAAGCTCGGGTGTGAAGCGGGTGTTACAGGCCGCAGCTGAGGCCCAGCTTGCGGGCTGGGTTGGTCGCGGGTGCCCTCGAGCAGCTCGGCGAGCAAGCCGGGCGTGGGGCCGTCGCTGGGCTGGATCGCGTGTTCCGACGCCGCTGGGGTGTCCGCGGGGGCTTCACCGTCTTGGTTGGCAGACTCGGTCACGACCGGGGGCAGTCTACCAGATGAACGGTTGCCGTACGCACGTTCACGCCGGTATTCTGCGAGGGTCCAGACCCAGGTTTGGGCGAGCGCTGGCGCGGCCATATCGGCGGTCGGCGATTTGTTGGGCCGCTGGACGTGCCCCCGAGAGATATCATGCTCAAGCTCAGTCTCCCGCCGCCCGCCTACGAGCTGACGTTGTCCGAAGAGGGCGCGCAGTGGACCGTCACTCGCGTGTTCATCGCGGAGGGGCTCAACCGCAGCTATCGCGTGGTCATCGACGCCGAGACCGACGGCGAGGCCGAGACCGACAGCTTGCTCGGCTGCAACGCGGCGCTGCGACTGGTCCGCGGCGGCCAAGAGCAGCGCGCGATCTGTGGGGTGGTGTCCCGCATCGACTACACCGGGATCGTCGATCACCACATGACGATCCGGCTCGAGGTCGTGCCCGCGTTCGAGCTGCTGCGACAGCAGGTCAAGTCGCAGATCTGGCAGGAGCTCAGCGTCCAGGCGATCATCACGGAGGTGCTCGACGAGGCGCTGGGCGCCTACGGTCGCGCGATCGACTTCGGTAGCGTCAGTCGGGGCGCCGCAGCCCGCGACTACTGCACGCAGTACCGCGAGTCCAACTTCGACTATGTCTCGCGGCTGCTCGAGGAAGAGGGCATCAGCTACGAATTCATCCACGACGGCGACAGCGGGCTCGAGACCCTGACCTTTCGCGACGCCAACGATCAGTACACCGAGATCGAGAATCTCGACGGCACCCCGGACATCCCGATCATCGGGACCCAGCCGGAGCTGGCCGACGTCGAGTCGATCCAGGCGCTCGAGTGGTCCAACCAGCTCACGACCACGGGCACGCTGCGGCGCGACTACGACTGGATGACCCCGCGCAACCTGCTGAGCGAGCCGGCCACGGGCACCGACGCGCGCGGGCTCGAGCGCCGCGTGTACACCCACGGTCGGCGCCGCTACATCGACGACGATCTCGGCGACCAGGCCACGGATCTCAAGCACGCCTCGACGATCGGTGGTCGGATCGCGCGCGGCCGCAGCAACTGCATGAGCATGCGGCCCGGCCTGCGCTTCAAGCTGGCCAACTCCGAGCGGCCCGACATCGAGATCGAGTACCTGATCACCGCGGTGACCCACTCGGGCGGTCACAGCTACCAGGCCCAGGACGACGGCGGCGCCGAGGCCGGGTACACCAACGAATTCGAGTGCGTGCCGTTCGACGCCGTGATGCGGCCCGAGCCGGCCACGCCCAAGCCCCGGGTTCACGGCCCGCAGACGGCGATCGTCACCGGCCCCGACGGCGAAGAGATCCACACGGATCAACACGCGCGGATCCACGTCCAATTTTACTGGGAAGAGAAGCCGACCTACACGGCCGGCTCGTCGTGCTGGGTGCGGGTCTCGCAGAGCTGGGCCGGGCTCGGGTGGGGCACGCAGTTCATCCCGCGGATCGGCATGGAGGTCATGATCGAATTCCTCGAGGGCAACCCCGATCGCCCGCTGTGCACCGGCTGCGTCTACAACGGCGAGTACCCGCCGCCGTTCGCGGTGCCCGACAACAAGACCCAGACCGGCTGGCGGACCAACTCATCGCCGGGCGGCGGCGGCTTCAACGAGCTGCGCTTCGAGGACGCCAAGGGCGAGGAGCACATCTACATCCACGGTGAGAAGGACTGGGTCGTGGAGATCTTGAACGATCATCGTGAGACGATCGGCCACGACCAGTACCAAGAGATCGGCAACGATCAGACCAACGTGATCAAGCACGATCAGACCGAGGACGTCGGCCACGATCGAACTGAGAGCATCGGCAACAACGTCAGCGAGTCCGTGGGCAAGCTGCGCACGGTGACCTCGGGCGACAACATGAGCTTCACCAGCGACAAAGAGACGCTGATCGAGGCCGCCGACAAGATCACGCTCAAGTGCGGGGCCGCGTCGATGACCATGAAGAGCAACGGCAACATCGTGCTCAGCGGCAACAACCTCACCCTCAAGGGCAGCGGAAACATCGTACTCAAGGGCAACAAGATCGGGAGCAATTGAGCTACCTGAACAGGCCGAACGGGCGGGGTACCAGCTTGGGCGACACGTCGGGCGACATCTCGAGCTACTGGCCGTTCGACGCGCTGCCCAAGGCCGCCGGCAAGCTGTTGTCGGAGGCGGCCCTCGAGCTCGAGCTCGACCACGACACCTGGCTGTTCCATCAAGACGATCCGGCTGACGCCCTGTTCGTGCTCGTGTCCGGCCAGCTCGACGTCTATCAAGGTGATCCACCGATGTGGCGCAAGCGGCTCGCGCCCGGGGCCTGCGTGGGTGAGCTGCCGCTGGTCGTGGGGGGCGAGCGCGTGCGCTCGGGCTCGATCCGGGCGGTCGGCAGCTGTCGGCTGATCGGGCTGGGCTACAGCGACGTGCGCCGGTTGTTGACCCGGCGGGTGTTCGACGCGCTGCTGACCCCGGTGACCGAGCGCCACCTCGCGCGGCTCGAGCTCGGGCTCGCCACCTTGTTTGGCACGCTGCCGCTGTCGATGCTCGTCGAGATCGACGGCGCGATGATCCAGCGCCACCTTCAGGCCGGCGAGGTGCTGTTCAACCCCAACGAGACCTTGCGGCATGTCTGGCTGGTCGATGAAGGCCGGCTCGAGGTCCTGGTCGAGCGAGACGGCCAGCTGCAGCGCGTGGCCGAGATCGGACCGGGCCAGCCCGTCGGTGAGCTGGCGGTGCTGATCGGCGGCGAGCGATCGGCGATGGTCCGCGCGGTGCGTGACACCTGGTTGCGGGGGCTGACCGCGCCCACCTTCGAGGCGCTGCTGATGCGCCACCCCGGCGCGGCGCTGGGTCTGGCGCGGACGCTGGCGCGGCGCCTGGTCCAGGCCAACCAGCAGCCCGTGGTCGTCAACCATCCGCGCACGCTCGCGCTGGTTCCGGCCCAGCCAGGCGTGGATCTACGCGGCTTCGCGGGCGCGCTGGTCGAGCAACTCAGCAGCGACGTGGCCGTGCTCGGGGCCCAACAGTTCGCCGCGGACGCCCCCGGTGCGGTGTCGCTCGACGACGATCCAGCCCTGCGTCGGTTTGGTGAGTGGCTGTCGGCGGCCGAGGCCGAGCATGACGCGGTGCTGCTGTTGGTCGCCGGTCAGCTCGACGCGTGGACCCGGGCGTGCGTGAGCGCGGCCGACGAGGTCGTGCTGATCGCCGACAGCGGTGACGTGCCGCCGCCGACCGAGGTCGAGCGGGCGATGCTCACGGGTGAGTCGCCCGGGGAGCTCGTGCAGCTGGTGCTCTGCCATCCGCCCGGGACGCCGACCCCCGGAGACGAGAGCGTGCTGATGCCGTGGCTCGAGGCCCGGTCGCAGCTGGTGTTCCTGCACGAGGTCGCCAAGGGCGATCGGCGGGACTTCTCGCGGCTCGGACGTGGGCTGTTTCGCAGCTGATCAGCTCCGAGCAGGGCTGATCAGGTCTGACCAGGTCTGATCAGGTCTGATCAGGTCTGATCAGGTCCCAGTCAGACCTGGGCCGGTAGATCGGCGCGGAGCTTGTCGAGCAGCCAGCGCATGCCCGGCGCGGGTGCTAGATAGAAGTGATCGCCCGCGAACTGGCCCGACTCGAAGCTCGCGGTCGTGAACTCGGCCCATCGCTCGAGGCCGGCCTTGCCCACGTGGGGATCATCGACGCCCGCGTAGGCCCGGATCGGGATGTCGAGCGGGGCTTCTTCACTGAGCGTGTGGGTCTCGTTAATCGTGAGATCGGCGCGCAGGACCGGGAGCGTGAGCGCGAGCAGCTCGGGCTCGTCGAGGATCGGCTTGGGGATGCCGCCGTAGATCCGCTGGACCTCGTCGATCAGCTGCTTGTCGCTGAGCTTGTGGAGCTCGAGCTTGCGGCCCACGCCCGGCCCGTTGCGGCCCGACGCGACCAGCAGCTCCGGGCGTGGGAGTGATCGACGCCGGAGCTCACGGGCGAGCTCGAAGCCCAGCAGCGCGCCCATGCTGTGACCAAAAATCGCGAGGCGAGGGCTGGCTCGCAGCAGGGGCGCGAGCGCCTCGGCGAGCGGCTCGACGACCTCGGCCACGCTGTTGACCGGGGTCTGCCGCAGCCGCGCTTCACGACCGGCGAGCCGCACGGCGAGCAGCTCCACGTGGTCCGGGAGCTCGTCGAGCCACGGCCGAAAGCTAGACGGGCTGCCGCCCGCGTGGTGAAAGCACAGCAGACGGATCGTGGCGTCGGGGCGGGGCCGCGGGCACGCCAGCCACGTTCGGGTCAGCTCGGGGGCGTCTTGAAGTTGCACCACGGCCAGCCTACCCGCGGGCGCCAGGCTTGTCAGTCATCATCATCGTCGCAGTCGCGGCCGCACAGGTACACGTCGCCGCACTTCTTGGGCTTCTTGCGCTTTTGTTTGCCGCGCTTGTCGGGGCGATCTGGACACTGGACGTCGCAGCCACCTTGTGGGCAGTGGACCTCGCAGTCGCCCAGACACTCGACGGTGCACTTGCCGACCCGATCACACCAGACCGAGCTCTCGTCACCCACGCTGAGCTCGCAGTGGCCGACGTCCGTGCAGCGGACCACGCAATCCTCCCCACAGCCGAGCTGGCAGCTGGGCATGCTGCGGCACTCGCAGACGCCGTCCGAGCAGTCCAAGTCTGCGCGCTCGCCAGCGGAAGCTGGTTGTGCTCGTGCTCGTGCTTGGTCTCCGAGCTCGGCCCCCGCGGCGGTGGGGCTGGTCGCCGCCGCGGGCTTGTCGTGGTCGGCCTGCAGCGCCTGGCCAGCGCCGAACGCCATCAGCGCGACCATGATCGCGGCCGCCCCGATCGCCCACGGCAGCCACGGACGCGCCGGGCGGGCCGGAGGCCGCGTGATCACGACGGGCTCGTAGCTGGTGATCTCGAGCCCGGGGTGATGAGGACCTCCGGCGTGCGGGGCCAGCTGATGGCCGTGGGTGGCGGCGTTTGGTTCCTGGGCGGGCGCTCGCGGGGGACCAACCGGCGGCAGGGGAAGAGCGGGCGCCAGGGCAGGGCCGGGCGCGTGTGGAGCAACGGGCGCTGGCGGAACAACGGGCGCCAGCGGAGCCGCGGGCCGAGCTGCGGGTCCGGCCGCCGGTTGCCAGGCGCTCGACCCCGCGGCCGGCTCGGCGTGGGTCTGCATTGATGGCGTCGCGCTGGGACCCGTGACCTGCGGGGCCGCGGCCGCCGGGGCGCTCGCCGCTCCGACCAGCTCCGGCCGCAGCCGCGCCAGCTCGTCGATGACCTCGCGGGCGCTGGCGTGTCGATCATTGCGCGACTTCTCGAGCAGCTTGGCGACCACCCGCGCGAGCGGCTCGGGCACGCTGGGCGGCAGCGCCGGGGGATCCGCCAGGATGTGCATGCGCAGCAAGGTGGCCGCGTCGTCCGAGACGAACGGCGGGTGCCCGGCCAACATCTGATAGAGGATCAGCCCGGTCGCGTAGAGATCCGTCCGCTCGTCGAGCTTGCCGCCCGACGCCTGCTCCGGCGACATGTAGCGCGGCGTCCCAAACACCATCCCGGCCCGCGTCAGCTGCTCTTTGGCGCCCTCGTCGTCGATCAGCTTGGCGATCCCGAAGTCGACGAGCTTGACGATCTCGCCGCCCCGAAAATCCTGGGTCACGAACACGTTCTCGGGCTTGAGATCGCGGTGGACGATGCCGAAGTGGTGCGCGTGCTCGAGGCCCTCGAGCATCTGCATGATCGTGTCGACCGCCCGAACCGGCGCCCACGGCTGGCCCAGCGACGCCTCGAGCTCGGCGCCCTCGAGCAGCTCCATGACCAGGTACTTGACCCCGCCGTCGGTCGTGCCGAAGTCGGTCACGCGCACGCAGTTGCGGTGGTCGAGGCGCGAGACGCTGTGGGCCTCGCGATCGAACCGCTTGGCGGTCGAGGGGTCACGGCTGAGCTCGGTGTGGAGCACCTTGATCGCCACGTCGCGACGCAGCCCCACGTGGTGAGCCCTGTACACCGCGCCCATGCCCCCGCGACCGAGCAGCCCCTCGATCCGGTAGCGCTCGTGGATCATCTCCCCGGTGATCATTGCGCCCACCAGCATCGTGCCCGCTGGCCGCCGCGGCCGCCACCGCTGCGGCCGCCACCGCTACGCCCCGCCACCGCGATGGCGGTGGCGCCGCGGCCCTCGCTGCGCAAACCGCTGCTGGTCAGCTGTGCGGCGATGAGCTAGGGTACGCGCTTGTTGGGCACCCACTGGCGTGGGTTGCGCAACGGAGACAAGACCGATTTCAGCTCGAACACATCGCGCGCCCCATCAGATCGAGCCCCTCGCGGGCGCTCGATCGACTGCGTTGGGGCGACAACGTTGATGATCGCTCGAGTCGAATTCACGGCGGGGTACCAGCGCGCAGGCTCATGTGGAGCTGCGTCGGGTCGGTCCACGCCTCACTCGCCCACGCGACCAACACACTGTCGCAAGGGTCCAACCAGCCACAGGGAGTCCATGCATGGGTCGCGGTAGTAACTCGGTAGGTAAGCGTAGGCGTGAAGCCGAGCGTGAGCGTAAACAGCGAGAGAAGGGGGAGCGCGCGCGTCAACGACGTGCAGACTCCACCGGCGAGGTCGAGATCGCCAATGTCTCTGATATCCAGACGGCCGCCGTCAACGCGACGGTCGAAGGCGTGCTCGCCGACGGCACCATCCTGACCGGCGAAGATCCCGATGGCGCGTCCTCGGGCCCGCCCTGCCGCTTGTTTGTCGGCGGACTGAGCTGGGACACCACCGCCGTGGAGCTGCGCAAGGCGTTCGCCGATGTCGGCGAGGTCGTTGACGCGGTGATCGTCATGGATCGCGACACCGGCGACTCGCGCGGGTTTGGGTTCGTGACCATGGCCGATCGCAGGGCCGCCTCGAAGGCCATGCGCGAGCTCGGCGGGCACGAGCTCGATGGCCGTCCGATCCGCATCGACATGGCGACTGACCGTTAGTTGGTCGATAGCTGATCGATAGCTGCTCGCAGCTGTCTACATCCGCAGCAACACCTTGAGCACGCCACGTTGACCGGCGTGCTCGAGGGCTGCGGGCGCCTGCGCCAGGGCCATGGTCGCAGCGATCATCGGGCGGGGATCCAGGCGCTGCTGCGCCAGCAGGTCCACCGCCCGATGCATGTCGCCGCAGCGTGATCCAACCACGCGCAGCTCATTGACGACGATCGCCGAGAGATCGACGGGGATCGGCGCGGCGCTGGTCGTCTTGAGGATCACCAGCCCGCGCGGCCGCGCCAGCCACAGCGCCCGCGCGAGCCCGCTGGGGTGACCGGTGGCCTCGACGACGACCGCCGAGCTGCGCTGATCGGACGCGGCGAGCTCGTGCTCGAGGGCCGTGGCGGCGACGCCCGCTGCGGCCGCCAGCTCGAGCTTGGCGCGGTGGTGGCCGATCGTCCGCACCTGGCGACCGCTGGCCGCCAGCGCGAGGCTGATCAGCAGCCCGAGCTTGCCGTCGCCGAGCACATCGATCCGCTCGCCCGCCGCGCGTGGATCGAGCTCGTCGAGCACGTGGAGCGCCGCCGCGACCGGCTCGGCGAACACCGCGAGATCGTCGTCCACGCTGTCGGGGACCCGCACCAGGTTGCGGCGGGGGATCGCCACGCGGTCCGCAAAACAGCCAGGGCGAGATCGAATCCCGAGCGTGGTCCGATCCGGGCAGTGGTGACCGTCGCCGTGGCTGCACCGCGGACACGCACCACAGCCGATGTTGATGTCGGCGACGACCCGCTGGCCCGCGAGCTCGGGATCGGCCTGGTCGACGACGCCAACGAACTCATGGCCAAGCACGCCGGCAAATCCAGCGTACCCGCGCACGAGCTGCAGATCCGTGTCGCAGATGCCGGCCCGCTTCACGTGGATCAGCGCCTCGGCTGCGCTCGGGATTGGGTCCGGTTGATCATCGACGAGGGCGAGCTCGCCGGCGGCGTTCAGGATCAGCGCGCGCACGGCTCGACCATACGCGTTGCTTGGCGCACTTGCTGCAATCAGGCGTGGCATGCAACCCAGCCAGTCACGAGAACCAGGACAAGAAGCACAGCCGAACACGGTCGGGGCGATCATGACCCGCGATCCACTGACCCTGCCCAGCACGGCCTCGCTGACCCAGGCCGCCGGGGCGATGCGAGACAACAACATCGGCGCGGTGCTGGTCGTCGACGGCAATTCCCAGCTCGCGGGGATCGTCACCGACCGCGACATCACCGTGCGCGCGATCGCCGACGGCCAGGACCCCAACAAGGTTCCGCTGAGTCGGATCGTCAGCAAGCCCGAACACACCCTGAGCCCAAATGACCCAGTTGACCGCGCGGTCGAGCTAATGGGTTCCAACTACGTCCGCCGGATCCCCGTCGTCGAGGGCGGGCGCGCCGTCGGCATCGTGTCGCTTGGTGACTTGGCCGCGGTCCGCGACCCCAAGTCGGTGCTCGGCCAGATCAGCACCGCCCCCTCGACCCACTGAGCGGCATGTCGGAGGCAGACGAACTCATCCAAGCGAGGGAGGCCCGCGCCGTCGCGGAGGCGTCTCGCGAGCGAGTATGGAGCGGCGCGAGCTTCATCCGTGATCTGTTCATGGGGCGGTTCCGCCTCGAGTTGATCGAGTCGCTCGAATTCCAGCCGCCGACGCGACCCGAGTTCATTCAGTTCATGCAGACCTTGCGCGGGTTCTTGCTCAGCAGCGTCGACCCAGTCGAGATTGACGCGACCGGCGAATACCCGCCCGACGTGATCCAGGGGCTGCGCGAGCTCGGGGCATTCGGCCTGAAGATCCCCAAGGAGTATGGCGGCCTCGGCATGTCGCACATCGAGTACGTGCATGTCATGGCGCTGCTCGGCAGCCACGACGCCAACGTCACCGCGCTGCTCTCGGCCCACCAGGCGATCGGGGTCCCGCAGCCCGTGCTGTTGTTTGGTACGGAGGCGCAAAAGCGTCAGTTTCTGCCCCGCTGCGCCAAGGGAGCGATCTCGGCGTTCGCGTTGACCGAGCCGGCCGTGGGGTCGGACCCGGCGCGGATCCAGAGCCGCGCCGCGCTCAGCGACGATCACACCCACTATATCCTCGACGGCGACAAGCTGTGGTGCACCAACGGCACGCTCGCCGAGCTGCTGGTGGTCATGGCCCGCGATCCCGAGACCGGGCGGATCAACGCGTTCGTGGTCGAGACGTCGTGGCCGGGCGTGACCGTCGAGTATCGCTGTCGGTTCATGGGCCTGCGCGCGCTGGCCAACGCGTACATTACGTTTCGCCAGGTTCGCGTGCCGCGAGAGAACCTGATCGGCCCGGTCGGTGAGGGCCTGCGGGTGGCGCTGACGACCCTCAACACCGGGCGGTTGACGCTGCCGGCCGCGACCGCCGGGGGCGCCAAGAAGTGCGTGGAGATCGTGCGCAAGTGGTCGAGCGCGCGGGTCCAGTGGGGCCAGGAGATCGGCAAGCACGAGGCCGTCGCCCTCCTCAACGCCAAGATCGCGAGCTCGGCGCTTGCGATGGAGTCGGTCGCCCACGCGGTCGGGGAGATCGCGGACCGCGAGCAGTTCGACATTCGGCTCGAGGCCGCGGCGGCGAAAGAGTGGAACACGGTCCGCGCGTGGCACTTGATCGACGACACCCTGCAGGTCCGCGGTGGGCGTGGCTATGAGACCGAGCTGTCGCTCGCGGCCCGCGGCGAGCCGGCGATCGGCGTCGAGCGAGCGCTGCGCGACGCCAGGATCAACACGATCTTCGAGGGCTCGAGCGAGATCATGCACCTGTTCATGGCCCGCGAGGCCGTCGATGAGCACCTCGAGGTCGCGGGCGCGCTCGTCGATCCCGGGGCCAGCATGGCCCAGCGCCTGGCCGCGCTGCCGCGGGCGATCGGCTTTTACGCGTGGTGGTATCCAAGTCGCTGGATCGGCTGGGGTCGCTGGCCTCGCTACCGCGGCTACGGACCGCTGGCCAAGCACCTGCGCTTTGTGGATCGCTGCTGCCGTCGGCTGGCGCGGGCAGTGTTCCACGGGATGGCGGTATATCGGGCCAAGCTCGAGCACAGGCAGGCGTTCTTGTTTCGGGCCGTCGACGTGGCCATGGAGCTGTTCGTGGTCACGGTGACGCTGCGGCGCGCGCAGCTGCTGCACGAGCGGGATTCGAGCGCCAGCGACGGGGTGCTCGAGCTCGCCGACTTGTTCGCCGCGGGTGCGCGTGAGCGGATCCGTCAGCACCTGCGGGGGCTGTGGCACAACGCCGACTCCGCCGGCTATCGGGTCGGGCGCGAGCTGCTGGCGGGTCGCTACGAGTGGCTCGAGCGCGGGATCATTGGGATCGCGGAGCAGGCCGACGAGCTCACGCCCATGTCGCTCGAGGACCTGCTCGCCGAGCACGCTGCACCCACGGAGGAGCCAGGGCCAGCGCCAGAGCCAAGTCGGCAGAGCCAGGTCGGCCAGGGGAGCGAGGATCGCAGGGCCGGCTGAGGACGGCCCCACGGGCTCCTAGCCCGTGCAACCACACACCGCAACACCGCGACATGGCTGCGGATCTTCGTTGGGCACACGAAAACAAGGGTTCTGAGGCGAGGGCGGAGTCCTCGTGGGTCCGGTAGGGTCCGCGGGGTTCCGCCCTGTTCTTGGAGATATCCTGGAGACGGGATGATCGGGTCGCCAGAACTGTTCGGCGCGGCGCTGTGTGGCGGCGTCGGTTTCGCGTTCGCGCGACAGAGTTGGCCAGGTTGGGGACAGGCTTCAGGGGTCGCCGACCTTGCGTCGGGCATCTCGCATGACGAATTTGTCCACATGTTCGTCGATTGCGTGACCATTCGTCCCTTCTTCGAGGATTTGCTCCGCCTCAAGCGGACGATGGCGATGCTCCCTCGGGTTCCCGGCGCCGAACCACGCAAAGACAAGACGACGGTCGCTGCTTGATTGGGTCGCTCAAAACACGGCACGGCGAGGCATAGCGGATCATGTGAAAACGCGGTGGCGGGATCAGGGCGCACAGCCGCGCGATGAGGTCGAGCTGAGCGAGCAAGACTGCATGCACGCCATTTTCCACGCGTGCCGAAAGTTGTAACGGCATCGGCCGTCGCCGGTGGTCTCGAGGCGATCCTGGGCGACGGACGGACGCGCCACATACCGACTTCGGCGAGCAGCGCCTCGTTGGGTTTGGCGAGCTGTCGGACGGGATGCACGAGCTTGCGGGTCCGCTGCTCGGGTGGCCGTGACGTTCGAGCACACGGTTGTCGATCAGCCCGTCGCAGTTGTTGTCGATGTTGTCGCTCGGGACACACTTCAGTGTCACCAAATCGTTTCTTCGGACCGCGTAATCGCCTCACGCTGTGTATCAAGGCTTCGGAGCCAGTTATCAAGCCTGCTGATCGTAATGTAACGCGCCCCGGTTCCGCGATACAACTCGACGAGTTCTCCTCCGCGAGTCCTGATCCGAGATGCCCACACTTCGGCCATCTGCCGCGTCTTCAGCGTAATGCCAATGACGCAGTCTGATAGCTGGACTTTGCCTCGCGCGAATACAGGTCGAATGTAGTCAAGTCGTGGGACACCTACACGAGGAAGAAGAATTGTCCAACCGCGAATCGTTCCGCGACCGACGGGACTAACGCGACGCATCGATGAAAAGGCGGCTGCGGTGGCGCGGGTGGCGAGTATCGCCAGTTCTGTGGTGTGAATGTATGGGAGACCGTGGATACTAGTTTTCGCCTCGAAGCATGGTAGACCACCCCGCACAACCTCAACCCCGGCGACATCCAGGCGACTTGAATCACGAGACGGGGCCTCTTTCTGTATGAAACGGTCGCTGTCGGGTACTCGGATAACTGCGGAAATAATTAGGGAGCGGGCGCGAGCACCATTGAACGTATTGTGAGACACCTCACTCCTATTCACGAGCTCGATTTTGGTGGAAAGGTAGCGCCTTGCGGCGCTATCGAGCAGTGAAAAACACAGTGACTCAGGCACCACAGCTGCGACAGCCTTGGTGGGCATCACCGCATCCAGCGATGTCAAAATATGCTTCATTGCTTTACTACATCGAATTTCCTGGCCGTCGATGGTGCGATGAACGTGGGAACGTTTTCCATTTTCGCTGAATGGAGGGTTCAGAAGCAACAGATCGCAGTGCCGAGCGGTTTCCATAGCCCGACATCGAACGAATGAAGTAGCCGCGAGCACATCACCGCGGGAAAGTACCCACTCTGGGTGAGCCCGCCGTAACCTTCGTATGGTTAGCGAGTTATAATCGATTCCTACACACTGGGTATTTGGATAGGCCGACTCTGCTGCCGCCAGAAGTGCGCCGTCGCCACAGGATGTATCAACGCAGACTCGCGCATCCAAACCGGACAGAGGCCTAATCAGGTCCCGTGCGACGTGCGCAGGTGTATAGTATTGGTCAAACATCAGTTCACCGTGTAGATATGGACTTTCCCGACTCCTGAGGTCCTCTCGGGACGCTTAATCGGGTTGTCGTACATTAGCTCCACCTTTCCTCGCCGTCGAATGGCGTGCAGCACTGCGCCAACTGCGTGGGGCTTGGTGCCGACTGGAGCGATTAGTAGTTGCTCAGAGGAAAACTCCTTCTCAAGATCCTCGAACAAATCCATTACACCAAAAACGTCGTTCGCCGCGACTGTTCGTACCTGCGAATAGGCGTCAGTTTGATCAAGGAAATCGAGATTGCATGCGACGGCTACGGATGGATACTCCAGACGAAACCCAGGAACGCCGACGATAGGTATCGTGTGTGGTGGCGCGGGGTCGAGGCGTTGGGAAAGGTAAAGCGCTCGGTTCCCTTCGAATCCAAGCAATGGTACGAAAACCCGTTGATTTGACCACGGGTCCTCAGAGAGCGTAGCAAATCCGGGCAGCGGACACAGGCCAAGTTTCCCCGTGCTGAGGTCAAACATACTATTCGACGACGGACTTTTATGGTACCGATATTCTCGCGGCTCGATATACATGACGCGGATCCGCAGATTTTTGGCGATTCCCGCGCGAAGCACAGATGCCCAAATATGATGAGGCAAACCAGAAACGTCGATAAACAAGTCCCCCTCGCCGAGCGCACTCATGATTTGCGAATCGGCACGTAAGGACACGCTTTTGTGACTGTCTCCACTCTCGAAGTTCGCCAGAAGAAGGTCGGATAGACTCTCGGGGGCGGGGGACGTAATGCTCACGCATCCCCCTCCCCTTGACTCCGCGGCATTGTCCCATTTACTGATTCGCCCTCGCTCCTCAGTGCTGCTCCCGGCGTAGATAGCGATTTCGTTCGCGTTCAGCATGTCGATCGTGAATTCATCTGTGACACTCCACTTGCACATTTCAGTCATTTCCGCCCTCATAGAAGTCAGAGAACAATGCAATTTGCTCGGGCATCTCGTCCTGTTCTGCCATCTTGAAGTCGGTTCCAAGGAGATCCCTCATGGCTTGCCGAGGATTATCCCCAAACTTGAGGATCGACGCTGCGTCGAAGGACGCACGGCGCTTCTGTCGATGTGAATATTCGAAGTACGCGGAGAATATCGGATGGAGCCTGTACTCCGTGTCCTGCTTTTCGTCGGGGGTTGTCGCCTTAGTGGGCTTCAGCGCCTCGAACGCGAGATGAGACGCACCTTCATCCAAAATCTTCGCTACCTCCACTATTTTGTTCATTTCTCCGGCTAGGATGAACTGGTTAACTTCAGGAGCATGGTTGGGGGTTCGCGCGAGCTCAAAGAACACTCGACCGATTCCCAGGGCAATTCGCTTGATCTCAATTCCATTTTCAGTCAAGCCTTCGAGTTGTTTGAGCCTTCGCGCACCAACTCGGGTCGCCGCCTTGGTTTGAGCTTTCGGCGTGAGTTCCCCATGAAACCCCTCGCCATCTATCTGAACTGAAATCGACTCATCTAAGAGTTCCAGAAAATAACGGATGTTCCCAGACGCCATCAGTATGAAAGTCTTCCAACCGGAGTAGTATTTCCTGAGTCGCTTTCCTTTCCAGCCCTTGTTGATCCAGAAAAGTGATGCATATAGATGATTTCCAATCCTGGTTTCCCAAACGGAGGGATTGCGTTGCCACGATGACGCCAGATCTACCAGCCGTTTGTTCGACTTTGCTCGCCAAAACTCCAAGAAGAACAACTCGACGGTGGTCCGCTCCCCGAGCCAGTTGGTGAGTTCCGGCGAGTTGGCGAGTTCCCCACGGACTTTGGCGGCATGTTTTTCGGCGCCCAGTATCAGTGCTTCGTCATTGACTGACAGCCCTGGCACGAACTCGGTTAGGGACGTCGGAATATTGAGATTGAGGTCTCGTGCGAATTGGAGGCGCCGCGTCGCTACGTTTTCAGCAAAGTTGTCGAAACCAGCAGTCGCTATGTCGACCTCCTGGTAGTCATCGGGCGTCGTCAAGAGGTCGTCCAAATCCCTGGTTCGATGAGTCCTGTGGCCGTGCTGGCGCACACCAAACTTGTACGAGAGAGGCGGCTCTGCGTGCTTGATGTAGGTGTTAAGTATTGCTTGTTGCTCGTCGGTGAGATTCTCGTACTCGTCAATACAGCAGAATATCAACGGTTTAGGTGTATTCACATTACGACTGAGCTCCTCCGCGAAATATCGAATAGGAGATTCGGCCATGGATTTGAAAATGCGTGGTTGGTCTGTTGGGTTGTTGACGAAATTTTCCACATGAATAAGACATGTCTGTATGTGTCGCTTCAGTTCGGCCTCATCTGCTAATTCTGCACTATTGGTCAGAGAAAGTGCGACTGACGCTACGGAGAAAGAATCGTTTAGTAGACCGTTGTCCCGCAGCCATACGGTGAGCTCACAGAATTCTAGACATATCAGGAGGTTCATGTAATGGGCAAATAATTCCCCCCAGTCCGTAGCAGATAGCTCTGGCCCCGCGAACGCATAGACTCGGTTCTTGTTGACGCGGAGATAGACTCCGAAGTACGGTATCTGTCGAGGATCGCTCAGTCCGAGTCGTGGCATCGTGACGTCGAATCGAAGGGACCTGAGTGCCGTGGTCTTTCCGGTTCCTCGCCCACCCATGAGTTTACAGGACCGAGGGATCTCCAGTTGCGAAAAATATGGTGGATTGATGAAGAAAGCGTCGAAAAGGTCGCTGGACCACTCAGCGCGATAGTCGGAAAACAGGCTTCGCAGTTTGTCCATGATTACGTCCGAGACACCAGAGGTGTCCACCCCTGGGTGGACGAGTCAGCCCAATAGATCGGGAGTGATCCATCTGGCACTGAGTGTGAAAAGGCTAGCGCCAACCCTAGATTATTGAATCCCCAGACTTTGTCTATGTAGGACTTTGTGATGAGGTTTTGCGCGTGGGATTCGAGGAAGTGGATGATGGTAGCCTCGTCGAAAACCTCGTTGATCGCATTGGATTCACCTCGCAGTATTTCCTTGATGTGGTACTCGGGTCCCAGTATATGCGCGAAGTGGCAAGGGATGTTCATTGTAGATCGGATCCGGGATACTCCAGTCTCGGTGGCCACCAGGCCGAGATATCGTACGTCGATTCGAAGAGGATCTGTGCCAGCTGTTTTCAGTGACCCGGAAAGTCGGCTCCAGGTTGCCGACATCTGCTGTCCGGTACCAACGAAGTCGTCCACAAAAATGAGAGTATCGCCTGGCTCAAGGTTTTGCGCACAGTTATCAATTGTGAGGCAGCGTTCCTCGGCAACCTTTAGCAATTGGCGCGCCTTGCGGCAAAACATGTAGCCCGAGTCGGTCGGATTTGGGTTCTCACCTTCAACACCAGCGATAAATGTGCGCTTGGCGGTGAGGTCTGCGCCGACATGCCGGGCCGCGGTAGTCAGCATCCGGTTCACCATGTCTTCAGAGAAGAACTGAAATTTGTCGAGTAGTCGGGCTGCAAGGGGTTGTTCGTTATCCGGGAAGTTGTTGAGCCACCCACGAGGTGAAATTCGAACTTCTCGGTCCCAAAATCCCGCCTTCTTCAACGCGTCGCATTTGCGAAGCACGCGAGCGATGTAGACGTCGGGTCGGGTGGGCATGGTACCGTTGACGCCTGGATCGGCTGACGAGGTTGCAGGGTCGCTTCCTGATCGCGGTCAGTCAAGCGGTGGGGCGAACTCGGCCAGGAAACATTGCGGGGACCATTGGTTGTAGATCGCGGATCTCGCGGAACTGGACGCAGGTTCAGTGCCGCGCCTGAGGGTGATGGCGAGATCATCAGGAGCTTCGGCCGGGGTCACGCGAGACCCCGCTGTCGTCGACCTGGATCGCTGTCGTCGGCCTGGATCTTGCCCTTGGCGAGCCAGGGCCGCCGCCGAGGGCCGCGCAGGCCTGGGACACGATCGTGTCGGTCACCGACGATTCAGGGGCCTCCGTCGGCGGTGGACTCGAGGCGATCCTGGGCGACGGGCGGACGCGCGACACGACCAACTACTCGGCCGTCGTGGGGTCGCTTGCAGAGCTCATGCGTGAGCCAGCGAGGTGTCCGGGATCTGGGACGATTTTGCTAAGGACACGTGCGCCAAGACGGTCACGCACCGCTCGGTGTGTGCACGGGGTCTTGCGGGTGCGTGGCTTGGATCTGGGCCACCTCGCCAGTTCACGCCTGAGTCTCGCAACGCGACCCCGCGACGGCCGAGTAGCTGGTCGTGGAGGTCACCGCGATATGGTCGGCGCAGCGCCGGGACGGCTGTGAGCGCCGGCAGCCAGAGCAGACGCGGCTCTATCAGGTCATCGCCGAGCACTGGTCGAGATTCCGCGAGCGAGTTGAGCAAGCCGTCGGCTTGCCGAAGTTCGCAGTCACGAATCGAGCCGCGTCCGCGGGCACGCTGTGCCCGCCACCGCTGACGCTGGGTTCCAAGACGCTGCCCATCACCGCCGCGCCATCCCTGGTTGGCCGACCAGATCTCGGTGTACCGTCCGTTAGTGACTCGGCGCCGCGCCTACGAGGTTCTCGCCACGAACCTTCATCGTCTGACCTTCGAGCAGAACCTCACGCTCGAGGAGGTCGCCCGCAGGGCTGGCATCAGCTTGGAACAACTCGAGGCGATCTGCTCGGGGGAGGTTGATCCCGACCTCGATCTCGTCGACCTGATTGCCAAGGCCGTCGGCGTCACTGCGTCTGAGCTTCTCGCCGAGCCCGACTACAACTGACTCAGCCGGCGTGCACGTGCTCGGACAGCGCCTGGAGCATCACTCGCGCGATCTCCTGCTCGCGTTCCGGCAGCTCGGCCACGAGGACCGCAACCTCCTCGCACGTTCGCTCGGCGAGCAGCACGGACACGTTTGTCCCCAGAGCAAGGGAGACCTTGTCGACCGTTTCCAGCGCTGGGGTACCCGCCGCCTGCTCGAGGCGGCCGATCGTCTCTTTCGAGACGCCCGCCCGCTCCGCCAAGCTCTCCTGCGAGAGCCCGAGGCTGCGACGACGCTCCCGGATCCTCCGGCCCAGTTCCTCATAGCTCACCATGGTTCCCCTCCTAAGAGCCGATTCGCATGCAGTCGAGAAGTCGGGCGAGTCATGAGAGCTGAGCCTGTACACGCGGGAGAAGTCCGCTCGATTCCAACCAGGAGCGACCCTAGCAGCGGCTCGGTTGCGAAGCAAGGGGGTCGTCACCAACTACACCCCGAGGGGGAATCGCTGACCTGTCATCACTGGCTGACCTTCGCGATGGTCCCGCTATGGCGCATGTCGTCGGCATGTTCATCGAGCACATTCGCGAGGTTTCCACCTGTGTGGCGAATGACAAACTCGTCAACTTGATTCGGGAGCCAAGGGGATGAGCGTGAGGCATCGTTGTGGACAGGTCTCGGTGCTGTCGACGCCCGACGATCAACACAGTCGCCTCACATACGAAGTCGAGCAAGCCAGCTGGCGAGAGATGGCCGCGGAGCTCCTGCATGAGGCGACCTTCGACGCGACATCGCTGAGCGATGCGGCGTCCAGGCTGGGGTTGAAGCGAGCCGACCTCGAGACTTGGATCCGGTGGAGCCGGGGATCCGATGGGGGCGTACAGGCGGGTTACCTGGTGCGCTTGGGATCATGGTCGGAGATGGCGGAAGCGCTGCTCTTGTCGGTGGTCGCTGACGCCGGGTCGGCGCGGAAGGCTGCACCGATCCTCGGGGTGCCCCGGTCAACGCTGGGCCACTGGGTACGGAAGGCGAAGCGGCGCGGGCTCTGGTGAGCCCGACCCTGCCTTCATGGTGTGGTTCGTGATCGAGATCTCGGAGCGACTCACGTTCACGGCTGCTGTCGACTGGCGTCCTGCACCACTGGAGGGGCTGCGCGAATTGGAGGTGACCGGTACGACTGGGGCGGTGGGTCGACACGACTTGGCGGTGGACCGGTTCGACTTGGCGGTGGACCGGCTCGACTTGGCGGTGGATCAGCACGACTTCGCGCTGGCGTGCATGATCCCGCTCAACTTGCGGTTTTTGCTATGCATGATCCCGCTCAAGTTGCACTTCTTGCTATGCATGATCCCGCTCAAGTTGCACTTCTTGCTATGCATGCACCGCTCAACTTGCAAAATTCACTATGTTTGCCCGTCTCAACTTGCAAATTCCACTATGCCACATGCTATGCATGATCGACCGCCTCAACTCGGGAACGGGAGCGACCAGATCGCAAGGTTGTTCGCCTAACACACGCCCAACGGCCCTGTTTGGGGTAGATCCGAAAACTCGGAGCCGTCACCGTGTTTGAATGAGGCAACGCAACGCATGGCGAGATCGCGGGTCGATCTGCCTGAACCTCGAAGCAGCAGGCACAGGGACGACACGATGACCACCATGAAGGTCATCGGGATCGTCGCCGCCAGTCTCGCGGCGGCCGCAGCTGTCGGGGGTGGGATCTGGTGGTGGCGCAAACAACAGCGACGCCACGAAACGCCCTCAAACCCCGATGCCTCGCCGCGTGTCGTGCCCAACGGCCCGCAGCCGCGCCCAGACGCCGGCCCACGGGACACAAATCCACGGGGTCACTGGATGGCAACCTCGGAGCTGCCGCCCGAGCTCGAAGCTGCGCTCAACGAACGCTTCCCGGACTCGTGGCCGCCCGACGACGCGGTTGTGAACGCGATGACGCAAGAGGATCAGATCGTGGTCGCGGTCGAGAGCGAGCCCGTCGCCAACTACACGCAGACCCGGCAAGAGCTGATCTCGGCGAAGGTGCTCAGCGTCGAGAAGACGGTGGTCCGCGCCCGGGTGCTCGCCCCTGTCGCCCACGCGGAGCACCACGGCGCGCACGCGGGCCACGGCTTCAGGGTCGGCGATCTGATCGAAGTGCCGCGCTCCAAAATCCTGCTCGCGGCGCGGTCGGTCGAGCCGAAGAAAGAAGGCTATGGCGCGGAGGGCAAGGCCGAGCAGACGTTCAAGCCGAGCAACTTGACCAAGGAAACGTACCGAGTGCGACCGGCGACGCCCTACGATCTGGTGCTGCCGTACCGCACCGACGAACTCGAGTGGTACGTGGACCGCGACATGGTCAGGATGATCAAGATCGGCGACAGCGGCCTGCTCGAGCAGATCATGTTCAGCGAGGACAGCATGCGCGGCGTGGTGACCGTGCGCGCTCTCGACAATGATCCCAAGCAGGGCAAGATCTTTGTCGCTCGCTGGGAATTCAGCATCGACCCGTAGGCCGTTCGACGCGGCGCGGTGCTGCGCGAAGAAGTAGCTGGAACATGACGATCGGCGCTCGCGTCCGCGGTCGCCCGTCCGGTAGGATGGGCGTGCCTAACGGAAGCACGCGCGCCGTGTCGTTGAAGGGAAGCCAACAACGATGAGCGTGAAAATCAGGCCCTACCGCAAAGGGGGCTACGAAGTCGACATCATGATCCGCCTGGCCAACGGCAAGACCTACCGAGAACGGCGCAAGTCGCCGTACTCGAGCAGGTCCGCGTCGCTGCGCTGGGGCAGGGAGCGAGAGCGCCACCTGCTGGTTCATGGCACGACGCCCGCCGGCCAAACCACGGCCGGCACTGACGAGAAGGAGGTCCCGACGATCGCCGAGTTCGCCGACCGCTACATGGAAGGCTACGCGAAGGCCAACGGCCACAAGCCATCGACGATCGACGGCAAAGAACAACACCTACGGAGCCACTTGCTCCCAGCGTTCGGCAACAAGCGGCTCGACGCGATCACGTCCGAGGACGTGCAGCGCTTCAAAGCCAAGCTGTCGGAGCTATCCAACAAGACGATCAACAACATCCTCGCCACCCTCAACACCATGCTCAAGTGCGCGGTGGAGTGGGGAGAGATCGAGCGACTGCCCGTGCAGATCAAGCGCCTGCGCGTGCACAACCCCTCGATGGACTTCTACGACTTCGAGGAGTACGAGCATCTACTCACGGCGGCGCGGGCGATCGGGCCCAAGCAGCTGGGCTTCGTGCTGCTGGCTGGTGACGCAGGCATGCGCGCGGGTGAGATCCGCGGGCTGCACTGGACCTCGGTCGATCTCTCGCGTCGGCTGATCACGGTCGAGCGGTCGGAGTACCGCGGCGAGTTCACCACGCCCAAGCACGACAAGATCCGCACGGTGCCCATGACCAAGCGGCTCGCGGCGGTGCTCGGTGAGTTGAAGCAAGCCAAACAAGCGCTGGTGTTCACGGGTGGCGGCGACGTGCCGATCACTCAACAGGTCGGGCGCACGTGGATGGGCCACGCCCTCGACCGCGCCGAGCTACGCCAGCACGGCCCGCACACGCTGCGCCACACGTTCTGCAGTCATCTCGCCATGCGCGGGATCGCTGCGCGTGTGATCCAGCAGCTCGCTGGTCACAGCGAGCTGACGACTACGCAGCGATACATGCACCTGTCACCCGGAGCGAGCGAGGCGGCGATCGCCATGCTCGAAACCCCACCACCACGCCGGGACGCTCCCGCGCGTGGAGACATGCTGGAGACGGCTTCACACCGTCCCCCGCACACTCCCTAATTTCAATGACTTACCCTCAGCACCCTTCGGGCTCCTAGCCCAGTCGCTGCTGCATGTAGAGGTCCTCGATCGCCGAGACCTTGTCGACCTCGCCCGCGTGCTTGTCCGAACGGATCGCCACGAGCTTGGGGTCGCGCAGCTTGAGATCCTTGGTCACGTTGTCCTTCACGATCCCCTCGAAGCGCACGGTCACGACCACATGCGGCCGCAGCTCCACGCCGGCCCGGACACCCGACGCGCTCTGGCGCTCGACCCGGCGTCCGGTGATCAGCCCATTGCGCATGATCTCCGCCTGGATCTCGCGGTCGCGGTGTTGATCGACCCCGGCCACGTCGCCAACGTCGACGAACCCGCCGTCCTTGCTGCGCGCACCAATGGCGAAGCTCCCGAACATGCCGGCCTTGTCCTTGGTGGTGACCGAGAAGATGCCCTGCAGCAGGACGAGATCCAGCGTGATCTCGGGCTTGCGCTTGAGCCAGTCGGGGTCGCGGCGGGCCAGCGCGTAGGCGCCGTCGAGATCCTTGGTGATGATGCCCTCGTAGCCCTGGCCGCGGAAATACTGGTACAGGCGATTGACGTCGTTCTTGTTCTGGGCGAGCTGGCCCTCGGCGATCGACACTGGGATCGCCAGATTGTAGTTGGCGAGCGGCCCCAGGAATTGCTGCAAGGTCTGGCGACGCTGACGCAGCGGCAGCTGGGTCAGATCCTGGCCGTTGAGGTAGATGAGGTCGAACGCGGCGTACTTGAGGTTGACCGGGCGCTGCTGAACCTCGCCGGACAAGCTGGCGTAGACCTCGTACACGGTTGCGAGGCGCGGGCCCTCGAGGTCGAGCACGGTCCCGTAGAGCTCGCCGTCGACGATGCAGTTGTTGCACGGGAACATGCTGATCGTCTGGCGCATGCCGCTGACCTGCTCGAGCCAGTCCTTGCGACCGCGGGTGTACGCCGCACACAGGACCGAGCCGTGGGCGTCGGTCGACTTGTGGAGCATGAAGCGGATCCCGTCGTACTTGCGCTCGACCCAGGCCGGGTACTTCTTCACGCCGTCGGATCCACCGCTGGCGAGCGCGGGCTTGATCGCCACCAGCGGCTGCAGACGGACCTCGCGCAGGCCCTCGGCGCCCTTGGTTGCCAGCATCCGCGCGACCGCGAAGGGATCCGACAGGGCGATCGCGTGCTGGACCGCCTCGGGCTCGGCGTCGTAGTAGCCCGCGAGCGCGCGGGCGATCACGGCGCCCTCGTACTCGAACCCAAAGTCGGCCTTGCGCAGGATCAGCCGGGCCATGAAGTAGGCCTCGATCTTGCCCATGCGGGTCAGCAGCGAGCGCAGCAGGTCGAACTTGAGGCTGCGCGGGGCGTCGGGCAGGAACTCGAGGGTCAGCAAGACCTCGCCGGCCGTGAGCGCGGGCGTGGACTTGAGCTCGCGGCGGCCCTCGGCGAACAGCACGCCGACGTCCCCGACCTGGGTCAGCCGATCGAGCATGTCGCGGTAGCTCTTCATCTGCACCGACATCAGCAGCCGGATCAGGCTGTCGCGCTTGAACGTGCTGGTTCGCCCGACGAACGCGTCGCCGACCAGGCAGCCGATCTTTTGCACGGCCGTCAGCCCGATCTCTTTGTCGAGGAAACTCTGAACCAACGCCCCGCGCCCGGCCGTGTCGGGCGGCCGCGCGATCTCGATGCCAAACAGCTGCGCGGCCTTCTCGGGGTGCATGCGCATCAGCGGGATGAACACCGCCCGGCACAGCGAGTGGAACGGGATCGTGTTGAGCGCGTCGAGCGAGCGGTGCTGCGCAGTCAGCTGCTCCACGATGAACTGGACATGCAGGGGCATGCCGAGCACGGCCTCCATGTAGCTCGCGCTCGGACGGTGGCTGCCGAGCGCGCCGGTCAGCTGCTCGAGGTTCTCGCCGGAGTGAAACCAGCTGCGGACGGTGGCGTCGTCGACGACATGCATGGGGCGGGCAGGATACCAGGGTCCGCCGGGTTGTCTGCGCGTGGCCTGCCAGGGTGGCCGGGTGGCGTCTCACTGCGGTTCGGTGCAGATCAGGTAGGTCCCCTGACACTCCAGCCCGCACGGGCAGTCGGCGTCGGTCGTGCACGACAGCGCGCAGATCATGTCGGGCTCGCCCGGGTTGACCGGCATGCAGATCGGCGTGGCGCCAGGGAAGTCGGCTGGATCCCCGCACTCGCTCGCCGTGCTGCACGAGCGCGTGCAGGCCTGATAGAGATCGCCACCCAGCACACACTGGCAGCCCATGTTGGTGCTGCATGGGCCGTAGATCCCCTCTGGAAAGCACAGCGGATCACCCGTGTCGGCGCTGGTCTCGTCGGTCCCCGCGGCGTCGCCCGATTCATGGAGATCACCCGTCGTCGCGTCGCCTTGCTCGGTCGCGTCGTCGCCCTTGCAGCCGAGCAGCAGCAGCGAGGCGAGCACCAAAGTCGAGAGTCGAGCCATGGCGCAGCTTAGCAGCGCCCGCGCCGGGCTCACAGCGGGCCGATGATCTTGGCCCACACGTCCAGGACCACGAACACGGCCATGCTCACCCCCAGCGCCGAGAGGGCTGTCCGTCGGATCGTCCAGGTCCGATCTTCGTCGATCCCGGCGAACACCGGGATGCTGATCACGAAGAAGCTGCCATAGAACATCGACCCCCACACCAGCATGCGGCCGCGATCGGCGTACTCGAACACGTCGTCCAACGCTGGCACGGCCATGAAGAAGGTCTCGGCGAACGCGACCACATAGGCGAGCAGCCCGACCACGGCGACCTTGCCCAGCAGCTTCAGCGACCAGCGCGTGCTCAGGTAGCGGAGCACGACCGTGGTCACCACGTGGTAGGTCATGAAGTAGGCCTGGGTGAGCGGGTACAAGAACAGCGGGACGGTCGCGTCGCTGTCGCCGACCAGCTCGGCTTGCAGGTTCCACTGGGTCGGGAATCCGTAGCGCATGCCGACCACGTCAAAGAAGTAGTGGGTGAACACGTAGCTGCCCACGAACACGAAGATCCCGATCCACAGGTTCAGCCGAAACCACTGCGTGCGCCAGAACGGGACGCTGGCCGAGTCGGGCGGCAGCACCAGGTACGGGATCAGCCACAGCGGCGCGGCCACGCCCAGGCCAAACAGCATGTAGCCCGGGTCGCCCCAGCTGCGGTACATGCCGGTCAACATCACCAGACCGACCAGCGCGATCCAGATCGGGCTGTAGATCAGATACAGGCGCTCGACCCTGGCCTTCGCCGGGTTGCTCGACAACCATTGCCCCGTGCCGGTGGTGGCCACCGGCGCACGATACTACTGCCGGGCCTTGGGCAGGAGATCTGGACGCGGCGCGTTCTCTGGCGGCTGCTTGGCCTCGGCGATCAGCTTCAGGACCTCGGGCATGGCGTCGCGTGGGCACGCGTCGTCGGCCCAGCTGATCAGGCGCACGGAGGACCAGCCCGGCAAGAACGCCCAGTTCAGCCCGTCGGCCTGGCTCCACACGGCCCCCTCGACCCCGGGGATCGGCGTGGACTCGAACGCGTCGTTGTTGGTCAGCCGACCCAGGCGCAGGTCATGATCGGCCGCGGCCTCGCTGACGTCCTCGCGGTTGATCTTGGAGCCCCGCATCGAGACCGGCGCGCTGCCGTTCATGTCAGGCAGAAAGAAGTAACCGCAGCTCTGGTGCAGCGACTCACCCATGTACAGCGCGTGGCCGCACAGCTGCTGGACCCGCTCGGCGTCGAAGCCGGTCTCGAACGGGCAGCAGTGGGGCTCCTCCAGCTTGGGCGCAAACAGCTTGCACACGCCGTTGCTGGTGTCGGGCTTGCCGGAGCCGAGCGCGGGCTGGCCCGGCAGCGGTCGCGGGGCCGACTCTGCCGCGTAGAGATCGTCGCCGTCGCGCACGACCCGGGGGTCCTCGGTCGCCGTGACCTCGGGCGTGGCCGGGGTCGGCGTCGCCTGTTGCTCGGGGGTCGGGACCTTGGCCGGGCAGCCGAGACACAGGGCGAGCCCGGCCAAACTCAGTGACACAGGGAGAAGTCGGGACATGGGCGCAGTGTTCTTAGCGTTGCGGCGGCCCGAGGTCGAGGGCGCCGCCGGGCAACGGCGGAGGAAGCGGCCGCTTTCGCCCCCTCGCGCCCCCAATTGGACAGCAGAACGCCGCGCCGGAGCACGATCAGCGGGAGTCGGGCTTGCGACGCGAGGGGACAGCGGCCTTGCGCGCGAGCTTGCGCTGCAGGGTGCGTCGGTGCATGCCCAGGCGCCGCGCGGCCTCGGACACGTTGCCCCCGCAGTCGGTCAGGACCCTCTGGAGGTGCTCCCACTCGAGCTCGTCGAGCGGGGTCGCGTGGTGGTTGGTGGGCGTGTCGAGCAGGACCGGCTCGGTGCGCTCGAACGCCGCGAGGATGTCGTCGACGCTGGTCGGCTTGGTGAGGTAGTGGACGGCGCCCAGCTTGATCGCCTCGACCGCGGTTGCGATCGAGCCGAACCCGGTCAGCACGACCACCCGCAGCGTCGGCCAGCGCTCGCGCAGGCTGGCCACGACCTCGAGCCCGTTGCGGCCCGGCATGCGCAGATCGATCACCGCCTGCTCGGGCTGCCAGGCCTCGGCCTCGGCCATCGCGCCGTCATAGTCGTGGGCGAGCACCGTCTGAAACCCGCGCCGACGCAGCGCGCTGGCGAGCGCGGTCGCGAACGGACGATCGTCGTCGACGATCATGATCGTGATCGCGGTCGGGGGCGTGGTCATGCCGACGTCCCCCGCTCGTCGAGCGGCAGCTCGACGCGGACCAGGGTCCCGCGCCCGAGCTCGGACTCGATCTCGATCGTGCCGCCGAGCTGACGCAGGTGGGCGCGCGCGAGGTACAGGCCCAGGCCCATGCCCTGGTTCTCCGGTCGGGTCGTGTGGAACGGGCTGAACGCCGCGGCGAGGTCGTGGCTGTCCATGCCGACCCCGCGATCGACGATGTCGATGACCAGCGCCTCGGCGCGACTGTAGAGCCGGACCACGACGGCGCGATCTGGCTGACCAGTGCGCCGGGACGCGTCGGCGGCGTTGTTGAGCAGCTCGCGGAGCACCTGGCTGAGCGCGCCAAAGGGTTGGCGGCAGGATCGGTCGGCGACTTCATCGTCGATCTCGACCTCAAGCGACACGCCAGCGTCGACCCGCTCGAGCTCGGCGGCCAGCTGGGTGAGCGGCCACGGCTGCGCGCTGGCCTGACCCAGCGCGGTCACGCGCAGCTCGGGGCTGGCCATCCGCGACACGATCAGCTTGCAGCGGGCGAGCTCAGTCCGGATCGTGTCGAGCGCGGCCTCGGACTCGGCGGGCGGCAGGTGCGGGAGCTCGTCGACCAGCAGCTTGATGGTTCCAAGCGGCGTCCCGAGCTCGTGGCCAGCTCCAGCCGCGAGGGCCCCGAGCGCGGTGAGGTGGCGATCTTCGAGGGTGGTCTGCCGCAGCCGGGCGAGCTCGTCGCGCTGATGCGCGAGCGCCAGCGCGGTCCGGTGGACAAACACGGTGATCAGCACGCCGACCAGCCCAAACGCGACCCACATGCCAAGCTGATGGCCCTCGAAGTGCTCGCCGTGCGGCTCGGCGCCCATGGCCGGACCCATGGCCGGACCCGCGGCCGAGTCGTGCGGCGCGGGCATGTGGTGGTGGGCGTGGGGATCTTCGACGGCCGTGACCGGCTCGGGCGCTGGCATGGGCTCGGGCTCGGCCGGCGTGAGCAGGAACAGCCCCGCGAACCCGGCCACGCACACGCCAGCCAGCGCCCACGTCCAGCGCGGCGAGACCTGCGTGGCCAGGGTGATCGGCAAGAAATACAGGATCGTGAACGGGTTGGCCGGCCCGCCCGAGAGCGCGAGCAACAACGTCAGCGCGACCGCGTCGGCGAGCAGGTGGGCGCCCGCGAGCGGCTCGCTCGCCCGGCCCCGCCCCAGCGCCAGCGTGCTTGCGACGTTGAGCAGGGTCCACACGGCGATCGTGGTGCACACCGCGAGCGGGTGCTCGCTCCGCGGGAGCAGGCCGACCGGGAGCCGATCAGCGGCGAGCGCAGCGATCAGCACGCTCGCCGAGGCCAGCGCGATCAGGACCCAGCGCGCCGCGATCAGGTTGCGCAAGGTGATGCGCGCGTTGGCTCGCGCTTGCTCGCCGATCATCGTCGTTGTCATCGCGCGCCGAGATGCTACCGCGGACCCGAGCGATCACCTCGCTCAGTCGACACAGAACCCAAACATGATCGAGTCTTGCTGGTCGGCCAGCGCGATATCCAAGGTGATCTCCCAGTAGCCGGCCATGAACAGGTTGACCGGGTCGAGGCGGTACTCCCCGGGGACCCCGGTCGGCGTGACCTCTGCGCTGACCGGTGTGCCGTGGCCGTGGTCGGGCATGATCGGCGTCACCGTGATCTCGAGGTCGTCGAGCGCCGCGCCGTCTGCGTCTGAGAAGCTCAGGACCCAGCTGTTGTCGCCGCGGATCGGTGGGGCGGGGTCGGCCGAGACGAAGCTCGCGGTCACCAACGACCCGCTCTTGCTCAGGCCCACGGCGTAGTGTTCGGCGCGAGTGTCCGCGGCGCAGTCCTCCTCGGCGTCCTCCTCCCCCGAATGCGTGCCGTGCCCGTGCTCGTGTTGGCAGGTGCCCTGGCCGTCGTGCACGTCGCAGATGAGCTCGCCGCCGCAGTCCTCTGTGGACGCGCAAGGGCTGCCCACGCCTGGTTCACTGTCACAGCCGATCATCAGCCCTGCGATAGACCCAAGCAGGAGCGACGCGGCCAGCAACGAAGTCGAGGTGCGTGTCATGGGGCGAGAACCTACCGGAGGGATTCTGGCGAGGGTGCGACGACCTGTCACCGCGACATTTCGTCGCAGGCCGGGGTCGGCAACTCGGCATATAGCGTACGCGTGCGCCACGGGCTGATAGGAGCCGTCGTGATTGCGACGCTGGGATGCCTGCCTGCGTTCGCGCCAAATATTCGCGTGGTGGGCGAGCACGCGGGGGTCAACCAGGCGAGCGACTCGCAGACGTGCATGGGCTGCCACGTGAGCGAGCGTGAGGCGCTGAAGCTGGGCGGGCCGACCGAGGCGCCGATCGTCGCCGACTGGATGCTGACGGAGGCGCGCACATGCGTGGACTGTCATCGCGCTCGTGACAGGTCGGGCAGCGTCGACTCGCGCCGGGCCACCAATAGCGATCGCCTGCCGTCCCTCGCCAAGGTCGGTCATGCAAAGGAGTAGCGAGCCACGACGCCGACTCGCGCTGGTGATTCTGGCCGTGGTGTTGGTGTGGTTTCCGAGCCGGGCAAAGGCCCACCACGTGGCCGGCCACGGCAGCTCCGAGGGCGTGCGCAGCATCAACAGCCTCGGCAGCCGCGGCGGATCAGCGCGCAGTCGCTTGATGTTGCTCAACGAGTTCAGCCACTCGGGCGTCGGGATCGTGCCGGGCCAGCGCAATGATCTGAGCTTGCTCGGCGAGTACGCGCCGATCCCTGCGTTCTCGTTTGGTGCCCAGCTGCCGTTCACGATCATCGCGGAGCAACCCGACGGCGGACCGAGCGAGGTCCAGGCCGGCTACGGCGACACCCGGGCGTTCATCCGCGTCACGCCCCACGCCGACAAGCTGATCCATCGAACCTTGACCTTCGTCGTTGGCGCCAGCTTTCCGACCCGGACCATTCGCAGCGTGGTCGACACGGGCCGGCTGTGGTCGGTCACGCCCAGCGTGATCTACACCCGCACCTACTCGCGGCTGTACTGGCAGCTGCTCGGCGTGGCCAGCACCGAGTGGCGACCCGCTGGCGTCGCGCTGGATCTCAGCGCGGGTGGCCAGGTCGGCGGCCGGCTCCTCGGTGGCAAGCTCGCCGTTGGCGGCGGGGCGCTCGTCGATGTTCGGGCGGTCAACGCCTGCCGCAGCGTCGCGGGCGAGCTCGACTATTGCGCGGGCAGCCGCGCGGGCGAGCGCGATCGTGAGGTCGGGACCACGCGGGCGACCGCGCTGGCCAACTTCGCGTGGAACATCGACAGCCGCTGGTCCCTGACCCTGGGCGTGCAGGTGCCGTTCACCCCGCGGCGGGACTTTGACGTGGGCGCGGCGCTCGGCGCCGTCGTGGTGTTTTGAGCAGGCCCAGCAGCGCGAGCAGCCCGAGGGCGACCAGGCTGCCTCGCTCGCCCCGCTCGCCGGGGCGCGTCGCGGTGCAGTGGCAGCCGTCGTCGAGGCGCAGGGGCTCGTCGCCCACCACGACCAGAAACTCGAGCGAGGTCTCGTTGCCGGCCGCGTCGCGCAGGCGCAGCTCGAACACCCACTCGCCGACTGGCAGCGCGGTCACGTCGAAGCTGGGATCGTACACGGGCGAGAACACCGGGTCGTCGACCAGATCGCGGATCCCGATCGCCAGCTCGTAGCGCTGCGGGTGCTGATCATCGATGACTCGCAGCTCGACGCCGAAGTCGGCGGGGGCCACGAAGTACGCCCCGTCGAACGGCCTGACCAGCTCGAGGACCGGGGCGATGTCGTCGATGTAGGGCTCGCCAAACAGCAGCCGCATCATCGCCAGGTCGTTCTGAAAGTCCGGGAGCCCGCACTGCTCGAGGCTGATCTGCGGGCAGCTACCCGTCTCCTCGACCGGGGTGAGCGCGGTGTCCGTGACGATCTGCGCGCAACCGTCGAAGAACTTGGTGATCGTGTTGCCCCCGCTCGGGGCCATGAGCGTGTGCTCGAGCCCGAGGTGGTCGAAGCCCCAGGTGTGCGCCGACTCGTGCAGGGCGGTCGAGGCCCCGCCGTTGACCCACGAGCTGCGCTCGCCGTCGAGGTACACGTGGGCGATCTCGTTGGGCCGATCATCCCAGCAGTCGCCAGCTGGCGCGCGGCCGAGCGCCTCTTCGTCGACCGACTCCCCGCCGTACACGACCATCACATACGACTCGCTGTCCGGCGGCCGCTGGCCCGTGACGCGGACGCCCAGCTCGTTGACCTGCGATCGCATCGCGTCGAGGATCGCCACGCGATGGGCGAGGCTGCCGCTGTACGGCGCGAAGGTATTGCCGGCCTCGAGCGACGAGCAATTCTCGTGGCTGTTCGGCGGCGAGCAGGCGCCGATCGTGACCCCGTCGAAGTTGACGAAGATCGTCGTGTTGGTGCCGAGCTTGCGCCGGGGCTGGGCGGGATCAGGCCGCTGCAGGTCCGTGGCCGCGTGCTCCACCGGTGGGATCGGGACCGCGTCGTCGTAGGGGATCGGGAGCTGATCGGGGGCGGGCGCGTGCGGCGAGCTCGGGCTGACCGCTGGCGCGACCTCGATCGCCGGGGCCCGCAGGTGCAGCGCAAATTCTGGATCGCCCGCGATCAGCGTCGCCAGCACCAGGATCTGCGCCGCAGGCATCAAGTCCACTCTAGCAGAGGAACCGCGCGTCGCTGAGCGCGATCCGGCGTCACGCCGACGCCCGGACCAGCCCGAGCAGCAGCGTGCGAACCAGGCGGGCGACCGCGACCTGCGAGCGTCCGGTCGGATCGATCGCAGGCGCGAGCTCGACCACGTCCGCGCCGATCAACCCCGGGCCCTTCGTCGGCGCGCTCGCCAGCAGCCCCAGCGCGGCCTCGACCACGCCAAACCGCAGGCCGTCGGGCTCGGGTGTACCGGTGCCGGGGATGTCCGCTGGATCGATGCCGTCGACGTCGAGGGTCACGTAGATCGGCAGGTCAGCGGCGAGCAGCTCACGCACGCGGGCCGCCATCGGCTCGAGCGACGCACCGAGCAGCTCGATCCGGGGATCGTCGGCGGCGAGCTGGTACTCGGTCCGCTCACCCGAGCGAATCCCCCACTGGTGGAGGCGGTGATCGGGCCCCATGCGGTCGCGCAGGCGCCCGAGCACGGTCGCGTGATTGTAGGGCTCACCGTCCCACGCCGCGCGCAGATCCATGTGCGCGTCGACGTGGATGATCTGCAGGTTGGGGTGCTGCTCGAGCGCTCGCTCGACGAAGGGGTAGGCGACCAGGTGATCCCCGCCGATCGCAACCAGCGGCAGCACGGGCAGGGCGTCGAGCTGCTTGCGCAGCGATCGCACCAGCCGCTCGCCAGGCGTCGCGCCAGCGATCGCGCCCGGCTCGGGCACGTCGACGACCAGATCTCCAAAGTCGACGTACCCGAATTCGTCGAGGGAACGATCGAGCTTGGGGCAGTAGGTCTCGATGCTGTCCGACGCCAGGCGCAGGCCGTCGGGCCCCTCGCTGGCGCCGCTGCGATAGGTCACCGCCCCGTCGTAGGGGACCCCGACGAGCGCCGCGCGGGCCTGGCCTGCGTCGGTGGCCGGCCCTGCACCCAAGAACCGCGTGGTCGTGTTCACGGCGTGACCAGCTTGGAGATGAAGTTGGGCAGCATGAACGCGCCAGCCGCCACGGCTGGCGAGTAGTAGCGGCTCGACAGCGCGGCGGCGCGCTCGAGATCGACCTGGTCGGGCGTGAGCGAGTCGCTGGCCAGGCAGAACACCCAGCCGCCTCCGGGGTAGGTCGGGATCACGCCGTAGTACGCGTGGACCTGGTTGAACACGCGCCGGACCGTGCCGAACAGATCACGCACCACCTCGGGCGCGTAGTAGGGCGACTCGGCCTGCGAGCTGATGATCCCGCCGGGCCGGAGCGCCGCCGCGAGGTCGCGGAAGAACGCCTCGGCGAACAGCGCCGCGGCCGGGCCGATCGGCTCGGTCGAGTCGACCAGGATCGCGTCGAAGCTGTTCTCGTGCTGCTTGACGTAGGCCGCCGCGTCCGCGAACACCAGCTCCACGCGCGGGTCCTCGAGCGCGCCCGCGACCGAGGGGATGTACTCCTGGCACACGCGGGTGACTCGCTCGTCGATCTCGCACTGCACGACCCGCTCGACGCTCGCGTGCTTGAGCACCTCGCGGACCGAGCCGCCATCCCCGCCGCCGACGACCAGGACCTGGCGCGGGTTGGGGTGGACACACAGCGGCACGTGGGTCAGCAGGTCGTGGTACACGAACTCGTCGAGCTCGGTGACCATGACCATGTCATCGAGGGTCAGCAGCCGACCGTGGCCGACGGTCTCGTGCACTTCGATCGCCTGAAACTCGCTCTTCTCCTCGTGCACCAAGCTCTTGGTGTTGATGCCGGTCGCCGAGATGTCCCTGTAGTGCTCGTAGAACCACGCCATGGTGGGCGGGCTTTTAGCCCAGCGCGTGCGGCGGGTCCATCCACGCAACGACGTGCCCGGCGACCAGTCGCCGCCCATAGCTCACGACTGGTCCGAGCCCGGCCATTCAGCGAAGATCGCGTGGGTCGCGTTGCGGATCTGCAGCTTGATGACCTCGACCTCCTAGCTCCCGACTCGCAGCTCCACGCGACGATCCCTCGGCCACATGTCGGGATCGGGATGGGCCTGTTTCTCACCGACGCTCTCGGTCTCGACCCGACGCTTGGCCACACCGTGCTCGCGCAGCACCTCCGCGACCGTCTCCGCCCGGCTCTTGCCCAGCTGCTCGTTGTAGGCGTCGGATCCGCGTGGATCGGTGTGACCCACGATCTGTAGGGTCTGACCTTTGAGGGGTCCGTCGTCGAAGCAGGCCGCGATCCCGGCCACGATCTGCTCGCCCTCCGCGGTCAGCTTGGCGCTGTCGTACTCGAAGTAGGCCTTGGCTCGCTCGATCCCGCAGAGATCGGCGAGCCCGACGTCGACGACCACCGCGGTGATCTGCACGGGCACCTTGTCAGGATCGGACCAGTCCACGCCGGGCACCACGCCGGGCAGCTCGGCCTCGGGTGCCAACGTCGCCCGGTCAGCCTGCTCACGGTCAGGCTCGATCCTGGGCTCGAGCGGCTGCTCATTCGACGGGGTGACCTCATTGGCCGGGCGCGCCGTCGCCTGGTCGTTGTCGTTATTCTTGTACTGCGAGCACGCGGCCAAGACGGCGAGGGTGGCCCCACTGACGAGCGCCACGACAGCTCGTGCTCGTTGCTTGTTGATCAGCGACATGCCCCACGAGTGTGCACGCGTTGTTCCAACTTCAACCCGCCCCGCTCGCGCGGCAAACACTGCCGCGCCCCCAGCCGCAAGCCTCGTAGAGTGCTCTCATCGCGCCGTCGGCCTCGAGCTCGAAGTCGTTCTGGCGTCCGCCCGGACGCGCGTTAGGAGCCATCTGGCGCCCGCCCGAACGCGCGTTAAAAGCCCTTTTAGGGGGCCACACATGCGGACGCCAACAAACGCCCCCGAGGAGCGAAGCGACCAGACGCGTCAGCGGCTGCAGTCGGCGAAGTGCCAAACTGTATGTGGGGTCAAATACAGCCGGGGGTCTCAAAGAAACCCCCCGAGCCAGAGGTAGTTCTCGGGCCCGTCGCGGATCTCACCGACCACGACCGTGCCGTTTGGCCCTTCGGCGAGCCCATAGTTGAAGGTCGAAGCCGGGATGATGTGCGCGTTCTTCCACGTATGCGCGCCGATGCACTGACCCTCGCCCGCCAGCGAGATATTGGCGATCCAGACCTCGGACCAGTCGATGCCCTGGCCGGTCTCTTCGTTGCGCAGCGAGCCGCCGATCGTCAGCAGGCCGTCGTCACTCACTGCCAGCCCGGCCACGCCCCAGCTCTTGGTGGGCGCGTACACGAAGTCCTCTTCGGTCAGCTCCCACCCGAGCTCGCCAGCTGCGGACGCGCGATGGACCCAAAACCGCCACAGTCCGCTGCTCTGGTAGACCGCAAAGTAGACCTCGCTGTCGGGCCCCGCCGCGACCCCGACCGACTGGTGCAGGTGGCTGCCGCCGGTCACGTGCGGGCTCAGCTGCCACTGCTCGGAGCCGCCGTCGGGCCCGTAGGCCAGCAGCACCGCCTCGCGGGTCTGGAAGTCGACGCCGACCTCGCCGCCCACGTAGATCGAGCCGTTGGGCGCGACCGAGAGCGACGCGCCGCGATCGATCGAGAACCCGCTCATGTCGACGTTGCCCGAGAAGGTCGCCGTCCAGCTCGGTGAGCCGTCGGCGCTGGCGAGCTTGCGGACCCAGATGTCCGAGTCTTGATCGCCCATGCGCACGCTGCCTGACACCACGATCGTGCCATCGGGCGCCAGCGCGACGTCACCCGGCTCGTTGTCCCCCGCGAAATTGCTGACCTCCGTGAGCGTCCAGGCCAGGCTGCCGTCGGCGCCGCTGCGCTTCTCGACCCACAGATCCTTGCCGCTGACGCCCTGCAGGCTGCCGACGACGATCACATCGCCCGCGTCGTCGAACACCACGCCCGACGCGAAGTCGACGCCGCCGCTGTCGACCACCTCGCTCCACAGCGGCTCGCCGTCGGCGCTGAACTTGCCGATCCACGCGTCGAAGTTGGCGTTGTCTATCCGCCCGGCCGCGACGAACTCGCCGTTGGGCGCGACGTCGACAGCGAAGGCCGCGTGGATCTGGCCGTTGACCTTCATCTGGGTCTGCTCCCAGCTCGACGCGCACGGTCCGTCGCCGTCGCCGTCACCTGGATCGCCGTCGCCGTCGCCGGGGTCGCCGTCGCCGTCACCAGGGTCGCCGTCGCCAGGGTCGCCGTCACCTGGATCGCCGTCACCGGTAGTGTCGGGGTTGGCGATCTCGCTGCCCCCGTCGTCGTCCCCGCCGCAGGCCGTGATCTGCGTGATCGGCATGAGGGGGATCAGCAGGGCGGCGAGGGCCGCGGTCAGCGTCGTGGGCTCGGTGCAGCTGCGCATGTGTGACTCTCAGTCTTCAGCCTCTAGTTGTCGAAGCGGCGGGTGATCTGCCCGCGCGGGACCACGGTCGCGACGTCGTTGGAGATGCGCACGATCTGATCGACCAGCGGCAGATCCGAGTCGGGAACCTCGGCCATGAAGTAGCGGGTCTTGCCGTCGTCGAGCAGCCAGCTGGCGGCGGGCAGCTGGTCGATGAGCTCGCCGTCGTCGGCGTAGAACCCCACGTAGTCGCTGGCGGTCAGCATTTCGTCGGGGAGCTCGCCCGGTGACGTCCACCACTGCTCGAGGCCCGAGGGGTGAACCCAGCCGTGCAGGACCTCGACGAACTGATCATCGCTCCCGGCCCCGGCCCCAGAATAGTCCCACGACGTCAGCTGGCGAACCTGCTCGTGCACGAACCCCCAGGTCCAGTCGGACACCCACGCTGGGCTGCAGTAGCTCATGTAGTCCTTGCGGGTGCTGGGGCTGTACCACGCGAAGCTCACGACGTTGAAGCCCCACGCGCCGATGCTCGACCCAGCGTGCGGGTAGTTCTCGTCGGGCCCGTCGGGGTTGCCGCAGGGCGAGTGCGGCCGGCCCTGGTTGTGGCCGAGCTCGTGCACGATCGTGTCGCGGGTCCACCCGGCGTCGACCCACAGCGAGGTCGAGACCCGCAGGTCTCCGGAGCCCTTGTAGGGACCCGGGGTGCCTGGCGCGAGCCCCCCGGCGCCGTCGACCCCGCCCGAGCACGAGTTGACGATCGCGTGGTAGTACTCGTTGGGCTCGGCGAAGTCCGTGAACCGCAGGGCGGCCAGCCTGCTGTTGATCTGGCTGAGGGTGGTCAGCTGGGTGTCCAACACCAACGTCTCGGGGTGGATCGTCATGTTCAACGTGTGAATGGGGTTTTGCGCGAAGAACCAGTCCTGAAAGTTCTGAAAGTTGGTATTGATGATGTTGTTGGTGTTCGTGTGGCAATTGCCATAGTCGTATTGCACGGGCACCAACACGACCTTGGCCTCCATCGGCTCGGTGGTCACGCCAATTGGCTGCATGCCGCCAGCCGGGGCCGAGGGCGACGCGCTGGAGGCCGCGAGGTTGTCGTGACCGCCCTCGCCCTCCCACAGCTCGATGAAGAATTCGAGGTCACCCCCAAACTGCTCGGCCGGCAGCGCGAAGGTGATCGGACCGTCGATGCTGCCGGCCGAGGGCGCGCCCGAGATCGTCTTGGTGAGCTCGACCAGCTCGAGCTGGTTTTGGGTGTTGCGGATGTGCAGCTTGGCCTTGATCGGCCGCGGCTGCCAGCCCCCGGGGATGGTCCAGAACACCTGGATCAGCGTGTTGCGATCCTTGACCAAGCCGCCGGTTCGCTGCTCGACCGGGATCAGCTGACCCCCCGACACGACCTCGATCGCCACGGCCTGATTGACCTCCACGCGATCGATGGCGATCCCGCCTCGGGCCCAGTCAGCCTGGGCGAAGGGGACGAACGGAGGCCCGGGGTCGCCGTCGCCATCACCGGGGTCGCCGTCGCCATCACCGGGGTCGCCGTCGCCATCACCGGGGTCGCCGTCGCCATCACCGGGGTCGCCGTCGCCGGGGTCACCGTCGCCGGGGTCGCCGTCGCCCGGGTCTGCGTTGGTCTCGCCGCTGAGCCCGGCTTCTAGCGTGCCGCCGTCGACGGTGACGTCATCACCACAAGCGCAGAGAAGGGCCAGTCCAAGCCAGACGATCGTTCCGCGTCGCATTCGCGCACACTATCATGTTCCGGTCGCCGGTCTCGGGCATTCGCACCACCGGAATCGGGGACCGAGCGCCCAGTCGAGCGCCTTCGTGCAGGGATTGTTTTGAGGGTAGTCAGGACACTATCCGCATACAAAATGTGTTGGCCACATCCCGCATTGGAATCACGGGATCAGCGGGTCGTGGACCGCGATGTGTGCAAACGCCGCGTCCCGCTGCCGGGTAGATTTCCCAACACTCCCGCACAATTTGAGCGCCGCTGGGTATATAGTGAGTGAGGCGAACGATCTGCGCGCAGCGTGAAGCCCGCGCACTGAACGCCCGGTAGCTGAGATGCCCAACCCCGACAACGACCACAATCCTCATGTTCTCGCTGCGCGTATTCGCGAACTTCAGGATCGCGAGCACCTAAAGGAGCTCAAGGCGCAATACGCTCGCCGGTCAGACGCCGTGTTCAATGCGCCGGGAGCCGCCAGCGCGATTGCGCTCGCGGACTTGTTCACCGACGACGGGGTGCTCGATCTCGGTCCCTACGGCAAGTTCGAAGGGCGCGCGGCGCTGCTCAACGCGTTCGAGAACCTGCTCCCGCAAGGCACGCAGTGGAGCACCCACTATGTGGCGAATCCGCTAATCTCCGTCACCGGAGACACCGCCACGGGCAGCTGGTACTACTTGATTCGCACCCTCCCTGCGGGACCGGACGCCGTCGTGATCCCGCTGTCCGGGTCCTACGACGACACCTACGTGCGCACGCCTGACGGCTGGAAGATCAAGCAGACGATCAGCGGCTTCTTCATTCCGCCGGGGTAAATCGCGTGGGTTCGCCTGCGAGGCCGGGCATGCGACACGAGCCACGCACAGCGGGCCCGAGCGGAACACCGACGGAGCTGTCTCTGACGGGGTACACGGACGCACGTCTGCTGCGGGCCGCGGGGCAGTCGCGGATCTACGAGGCCGTGCGCCGGTCCGATCGCCGGCCGGTGATCGCCAAGGTGTTCGACCTTGGCGGCGAGGACCTCGAAGCGCGCGTCGAGCACGAATTCGCCCTGCTTCGCGGGCTCGACGTCGAAGGGGTGGTTCGGGCGCTCGAGCTTCAGCGCGTCGGCGAGCAGCTGGTGTTGCTGCTCGATCGCTCGCCGGGGGTCAACCTCGCCGTTCACTGCGGCGGGCGGGCGCTGCCCGTGGCCAACTTCATGACGATCGCGGTGCAGCTCGCGACGATCCTCGAGCGGATCCATGAGTGTCGGATCATTCACCGCGACATCAAGCCGACCAACATCCTGATCGACCCGGCCACGCAGGGGGTTCAGATCGCCGACTTTGGGATCTCGGTGCTGCTCGAGGGCGAGCGGCGCCACATCTACGATCCGGCTGTGCTCGAGGGCACGCTGCCGTACATCTCCCCCGAGCAGACCGGTCGTACCGGTCGTCCGGTCGACTTTCGCAGCGATCTCTACTCGCTGGGGGTGACCTTCTACGAGCTGCTCACTGGGCGTCGGCCGTTCGAGTATGCGGCGCCGCTCGAGCTCATCCATGCGCACCTGGCTCGGGTCCCGGTCTCGCCCGCGACCCATCGACCCGGCCTGCCCGACGGCCTGGTCCGGCTCGTGCTCGAGTTGTTGGCCAAGGCGCCGGAGCACCGCTACCAGACGGCGGCGGGCTTGGCCGCCGACCTGCGCCGGCTCGACCGGCTGCTCGCGGCCGGCGACGAGGGCGTCGGGTTTGTCCTGGGCACCGAAGACACCTCCCGCGAGCTCCAACTGCCGCACCAGCTCTACGGTCGAGCGGCCGAGCGTGAGGCCCTCGCGGCCGAGCTCGAGCTCGTGACCCAAGCTGACAGCGCGCGCTTGCTGTTGGTGTCGGGGCCAGGGGGCATCGGCAAGTCGGCGTTGATCTCCGACTTCGACGTGGCGGTCGCGGCCTACGGCAGCTACGTCGGCCGCGGTAAATTCGATCGGGATCGGCCCTACTCGGGGTTCGTGCAGGCCCTCGCCAGCCTCGTCGAGCAGCTCCTGACCGAGAGCGAGGCCCGGCTCGAGCGCTGGCGCGACCGCCTGGCTGCAGCGCTCGGCGGGCTCGGCAGCGCGGTCGTCGAGCTGGTCCCGATCCTCGCCCTGATCGTGGGCGAACAGCCCGCGGCCCCGTCGCTCGAGCCGGTCGAGGCCCGCAACCGCGTGCACTTTGGGCTCGCGCGGTTCTTGTCGGTGTTCTGCCGCGAGGGCCGGCCGCTGGTGTTGGTGCTCGAGGACCTGCAGTGGGCGGACAACAGCAGCCTGGCCCTGCTCGAGGCGCTGCTCGACGGCGGTCGTCATGGATCGATGTTGTTGGTCGGCAGCGTGCGCACGGGCGAGGCCGGCCACACGCCCGCGCTGGATCGGCTGGTCATGAAGCTCCCCGACGAGCGGGGCCGGGTCGTCGAGCTGGGGCCGCTGTCGCGTCCAGCGGTCGAGCAGCTGCTCGCCGATGCGCTCGCGCGTCCCGCCGCGGAGCTCGGATCCCTGGTCGAGTTGGTCGTGCGCAAGACCGACAACAACCCGCTGTTCATCCGCCAGCTGCTCACGCATCTGTACGAGGCTGGGCTGATGCGCGCGGGCGTGGACGGTGGCTGGAGCTACGACGACGACGCGATCGAGGCCGCCGGGATCCCCGACAACGCGCTCGAGCTCATGGCCGCCAAGCTCGCTGCGCTGCCCGAGCACGCGCGTGAGCTGCTGCAGCGCGCGGCCTGCATCGGAGACAGCTTCGAGCTGGCCACGGTCGAGCTGATCTGCGATCGCAGCGGCGTCCAGCTGGCCGCGACCTTGTACGATCTCGTCGCGGCTGGGCTGATCGACCACGTCCGCGGCGAGTACCGGTTCGCCCACCAGGGCATTCGCGAGCTGGCGAGCCTTGAGGCTGGGCTCGAGCTGCGCCAGCGGCTGCGCTGGCGGATCGGGCAGCACTTGCTCGGCAAGCTAGATGCGGGGGTGGGAGTCGGGGACAAGCTGTTCGAGGTCGTCGATCATCTCGACGCCGGGCTCGCGGGCGCGGGTGAGCTCGACGCGTCCGCCCGCCTGCGCCTCGCCGAGCTCAACCTCCGCGCCGGCCGACGGGCGCTCGACAGCGCCGCCTACGAGCCGGCGCTGCGCTACCTCGAGCACGGCCTCGGGCTGGTGACGGACGAGCGCGAGGTGGTCGCCCGCGACGGGCT
Source organism: Enhygromyxa salina (assembly GCF_002994635.1). Taxonomy (GTDB): domain Bacteria; phylum Myxococcota_A; class Polyangia; order Nannocystales; family Nannocystaceae; genus Plesiocystis; species Plesiocystis salina_B. The sequence goes on along the minus strand of NZ_PVNL01000086.1, from coordinate 8,455 downwards.
AAACGCGCCCCACTATCAGACGATCGTCGAGCTGACGTTCGCGCGCGCGCAGGTCCTGGCCGCCTGCGGGCGGGCGGAGCTGGCCGAGCGCGCGTTCGAGTCGCTGTTGGACTGGCGCCTGGAATCGCGCGACCACGCCCGCGCGGCCGCCAGCTGGGTCGCCCATCTTCGACTGTGTGGTCGAAACGCCGAGGCCGAGCAGCTCGGGCGCGCCGCCCTGGCGCGGCATGGCTGCACGATCGAGCCCGCGATCACGCCAGCCTCCGCGCGCGCTCAGCTCGAGCGAGCGTGGCGCAGCGTCCGTGATCTCGAGCTCGAGCAGCTCATGGCGATGCCGCCGTGCACGGACGAGCGCGCGTTCGCGGTCATGGAGATCCTGACGCCGACCAAGACGGCGGCCTACGTGACCGATCCAAACGCCTACGTCGTGCTGATCTGCACCCAGCTGCAGTGGCTGCTGCGCTACGGGGTCTGCCCCGGAGCCTCGCTTGGGATCGCCCAGCTGGCGATCTGCGTGGGCTCGATGTTGGGCGAGGTCGAAGGCGCGATTCGAGCCTCCCAGCTGGCGATCGCGCTGGCCGAGCAGGTGGACTCTCGGCCCACGCAAGTGCAAGTCGATTCGGTCTCTCAGCTGTTTGTCGCGCACCTCGGGCGGCCGTTCATCGAGCCGCTCTCGCGCATGGACGCCGCGTTCGTCCGCGCGCTCGAGGTCGGCGACTTCCTGTGGGCCGGCTACACGGGCGCGGTCGCGCTGTCGATGAACCTCGAAGTGGGCACCCACCTGCAGGTGCTCGGCCGGCTGTGCGACAGGTTCGAGCAGCAGCTCGGCGCGCGGGCGTCGGCCGAGGCCTGCGTGGTCGCCTCGAACTTGAGCGCGCTCGGGGTCGTGCTGGGTGGTCGAGCCAGTGACGCCGAGCTCGACCAGGCTCGCGCGCGGCTGCAGCCCGAGCCGATCGAGGCTGGCGCGGGCAGCCGCTACTCGCTGTACGTGACGATCGCCAACGGTGCGATGGTCAGCGTGGTGCTCGGCGAGCATGACAACGCCCTGCGCGCGTGCCTGCGCATCATCGACACGGTCGAGCGCGTGTTGTTTGGCTCGTGGATGATCCCGCGGGTGGCGTTGACGGCGATCATCGCCGCCCAGGCTGTGCGCGCGGCTGGCCAGCCGACCGCGAGCGCGGGTGAGCGCGCGCTCGAGATCGTGCGCGAGTGGGCTGCGAACTGCGAGGACAACTATGCGCACTACCTCGACCTCGCCGAGGGCCTGCTCGCCGACGACGCCTCGCGGATCGCCGCCGCGCTCGAGCGCGCGCGGGCCCACGCGCACGAGCGCGGCTGTCGGTGGGTCGAGGGCCTCGCCGCCGAGCAGCTCGCCGCGCTCGCTGATCGAGACGGCCTGACCGGCTTCGCCGCGGGTGCGCGTCGGCAGGCATGGAGCGCCTACGCGGCCTGGGGAGCCGGCGCGAAGCTCGAGCAGCTCCGCGCCAGCCACCCCGAAGAGTTCGCGGTCCCGCTCGCCCGCGAGGCCGGCGTCACCCGCTCGAGCTCGAGTCCACTGGCGCCTGGGACCAGCTCGAGCGACCGCGAGCGTCGCAGCCGGGCCGGCGCGCTCGACTTCGACAGCGTCCTGCGCAGCGTCGCGGCGATCCGTGCGGATCTACGTCTGGACCAGGTCACCGCGGCGGTCCTGGAGGTCGCAATCACCAACGCGGGCGCGGACCATGGCATGCTGGTGCTCGAGCACGGCGGTGTGTTTGGGATCGTGGCCGAGAGCGCGCTGGACTCGGCCGTGCCCGCCCGAGCGAGGCCGCTGGCCCTCGATCTCGCCGGGGATCAGGCGCCGACCTCACTCATCAACTACGTGCTGCGGACCGGCAAGGACGTGGTCCTCGAGGACGCCAGCGACGATCCTCGGTTTGGCGAAGATCCCTACGTGGCCCAGCGCGGCGTGCTGTCGCTGCTCGGGATGCCGATCGTGCAGAGCAAGCGCACGCGCGGTGTGCTGGTGCTCGAGAACCGGCTGAGCCGCAGCTGCTTCACCCCTGACCGACTCGATGTCCTGCAGCTGATCTGTGGACAGGCAGCTGGCGCGCTCGAGCACGCGCGGGTTCACGACGCGCTGCGCGAGGGTGAGGCCCGCTGGCGCTCGCTCGTCGACGGCGCCCCGGATCTGATCGCCCTGATCGACGAGGACGGCGAGGTCGAGTTCGTCAATCGCAGCGGCATGAGTGGGGCGGGCGCGTCGGCGACCGACTCGGATCCACGCCATCGCATGCCCGAGCTGTTCGCGGGCTCTTCGGCGGCGGCGCGCTGGCGAGCCGCCGTCGACGCGGTGCTGCTCGAGGGCACGATCCAGGAGCTCGAGATCGAGGTCCCCCGGGAGGTCGGCCCGGCTCGCTGGTACACCGCGCGACTGGCCCCGATCGAGCTCCAGGCCAGCGGTGGCTTCGAGCAGCGGACCCATCGCAAGGCGATCGCGATCGCCACCGACATCAGCGCGCGCAAGCAGGCGGAGGCCGACAAGCGCGCGCTCGAGGCCCAGCTGCGCCAGCAACAGCGGCTCGAGTCGATCGGGACCCTAGCGAGCGGCGTCGCCCACGAGATCAACAACCCGATCCAGGGGATCATGAACTACGCCGAGCTGATCAGCAGCAACGTCGACCAGGCCGCGCTCGTGCAGGAATTCGCCAGCGAGATCGTCTGCGAGTCCGAGCGCGTCGCCACGATCGTCCGCAACCTGCTCGCGTTCTCTCGCCACGAGGGCCTGCAGCCGATCGCCGACACGGACCTCGGTGTGCTGGTCGCCCGCACGCTGTCGCTGATCCACTCGATCGTGCACAAGGATCACATCAAGCTGCGGGTCGCGATCCCCCCCGGGCTGCCGCTCGTTCGTTGCCGTGGTCAGCAGATCCAGCAGATCGTCATGAACCTGGTCACCAACGCCCGCGACGCGCTCAACAGCGTCGGTCGTGACGGCGACCGCGAGAAATGGATCGAGATTCGCGGCGAGGAGCTCGAGCGACCCGAGCACGCACCCGGTGGCACCTGGGTCCGCCTGACCGTCGAGGACCTCGGACCTGGGATCCCTGCCGATATCCTGCCGCGGATCTTCGATCCGTTCTTCACGACCAAGGGGCGCGACCAGGGCACCGGGTTGGGGTTGGCGGTGTCACACGGGATCGCGCGAGACCACGGCGGCGAGCTGAGCGTCGACAGTGCCCCCGGCCGGGGGACTCGATTCTATTTGGACCTCCCTGCAGGTGAGCCTGGGGCGGGTGCCAGCTCGAGCTAGCGCTAGCTCGCAGACGCAGGCCCTGACACGCGGTGCTCGCCGTGCGGGGATCCGGCGGACGTTCGGATCTTCGCGCGTGTCAGTCGAGCCGATGCCTGCTATGTGCCGGCAACTCCATGGGCACACGAACCTACGATGACCTCCCGGTCGGGGTGTTGATCGCAGACGACGCCATCGTAATTCGAACGGCGAGCGCGTCGTTTTTGCGCGATTTCAGCTGTTTGGCCGAAGACGTGCAGGACCGCGAGCTGTCGGAGCTCATCTCGCCCCGGGATCGCCGGGCGAGCATGTTGATCGATCGTGCCTCCACGCAGGCCGCGACTGAACCTGTCGATACGATCGCCGTCGTCGAGGTCGGCGAGGTTGCGCGATTGGCACGCATCGTATTGGTACGAGAGTCACAACAATGGATGGTCCTGGTCGAGTGTATCGACAATCCTCAAAACCTCGTTCTCCAGCTGTTCAGTGAGCACCGACGCTGGTCTGCGGCGCTCCGGGGCTCGTCGGATGGGCTGGTGTTCGTCGATGAGGCCCTTACGATCACCGACTACAACGCGCGCTTTGTCGAACTCATGCAATTCCGCTCGGACCACGGCGTACTGCTTGGTGAGGAGCTGCTGCCGGGGCGCGAGCTCGCCACGCTGTTGGCCCCTGCCGCGTTCGAGCCCATGCGTGTGCGGCTCGACGCCATGTGGTCGCGCGAGGGTTGTAGCGACGAGTTCATGCTGCACGGGCGATGGCTCGAGCTCGACGCCCGGCCGATCTACCTCCCATCCAAGGGTCTGTCTGGGCACGCCATCTCGCTGCGCGACGCGACGGATCGCCACGACATGGAGCACGCACGCGCGGAGCGACAGCGCGAGCTACTGCGGCACAGTGAAGAGGTCATCGCCGCGCAGCGACAGGCGATCCGAGCGCTGACCGCCCCGCGCATTCCAATTGCGCGGGGTCTGACGGTCGTCCCGTTGGTCGGTGCCCTCGACACCCAGCGCCTGTCCGAGATTGTCGAGGATCTGCTCGAGGGGGTCGCCCGCGATGGCACGCGAACGCTCGTCTTGGACATCACGGGCGTTCCGGAATTCGACGGCGCCGCCGCGGCTGGGCTGCTGAGCGCCGCACGCTCGCTGCGCCTCATCGGCGTGCACCCGATCCTCACAGGGGTGTCTCCGCGGACGGCGCAGCTGTTGGCGAGCGAGCATGTCCCCACGCACGGGCTCGAAATTCACGGTAGCCTGGAAGCTGCGATCGCGTCATCGATGCGCCGATCGTCTGCGCGACCCGTCACGTCATGAGTCAGTTCCAGCTGCAATTCGATCCCAGGTCATACCGCCGCACCATCGCCGGCAAAGATGTGATCATTCACTGCCACCACTATAACGCCCGGGTCCAGCGGACGCTCGAGAGCGCGGTCGCGGTCGACGGTCGGGCGATCATTCGTGGCGCCGCCGAGACCGTGTTTGCCGAGCAGATCGCACAGGCGCTGCGCGACGCCGACGACAGTGAGCCCAAGCTCGGCGTCGCCGAGCAGCTCTACGCGCAGCTCGGCTACGGCCGGCTGGTGCTCACGCCGACGCCACAGGGCCGGGTCCACGCCACCTCGTCGCACTATGTAGAGGGGTGGCTGGCCGGCTTTGGTGCCCGTGACGAGGGCGTGTGCACCTTCACCGAAGGCTACATTCAGGCGGCGATCTGGGCGGCGACCGGCGAGCTCGTCCACGCCCGTGAGCGCGAGTGCATGGCCCGGGGCGACGCCCAGTGCGTGTTCGAGATCGACGGCGGGCGAACCCAGGCAATCGCCGCCAACACCAAGCAGCCCGTAGCGTTCGAGCCCAGGACCACTGGCGAGTATCTGCGCTCACAACATGTCGACGAGCCCGCGATCATCCAGGCGCTCGTGGACATGCCGATCCACGGCAACGCCGAGGGGCTGATCCCGGCGTTCAGCGTGTACTTGGCCAACACCCCGGCCGACTACTACAACCTGATCTGCATCCGCTTCGTCGAGCAGATGTCCGCGCACGGCCGCGACAAAGCGGCGAAGCGCATGCTGATCGCCGATGGTGAGACCTGCGCGATGAACACCTTTCGCGGGATCATGAACTCGGTCGAGTGGGAGGGCCTCGTCGCGCCGATGATCCACGAGCCGCGCGACAACATCTTCGCGCTGGTGGCGATCAGCAACGGGCTCGGGTGGGGCAACTGGCACATCACCGCCCACCCCAGCGCCGAGACCATCGAGTTCGAGTCGCTCAACGGCTACGAGGCGCTCGGCTATCGTGAGTATCGGGGGCGCGCCAGCGATCCGACCTGCTTCATGCTCACAGGCGTCGCGGCCGGGCTGCTCGAGCTGGTCTACGGGGTCGGCACGATCGCGGATCGGCTCGGGACTTGCGGCACTCGAGAGACCGCCTGCATCAGCCGGGGCGACGCCACCTGCGGGTTTGCGGTCGAGCGAAGTCAGTGATCGCGCCAGCGCGCGGGCCGACTCGGGTTCGCCACTACGCGTGCATTCACCCCGAGACCTACAAGTACTTCTTCGCCAAGCACGACGTGCTCGCCGTCTGGGGCCGACTCGCCGCGATCTACGGCGAGCCATCCGTCCGCCCTGGATTTGGCGTGATCGAGATCCAGTCCGAGCGCCTGATCCTGCGGGCGACGACCGGCGGAAACCCGATCACCGTGATCCGCACGCGGCGATGCACGAGTCAGGACGTGGAGGCGCTGCATCGGGTGTTTGGGTTCGAGCTCGAGTGAGGGTGGCGACACCAGCCGCCAGCAATGCGGTTGCACGAGCGTCGCGCGGTCGCCAACCTTGTTGTCTCACTCGCGAAGCTCTGCCGCGAAATCACTGCGCTTTTTGGCGGCCAGGGCCTTGCTTTGGTGACCGGTGATGCTGAACCGCCGCCTCACCCTCACGTCCGTCGCCCTCCCCATGCTCGCCGCCGCGAGCTTCACGTCGGGCTGCAACGCGCACCCGATCAAGCCCGTCGAGCTCGGGAGCAACATCGTCGAGATCGGCGGGCTGCCGCTCGACGTCAACAAGAAGGTCGACGTGTTGCTGGTGATCGACAACTCGGGGTCGATGGGCGACGAGCAGGCCAACCTCGCGGCCAACTTTGGCCCGTTCATCGAGCGGCTCGAGCTCGCGGGGGCCGACTACCGGATCGGGATCACGACCACCGACATCGGCGGTCCGCTGTGTGGCAACACCGCCAACGGCGGCGAGCTGCAGCTGTCGTCGTGCGTGGATCGTCCGCACACCTTCAGCTCGGCCGCGACCAAAGAGGACAAGTTCGACGTCGCGTGCGCGGCCCAGTGCGGGCTGAGCAGCGCGGACCTCGAGATCCAGCCCACGTCGATCAGCGCAGACGGTGAGGCCGTCGCGCGCCCGTGGATTCAGAGCTTCAACGGGGTCGACAACCTGCCCGCCGACGTCGACACGCACGCCGCGTTTGCGTGCTTCGCCCCCCAGGGGATCAGCGGCTGTGGCTGGGAGTCGCCGCTCGAGGCCACCGCGCGGGCGCTCACCAACATGCAGAACGTGGATCGGCCCGAGTTTGGGTTCTTGCGAGATGACGCGATCCTGGCCGTGCTGATCGTGACCGACGAGGTCGACTGCTCGTTCAACCCCAGCCTGAAGAACGAGCTGTTCGTCGAGGACACCTTCTTTGCCGAGGGGGCGGAGAGCGTGACGTCGGCGGTGTGCTGGAACGGCGGGGTCCAGTGCTCGGGCGAGAGCCCGTACGACGACTGCTGGGACGCCAACCTGGGCGCCAGCGGCGAGCTGACCACGGATCCTGACGCCTCCGTGCTGCGCCCGGTGTCGCGCTACGTCGATCTGCTCGAGGGGATCGCCGCGACCAAGATCGGTGGCCGCGAGGTGCTGGTCTCGGTGATCGCGGGGGTGCCGGCCGACTACAGCAGCGGCGCGGGCGAGCTGATCTATGCGGACAGCCCGAACCCCGAATTTCAGCGGGACTTTGGGATCGGGGCGGGCTGCGAGAACGAGGTCAACGGGGAGCTTCAGACCGCGGTGCCGCCGGTCCGGCTCGAGGCCTTTGCGTCGGCGTTCATGGGGGCGGGGTTGGCCGAGAACGCGCGCAACGTCTACTCGGTGTGTGAGGCTGACTATACGCCTGCGATCTTGGATATCGTCGCGGGGATCGAGGTCGAGCTGCCGCCGGCTTGCTTCCCGGCTTGTGTCCTAGATCTCGACGCGTCGACGGAGGCGCTCGAGTTCAGCTGTGATGTGACGCAGACTGCTGGGGGGGCGGAGCAGGACATCGTCGAGTGCTTGGTTGGCGATGGTGGGTATGAGCTGCCGGCTGGGGAGGATGCTTGCTGGATTGCCAAGACTGGGGATGAGCTGGCTGAGGCTTGTGTGGCGGAGCGTCGGAATCTGGAGTTCGAGTTGATTCGGCGATCTGGGGTGGTGGTGCCGGGGGATGTGGTGGTGCGGGCGGAGTGCGAGCTTTCTTCGCGGCCTAGTATTGATTGCTAGAGGAGGGGGCTTTTGCTGATGTTGGATTGAGAGTTGGAGGTGCGGCTTTGAGTTCGTTTGCGGGGGGCGTGTCTGCGATGGTGCAACGCGCACGGGCTGGATGAGGTCCCAGCCCGAAGATTGGCTGAAGATCGTTGGCCTATTCCTTGGGGATCGGGGATGACTTCGGGGGGGCTTGGGCTTCGCTGTGGCTTTCCGCCGCGCCAGAACGTTCGGGCTGGGACCTCATCCGGCCTTTTGTGCGCTCCACGGTTGGCCGACGTTGTCTCCGCTGCGGACATAGGGGCGGTCGCGCATGAGTTGTCCCTGATGTTGGATTGAGAGGTGGAGGTGCGGATTTGAGTTCGTTCGCGGGGGGGCGTCTGCGATGGTGCAACGCGCACGGGCTGGATGAGGTCCCAGCCCGAAGATTGGCTGAAGATCGTTGGCCTATTCCTTGGGGATCGGGGATGACTTCGGGGGGCTTGGGCTTCGCTGTGGCTTTCCGCCGCGCCAGAACGTTCGGGCTGGGACCTCATCCGGCCGTTTGTGCGCTCCACGGTTGGCCGACGTCGTCTCCGCTGCGGACACCGGGGGCTCTGTCAGGATAGTTGCAGTGTGTCTGCGGCGGCGTAGACGACGGAAACACTGTTGGAATCGGGGGGCAGTTGCTGGGGGGGCCG
>NZ_PVNL01000085.1 GCF_002994635.1 Enhygromyxa salina | reverse complement strand
CTGCTCCCCCACGCCCCTCAAGTCGCCCTCGAGTTCCTCACCTTCGCCCTCGAAGTCGCCGCCGTCCTCTACCTCGCAACCCGCCTCCGCGCCCACGCTGCGGTCCCCACCACCCGCCAGCTCGAACTCCAAGCCCGCTGGCTCATCCCCCTCACCTTCATCAACCTCCTCACCATCCTAATCTGGCGAGCACTCTGATCAGATCAGCTCAGCCCAGATCAGATCAGTCCAGCTGCCTGCGATGCACAAGCCGCCCCCGAGGGAGACCACCGAGATGTCCACCCACAGACAAACAAGCCCCCTTCCAGGGAGCCCAAGTAGGCGACCGCTGTGAGCACTCACCCAGCGATGTCCACCCACAGATAACGAGCCCCCTCATAGGGGGCCACTCATACCCCTGCGCACAGACGAACCAGCCCATCGGGGGAGCGAAGCGACCGACCGGACGCGCCAGCGGCCGTGCATGGCAAAGTGCGAAACTCCCCGGGGGGGTAAAAAACAGCCCCTGTCCCCGCCGGTTAAGTTCAACCCCTACATGAAGTAGGTGGGTGGCACGATAATCGCTTCGGGCTTCTCGCCGAACGAGCCTGCACTCCCACGAACAGAGGCGGCACCCTGGTTGAACGATGTAGGTAGAACTTTCGCGTCTGGGGACAGATGGGCTGCAACAACACTTATACCACGGGCCGACGATCGGCCACGTCACAAATGCAAGGTGGCCTCAGATACCCGCGGCGTGGCCGACGGCAGCGCTACCAGTCCTCGCCCTTGCGAAGCTGCTCGATCACGTCGCGGACACGCCGACGCACGCGATCCTTGCCGCAGATCTGCATGGTCTCGAACAAGCCCGGACTCGCGGTGCGCCCGGTGACAGCGAGGCGCAACAGCGTGAATAGCTCGCGTGCTTTCCACTGGTGTTGCTCGCAAAATTCGCGCGAGAATGCTTCGAGCCCCTCGACGGTGAAGGCGCGGGCGCGGGTGTCTCGCTCGATGTCCTCGAGGTAGCGCTCGAGGATCCCGGTGACATCGGCTCGGCTCCGCTTCTTGATCCGAAACTTGGGCAGCACGGGGGTCAGATCGACGCTGCCACCAAAGAAGAAGCTGACGTAGGGGATGAAGTCGTCGAGCAGATCGATGCGCGGCTGGGACACGGCGAGCATCGCCTTGATCCGATCCTCGGACAGCACGGTCGCCATGATCTGCGCGTGGAGCTGGTCGATCGACAGCGCGCGGATGTCGTCGGCGTTGAACGCGGCGAGCTTGGCCTGGTCGAACACCGGACCCCCGACGCTGACCTTGGACCAGTCGAACACCTCGGTCATCTCGGCCACGTCGAACCGCTCCTTGTCGTCGCCGAACGAGAACCCGAGCGTGCCCAGGAAGTTGAGCAGGGTCTCCGGCAGGTAGCCGAGGTCGCGGTAGTAGTCGATCGAGACCGGGTTCTTGCGCTTCGAGAGCTTGGACTTGTCGGGGTTGCGGAGCAGCCCGAGGTGGTACCAGCGCGGCGGCTCCCAGCCGAACATCTCGTAGAGCACGATGTGCTTGGGCGTGCTCGAGATCCACTCTTCGCCGCGGATCACGTGCGTGATCCCCATGTCGTGATCGTCGACGACGTTGGCGAGGTGGTAGGTGGGGAACCCGTCGGACTTGACGATGACCTGATCGTCGCTCTCGGCGTTGGCCCGATGGATGCTGCCGCGGAGGCCGTCGACCACGACGGTCTCGCCGATCGTCGGCATCTTCATGCGGATCACGTGGGCCTCGCCGGCGTCGGCCCGGGCCTGGGACTGCGCCGGGTCGAGCTCACGACAGTGGCGGTCGTAGCCGTAGTGGGCGGCCTTGCTGGCCCGCTGGTGCTCGCGCAGCTCGTCGAGCCGCGCCTTCGTACAAAAACAGCGGTACGCGGCGCCCTTGTCGAGCAGCAGGTTGGCGTGACGCGTGTACAGGTCCAGGCGCTCGGACTGGCGGTAGGGCCCGTGCGGCCCGCCGACGTCCGGGCCCTCGTCCCAGGTCAGGCCCAGCCAGCGCAGCGCCGAGATGATCGCCTGCTCGGAGCTGAGCGACGAGCGGACCCGATCGGTGTCCTCGATCCGCAGGATGAACGTCCCGCCGTGCTTGCGGGCGAATACATAATTGAACAGCCCGATGTAGGCGGTCCCGACGTGGGGGTCACCGGTCGGGCTCGGGGCGATCCGCACCCGCGGCGGCATGCGTCCGGGATCGGGCAAAATCGCGGTCTGCTCGGGGCTCTGCGGGCCGTCACTCGTCATGATGCCGAGTCCCTACCACACAGCCAGCGCTGCAAGTACACTCGGGGCGCGTGAGTGACGTCAGCAGCCACATTTATCAAGCCGTTCGAGAGGTGATCACTCGGCGCAGCTACGACCGGGCTGTGGCGGCCACCGCCCTCGCCGAGCGACTGCTCCACAACGAGGGCACGATCGTGCGCCAGGACGACGAGATCCTCGTCGGCTCGCGACCGATGTCCAAGGACCGCGAGCTGCTCACTCGCATGTCCCAGTCGACCGGCCTCGGCTTCGCCATCTATGCGGGCAACCGCCGGATCGCGGTGGCCACGGTGCTCGACGCCGGCACCCCACCGGAGCTCAACGAGTTCGCCCACGGTGACCTCGTCGACCGAGTCCTGCGCCGCCGCGAGGTCTACAAGGGCACCGTGGAGTACCGCGACCGCGAGTACCTGGCGGTCTGCCGGCCCCTGCACGCGTCGGGGGGCCAGGACTTCGCGCCGGTCGGCATGATCGAGGCGTTTCAAGACAAAGAGGCCTACTTCGATCTGCTCGCGGCCGCGGCTCGCAGCGGCGTCGAGGATCAGGTCGCCGACGTCGAAGAGCGCGCCGACGGCATGGAGTCGATCATCCACTTCATCGACGACGTCGCGCGCCGCCTGCAGCTGCTCGCGCTCAACGGCAACATCATCGCCGCCCAGGCTGGTGAGCACGGCCGCGCGTTTCGGGTCGTGTGTCGCGAGCTGGGCAGCCTCGCCGACCAGGCCAAGAACACTGGCCAGGATGTCCGCAAGCTAATCCAGTCGATGGGCCTCGAGCGCAACGACGCGGCCTACATGAGCCGGCTCGACGAGACCGCAGGCACCGCGAGCACCGAGGCGAAGCCAGACGCGCCCGCCAGCGCGCCTCGAACCGCTTGAACCGGCTGGGTCCAGGGTTGGGCCAACCAGAGCCACGCGCGCCCCGTGCGCGAGACCCACTGGCATGTCCGGCGAGGCCTGCTTGCGACCACGGCCCCCAGACTCCGGGCCCCAGCGGATGCCGGTCACAATCGACTCGGCCCCTCACTAGCAGGATGTACGGGGGCTCAGCTGTACAGCAGGCTGCGAAAACGGATCCTGTCGCGCGATCTCCCATCCCCGCGGTCAGCTCCGAACAATCCCAGAATACTGTATGTTTTCAAGTAGTTGGATGTAATCCACGCCCCATCCGTTCCGACCCTCCACCGCGAATTCGCCAAGATTTCAGACCTTTATGGCTTGTATGGGAGGATCTGGCCGTGATAGGGGACCTCTGAAGGCCCTCAGAGGGAGTTTTCACTGATGGACCAGATCTTCGAGAGCCACTTTGGTGGATCGAGTAACAACTCGAATGGCGGGGAGACCGATGGGTACTGCCCCAAGTGTCGGGCAGATACTTCACACATCATCCTCGAGAGCTACGGTGAGGAGGTCCGCAGGGTGCAATGCGCAGTCTGCGGCGACATCCACGCCTTCAAGAAGCCTCGGGGGACCGGAGAGGACGCAGAGCCCGTGTCCGTGACCCGACGACGAAAACTCGAGAAACTCGACTGGCTGCAAGGCATCCAGAACTACGACCGCACCACGGCGGTCCGCTACAACCCCCGGACCGCGCTGGTGCTGCATCAGCTGTTGGTCCACCCGAGCTTCGGAGTGGGGTTTGTCAGCGAGGTCCTGGGTGACAACAAGGTCGAGGTGACCTTCCGCAACAACGTCAACCGCGTGATCGTCCACGGACGTGGGGTCGACGAGGAGGAGCTGCGGGGCGACCTGGTCGACGAGCAGGAGCTGCGAAATCTGCTCAAGCTCGAGATGGGCCCGACCCCGGAAGAGATCGCCGCCGAGCGCGAGCGACGGCTCGCCGAGGAAGAGGCCGAGAAGAAGCGCCAGGCCGAGGAGCGTCGGCTCGCGGCGGAGCGTGCGCGGCAAGAGGCGGAGGAGCGCCGCGAGGCCGAGCAGCGCCAGCGCGAAGCCGAGCGCGAGGCCAAGCGCAAAGAGCGAGAGGCCGAGCGCAAGCGCAAGGAGGAGGAGCGCCTGCGACTTCGTGCCGAGAAGGAGGCTGCCCGCCTCGCCGCCAAGAAGGCCCGCGAAGAGGAGCAGGAGCGCAAGCGCCTCGAGCGTGCCCGCGCCGCCGCCGAGAAGAAGGCCGAGCGCGAGCGCGCGCGGGCCGACAAGGCCGCCAAGCGCGAAGAAGAGAAGCGCAAGCGCGAGGCCGAGAAGCGCGAGCGCGACGAAGAGCGCGACCGCAAGCTGGCCGAGCGCGAGGAGCAGCGCCTGCTCAAGGAGAAAGAGCGCGACCGCAAGAAGAAGGAAGCGGACAAGCTCAAGAAGCAGCGCGAGGCCGAGCGCGAGCGCCAGCGCAAGCTCAAAGAGAAGGAAAAAGAGAAGAAGGCCAAGGAGAAAGAGCGGCTCAAGAAGCTCAAAGAGGCCGAGCGCGAGCGCGAGCAGCTCAAGAAGGAAAAAGAGCGGCTCAAGAAGGCCAAAGAGGCCGCCGCCGAGAAGGCCAAGCGCGACAAAGAGCGGATCGCCAAGGCCAAGGAGGCCGCCGCCGAGAAGGCCAAGAAGGACGCCGAGCGCAAGAAGAAGGCCGCCGAGAAGGCCAAGAAAGACGCCGAGCGCAAGCGGAAGACCGCGGCCAAGAAGAAGGCCGAGGCCGCCAAGAAGAAGAAGGCCGCCGCCAAGCTGCGCGCGGCCGAGAAGAAGAAGAAGGCCGCCGAGAAGAAGAAGGCCGCCGCCGCCAAAAAGAAGGCTGACGCCGCCGAGAAGAAGGCCAAGACCAAGTCCAAGGCCAAGTCCAAGCCGGCCAAGAAGGCGAAGCCGGCCAAGAAGGCCAAGCCCAAGGCCGCCAAGAAGGCCAAGCCCAAGGCCGCCGCCAAGAAGAAGGCCGCGAAGAAGGCCACCAAGAAGAAGGCCACCAAGACCAAGTCCAAGGCAGCGGCGAAGTCGAAGACCAAGCCGGCCAAGAAGACCAAGTCCAAGGCCAAGGCCAAGCCAGCCAAGAAGACCAAGTCCAAGGCCAAGCCGGCCAAGTCCAAGGCCAAGGCCAAGCCCGCCAAGTCCAAGGCCAAGGCCAAGCCCGCCAAGAAGACCAAGTCCAAGCCGGCCAAGAAGAAGGTCTCCAAGACCAAGCCGGTGGCCAAGAAGCAGGCCGCGACCAAGAAGAAGGCCGCGGCCAAGAAGAAGGCCACCAAGTCCAAGGCCAAGCCGGCCAAGAAGACCAAGTCGAAGAAGAAGTAGGTCGGCGCTCGACACGAGCCCCACGGGCGGAGACGGTCTCTCAGATCGCTCCGCCCGTTCTCGTTTTGGCGAGCGCGCGCGGCCCAGAGTCTGGTCTCACGCGCGCAGCTTCGGCGACTCAGCCCGCGGAGACGCCGAACCCGAGCGCGCGCGCGGCCCAGAATCCGGCCCACACGCACAGCACACCGCCGACGAGGTGCGCGCCGATCTGCGTGGCGAGCACGCCAAACCGGTGGTGCCCGACGAGGTCGACCGACAGCAACGCGAACGCGCTGTAGGTCGTGAACCCGCCCAGCAGCCCGCCGAGGATGATGTTGCGCCACTCGCTGGTGGTGATCACGGCTGCGGCGAACCCGATCAACAGACAGCCGATCAGGTTGACGACGAGGACGCCTGCGTAGGGGAGACGCTCGACGAGGGCCTGCTCGATCCGCCCGGACAGCAGCACGCGCAAGGTCGCCCCCGTGCCGCCCGCCACGAACACGGCGGCGAGCTGCGCGAGCGTACCGATGCTGGGGCTCTCGTCTGTCACGTGTGTTCGCGCCCTGAAACTCGCGGCTTTCTTGGGGCTGGGCCCGAGCTTGGCGCAGGATCGGCGACGATGGCAAGCGACCGAGACCCCGCGGCGGCCCCGCGACCGAAGCGCGCGCGCCCGGCGACGAAGGGCACGCTCGCCAACCATCTCGCCGGTCGCGTGGATCCGCTGACCAGCGCGATCTTGGTGTTCCCGCTGTTCATCATCTACCAGCTCGGGATCCTGCTCAGCCGCGGGCTCAACGGCGTCGACTTCGTGACCGCCTCGCTCGTGCAGCTGTGCGAGCGCGACCTCGGCAACTATCTGGTGATCCTCAGCAGCATGCTGATCGCCTACGCCGCGATCTTGCTGCTGCTGCGCCAGCGCGAGAGCTTCGATCCCAAGGCCTTCGTGCCGGTCCTGGCCGAGTCGACCTTCTACGCGCTGTCGATGGGCTCGATCATCTTGTTCGTGATGCACAGGTTCGTCGAGCTGGTCCCGGGCCTCAGCACCAGCAGCGAGCTCTCGGCCGCGCTCGCGACCGGGCTGAGCTTCGTGGATGTGGTCGTGATCTCGGCCGGCGCGGGCCTCCACGAAGAGCTGATCTTCCGGCTGATCGGGGTCGGCGGGCTGTCATGGCTGCTCGCAGGTGCGATGCCCGAGAAGCAAGCATGGGTCACCGCGCTGGTGATCTCGTCGCTGAGCTTCTCGCTCGCGCACCACCTTGGACCCCACGGCGAGGCGTTCGCGTTCGCGCCGTTCGTGTATCGCTCGCTCGCGGGGGTGTTCTTCGCGCTGGTGTACCAGGTCCGCGGGCTCGCGGTCGCGGTCTGGACCCACGCGCTCTACGACATCTACGTGCTTGGCTATGTCGGCATGTAGGTCGGCATGTAGGATCAGGGACTGCGGACCAGCACGGTCACCTGCCGACGGGGGTCGAGCAGCCGCTTCGCGAGCACTTGCAGTTGTTCGCGATTCACCCGCTGCACCCGCTCTGGATAGCGCAGGTAGTAGTTGACCCCGAGTCCGTAGGCCTCGCCGAACACCATGCGCGACGCCACGCGACTGCGCCGCTGCAGGCCGCTCTCGAATTGCCCGACCAGCCAGCGCTTGGCCCGATCCAGCTCCGCGGCCGCGACCGGCTCGGCCATGATCCGCGCGATCTGGACCTCGATCGCGGCGCGTGCGGCGTCGAGCTTGTCCTGGCTGGCGGCCGCGTGAAACACCACGTGCCCCGCGTCGATGTGCTCGCTCGACGACGCGCCGACCTGATAGACCAGGCCCTCGCGCTCGCGCAGCGACTCGAACAGCCGGCCGGCCTGACCTCCGAGCACCGCGCACAGCACGTCGAGGGCGGCGCCGTCGGGATCGCCGAGCGGCAGACCGGGGAACCCGATCACGCACTGGCCCTGCTCGCGCTCGCGCTCGATGACCTGCTCGATCGGGCGTCGGGGCCACTTTGCACCGGCTCCGGGCCAGGTCGGCATGGGCCCGGACGGCTCGGTCTCAGCCGGCTCGAGCTGCCGATCAATTTGGGCGAGCACCGCGTCGAGGTCGAACTTGCCAGCGAGCGACAGGACCGCGCGGCCGATCGGATAGTTGCGCGCCCAGTTGCGGGCGACCTTGGCGTGGTCGAACCGGGCCAAGCTGGTATGGGTGCCGCGCAGGTCGCGACCATGCGGGTGCGCGCCATACAGGGCGGCCAGCATCTGGCGATACGCGAGGTGGCCGGGATCATCCGCGTCAGCGTCGAGATCCGCGATCACGATCCGGCGGGCCTCGTCGATCTCCTCGGGCGCAAACGTGGGATCGAGGGCGCACTCGAGCGCGCGGGTGAGCACGGCGGGAAAGTGCTCGGCGAGGCTCTCGGTCTGCAGCCCGATGCTGTTGTGACCGGAGAAGCCGTCGAGCACCGCCGCGAGCCCCTCGATCTCCCGGGCCAGGGTGTCCCCGTCGCGCGAGGCGTTGCCGCGGTTGAGCAGCGCGCCCGTCAGCGACGAGATCCCGGCGTTGCGTCCGGACTCGAGCCGCAGGCCGCCGGGCCACACCAACCACCCGGCGACGATGCTCAAGCTCGGGTCCGGGCGCGCGACGATCCGCAGGCCGCTGCGGTGGGTCACGCACCAGGTGCCGAGCTCGTCGCACGTGGGCTGCTGATCCAGTCGAGCCAGTCGAGCCAGGCGAGCGGCCGGGCGCCCGGACCCGGCGTCGACCTGGCAGCTGCGGAGGATCCGGCGGCACATGGCCCTGGCCGCGCGGGCGTCGACCTTGTCGCGCGGCACCAAGATCGTGATCGCGCCGCGCTCGCGCCCGAGGTAGCGCGCGCACACGTCGCGGACCTGGTCGGGGGTCAGGCCAGCGAGGATCTCGAAGTACTCGGCCTCGGCCCCGAGCCGGCCGCTGGCCGCGGCGAAGTAGGCCAGCGCGTGGGCCTGGCCCTGCACGGTCTCGCGCCGATAGACCAGCGAGCTGCGCAACACCGCCTGGGCACGGGCGAATTCTTCGGCCTCGAGCGGCGCGCGAGCGAGCGCGTCGATCTCGGCGAGCAAGGCCGCGGTCGCAGCCTCGACCACGTCGGCGTCGGCCTGCGCGCTGATCATGAAGGTGCCGCTGGCGAGCCCACCGAGGTAGCTCGCGTAGGCGTCGGAGACCAGCCGGTCGCGGCGTCGCGCGCCCGTGGCCAGCCGCGACGACTCGCCCTGTCCGAGCGCGATCGCGGCGACATCGAGCGCCACGCCCTCGAGCGCCAGCGCGTCGCCGCCCAGCCACCCGAGCCGCAGGTAGGCCTCCTGGACGTCCTCGCGCACGACCCGAACCCGCGGCTGCGTCAGCGGCACAGGGCCCGGTCGAGCGCGAGCGCGACGCCCGGCCGGCAAGTCTCCGAGCAAGCGCCGCGCGCTGGCCTCGACCTGCTCGAACGGAACCGGCCCGGCGACGACCAGCACCACCCGCTCGCCTCGATGTTGGCGGCGCGCCCAGCCGCGCAGGATCCCCCCGGTCAGCGCGCAGACCTCGGACTCTTCGCCGAGGACCGGGCGCGCGTAGGGGTGATCCTCGTAGAGATCGGCCATCATCGTCTGCACGCTGCGCGCGGACGGGTCGTCGGCGTACTGGCGGATCTCCTCGACCACGACCTCCTGCTCGCGCGCGAGCTCGTCTGCGTCGAACTCGCGGTCGATCAGCGAGCCCACCATGACATCGAGTGTCTCGACGAAGGCGTCTGCGGGGACCGTCGCGTGAAACACGGTCTCGTCATGCGAAGTAAACGCGTTGACGTCGCCGCCAAGCTGCTCGATGACTGCGGCGAGATCGCGCCGGTCGCCGTTGGCAGACACGACCGGCTTGAAGACCATGTGCTCGAGCAGGTGTGCGCAGCCGTGCTCACGCTTGCGCTCGCACGCGGCCCCAGCCGCGACCCACAGCTGGATCGAGACAACCCCGCGATAGCCCGGCGCTGGCGCGTCGGTGGGCAATGCCAGCACCCAGACGCCGTTTTCGAGCCGCAGGGACTCGGGTTCGAGAGCCGGACGCGGATGGCTCGGACCGGCTTGGTGGTGACTGCGCTCGCGGACCATGAAGATAGCGGCCCAAAACCTACCCCTGGCCACCCATAAAAGCCAATCGGTTGCGCCCGCAAGCGGGTCGGAAGCCCGACCCGCGCTGATCTCAGCCCGAACTGATATCAGCTCATTGCGGGCGTCCTCATGATAGTCTGCCGGCCCACAGGGCTGGGTCCAAACCGTCCCAGGCCTCTGGCACCGTGCAGCTTTGACCATGGCCGAGATCGATTCTGCCCTGCCCTGCCCTCTCCCTGCTCGGGCGGATGATGACGCGGAGGCGCTCGAGGACTATCGCGCCAAGCTCGGTGACGAGCGCGCGTTCGCTCGAGCGCGCCGCAAGCTGCGTGAGATCGGCGACTGGTCGTCGATGGCCAAGCTGCTCGTCGAGCACGCCGCCGCGATCGCGGGTGAGATCGACAAGCACGCCAAGGTCGCCGAGCTCGCGTCGCTGGCCTACGAGCTGTTCGCCGAGCGCGTCAACGACCAGGAAGCGGCGATCCACGCCCTGGCCCGGGTGCTGCTGGCCCAGCCGGAGAACAACCAGGCCTACGAGCGGCTGTACATGGCCTACCAGGGCATGGACCGCCACCAGGAGCTGGCCACGCTGCTGCGCTGGCGGATGGCGTGGGCGCGCCGGGTCCAGCCATCGCTGCTCGCCGGGCTCCACTACGGCTACGCCGAGCTGCAGCGCCGGCACTTCCACGCGATCGGTGAGGCGGTCGAGCACTACGAGCAGGCCCTCGCCCAAGATCCGATGCTGGCCGAGGCCAGCGATCAGCTGATCGATCTCCACATGTCGGCGGGCGCGTGGCAGCGCGCGTCACGACTGATGGAGGCCGAGCTCTCGCAGCTCGAGGCCCATCCCAGCTACGCCAGCGACCCCGCCGTGGCGGCGCGGATCGGCGAGCTACATCTGCGCCTGGCTCGGATCGCGTCTGACCAGCATCAAGATCTCGCCGGGGCCGCCCGGCACCTGCAGGCGGCGATCAAGTCGACGCCGCAGAGCCTCGAGGCCCTCCACGCCTTTGGCACCCTGTACCTCGGCTCGGGCAAGGCCAGCGACGAGGGCATGGCCAAGGCGTCCAGCATCTTCTTGAAGGCGGCGCAGCTGGCTCGCGCAGCCGGCGACATGCCGCAGTCGCTCAAGCTGCTGCGGCGCACGCTGAGCCTGCGCCCGGATCACTTCGAGGCCGGCCAGATGTACGCGGACGTGCTCGCCGAGCAGGCCCACTGGATGGAGCTCGACGATCACTACCGCCGGGTGCTGACCTACGTGCAGCCGCCCGCGCGCGTGAACGTGCTCCTGCGCCGGGCCGAGAACCTCGACCAGCGGCTGCAGCGGCACGAGGAAGCCCGGGTCTGCTACGAGGAGGCCGGCCGGTTCCAGCCCGCCGACGGCGAGGCCTGGCAAGCGCTCGAGCGGCTGTATCGCAACAGCGCCGACTGGACCGCGCTCGCGGCCCTGCTCGAGTGGCGTATCGATCAGCTCGGCGACGCGATCCCGACCGCGTCGCTGCTCGAGGCCGCCAAGGTGTTTCACATCGAGCTCGACGATCACGAGCGCGCGGCGCTGTTCTACTTCAAGGTGCTCGAGCGCGAGCCCTTCGATGCCGAGGCGTTCGAGGGCTACAAGGAGCACTTTCGGCGCAAGCAGGCCTGGGGAGCGCTGCGCGACCTGGTGCTCTACCAGATCGAGCAGGCCACCGACGCGGCCCGGGCCGGGCACCCCAGCCCGCTCGACGACGACGCCTTCGCCCAGGAATTCGTCGAGCTCGCCGAGATCTGCGAGCGGCGTCTGGGCGACGTCGACGGGGCCGTCGACGCGTGGGCCCGGATGTCGCAGTCGTACCCCCGCGACCCGCAGCCGCGCGAGCAGATGTCGCGCATCCAAAAGCGCACGCGCATGTGGGACAACATGGTGCGGGTCCAGGAGGCCGAGCTGGCCCGCGCTCAAGATCCGCGCAAGCGCCTCGAGATCATCAAGCGGCTCGCGCAGATCTACCGCGACCGCCAGGTCAACCCGCAGCGGGCGATCGAGCTGTACTCGGAGATGCTGTACCTCTCGCCCGAGGATCTGCAGGCGACGCGGGCGCTGACGGCCCTCTACGATCGGGCCGGCGACTACAACCAGGTGATCGCGCTGCTGCGTCAGCAGTACGAGGTCGCCCGCGCCGACGCCGAGCGGGTCTCGCTGCTGCGGCGCATGGCCGAGCTGTGGCACCACGATCTGTCGGCCCCCGCCGAGGCGATGTGGGCCTGCGAAGAGATCCTCTCGCTGACCGGCAACGACCTCGAGGCCCTGCATCGGCTGCAGCTGCTGGCCCAGGAGGCCAACGACATCGAGCTGCTGGTCGCCGCGCTCGAGCGCGAGCACAAGGTCACGGGCAAGGCCAGCGGCAAGGCCCAGCTGCTGCGCCGGCTGGCCCGCGTGACCGAGAGCCGGCTCCACGATCACGATCGTGCGGCCCACTACTGGTCGCGGCTGCTCGACCTCGAGCCCGAAAACCTCGAGGTCATCGACAAGATGGTCGCGGTCTACGACACCTCGGGCCGGTTCGAGGAGCTCGCCGAGCTGCTCGGCAAGGCGGCCTCGGCCAACAAGACCCCGATCATCCGCCAGCTCGACTATCTACTCCGGCTCGGCTACCTCGCGGAGTCGGGGCTCGGCGATCCAGAGCTCGCCCGCTCGGCCTACGAGCGCGTGATCAAGATCCGCCCGGACCACCGTCGCTCGCTCGACGCCCTCGCCAACCTGTATCGGATCGACGAGGACTACGAGGGCCTGACCGAGATCCTCGGCAAGCTGCGCGAGATCGCGGACAACGACGAGGAGAGCTTCGGGTTCGCGTGGGAGCAGGCTCAGCTGCTGCTGCAGGCGGGTGAGCCGGGCGAGGCCGCCGAGGCCCTGGCCTGGATCGCCACCGAGATTCGGCCCGGCGACACCGAGGTCAACTACGCGCTGCTCGACGCCTATCGGCTCGCCAACAGCCGCCACGAGCTGATCGCCCACGCCGAGCTATTGCTGCTCGGCACCAGCGATCCCGACCAGCGCGTGTACCTGTTTGGTCTGGTCGTGTCGGCCTGGCAGGCGCTCGAGGACAAGCGCGCGGCGATGCGCGTGACCGAGCGACGGCTGCGAGAATTCCCGGCCGATCCGCAAGGCCACGCCCAGCTCGCCGAGCTGCAGGAAGAGCTCGGCGAGTTCGAGCACGCGCTGCGCTCGCTGGCGGCCAAGCTCGAGCTCGTCGCCCACGATCCCGATCAACAGATCGCTACTCTGCGGCGCATGGCCGAGATCGCCGATCTCGGGATCGGCGACCGGATCCGCGCGCTCGAGCTGCTGCGTCGGGCCAGCGGCATCGACCCCACGGACCCCGAGCTGCGCGATCACATCGAGCAGTTCGCCGAGGCCCACGGGACCTGGAAAGAGCTGCTCGAGATCGACGAGCTGCGCATCAACCGGCTGGCCGAGATGGGCGACATCGCCGGGCAGCTGGATATCTGCACGGAGGCGTCGCGGATCGCCGAGGAGCACCTCTCGGACTCGGATCGGGCGTTCGCGTGGGCGCGGCGCGGGTACTTCATCGCCCGCCAACAGCAGCTCGACTTCGACCAGGGCTTTCGTCGGCTGCGCAAGCTCGCCGAGGCCTACGGCCTGTGGACGGCGCTGCTCGAGGTCACCGAGCGCGAGCTCGAGCGCAAGACCTTCGCCGACGAGTTCGAGCTGGTCGAGCGCATGATCGGCTCGGCCGAGATCGCCGAGAACGAGCTCGGGGATCCGCGTCGGGCCGTCGGCTATTTGCAGCGATCCCTGCAGATCAGCCCCGACGACGAAGAGGTCAGTCGGCGCCTGCAGAACATCGCCGAGTCGCACGAGCTGTGGGACGCACTGTTGGCCCTGGCCGAGCACCGGCTCGAGCACGCCGACGGCTCGCTCGGTCGGTTTGACGCCTACTGTGCGATCTCGCGGATCCACGAGCGCAAGCTCGACGATCCCCGGGCCGCGTTCGCGACCTTGCGCCGGGCCTGGAAGGACCTGCGCACACGCGAGGTCACGCTGGCCGAAGAGGCGCTCGACATGGCGATCAACCTGGCCGAGGGCAGCAAGCTGTGGCGCGAGCTCGCCGAGCACTACGCCGAGCTCGCCCACGACATGGCCGGGCAAGACAGCCGGCTCGAGGCCGTCGACGCCCTGGCCGAGGCCGCGCGGATCGTCGACGAGCGCCTCGATGATCCGATCTCGTCGATGCGGGTGCTGCTGCGCGGCGTCACCATGGATCGCGAGGGCGACGTGTTGCTGCCGCGCCTGCGCGAGCTCGCGGCCCGGGTCGACACCGACGCGGCCGGCGGGGCCCACGATGGCGTCAAGGTTGGTGCGCTGGTCGAGCTGCGCGCGCTGGCCCTGCTGTACGCCGACGCCCGCAGCGACAGCGAGCGGATCGACCTGTTGATCCAGCGCGCCGAGCTGCGCGAGCGACGTCTCGACGACGGCAACGGGGCGCTCGGTGAGTGGCTGCGGGTGCTGACGATCGACCGCCTGCATGAGGGCGCGCGCGAGCAGACCGAGCGGCTGGCCGCGCACTACCAGCTGTGGAATTGCTTCACGCTGATCCCGGCGTGGGAGCTCGAGCAGGCGACCGACAACGGCAGCCAGGCCCAGCTGCTGACCGAGCTCGCGGACCTCTACGAGAACATGCTCGCGCGCCCGGAGTACGCGCTTCGGGCCCGGCTCGAGGCCTGGCGCCGGGGTCCAACCCTGCCGCCCCGCGAGGGGCCGCTCGGCCAGCCGCACACGGATCTGTGGCGACTCGCGGGGGCCGTCGGCTCCTACTCTGGGCCCGCGCTGCCCAACGACGCGCTGCTGCTGCCGGTCGTGCCCACACCGGAGCTCAACGACCGCAAGCTGTGGGCCCGCGCGCGCCTGGACCCGCAGCACCTCACGCCGCCGGGCGGGTCCGACTCGGCCAAGGCGATCGTCGCCGAGTACGCCGATCCCCACTCGGCCGGCGCCCCCGACGAGCTGACCGCCGTGGCCCCGATCGGCGCCGACGAGGACTCCAAGGTCATGGAGGTGTCCCGCGTCGAAGAGATCCCGAGCGGCGAGTCGGTCGTGCAGGAGCTCTCGCGCGTGGAGCTCATCGATAATGTGTCCGGGCATGGTTCCGGGCATGTGACCGGGAGCTACCGGGTGGACTCGGTGATCTCGGAGGTCTCGCAGATCATCGAGATCTCTCGGGTCGAGGAGATCTCATCGATCCGGAGCAGCGATCACTCGGTGGTCGAGCTGATCGACGACCTCGAGGACTTTGAAGAGATCGAGGAGATCGACGACTTCGACGGCGTCGAGACCGGGGTCCGCGACATCCAAGAGGTGTCCTCGGCCGATCTCGAGTCCGCCTCGGTCAGCGGGGTGATCGGCAACTTCGCCGATCCACGCAAGGCCCAGCGTGAGGCTCGCAAGGGCCAGATCCCCGGCAAGATCCCCGGCAAGCTCGATCCGACCCTGGATCCGGCGACCGAGCGATTTGGCAGCAAGACCATCCCGCTGCCCAAGCCGCTCGCCGCGCTCGCGGCCCAGCGCGGCCAGGCGTCCGCCAACCCCCATGGTCTGGACGTCGCCCACGACAACGGCTTCGACCTCGCCCAGGGGCTGCCCAAGCTGCCCACGGTCTCGGGTCCCGTGCTGCCGCGCCGACCCAAGGTCGCGAGCGCCTGGGAAGAGCTCGCGCTCGCTTACGCCGAGCTGCCCACCGCCAACAAGCAAGAGAAGGTCGACGTTCACCTGGCCTGCTCGCGCCTGTGGGAAGACGGCGCCGAGCTGGTCGAGCGCGCGTTCGTCTGTCACGAGCGGGCGCTGTTGCTGATCCCCGAGGAGCCCGAGAGCGTGGCCAGTCTCGAGGCGCTCTCGACCCGCCACGGCGCCCGGCCGCGGCTGCTGCGGGCGTGGGAGCAGCTGCTCAACGAGGCCGCGCTGCCCGAGCACGTCGTCTCGCTCAACCTGCGGATCGCCGCGTTCCATGAGTACAACGACGCGCTCGAGCCAGCCGAGGCCCGCTACCGCGCGGTCCTGGCCGTCAACCCGGCGCACATCGGCGCGCTCAACAAGCTGCTGGTCATCTACGAGCAGCTCGAGCGACGCGGCGACTACATCGAGGCCTACGCGGATCTGCTCAACGCCGAGCGCCGGGAGCTCGACGACGCCGAGCGCGTGGACCGGACCATGCGCCTGGCCGAGCTCTACGAAGAGACCGGTCGGGGCGACGACGCGCTCGAGCTGCTGCGGTTCTTGGCCCGCGACTTCCCCGAGCGGTCCGAGGTGCCGGCGAGCGTGGCCGCTTTGTTGCTGCGCCGCGAGGAGTGGCCCCAGGCGATCGACGCGCTGAGGACCACCAACGAGTCGCTGTTCGACCCCGACGCGCAGGCCGACAACCTCGCGACGATCGCCGAGGTCTACAGCGAGCGCCTGGCCCTGCCCGACCGGGCGATCGACGCGTGGAACGACTACCGCGAGCTGCGGCCCGAGGACGAGCGCGCGCTCGTGGAATTGCAGCAGCTGTATCTCGAGACCACTCGCTGGAACAAGCTGCTGCCGATCCTCGACGCCCGGCTCGAGCGTGTGTCCAGCGACGCGGCGCTCGACGACGAGGCCCGCCAGGCCGCGCGGGTCAAGCTCTTGGTGATCAAGGCTCGCGCGCTGCAAGAGGGGCTGGGCGACGAGATCGCCGCGACCGAGACCCTCGAGCAGCTGACCGCCGAGGCCCCCGAGGACGACGAGGTCGCGCTCGGGCTCAGCCGGCTGTATCGCCGCACGGATCGGTTCGAGGCCGGGGTCACGCTGCTGCGCGAGCGCGTCGAACGACTCCACGCCGAGCTCGCGGACCAGCCCGATCAGGACGCGAGCCGCCAGCGGATCCGCGACCTCAGCTTCACGCTCGCGCGGGTCCTGCATGAAGAGGGCAAGCGGCACGCGGCGGCGCTCGAGCTGCTCACCCGCGCGCTCGAGCTGACCCCCGACGACCACGAGCTGATCACGCTGCGGACCAAGCTCGCGCGGGCGCTCAACGACCAGGCCATGCTCGTCGATGGGCTCGAGCGGCTCGGCGATCCCGACGGGGTGCTCGAGGCCGCCGACATCGCCCGCCGTCGCCTCGCGCAGCCGGAGCGGGCCGAGGTCGCCTACCGCCGGATCCTCGACGCCGCCAAGCGCGAGACCAGCGATCAGAGCCGTGGCCCCGAGTTCATCGCCAGCTGGGCCACCCGCCTGACCCGAGCGATCGAGGGTCTGGTCCGACTGCGGATCGACGCGGGTGACCTCGACGGCGCGACGGCGTTCATGGACGAGCAGCTGTCGGAGCTCAGCGGCGACAGCATCCGCGCGCGGCTCCTGACCGAGATCGGGCGCATCACCTACCGGACCACCGGCGATGTCCCGGCCGCGCGGGCGCGCTTCGAAGCGGCGCTCGAGGCCAACCCCGATCACGCCGAGGCCCGGCTCGGGCTCGGCGAGCTGCTGCTCGACTCGGGCGCGCTCGCCGAGGCCGAGAAGCAGCTCGAGAGCGCGGTCGAGGCCCTGACCCTCGTCCGTGATCAGACCCACCTCGTCGAGGGCCTGCTGCTGCTCGCCCGGGTGCTCGAGGCCTCGGACCGCGGCGGCGAAGCCTACCGACGGCTGACCACCGCGCTGCGCCACGACGGCGACGACCTCGCGATTCGCCTGGCCGTGGTCCGCAACCGGATGGCCGCCAAGCGCCACCGCGACGTGCTCACCGCCGTCGACCAGCTCGACCAGCGACTCGAGGCCCGCGAGCAAGAGCTGGGTCAGCCGCTCGTGCTCAACCCCCGCGAGGCCAAGCTCGCCGCCGAGATCCACGCGATCGCGGGCGAGTGCGAGCTCGAGGGCAAGGGCTCCGAGCAAGCCGAGGCTCGGCTCCGGCGCGCGCTCGAGTTCGACCCCCGCAACGCCCGAGCGCTCGCGGCGATCATCCCCTGCGCGAGCGATCGGGGCGACGTGCTCGGGGCCGCCGAGTACGCCTCGCGGCTCGCCGAGTCGATCGAGGATCCCTTCGCCCGCGGCTCGGCCTGGGTCGACGCCGGGATGCTCTACTACAACGCCGCGCAGATGGCCGTGGACGGCGAGGTCAGCGAGACCGAGGGCGGCCGCGAGCTGACCAGCAGCGAGCGTCGCTCGAGGATCGCCGAGCTCGAGCGCGAGGCGTTCGAGAACGTGCGAATGGGCCTGGTCCTGGTGTCGGACAGCCCGACGCCCGTGCTGGATCGCGCGCAGCTGGAGTTCGCGTTCCGGGCCTCGGCGCCGCACGACGCCTCGCTGGCGCTGCGCTGCCTCGAGCGGCTGTTGCTGCGCGAGAGCAGCGACGAGCAGCGCCTGGAATTGCTGCTCGAGGGGGTCCGCGTCGCGCTCATGGGCGCGGCGACCGACGCCGCCCGGACCGAGTCCGAAGCTGACGCGGCGCCCGAGGCCAGCACCGAGCCCGCAGACAGCTCGCCCGCGGACGCAGGGGTCAGCGTCGCCGTCGCGGCCGACTACGCGGACCGTGCCGTGCAGCTGGCCCCGATGTCCTCGGCGGCGGTGCTCGCCAAGGCCGAGGTGCTCGAGGCCGCCGGCCGCACCGACGAGCTGCAGCCGCTGGTCTCGGGCTTCCTGACCCGGCTCAGCGAGGCTCGCGAGCAGGCCGAGGCCGGCAATCGCCACGAGAGCGAAGAGGACCTGACCGCGCGCGTGACCCTGTTGATCCGGCTCGGCGCGCTGCAGACCGAGCAGGCCCCCGCCGAGGCCGCGGCCTCGCTCGAGGACGCCGCCCGCCTGGCCAAGAAGCTGTCGAAGTCCGGGCACGCCCACGCCCACGCCGAGTTTGGCATCGAGCACCGCAAGCAGCTCGCGCGCCTCTACGAGCGGCTGGCCGAGGCCGGCAAGGTCACCAGCGATCACAAGGTGCTCAGCAACCATCACGGGTTGCTCGAGCTCGACCCGATCTACCTGCCGTCGCTGCAGGCCCTGGCCCGCAGCCACACCGCCGCCAACCACCTCCAGCGTGCCCGCGCGCTGTACTCGATCATCGCGCTGCTCGACCCCGACGACGACGCGGCCAAGCAGTTCCTCGGCGCCCACCCCGAGACCCTCGGCCCGGATCCGCACGAGCTCGACGTCGCCAGCGTGATCGGCGAACCGCGCGCCCACGCGGGCATGGCCGACGCGCTGCTGCAGGTGTGGGAGTCGGGCCAGGCGCTGCTCGGCGAGCAGCTCGAGCGCGTCGAGTTCGAGCCCACGGCGCGGGTGTCTCCGCTCGGCGACAACACCCTGTCCAAAGCCTGGCGCGAGGTCCTGCGCCGGCTTGGCCAGACCAAGGTCGCGCTGGTCACCGACACCAGCGAGCCCGCTGCGCTCAGCTCGGGCCAGGCGGGTCAGCTGATCCAGGCCCGCTGCCAGCTGCCGCCGATCCTGCTCGCGGGCCCCCGGGCCAGCGAGGCAGGCGACGAGCTGCGCCCCATGCTCGAGTTCGCGCTGGCCCGCGCGCTGTACTACACGCGCCCCGAGGTGGTGTTGGTCGCGGGCCTCGGCAGCCCCACCTTCGCGACGATCACCTCGGCGATCCTCCTGGCCCTGCACCCGCGCCACAGTCAGCGCAAGCAGGCGGCCCGCAACGCGAGCGACCCCCTGAGCAAGCTCGGCCATGAGCTGGCCCGCAAGCTGCCGATCCGGGTGGCCCGGCAGATCGGCAACGGCTTCAAGGAGCACGAGCACGAGGCCTTTGACAGCCGCGTGCTGCGAACGTGGGCCCGCCGGGCCGGCGATCGGGTCGGCCTGCTCGTGTCGGGCGACATCGAGGCCGCGCTCGCGGTGCTCGGCGGTGGCGACCCGTCAGACCTCCGCGCCAGGGTCGAGGCCAACGGAGACCTGCGGGCGCTGCTGGCCTTCGCCGTCAGCGGGGCCTACGCCGACGCTCGTCGGCAGCTCGGCTACGTCATCGAGGGCGCTGCGGTGCCCGCCGATCGGATCCCCAGTCCGCCGATCAACGTGGCGCTCAGCGGTGCAGCTGCGCGGGTGCCCGCTCCCCTGCCGGTCGCCGATCGCCCGGTCTCGCGGGTGACCCACGAGCGGAGCCAGCCCCGGTCGCGGTCGGACGCGTCAGCACGGCCAGCCTCGCGCCCGACTTCCGGCCCGGCTCTGCGCGCAACCTCGCGCGCAACCTCGCGCCCTCACTCAGGTCCAGCCCCGCGCTCGGCCTCGGGTGGTCCCCCGCGCCCGGCCTCCGGGCCGGCCCCAGCGTCGGCGCCTGCTCGGGTCGCTGT
>NZ_PVNL01000084.1 GCF_002994635.1 Enhygromyxa salina | reverse complement strand
GCTCTGGGGTGGGGTCGGGCTGTGGCTGGGGCTGGGGCTGTGGCTGTGGCTGAGCGTCTCGCCGAGCCTTGGGACGCACGCTGTCGCGCAGGGTCGGCGGCACAACCGAGCGCAACAAATATTGCAAACTCTTCACATGCTTGCCGAGCCCACCGAGGGCGGCGGCCTGGCCAGCCTCAAAGCAGGAGTTCGCCCACGTCAGGTACTCGAGGGCGTGCTCGCGATCCTTGGCGGACAGTTTGCCGGCCTCGAACCGCTGGGCGAGATCGATGTACATGATCAAGACCTGGCGCCCGAGGCTGGAGGCCTGGCGCTCGTCGAGCTGGATCTCGCCGTCGCTGCGGTCGAGCTCGTCACCGCTGACGAGGCCCGCGCACGGCAGCGCGTCGAGCAGCGCCGCGCGCTGGAATTCGCGTCCGTGCCGCGTGAACACCAGCTGCGGCGGCGCACCGGTCGGTGCCAGCGGGGCGTAGTCGCGGGGGATCCACAGCTGACACTCGAGCCCGCCAGCGACCTGGGCCTTGCGCTCGGTGACCGCGATCACGTCGAGATCGGGCACCTGCAGCTTGGGCGTGCTGGCGATCTCGCGCATCGAGGCCAGCTCGGCCTGCCAGACGCTGTCGAGGCGGGTGGCGTTGGCGTGGGCGCAGATGCAGTCGGCCTCATCCTCGTCCACGAGCAGGACCACGCGCACGTCAATTTTTTTGGCTGGCGCCGTTGGCCGCAGCTTGACGAGCAGGCCGAGCGGGCGCTTGCGCGAGGCCTCGATCAGCTGAGCGAGGCTGTAGCGGTCGCCCCACAGACCAGAGAACCCGGGGATCTGGCTGGCCGCCGAGAACGCTTGCTCGCGCACCTTTCGGCGATCCTCGTCGGTCTCGCTGTGCAGGTGGGCGACGATCTTCGGCCACGCGGCGCGCTGAAACGGCGGCGGGTGCCGGTCCCAGGCGGCGCACAGCTCGAGCACGAGGGACGGGACATTGCGACGGAGCTGCCGGAGCAGCTGGCGGTAGCGCTTGCTGGTCAGCTCGGGCTCGCCGGCTTCGTCGAGCGGCAGCGCGTCGTCGATCACGACCGCGTCGATCGGCAGCGCGAAGTCGGAGCTGTGATCGTTGAGCTCGTGGACGAGGTGGCCGCTCACGCCCAGGCGCAGGTGCAAGCTGCCGAACACGCGGGCCCGCGAGATGCCCATCTCGCCGTGGCGGCGGTCGCCCTGGACGTCGCGGACCACCAGCATGGCGGCCGGGTCGAGCTTGGCGTCGTCCATCCGTGGGCGGCTCTGGAGCTGCCTGGACAGCTGTCGGTGGCTGAGCCGGTCGCGGCCGTCGAGCACCTTCAGGCCGATCGGGGCCAGCAACCTGCCCAGATCCTCGCGCTCGTCGGGCTCGAGCTTGATGATCTCCGGGTCTCGCACGGCCGCCGAGCTGGTCTCGCGCTCGACGATCTCGATCGCGCCGTGCTCGGCCTGGATGCGCTCGATCATGACCAAGCTGATGGCGCTGCCAGACACGGTGTCGAACATGTCGAGCGCGCGGATTGACTCGAGCCGCGACTCGGCCTCGGGGGCTGACCCGGCGGCGACCTCGTTGGCGGCGGCGTGCAGCAGCACGCGGGTGAGCCAGCGCCGGACCGAGCTCGTGTTGCTGTCGAAGCTGCGGGCGACCAGCGTGAACAGCTGTCGGGCGGCGGCTCGCAAGCTCGCGACCACCGTGCGCCAGTGCCCGTCGTCGACCACGGTCTCCCACAGCTCGTCGGCGCTGAGCGTGGGGTGGTCGACGACGGCGAGCAGCGGACCCCAGCCGAGCTCGAGCTCGCGCTCGCACAAGAACCGCCCGGCTCGAAACACCCGCACCGTGGTGGTCTTCAGCGCGTCGCCCTGCAGCTGCTCGAGCGCGTGGCCGAGCTCGGTGTAGGCCGGAACGATGAAGCCGTCGATCTCGCCGAGCTCGACCAGCCAGCCGCGGACGCGGGCGCCCGAGCGGTCGAGCTGGCGCTCGATCTCCTGCCGCGAGGTCTCGATCGACACCTGCGGCTGATCGAGGTGTTCGAGCTCGCGGAGCATTGGCCGGCTGTCGAACAGCTGGCAGCCGTCGGGACCAAACAGCGCGCGGATGATCTTGCGATCCCCGGGACCGAAGATCATCAGGTCGGGCGCGGTGAATCGCGTGTCGTTGGGTCGGCCAGGCAGGTAGCGGACGTGCCCGTGGGTGCGGCAGCGCTCGGCCAGGTCAGCCAGTGACAGGCGCGGGCCCTCGAGCTGCTCGAACATCGGCTGGCGCGCGAGCGGTCCTGCGTTGGCCCTGGGGCTCAGCCGCGCGGGCCGAAGCTCGGGCAGCAGGACCACGTGGTGGTCGGGCGCGACGTCGGCCCCGGCCTTGCTCAGCAGCGCCGCCTGGGTTGGTTGGTCCAGCAGCGCGATCAACCACCGCTTGACCAGGCCGCGGGCGTTGGCTTCGTTGGGGTGACCCGCGGCGCGCTCGAGCAATTGGGCGAAGGGCTCACGCAGGGCGCTGAGGCCGTCGAGCAGCGCGCGGACGAAGGTCGCGTCGCGGATCGCGTCCTGGTGATCGTCGGTCGGCTCGAACTCGGCGTTGATCGCCAGCCACAAATTGGGAATGTCGAGGTCGAGCTCGAGCCGGCCGAGCAGACGGTGCTGCTTGTAGAGCAGGACTTGCGTCGGGTGCTCGAGCTCGGGAGCGTTGAGCGTGTGGGCGTCGACCCCAACCTCGCCGCCGATGTCTCCGCGGGTCTGGCCCTCAGAAATTGGGCCCTGGGCCAGGTACTGAAGATGGGTGGGGAGCACGGGCGGGCCCTCGCGCTCGAGCCAGGCATCGCGGCCACGCTGGCGCAGCTGCTCGCGTGCGAGCAGCGAGTCGGCCTCGATCAGCTCGACCCCCAGCGCGCGGCCCAGGTCGCGGGCCGCCAGCGGCTCGAGCAGCGGGATCGGGGCGCCCTCGGCCGCCAGCTCAGCGAACGAGCGACGGGCGTAGCGCGGGGTCTCGCCGGCCCAAACTAGCTCTAGCAGCTCGCGCATGGTCACCTGCCGGGCCACGCCGCGGCAGTCGGGCCAGGTCACCCACTCGGTGAGCGCGAGCGCCTGGGGATCGTCGCGCAGCTGAGCGGGGGTGGCGTGCTCGGTCAGCTGCGTACGGATCAAGGCCGCGACTCGGATCGCGTCAGCCGGCTGGGCCTCCTCGCGGGCGATTGCCCACAGCCGCCAGCGCGCGCGACCGACCGCCTCGATGATCCGCGCGAGCCCGTCGTCGTCGACGATCTTGGCCTGCGAGACATCCTTGCGCAGGCAGTCGCCCTCGACCACGACCGACAGGTTGGTGCCGCAGTCGGGCAGCTCGCGCGAGTCGATCCACACGCCGTCCTTGACCAGCACCAGCTGCGCGTGACCGTCGTTGGTGGGTGAGACCTCGATGACCCCGCAAAAGTCGCGACCGTGAAAGCGCACCGAGCGCTGGCCAGGATCGGCGACGCCCAGCCCCCGGCTGATGCGCGCGCCGTCCAGGAAGATCGGCACGTCGGCGTGGTCGCAGCGCTCGCGCAGGTAGGTCTCCTCGGCCAGGCGCCCGCTGAGATTCAAGAAGAAGTCCAGGACCAGGCGCGGGCGTACGCGCTGCTTGACGTGCAGCAACGTCCCGCGCAGCTCGGTGTCCTGGACGATGATCTCATCGCGCTGGCCCGGGCGCATGCGCAGCTCGAGCTTGCCGCTGTGCAGGTTGATGTGCTTGGGGTCCATGCCGATCGCGGCGTTGAGCGCCAGCGCGAGCTGACGGACGCCACGCAGCTCGCGGGTGTCACCGCTGGCGAACAGTGAGCCGTAGAGATCGTCGATCTCGGCCTCGGTGAACGGCGCGCCGCCGAACCGCATGCGCATGTCGTCGGCGTCGATCTCGAACTCGATCTTCTCGGCCCCCCGCAGGACCGCGGCCTGGACCAGCTCGAGCACATAGCGGCGGGCGTCGACCAGCTGGAATTTTTGCAGCTTGGCGCGGGCCTGCTCGCGATCGAGGGTGAACTGGCCCTCCGAGTCCACGGCCCCGTCGGCGCGCAGATCGTCGATCAGGGCGTCGAGCATGTTGGTTGGTGTGGCCACGGTGATCAGCTCCTTCGCTGGGCGCGAGCTTGGGCGGCCGCGCTCGCCAGCTGGTTGTCGCGGGTCGGGAGCGAGGTGGTGTCTTGCGTGGACTCGTTGAGCCGCAGGTAGAACAGCTTGAGCAGCAGGTAGGCCGCGAGCTCGGGCTCGGTCGCGGCGAGCTCGATCAGGTGCCCGACCGTGGGGTGGTCGGCGTTGAGCACGACAATTCGCTTGGAGCCGAACCACCCGCTCGACAGCTGGCCGATCTCGCTGACCGGGGTCAGCTCGCCGAGCTCGGTCTGGGTGATCGCAACATGATCGGCGACCGGCGAGCCCGGGTACGCCAGCCGACCGAGCTCGATGCTGGCCAGCTTGACGCCCTGCTGGGCCAGCAGCGCCAGCGCGGCGTCGTGCAAGGGCTGCCAGCTGATTCGCTCGACGCTCGTGGCCGGCAGGGCCGTACACACCGAGGCGACCGGCGTCGGCGATCGACCACCGACGTGGGCGAGCACCCGCGCGAGCGCGCTGAGCTCCGCGACGAGCAGCACGACGTCCCCGCGGGCGATCAGCCTCTCGGTCACCGGTGACGCCTGCGTCGTCGTCCAACAGCGCTTGATCTGCCTGCGGGCCTGCGTGAGCGAGAGCGCCGCTCGACCCCCGCCAGCGCTCAGGGCCGGGACCAGCGTGGCCTCGAACACCCGCGACGGGGTCTTCGCGTCGGCCTCGATCACGGCCAGCAGCCGCTCGCGCAGAAATTCGATCTCGGCGTCTTCGCGGCCCTCGCTGGCGGCGAGCTCGAGCTCGCTGACCAGCGCCTCGACCAGCTTGGTGCTGGCCAGCCGGCCGACGATGTTCATGGCCTTGGCGAAGTTGTCGTCACGGATCACGTTGTCGCGCGTGAGCGTGTGCTCGAGGTAGCGCGAGTCGATCTTGAACGCGACGTGGGGCAGCAGGTCGTCGTGCTCTTCATGCAGCGTGAGCCCGCCGTGGTAGTAGCCGCGCAGGGCCGCGGCCTCGGGCACATAACCCAGCAACAGGTGAGTGCCATCTTGCTCGTGCTGGATCACGCAGCGGGCGTCGAGCTGCATCGGGCGCGAGACCAGCTCGTCGTCGCAGCGGATCTCCACGCGGGCGTGCTTGCACCAATACTCGAGCACCGCCCGGGCCCGCGCGCGAGCGTCGTCGGCTTGGTCCGCGGTCGCGCGCTTGTAGATGCGGATCGTCGTGCCCTCGGTCGGGTGCTCGAGCACGATCCGCTGAAAGCTGCGATCTTTGCGAAACAGCACCCGCCAGTACTCGCCGGCCCGCCCCGTATCCACGCACACGAGATCGGGCGCAATCGCGAACACCGAGACAAACCCGATCCCGAATCGACCGATCTTCGTGTAGTCGCCGTCCTTCGCCGAGGAAAACAGCCGCGTGAGTCGGGTGTCGATGATCTGCCGATCCATGCCGTCGCCCGCGTCGATGACCTCCACCGTCATCAGGCCGAGCGGATCGTCGCTGTTGGCGTCGGGCGGCTCGTGGTCGACGCGCACGTCGATCTCGGGGCTGCCGGCGTCGAGCGCGTTTTGGATCAGCTCGCGCAGGAACGACCACGGATCCGAGAACTGGTGGACGAGGGTCTCGAGCGCCTCGCCCACGTCGACGGGATCGTCACGCATCGTGGCGGCGATGGTAGCCGATCGCGCGCGCGCGTGGGCATGGTGTATGCTGGCCTGATGCCCGACCGGGGGAGCCTGAAATTGCGGTGGGTGTTCGTGTGCGCGCTGCCATTGTGGGGCTGCGATCGCGAAGTCGAGCTCGAGCACCCCGAGCCCGTGGCCGCCGAGCTCACGTGTGAGGGCGCCAGCGCCCTCACTCGGGTCTGGACACCCACGCGACGCGCCGAGCTCGACACCGCGCTGCAGCAGGTCCCCGGCGAGTGGCCGCAGCAGCTGCTCGGGATCCTCGACGACCGCGTGGCCACCAGGGGTGAGCTGTGGCAGCGCAGCTACGAGCGGGCGTGCGCGCAGGATCAGCGCCAGATCCAGCGCTGCCTCGACATCCAGGTGTGGGAATTCGACGCCATCGTTGCCCTGGCCACGGCCCACTCCGAGCACGCGGCGGGCATGTGGGCGGAGATCGACGCGGTGTTGCGTGACGCTGACGCCTGCGAGGACCGGAGCGAGCCCAGCTTTGACGCGCCAGGCCTGAGCCCAACCGCGGCTCGGGCGTGGGCTTCGCTGCGGCTGCTGCTCAACGCCTCGGACTACGCCGCCGCGGGCGAGGCCGTCGCCGCGCTCGAGCGCGACGAGACGATCATGCAGACCCCAGCCTACGCGCTGCCGGTCGCCGTGACCGAGATGGTCGTCGCCTTGTCGGGTGAGGACGCCGAGCGGGCCAGCGCTGCGTTGGCCCAGGCCCAGGCGCTCGCCGCTGGTCTGGGTGGGCGCGCGCAGATGACCCTGGCGCAGGCCCACGCGATCGCAGCGTCGAGTCGCCACGACGAGCCCGCCATGTTGTCGGCGCTGGATCAGTCAGTGGCGGCGGCGCGCGCTCAACCCGATCCCTGGCTGTTGTTCCTGCAGCTGCGCAACAGCGGCCGGATCAGGGTCCAGCTGGGCGACGCCGCGGGGGCCGTCGAGCCGCTCGCGGAAGCCGTCTCACTGTCCACGCGGCTCGCGGGCGCCGAGAACCCCCACACCGCCGAGGTCCAGATCAGCCTCGCGCAGGCCCAGCTCGGGCTCGATCGCGTCGAGACCGGCTACGACCTGCTGACCCAGGCGCGCGACAGCTTCGTCAACACGCTCGGGCCCGACCACCCCCAGACAATCGCCAGCGTAGAGGCGATCGGCCAGCTGTTCATGACCGCGGGTCGGCCGGGCGAGGCTCAATACGCGTACCTGGACCTGCTCGAGATCTACGGGGATCTCTACGGCCCCAAGGACTGGCGCACGGCCTTGGTCAAGCTCGCGATCGGCGACAGCCTGATGGCGATGGAGCAGCACGAGGGCGCGCGGACCATGTACATGGAGGCCCTGGTGCCGCTCGTGCAGGGGCTCGGCGCGGATGATCGCGCGGTGATCCGCACGTCGATTCACCTGGGTATCGCCGAGCTCGCGCTCGGTAATTTGGACGTGGCCCACGACCACTGCCGACGCGGCGCCGACCTGGCCAAGGCGCTGGCCGAGGGCGACCCGCTGATCACAGAGGCCAAGGCCTGCATGGACCATCTCGCCGCGGCGAGGTCGCCCAAGCCCAAGCGCAAGCGCTGACCCGGTCGGCCTACGAGTGCTCGCGGGTGGCCTCGAAGCGCAGCTCGGGGAACCGGTCCTCGGTCTTGCTGAGGTTCCAGCGGTTGGGCGCGAGGTAGACCAGGTCGTCGTGGCCGTCGACGTAGAGGTTCTCTTCGCACTTGCGCTTGAAGTTGGACATGACCTTGTCGAGGTCCTGCTTGGTGTGGGCGTCGACCTTGGGGGTGACCCAGCGCGTGGTCGTGAACTCGACGTGCTCGTAGTCGGCCTGGACCGAGTACTCGTCGAGCAGTCGGTGCTTCATGACCTCGAGCTGCAGCTGCCCGACCGCGCCGACGACCCAGGTCGAGCCCAGCAGCGGCTTGAACACCTGGATCGCGCCCTCTTCGGACAGCTGGCGCAGGCCCTTGGCCAGGGCCTTGGCCTTGAGCGGGGTCTTGAGGATCACGCGGCGAAACAGCTCGGGCGCGAAGCTGGGGATCCCGGTGTAGCGCAGCTTGTTGCCGCCGCTAAAGCTGTCGCCGATCTTGATCGTGCCGTGGTTGGGCACGCCAATGATGTCGCCGGGCCAGGCCTCCTCCACGAGCTCGCGCGAGCGGGCCAGGAAGGTCAGCGCGTTCGACATCGCGACGTCGCGGCCCAGGCGAACGTGATGCACCTTCATGCCGCGCTCGAACTTGCCCGAGCACACGCGCATGAACGCCATGCGGTCGCGGTGGTTCGGATCCATGTTCGCCTGGATCTTGAACACGAAGCCGGAGAACTCGGGCTCGACCGCCGCGATCATGCGGGTCTCGACTGGCTCGCCGGGCTTGGGCGCCTCGACGGCGTCCTTGCCGACGATCGCCTCGCGCCGCTGCGGCGCGGGGGCCAGGCTCACGAAGGTGCGCAGCAGCTCGCGGACCCCGAAGTTGTTCATCGCCGAGCCAAACAGCAGCGGCGTCTGCTTGCCGGCCAGGAACGCCTGCTCGTCGTACTCGGCGCCCGCGCCCTCGAGCAGCTCGATGTCGGCGCGGAGGTCGTCGGCCTGGTCACCGAGGAGCTCGTCGACCCGCGGGTCATCGATGCCGCTGACCGAGATGCCGCGCGCGAGCTCGCTGACGTCCTCGTCCGCCTCGGCCTTGTCCGACGGCTTGAACAGGTGCAGCTGCTGATCGACGAGGTGGTAGACGCCCTTGAAGCGCTTGCCCATGCCGATCGGCCAGCTCCACGGCACGCAGGGGATCCCGAGCTTGTCTTCGATCTCGTCGAGCAGCTCGAGCGGCGAGCGACACTCGCGGTCGAACTTGTTGACGAAGGTGATCACCGGGGTGTCGCGCATCCGGCAGATCTCGATCAGCTTCTCGGTCCGCGACTCCACGCCCTTGGCCCCATCGATGACCATCAGCGCCGAGTCGACCGCCGTGAGCACCCGATAGGTGTCCTCGCCGAAGTCCGCGTGACCGGGGGTGTCGAGCAGGTTGACGTTGGCGAGCCGCTCGATGTCGGGCGCGCTCTCGGGGACCCCCGGGAACGGGTACTCGAAGCTCATCACCGAGGTCGTGACCGAGATGCCGCGCTCCTGCTCCATCTTCATCCAGTCGGACACGGCGTGGCGCGAGGCCTTGCGCGCGCGCACGGCCCCGGCCATCTGGATCGCGCCGCCGAACAGCAACAGCTTCTCGGTCAGCGTGGTCTTGCCCGCGTCAGGGTGACTGATGATGGCGAAGGTCCGGCGACGACGGATCTCGGCTTGGGCGTGCTCGGCGACCTTGCTCACGGTGGGCGGAGGATGGCAGAGCCCAGCCCGCGCGGCCAGAACCACCCGGTGCGTTCGACGCGGCGGCTGGACCAGGCCGAGAGCCAGTCAGCGCTCGAACGGCAGCAGGGCCGTGTGCACCGGGCGGATCCGCTGCTCGTCGCCGCTGCGGGCCGCGAACGCGCGACCCACCTCGAGCCCGCTCGGAGCGGATCCCTGCACCCCTGTCCCCAGCTCGCTCAGGGGATCGCGGGCACGTCGTAGATCGGCTTGACGTCAGCCCCGCCCGTGTACGCGTACGACCCGGCCGGCCCGTAGCCATAGGCCGTCAGCCCAAAGTCCGTGTCGCCTTCGATCAGGTGCGCGCCCTCGTCGACCGGGCAGGTGATCGACCAGTACTCGACCCCGCCGAGCATGCCCGCGACCTCTTGGGTGCACTCGACGGGCAGCGCGCCGCCATCGAGCGTGAAGTTGCCGACCGAGGGCCCGTCGCCGCCAAACTCGTAGGGCGTGGACAGCACGAAGTAGTTCTGCGTCCACGTGGGCGGGGTCAAGAACACGTAGCGCTCGCGGTACTGCTCCACGGTGGGGAAGTAGGTGAGCGCGGGGTCGCCAATGAACGCGGCGGTGTAGGTCTGGCTGACGAGGATCTGCGCGACCATGATCGGCGTGGTCGACTCGACGATCGTGTCGCCCTGCGACCAGCCCTCGTGCATCTCACCCGGCTGCAGGGTGAAGCTATCGTGCGGCGGCGCGAGGTTGGTGGTCACGGTCGCCGGCTCGGCGACGGCCATGAAGCGCAGGATGTCGGGCTCGACCCAGCCGCCGTTGCTGCGCTCGGGGCTGTGCGTGATCACGAACGTGGTCCCCAGCGAGGTCGCCGGAAACACCTGCTCCTCGATGTGATCCGTGCAGCACAGGTTGTCTTCTTGCGGATCCCAGCCGGGCGGGGTGGGGAAGTCGTCGCCTGCGTAGCTGGGGGCGATCGCCCGCTCGCCAGAGCTGAACACCGCGACCGGCTTGTCGGCCTCGACCACGGTCCCGGTCATGTCGCCCGGAATTCCGTCGCTCGCGATGTTCACGACCTCCCACTGGTTGAGCTGGACCACGAAGGGCACGCCGGGCTGCCCGATGGGGATCGAGGTCATGTCCGACTTGGTCGTCGTGCCCGGACGGATCGTCACGTTGGTGCCGTCTTGGGTGCCGATCACCGCGACCGACGAGCGATCCGGGATCCCGGCGATCGGGATCAGGTCGATCGGGTTGGCGGTCGAGTAGCCGATCACGCGGTGGACGTTGCCGAGCCCCGAGCTGGGCAGCAGCAGCGAGGCGTCGTTGGAGAAGTCGTTGGTGAAGGTGTTGAATTGATAGACGACGATCGGCGCGGTCGAGGTGATGCGAAACGCGTTGTTGGTCTTGGCCGTGCCGGTTGGCCCGGGCGGCTCCATGGTCGCCGGGGTCCACCCGGTGATCTCGGCGCGCGGCAGCTGCACGGTCTTGAGCAGACCGGGCGGCACGTTGGTCTGGTCGAGGACCACGAGGTTGTCGGGCTCGCCGAGCGCGGCGATGTTGCGCTCGATGATCACGTCGGCGGGGGTCTGCCCGGCGTTGGCGAGCACGACCCCCCACGGCTCCTTCGAGGCGTCGTCGAGGCCGCGGGTGTTGGGCAGATCCACGGCCCAAAACTCGCAGCCAATGTTCGAGGGGGTGTCGTCCGCGACCGAGCAGGCGTTGGCGCAGCTGCCCTCGCTGCAGACCTCGGCGGCCTCGGAGTCACACTCTTCGACGAGCTCGCCGGGCTGACCGTTCTCGTCGCAGGTGTAGACATCGTTGCCCAGACAAGTGTTCTGCCCGGGCGCGCAGGGCAGGCAGCCCTGGCTCGTGCACACCTCGTCGAAGTCGAAGCAGTCGATCGGCTGGCCCTCACACGGGTGAAACAGCGTGCCTTCGCAGTAGCCACACTCTTGACCGCTGGTCTCGGTGCCGCTCGTGTCGCTGTCGCCGTCGCCGGGCGTGGTGAACCCGGTCCCTCCCTCCATGAAGATCCCCGGTGCGTCGTCGGGCCTGCAGGCCGCGAGGCTGAGGACCGCGGAGACTGCGAGCAGGACAGACTGTGAAACCCGAGGATCGACCGAAGCACCGTAAGCCATGGTTGCTTCTATCATGGCGCAAGCGCGGCGAGGTCGCGTGATCTTTGGAGCGCCGATCGCCAATCATGTGATCGATCAGCGGGATGATTGCGCCCCGTCGTTCGGCCTTGACCGCTCTCGCCCGGGGTGTTCAGATTGAGGCATGAAACGGCTTGTTGGTGTGGCGTTCTTCGTGGCTTCGCTCACGGCGTGTGGCGGAGGGTCAGATGGAGTCGCCGATGGATCAGAGACCGCGACCGACAGCGGCACCGGTCAAGGTCAAGAGGCTGGAACCGACGGCGGCGGCGGTGAAGGTGGTGAAGGTGGCGAAGGTGGCGAAGGGGGCGAGGAGGGCGGCTCAAAGGACTGCGGCGACGGCAAGATCGGCCCGGGGGAGTCGTGTGACGGCGATCTGCTCGGGGGCCAGAGTTGCCAGACCCTGGGGTTCGTCGGCGGCATGCTCGAGTGCGCTGGCAACTGCACGTTCGACGCGACCGGCTGCACCAACCAGGTCTGCGGAAACGGCGTGATCGAGGGCACCGAGGAGTGCGAGGGCAACGATCTCGGCGGGGTCAACTGCCCAGACCTCGGCTTTGGCCCGGGGCTCCCGACCTGCACCCAAGAGTGCACCTTCGACACCTCGACCTGCCCCACGCTGAACGAGGGCGACGCGTGCAACGCGTTCACCCCGTGCGAGAACGACCTCAACTGCGTGAGCAACACCTGCTACGACGGCAGCCCCGGCGACCCGTGCAAGACCAACAATCAGTGCGAGAGCGGTACGTGTGAGGGCGCGACGCTGTTCACTGACGGAGCCTGCGCGTAACCAGCGACTCCGCGCTACCGCTGGCCGCTGCGCTCCCACAAGAACCGGATGAAGTCGTTGCGCGACTTCAGCCCGAGCTTGGCGAACGCGGCCGCGAGCAGCTGGCGGGTGCGGCTGTACGAGACCTTCATCGCGCGGGCGATGTCGGCGTCAGAGAGGCCCTCGGCGACGCCCGCGACGGCCTGGGTCTGGCGTGAGCTGAGCCCAAACTCCGACGCCAGCGCGGCGAGCCGCTCGCCCGCGTCGACGGGCTTGCCGGGAGACCTGTCGTGCGCCCGCGCGAGCCGCTTGCCCACGTTCTCGTCGATCTCGCTCTGGACCGCGCTGCCCTTGTGTTCGGCGAGGATCCGTCGCAGCTGCAAGGTTCGCTCGCGGGCCTGGCTCACGGCCACGTGAAGCCGATCGAGGTTGACGGGCTTGGCCAGGAATTCACTGACGCCGAGCCCGGCCGCGATCCGAGCGACGTGCGACTCGGGGTTACCGGTCAACACCACACACGCGCACGGATGCTCGCGGGTCCGCAGCTCGACGACCAGGTCGAGGCCGTTGCCATCGGGGAGCGAGACGTCGAGCAGCGCGAGCTCGGGCTCGTGCCGCTCGACCAACAGTCGCGCCTGATCGATCCGGGTCGCCCACAAGATCTTCGCGCCGCGATCTTCCATGGCGATCCGCACCCACTTGGCCGCGCGGGGGTCGTCCTCGACCAGGAGGATCGTGAGATCCTCGAGGTCACGCTGGGACACACTCGACTGTCCTTCAGAGCTCTGGGTGGACGTGTCGTCGCTCGGATCCATCGCTGCCACGACCGGAGTGTATGCCACGCTGGTCATGTTGGTCTCGCCGCCTCGCGGAGTCGCTCGATCGGCTTGGGGCCCCGCGTGCATACCTTGAACAGTCCATGTGAGGTTGAAGGGACCCTGTTTGTAGAGTGTCTGTACAGTGTTGCGTGTACATCGCCGAGCTTCCAAGATCTCGTGATTTTTAGCTATTTACGCCGCCATCCCCGCTGGCGCTGACCGGAAGGCAGTCAGCGAGCCGACTCGGAGCGCGAAATCCAAGGCCGCGCGAGTGTCCAACCTTGAACAAACATGCTACATCGCTACGCGTCTCCCGCCTTCAGCCACCAGGGAGGCGACAGAGGTACCAGCCATGCCAACAAAGTTTGACCAGAGTCTGGAGGTCGAGCACTCACAGCGGCCGGCGTCGCGCAAGTCCGGGACCAAGCCGGGCGATCGCGAGGACGCGGCGCTGCAGAGCTACATGCGAGCAGTGGGAAACACGCGCCCGTTCTCGCCCACCCGCGAGCACGAGGCCGCCGTCGCGCTTCGTCAAGCTCGCGTCGATCGGTGGGCCGCCCTGCTCGGCTACCCGCCGCTCGTGCCCGCGATCTGCGCCTTGATCGTCAGCCGAATGGAGCTCAGCGCTGCCCAGCAGCGCGGGCTCGAGCAGCTGGAGGTCGACGCCGAGCAGTTTCGGCGACGGCGGTGCTCGGCCAGCGAAGGGCAGTTCACGCAGACCGGCCGCGAGCTGGCGTTGGGCCTGCCCGACATCGACGTCGACGGTGAGGTCGCGGAATTGCTGGTCGCCGACGTCGAGCGAATTGCCAGCCACTCGCGCGAGACCCTGAGCATCACGGTCGCGCGCATGCCCGGCGACAGCCGCCCGTTTCGGGTCTACCTGGCTGGCTGCCGCCGCACCCACCGTCAGGTTCGCAAGCTGACCAACGAATTCGTGCAGGCCAACCTGCGCCTGGTCGTGAGCCTCGCGGGACGCCTGGCGCGGGGTCGGCTACCGATCCAGGACGCGATCCAGGAGGGCAACATCGGCCTGCTCAAGGCCGTGGAGCGCTACGATCATCGCCGCGGGTTCCGGTTCTCGACCTACGCGAGCTGGTGGATCCGGCACGCGGTCTCGCGGGCGAGCTACAACAAGGGTCAACAGGTGCGCGTGCCGGTCCACGTGCATGAGGTGCGACAAAAATTGTCGCGGGTCACTCGCTCGTACCTGGCCCTGCATGGTCGCGAGCCCAGCGTCGAGCAGCTCGCTGACGAGACCGGGTTGCCGCTCGCCAAGATCGAGAAGGTCATGCGCGTCGCGGCCCGACCGGTCGTGAGCCTGGATGCGCCCAGCTCACTCGCTGACGGCCGCGCGGCCGTCGATGTGCTCGAGGACCCCAACGCGCAGCAACCCGGCGACCTGCTCGTTGACCGGGAGCTCGAGGCCGGGATCGAGGACGCGCTCGCCAAGCTTGGGCCGATGGACGCCGAGATCCTGCGCTTGCGGTACGGCCTGCGCGAGACCCAGCCGGAGACGCTGCGCGAGATCGGCGAGCGCTATGCCCTGTCCCGCGAGCGGATCCGTCAGCTGCAAGCGCAGGCGGTCGAGCAGGTCCGCCAGGAGCTCGGCCGCATGCAGCTGCTGTGACGCGCGGCTACGCCTGGATCCGAACATGGCGACGGGGGGTCTCGCTGGGGTACGGCACGAAGCCCAGCTGTGCGTAGAACCCGGCGGCATCCCGGGTCTGCAGATGCACGGAGTGAACCTCGCGGATCAGCGGATGATCGAGCAGCAAGCGCAGCAACGCCCGGCCGACACCGCGGCCGCGCCAGCGCGGATCGACGGCGACGTCGTAGACCCACGCGTGCTTGGCCCCGTCCGTGCTCGCGCGGGCGGTAGCGATCAGCTGGCCCGCATGATCGCGGGCGCCGACCCAGACCGGTGAGCGCAAGTGGGCGAGCCGCGAGGTCTCGGGTGAGGTCGTGACGTTCCAGTACTCGTGCTCGACGAGCGCGACGGCCGTGTCCACCTCCGTGTCGCGAGGCCGACAGCACAGCCGCGCGAGGTTTGAGCTGTCTGCCTCGATCGCCGTTGGGCCGCGCAGAAATTCGGGGATCGGGAGCTCCGGCCGGGCGTCGAGGATCGCCTCGATCCGGGCGTCGATTCCGAGCGTGTCAGCAGGCCCGATCGCGCGAGTCCACAGCCATGTCAGGGCCCGGCAGATCTGCTCGTCGCTGCGGTTTTGTCCGAGCTTGGCGCGACCGTCGAGCTCCGTGAGCGGCAGCGCGAGTACGTCGAGGCCGGCCACGACCCTGCGATACAGCGGATGCTCGGCCTCGATCGGGACGTGACCGCCCTCGGGTTGAAGTCGCTCCATCAACCGCTGCAGCACCCTGGCCTTGCGCGGCGGATCCTCGATCCGCTCGAGCACGCCGCGGACTTGCACGCTCTGGTACCAGGTCGTCGCCGGGCAGGCCCGCTCGGGATCGAACGCATAGCTGGGCACGATCGCCAGGACCCGCTCGACCGCCGCGACCGCCGAGCGACCGACCCCCTGCGACTTGTTGCCGACCGGGCTGGCGTGGAAGCACAGGGCGTCGTCGTCGACGACGACATGCACACAGCGGAGCATCGGTTGGCCGTCGTCGCCGGTCAGCGCGAAGTGGGCGGTGTCGGCTGCGGCGAGCAGCGCCAGGGCTTGCTCGCGGGGCCACGGGAAGCGGTTGGTCCTCACCCGGTCACGATGGCCGCGGCCCGGTCTGTCTAAAAGATCCAGATTTCATAAAATGAACAGACCGGTTGCTGCCACTCGCCATGCCCTGGGACCTCGCGCTCACCCTCGATCCACT
The DNA here is from genome assembly GCF_002994635.1 of Enhygromyxa salina. Classification (GTDB taxonomy): domain Bacteria; phylum Myxococcota_A; class Polyangia; order Nannocystales; family Nannocystaceae; genus Plesiocystis; species Plesiocystis salina_B. Next base: position 11,060 of record NZ_PVNL01000084.1, on the reverse strand, counting down.
CGCGGACAAGCCTCTCTACGCACAGATCGTCGACGGTCTCGTCGCCGAGATCCGGGCCGGTCGGCTCGCGCCTGGTGATCGACTGCTCGGCACCCGGCGGTTCGCGGCCCAGCACGGCGTGCATCGCAACACCGCGATCGCTGCGTTCGACGAGCTGATCGCAGAGGGCTGGCTGCGCGCGGAGCCGGGCTCGGGCACGCGGGTCGCCGACGAGCTCCCCAGTCAGACCGTCGCCCGGCCGCGACGTCGGCCCTCGGGCGTCCCGTTCTCGCTCGCGCCGCACCGCCTCGCCGCCAGCCGTGCTCCGAGTTCGCCGCCCTGCGCGGGGCTGTTGTCGCTCGCGGGCGGGCTCCCCGATGTTCGCCTGATCCCGGACGTCGCGCTCGCGCGGGCCCACCGTCGGGCGCTGCGCCGCGGCGGCGTCGGCTTGCTGTCGTACGGCGACTCCGCCGGGCACCCGGCCCTGCGCAACCAGCTGGCCGCGATGCTGACCGCGACCCGTGGCCTGTCGCTCGGCCCCGATGATCTCGTGGTGACCCGCGGCGCCCAGATGGCCCTGTACCTGGCGGCGCGCGTGTTGATCCAGCCGGGGGACCTGGTCGCCGTCGAGACCTGGGGCTACCCGCCAGCCTGGGACGCGCTGCGGGCCGCGGGGGCCGAGCTCGTGAGCCTGCCCGTCGATGGCGAGGGCCTCGACACCGCCGCGCTCGCCCGGCTGGCCGAGCGCCGCACCCTGCGAGCGGTCTACGTGACGCCGCACCACCAGTTCCCAACGCTCGTGACGCTGTCCGCCGCGCGGCGACTCGAGCTGCTCGAGCTCGCCCGTCGGCATCGGTTTGCGATCCTCGAGGACGACTACGATCACGAGGTCCACTACCAGGGCAGCCCGGTGCTGCCGCTGGCGCACATGGATACCCAGGGCTCGGTGGTCTACATCGGCACGCTCTCCAAGGTGCTCGCGCCGGGCCTGCGGCTGGGCTACCTGGTCGCCGCGCCCACGGTCCTCGAGCGCGCGCTGAGCTGGCGGCGGATCATCGATCGACAGGGTGACCTCTCGACCGAGGCCGCGGTCGCGGAGCTGTTCGAAGACGGCGAGATCCAGCGTCACATCGGTCGCATGCGGCGGATCTACGCCCGCCGTCGTCAGGCGTTGCTCGACTCGCTCGACCGCCACTTGCCCGGGGCCTTCGCCATCGATCTGCCCCGGGGTGGGATGGCGCTGTGGGCCCGCGCGATCGCGGGCGACGACACCGACGCGTGGGCCGCTCGCGGGCTCGAGCACGGCGTCGACGTGAGCCCAGCGAGCCGCTACTGGCTGGGCCGCGGCCGCGCACACGGATTTCGGCTGGGGTTCGCGGCGCTCGACGAGCGTGAGCTCGAGCGTGCGATCGCCCGCCTGGCCGCGGCCCGCTAGACCGATCCCGGCGAGCTCCCGTTATCTTGCCGCCTCGGGCCTCGCGGCGAAATCGGGTATGGTCTCCAAAGTGCAATCCGTGGCCACTCGCCCAGCCGCGACTGAACGGATCCTCGAGGTCGACGACGTCTATCGCCACTATCAGATGGGCGGCGAGACGATCGCGGCGCTGGACGGGGTCAGCTTTGGGATTGACCGCGGCGAGTATGTGGCGATCGTCGGCCGCTCCGGCTCGGGCAAGAGCACCCTGATGAACGTGCTGGGCTGCCTCGATCAACCCACGCGTGGGTGCTATCGGCTCGGCGGCCAGGATGTCCAGACCCTGAGCGACGACGCGCTGTCGCAGCTGCGCAACCGGCACATCGGGTTCGTGTTTCAGAACTTCCAGCTGTTGAGTCGGGCCAGCGCGCTGACCAATGTGGCGCTCCCGCTGCTCTACCGCGGGGTCTCGCGGCGCGAGCGAGAGGCTCGGGCCCGCGAGGCGCTCGAGCGCGTCCGACTCGGTGAGCGGGTCGGCCATCGCCCCAACGAGCTCTCGGGCGGCCAGCGTCAGCGCGTGGCGATCGCCCGGGCCCTGGTCGGTGAGCCGAGCTTGCTGCTCGCCGACGAGCCCTGCGGCAACCTCGACTCGGCGACCGGCGACTCGATCATGGAGCTGTTCGCGGCCCTCAATCGAGCTGGAAACACGATCGTGTTGGTGACCCACGAGCCGGACATCGCCTCGAAGTGCCCGCGGGTGATCCAGATCAGCGACGGCCGGATCGTCTCGGATGGTGCGCCCCCGGACCAGAGCCAGGAGCAGCGCGCGTGAAGGCGTTTCAAACCGCAGTCTTCGGGCTCGTCGTCGGGCTCATGTCTGCCTGCGGGTCGCTCGGGCGGACGGGCGACGACCTGGGCATGCACGCCACGCTCGCGGTCACCCGTGGCGATCTCGTGGTGCCCGTGATGCTCACCGGAGAGCTCGCGGCCGACAAGTCGCGGGTGATCTCGGCCCCGCGCACGGAGACCTTCGAGCTGTCGATCCGCTGGCTCGCCGACGACGGCGCGGAGGTCGAGCAAGGCGATCGCCTGGTCGAGTTCGACGACACGGCGCTGCTCGACGCGATCGGCGGCTGGGAGCTCGCGGTGCTCGACGCCGACAACGAGTGGGACAATTTTCGCGCCCAGCAGGCCGTCGAGGTCGCCGAGAAGCGGTTCGCCGCCCGCGAGGCCACCGTCGAGGTCTCGAAGACCGAGATCGACGCCCGCGTGTCCGAAGACATCCTCTCGCGCATGCAGTACAGCGAGTACCAGCTCGCGCTCGGCCGCGCGAAGCTGGCCCGCGACGCGGCCGGTGAGGACGCCAAGACCGCCAGCTCTGGCGCCAAGCTCGAGGACAAGGTCCAGGCGCTCGCGTACGCCAAGGCCGAGCGCAAGTACGAGTCGGCGAAGCGAGAGATCGCGGCGCTCACGATCACCGCCCCGCAAGACGGCGTGATGATCGTGCCCGACAACCCGTTCGAAGGGCGCAAGCTGCAGGTCGGCGACACCGTGTTCCCCGGGTTCACCGTCGCGGAGCTGCCGGATCTCTCGAAGATGGTCGTGCGAGCGGTGCTCAGCGACGTCGACGACGGCAGCGTCCACCCGGGCATGAAGGTCACGTGCTTCCTGGACGCCTACCCCGAGCGGGAGCTGAGCGGCTTGGTCCGCAGCGTCAGCCCGGTCGCGCGCGAGCCCGAGCGCGGCTCGGTCCGACGCTTCTTTGCCGTCGTGATCGAGCTCGACGAGACCGACCAGTCGATCATGCGGCCGGGTCTGTCGGTCCGCGCCGAGGTCGAGTCCCTGCGCCGCGCCGACGTGCTGCTGATCCCCCGAGCCGCGCTCACCTCGGGCAGCGAGGGGACGATGGCCCAGCTCGAGGACGGCTCGCAGGTCGTTGTCGAGATCGGTGCCTGCGACGCCCGGCGGTGTGAGCTGCGCTCGGGGCTCGACGAGGGCGCCCGGCTGGGGATCGCGCCCCCGCCCGCATCCGAACGAGTTCCCGCCGACTCGAGCGAGGAGACAGCGAAGTGAGGGCGCTGGTCCTGATCCTGGTCCTGGGTCTGCTGATGGGCCCCGCGCTCGGCTGCAGCCCAAGCCGCTCGCAGGCCGACACGGTCGTCGTCGAGCGCCAGGATCTGCTGCTCGAGGTCGACGTCAGCGGCAGCCTGCGGGCGATCGACTCGGACACCCTCGCGCCCCCAGCGATCCCCCGCGTCTGGCAATTCAAGATCTCGATGATGGCCCCGGAGGGCGCCGAGGTGAAGCAGGGTGACCCGGTCCTGGGCTTCGACGTCACCGAGCTGCAGCGTCAGCTCGAGCGCAAGCAGGCCGAGCGCGACACCGCGGCGACCCAGGCCGAGGCCAGCCGCGCCGAGGCCAAGGTCGGCCACTTCGACGCGGCCCTCGAGCTCGCCGACGCCCAGGCCAAGCGCCGAAAGGCCGGGCTCGAGGCTGACATCCCCGAGGGGATCGTCGCCGTCGACGAGCTCGCCAAGGCGCGCCTCGACCTCGACCTCGCCGAGCAGCGGGTCGGCCACCTCGGCCAAAAAGACCGCGACGCCCAGCGCCGCCGCCAGGCCAACATCGAGCGCTGGGAGCACCAGCACCAGCGCGCGGACGCGACCGTGGAGCAACTGACCGCCGCGATCGAGAAGATGTCGATCACGGCCCCGCGCGACGGCACCGTGATCTACGAGACAAACTGGCGCGGCGAGAAGAAGAGCGTCGGCGACTCGGTCTGGCGGGTCTCCTCGGTCATGCAGATCGTCTCGCTCGAGGCGATGGAGGGCATGGGCGAGGTCGACGAGGTCGACTCGAGCCGGATCGCGGTGGGGCAGGCGGTCTCGCTGCACCTCGACGCCCAGCCCGACGTGGTCCTGCACGGCACGATCGCCTCGGTCTCGACCATGGTCCGACGTCAGTCGCCCGAGAACCCGCTCAAGGTCGTGGAGCTGCGGATCGAGCTCGAGCCCAACGACAAGCTGCGGCTTCGGCCTGGCATGCGGTTTCGCGGCAAGGTGCTGACCGAGAAGATCGAGGGCGCGCTGGTGGTCCCGCTCGACGCGATCGTGCCGACCGCCGAGGGGCCGATGGCGCGCAGGCGAACCAACGGCCGGATCGAGCTGGTCCCGATCCAGACCGGTCGCCGCAGCGCGACCATGGTGGAGATCACGGGCGGCCTCGAGCTCGGTGACGAGCTGGCCCGCGGACCGGAGGCCAGGCCATGAGCCGCTCGTCGGCGCGCGGCAGCTGGGCCGCGGGCCTGGTCGCCAGTGTAGCGTTGGGCCTGAGCCTGTCGGTGGGCGGCTGCGGCACGAGCGGGGGCACCGACGCCAAGGTCCCCACGGTCGAGGTCACACGACACGCCAGCTTCACCCGGCGCGTGACCGCCGAGGGCTACCTCGAGGCCGTCGAGGCGACCCCGGTGACCGCCCCGCAGGACTCCGAGATGGCCATGAAGATCGCGTGGATCGCCGACGAGGGCGCGAGCATCGAGGCGGGCGAGGTCGTGGTCCGCTTCGATCCCGAGGAGATGCAGCGCCAGCTCGAAGACAGTCAGGGCGACCTCGAGAGCGCGCTCGCGTCGATGCAAAAGGAGCGCGACGCCGGCCGCTCCGCGATCTCCAAGCGCGAGCAGTCGGCCGCCCAGGCCCAGCGCGAGATCACGGCCGCGATGGAGTTCGAGCCCGAGGACAACGGCGTGATGTCGCGCAACGAGCTGCTCGACAGCCAGATCGACATCGACCTGGCCGAGGCGAAGGCCGAGCACGCGCACGCCGTCAAGCGGGTCGAGCGGGCCGTCTCCAACAGTCGCGTCGAGCTCCTGGAGATCAGCAAGCGCCAGGCGGAGAATGAAGTCCGGCGCGCCCAGGAGGCCCTCGCCCACCTCGAGGTCACGGCCCCGCACGCGGGCATCTGGGTGCTCGAGCGGGACTGGCGAGGCCAGACGCACGGCCTCGGCGACACCGTCTGGCCGGGTCAAAAGCTGGCCGAGCTCCCGCTCGTCGCCAACATGCAGGCGGCCCTGTTCGTGCTCGAGGCCGACGCTGGCGATCTCGAGGCCGGGCTGAAGGCCGAGCTCGTGATCGAGGCCCACCCCGACAAGATCTACCCAGCCACGGTCAAGCGCGTCGACGCCCTGGCCCAGCCGCGCCACACCGAGGTCCCCGTCCAGTACTTCGGCGTCACCCTCGAGTTCGAAGAGACCGACGCCGGGACCATGAAGGTCGGTCAGCGAGTCCGCGCCACGATCTTCATCGAGCAGCAAGACGCGCTCGTGGTCCCGCGTCAGGCCGTGTTCGAGCGCGAGGGCCACTTCTTCGTCTATCGCGCCTCCGATCGTGACTCGAGCGGATTCGAGGAGGCCGAGGTCGAGCTCGGGGCCTCCAGCGCCGGCCGGGTCGTCATTGCGAAGGGCCTCGAGGATCACGACAGGATCGCGCTTCGTGATCCCAACAAGCGCGCGGACGAGCTCATTGGCGAGCCAGGCTCAGCCGAGCCGGGGCAGGGAGCGAAGCCAGAGTGAGGGCCACCGACGCACTGATCGCGGCGTTCGAGAACCTTCGCGCCCACAAGCTGCGATCGGCCCTGACCATGCTCGGCATGATGTTTGGCGTCGGCGCCGTGATCTCGATGTTGGCGATCGGGGCCGGAGCCGAGCAGGACGCGCTGGCGATCATCGAGAAGATGGGCGTCCGCAACGTCGTCGTGCGCGCCAAGAGCTTCGACCCCGATGAGCTCGAGCAGCTGCGCAAGAAGTCGATCGGCGTGTCACAGCGAGACGTCGCGGCGATCCGCGAGGCCGTGCCCGAGGCCGAGATCGTCGTGCCCCGGCTGGAGATCGAGCCCTACAAGATCCTCTCGACCAGCGGAAAGAGCGAGTCGACGGTGTTCGGCGTCTCGCACCTTCACGCCGGGCTGGTCAACAAGACCATCGCCGAGGGGCGCTTCTTCGACGCCATGGACGAGCGACAGCACGCGCAGGTGTGCGTGCTCGGGGCCGCCGCGCGCGAGGATCTGTTTGGGGTCGAGCCCGCCGTCGGCGGACGCGTCAAGGTCAACGACGTCTGGCTCGAGGTCGTCGGGGTGTTCGCGCCCGAGCTGTCCGGCGAGGCCTCCGTCGACGGTGTCTCGGTCGCGTCCAGTGATCGGGAGATCTATCTGCCGTTCACCACCGCTGGGCGGAAGTTCGAGCGTGACCCGCTCGAGTCGCCGCTCGAGGAGATCGTGGTGCAGTGCAGCGAAGACGGCTCACCGCGCGAGGTCGCGGCGCTGGTTGATGCGCTCTTGGATCGGTTGCACGGCGGGGTCCGAGACTATGAGGTGATCGTGCCCGAGGCGCTGCTGGATCAGGGCCGACAGACCCAGCGGATCTTTGACATCGTGATGGGGTGCATCGCTGGGATCTCGCTGCTGGTTGGGGGGATCGGGATCATGAACATCATGCTTGCCTCGGTGCTCGAGCAGACTCGGGCGATCGGTATTCATCGCGCGGTTGGGGCTCGGCGTCGGGATATTCGGTTTCAGTTTCTCGCGACCTCGTTCTCACTCTCGTTTGTGGGCGGGCTCGCTGGGGTCGCGCTGGGGGTTGCGATTGCGCATGTTGTTGCGGTCTCGGCGGGGTGGCCGACTGTGGTGACGACCGCTTCGATCGCGCTGTCGCTGGGGGTCTCGGTGTTCGTGGGGGTTGTGTCGGGGTTGTATCCCGCGATGCGGGCGGCGGCGCTCAATCCGATCGAGGCGCTGCGCGAGGAGTAGTGGAGCGGGTCGAGCCAGCCGGCCAACCGCTGTCGCAGTGCCGCTGAGACCCCTCACCGGGTCACACTGGCGACGGCCATACCACTAGCTGTACAGTGTTCCCATGAATCGCCCTGACCCCGTCCGGTGCTTGCCGCAGCAGCAGACGCTCCCGACCACGGACCCCGGCGGGCGGGTGAGGCCATGAGGGCTCCAACTTTCAGTTTGTTCGCGGTCTTCTGTCTGTCCATCGTGGCCGGGTGCCCGCTCGTACCCAACCCGTACCCGCTTCTCGAAGATGGCGGGACCGGAGAAACCGAAGTCGCAGTGAATTGCGAGATGTTGCCGGACGGGGCGGTCGGGGCTGAGTACGACCACCTCCCGGTCGGTGGTGGAAGTGACAACTTCAGCGGCTGGATGGCGACCAACCTGCCGCCAGGCCTGAGCATCGACCCCGACACCGGTCTGATCTCGGGCATCCCCGCGCCATCGACCAGCAACCAGGAGTATGGAGACATCACGGTCAGCATCTTCGACGAAAGGCTGGCCCAGTCCGTCGAGTTTGACTGCGGCCCACTGCTGATCAACGAGCGGATCAACGCCAACGCGGTCCGCAACGAGCCGCTGCATTGCATCCCGCATACGGCGTCCAAAGCTGAGATGATAGCGATCCTCGAAGGCGGCGACGGCACCGAGATCACCTGCAGCGCGTTCAACGAGAGCACCCTGCCGTGCCCGCTCGGCGACGGCAACGGCCGGCTGCCTCCCGGGATCAGCCTTGACGAGGGCAGCTGCACTCACACGGGCAGCGTCACGGGCGACGTCCGGGGCACCTGGGTGTGGATGGTCGGGATCGAGCAGAGCGGCTTCAAGACCAGGGTTCCGTTCTGCGCCAGCAACCAGACCGACAGCTTCCACGAGATTACGGTCATCGCCAACGGAAAGGAGGTGTCCGACCTGTTGCCTGTGTCGTTCGATTTCGACCCCAACATGGGGTTGTTGTTCGGCGACGGTGCCTACGAGTGGCAGATCGACGACCCGGCCTGCTCCAACGACCCCTCACTGTGCAGCAGCTACGGCTTTAGCTTTAACGTGACCTGCTCGCCCTTCGACCAGCCCTTCGTGCTCAACGGCATGAGCACGACAACCGGCATGGCCCACGGGATGACGTTGGCCGGCCCCGCACCCAGCGCTGGCTTCGCCACGCGGCCCTTCGTCCACTCGCTCGAGTCACTCTACTGCACCTCCAACAACGGTGCCTCCTGCGACGTCGACGGCCCCAACTTCGAGCAGAACGCGCAGACCCAGTACCACTTCTCCGTGGTCGGCTACCCGTTGCTCTGAGCCGAGCACATGCGGAGCGACGACGTCACCTTGCACCCGGTCGCGTGATACCTTCTTCGCCCATGCGATCGCTCCTGCTTTTGAGCCTCGGGCTCTCACCGCCAACTTACGAGGGGGCGTGCGTTGCGCTCAGCGACGGGCTAGCGACGGTACAGAGCGGAGAACCCGAGGACGCCGTCCGCCAGCTGAGCAGCGCCCTCGAGGCGGTCACGCATTTTCCAGCTGAGCTCGCCGCCGACGAAGACATGCTGGCTCAGCGCGACACGGCACTGCTCGCGTTGGCGTTCACCTACGCGGCGCTCGAAGACGAAGCACACGCCATCGAGACGATCGACGAGGCGATCAGAACGGCGGGCGGACGCGAGCTCTCGGTGCAGATGTTCGGCCCGGACATCGCTCAGTTGTACGCGCAGCGCGTCGACGCCCTCAGCACGCTGGGCACGTCTACCATCGTGGTAGATTGCTCGGACTGCCAGGTCTTGATCAATGAGACGCACTCGAGTCCCACCAGCGAGCCGCTGTACTTGGGTAGCTATCGGGTGTGGATCCTGACCGACGATCAAGCAATTTCGCATGTCGTGAAGCTCGAGGATGCGGGCCAAGAAGTCGCCGTCGCGCTGCCTGCTCCCGCGCCGACCCTCGAGCCACCACCGGTGACGTCGAGTAAGGGTCAGGTCCACACGCCAAAAGACCGACAGCCACGGGCCAAGCAAGGCCGCCGAAAGCTTCCCCGATGGGCCAGCATCACGGGCGCTGCGGCCGGCGCAGCTGTGGCCATCGCTGGCGGGATCATCCTCTCGTTCGATGGCGACTGCCCTGGGGGACAAGATCCCATGACCGAGCGGCCCGAGTGTCCCAAAGTCTACAACGCCAAGCCGGCCGGCATCAGTTTGATCGCAGGTGGGGCCGCGTTGTTGACGGGTTTCAGCGTCGTCTTGGCTGTCGACGAACTTCGCGGCCCGCAGACGCAGGCGCGAGGCGTCACGGTCCAATACACGCTCCAGTTCTGACTCGATCGCATGGATACGATTGGACCCTACAAACTCGTCAGTCGTCTCGGTCAAGGAGGCATGGCCGAGGTCTGGAAGGGTGTTCGATACTCGGAGATCGGAAACGCCGAGAAGACCGTAGCGATCAAGCAGATCGCCGGTCACTCGGTCGACAACCCCAAATTCAGGGAGTTTTTCCTCCGCGAAGTTCGCGTGTCGATGCTCCTGAACCACTCCACGATCGCCCAGGTCTTTGACGTCGGTGTCGAGAACGACCGACTCTACATGGTCATGGAGTTCATTGATGGCGTGAACGCCAACGAGCTGTTGAGTGCGCGGGCGGGCGACCACCTGGACTTTCATATCGTTGGCTACATCATCGGGGAGATTCTGCGCGCGTTGGCCTACGCGCATGATGTCGAGCGGGATGGCCAGCGCATCACTGTCATCCACCGTGATGTGTCCCCGCACAATGTCATGATCTCGACCTCGGGTGAGATCAAGGTCACCGATTTCGGGATTGCCAGCATCTCGAGCGAGGAGACCAACTCGACCTCCGCGAAGGGAAAGCTGCGCTACATGCCCCCCGAACAGTTGATGGGGGATAGTCGGCGGCCGTCGATCGATATCTTCGCGGTCGGCGCTGTCTTGTACGAGCTACTCGAGTTGCGGTCATTCCGTAGCTCCGTGGACACGCCGCGCATGTATGGGAAGATTCTGTCCGGCGAGACGCCGGTACTCGAACGACAAGGCATCCCCGAACAACTGCGCACCCTGTACGGCCGCATGGTTGCCCCACGCCCGCACGAGCGAATCCAGTCGGCCCACGAAGCGCTGAAGTATCTCTACTCCTGGCCGGGCTACCGCAACGCCGGGCTTGACCTCGCTGCGATGGTTCGGCAGCTCCGGCGCTCCTCGCCCTCGGGCTCAGAACTCCCGATCAAGAGCCCGACCGCCGTAGCGACGGCCCCGCTGGCCGCAGCCCCGCTCGCTGTGCCTTTCCCCACCGGTGTCTTGCAGACCGAGCTCCTCGACGCCGATGCCAGCACCAGCGTGGGCACCGATGTGGACACCGCCCGGGTTGAGTTCTCCAGCGCGGAAAGTGAGGCGGACACTCGGGTCGAGGAGGTCGGGCCACTTCACGATCAGTCGATCCTCACGCCGCCGGTCGGGATGACGATGGAGGCGCAACCTCCAGCTACGCGAGCGAAGCGGACCGCGCTCGTCAAACTTCTCGTTGGAGGGGGAGCGGTGGGCATCGGAATCGCGGCTTTCCTGCTGGTCCAGAACAATGGTGAGCGGGATGACGATCTCGCCGCCGTCGAGTCCGCGCCAGTGGGCATCGGCTCTTCTCATGAATCAGATGATGGTGAGCGGGACATCCCGGCGCCAGCGTCTGTCGAGCCGAGGACCACCGCGTTGGAGCCCGAGCCGGTCGAACAGGAGCCCGAGGCTGAACCCGAGCCCGAGCCTGAGGCCGAACAGCAGGAGCCCGAGGCCGAACCCGAGCCGTCCAATCCCCCGCCAGGGCCGAAACACAAGCCCAAGCCCTCCCC
>NZ_PVNL01000083.1 GCF_002994635.1 Enhygromyxa salina | reverse complement strand
TCGTAGCGCAGCGCGAGCGGCTCGGGGGCCGCGGGGGCCGGGCTCGCGGACGGGACCGATCGCACCCGCTACGGGGATCTACGCCGGCGCTATCACGGGCCGCAGGTCAGCGAGCTCGACCCGGCCGCCGCCGAGCCGCTCGCGCTGCGCTACGAGCCGGCCACCGCCCGACCCTACTTCGCGGCGCTGATCATCGAGCAGGTCACCGGTGACGCGGGCGCGATCGCACCGCTGACCGACGCGCGCTATCCCGGACAGGTGTGCACGAGTCAGTGCATCGAGGTGACCTTGCCGATCGACGTCCGCGGCGGCGCCGAGCTGCCGCTGCCGGTTCCGAGCGGCCATCGCCTCGACGTCTCGAGCTTGGTGTTCGAGCCGACCCACAGCGTGGACGCGCTCGGCACCAGCGTGCTGGCCGGACCCAAGCGCGTGTTCGCCAGCGCCGCTGGCGAGCCCGTGCTGATCCTCGGTTGGTCGCTCGAGGGCACGCTTCGCTACCGCACCGGGCCCGGCTCGATCGTCAGCATGCCGCCGCGCAGCGACGCCGCGCTGCCCGAGCAACTGCTGCTCGAGGCCCGGGCGCTGCGCGAGCTCCCGGCCAAGCAGCGGCCGCGGGCGGCGATCGATCTGGTCCAAGCCCGGGTGCGCTACGAGACCAGCAACGCCGTCGCGGTCCAGCATCAGGTCGCCGTGCTCGAGGGCAAGGACTTCGTCACGCGGACCCTGGAGATCGGCGCCGGCGACTGCGACGTGCAAAACGGGCTGCTGGTCGCGGTGCTCCACGCCGCCGACATCGACGCTCGCTTGGCGGTCGGCTGGGTGGGTCACGAAGGCAGCGTGTCGGCGTGGCTCCACGCGTGGGTCGAGTATCTGGGTGAAGATGGCAGCTGGCGGGTCGCCGACGCGACCGCCCGCGCGACCACTGCGGGCGGCTCGATCCCCGGGCTGCCGCCTCCGCCAGCTGGGGTCGCGGTCGCGAGCCTGGACCTCGACGCTGGGCCTGACGGTGGCTCGTTGGAGCCGACGGCGAGGGTCGAGCCGCCGAGCTCGAATGAAGCGGGTGATCCGAGTGATCCGAATGATCCGAGTGATCCGAGCAGTCAGGGCAACGGATCCACGCCAGCTGTCGCCGGGGACAACCCAGGCGTGATCACAGTCATCGACCAGACCGGATCGCAGCCGTCGAGCGCGAGCATTCGTGACCGACTTCCGCCGGGGCTGGTGGCGGCGCTGACTGGGCCGTGGGTGCCATGGCTCGCGCTCAGCTGCGGGCTGCTCGGCCTCGGGCTGCTCGGCGTCTCGCTCTCGCGTCGGACCGCGCGGCGGTTCTCGCTCGACGAAGGCGTGGATCTGTCCGGCCTGCTGCAGGGCGCGCTGGCCCAGCCGGCCGCGTATCGCCACTTGCCCTCGCTGTTTCATCGGCGCTTGATCCCGCTGCGTGGCGGCGCGGCGCTGTCGCTCAACCGGGTTCGGGCGCTGGCCTCGGAGGGGCGGCTCTACGCCGGCGGCGAGCAGACCGAGCTGTGCCGCGACGCCCGGCGCCGCGGGGTCTCGCTGCTCGACGCCCAGACCCCGGTCGGGCGGACCGTGGCGGCCTCGCTCGGCGCGATCGATCTGGATCGCTGGGGTCACCGTCTGGCCCGCGCGACCGAGGTCTTGGTGCTCGGGATCGTCGCCGCGTACCTGCGCGATCAGGGCGAGCGCTGGCGCTGCGCGGCGGTGCGTGGGCTCGGCGAGCGGGTTGCGACCTTGGATCTGCGACCGCTGGGGTCGAGCCGCCGGATCGGTGATCGCCTGGTCCTGCTGGACGTGGACGACGCGTGGCTGCTCGAGGCCGAGCGCCTGCGACCCACGCGACCGCACGCGGCCGCGTTCGCGCTGCTCGATCACCTGCTCGACCACCTGGATCTCGGCACCGAACGACGCGCGCGGTTGCTGGCGCCGCTCGCTGCCCTCGCGCTCGTCGAGACCGCCAACCTCGACGACCCGCCGCCGGGCAACCCCGACACCGCCGAGCCAAGCCATGGTTGAGCACATCGACGTCGCCAGCTTGTTGACGATCGACGTCGAGTCGGAGCTGCGCAAGCTGACCCAGGCCCAGCTGCAAGGCCCGTGGCAGCTGCCCGCCGAGCTGGTCCGGCGGGCCCTGCGGCACGGCGCGAACCGAGTCGAGATCGAGCTCGGTCGCCAGCAGCTGCGGGTCCGCTCGCTCGGCGGCGGTGTGCTGCTCCCGGTCTTGCACGAGCTCTCGGTCTTGCTCGACACCAAGCGCTCGCCCCAGCGTCGCCACCGAGCCCTGTCGGCGCTCGAGCGGGCGGGCGCGCTCTCGCTGCTTGGGATCGTCGGCCTGGATCCCGCGAGCGTGCAGATCATCAGCCCCAACGCCAACGAAGCGGGCGAGACCATGGGCCTGAGCTGGCGGCGCGGCGAGGGGGCGACGCTGCAGCGGTTCGCCGCGGGGGCCGACATCGATCCGGCGTTCGCCGAGATCATCGTGCGCGGCGCCAAGCTGGATCGTGCCCGCGCGCGTGAGTGGCTGACGAGCGCGGCTCGCTACGCCCCTGCGGAGATCATCATCGACGGCCGCTCGCTGGGCCACGCGAACCGCTCGCTGACCGGTGGGTTCGACGACGTCTTCTCCACCGTTGCGATCACCCAGCCGGTCAGCGGCACGATCGGGCTGCCGCGCAACGGCGAGGTCACGCGCCTGTACCTGCTGCAGGATGGCCTCGTGACCACGCACATGAGCGTCACCGAGGGACCGTGCTTCGAGGCCGCGATCGAGACTCGGGACCTCGCCGAGTCGACCGCCAGCGCGGCGCGGCTGCGTGACCTGATCCAGCCGCACGTGACCGGGATCATGTCGGGCGCGGTCGAACACATGATCGACCTCGCGCAGGCTCGCAGCGCCTCGCTGTCGACGGCTGACCGGGGGCGGCTCACCCAGCTGCTGCTCCACGGCGCCCGCCGCGACCGCGACCACGCCAAGGCGATCGCCCGCTTGCCGCTGTTCCGCGGGCTCGATCGCGACGGTCGTGAGCGCTGGTGTGACCTGCTCGCGCTGCGCCAGTCGGTCCAGGACGACGGCGGCGAGCGCCTGCTCAGCGCCCTGTTTCCCGACCAAGATCCAGCCGAGTTCGCCGCTGAGGGCCGGGTCTACGTGCTCGACGAGAGTCAGCGGGCGCTGCTCGGCGAGCTGCTCGAGCTCGGGTTTCGCCAGCCTCGCCGCCGCGTCGAGGCCCGGCGCGGTCTCGCCCGGCTGCTTCGTGAGGGCCCGAGCTTGCTGCGCAGCCGCGACCTGTTGCTGGGCCTGCGCCCCGGCGGTCGCCAGCTGCCCGACGCCGAGCTCGAGCCCGACCAGCGCCTGTTGTTGGTGCAGCTGCGCGCACAGGTCGAGACCTGTGAGATCGCGATGTGCACCGGAGCCGGTCCTGTACGAAGGATCGGCGCCACGCCCGACAAGCTGCTGCTGCCCCGCGACTCGGAGCTGGTCCGCGCGGCGGTGCGTGTCGTCGCCCGGGATCGGGCGTGGGTGTACCCGGCCTTGCTCGCGCTCCTCGACGGACGGGCGTTCCCCGAGCGAGCCCGGCGAAAGTGGTCGAGCGTCCTGTGAACCTCGGTACTGGATCGGCACTGGGTCGGCACTGAAAGCCTATTCCTGCACCAATTCTGGGTTTGGGCCGACAATACCTCGCTTGCTCCGGGCCCGCGCATGGGCGAAGATCTCCGCCACAGTTGCCAGCAGATCGTACGGAGAAATCATGACCCGCGGACGCCTCTTCAGCATCCTCGGTCTCGGACTCACGCTCATGTTCATCGCCCCCCACGCCGTCACGGCGGGGACCAGTGAGCAAGCGCTTGCGGAGAGTTCAGACGCCGAGTTCGAGATCGACTACGAGCGCTACACGCTCGACAACGGCCTGCAGGTGATCCTGCACCGAGACCCGACCGCGCCGCTGGTCGCGGTCAACATCTGGTACCACGTCGGCAGCGGCGACGAGGTCCCAGGCATGTCGGGGTTCGCCCACCTGTTCGAGCACATGATGTTCCAGGGGGCCAAGCACATCGGCGAAGACGTGCACTTCGACACCCTGCGCGAGATCGGCGGGACCGGGGTCAACGGCACGACCAACTCCGACCGCACCAACTACTTCGAGGTCGTGCCCAGCCACGAGATCGAGACCGCGCTGTGGCTCGAGAGCGATCGCATGGGCTACCTGCTCGCGCTGCTCAACGAGGCCAGCCTGAAAAACCAGATCGACGTGGTCCGCAACGAGCGGCGCCAACGCTACGACAACGTGCCGTACGGGCTCGAGCGCTTCGCCGTGGCCGCCGCGCTGTATCCGGAGGGGCACCCCTATCGCTACCTCACGATCGGGCGCCACGAGGACCTCGAGAACGCGAGCGTCGACGACGTCAGCGAGTTCTTTCAGAAGTGGTACGTGCCCAGCAACGCCACGCTGGTGCTCGCCGGGGACTTCGAGATCGACGAGGCCAAGGCCCTGGTCGACAAGTGGTTCGGGAGCTTCCCCAAGCTGCCCAAGCCAGCGCACGTCGCCGTGCCGGCCCCGGAGCTGAGCCAGAACGTTCGGACCGAGCTGCACGACTCCTTCGCTCGACTCGGGCGCATGCACTTCGTGTGGCACAGCCCCGCGAGCCTCGCCGAGGGTGATCTCGAGCTCGACGTCGCCGCGGCCGCGCTCGGCTCGGGTGGCTGGGGCCGCCTGACCAAGCGCCTCGTCGACGTCGAGAAGCTCGCGCAGAGCGTGTGGGTGTTCCAGTCCGGCAGCGGGTTCTCGGGCACCTTCGACGTGATCGTCACGCTCTCGCCCGGCCAGCCCGACGCCGAGGCCCAGCGCGCCCAGGTCACGACGGCGATCCAAGAAGAGATCGACAAGCTCGTCGCGGAGGGCCCGACCGCGGTCGAGCTCGCCCGGCATGTGATCAGCGTCGAGTCGGGCTTCGTGTGGGGTCTCGAAGATCTCGGCGGCCGCGCCAACCAGCTGCAGTGGTTCAACCACTACACGGGCGAGCCGGGCTACGCCCAGACCTACGTCGAGCGGATCCGCGGGGTCACGCCGGCCGCGGTCAAGGCCGCGGCTGCGAAATGGTTGACCAAGCCGCGCGCGGAGATCATCACGATCCCGGTCGAGTCGGCCCCGAAAGGAGCAAAGCAATGAAGTCGTCAGTCATCACCCGCTCGGGGGGCCTCTGGGGGCTCGCGTTGCTCACGGTTGGGCTGCTCGTCGGCGCGTGTGAGCGCGGCGAGGTCACGGTCGATCCCGACACCACCTCGGTCGACGTGGCCGTGGCCGACCCGGCCCCGAGCTGGCCCGACGAGGCGTTTCGTGCCCAGCGGCCCACGCCCAAGCCGATCAAGAACGTCGAGATCCCCAAGGTCGAGACCTTCGAGCTCGCCAACGGGGTCGAGGTGTTCCTGGTCCAGCAGCAGACCCTGCCCACGGTCTTGATGTACATGGAGTGGGACACCGGCGAGATCAACGATCCCAAGGGCAAGACAGGCATGTCCGCGCTGTGCAGCTCGCTGGTCGGCGAGGCCACCAAGAACAAGGACAAAGAGGCGTTCGCGGCCGCACAAGACGACCACGCGGTGAGCGTGGGGATCCGCGCCGGGTCCGAGCTCACCAGCCTCAACCTGCGCGCGCTCAAGCGCGAGCTCGGGCCGGCGCTGGACCTCGCCGCCGAGATGCTGTTCGAGCCTGGCATGCGGCAGTCGGACTTCGACCGCCTGCAAGACCAGCGCAAGGCTCGGATCGCGCAGAGCAAGGGCTCGGCCGCCTCGATCGCCCACCGGATCTTTCCGTCGCTGATCTGGGGCAACAAGCACGCCTACGCCAAGATCGAGACCGAGGCCAGCCTCGACAAGGTCTCGCTCTCGGACTGCCAGGCCTGGGTCAAGCGACTCAAGCCCGACGGTGCGCGGCTGTGGGTCGTCGGCAAGATCACCCAGGACGAGCTGCGCACCGAGTTCGACGCGCGGTTTGGCAGCTGGAAGGGCAAGGCGCCCAAGCCGGCCAAGCTCGGCACCACCAAGCCGGCCAGCGCCACGATCTTCTTCGTCCACGTGCCCGGCTCGGCCCAGTCCGAGGTGCTCATCGGCCACCCCGGCCCGGCTCGCGACACGCCCGACTACGAGGCCACCCAGCTCATGGCGATGATCCTGGGCGGCTCGTTCTCGAGCCGCATCAACATGAACCTGCGCGAAGACAAGGGCTGGTCCTACGGGGCCCGCGGCGGGTTCTCGTACAGCCGCGGCGGCTCCTCGTTCGCCGCGAGCAGCTCGGTGCGAACCGACGTGACCGGCCTCGCGGTGCTCGAGATCGCCAAGGAGATCGAGCGCATGCGCGGCGGCGCCCCGACGCCCGAGGAGCTCAGGCGCGAGCAAGAGGGCGCGCTGCTTGCCATGCCAGCAGAGTTTGCGACGGCGACCAAGACGCTGTTCTCGATGCGCGGGCTCGACTACCACGGCCTCCCGCTCGACTGGCACGTCGGGCACCAGGAGCGCCTGCGGGCCGCCGACACGGCGGCCGTCCACGCCGCGGCGCAGGCACACCTGCAAGCTACCGATCAGGTCGTGCTCGTCGTTGGGGACGGCGCGGTCGTGCTCGAGTCACTGGAGAAGATCGCCGAAGACGCCGTGTTCGGCGGCGGCGGGATCCAGTACCTCGACCCCGACGGCAACCCGATCGCGCGCCCGGACTTTCCCGCCGCAGACACGAAGTAGTTCGCCTTCGGCCGCATGTGTGGCCTGTTCGGCCGCATGCGGCCCCTGGCACCGGGGAACCAGTTCGTCAGTCGGCGGGCTGGTCCTGGTAGAGTGTGCGGGTGCAGATCGAACTGCTCGTGGTTCTCGTCGCCGTCGCGGTGCTGCTTGGGCTCGCCGTGGGTGTGATGGCGCGGAAGATCGCCCAGCAGCGCCGCGTCGCCCGAGAGGCCGAGCAGGCCACGCTGCGCGGGCGCGTCAAGGCGGGCGTTCGCAAGGGGGCGGAGCGGGTCGCACGGGAGAGCGCGAAGGCCTCGCGCAAGAGCGCCTGGTGGATGCTGAAGCGCCGCTTTCGTCGTGACCGCAAGGACGGCGAAGACTGACGCCTGCGTGATCCGGTGCGCTACTCGGCGCCTGCAGGTACATCAGCGCCGACCGCCGGGCACGAGCAACCCCAGCTACTCGGCAGCTGCGGGCACGCGATCTGGGCGATCAACCGATGCCCATGCTCGTTCGGGTGAATGTCGTCGAAGCTATGCAGCTCCTTGCGCATGAACCACCGCGGTAGCTCGGCGGCTCGCTGCGCGAACTCATCCAGCGCGAGCTCTCGCGTGGTCTCGTCGAGCTCGGCGAAGCGCTGCTTCCACGCTTTCGAGCGCTCGAGCTCCCTGCGCAGCGGCTCGATCTCTCGCAGCGGCGCGTCGCGGTCTCGCAGCGCCGAGTCGTACAGATCCACGCCGATGTCGGCGAGCTCGGCCGGATCCCACGCGGCGTCGGGCTGGTCGCGCGCGTCGAGGTAGCGGCCCAGCGCCTGCTCGGGGGTCAGGCGGCCCAGCTCGAAGTCGACGATCTTCTGGGTGTAGCGCTGGTAGGTCAGGCCCTCGAGCCCCTTCCAGCGCTTGCTGTCGCTCTCTTCGCCCCACGGCGTCAGCGAGAGCGCCACGACCTTCATGTTGCGCTGGTGGGCCGACATGAACAGCTGACGGATCTCCTTGTTGGTCTTCTCGGGCATGGCCACGCTGTTGAGGCCGCCCTGAAACACCAGCCAATACTCGCTGGCCGGATCCCGGAGGTTCACATAGCCGTTGGCCACGACCTGATCCATGAAGCGCTGACGCAGCTGAAACGCCCCGTAGCCGGTGATCGACAGGTTCTCGACCTCGACGTTGCTGCACCAATTCTCGAAGTGTTGCGCGTAGGGATCGCGCTGCCACGCGCCGACCGAGCCCGCGAGCACGACGACCTTGACCGGCTTGTCGGCGTGGCGAAACCGCCAGGTTGGCGGCGGCTCGGGCTCGGGCTCGGGCGCGGGCTCGAGGGTGCCGCCATCGGTGCCGCCCCCGTCGCCGGGCGGGGCGCCGGGCGGCGCGATCGTGAGCGCCTGCGCGGCCTGATCCGGCGTGGCCAACAGCATCAGCATGCCGAGCGCGACCAGGCCGCGACGCGCGAGCGA
This sequence comes from Enhygromyxa salina, assembly GCF_002994635.1. Taxonomy (GTDB): domain Bacteria; phylum Myxococcota_A; class Polyangia; order Nannocystales; family Nannocystaceae; genus Plesiocystis; species Plesiocystis salina_B. The sequence goes on along the minus strand of NZ_PVNL01000083.1, from coordinate 90,502 downwards.
GGAAGCCAAGGGACGACGACCAAAACGTGGAGAAGCAAACATCGCGCTAGGAAGCCTGATTGGCCGATCGGCCTACTCGATCGAGAACTCAGCGACGGCGAGGTCGGTGTCCTCTTCGCCCTCGGGGACGATGCGAACACGCCAAGAGCCGACGTACTCGGGACGCACCTGAAGGTATGCCCGCGTCTTATAGGCGTGCAAATTCTCGGGGATCCGCACCTTGCCCCGGCGGGTCACCGTTCCGTCTTGCTCCCAGATCACCCGCAGCGTGTCGAGAGCGCGGGTGTGGACCACGCGGATGCACACGTTCACGAACTCGGTGCCGGTCGTCGAGAACGTGCGGGTCGGGTCGTCGCACTCGGTATTCTCGCGGCCGGCCGCCATCTCGATCTCGTCGATGTGAATCCCGTTGAGCCCGATCTCGCCGATCGGCGGGCCGTCCTGAACCGAGACCGGGAGCTTGGCGAAGGCCTTGGCGTTCTCTTCGGGGGTGCCCGGCGGGATCCTGCGGGGGTCGACGCGCTCGGTGGCCTCGCTGCCTGGGGCTTTGGGCTCACCCGCATCGGGATCACCGTCACCTTCAGCTGCTGCGGCCGCGGCTGCAGCTTCGGCGGCCTGTTGCTCACGCAGCGCCGCGAGCTTTGGATCGGCGGCGTGGGTCTTGACCTCCGGCGGGCGTGGCTTCGGCTTGTCCACGCGCTGGGTTGGCGTCGCGTCGCTCGGCTTGTTGGGTCGGGTCGACAGGCCGTTCCCTGCTTGTTCAGAAGATCCGCTGGGATCAATGAGGACGACGGCCAGGACGATCGCGGCGGCGATCGCAGCAATCCACAACAAGCTGCTCGCTCGTCCGCGTGGCTGGTCCGGAGACGACGCGGCGGGCGGAGCCTCGTTCGCGGCCCGGCGGGTCACGATCTCGGACACGCGCGCGTCATCGTCGGCCTGCGCGTCGTCGTCGTCGTCGTCGTCATCTTGCGAGTCGTCGTCGGCCTGCGCGCCATCGTCGTCATCGTCGGCCCGGGTGTCATCGTCGTCGGCCTGCGCGTCGTCGTCGTCGTCGGCCTGCGCGCTATTGTCGTCGTCGGCCGGCTCGTCGTCAGCCGGTGCGTCAGCGTCGTCGGCCTGCTCCGCGCTGGCGAGCGCGGGCCGGGGATGCTCGCCGCTCGCCGCCGCAGCGGGCGAGCCACCAAATTCCCCCGACACGACCGTGCCCCCCTCGGAGGTGCGCGGCTTGTCGGTGGGGGCTACGAAGCTCGGCGGGCTGACCGGCTCGACCGGCTTGCTGCTCGCGAGCCCGGGCGGCGAGAAGGTCGGGCTCGCGGGCTTGGGGCCGAGCAGGCCCTCCCAACCAGAATTGAACAGCGATGGCTTCGGCTTGGCGTCGCCGGGTGCCACGGGCCCCGCGACAGCTGGTGGCTCGGAGATACGCATCGGCAGCGTGTCCTCCTCGCTCTCGGGCCGGGGCTCGGTCGGCACGCCTGGGCCCGGGTTGGCACCCACGCTGGGCTTGGAGTCGGGTGTCTCGGACTCACTCATCGAACACCTCGGTGTACACGAGGTGGACAGATGATGGAGTGATCAGCGCGGATCAGCATGGCGCGGGCCCTGTAGGAGCCCATGCCGCGATTCGACCCGGGCCTGAGGCCCGAGCGGTCGCGGGCTCCTGGGCGAGCATGCTGCCCCAGCCGTGACACCGCGGGCAAGGGTGGAGACGGGTGGGGCCTCAGGATCAGCTCTCGGCGTCTTCGCCGTCGACCGCGTCTTCGGCTTCTTCGCTGCGCCGGTCTCCGCAGATCTTTCCGGTGTCGGTCTCCAGCGTCTTGATCTGCTTCTCCGCCTGGGTCTTGTAGCGATCGGGCGCCTCGGAGCCCTTCTTCACGATCGCGTTGAAGTAGGCGATCGCCTTGTCGCACTGGCCGAGCTTGGCGAACGCCAACCCCGAGTAGTAGACGGCGTCGTGGATGACCTCGTTGTCCGGCGCGTTCTGAACCAGCCAGTAGAACTCACCGAGCGCGCTGCGATAGTCCCGCTCCGAGAACAGGGTCTGGCCGATCTTGAAGCGGACCTCGGGCTCTTTGGCGTCGCTCGGATAGCGCGACAGGTAGGTCCGAAACAGTCGCCGCGCCCGCCCATAGTCCTTGGCCTTGAGGACCCGCTCCGCTTCACGCAGCAGCTCGGTCTTACCCTCCGGGATGTTGGTCTCGGCGTTGAGTGTCTGCTCGACCGAGGTCAGGCGCTGATCGAGCTCGGTGCGCGACTCGGCGATGTTTTGCTTGAGCGCCGCGAGCTCGTTGAGGCTGTCCTCCGCGATCCCGCGCACGTCTTGGTGGTCGAACTCGAGGTTGTCGACGCGGACGCCGATCGAGGCCTGGTTGTTGCGCAGGATCTTCTCGGCCGCGGCGAGCTGCTCCTCGACCACGGCCATCTGCTCTTGCGCCTTGACCAGGGTCTGCTCGAGCTGGGTGTCGCGCTCGGACACCTTCTTGCGCAGCGTCATGACCTCGGCCGCGAGCTCGTCATGCTCGGACTTCATGGTGATGCAAGCCGACAGTGGCGCGATCAGCAGCAGCGGAACGGCGACTCGGACAACTCGGGAGCGGATCATGGTGGTCCTCAGATCGCGGGCCGGTATCGGGCCCGCTCGTGCGCGCCTCAGCGTGCCTGGGGGTCGGCAGCGCGGGCGGGGTGGGGCAAGCAGCCCGTAGGAGCGGTCAGGTGGTGCGAGCGCCGCGCGCTCGCACCGGGCTTGCTGCCCAAGTCTACTGCCAGATGAACTCGACGCGACGATCGTCGGCGTAGGACTGGTCGTCGGTGCCGCGGGCCTCGAGGCTGCCCTTCGAGATCACCTGCATGTTCTCCGGGGGGACCCCAAGGTTCTGCAGGAAGCTCTTGACGCCCTGTCCGCGGCGGTCGGTGAGCAGGATGTTGTACTCCTCGGTGCCGCGCGGGTCAGCGTGGGCTTCGAGGTAGACCAACCGGCCCTGATCCGCGATGCACTGAGCGGCGGCCTTGAGGCTGGCCTCGGTCTCGGGGCTCAGCTTGGGGCTGTCGAACCCGAAGAACACGGCCTGGAGCTCGCACAGGACCTCGCCGTCGCCGCCGTAGTCGCCGGAGAAGATGCACATGCCGCCGTCGCAGATCTCATCGATCGCGCAGTCGTCGTCCATGGTGCACGAGCCGGGCGCGCCGGGCATGCCGTCGCTGCACAGGCCGGTGCCGAGGTCGCAGGTGCCGGTCGGGCAGTCCATGTCCTGGGCGCAGAAGTTACAGCTGCCAGCCTGACAGACCAGGCCGCCCGTGCAGTCGAGGCTGCTCGTACAAGGCGAACCTTGACCCGAGCCACCCGCCGCCGCCTCCGAAGGATCGACGCAGCGGAACTCGTAGCAGACGTAGTCTTGGCCGTTGGGGCCCTTGCCAGCGCACTCGCTATTCTCGACGCAGTTTTGGCAAGTGCCGTCGACGCACTTCTCGTCCATTTCCTGGTTGCAGTGCTTGTTCTTCTTGCACGCGGGGTACTCGGGCTTCTTGCAGCCGGTCAGCGACATGGCGGTCAAGCCAAGCGCGAACACGCCGAGGAAAGAGAGGCGGGAAAGTCGAGCGGTGAGGGAACGCTTCGGCATCTGGGAGCTCCGGGACCTCGGCCCCGTCTTGCGGGCACGCGAGTTCGCACAAGGATTATCTGTCGCGGGAATGGGTGTCAACCGCGCAGACTCGCGGCATAGAGGCGGATCTCATACCGATCCCCATCGACCGTGAGCGTCTGCCTGTGTGCAGGTTGGTTGGCCGGTTCACGGGTTTCCACGATATCGGCGCGGGCCGCAGCCACGGCGTTGGGTCCGAGCTTGGGGCGGGGCGCGAGCGACAGGCGGTGGAGCAAGTAGCCCGTCCAGGTCAGCCCCTGGAACCGGGCTTGGCGCACCAGCAGATCATACTCGAGCTCGATCGCGTCACCCGCGTGGTGCCGGGCCACGAGCTCGAGCTCGAACGCGTGCGTGCCCTTCGGGGTCGCGACGACCTCGGAGAAGATCGTGTGCTGGCCGTCGGACACGACCAGCTCGCGGCGAGGGACGACGAGCTCGCCGGACTCGCTGACGATCTCGAGCCCGACCTGCAGCGGCCACAGAGCCTCGCTGCGATCGCTGAACATCGGGACCGACAAGCTGTTCACGCGGGCCCGGTCACCCGGTGCGGCGAGGCTCGTGTCAGCCAGCGCGGTGGAGGCGACGACGCCGGCGAGCAGTGCGAGAGCGAGACGGGGAGCCTGGGTTCGATGGGCCATGCACATCGGATCCAACGGATTGCGCTGTGACCCAAATTTCGTGCGGGCTCGCGCGACGCCGTCGCGATGCGTGAAAAATTTGAGGCGGGCAGCTGCTATACATGCGCACGGCGGCGATACGTGTGAGCAGCAGTGATACGCCTGTGCAGCGCTGGCTGCCGATCTTGGTGAGCGTCGCCGTGATCGCGTTCGCAGGCGTGGGTGCGCAGCGGTGGTGGTGGCGGCCGCGGGTGAGCGCGGCCGCCAGCGCGGCTGCTCCGGCGCTGGTCGAAGCCCGCGATCGAGCACGCGCATTCGCGAGCGCGCGGGGACTCGCGCTCAGCTTCGACGCGGGCGTCGGCGCGGCGGCCGAGCTGACTTGGCGAGCGCCGGGCGAGTGTGTCGAGGTCTATCGGGTGCGGGTCGACGAGACCTTTCGTGATCCCGCCGTCGCGGTGTTTCTTGGTCGCGAGGAAGAGCACGCGAGCTGGGCGCTGGCGCTGGCGGCTCGGCCGAGCTCGAGTCGGCCGGGGTTGGTCGCCGTCGACGGCCTGCTGATGTCGCTCGACCCAGCTTTGGATCCCGTCGATCCGGACAGTGGAGCGGAGCGCCGTCGGCAGCTGTGGTGGTCCGCGCGAGCGGCCGGCCCAGCCGCGCCGGACTTCGCCTGTCGGCAGCGCAGCTGGGATCCCCTCGAGGACGCGGTGGCGCTCGGCTGGCCCGCGCTGCCGGATCATCGGGTGCGCGTGGGCGAGGCCTGGCTCGGCGGCGCGGTCGAGGGTCGCTGTCACGAGACCACCTGCGTCGACGATCAGGGCCAGTTCCCTCACGACCGGCCGTGCCGCGCCCGTCCGTGGCGTGAGGTGCTCGCCGGGGTCAGCCAAGGGCCACCAGAAGTCGCGCTGATCCTGGGCAATTGGGACGACGGGCACGATCTCGCTCGCCCCGAGATCGGGATTCTCACGTCGCGCGAGCTGCTGATCGTCGAGGGTCGGCCACTGCGTGCCCACGTCCGCATCGAGCAGCGCTGGGTGGGCGTGGTTCGGGAGCTCGAGCTGACACGGATCGACGACTGCGGGGATCAGACCACGGCGCTGAACGACTATTACTCAGGCGACCGATCAGGCGACTCAACAGACGACCAACCAGACAACCGATCGGTTGTGACCCGAATCCGTGCGAGGCTGCGCCTGCCTCCCACGGGACCAGCGCCGTCACCGCAAACCAAGCGAGCGGAGGTCGGCGGATAAAAGCCTGCAACGTGGGCGTAGAGCGACCATGGACAAGCTCGAGATCATCGGAAAGCCGCCCGGCATGCCCGGCACCGGACTCGTGGGCACCCTGCCGATCCGCGGGGCCAAGAACGCCGCGCTGCCGATCCAGTGCGCGGCGTTGCTGGCATCGGACCTGACCCGGCTGCGCCACGTCCCCAAGCTGACGGACGTCTCGACCATGAACCGGCTCCTGCGCGAGGTTGGTTGTGCGGTCGAGGTCATCGCCGACACCGACGGTCGGACCGTCGAGATCGATCCCCGCGGGGTCGCCCAGGGCAGCCTCGAGGCGCCCTATGAAATGGTGAAGACCATGCGCGCCTCGGTCACCGTCATGGGCCCGCTGTTGGCCCGCTACGGCCGCGCGCGGGTCTCGCTTCCGGGCGGCTGCGCGATCGGGGCCCGGCCGATCGACCAGCACCTCAAGGGCCTGCAGGCGCTCGGCGCCAAGGTGACCCTCGAGCACGGTTACGTCGATCTCGAGGCCAAGCGGCTCACGGGCGGGCGCTTCTTGTTCGACAAGGTCACCGTCGGCGGCACCCAAAACGTCATGATGGCGGCGACCCTGGCCAAGGGGCACACCACGCTCGAGAACGTCGCGCGCGAGCCCGAGGTCGAGGAGCTCGCGCTGTTCCTCAACAAGATGGGTGCGCAGATCTCGGGCGCGGGCACCCCGACCATCGAGATCGACGGAGTCGACGAGCTGCGCGGGATCGACCACGCGATCCTGCCGGACCGGATCGAGGCCGGGACCTTCGCGGTCGCGGCGGCGATCTCCCGCGGCGACGTGCTGCTCGAGCACGCCCCGGTCGACCACATGCACGCGATCATCGACACCCTCGTCGCGGCCGGGGCCGAGTGTCGGGTCGAGGCCGGGGGCCTGCGCGTCATCGGCCCGGAGCGGTTGCGCCCCTTCGACGTGGTCACGCGTCCGCACCCGGGCTTCCCAACCGACATGCAAGCCCAGATCATGGTGCTCGCGGCCATGGCGGACGGCGCCAGCGTGATCCGTGAGACCATCTTCGAGAACCGCTTCATGCACGTACCGGAGCTCAACCGGCTCGGGGCCAACATCGTGGTCAACGGCAACACGGCGGTCGTCCGCGGCCCCACCAAGTTCTCTGGGACCACGGTCATGGCCACGGACCTGCGCGCCAGCGCCTCATTGGTGCTCGCGGGGCTGGTCGCCGAGGGCACCACCGAGGTCCGCCGCGTCTATCACATCGACCGCGGCTACGAGGCGATCGAGGCCCGTCTGTGTCCCCTCGGCGCGCAGATGTCGAGGTACCATGGTGGCGGTGCCTGAGCCGCTGACGTCTGCGCCGCTGACCTGGGCGCTGCCCAAGGGGCGGATCCTCGATCAAGCGCTGCCCTTGCTCGCGGCCGCGGGCATCGAGATCGCCGCGTCGCTCGACGAGGTCGGCCGCAAGCTCTTGTTCGAGCTCCCGACCGGCGAGCGGATCTTGCTGGTCAAGCCCGTCGACGTCCCCACCTACGTCGAGCACGGCATCGCCGACTTCGGGATCGCGGGTCTCGACACCTTGCTCGAGCAGGGCCGGGATCTGTACGAGCCCGTCGATCTCGGCATCGGTCGGTGTCGGCTCGCGGTCGCCGTCCCCGAGGGAGCCCCGCCCGATCGCAAGCTCCTGCGCCGGGGCATGGACTTGCGGGTCGCCACCAAGTACCCGCGCTGCGCCCTGCGGCATTACCGAGCCCGGGGCATTCAGCCCGACATCATCCCCCTGTACGGCTCCGTCGAGCTCGGCCCGATCACCGGTCTGGCCGACCAGATCGTCGATCTGGTGGAGAGCGGCGAGACCCTGCGCCAAAACGCCCTGGTCGAGGTCGAGACCATCTTCGAGGTCACCAGCCGGCTGATCGTCAACGCTGCCAGCTTGCGCTTGAAACAACCGGCCGTCTCGCAGACCATCGCTGGACTACGGCGTGCGGTCCAGGCTGCCGCCAATGAGCGACCACGCGCGCACGCGGGCGAGGTCAGGGAGAAGGCGGCGAGTTCGTGAGTCTGTTCGGGCGCAACAAGAACAAGGGCAAGCCACCGCCGATCGAGCCGCCATCCAAGCTCGTCGAGCAGGCGTTCACGGATCTGCGCGTGCACGTGCGGCTGCAAGAGCAGAACATCGCAACCACCGCGCAGTTTCGTGTGCAGCTGCACGAGGCAATGCCCAAGCTGGCGCCCTACGGGTCCAACCAGTACGCGGCGGTGCGGGCCGTGCTCGACTGGGATCACCAGATCCCCAGCGAGTACATGTTGCTGCGGATCTACACCGCGTACAGCCGCCACGAAGCGCGGCTGCTCGACACCCAGATCCGCGCCCGCGATCAGGCGATCGCCACCGACAACGTGTTCCCAGAGTTCGACCTGCAGGACTACGGCGACCTCGACGCGAGCGAGACCTACATCGCCGTGCTGCGGCCGGGGAGCGCTGCGTTCGAGGAATTCCGGTTCTTCAGCGACTGGCGCAAGGAAGTCCGGCCGCCCGTTGCCCGCGCGGCGCTGTCGGCCGTCAAGCAGCTCGAGAGCTTCCAGGCGGCGTATCGCGCCCGGCAGAACGACGCGCTTGGATCTGCGGTGGTGGTTGGTTGGGTGCCGCCGTGTCTGGCGGAGTCTACGGCCTGGGCGGTGGAGATCTGGTTGGTGGTGGAGTTTGACGGGCAAGTCGGCAAGGCCAACGTGTTCATGGTCGACTCGGAGAGTCTCGCGATCACGCGCGAGTACGTGACCGAAGTCCACGTGCCCTGAGCCGCTGAGCGCTGGGGCAGGTGTGGTCGCTCGCGCTCGGGTCTCGCGGTGCGAGTGACGAAAAATTCGTCGCCGTAGCGGGCTGAATTGAGTCAGTTAGAGGGCAGTCGACGAAATTCTCGTCGCCGCTGACGAATTTTTCGTCACTCGCTCGCCCCCGCCGAGCGCGAGCGCGAGTCGCAGGCCGTTGTGAGGCACACTAGCGACGGCACGCCATATGCACATGTGCTCGAGCGCAAGGCGAGCTCTCCATTGACCGAGACGACCGATGCCCAACGTTGAACGACGAATCCTTCCCATCCTGCTGCTCCTCGCCAGTTGTTCCGACAGGCAGATCGAGCCCGACTACAGCGAGCTGATCGCAGACGCATGCATGAGTTCGTGTCCAGTCACGACGGAGTGCTCGCCGGACCCCTACTACTCGTCGGTCGAGGAGTGCATCACGAAGTGCTCGACGGCGGAGACCTGGGACGTGCTGAACCAGTGCGACACGCGGGTCCTCGAGGGCTTTCTCTGTGTGGGGAGGCTCGAGTGTGAGCAGTACGAGGTCTACCTCATGAGTCTGGAGAATGGAGACCTGACTCCACCTGCGGACTATGAATGCACCGAACACATCATCGCACTTCAAAACTGCGATCCCGATCAACCGTTTGAAGAACCAGAGTAAAAATCAGATGAACATCACGTCCAATCGATACTTCGCAATGTTGCCCGTCCTCTTCATGGCCGGATGTCTCGGGCCGAATCCGTTGTTTTCTGACTGTGGGGAGGCCTGGATAATCGCCGCGGATGGCGCCGAGGGTCTCACTGTCGACGGAGAGATCAAAGCAATCGTGGTAGACGGCAAGAACACCGAAGGAAACCTGTGTCTCGGCCCCGACAGCGCCGCCGACGTTTCTAACCAAGGCAGCCCACAATATGAGGCACTCCGAGCCCTCGCGTTGCTCGCTTGCGAAGAACAAGCGGACATCATGAATCTCGTGTCCAACAACTGCGAGGAGAGCCTGACCGAGCCTCAACACGTCGGGAATTGTCTCGTGCACAAGGACCTGTGTGGCCCCGTGGATGAGACTGGCGGCGAGACCATGGGCGAGACCGACGACGAGACGACGGGTGAGACCGGCGACGAGACCACTGGCGACGACGCGCCGCTCCTCACCCCCTCCGAGTTCGTCACTTGTGTCAGGGACAGCTGCGAAGTCGAGCAAGCGCTCATTGATCAGGTCCTCGTGGCCGACAGCTCGACCTTCGCGGCCGACGGCACCTACCTGACGCCGCACATGGCCGCCTCCGGCGAGCAAGACGGCTGGGCGTTCGCTGGCATCGTGCGGGGTAACCTTGGTGACGCCCTCGGCTTCGAGAACGGTGACGTGGTCACGGAGGTCGCCGGCGAGCCGGTCGACAGCTGGGCGGTGGTGATCGATGTGGCCAACGAGGCTCTACATGCCGAGCGCGTCGAGCTGGTGTTTGTGCGTGACAACGTGGTTCATACCCGAACCTACGTGCGTCGCTAGTATGCGGAATATCGACGGTAAACCGTCGTCATTGGATAGTTGGAATCGAGCGAGGGCGTCATTGCGATGTCGCGGCGAGTCGGTGGGCTGTGGGTTCATCCGCGGGGAGGCTACTGGCGCGATGCCACGGTCTGCCGACTCGCCAACTGTAGTCCTCACGCCGCGGGTGGGGGCACCCCTTCCTAAGTCTCCGCCCAGCTCAGCGTGGGGTAGTCGATGTAGCCCTTCGCGTCGCCGCCGAAGAAGCTCTCGCGCTGCGGTGGGTTGAGCGGCGCGCCCCGTCGGAACCGCTCGGGCAGATCCGGGTTGGCGAGGAACAGCGCGCCGAAGATCGCGGCGTCGGTGTGCCCGCTCTTCACAGCTTGGCGGGCGGTCTCGGCCGTGAACGCGCCGTTGGCCAGATACGCGCCGCGAAAGCGCTCACGGATCTGACGGTGGAGATCGCCAGGCTCGGTCGGGCGCTTGTCGGGCGCGCCGAAGTACTCGATGACGTCGAGGTACGCGAGCCCCATGCGGTTGAGCTCGTCGGTGAGGGCCGTGTACACGGGGAGCGGGTCCGACTCGGTGACGCCCCCCATGGCGCCGAGCCCGGGGCCGATCCGCAGGCCGACCCGATCGGGGCCCCATACGCTGGCTACCGCTTCGGCGACCTCCACGGTGAGTCGGATCCGGTTGCTGACGCTGCCGCCGTAGGCATCGGTGCGCTGGTTGGCGCCGTCGCTGAGGAACTGATGCAGGAGATACGAGTTGGCCCCATGGATCTCCACGCCGTCAAACCCGGCCCGCTTGGCCCGCTCGGCGCCCTGGCGGAATTGCTCGACGATGCCCGGGAGCTCGCCCAGCGCGAGGGCGCGGGGCGTGGAGGTGGGCGCGAAGCCACGCTCGCCGCCAAGGAAGATCTGCGCGTTGGCGTTGATCGCCGACGGCCCGACCGGGGGCTCGCCATTGTGGAATTCCTCGTGCGACATGCGGCCGACGTGCCACAGCTGCATGACGATGCGGCCGCCGTTGGCGTGCACGGCCTCGGTCACGCCCCGCCAGCCCGCCTCTTGCTCGTCGCTGTGGATCCCGGGCGTGAACGCGTAGCCCTTGCCCTGCGGGCTGACCTGGGTGGCCTCGCTGAAGATCAGCCCAGCGCTGGCCCGCTGCGCGTAGTAGCGGGCGTTGAGCTCGGTCGGGATGTCGCCGGGCTGTCGCGCTCGCGACCGGGTCATTGGTGACATCAACACCCGATTGGGCAGCCGCAGGGCGCCGAGCTCGAGAGGTTGGAACAGAGGGTCGGCGCTGGTCTGGCTCATGTGGAGGCCCATTACGCGGGGTGGCGGGTCTCGTTACCCAGAGATTCAAGCCACTGTGTCTCATCCACGTTCCCAACTGTTCGCCGCTCTGACCACGTGATGCGCCGCGGCCCGGCGAGTAAATGATCGCGGTTGAGTCGCATCGCATGCGATAAAGCTCCGTGCGCCAAACCCTCACGCGCCTGATACCGCTGCTTGGACTGTGCGCGGGATTGGCCGCACCAATCTCGCCGGCCCGCGCCGGACAGCCGTCGGCCACGCCCCCGCCCGCGATCGAGCCGGCCGACATACCGGCCGACATACCGCCCGACTCGCGGCCGCCCAGGCCGCCGCAGCAGACACCGCTGCCTCCTTCAAAGCCACGCGAGCGCGGCGCGTCCTCCTCCGATGATGATCAGCCGCTGTTGCCGTCGCTGCGCCTCGATCTCGGCCCCTTGTTTCGCCTGGGTCACCGCCCCCGCCCAAGCTTCTCGCTGTTTCTCGATCTCGGCCTGTCGATCTATTCGAAGCCCCACGATGACAGCAACTTGATGTTCATCTTCCGACCCGCGATCGGCTACCGGTTCGACAGCCTGATCGGGCGCCGTCACCTCGGCGAGCTCGGACTCGAGCTCGGGCTGTTCCAGGACGTGAACGACTTCACCTGGACGATCGGCGGGAGCTATCGCGCCGCGCTCGTGGCTGGCTCGACGCCGATCCCCGACGGCCCCACGCGACGGCGCTGGGCGTTCGCCATGGCCCCGTGCTGACCTACCTATCTGGCGTCCTGTCGCTGACGCTCAGCCACGAATACCTGGGGCTCCCAGCGCCCCAGCACGGCCTGCGCGTCGCCTGGCTGTCGACGTGAGCCCGTTCGTGGTGCTGTACTGGCTGCTCAGCGACGCGCTCTAGTTGGACTTCCAGACGATCACCCGCGGCGGCATTCCGGTCGGTGTGACGATCAGATCGTCGCTGCCGTCGCCGTCGACGTCTGCGCTGCGCAGGCGAGTGAACGAGACGCCCGCGAAGTCGTGCACGGTCGGCGAGAAGCCGCGATCCGTGTTGGCGTAGATCGAGACGCGCCAGTCGTTGCCGGGCACGTCGGTCAGCAGCTCGGAGCGGCCGTCACCGTCGAGGTCACCGAGCGCGATGATCGAGAACGTGAACGGCCAGAACAGCTCCGCGCTGCTCAGGTTGCCGTCGCCCTGGCCCAGCCACGGGTTGACGACGGGCACGTCGCCGAGCCCCGTGACGACGTCGCCGAACAGATCTCCGTCGAGCTGCCCGACCGCGGCGGCGTCGAAGCTGCCGACCTCGGCGCTGGCGAGCAGGGTCAAGGCCCCGTCTCCCGATCCGGTCCAGCTGTTGATCGACCGCGGGGTCGCGTCGCTCTGGGACGTGAGGGCCTCGCTGCGTCCGTCGCCGTCCATGTCGATCGCCCACAGTTGATCGTAGGTAAAGGCCTCGCTGGTGGTCGACGGACCCAGCCCAAAGTTGGCGCTGCTCAGGTGCGCGTCGATCCGCGGCGGGGCGCCGCTGGACTGCAGCAGCAAGTCGGCGCGGCCATCGGCGTCGAGATCACCGAGCGCGAACCCAGTGAAGGTGGTGAGCTCGTGGGTGATCGGCGGCGCCAGAAACCCGCCGTCGCAGTCGCTGGCGTATACGTTGATCCGCGGGGGCGCGCCCGTGCCCGACAGCACCAGGTCGGCGCACCCGTCCGCGTCGAGATCGCCGAGCTGCAGATCATTGAACGCGAACACCTCGGTGGTCACGGGTGACGCGAAGCCGAAGCGATCACCATCGCCGTCACCGTCACCGTCGCCGTCGCCGTCACCGTCGCCGTCGCCGTCGCCGTCGCCATCGCCGTCGCCATCGCCGTCCCCGTCGCCGTCACCAGTCTCGCTGGTCGACCCATCCCCGCTCCCAAGCGTCTCACCGGGTCCGCCGGGGTCGGGCAGCTCCTCGATCGGCGGATCCTCGCACCCGAGCGCCAACACGGCCGAGGCCGCACACAACGCGACGAGGCGGCGCATGCACGGCAGGTTAGCACTGCGCAGCATGGCCGCCCGGGCAGTGTGGCGTCAGCTCAGGCGTCGCGGCGGCGACGGATCGTCGCGGCGAGCAACAAGATCCCGAGCCCGGTCGCGCCGAGGTCGGTCGCGCCACCGCTGGTCACGCTGCAGCCCTTCTTCTTGGCTGGGGTGTCCTCGATCGGAGGAGGCGCGACGTCGGCCCCTGCCTCGTCCTCGTCCTCGTCCTCGTCCTCGTCCTCGTCCTCGTCCTCGCCCTCGTCGTCTTCGGGCTCGGGCTCTTCTTCGTCGGCGCCCTCGGCTTTGCGACCGGTGTCGATCAGCGTGACCTTGCCCTTGGCCAGGACCAGGTCGCGCTTGCCGTTGTTCTGGACGATCTGAACGCGGTACTGGCGATCCTTGTTGAAGCCGATGTTGGCCTCGAGCAGGAGCACCGCCGTGTAGAACCGCGAGCCGTCGTACTCCGCGTCTTCGTGGCGGTGCACGATGTACTCTTTGTCCTGGACCGTCTGGTAGAACTCGACGTAGACGGGACCTTGGGCGGCATGCTTGCCCATGCGCGCGTGAAGCTTGAGCTCCCAGTCTTCCTCGCTGGGGATCCGGTCGACCTCGTCGGTCTTGGTCTTGGCCCCCTCGGAGGTGACCTGGCCGTTGTCGTCGGTGTCGAGCGAGTCGACGCCGGTGCCAAACCAGATCTGTTCTTGTTCCGGCCCGGCCAACGCCTCGCTCGGGGCCAGGCCCACAGCGAGTCCGCACGTGACTGCGGCAACGGTGACGGTGGCAGAGATGAGGATGTTGCGGACGAGCGATTGCATGGTGCGGGCGCCCGTATACCACGATCGGCGCGGGTGAATCAGCCGCGAACACGACTCGACCTCGGCGACCGCGCCAGGCCCCGCTGCCGCTCAGATCTCGATCAGGAGCTCATCGAGGGGCTTGCGCGCGAGGTCGGGCACCCGGCAGTCGGCGCTCGGGTAGCCGACCGGGAGCAGCATGAACGGCCGCTCGTTCTTGGGCCGCCGAAGGATCTTGGCCAGGAAATTCATGGGGCTCGGCGTGTGCGTCAGCGTCGCCAACCCCGCGTTGTGAAGCGCCGCGATCAACATCCCCAGCGCGATCCCGCAGCTCTCCTGCACGTAGTAATTTTTGCTGCGCGACCCGTCGGCCCGCAGGTCGTAGTCGATCCGAAACATCACGATGATCGCCGGCACGTGGTCGAGGTACGGCTTGTGCTCGTCGGTCCCCAGCGGCGCCAGGGCGGCCCGCCACTCGTCACTCATCCGCTGCTCGTAGGTCTCGCGCTCCTCCGCCTCCGCGGCCAGCCGGATCTCGTGCTTGACCGCCGGGTCGGTCACCATCACGAACCGCCACGGCTGCTTGTGCGCCCCACTCGGCGCTGTCCCGGCCGTGCGGATGGCCTCGCGGACGGCCTCGAGCGGGATCGGATCGGCGCTGAACTGCCGAATGCTGCGACGCAGGTGCATCAGCTCGTAGTACGCGTGGGCACGCTCACGCACCTCGGCGTCAGCCCGGCGCGAGAACGACAAGGGGACGGTCGGATACTCGCTCACCGCCCCACAATGCCCCGAACGGCCCGAGCTGTGTGGTGCGCCGGCCGTGAGCTTTTGCCCACCCGCGCCCGCCCGGCTCGCGCTGAAGCAGCCGACGCGCCCTCCCGAGACGCCGCGCATGTGTGGTCCCTCTGGGGCGAGCTTCGAACGCACCTTCCCATCTCCGCGGGTCGCACGACCCGCATGAAAATCTGGGTATTCTCTCGCCCATGGCCGACATCCTAGCGGAGCAAGATGGTCCCCGCGCCTCGCACAAGATCCGCCGCCTCACGGTGCTCGGCGGATTCTGGGACGGCCTCGAGCTCGACTTCGCCGCGAAGCTCAACTGCATCATCGGCGCCCGCGGCACCGGCAAGACCACGATCCTCGAGCTGTGCCGCTACTGCCTCGGCCAGATCCAGAGCACGGATCCCACCCGGCAGCTGCAGCTGACCAAGCTGATCAAGGCCAACCTCGATCGCGGCACCGTCGAGGTCACGATCGAGACCCGCGACGGCATGAAGTACCGGGTCGTGCGTGGCAGCTCGGGCGAGCCCGAGGTCTCCGACGAGCGCGGCTCTCCGGTCGAGGTCTCGCTGTCGCGCGGGCAGGTGTTCGCGGCCGACTTCTACAGCCAGCACCAGATCGAGGACATCGCGATCAGCCCCCGCGCGCAGCTCGAGGTCATCGATCAGTTCGTCGCCGACGAGATCGCCGGCCTCGATCCAACCCGCCGCGACGTGATCTCGCAGCTCGAGAAGAACAGCGCCGACATCCACCAGCTGCGTCAGGCGATCGCCGACCGCGAGGAGATGCTCGGCGAGATCCCCGAGATCAAAAAGCGCATCGAGGCGCTCGACGTCGGCGGCGAGCAGGCCGAGGACATCAACCGCGAGGTCGCGCTCAAGGGCGCCCGCGACCAGGAAAAGCGGATGCTCAAGCGGACCGACGACACCCTGGCCGGGGTCATCGATCAGTTCGAGGCGCTGACCCGGATGGTCCGCGGGTTTGGCCAGCTCGTGGAGCGCAGTGAGGGCGAGAACGGCAAGCTGTTCGAGCGCCTGCAGATGGTGCTGGAGGCGGCCGGCAACGACGCGGTCGGGGCGATCACCAGCGCGCGCAAGATCGTGGAGGACGCCCGGCAGAGCGTCGAGGAGCTCGACCGCCAGCTGACCGAGGCCCACGGCGGCCAAGAGCAGCGCTACACCGAGCTGCTGCGCGCCCACCAGGACGCCCAGGCCCAGGCCCGCGAGGGGGCCCGACTGCAGACCCGACTCAACGAGCTGCTCGAGCAGCGCCGCTCGGTCGAGCGGCGTCGCAAAGAGCTGCTCGAGCTGACCAAGAAGCGCGGCGAGCTGCTCGATCGGCTGTCGGAGCTGCACGACAAGGTGTTCGTGCTGCGCCAGAAGATCGCCCGCGAGATCACGGCCCGGCTCGAGCCCGACATCCGCGTGAGCATCACCCAGTTCGGTGAGCGCGGGGACTATGCAGACCGCCTGCGAGAGGCGCTCAAGGGCCAGGGCCGCCACTACAGCACGCTGGTTGGGCGGATCGAGCAGAACATGCCGCCGCGCGAGCTCGTGCGGCTGGTCGAGCGCTCGGCCGTGTCGGAGATCGCGACCACCCTCGAGGTTCGTGACGAGCAGGCCGACTGGCTGATCGATCGCCTGCGCGGGGCTGAGGACGGCAAGCTGCTGCTCGACCTCGAGGCCCTGCAGCTCGAGGATCGTCCGAAGATCGAGCTGCGTGACGGCGGCACCTACAAAGACGCGTCCACGCTCAGCACCGGGCAGAAGTGCACGACGATCCTGCCGATCTTGCTGCTCGACAGCGATCGCCCGCTGCTGATCGATCAGCCCGAGGACAACCTCGACAACGCGTTCATCTACGAGACGGTCGTGCGCAACATCGGCGAGGTCAAAGCTCGGCGCCAGCTGATCTTCGTGACCCACAACCCCAACATCCCCGTGCTCGGTGACGCCGAGGCCGTGTTCGTGACCGAGTCCGACGGCCAGCACGGCAAGCTGCGGACCCGGGGCGACGTCGAACAGGTCAAATTCGAGATCGAGAAGATCCTCGAAGGCGGCGCCGAGGCCTTCCTCGAGCGCAAGCGCCGGTACGGACACTGAGATGAGCGCACGTCCCAGCAAGCGCAAGCCGTCCGCGTCGAGCAAGAAGGGCGCGAGCAAGTCGCGGTCCACCAAGCGCGGCAAGCCAGCGGTCGAACCGGAGTCCGAGACCGACGCCGGGGCGCAGGCAGACGCCGGGGCCGAGGGCGAGCCCAAGCCGAAGTCCGCGACCAAGCAGCAGCAAGACGATCGCAACTGGAACGATCGCAGCGCGGCCGTGAGCGCGATGATCGATGAGCTGCACAGCCACCCCTCGGCCCAGCGAGTCCGGGCGATCGCCGAGTCGTTGCTGGTCTACAGCGAAGATCCCAAGTGGGAGGTGCGGCTGTTGGTCGCGCGCGCGCTCGCGTACCTCGAGCACCCCGACTACGCCGTGATCGCGGCGCGGCTCGACACCGACGACAACAGCTTCGTGGCCAAGGCCGCGCGGGGGTCGGCGGCCAAGCGGCGCGAGCTCGACTTCGCCTACCAGGCCAAGACCGACGAGATCGACGAGGTCACGATCGAGCTGCGCAAGCTCCGTGAGGCGTACGGCGAGCGGGTCGCCAGCGCCGCCGAGCGGATCGCCGACCAGAAATATCGGCTCTTGACCAACGAGACCACTCACGAGATGCGCACGGTGGTCGCGAGCTTGCTCGACGCGCTGACCAAGCTGCACGCCAGCCTCGAGCAGAGCAACACCAGCAAGAACGTGTATGAGCGGACCCTGCGGATCGCCCGCGAGCGCACCAATTTCTTGCAGCTGATGCTCGACGACACCAAGCGGCTCGTCGACGAGCCCAAGCTCGAGTGTGAGGGCGTGCCCGTGGTCGCGATGCTCGAGAAGGTCGCGGAGATCGTTCGCGACGCCCTCGACATCCCTCCGGGCGTGAGCTTCGAGGTCGAGGCGGGGATCCCGTCGACGACCAGCGTGCACGCGCCACGCGTGCGCCTGCTGCAGGCGATGTCGAGCCTGGCCAAGAACGCGATCGAGGCGGTCGAGGGCGAGGGCCGGGTGACGCTGAGCGCGACCATTCCCCGCCGCGGGTGGGTCCGGCTCAGCGTTGAAGACAACGGCTACGGGATGGGGCCCGAAGAGATTCGGCAGGCGCTGCTGCCGATGGTGTCGAGCAAGAAGGACGACAAGCACACGGGCGTCGGGCTGCCGCTGGCCAAGAAGATCATCGAGCGCGAATGTCATGGCACGTTCGAGATCGAGAGCACCCCCG
This sequence comes from Enhygromyxa salina, assembly GCF_002994635.1. GTDB lineage: Bacteria > Myxococcota_A > Polyangia > Nannocystales > Nannocystaceae > Plesiocystis > Plesiocystis salina_B. The sequence continues at coordinate 72,507 of NZ_PVNL01000083.1, read as the reverse complement.
ACGCCGGGACCTCGGTGATCTGCATGTTTCCGACGATCGAAGACTGAGCCCGCGGGGGTGGCCAAAAGACCACTGAGCGTGAAGTTCGCGCGGCGCTGGTCGACGATCTCCAGGTTTCGCCGACACGCGGCCTGATCCGCGATCGAGCGCCCGATCCGCCCCGAGATCCGGTCTGGATCAATCGCACCCCAGCCTGGCCCCTATACTGTGCCCGATGGCCCGAACCAAGCAGGTGGCGCTCGTCGTCGAGGACGATCCAACGTTGCTCGATCTCATCAAGGAGACCATCGAGTCCCTCGGTCACGAGGTCAGCTCGGCCAGCTCGCAGGAGAACGCGCTGGCGCTGCTCGAGGACACGATGTTCGACTACATACTGTTGGATCTGAAGATCCCGCTGCGTGAGGGTCGGCTCCCGCGGCTCGAGATCGGCTTCACCCTGCTCGAGCGGATCGTGTCGCTGCCCGACGCTCGCCGGCCCGGGGTGATCGTGATGACCGCCCACGGCGACGACCACGAGTACTGCCGCCGCGCGCTGCGTGAGGGCGCCGATGACTTCATCAAGAAGCCCTTCGACGGCGGCAAGGAGTCACCCGAGGCCGCGATCAAGCAGCTGCTCGCGCGCCGCAGCGAGGAGCGCTACGAGGTCGTGACCGACGCGACGGGGTCGGTCGCCCGCGAGCGCGGACCCGGCGGAGCCACCCGCGAGCCTGGGCCCGAGCAAGGTCCGCCCGCGATCCACCTGATCGGCACCTACGACCGCCGCCGCTGCAACCTCGAGATCAACGGCAAAGAGCTGCTGCTGTCCGAGCAGCGGTTTCGCCTGTTCGGTCGGCTCGCCGTCCACGCCAAGCGAGCGCCGGGTCAACATCTGTCGCTGCTCGACGTGCCAGAGATTCAAAGCGGCACCCGTCAGGCGCTCAACCGCTTGCGCAAGGATCTCGAGGAGCAGGTGCCCGGGTTTTGGGATCGTTGGATCCGCAACGACGGGCACGGCAGCTATTGCCTGCAGGTGCCCGGCGACTCGATCACCTACGACGCCGACTCGATGGCCGCCCACTCGGAGCTGCTCGGCAAGCTGCGCAGTTGACCAAAGCAGGCGCCCGCACGAACGCGCGGGCGCCTGGGCTGGTGAGATGTCGCGGGTCAGGGCTCGAGGCAGGCGTCGAACTGCGCTTCACACAGCAGCAGGTCGGCGTCGTCGAGCGCGTTGTAGACACACTGGTCGAAGTCCTGCTCGCACTCGTCGGGTGGGGCAGGATCGTTGCCCATGCACTCCTCGAAGCCGATCAGGCAGCCGTCGGGATCCATCGGGTTGTCCTCCATGCAGGCGTCGAGCTGGTCCTCGCAGGGGCTCGGCGGGTGTGGATCCTGGCCGAGACACTCGTCGTATTCGAAGAAGCACAGCTCGGGGTCGACCGGGAGCTCTAGGCAGGCCTCGAGATCCTGGTCGCAGGGTGTGGGTGGCGGTGGTGGCTCGCCGCCGAGGCACTCGTCGAACGCGATGAAGCAGCCGTCGGGGTCCTCGGGGTTCTCCTGCAGGCAGATGTCGAGCTGCTCTTCGCATGGCTGGGGCGGATCGCAGCCGTCGTCGCCACCGTCGCCACCGTCGCCGCTCTCGCCACCCCAGTCCTCGCCGCCGTCGCTGCTCTCGCTGCCCCAGTCATCGCCGCCGCCGTTGCAAGCCTCGAACTCCTCCTCGCACACCGCGGGGTCGGGGTTGTACTGCAAGCACTGGTCGAACTGCTCGGCGCAGTCGTCCGGCGGCGGGGGCTCATCACCGCTGCTGCTCTCGGCCCAGCCCTCGTCCCCCTCGCCGAGGCAGCCCAGCAGGACGTCGTGGCACGCAGAGATCGCCGCCGGATCATTGCCAGCGTCGGTCAGGCAGTCGTCGAACTCGTGCACGCAAGTGTCTGGCCCGCCGCTCTCGTCTTCACCTTGCTCATCGGGGTACAGACCGTCGATGTGCAGGCCGATCTCGCAGCCGGTGACGGTCATCAGCGCGGCGGCCAGGGTCAGTTGAGTCGGGTAGCGACGGAAGATCTTGATAATATCGATCATGGTGTTTGCATCCTCAGGCGACGGTGTGTACTCGACGTCGCCTTTGTGCATACTCGTTCCTCGTCGGCCCACGATTGGGTCAATCAAAGATCGAGTCAGAGCGTGATTAATGTGCAGCTGCCAGGGTCGCCGCAGTCGAACTGGCACTCGATGGCATTGTCGCAGATGAGGGTGCAGCCCGCCGGGCACGCATGGATGGCGCACAGCTCGGCGTTGAGACAGTGCAAGGTGCAATTGCCCCCGGGGCACGACAGATCACAAGCGCCGCCGTCACAGTATTGCGAACAACCAGCGGAGCACGCCATCGAGCAGGTGTCGGTGTCGATGCAGGTCATCTCGCAGTCACCCGAGGACATACAGTCGAGGTTGCAGCTGACGGCGCTGGTGCAGTCGCTGGTGCAGGGATTGGCGCCGCAGGCGTCGTCGCAGATCGCTCCGGCTGGACACACGAACCCGCACGGTTGGTCAGCGGGATCGGGCGCCGGATCTGGCGGTTCGTCGGGATCGGGCGAGCACGCGGACTCGCCCGAGCTGCTCGAGGCGCCCATGTCCGTCGAGTCTGTCGAGCTCGAGGCGTCCGGTAAGTCGAGCGTCGCGAGCTCGGCGACCTCGTCCGGTGGCAGCGGACAGCCGCTCAGACCCAGCGACAGCCAGACCAGCGCGCGATTCAGGAAGCGGGTCATCTGGTCACCTGGTCACCTGGTCACCTGGTCATGGCGCCGGGGCCTCGAGCTCACGTCGCCAGTCCGCGAGCCGACGAAGGTGGAGGCTGCTGGGATGTCGCGCCTCGAATTCGTCGATCGCCTCGCGCAGCTCGAGCGCGCGGTGCAGGCCTCGCAAGCAACGAATTCGTCCGTAGCGCGCCTCTTCCACCAACGACCGCCGGCCGCCCGCGTCATCGAGGTAGGCCTCGAACTCGGCGAGCGCCGCGTGGTGATCGTCGGCGGCGAGCAGGATTCGACCCAGGGATACACGCGCCGTGCGGCCAGCTTCACTGGCGCCGTGGTGATCGACCAGCTCGCGATACAGGCGCACCGCCGCCTTGCGCTCGCCGGCCGCGAGCTCGCGCTGCGCCGCCGCGAGCAGCTGATCCGGCGAGTCGGCTCGCGCGGGCTCGACCTGTGCAGGCTTGGGACCTGGCTGGGGGACTGGCGTGGGGACTGGCTGGGGATTGGGCGCGGCCGAGGCGGGCTGGGCAGGCGCAGGTCCGAGGTCGAGCTGATCCCCGGCGCCCAGCGAGACACCGTCGCCGTCCTGATCTTCGACGATCACCTCGCCCGTGATGACCTCGACTTGCAGAAGCTCGCGCACGCGGTCAAAGGCCACGCGGAACTGGCTGGAGCGATCGAGCTGGATCACTCGGCCGGCCGCGGTCGAGAGCACGATCGACGCGCTGGAGCTCCGCGCGTCGAGCTCGAGCTCACCAGACTCGAGCTCGAGCGCGACCGCGGTCTCGGTCGAGCCTTCATTGACGCGAAACCTGGCGGCGCCCCGCGAGCACAGGCTCACGTCGGCGGCCACGCGTCGGCAGTCGTCGCCGCGCAGCTCGTGACGCTCACCCGGGAGCGCCCAGCCGACTGGTCGCGACTGAGCGTTGGTCATGGCCGCGCTGGCGCCAGTCCGAGGGGTTGGCAGCTCGGGCTGCGCGTGGGTCGAGGGTCCGAGCGCGTTGATCGCAACCAGCAGCAGCGCGCAGGCGGCCACGCTCAGACCCAGCGCCACCATGCGTGGCCACGATCGTCGGCGCTCGGGTGTCGGCGGGTCATCGTCACCGCTGCACGCCGACGCTGGATCGCTGAGCTTGGCCGTGTGGGCCTCGAAGCTCGCGCGCTCGTCGTCGTCGAACAGCCCCGCGAGCAGCTCGTCGTCGCCCAGCTCGTCACCCAGCGCACCGGGGCCTCCAAGCCGAGTGAAGGCCAGCGACAGCGCCGCGTCCACGCGATCACCTTGCCGACCGGTCATCGCCGCCGCCCTCCGGTGGGTGGGCCGAGCAGCGTCTCTTGCCGGACGCGTCGCCGCAGCTGCTTGGTGCCCAGGCGCAGCCGGCTCTTGACCGTGTTGGGGCTGGCGTCAGTGAGCTCGGCGATCTCGGCGACCGAGTAGCCCAGCGCGTGCCTGAGGACCAACGCCTCGGCCTGTTCGGTCGGGAGCTCGGCCAGGTATTCGCGCAAGCTCCGGGGCAGGGTATCGCCCAGCTCGAGTCGGCTCGGCGGTGAGGTCTCGAATATCGTGGCGCTGGGCTCGAGCGCCTCGCGAGCTTGGCGCGCACGCACACGCCGATGATGCTTGAGCACCGCCAGCGTGGCCACGCGCCGCGCCCAGTGGCGGACGCTGGACCGACCTTCGAACTGCGCGGCCGCCCGCAGCACCTGGATGATCGCAAATTGACTGGCGTCGTCGGCCTCGACGCTGCACCGGGACAGCGAGCGGGCCACGGTCCGGACGTCGGCCAGCACCGCCTCGGCCAGCCAGCGCTGGGCCCGACGATCACCGCCGCCCGCCGCCCGCACCCGGGCGAGCGTCAGCTCATCGCAGCCCGCCGCGATCTTCTCGACCTGTTCCCGACGATTCGCCGCCGGGGGCGGGTCGAGGGCGTGAGCGGAAGCGGTCATGAAGGCGCTGGAGAACTCGTACCGATCGGCGGCCGGACCGGGTCACGAAAAATCGTGGATGGCCGCGGGTGGCCGTTAGCGGTGGATCAGGTCGAACTCGACCCCGAGACCCGCGGTCACGCGCACCGCGCTGGGGTGGAGCAACGGCTGCTCGATGTCCGCTACCACGTAGTCGCTTCGCACGAACATCCCGATCAGGCCCAGACCCATCCACACCCGCACGTCGTCGCGCAGGGCCACGCTGCTGCGCAGATCCAGCCCCGCCCCCGCCATCGCCCGCCAGCGTGGGTCGGTCGCCACCAGCAGCTCGCCCGTCGCGATCGTGCGGCGCCGGGTTGGCTCGACGCTCAGCCGCCCGGCCAGCTCGAGCGCCCATCCGCGGCGCAGCTCGAACCGATAGCCCCCAGCCAGGGCAACGGGCACGCGAAACAGCTGCAGCTGCAGGCCGATGCTGGCCGCCTCGGCCGTGACCGGCGTGCTGGCCTCGTACGCGAGCTCGAGGTGGGCCCTGGCGACCGGGCGCCAGCCGACCGCGAGCTCGGCCGCCGACAGCCACGGCAGGCCCGAGGCGTAGGTCTGGCCGCGATAGCCAACCCGCAGCGGGGCCCGAGGCACGAGCTTGGGGATCACGACGCCAGTGACCTCGATCCGAGCCTCCGGTATGGCGCTTGGCGTGGAGCTCGAGCCAGCGTCTGGGCGCTCTGGATCCACGCTGGGGCCTGGCTCGGGAGCGTGGAGCACGATCGGCTGACCTTCAGCGACAGCGATCGCGGCGGTCGCCGTGATGTTGGCCAGCGACTCCAGGGCCACCGGATCGCCCAGGCCGTCATCGGGATCCGACCCGTCGGCGCTCCCGTCGATCCGCCGCCCATGCAGCTGCGACTCCCCGCGAACCAGCACGTAGAGGGTGAGATCCTGGCCGAGACCAACCCACAAGATCCCCCGGGCGTCGGTCCCGTCGAGCAGCGCGTCCGAGCGGGTGAACAGCTGGCCAAGCTCGAAGCTAGCCGGGTCGTAGCGGCGGATCAGCAGGTCGATCTCGGCGTCTTGCAGGTGGGCCGCGATCGTGACCTCGGCTCGCTCGTCGCGGTCGTCCTCGAGCTCCGGCAGCATCAAGACGACCGATCGGGGCTGGTCAGGCACCTGCGCGGCCACAGGCCCGGCCCATAGCGCAAGCAGGGCGCCGAGCAGCCAGTGTCGCAGTCGCCCGCTCGGGTCTCGGCCCAGCATCGAGTTCATGGGTTACGTTGGCGAACGCCCCGACGCAAGCGAGCTCGATCTCAGATCGAATCTCACCCACCCAAGAACATGTTGGTCACCGCGCCCGTGGTCAGGATGTTGGTCATCAGCAGCGCCTTGCCGTCGCGGGTCTGCGAGATGTCCAGGTTGCCCATGAAGTCCTCTTCGCCCGCGCGGGCGCCCTCGTCGTCGGTGTCGATCAGCCTGCGCGCGAGCGAGAGCAGCACCCAGGCCTTGAGCGAGTCCTCGGTGGGGACCCGCACGAACAGCCCCGCGTAGTCGTAGACGACCGCCGCGATCATCAGGCCGGCCGGGTTTGGCAGCATCCGACCCATCGCGCCCATCTCCCCCATGAACGACTCGGTCGCGGCCGGGGTGATCAGCGACACGAAGGTCACGTCCGTCGGGACCTGGCCCAGCAGCTCTTGCAGCTTGGGGTGCAGGCGATCCCGATCGTGGGCGCGGGCGTCGAGCAGCCCGGGGATCATCGCCTTGGGTGCCATCGTCAGCTCGCCGCGGTCGAGGGTCAGCAGCTGCACGGGTGCGCCGTCGTACTCGAAGTCGGCCAGCGTCCACACCCGCAGCTTGTCGCGCATGCCCTGGGTCATCGCGGACAGATCCCGGCCTTCGATCTGCGGGGCCAGCTCGGCGACGATAAGCCCGGCCTCGACCGCCGCGCCGAGCTTGGTCTCGAGCTCGTCGATCTGCATGATCGCCAGCGACTCGCGTTGATCCGCGTGGTTGCTGGCGCCAAGGAATTTCTCGAAGTCGCGTGGATCCGCGAGCCCGAGCGCGGCGGCGACCTTGCAGAACCCCCCCGCCGAGTAGACCGTCTGGATCTCGTCTTTGTCCTTGGACTTGGACTTGGACTTGCCGTCGTCGTCGCTGCGACCAAAGCGAAGCCGCTTGCGCCGGTTGTGGTACTCCTCGCGCTCCTTCTCGGTCATTGCAGCGAGCCGCTCTTGCTCCTTGGCCTCGCGGCGGGCCTTGGCTTGCTCGCTCAGCAGCTCGCGGCGTGCCTCGTCGCAGGTGAACATCATGTCCTTCGCGTCCTGCGGCAGCGTGCGGTGCAGGCCGCTCTGCTCGAGCTTGGCGACGTCGACCATGAACAGCGTGGACACGGTCTCGGGCGCGAAGCGGGTGCTGTACGGCACGACCCCCGCGCTGATCCGACCCATGCCGAGCTCCCAGAACTTGCGCAGCAGCAAGGTCGCGTCGTCGGCCTTGTCGTGCCGCCGGTACAGCTCGACCAGTCGAAAGGTCGCGTCGCCAACTAACTCGCGGCGGTCGGGCTCGAGCGCGATCAGCTGCTCGAAGTAGTCGATCGCACAGTCGTCGCGCTCGAGCGTGTCCATGCAGTCGCGGCCGTGCCGATACAGCCGATCCGCCTCGCTCTCGCCCCGCCGCACCACTGACGATCGATGAGCGTCCGTCGCCTCCCACACCGCCTCGCGGTTCCAGCAGCCGCTCGACAGGGCGCCGATACACAGCAGGAGCACAAATAGGGTAGGGCGCCAGCGCAGCACCCACTTCTAGTAGCACAGTCTGTGACGCCCACCCGGACCGTGGCCGTTCGCCGACTGCCTCGGGGTTCGCCAGCCGGGGTCAAGAGAACAGCCGTCGGGCCATGCGGTGGAGGTTGCTGCGATCGATCTGCAGCCGGCGCGCGGCCTCGGCCCAGTTGCCGTCCGACAGCGCGACCGCCCGCTCGATCATTGCGCGGCGCAGATCGTCGACGGCCGCGGCCAGGCCCTCGGCAGGAAGCTCTTCGTTGCTCGTCAGGTCCGGCCGCGTGGGCGTGGCTTCGTCGAGCTCGAGATCCGCGGGCTCGACGACCGCGGGCAGCACCGAGCGGGCGGCGACCCGCAAGCACGCGCGCGCGACCCGGTGCTCGAGCTCGCGGACGTTGCCCGGCCACGCGTACTCCAGCACGCAGCGCTGCGCCGCTGGCGACAAGCTGGCCGCGCGCAGACCCAGGCGCGCGCTGGCCTGATCGAGGAAGTACTCGGCGAACAGCAGGATGTCGCGCTCGCGCTCGCGCAGGGCCGGGACCCGCAGCCGGAACCCGGCGACCCGATACCAGAGATCCGCCCGAAGCCGCCCGGCGCTGACCGCTTGCGAGAGATCCTGATTGCTCGCCGCGATCACCCGTACGTCGACTCGTCGGGTCCGCTCTTCGCCCAGCATTGCGAGCTCGCCGTCTTGCAGCACCCGCAACAACTTGGCCTGCAGGCGCGGCTCGAGCTCACCGAATTCGTCGAGCAGCAGCGTGCCGCCGTCAGCTCGTGCGAACGCGCCTCGGTACGACGCGACCGCCCCCGTGAACGCACCTCGGCGGTGACCAAACAGCTCGCTCTCGGCCAGAGACTCGGGCAGCGCGGCGCAGTTGAGCCGCACCAGAGGGCCGGCGGCGCGCGACGACGCGGCGTGGATCGCCTCCGCGACCAGCTCCTTGCCGACGCCAGTCTCGCCCTCGATCAGCACCGGGAGGTTGCTCGGCGCGACCAGCTCGAGCTCACGCCGCAGCGTCATCATCGCCGGGCTCTCCCCGATCAGCTCGCGCGCGCGTGGGGTGCGGCGCGGCGCGAGCCCGGGTTGATCGCCGTCCAGCGCCAGCTCGATCAGCGCGGCGAAGCTCGCCAGGTGTCCGACGATCTCAGGCCCAAACCGCTGGGCCGACGCCGCGTCCAGGGTCAGCACACCGCGTGGGCGGCCGTCGATCCCGCGCAGCGCCGCGCCTCCGCACGCGTGAACCGTTGCCTGCGGATCCACCAGCAAGAAGCCGTCCCACGGATCCGGGCGTGGATCGTCGGGCGCGAACACCAGCGGCGACGCAGCCTCCAGCAGCGCGCCCAGGCGAGGATGCTCGCCAACCCGGAGCTGACGCCCGCGGGCTCGCCCGAGCAGCCCCGTGGTCTCGTGCACGCGCAGTTGTTGGCCGTTCGCGGTGAGCAGCGCCGCCGCGTCGGCGCCCGCGGCCTCGCGCAGAAGCCCGAGCACACGCCCAGCCGCCGCCGGTCCCGGATCGCCATCGACGCAGCGGGCGGCGGCGACGAGGTTTCGGGCGAACGATCGGCTCACACGCTCTTCCTAAGCTCACCCAACCCGGACCGCAAGCGCCACCGCTGCGGCTCTCGCCCGAGCTGTTGTCGCGCAGACAACACCATCGTGGTTCAGACGACCACAGCCACCCGCATGCACGCCGCCGATCCCCCACATGCAGGCCCGCACAGCCAGATCCGCGGCGGCACGACACTTGCCATGCACCCGCGCCATGCACCCGAAGCAAATCGAGCTCATTCGCGCGTCCCTCCCGATCCTGCGCGAGCAGGCCGTCGCGATCACACAGGCAATGTACCGACGCATGTTCACGGCGAACCCGGAGGTCGCCAAGATGTTCAACCCCTCACACATGCACCCGGACGGGCAACAGGGCGCGCTCGCCGGGGCGATCGTGGCCTACGCCGAACACCTCGACGAGCTCGAGGTGCTGCACGACGCGCTCGCGGTCATCGTCCACAAGCACGTCGCCGTTCAGGTTCAACCGGCCCAGTACGAGGTCGTGGGCGAGCACCTGCTCGCGGCGATCGCCGAGGTCCTCGGTGACGCCGCCACCCCCGAGCTCATGCACACCTGGGCGGCCGCCTACCGCGAGCTGGCGGACGTCTGCATCGCCGCCGAGCGCGGCGTCTACGAGCAGCAACGGCGGACCACGGCCGGCTGGACGGGCCTGCGCGAGTTCGAGGTGATCGAGCGGAGCGTCGAGACGCCCTCGATCACCTCGCTGCGGGTCCGCCCGGTCGACCGCGGGCCGCTGCCCTCGTTCGCGCCTGGCCAGCACGTGTCGGTGGCGCTGCCGGGCGCCGAGTCGCTCGCGCTGCGTCAGTACAGCATCGCGCAGGCGCCCGGCGGCGACAGCTGGCGGTTCGTGATCAAGGCCGAGCCAGCTCGCGATCAAGCCGAGCCGGGCGTGGTCTCGACTCGTCTGACCCAGGCGCTCGAGCTCGGCGCGAAGCTGAGTCTGACCATGCCATGCGGTTGCTTCACCCACGACCCGGCGGCTGGGGATCACCCGATCGTGTTGCTGGCCGCTGGTGTCGGCGTGACGCCGCTGCTCAGCATGGCCGCCGCCAGCGTCGTGGCCAAGCCCGAGCGACCGCTACTGTTTGTCCACGCGGCGCTCGACAGGCAGTCGCGCCCGCTCGACGACGACCTGCGCCAGCTGGCCGAGCGCGCGCCTGGGTTTCGGTTCGTGCGAATTCACGAGCAGCCAGACGCGACCGAGCGGCTCGGTGCCGACTACGATCACGCCGGCTACCTCGATCACGCGCGCCTCGCCGAGCTGCTGCCCGCTGATCCGCGCGAGCGCGCCTATGTCGAGTGCTGGACCTGTGGGCCGGTTGGGTTCATGGTGGCGGTCAACGAGGCGCTCGAGCGGCTCGGGGTCCCCAGCGCGCGGCGGCACATCGAGTTCTTCGGTCCCGCGCGGCCGCTCGCCCGCCCAGTCGAGTAAGCGATGACCACCATGCAGCCCTTGAAGATCACCCAGGCGAAGCAGCGACTGCGGCAAGAAATGGCCGAGCGGGCGGCCGCGATCCCGCCGGAGTCGCGGGCGGCCGCGCAGGACCAGTTGCTTGGGCGGATGCGTGCGCTGCCCGAGCTTCAGGCCGCGCGGGGGGTGCTGGTGTGTCTGTCGTTTGGCGACGAGCCCGAGACGCGGCCGTTGATCCAAGCGCTGGTCGACGCCGGGACCCCCGTCTATCTGCCGCGGGCCGACCCGCGCGACCGCCAGCTGCACGCGCACGCGTGGCCGTGCGAGCTGCACGAGCTTCGGTTTGGGCTGCAGCAGCCCGCGCGGGCGTCCCCGCAGCTCGACGACGCGCAGATCATGGAGCGGATCGACGTGGCGATTATCTTGGGCCTGGCGTTCGATCGCCACGGCGTTCGGCTTGGGCATGGGAGCGGGTATGTCGATCGGTTCTTGGCTCGGTATCCGGTGTATGCGATCGGGATGAGCTTTAAGGTGCAGGTCGTGGACGAGCTGCCCCGCGCTCGGCACGACGTGCCGATGTCGATGATCGTCACCGAGCACCAGGTTCTGAGGGGCGTCTAGATTCAGTGGATCGCGGCCAGGGCCGGAGCCGTGGCCCGCCCTCGCAAGTTGCTGAAGTTCGCGGGGGCAACTAGAAACCCCGTAGATGTCCGAGCCGAGCGATGCCGAAGACCCTCTCGCGGACTTCGAGGCTGGCCAGCGCAAGCGCCGATTGATCGGGCTTGGCGTCGCCGTGGCCGCCGTCGCGGTCGTCGGCGCCGGCTGGGCGTGGTGGCGCGCGACCGGCCTCCCGCCCCTCGACCCCGAGGCCAAGAAGGAGATCAGCGAGGCGATGGACACCCTCGACACGCTGCCCCGCGAGTACCACTCGATGCTGGCCGCGCAGGCGATGGCCGAGCTCGAGGGTGAGCGCCTGCCCGCGGCGATGGTCGAGGCCTTCGATGACGCCAAGTCGGTCCCGCCGGACATGGTCAGCCTCGTGTTGATGCGGCCCTTCGCCGAGGACGTCGACTCGCTCGAGGCGTGGACCGTCGCGTGCCCGGCGGGCGCCGATGCGATCGCCGAGGTCGCGCAGACCGGCGACGTCAACACGCTGTTCGCCGACTGCGACCTGGGTCGCTGGAGCTTGATCGACGGGACCGCGGCCCAACGGCTCAGCGCGGGCCGCTTGATCCTGGCCCACGCGGCGTGGGGCTGGCTCGTGGAGCATCACTCCGAGACCGAGCTCGAGCGTCGGGTCCTGCGGGTCTTCGTCCAGGGTTGAGGCTCGACCGCGATCATGAATCCTCGCGTGCAACTTGGCGTGGTTGCTGCTGCGGGCAGGCCCGGGAACCGCACCTCACGCCCGGCGCTCTAGCAGCGGTGCCAGCAAGGGCGTCCGCTGCCAGTGTTCCGCTAGCGCCTGCTCATGCGCGGCCGCAAGCTGCCAATCCCTGCGCTGACGAACACGTTTCCACGCCTCCCTCAGTCGCTCGAGGGTGTCGTGGACCAGTGCTGCGACATGCTTTGTGTCAACTCGAATGCGCTCCGCGAAGCTAGCAAACGTCTCGCTGCTCAGCTCTGCGAAGCGACGCACACCCGCGAGCTTGAGCGCGACCACTGGCTTGATGATGGCCTTGCCATCGGCGTCGAGCCACGCAACCGTTGCGACTTGGTCATAGAGCGGGGCGAGCTCAGCATCGCGCCGATTGGGGTAGATCAACGACCAATTCTTGAGGTGCGCGTCGGAGTTCCCACTTGCGATCATGAACACGAGCCTGCGGATGAATTCATCGCGGGCTGTCTCACTGATGATGTTCTGGACCAAGATCGCCAGCTGCTCGTAGGTGACGTTGCCGTACTTGTTGATCGGGCGCGCGTTGATCACCTGCGCGAAGTCTTCTTGGTGAATTCGGTCGCTCCCCAGCCGATCATAGCGGCTGATCATCAGCGCGTTGACGCCTGGCTCGGCGTAGCGAATTAGCGACCCCTGCAAGCTTGTAGTTGGCACGAGCTGGCACGCGGGCACGACAAAACCGGCCTCTCGGGCCCAACTGAGCATCGCATGTTCATTCTCCACGACGCCGGGAAAGCGCTCCGAGTCGAGCTTCACCAACCAATCGCCTCGTTCACCGGAGACAGGGAAGGTGACTTTGTCTTCGGCTCGAACGACAGAGAACTTCAGCTGCATACCGGCGAGGGAGAAGCGCAGCTCCTCGTCCGCGTCCGTGAGCGGGCGTGGTGTGACGACGTCCGTGAGCTCCGACTCGTGATCTTCGGTGGTTGCAACTGACGCGCCCGCACGTGGCCGAACTTCGACGGCCCCGGGCAGATCGTGACCGACGAGCGCGAGCAAGCCGAGATCATCTCGGGGCTCGATTCCCAACCTCTGCTCGAGAAACGGGCGGAGTTCGCCCTCGGGGACCAAATTGGCGAAGAACGGCGGTAGCTCGCGCTGCTTGCCGACGTGTTCGGCGCCGAGTTTGTCGACGAATGCCTGGCCGAGCACGTCACGCCGACGGGACCGACGATAGGAGTCGTTGAACTTGAACCCCACGAATCCGGACTCCGACTCGCGCAGCGTGCCGATGACCTGGCCGTGGAGTTCGACGTCAAAGCTTCGTGCCATGGCTCGGGCTCCGGGTGCCGTGGCTCAACAAATAGTCGATCGAAGGGCGATCGTTCGCATCCCAGTCTGCCATCTGTGAGGTGTAGGTTGCGACTTGATCTTCGATGGTTTGCGCTCGTTCCTGCAAAAAGGCGTCGAGGTCACCGCGCTCGAGCGCGAGCGCGCCGGCATCCGATATTGCGTGGGAACGGAGGGACTCGCGATTGACCGCGGGGAATAGGCTGTTGCTGCCGCCAACGCACTCCAGCAGGTCGACACGCGCGAGCCCAGCCCCGGGCAGCAGCGCTCGATTTGCCGGGCTGCTCGACAGTTCGACGCTCGCGCCGACAATCTTGCGAAACGCTTTGTCGTTTGCGGCTTCGATGAGGGCGGGGACATCGATGGGCCGGCCTGTTCGCAGGTCCCGAGGCTCGAGTGAGTGAAGACCAAGCAAGACGATGCGGCTGTCGGCGGAGCGGGCATCAAAGCGATCGGGGAGCCGATACTGAGGCGGCTGGGGGAGCGTGGGGATCAGGTCGAGCAGGGTCTGAACGCTGGCTTCCTCGTCGTGTTCATCGACACCGCTGACGCCGCGACGTTGAAAGGTGCGATCGTCGTAGTGCCTGGCGGTGAGGATGCTGCGCCACAGCCAACGCGCGAGCAGTTCGCGCGAACGCGAACTTGGCTCTGGGTGAAAACGAAATAAGCGGGTGAGGATGGTCAGTGGTGCTGACCACGGCAGCATTCGCAGGTGGGGAATACCCGCGTCCGCTTGTAGAAAACCGAGCACGCGCCGCAGCGTTGGCAGAGCAGCGGCGGCCGTGCCCTCGAGGAACCCAGGCTTGGCGCGACGCAACTCTTCGAAGTTTCGAGTGACGTCGAACCCCTCGAATGCGATGAGACATCGAAGCAGTTGATCCTCCTCGTCGGGTTTGCCCATGCCTAGGACGGCGAGTTCATCGGCGAGTTCGCCAAGGCGCGACGGTGGTGCCGAGGGTTCTTTCTGGCTGCCATACAGCGCATCGTGAATCTCTTGCCACTTGAGGCTCTTTCCGAATTTGTTCACGCGCAAGAAGATCTCTTGCAGGACTTGGTCTTGGTCGGTTTCGACCGTGTAAGACGGGATTGTGTATTCGCGCAAGCGGGCACCCGCATCGAATATCGCTTTGCGCAAGTCTGGGTCATGGGCGTTCGGCCAAGCGAATATCCATTCGGAGAGGGCCGAGGCGTCGAGCAATTCGGGGACGGGGGCCCAGGTATCCGGGACCTTTCCGTCATCTGGCGGCGCGCAGAACCTCTTGTTTTGCGCGTCGAAGTAGACCACCCACGGATCGTCGGGGGTGGTCGGCACCGGCTTGGGCCGCTTGAAGCTGGCCGCGAGCGCGGCCAATCGTTGCTGACCGTCAACGACCCACAGGGCGGCCTCGCTCTCTGGGGCGTGAATCTTCAAAGGACCCAGTTTGACGAGCACGGCCGTGGCCGCGCGGCGGTGAAAGAGCAGTGAGCCGACCGGATAACCGAGATAGATACTCTCGAACAACGCGATGACGTCTTTGCTGTCCCATTTGAGCCCGCGCTGAAAAAACGGAATACGAATCTGCCCCGCCATGACCAGGGCGACGAGGTCCTCGACCCGTGACGCGGTGGCGGTTGGCTTCGGCAGCGCGGTCGGCATCCAGGCAGCTTAGCAGCCCACTCGGGCGCGGGTCCAGGCAGACGGCATCCCGAGCAGCCGCCGCACTTACCGAGCAGCGGCGCCAGCTCGCTGGCGCCGCCTTGCACGGCCACGCGCTGCATATACAGGCTCATGCCATGCACGCCGCCGAGCTCGGCGCCGTCCATTTCGGCCGCCCTCGGCCGGCCAGCTCGTGCTGAAGTTCGCTGCTTGAACCCTGAGCGTCACGTGACCCAATGTTCTGTTTCAGCCACGTCGCCAACTCGGCCGCCATCTTGTCCTTCGACACGGTGCTCTCGAACAGCTTGCCCAATTGCTCACAGCCAGCGAGGGGGCGAGCAACACCATCGAGATGGGCGCGAGGGCGCGTGGACATGGACATGAGCGAGAATCTACACGCGCGCCCGCCCGAGCTGGTGACGAAGGCTGTCCTCGAGCGTCGGGAGATCGAACTCGAAGCCCGAGTCGAGCAGCCGCCGACACCCAACCCGCGCGCTGGCGAGCAGCACCTCGTCGGCCAGCTCCCCAAACATCGCGCGCACGAGCGTGGCCGGCAACCGCAGGCGGGAGGGCCGTCGCAGCACGCGGCCGAGGATCCGCGCGTAGTCCCGCTGGCGAACGGGCGCCGGCGCGACCGCGTTGACCGGACCACGCAGCTCGTCGCACACGATCGCGTGGTGGATGACGCCGACCAGATCATCGAGATCGATCCAGCTGTGCCACTGCCCGCCGTCGCCGACCGGACCGCCGAGCCCCAGCGAGTAGGGCAGCCGCAGCTGGGCCAGCGCGGCACCATGTCCGCTGTTGACGATGCCAATGCGCAGCGCGACCACGCGAATGCCAGCGTCGATCGCCGGGCGCGTGGCCGCCTCCCAGTCGCGGGTGACCTTGGCCAAGAACCCGCTCCCGACCCCAGCCTCCTCGTCGAGCACGCAGTCACCAGCGTCGCCATAAATGCCGATCGCCGACGCGCAGATCAACACGCGTGGCTTGTGCTCGAGGCGCGCGAGGGCCTCGCACAGCAGCTGCGTGCCCTCGACGCGAGAGCTGCGGATCCGATGCCGCTTGGCCGCGGTCCAGCGCCCGAGCACCGGCTCGCCGGCCAGGTGCACGACCGCGTCGAGGCCCTCGAGCCCGGCCGGGTCGAGCAGCTGCGTCGCGGGATCCCACTGGACCTCGTTCGCGCCGGGCTTTGGCGGGCGTCGCACCACCGGCGCGACCGCGTGGCCGCCGGTGGTCAAGAACGCCTGCAGCTCGGTGCCGATCAGCCCCGACGCGCCCGTGATCGCGACGCGCATGGGACCACACCCGCGCGCCGCGGCGGCTTGATGACGGCGAAGATCATGGACGGTGCGAGCGTGTCGCTGGTGGAACATCTGCTCGAGCATCGCCTCGACGCGGGCACCGACCAGCGGATGCGTCAGTCCGTGCAGCGGCAGCCGGTAGGTGACCGCGTCACGCAGGCGCGAGCCCTCGCCCTCATCCTCGCAGGTGTGGACGTGGCGCCAGCTCGCGAAGGGGCTGCGCTCGGCCACGTCGACGAACTGATGACCAGCGACGAAGCCCTCGTGGCGCGCCACCCAGGGCAGGCCGATCGGTCCCTTGCGCACGCGAAAGTGCAGGCGATCTCCATCGCGGATGTCGCCCGTGCGCGAGACGATCTCGATGCGCTCCCAGCTCGGGGCCAGGCGCTCGAACGCTCCTGGCCGTTGGTGCCACGCGAACAGCTCCGCGCGCGGGGCCGGGACAGACACGCTTCGCTCGAAGGTGCTCACGAGCGCAGTCTGACCCATGCGCGGGCAGACGCCCGTGATCATGCAATAGCCAGGGCCATGAGCGACCGTGCCCAGCGCGGAGCCGCCCGGCTCAGCATGCGTGCTCGAAACCCTTGGGTGGTCACGACGCGCTGTGAGCCTGGCAGCGCGGACAGTAGTAGGTCGAGCGGGCCAGCCGACCCTGGCGGCGCATCTCGATCGACTCGCCGCACATCCGGCAGGGTCGACCGCTGCGTTTGTAGACCCACAGCCGCGCGCGGCCCTCGAACCGAGTCCGCCGGGGACCGCCACGATCGAGGTTGAGGCGCATCAGGTCGCGCCCGCGCTCGAGCAGCGCGCGCAGCTCGGCGGCCGCGAGCGCGCCGACGGGCGAGAAGGGATCGCGGCGGTCGAGGAACAGCAACTCGGACTTGTAGACGTTGCCGATCCCGGCGACCGCGGACTGCCGCATGATGGCGTCGCCGAGCGCGATCTCACCGAGCGCGCGCAGACGGGTGACGGCCTCGTCGAGGTCCGCGCCGGGATCGAGGAGATCGGGGCCGAGCTGGGCCAGCGTGCGGCTGCGCAGCAAGCCTCGGGGACCGAGGAACTTCAGGATCTCCGGTCGGGTGCAGACCGCCGCGTGGGTCTGGGTGTGCAGGACCAGCGACGGGCGCGGCCCCGAGCGGAGGGCGACACTGCCCGCCGCGCGGACCGACCAACGCCCGTTCATGCCCAAGTGGGTCCAGATCACGACCGGCAGCTGCTCCGCGCGGCGGGCAGTGTCGCCCTCGGCCGCGACGGCCACCAGTGGCGCGCAGTGGACCAGCAGGTTCTTGCCGCGGGCCTCGACGCGATCCACACGACGGCCGGCGATCTGCCACTCGTCGACGGCCGCGAGCTCGCAGGCACAGGCGATGATCGTCTGGCCGTCGAGCACTGGCCGCAGGGCCGCCGCGATGCGGTGGATCGTGTCGCCTTCGGGCACGGGGACCGGGCATTAGCACGCGCGATCGAGGTTTCCACAGCACAACGAACTCGCTGCAAGACCCGCGATAGCATGCCGCATGGCAACTTCGAGCCGTGCCTGGTGGTCGGTCGCTGCGCGGGCGCGGGCGCGGGTCGCTCCCGCGGGCCACAACTTCGTCGTTCCCAGTACGACCTGCTGGATCTACGAGCTGGGAGCCAAGGCTCCCCGCGGCTTCAAGCTCGAGGCCTCGGGCCAGCACATTCCGTTCGATGAGGAGACACCGCGCTGTCGGGTCTTCTAGACGGATAGTCCCTTCGCGCAGATCCAGACCGAGCTGCCCAGATCGGCTACCTGATTCGAATGCCCAGATCAGCACGGCAAGGACGCCGCTGTGTCGGTCTCGTTGGGGACCTCGCGGCGGGGCTCGTTGCCGATGAGCGCGGTGAAGCGCCGCTTCATCTGCCGACCTAGCGCGTCGAGGTTGATCGCCTCCTGCGCCCGCGCCTGGACAAACAGCTGGCTCTCTTCTTCCTCCACGTGGTGGCTCACGAGCGCCTCGAGTTTGGCGATCTTCTTCATGAACTGTGGGTCGTCGGCCTCCATGTCGAGCAGCTCCGCTATCGTCTGTTTGACCGCGAGGTGCTCTTCGACGGACTCGTGCAGGAGCTCGGCGGTGTCGTCCTCGCACATCGCCGGATAGAAGATCTGCTCCTCGATCTTGGCGTGAGCGGCGAGCTGGTCGGCGAGCTCGGCGAACAGCTCGGACTTCTCCCGGACCGAGCCCGCCTCGTTGAGCTGAGCAAACAGCGACTCGACCTCGCGGTGCTGGCTCTCGAGCAGCTCGATCGCGTCGACCGCCGAGGACTTCCCGTCGCCTTGGCGGCTGTCTTTGGCCACCTGTTCGCGCGAGATCAATTTTGAGAAGCGGCTGTCTTCCTCGTCTTGATACAAGAACGCCAGCTCGTTGTCCTCGAATGCCGCGAAGAAGGTCTCCCACTCGATCGGCTCGAGCGTCTTGGTGCCGCTAAAGCCCGGAAAGTCGATACGCAACACGCCTGGGTCGTCATCGGAGCCGGTCCCCTTCACATGTGCCGGGCAGCCGCCGCGCTGCTCGACCCAGCGCTTGATGATGTCGTGGTTGGTTGTTGTTTTGGCCTTGGACATGACGACATGGAGCTTTGCAAGATGTCTGCCGGTGCGAGTCCCGCCATGCTCGGCGAGCGAGGGCGCCGCCGCGGGTCGAATCCCGCGAAAGCGCAGCAGGGGACTGTTTCGGGCTTGGCAACCGCCGCGCTCGCTGCAGCCTGATCTCATGTCACCGAAGCGATCACGCGAATCGTCACACGCGCTACTCTTGCGCAATGATCCCCAGCTTGCCGCCGCGTGTGCTGGGTTGCGCTACGTGAACGCCGAGGAGCCCGGGCTTGGCCGCCGACGCCACAGACGCGGGTTTGGATATTACGACGAATCCGGGGTGCACATCGAGACAGCGCAGATCAAGCAGCGGATCAACGCGCTCGCCATTCCACCAGCGTGGACCAATGTGTGGATCTGCGCCGACGCGCGCGGTCACGTACAAGCGACTGGCTACGATGACCGTGGCCGCAAGCAATACACTAATCATTCTGACTGGGTCGCGGTCCGCGACCGCGCCAAGTTTCCCAAGCTCGACTGACGTCGGCGCGCGCTCATGGGCCGCCGCCGATTCATGAACTGAAAAGCTTGCGCCATGTCGCAGCTACGCAGCAGCGGCATCGCAAGAGTCGCCGTGTGGGCCATCTCGAGATACCACGGCGTCCTCTCGCTCCATGCCGGTCACGGCAGCAGCCGCGCCGCTCGCAGCAGCCGACACACCGCGAGCAGCGGGAGCCCGATGATCCCGGTGTAGTCGCCCTCGATCCGCTCGAACAGCCGAATCCCCGCGTCCTCGATGTGGTACGCGCCGACGCTGCCGAGCGGCTGGTGCTTGGTCACGTACGCCGTCGCCTCGGCCAGCGAGAAGCTCCGCATGGTCAGCTGTTGCGCGTCGATCTCGTGGTGCTCGGTCGCCCCGCGGGTCAGCACCACCGCGGTGATCAACTGGTGGGTGCGGCCGCGCAGGCGCATGAGCTGCTCGATCGCCCGCTCGGCGGTCCCGGGCTTGTGCAGCAGCGTTGGCCCGTCGGGTTCGTCGAGCACGGCGAGCTGATCCGCCGCGAGGATCCACGCGTTCGAGTCTGCCGCCAGGCTCTGGGCCTTGCCGCGCGCGAGGTGCAGCGCGAACGCCCGCGGACCGAGCTCGGCGAACCGGTGGTCTTCGCTGCGCTCGTCGAAGCGCGGCGCCGCGCTGGTGAACGGCAGCTCGAGACGGGCGAGCAGCTCGGCCCTCCAGCGGGAGGTGCTCGCTAGCACGAGCTCTTGGTCCTCCGCGCTCATAGGCGCGCCAGCTTACACGAGCCTCGACCCGCTCGCGGAGCTAGCGACGGCCGCGTCGTCGTCCAGCCGAACCGGGATGCTGCCGCCAGTGACAACCCCGGTCGGGCTGGATGTTCGCGTGGCCGGCGATCACTTCTCGGTCTGGACCCGCGACCCTGCGCGACCGCTCGCAATCGGGCCCGCCAGCGCGCTACACATTCGGGTCGACGACCCCGGCGACAACGGCTGCGTCGACGCGATGCTCGCCCTTCACGAGAACTCGCAGGCGTTCAAGCGCCTGGCCGAGCCCAACCTCGCGCGACTCCGGCGGGCCAAGGTGATCGTCGAAAACGGCTAGCGGTCGCTCGCGTCGCCAGTCCACGGCGCCGTCGACGAGGGTGGAGCTCACACCGCCAAAGCCATCGCATGGCTCAGGCGCTCGCGCAGCTGGGCGAGGTCATCGGGCACCACCTCGAGTCGAGCCAGCAACGTCGGCCGCAGGCCGAGCACCCGGGTGGAACCGACCGACCTGCAGCTCGCGGTTCGATAGCCGCGCCCGTCGAGCAACGCGATCTCACCGATCGTCTGCCCGCGCTCGCGCACGCCGAGCCGCTCACCGTCGCGCTCGGTCGCGATCTGGCCCTCGAGGATCACGTACAGCTCCTTGCCGATGAAGCCCTCGTAGATCAGTTGGTCGCCATCCGAGAGCTCGAGGACCACCCCGGCGCCCGCGATGATCTGCAGCGCACGCGCCGACAGCCCGTGCAGCACGTCGCCGGAACTCGTGTCACTGATCCTGCGCAGGATCTCACGCGTATCGCTGCAAACCGTGCGATCGCCCCGGATGATCGCCCGGTAGCGTTCGACGCTCGGCCCACCCTGCGGGACCTTGGCGCGGCGCAGCGCCCTGTGGATCGGGCTCTTGCGTCGCTCGAGCTCGGCGAGGTCGCCGATCAGACCGAGGATCGACACCTCGAGGCCGCGGTGCGAGCACAGGAATCGCCCGCCGTGCGGATCGAAGCCCAGCATGTGGTAGCGGCGCAGCAGCCCCGGGGCCGAGATCGCAAACCACAGATCGACCGGCCGTTCGCGCATGCTGTCGATCAACGCATTGACCAACATCGCAGCGCCGACATGCGCGCCACGAAGCTCGGGGTCGAGCATGACCATCTTGATGTCGCCGACCGTCGCGCGCTCGCTCTCGGGCAGCAGATCGAGCGAGTGCAGCTCACGAACATCGGCCGGGACCGCGCCCGGCTCCCAGACTCGGATTCGAGCGGTCCCCAGCACGCGCTCGGGCGTGCCCAGATAGTAGATCGTGGTGGCGGGGTCATCATCGATCGGGCTGTGGATCCACCGCTTGGCCTCGTCGAGCTCGGGGTGATCGAGGTCGCTCTGCTCGCTGGCGTAGACCCGATGGCGAAACCGGTAGACGAGCTCGCGCTCGTCCTTTGTTCGCGCGACGCGGGCCGGATTGCGGGGCCGCAAGACGTGGTCGAACACGACGTTCTCGAGGTAGCTCCGCATCGGGCCAACGATAAGAACGCGAGTCAGTCGGTGTCTACAGGCGAGGTCGCTCGCGGCTTCAATCACTCGGTCGGGACGGGCTCGAAGCGCACCTGAATCTCGAAGTGAGCCCCAGATCATGCTCGGGGCGGTAGCGCCACGCTGCCGACTCAATGTCGAGCTCGCGACAGAGGCACGCCTGTAGTTGGAGGAAGCCCACGAGTCGTCGTCAGTCCCAGTCCACACGAGCGCGCCGTCGACCCCCGGGGCCCGAGTGCTCGTGCTCTGGCTCGCGCTCGACCTTGGTATCGCCGAGCGTGAGCGTTGAACCGGCGTGCCAGTAGAGCGGTCCCCGTCCCCGTTCAGCGCTTCTTTTTCTTCTTGCTGTTGTTATTGCTCTTCTTCGGCTTGTTCGGGCCGTACTTGGCGGCCTCTTCGGGGTGCGCGGTGGCCATCAGGTCGCGGACGACGACGAGCTTGTCCTCGAGCTTGGCACACACGGCGGCGTCATCGACGTCGTCGCCCGCCGCCGGGGGACTCACGGCGAACACGTGCTCGACAAAGTACGGGTCCTTGGACTCGATGATCGTATCGAGCACCTTCGCAAACTCGGCGCAGGGCTTGGGCGCCTGCGGGGCTTGATACAGATCCCGCGCGAGGTTGAGCTTGGAGTCGACGAGCTTGAGCGAGTCCATGTCGCCGCGCAGCACGTCGAGCACGCGGTGGCGATCGACCCACCCCAGCATCTCGTTGGGATCCGCGACGTTGACCAGCTCGAGCAAAAATTTATGACCGGCGGGCCCGAGCTTTTGCAGCGCGAGGTTGATGGCCTGCTCTTGCAACGTCTTGTTGCGCAGCAGCACGTACAGCTCGCCGTAGAAGTCTGGGTTGTCGATCAGCGTGCGGTCCTGATCCAGGGCCTGGCTGTAGCGCTCGAGCGCGGTCACGCGGCTGCTCTTGGCGCGCTTGATCGCCAGCGCCCGACCTTCGCGCCACAGCAGCTGCGGATCGTTGGGGAATTTGTCGCGCGCGGGCCGGATCAGGTCCAAGGCCTGATCTTCGTTCTTGCTGGTCAGCGCCACGTCGATCGCAACCAGGGTCTTCTCGTCGGCGCGCGGCTTGATCGGGGTGCCCGAGCCGGTGTCCGCGGCGTCGCCACCGTCGTCGCTGTTGGCGACGGTCGCGGGGTCATCGTCGCTCGGGGCTTCGACGCCGTCTTGCGGATCCTCGCCCTCGTCGCCCTCGCCGCCGTTGGGCCACAGCGAGATCAGCAGCAGCACGCTCAGGATCCCGCCGCCGACGTACCACCAGGTGCGCGGGATCGCGGCGATCCAGGCCCTGATCGGAGAGTCGGAGGACTGCGAGAGCGTGGGGTGCGACTGCGTGAGCGCGTCGGCCAGCGACATGTGCGTCGTCCTGGGCACGACCGGTGGCACGGTCATGCCCGAGTCGGAGCCGTACTCTGCGCCAAGCTCTGCAGCGAGGGGACCGCTGATCTCTGCCGGGTCGTAGGGGATCGGCGTTTGCGACATCGAGCCGGAGCCGGAGCCCAGGCCGGAGCCCAGACCCAAGCCAGATCCGGTCGCGGCCGACATCGAGCCCGAGCCGGATCGGAAAGCCGGGTTGTTGACGAGCGCCTCGTGGCCTGGCGGGTAGATGTCGCGCGGATCGACGACCCCGGTGTCGTGCGGGTTGGACTTGATCGGGATCCCCGCGTCCTCCCACAGCCGGGCCTGCACGGACTGCAGCGCCTTGCGAGCCGAGCGGGCGTCTGGATAGCGCTCGTCACGGCCCTTGGCCATCATCATCTTGACGACGCGCTGCAGCGGCGGCGGGATCGTGTCGGGCAGCGGCGGCGGATCCAGGCTGACCTGCATGCGGATCAGCGAGACCGGGTCGTCATGCTCGAACGGCAGGACCCCAGCCAACATCTGGTAGAGCAGGACCCCGGCCGAGTAGATGTCCGTGCGCTGATCGATGACCGAGCCGGTCGCCTGCTCGGGGCTCATGTAGTGCGGGGTACCGAACACCAGCCCCATTCGGGTGAGCGGCTGCGCGGTCTCGTCTTCGTCCTCTTCGTCGACGATCTTGGCGATCCCAAAGTCGACGAGCTTGAGGATCTCCGCGTTGTCGTGGTCCTTGGTGACAAACACGTTCTCCGGCTTGAGATCGCGGTGGATCACGCCGTTGTTGTGAGCGTGTTCGAGACCACGCAAGATCTGGATCTCGAGGTCGATCGCCCGCAGCGGATCGAGGGCCTGCTCGAGCAGCTCGCCGAGCTCGCGGCCCGACAGCAGCTGCATGACCATGTACTTCATGCCATCGGGGGTCGAGCCGAACTCGGTGACCGGGATGACGTTCGGGTGGTCGAGCCGGGCCGCGCTCTGAGCCTCGCGATCGAACCGCTTGGAGATGTCCTCGTTGGCGCTGAGCCGTGGGTGCAACACCTTCACGGCGACGTCGCGCTTGAGCAGCAGGTGGCGCGCCCGAAACACGGCCCCCATCCCACCGATGCCGAGCAGCTCGTCGATGCGGTAGCGCTCGGCGAGCGTCGTCCCGACGAGCTCGTCTAGCAGCTCGGTTTGGGTGGCAGGCTCGCTCACGGCCGCGAAAATACTATCGGACGGCCGATATTGCATGTCATGTGGCACCCAAGAACGTGGAACAGCTCGCCGCCCGGCGTGAGGCGCCGACCACGACCACGGTCGCGGCCGTGTCTCGCGGGTGAGGCAGCAGGAATGTCGGATCTACCGAGCGATTTCGCAGCCCTACCCGATGGCGGGTCTCGGCTCCCGTGCAGGGACCGCGGCAAGAGCGGAGCCGACGAGAGACGAAGCCCCCGGCCACGGGGCCGCGCACACCCGCGCGAGTCTCCTACATTTGTTCGGCCAGGTAGGCGGTCTCGCCGAGCCGGGCGATCAGATCCAGCTGAGTCTCGAGCCAGTCGACGTGGCCTTCCTCGGAGACCAGCATGCCCTCGAGCAGCTCCCGGCTGCCGTTGTCGCCGAGGTCCCGGCACAGCGCGATGCCCCGGTTGAAGCGCTCGACCGCCTGGTACTCGACCTGGAGATCCAGCTCGAGCTGCTCTTTGGGGGTCTCGCCCACGTTGACCTTGTTGTAGCGCTGCAGGTTGGGGATGCCCTCGAGGTACAAGATCCGATCGATGAGCTCGTCCGCGTGCTTCATCTCGTCGATCGACTCGGCGCGCACGTGGGCAGCGAGCTTGTTCAACCCCCAGTTCTGCAACATCTTGGCGTGGATGAAGTACTGGTTGATCGCGGTCAGCTCCGCGGTCAGCACCTCATTGAGCAGCTCGATGATCTCTGTCTTGCCCTTCATCTTGGCGGCACCGTAGCAAGCGCAGCGACCGTTTCAACGGCCCGTGCGCCGGCACTCGCAACGACGCCGACGAACTCGAACGGCATTTTCAGCAGCAGCGGGCGCGCGCGATCAAATGAAACTGGCTTTCAAGATCGGACGTGCTCACCGGCCCCGAGCGCACCCGCGCGACTCAGGGCGAGTCGGTCGCAGGCTGGTGCGCGTGGCTGTGGGTCGTCAGCATCTGCCGGATCTGCCGGACACACGATTTGCAATCTGTGCCCGCCTGGCAGCACTCTTGGATCTGCCGGACGGTGCACGCGCCGCGCCGGATTTCCTCGGTGATGCGGCGGTCGGAGACGCCTTTGCAGATGCAGACGAGCATGACGGTGTGCGGAGGGCGGTGACTTCGGCATTGAAAGTCGTTTTCAATGCCGAGATTTATATAGCGGGGTCATCTCGGCAGAGCAAGCGTTGAATTGCTTGTTCAAGACCGAGCCGCCCGGGGCCTGAATTTGCGGGCGAGCGGGCGCGAGGGCGCGGGGACGCGTGTGTCACGCCGGTCTGATCGGCGCTCTCGACCGGGCCGGCGTCGTGAAGATGGCCCGGGCCCCGTCCGCTCGATATGGTCGCCCGATGCCGACCCGGCGCGCCAGCTTGCCCTTGCTGTGTGGTCTCGTGTTGCTCGCGGGCTTCGCCTGCGACGAGGCCACGAGCGATCCGGCCGCGACCCGGCAACCGAGCCCGCCGCCGATCACCGAGCCGGCCGCGGTCGAGCCCGAGCCTGCACCAGAGCCGCCCGTCGAGATCGCCGAGCCAACGCCACCGGCCGAGCCCGAGGGCGGCCCCCGCTGTGATCAACGCGAGCTGGTGAGCAAGCCAGGCGGCGAGCCACGTCGGGTGTGCATCGACTACACCGGACACAAAGGCGCGATCGAGCCGCGCTGCTTCGAGGGCATCGAGCTGAGCGACGGCCCGTGTCCAGGCGAAGCGGTGATCGCCACGTGCACGCTCGCGGCGACCGGCGTGGCCATGAACTACTACGAGGGCGCCAACGCGGCCCGAGCCAAGCGCGACTGCGAGATGATCGACGGGACCTTCGCGGACTAATCCGGCCGCTTGTTGACGTATGCGGCAGCGCCGCTGAGACTCCCGCGATGTGTCACCCCACGCCGCGCGCCGTCGCGCTCATGCTCGGGTGGAGCCTCCTCGGGCTCGCGGCCTGTCAGCCTAGCGAGGCGCCGCGCGTCGAGCTCGCCGTCGTGGTCGACGGGTCTGGCCTAGAACCTGAGGTCAGCGATCTCGGGTGGGGCGTGGAGCTGAACGAGGCCCGGGTGGTGGTCGCCGATCTGCTGTTCACCACGGCAGGCGAGCTCCACGACGAGCGCCAACCCGCGGGCGCGCAGCTGATCAGCCGACTCGCCAGTCTGCTCGAGGCTCGCGCGTGGGCGCACCCCGGACACCAGCAGGGCGGCGAGGTGATCGGTGAGCTCCCGGGCACCCACGTGATCGACTTTGCCAGCGAGGACGGCCGCGAGCTCGGCCTCGCGACGCTGATCACCGGTGACTACACGGCCCTGAACTTCGGTCTGGGTCGCGGCCAGCCGGAGCTCGATGGGATCGACGCGAACGACCCCCTGATCGGTCACACGGCGATCTTGCGAGGCACCGCCAGCAAGCTCGTCGACGGCGCGACGACCGAGGTCGCGTTCACGATCATCATTGACTCCCCGCCCGACCGCGAGATCATCGGCGCCCCGTTCGAGGCCAGCGTGACCGAGGCCAGCAGCTTCGAGATCGGGCTGCGGATGCTGCTCCGCGACTCGCTCGAGGGCGACCGCCTGTTCGATGGCATCGACTTCGCCGCGCTCGATGCGGCCGACGGCGAGGCTGATGGCCAGTTGCTGCTGGTCGATCCCGACGAGGGCGATCCGCAGCAGGTCGCCGCGCTGAGCGACGCCTACTACGCGATTCGCCGCGAGTTTCAGACCCACGACGTGTTCGACGCCATCACCCACCTAGACCCATGATTATCTCACACCGCATTCACAAATTTACCTTGGTCTGCCTCACCGCGATCGCGTTCACCACCGCATGTACAGGCGGGGAGGGTGAGCTGGAGGTCCGCGCGTGGGGTGAAGAATTCATCGAAGAGGGCATCCCCGCGACCGAGCTCGCCGACGGCTGGGCGGTCAGCTTCGACCGCTTCGAGGTCGAGCTGCGCGATGTGTCCGCAGCTGGCGTCGCCCTGCCCGACCCCGCGCCCCTCGATCTCGCGCAGCCCAGCGAGGGCATGGGCCAGCTGATCGGGCGAGCGTCGGTGGCGACCGGCGATCACGACGACGCGCGCTTCACCATCGCCGCGGTCGAGATCGAGGGCCGCGCCAGCAAGGACGGGGTCGAGAAGACCTTCGCCTGGAGCTTTGACACGGCCGTCGAGTACAGCAACTGCGAGACCCTCACGCAGGTCTCACGCGACGCCGTCGCGCAGCTGCAGATCACCGTGCACGCGGATCACCTGTTCTACGACAGCCTCGTGTCCGAGGAGCCGGACCTGCGGTTTGACGCGATCGCGCAGGCTGACACCGACGCCGACGGCATCGTGACCCAGGCCGAGCTAGCGAGCGCGGGCCTCGGCGCCTACGACCCCGGCAACCTCGAGATCGATGATCTGTGGGGGTTCGTGTCCGCTCAGGCCCAGACCATGGGCCACGTCGACGGCGAAGGTCACTGCGAGAGCTAACAGCCGCGTGGACAAGCGAACGGTCACGCTCGGGCTGATCCTGCTCGGAGCCAGCCGCGCCGCGCTCGCCCACCCGCTCGAAGACTCGGAGCCCGAGCCCGAGTCTGCGAGCGAGGCTGAGGCTAGTGAGGCGGGTGAGGCTGGTGAGATCCGCGAGATCATCGTCGAGGTGCCCACCGACACGGCCTCGGCGACCACGATCACCCCCGAGCAGATCGACGCCGCCCCGATCCGCACCGCCGAGGACACGCTGCGGCTCGCGCCCGGGCTGGTGATGGTCCAGCACGGGGCCGAGGGCAAGGGACAGCAGTACTTCCTGCGGGGCTTCGACGCCGTCCACGGGCTCGACTTCGAGATCGAGGTCGACGGGGTCCCGATCAACGAGTGGTCCAACATCCACGCCCAAGGCTACCTCGACCTCGGGATGCTGATCCCCGAGATGATCAGCGACGTCGAGGTGCTGCCCGGCCCGTTCGGTCTGGATCAGGGCCCGTTCGCGCTGGCTGGCACGGCCCGGTTTCACCTCGGCGTTCCAGTCGACGCGCGCGGCTTACGGGCCAAGCTCGAGCTCGGCAGCACCCTGCGCGCCCGCACGCTGCTGAGCTACAGCCCCGCGCAGGGCGACGGCTCGCGCTTCATCGCCGCCGACGTGATGACCGACCAGGGCTTCGGCGAGAGCCGCGACAGTCGCCGCGCCGTGGTCATGGCTCGCCAGCCGCTGTGGCGGGGTCACCACCACGAGCTCACGGCGCTGGTCATCGCCCACGCGGCCGAGTTCGGGCTCCCGGGTACGACCTCGCTGCGCGACCACGAGGCCGACCGGATCGGGTTTTGGGGCGCGCACGACAACGGCCACGGCAGCGCGCGGCGGGCCCACGCGGCGCTCGACTGGCTCACGGTTCGCGCGCGCTGGCACCTGCAGGTGCGGGCCTGGTCCGGCTATCGGCGGCTCGAGCTGCTCGAGAATTTCACGGGCTTCCTCGAGCGCCCGATCGAGGGCGACCGCCGGGTTCAGCGCCACGCCAGCGTGCCGTTCGGGCTCCGCGTCGACCACCACGCCCAGGTCACGCCGCGGCTGGAGCTGCGCACGGGCGTCGGGGTCCGCGGTGACGTGTTCGAGCAGTCGGAGGTCCGCGTGGATCTCGACCGCCGGCCGTTCGAGACCACCCGTGAGCTGACCGCGGCCCAGGCCGACGTGTGGGCCCTTGGCGGGCTGCGCTGGCGACTCGCCGACACGCTCGAGCTCGGCGCTGGGGTCCGGGTCGACGCATTCGTGATCGACGCCCGCGACCTCGCCCCCACCGACGTCGACGAGTTCGATCCGAGCGCGTCCACGAGTACGACCCGTGGTGGCGGGCTGCGCTGGGCCGCGAGCCCCCGCGCCCACCTGCGCTGGGCCGCGCTGCGCAAGCTCGACCTGTTCGCCGCCTACGGCCGCGGGTTTCGTCCGCCCGAGGCCCGCGCGTTCACGAGCTACGACCCCGAGCGCGTCGGCGTGCCGACCGATGTCGTCGACGAGGGTCCGCGGGTCAGCGCGTCCGACAGCGGCGAGCTGGGTCTGCGCTGGCGCCCGGATCCTCGCGTGCAGATCCGTGTCGTGGGCTTCGCGACCTACGTCGGCCGCGAGTCGATCTACGATCATGTCTCGCGGACCAGCTTGCAGCTGTCTGCGACCCGGCGGCTCGGCGGCGAGCTCGGCGTCGAGTCCCGGCCGCTGTCGTGGTTGGGCCTGGCCGGCAGCGTGACCTGGGTCGACGGGCGCTTTGTCGCGTCGCGCAACCCGATCCCGCTGGCGCCCACGTTGGTCGGCAGCGCCCGGGCCTGGCTCGTCCACCGGATCGGCGCGCGCGCCGGGCTGACGCTGGTCGGCTGGGCTCCGCGGCCGCTGCCCTACGGCGCGCGCGGCTCGGGCCTGGCCCGGCTCGACGCGACCGCAGGCTGGCACCTCGAGCGGGTGTTCGTCGATCTGGCGATCGAGAACGTGCTCGGGCTGCGCCTGCGCGAGGGGGAGTACTACTTTGCCAGCAACTTCGACCATCAGCGCCCGGCCAGCTCGCTGCCGACGCTGCACTACGTCCCGGGCCCCGCCATCAACGCGCGGCTGTCGCTGACCGCAAAATTCTGAAGTGTCTGAGTTGGGTCAGTAGGGCTTCTTACGGGCCAGGGCGCGGCGCTCGGCCACGTCGATCAGGCCCTTCCACAGCGGCTCGAGGCCCATCGCCTCGCGGACTTGCTGCAGCGTCGCGTAGGCGACCTCGCGGGCGCGGATCGTGCCGTCGACGAGGATCTCCTCGATCAACCCGTCGTCGGCCTCGAACGCGGCCCGGCGCTCACGCAGCGGCGCGAGCAGGGCTTCGGTCGCTTGGATCAGCTGCTCGTGCGCGGCCGCGTCGCTGAGCTGGCCGGCGCGGTGCTCGGCGCTCATCGCCTCGGCCTGGGCGGGATCGTCGAACAGCGCGTCGATGAACGCCCGCAGCCGCGACCCGCTGAGCGTGCGCAGTTTTTGAGCCACGACCTCGGCCGGGTCGCCCAGGTTGATCGTGTTGCCGGCCGACTTCGACATCTTGCTGGCGGCGGGCCCGTCGGGGCCGATCCCCGGCAGCATCGGGACCCGCGACGCCTGACCCTCGGGCAGCGGAAACACGTCGGCGTACATCTCGTTGAACAGCTGCGCGACCTCGCGGGCGATCTCCACGTGGGCGAGGTTGTCGCCGCCGACCGGGATCAGCTGCGCGCGCGCCATCAGGATGTCCGCCGCCTGCAGGACCGGATAGCCGAGCAGGCCCAGCGACATCCGCTCGTCGTCGACGCCGGCGATCTTGGCCATCTGCGCGATGCTGGCGAGCGAGCGCAGGTGCGAGGCTGGGATCAGCATCTGCAGCAAGATCGCCAGGTCGTAGACCGCGGGGACCCCCGACTGCAGGTAGATCGTCGACTTGCTGGGATCGATCCCGACCGACAACAGGTCGAGCACGATCGCGCGAACGTTGCGAGGGAGCTCGGCGATCCGCTCGCGCTCGGGCCGGGTCGTCAGCGTGTGCAGATCCGCGACGATCAAGAAGCACTCGTGGCTGTCTTGCATGGCGACCCGGCTCTGCAGCGAGCCCAGCAGGTGGCCGAGGTGGAGCGGACCGGTCGGGCGGTCGCCCGTCAGCAGTCGGGCTTTTGGCGCGGTGGTAGACGGCTCGGATCGCTCGGACATGACGGGTGAGCGGATCACTAACAAACTAGCGGACGGGTGGCGAGGAGGGCGGCTGCGACCGCCCTGGCGGCACTTGCCGGTCGCACCCGAAACCAGCAGACTCCGCCGCGTGCCGCGAGCCCACGTCCTGCTGAGTGAGAGCATCCACGAGTCCGCCGACCCTGCGTTCGAGCGGGCCAATATCCACGTCCATCGCAGCACCGCGGGGCTCGCCGATCAAGAGTTGATCCGCGCCCTGCAGGCGATCCCCGGCGACGAGCCGGTGCTGCTGGGGATCCGCAGCAAGACGCAGGTCCGCGCGTCGGTGTTCGACGCGGTCCCGCGCCTGGTCGGGATCGGGGCGTTTTGTATTGGCACGGATCAGGTCGATCTCGAGCACGCCCGCGTCAGCGGCGTCGCGGTCTTCAACGCGCCGTTCTCCAACACTCGCTCGGTCGCCGAGCTGGTGATCGCCGAGATCGTGATCTTGTCGCGGCAGATCTTCGCGCGCAGCTGGGCGGCCCACGAGGGCGCGTGGCTCAAGGACGCCAAGGGGGCCCACGAGGTCCGCGGCAAGCGGCTGGGGATCATTGGCTACGGCCACATCGGCTCGCAGCTGAGCGTGCTGGCCGAGGCGCTGGGCCTGCGCGTGAGCTACTACGACGTGATCAACAAGCTGCCGCTGGGCAACGCGAGCGCGGTCGACAACCTCGACACGCTGCTGGCCGAGTCCGACTTCGTGACCCTGCACGTGCCCGACACCGAGCAGACCCGCGGGATGATCGGCGCGGCCGAGCTCGCCAAGTTCAAGCGCGGGGCCTACTTGATCAACGCCTCGCGCGGCAGCGTCGTCGACCTCGACGCGCTCGCGGCCGCGCTCGACGAGGGCCAGATCGGCGGCGCCGCGATCGACGTGTATCCGAAAGAGCCCAAGGCCGCGGGTGATCGGTTCGAGTCGCCGCTGCAGGGCAAGCGCTCGGTGATCCTCACCCCCCACATCGGCGGCAGCACCCAGGAGGCCCAGGCCAACATCGGCGTCGAGGTCAGCGAGGCGCTCGTGGGCTACATGACCACCGGGCGCACGATCGGCTGCCTGACCCTGCCCGCGCTCGACGGCGCCGAGCTGCGCGGCGGCTGCCGGCTGGTCAACATTCACAAGGACGTGCCGGGCGTGCTCTCGCGCGTGAACCATGTCGTGGCCGACGTCGGGGTCAACATCACGGGCCAGCACCTGGTGACCGGCGGCGGCAACGGGCTGTTGTTGATGGACCTCGACATGCCGCGCGAGGACCCCCGCGCGACGGCCCTGCGCGAGGGGATCGCCAAGCTCGATCAGTCGCTGCGGACCCGCCTGCTCGGCTGAGCGCGGGCGTCGTCAGCGAGCGCTGAACTTCAGCGTGAGCTCGGTCGAAGAGCCGGTGCGATCGTACTTGCTCCCGGCCTCCGCCCACGAGCGGAGCTCGCGTTGGGCACAGTCGGCGGCGTCGACGTCCTGGGCGCGCAGCTGGGCGTCGTCGATCCTCACGTTGACGATCGCTCCGTCGGTGTCCTGCTGAAGGCCGCACGAGACCTTCACCGCGGGGCTCGGCGGGGTGGAGACGCAGGCCGTGAGTCGCTCGAGCTTCGGTTTCAGGACGCGCTCGAGCTTGGGATTGGCGGGCGCGAGGGTGAGCTCGACCTTGGTCCCGAGCTTGGTGGTCGGCTGCTTGCGATCAGGCCCGACAGGATCTTTGACCGGGCTGTCGAGCGAGCCGGGCCCGGGGTCGTCGGAGTCGTCGGAGTCGTTGGAGTCGTTGGAGTCGTCGGGTTCGTCGGGCGTGGGCTCGTTGGCCGGGAGCGGCTGGGCGAGCTCGGTGGGTGGCACGCCCAGCCGAACGGTCTGCATCTCGAGCTCGGGCTGGATCGTGAACGTGGACTCCAGCATCCGCTGAGCGGGCGCGTCGGCCGCTGGGTTGTCGGCCTCGGTCGTGCCGGACTTGACGGCGGTCTCGGCCGCCTGGGTGTCGACGCGGACCCGGGCCTGGACCGCGACGGTCGGGCACCGAAACCGCAAGGTGTTGCCGTTCTCGATGTTGAACGCGATCTCTTGCCCGGCCGGGAGCTCGAGCGTGATGTAGTCGCTGTTGATCGCGTTGCCGCTTGGATCGGTCAGCTCGATCCGGCAGGTCGTCCCGTCGACGTCGATCCCGTCATCGGGCGTGAGGGCGCTGTTGATGAACAACGCGGTGGTCAGGAACGCCAGGCCGAACGCGCCGACGGTGAGCAGCCGCTGGATCTGGCCCGACGACCAGGCCCGCTTGCGTCGCTTGGCCGGCTTGTCGGTCACGATCAGGGCCTCGAGGCTCTCGCTCGCGAGGATCGGGTTGACGACCGACAGCGCGTCGCGGCTGTCGTCGTCGTAGGTGCGCAGGGTCCCGAGCGGGGCCGGGCGGATCTTTGGCTGGTCGCTGAGCCGCCGGTAGAGGTCGTCGCGCTGGTCCGGAAGCCGGTAGTGGGTGGCGCTGCGCAGCGGCAGCGGCACGCACTCACCGATGTCGTCGTCATGGAACACCAGCGGGATGAATTTGCGGTTGCGGCCCTCGGCGTCGTGGATCTCTTGCAGGCTCAGGTGCGACTCGAACTTGACCGCCCGGTTGGCCCGGCGCCCGCGCGGAACCTCGCCCTCGCAGCGCTCGAGGTAGCCCCGCGTGCACACGACCAGCACATACTCGGACTCGCGGATCTGGGTGTAGATCCACCGCGGCCAGCCCTCCTCGGGGGACTCCTCGAACTGATCAATGTGGGCGTCGATGCCGTGGGTCCGCAGCCACTGGGCGAGCTCGAGCACGCGCTCGGCGTGCTGGGGGGTGTCGTCGCTATAGCTGACGAACACGCGCGGTGGTCGATCATCCACGTTACTTCAACGCTACCATCACACCCCCCCTGACGGCCGCTAACAGATTGAAAAGCGGTGCGTTTTGGTCGTTGGGACAGGGGGGAAACTCCTCTAGTCCGCGAGTGCGGACGCGATGAAGTCGAAGCGGGCCTGCCAGGCCTCGACGATCCGCGCCTGGCCTTCCACGTGATGGCCCTGACCCTCGACCTCGAGATAGCTGACCGACTTGCCCGCGGCCTCGGCCGCTTCGACGAACGCGCGTGACCCGGCAACGGGCACCCGCCAGTCGTTGGCACCATGCAGCAGGAAGATCGGCGCGACCAGCCGCTCGACGTGGTTGATCGGGCTGCGATCGCGCAGCCGGGCCAGATCTTCGGGGACACTCGGGTCGCCAGCTTCGAGCACGACCCAGTCGGGGATGTTGGTCGCGTCGTGGAACGCGACGATGTCGGAGAACCCGGCTTCGGCCAGGCCAAACCCAAACCTGTAGGACTCGTCGCGGTCGTTGGTGGCGGGCGGGAAGGTCATGGCCCGCATGGTCGCGTAGCCGCCGTGGCTGCGGCCGTACACGCCCACGCGCGCGCTGGGGATCCCCAGCTCCGCCTCGATCCAGCGCGCGACCCAGAACAGATCCACGATCTCGTCGCCGCCGAGGTCTCGATCGTTGAGGGCCGCGAACGCCTTGCCAAACCCCGACGACCCGCGCACGGCCGGCGAGACCACGGTGATGCCCGCGGCGCACAAGATATGGTCGTGGCGGGTCCACTCGTTGTCGCCGCCGTAGAACGAGCGGACCATCGCCACGGCCTGGCCTTCGGGCAGGGGTTGCTTGGGGCGCAGCACGAACGCGTGCAGCAGCTCGCCGTCGAAGCTGGGGATCTTCACGGCCTCGGGCACGCAGCGGACCAGCTCGGACTCCAGCGCGGCGGGGAGCTCGAGCAGCGTGTCGTTTTGCAGGGACAGATCCCCGTCGACCTGAGTGAAGCTGGCGAGGTTGGCCTCATACACCTTGTCGGGCGCCTGCTGCGACCAGATCGCGCGACCTTGGTGGGCGTCGAGGATCTCGACCTTGCCGGGCGCAGCGGCCTGGCCGAGCAGCTTGCCCGTGCCAGCGTCGAGCAGCTCGAGCGTGCTCCCGGCCGGGGTCCCGTGGGCGACGAGCACGGCGTCGATCGAGCCGACTTGCATGGTCGCGGCCCCCAGCAGCTCTTCACTGTGCTGGGTCAGGCGCCTGTGCTTTCGGGTCCGCCGCGACCAGCTGTAGACGTCGCCGTACCCGGCCTCGTTGGACACGTAGATCAGGTGCTCGCCGTCGACCCAGCCGTCGAGCATGTCGGGGCTGCTGCGCGGGATCGCAGTGTCGGTGATCGGCCTGGCCTGCCGCGACTTCTTGCGCAGATCAACCTCGACGATCTGCACGCGCTTGCGGTCGCCCTCGACCTGAGCCGCGAAGTAGATCTGTTGGTTGTCGGGTGAGAAGTGGGGGGTCGACCACGTGAAGGCCAGCTCGGGGCTGTCGCACACGATCTCCTGGTCGGCGCCCTCGCGCTTGGGATCGCTGGCGTCGAGCAGGTGCAGGCAGGTCCGGTAGGGCGCCTGCTGACCGGTGCGCGCGAGGTAGGCGATCTGGTCGTGGTTCTCGTCCGCGGACAGGCCCCAGCCGTAGATGTAGTCGGCGGTGGTGATCTGCGCGGGGATCCGCTGGGCGAGCGGGGCCGCCATGTCGATCCGCCACAGGTTCATCTGCTCGTCGTTGTTGGCGTCGGCGTGGAGCCACAGCGTGTCGGTGGCCGGGTGCATGCGCAGGCCCCAGAGGCTGCGCGTCGACCAGTCGACCTCGGTCACCGGCTCGGCGGTGTCGGGCGCGAGCGGTCGCGGGGGGGCGCCAGGCTCGGGCAGCGGCATCGAGCGCAGCTGGTAGTGCGTGCCCGTGTGCATCACGAACATGCGTCCGTGCTCGAGCTTGGCGTTGAAGCGCGCGTACGGGAAGCCCTGCAGGAACGGCGAGAGGTCGACGGGCCGATCCAGGAAGCTGACGGTGGTCGGGCTCGGCGCTTCGCTGGGCTCGCTGGACTCGCCCTCGGGCGGGGCCGTGGTCGGATACGGCGTCGCCGCCGTGGGTGGCACACAGGCCAGCAACAGCGGCAACCCCAAGGTGAGTCGAGCGGCGAGCCGAGCGGCGAGGCGGGAGGAGGTGCGAGCGAGGCTCGGCATGCCGCATCGGACCACCTGCCGGGACCAGCGTCAAACGGCGCTAGCGTGGTCGAGTCGTCCAGCTCAGCCGCCGAGCTCGGCGTGGGTCGTCGGGACATTGACGCCGCTGTGGATCCAATCCCACAGCGCGTAGCCCTGGAACGGCTCCATGCTGACCGCGGCCACGGTCTCCTCGACCGTCAGCCCAGCGTCGACGGCGGTCTGGACCTCGTCGACGAGCGTGTCGAGGTAGTCGATCGAGAAGTCGAAGTCCGCGAGACCCAGCGGGTGGCTGTGGCCGGGAATGATCGTGGTGTCGGCCGGGACCGAGGCCTTGACCGCGGCGAGCGTGGCGCTGACCGCCTGGGCCTGGCCCTCGAGCAGCCAGGGCAGGGCCGGCGCCTCGGCGATCAGCGGGTTGCCGGTCCACAACACCTTCGCGGACGGGACATGCACGAACAGATCGCCGTGGGTCTGGCCGAAGCCGTGGTACTGGGCCTCGACGACGACGCCGCCGAGGTCGACGGACCAGCCGTCGTCGGTCACCCGCACGTCGGCGGCGACCGGGGTCGCCTCGGCGATGCCCTGATCCGCGCCGAAGCCGTTCTCCATGAACGCGATGTCCTCGTCGAAGTGGGCCGCGATGTGGTCGGCGGTGCGCTCGTGTTGGACGACCTGGACCTCGTCCGGCAGATACGCGTTCCCGAAGCTGTGATCCCCGTGGAAGCTGGTGTTGATCGCGTACAGGACCGGCTTGTCGGTCTGCTCGCGGACCAGATCGATCACCTGACAAAACAGCTGGCGGTTGACCATGGTCTCGACCAGCAGCACGCCGTCGTCGCCGATGACGAACCCGCCGCTGGTCGCCAGCGGGATCCCGGCGGGGGCGTAGGTGTTGGCGTTGGCGTCGTGGATCACGAACACCCCGGGGCTCAGCTCGTGGGACTCGAGGGTGATCGCGTTGGGCGTCCATGCGTACATGGGGTTGGCGTCCGTGATCGTGAACTCGTCGTCGCAGGCGGTGAATTCTTGGGTCTCGGCAGCGGTGTCTCCGGACTCCGAGGTGGTGTCCGAGTCGAGACCGGAGCCGGGCTCCGTGCAGGCCGCGAGCAACAGTAAGGAGGGGAGGATGGTGCGCAATTGGGTGTTCATGAGGTCTCCATTCGCGCTTCAGCAGCGCTGAAACACAGCCTAGGACCGAAGAGCTGAGGTGATTAGGGCCTCGAGCGGCATGAGACTCGTGACACTCAGGCCGGAATCGAGAGCGTCACTCGGGTACCCTGCCGCAGCGCATGAGCCAGCTCGTCGAGATCGAGACCTTCGTGACCGTGGTCCAGGCGGGCAGCTTCGCGGCGGCCGGCGAGCAGCTGGGGATCTCGAGCTCGTACGCGAGCAAGTTGATCACGCGCCTCGAAGATCGGCTGGGCGTGCGACTGCTGCATCGCACGACCCGCAAGCTGACGCTGACCGAGGCTGGCGCCGTCTATCATGAGACCTGCGCCGAGGGGCTGAGCCTGTTGTCGCACGCGCAGGACGACGTGATGGCGCTGCAGGCCACGCCGCGCGGGCGCCTGCGAGTCAGCCTGCCGACCGCCCTGGGGGTGACCTGGCTGGCCGCGTGGATCGCCGACTTTGGCCGCGACAACCCGGGGCTGAGCCTCGATGTCGTGTACCTGGATCGGGCGGTGGATCTGGTCGCCGAGGGTTTCGACGTGGCGGTCCGCGCGGGGCTGTTGAGCGACAGCAGTCTGATCGCCAAGCGCCTGGCGGTGGCCCAGCGGATCGTCGTGGCCAGCCCGCGCTACCTCGAGCGCACGGGCAGGCCGAGCTCGCCCGAGCAGCTGAGCGAGCGGGCGTGCCTGCTCTACTCGAACAGCACGAACCCGACGCGATGGGAGCTGCAGGCGGGCGAGCAGCAGCGGACGGTGAGCGTGTCGGGGCCGATGACCGCCAACAGCGGCGCCGCGCTGCTTCAGGCGGTGGTGTGCGGGCTGGGGATCGCGTGTCTGCCGAATTTTCACGTCGCGCCCGCGCTCGCGGATGGGCGGGTGGTTCAGGTGCTCGACGAGTGGAGCTGGCCGGTGCCGATCCACGCGCTGTATCCGAGTGGGCGCCACCTGCCGGCGAAGGTCCGCGCGTTCATCGATCAGCTGGCAGCGCACATGGCCACGCCGCCGTGGCTGCGCGCGCCGGGCTGTTGACCGCGGTTTGCCAGGACCCGAGCGCTCTGCCATGTCTGCGTGGTGAAGAAGCATCCCAAGCTCGCCCGCGCGCGCGCCAAGCTCGAGCGCAAACTGATCCACGGGTGGGAGCGCGCGGTGTTCAGCGCACCGCAGGCCGCGACCGGCGATCACGAGCAGCGCGTGCTCGAAGGCCCCGGCCCGCTCCAACGAGACGACCCCCGCGCGGCGTCGCTGTTCAGCGCGCTCATGACCGAAGCCGAAACCGCCGCCGACGCGGGCCTGGTCAAGCACACCTACGTAATCGACGCACGCCGTCGGATCGAGGTCGACGCCCGCCACGGCCACGTCAAGCAGCGCGAGCTCGACGAGCAGACCGTCGACAAGATCATGGGCGGCAAAGATCGTGCCCTGCGACCTGACCGCAGCGCCACGCTGCTGCGCTCGATCGGGATCATGAACCCCGACGGCACGATCTCGGCCCGCAACGCGAAGAAGTACAAGCAGGTCAACCACCTCGTCGAGCTGTGCCGCCCGACCTGGACCGGCCACGCCCGCGAGCGACCGCTGCGGATCGTCGATCTCGCCTGCGGCAACAGCTACCTGAGCTTCGTGCTGCTCGAGGCGCTGCGGCTCGAGGGCATCGACGCGCGGCTGCTGGGTGTGGACCTGCGCGAAGACGTGATCACCACCAGTCGCGCGCGCGCCGAGCAGCTCGGGTTTGGCGAGCACGCGCGGTTTGTGGTCGCGAGCTTGGAGTCGCTCGAGCTCGACGCGGTCCGCGACGGCCTCGGCGGCGCGCCGGACCTCGCGATCTCGCTGCACGCATGCGACACCGCGACCGACGCCGCGCTGACCCTGGCCGTCCGCGCGGGCGTCGAGTCGATCCTGTGCGTGCCCTGCTGCCAGGCCGAGCTCGCCCGCCAGCTCGACCAGGCCAGCGCACGCGCGAGCACGGGCGCCGCGCTGGTCCCCGCCGTCGTCGAGCAGGGCCTGCTGCGGCGCTCGTTGGGCGAGCTGCTCACCGACGGCCTGCGCGTGGAGCTGCTCGAGGCCTGCGGATACGAGCTCGGCGTGCTCGAGTTCGTCGCCAGCAGCCACACGCCCAAAAATTTGTTGCTGCGAGCCAAGCGGATCCGCAGCCTGGCGCCCGCGCAGTGGCGTCTGGACCCGGTCCGGGATCGCTGCGCACAGCTCGGTGTCGATCCGGCGTTGCTGCGGGCGCTCACCCAGCTGGCCGCCGAAGCCTGAAAAACGGGCTACCCTGCGCCGTGCCCCGACCGCTGAACATCGTGCTCGCCGCGGTCGCGGGGCTCGGCGCGATCGCGGTGGGCAGCTACCTCGCGTGGCCCAGCGATCCGGTCAGCCGGGTCACGATCGACGACCCCGCGCAGCACTGGGAGCGGGAGGGCTTCGTCGAGATGGTCCCGCCGATCCAGCTGCCCAGCTCGACGGCGGCGGCGACCGACGTCGCGGTGTGGCTGCGGATCCCCGAGCGCGGGGTGATCCACACCCGCTGGAGCGAGGCGCGGGGTGGCTGGGTGTTGGAGTTTCCGCCCGGGACCGTGGCCGATCGCGTCGAGCAGCGCGGCGCCGATCGTGCGCGCGGCGTCGTGGACGTGCGTGGCACCCGGCTCGGCGACGACCACGAGGAGTGGATGCACACCCTGCGACGGGCCGAGCCGGGCCCGAACGCCCCTTTGTTTGGCTACGAGTGGCCGCGCTCGGATCCCGCGGCCCACCAGCGCGCGACCGACGAGCTGCTCGGCGAGCTCGCAGCGATCCCGCCCGCGGCGAAGATGACCCCCGAGCGACGCGAGCGATACCTGGCCAGCATCCGCCGCAAGAATGACTGCGCGAGCTGCCACGCCCACGAGCGGCCCGACAACGCGGTCGAGGGCGAGCACGGCCTGGTCAATCGGGGCACCGACGCTAGTGGATTCTTCACCCCACAGACGGTGCTCATGGACGCCGTGGTGCTCGAGGGCTACGGCGGCGTCGATCCCAACCTCGAGGACCCCGCGATCACGCTGATCTGCCCCGACGGTAGCCAACCCACCCTGAAACAGGGCAAGCGCGTGCGCGCGGTCTGCCCTGATCGGGGAGTCCCGGTCGCCAGGCTGGACTACACCCGAATCGACGAACAACGCCTGACAAAATTGTGCCGAGCGCGACGCTACTTGCTCGATCACCTCGACGAGCAGGGACGTCGAGTGTTCGCCAGCGCCCTCGACCCCTGCCAGAAGCCTGATTCGAGCTGAAAACATGGTAGAAGGGCCGGCCCGGTAACCGCTGCGCGCGAGAGCGCGTAGGCGGCCCGGATCTCCCCCCAACAATCATCGAGGATAGAATGAAAAAAGGCCTAATTTCGATTCTGGAGGCCGCCGCGTTTGCGACGGCGGTCATCGTGGCGCCTGGCTGCGACGGCAAAGACAACGAAGAGACCCCCAAGACCGAGGAGACCGAGGCTGGCTGTCCCGCGACGGGCAGCACCGAGGCTGGCTGTCCGGGCACCGAGGCTGGCTGCCCCGGCACCGAAGCTGGCTGTCCCGGCACCGAGGCCGGCTGTCCCGGCACCGAGGCTGGTTGCCCTGGCACCGAAGCTGGCTGCCCTGGCACCGAGGCTGGCTGTCCCGGCACCGAAGGCGGCTGATCTGCTCGGCCCAGTACGTGGCGCAGGCATCGGCCTGCGCCGACGTCACTTCTCGGAGATCCTCGAGCACGAGCGCACGCTCGATTTTCTCGAGATCATCCCCGAGAACTACGTCGGAAAGGGCGGCCGCTACCTGCACATGCTCGACGCGTGCGCGGAGCGATGGCCGATCCTGGCTCACGGTGTGTCGATGTCGATCGGCGGGCCCGATCCGCTCGATCACGAGTATCTCGCCGCGCTCCGCCAGCTGCTCGATCGGATTGACGCACCCTTTTATACAGATCATCTGTGCTTCGCGACGCTCGGCGGCCGGACCACCTTTGATCTGTTGCCCTTGCCGTTCAACGAGGCGGCCGTGCGCCACACCGCCGCGCGGGTCCGCGAGCTCGCGGACGCGCTGGATCGGCCGATCGCGCTCGAGAACATCAGCTACTACGCGCAGATGCCAAGCTCGGAGCTCGACGAGGGCGCGTTCGTGTCGGCGGTGATCGAGGAGGCCGACTGCCTGCTGCTGCTCGACGTCAACAACGTGTTCGTCAACGCGCGCAACCACGACCTGGATCCGAGCGAGCTGCTGTGGCAGCTGCCGGTCGAGCGGGCCTGCCAGATCCACCTCGCGGGCCACAAGCTCGAGGGCCCGCGCTTGCTCGACAACCACGGCGCGCCGGTCTGCGATGAGGTCTGGGCGCTGTACCGCGAGGTGATCGAGCGCCGCGGCCCGTGCCCCACGCTGATCGAGTGGGACACGCAGATCCCCGCGCTCGACGCTGTCCTCGATCAGGCCGACCTCGCCCGCGCGATCATCGACAAGCGCCAGCTAGACAGGCTAGACAGGGGCCAAGCATGAGCCTCGACCGGTTCTACGCCGAGATCACCCCGTTCTTGTTTGGTGAGTCCAGCGTCGATGCGATCGAGCAGCGGCTCGGCGCGTCGGCCTCGGGCTCGGACAACCTGGACTTTTATCGGGTGCTGGTCGGGCGCAACTTCGACCGGATCTTGAGTGAGCTATTTGTCTCGGTCCACACGCTGGTCACTCGGGATCACCCGGGCTTGTGGCCGCAACTGGTCAGCGACTACCTACGCATCAACCAGACCGCGCCGCGCGACCCCAACCTGTATGGGCTGGCGTTCTCCGACTTCCTGGCGGCGCGTCGGGCCGAGCGCGGCGAGTACTCGGCGGTGCTCGAGGAGCTCGCCGACTATCACATGTGCAGCTACCTGGCCGCCTCGGCGCCCGCGGGTGAGACGGACGGGTTCGAGGCCCGGCTGTTCGTGCGCGGCTATACGTTTCCGGTCACCAAGATCGTCAAGGCGCTGGCGCTCGATCGCGCGACGCCGGTGCCCGAGCCGCAGCCGGCGACGATGTTCATCTACCGATCGCTGCACCCACCCCACGCGGTGCGGATCCACTGGCCGACCGCGCCGCAGCTGGCCGCGCTCGCCGGTCGGCAGGGGCTGGCGCTGCCGGCCAGCCTCGCGCAGCTCGACGCCGACGCGCTCGATCACGGCCTCGCGCAGCTGATCGCGGCGGGCGTGCTGTGCCCGGCGGTGTAACCACTCTCGGGGTGGTAGCGTCGGCCGGGCATGCGTGCCTTCGCTGATAAAATTGCCGTGCTCGTGGTCTGTTCGGGTCTCTCGCTCGCCGGGTGTGATGGCGGTGCCGAGGGCGACATGGGCGAGGGCGAGACCGGGGAGGCCGGCGTCGACGCCGAAGCTGTCGTCGCTGCCGCGCTCGACTACCCAAGCTTCGAGCAGATCAACGCGGTCGCCGCAGCCAGCCAGCACGGGCTCGCCGACACCGTGAACATCTGGGTACCCAGCGAGTACGCGGGCATGTACCGCAGCGTCGACCCCGACGATCCCGACGCGACCGCCTCGTTCCCCGCGGGCGCGCTGATCGTCAAGGAGCACCTCAACGCCAGCGCGGAGCCGGTCGGGATGACGATCATGTTCAAGGGCCCCGCCGGGTACGACCCGGAGCACGGCGACTGGTGGTGGGCCAACGCCTCGCTCGACGGGACGCTCAACGACCAGGGCGCGGTCGGGTACTGTATCGGTTGTCACACACCCCGGGCCGACGCG
Organism: Enhygromyxa salina; assembly: GCF_002994635.1. Taxonomy (GTDB): domain Bacteria; phylum Myxococcota_A; class Polyangia; order Nannocystales; family Nannocystaceae; genus Plesiocystis; species Plesiocystis salina_B. Next base: position 29,935 of record NZ_PVNL01000083.1, on the reverse strand, counting down.
GACTGGGTGTTTGGCGTCGCGCCAGACTTACAGGGCTAGCGGGGTGTGCTAAATCCCGCCTCTCGTGTTGCGGCCGACCGACAGCGAGCGTGGTGGGGGGCCCTTGCGGCTCTCCGCGCAGGCTCATACGTGGCTCGGCGTGGTCGCGGCGGTGCTGTTGATCGCGCTTGGCGGCCAGCTCGGTCGCTGGGTTGGCTTCGCGCTGGTCCTGGCGGTCGCGCCCCGGCTCGCGGAGCCGCTGCTGCGGCTGCCGTTGATCGCAGACAACCGCGCGCGGATCGGTCGGTGGCTGCCGATCTTCGTGGTCACCGCGCTCGCGCTCTCGCTGCTGGGTGACCTCGCGCTCGGGCGCCCGCCGGCCTCGCGCGACCACGGGATCCACTACTTCCAGACCAAGGTCCTGGTCGACGAGCTGATCCCGCGCGGCGAGCTGATCGGATTCTCGGATCAGCTGAACACCGGCTACCCGTTTGGCGACTCGTACCCGGTCCTGGGCTACCTGATCACGGGCGCGGCTCACTTGCTCAGCTTCGGGTTGATCTCGCTGCGGACCAGCTACGCCTGGGGCCTGCTGGGGATCTGGGTGCTGGCGCTGGGGGCGGTGTGGTGGCTGGCGTCGACGATCGCCCGCGAGCTGCGAGGTGAGGCGATCGAGCAGCCGCCAGCTGGGGACGAGACTCCTGGATCGCGCGCGCCGCTGGCCGAGCTGCTGGACCCGCGCTGGGCCGGGGCGCTGGCTGCGATCGCGTGGCTGATCGATCCAGGCGCGAGTCGCGAGGGCGGCTGGAACTACCTCATGTTCCACGGGGTGTGGCCGCAGCTGCTGTCGAGCGCGCTGTGGATCGCGTCGCTACCGGCGACCTGGGCGGCGCTGCGACGCCCGAGCATGCGCAGCCTGACGCTCGCCGGCTTGCTGCTGGGCGCCAGCGTGCTCGCCCACCCGTTTGGGATGCTGACCGCGGCGACCTCGGCGGTCGCCTGGCCGGTCGTGCTGTGGGCGACGGGGACCATGCGCAAGCTGCCCGGCGGGCAGATCCGCTGGTGGCTGCTGATCCACGTGTTCGCGGGCCTGGTGTGTCTGGGCTGGGTGCTGAGCTTCCTCGCCAGCGCGGGGGCCATGGCTCGCTCCCCGGTGCCATGGAAGCCGCTGGGCGAGCTGGCGACCGCGCTGCTCGCTGGTGAGCTGTTCTGGAATTTCCGAGCCTGGGTCGGGCCGCTCAGCGTGATCGGCATGATCGTCGCGATCCGTCGCGGTCGCGCGATGGCCTGGCTCGGGATCGGCCTGGTCTGCGCGCTGCTGGTCCTGGGATCCGAGGCGTCGATCACCGTGCTCCGCCTGGACCTGCTGGTCAGCTCGTTCAAGAACCTGCAGTTCCCGCGCTACTCGATCGCGCTCAAGCCGGTGCTCTACGCGTTCGCTGGGATCGGCGGGGCGATGTTGCTGGCGCGGCTGCGGGCGATCCCCGATCGCGATCACCCCGCGAGCGTGGTCACGCCGCCGCGCCCGGCCGCCGCCCGGCTGCTGGCCGCGCTGTGCCTGGCCCCGCTGTTGGTCGGGATCGTCGATGATCGCGGCCGCCTGACCCCGCGCCCGGTCGGTGGCGTCGAGGTGCTCGAGGGCTCGCCCCACGCCGCGGTGGAGCAGGCCCTGGCCGAGACCCTGGTCGCGGAGGCGCAGCTGCTCGCCGACGCGGGGGATCCCCGCCAGCTCAACGTCGCGTTCTTGCGCCGGCTGATGGGGGGCGGCACCTACCCGCTGTTTGCGATCACCGACGCCGACGCCAAGCTGATCCTCGACGGCCACATTCCAGCGGTCAACTACAAGTACCAGGTCCGCCGACGCAGCCCCGACGCGCTGCGGCTGATGGGGGTCACCCACGTCATCTACGATCACGCGCTGACCCACGGGTCCGACGACATCCGGCTGGCGGAGGCGCTCGAGCCTGTCGGTGAGTTTGGGGTGTGGAAGCTCGGCCGCCTGCGTGCCGACGACGCCGACAAACCCGACCCCGTCGGCCACGTGGTGATCGGCAAGCTCGACCCGGCGCAGGTCGAGGTCACGCGCGAGTCGACGACCAAGCTGACCGTGTCGGTCGGCGCGGTCGAGGGTCCGGGGCGCGTCGACATCCCGCTGGGCCCGTACCGCAAGTGGTCGGCGGTGCGCGACGACGGCAAGCGCTTTCGGCCCGAGCCGGTCGCGCTCGCGCGCGGGCTCCCGGGCGTCAAGCTGCCGTTCAAGCGGCCGGGCACGGTCACCCTCGAGTACCGCACGCCCACGCTCGAGCGCGCCGCGATGTGGGTCAGCAACGTGGCGATCTTGCTGCTGCTGGGCATGCTGTTCTCGTCCCGCGAGCTGCAGCTGGCGGTGCGTCTGCACTCGCCCCGGGCGCTGCGGATCTCATGGGCGCTGGGGCTGATCGGCCTCGGCGGACTGCTGATCGGCGGTTACGTGCGCCAGCAGCAGCGGCTCGCGGACACCTGGACCAAGATCGCCAAGGATCACATGTCCTCGAAGCGGCTCGCGGGCGGTCGCACGCTGAAGTTTCGCAGCGACCTGGTCGACGACGGCGGCTACTCGGTCACGCGCTCGACCACCGACGGCTGCGACGGGACCCTGGGCAAGGACGCGATGGCCGGGTGCACCAGCGTCGACGCCCGCCCGCGTCGGTCGATGTCGTTTCGAGCGCCGTACCTGTATCGGTGTCTGCGCGTGCAGGTGCCCGGGCGCGGGAGCCTCGAGATCCACCTCGATGGCCTGCGCGCCGAGGACGACCTCGCCGGGTTCTTCGTGCGCGAGAATCGAACCTTCGAGGGCCTGAGCGTGCGCCTGCCCGGGGACGCAGACTTCTACACGCCGAGCGGGGCGAGCAAGCGCGAGCACTTTCACCTGGCCGCAGAGGCCCGCGCGGGCGCGACCACGATCGAGCTGCGCAACGAGCTGGCCCACGATCAGGCCGTGTGCTTCTCGCTCGGCGCGCTCGAGCTCGAGAACTGAGCGGGCCCGCTCAGCCAGTATCGCTAGCTGCGCCGCCTGGCGGTGCTGCAGCGACATCTCGGCGACGTCAGCGGCGCTTCAGTTGACACCCGAGCGGCGCGGCGACGGCTTCGGGGTCGAGGTGCCGTCCGCTACCTGAGCGATCACTCGAGCCGGTCACGGCGGCGCTGGACCAGCGCGGCGATCGTCGGCACCGCCAACAACGACGCGACCGCCGTCGACAAGATCCCGATCACGGCGAGCTGCCCGATCGTTCGCAGGCCCCCGCTGTCGGCCACCAAGAACGCGCCAAAGCCCATCGCCGTGGTCATGGTCGCGGCCAGGATCGCCCGCCCGGTCTCGTCGACGGACCGGTGCAGGCCGGTGTTGGTGCTCTGCTCGCGGCGGATCGCGGCCGTCAGGTACACGCCGTTGTCCACGCCGATCCCCAAGATCGCCGGGAGGATCGGCACGCTGAACAAGGTGAGCTTGAGATCGAAGGCGCCGAGGATCCCGAAGGTCCACCAGAACGCGAGCGCGAGCGGGGCGATCGTGACCAGCGTCTGACCGACGCTGCGCACCTGCCAGAACACGAACGCCGCGATGATCGAGAGCGCCATGCCGATCACGACCGGCCACTCGTCCTCGAGGGTCGTGAAGATCGTCGCGTAGACCGTGGGCTCGCCCGCGAAGGTCCCCGCGCCGTCGGCGTAGGCCTGGACCTCCTGCATGAACTCGACGCTCGTGAGGATGTCGGCCGCGTCGTAGTTGGGGTAGGCGAACAACCCCCAGCTGCCGTCGTCGCCGCGCAGCTTGCCGATCGCCTCGGGCGGGAGATCCTCGGGGCCGAAGGGCTCGGCCTCGAGCATGCGCTGGAGGGTCGCGCCGTCGCTGGGATCGAGGCCGCCGGTCGGCGTGGGCGCCTGCGTGGGCTGGTCGGCTGTCTCAGCTGTCTCGACCGTTTCTTCATCGGGATCCCCGTCCGACTCGACGCCAGCGTCGCCACCGTCGAGCGGCTCGAACTCGTCGTCCCACCCGTCCGAGCCCGCGTCGGACTCGTCGGGGTCTTCACCGCGCAGCTGGGCCCACACGCGCGGGCTCCAGTCTTCGGTCATCGCGGTGATCCGCGCGTGCCGAAGCTGCTGGTCGATGTGCTTGGGCGGCATCAAGCTCGGCGCCGCGACCAGCTCGGCGACGCGGGTGTCGTCGGCCGCGACGCGGCGGGCGTGCTGCTTGATCGCGCGCTCGTAGACCCGCTCGAGCTCTTCGTAGGTCGGGACCGACAGCACGCTGGCGTGCACGTTGCGGCCGAAGATCTCCGAGATCAAGAACACGTCGGCCTCGGTCGCGTCGCGGGTCTCGTCACTCTGAAGTGAGCGAGTGTTGCGCTCGAACCCGTCGCTGCGCATGTGCTCGATGCCCCGAAACGACGCCAGGGTCAGCAGCACGATCGCGGTGAAGATCAGGCCCGGCCGGGCCAGCAGCACCCGCGTGGCGCCGCCGATCCCGTCGGGTGGCATCCGCCGCGCGGGCTTGATCCCGACCAGGGCCAGCAGCGCCGGGTACACGGTGAGCATCGCCAGCAGACACAGGGCGACGCCGAACCCCGCGATGACCCCGAACTCGCCGAACGCCGGGAACTGCGAGCTGGCCATGACCACGAACGCGCTCGCGGTCGTGCACGAGGCGACCAGCAACGGCGCGATCACGGCCGTGAACGCGCGCCGGATCGTCGGCTGGTTGTCGTGGTCCTCGCGCTCGCGCCGGGCCCGGGCGAGGATGTGGATGCCCGCGTCGATGCCGATGCCCATCACCACCGACGAGATCAAGCTGGTGATCGAGTTGAGGTGGCCGATCGCCAGCTGCGTGGCCCCGAGCGACCAGGTCACGCCGCAGGCGAGGGGGACCAGCAAGGTCCCGATCGCCCGCCACGAGCGAAACAACAGGTACAGGACCACGGTCACGCCGAGCAGCGCGACCACGCCGCTGCGGACCATGTCGCGGCCGATGATCTTTCGCTCCGCGGCCTTGTTGACGTAGGGCCCGACCAGGTTGAAGCGGACTCCGGCGGCGTGCCACGGGCCCGCGCGGGCGAACACCTGCGAGACCCGCTCGGACATCCGATCGCTGACCTCGACGGCGTAGTCGAGATCCGCCGAGCTGTGGGTCGGCCGCAAGAACAGGACCAGCGCGTCGATCCCCGCGCGCTCGTAGTAGTCGCGAAACCCCGCGCGCTGCTCGACCGCCTCGCGCTTGGCGTCGATGAACTGCTGCAGGGCCGCCGGGGCGTCAGGATCCGGGGCCTCGATGCACACGTCGGGCGCCGCCGAGCAGAACTGGTAGTGCTGCCAGGCCTCGACCCGCTCGACGAGCGTGTCCATGTCGGACTCGTCGAGGTAGTAGAGCGCGTGGGTGATGAAGAAGTCGCTGGCGAGGCGGTGATCGACCTCGCGCAGCATCGGCTCGTCCGCGAGCGACGTCGCGATCGCGTCGGCCAGCGCGTGGCGGTCTGACGCGGCGCCGCCCTGGACCACGACGTTGATCGACCCGACCGCGCCAAAGTTGGCTTCGATGTGCTCGATCGCGTGGACCACCGCGTGATCGCGGGGCAGCAGCGCGCGCATGTCGCTGTCGATCTTCAGACGCGAGGCGAGCCAGCCCGCGACCAGCGTCAGCGCCAGGCCCAAGACCAGGACCACGCGGTGGTGTCGGATGATCTGCTCGATCCACCAGTCGCGCAGACGGTGGGCCCAGCTGGCGTCGGGCGGCTCGCTCAAGCCTGGACCCTACACGACAGCCGAGTAGATCGCGTGGCGACCGACGCCGATTCGCTCGAGCCGACCTTCTTTACAGAGCACACCCAGGTGGTGGCGCAGGACCTTGCGATCCATGCGGGTGTACTCGGCGATGTCGTCGAGCGTGACGTCGCCGTTGCCTTCGACGAAGGGCACGACCATGCGCCCGACCTCGTCGGTCTCGAGCCCCCCGTCGGCCGGAGCCTTGGGGATCTTCTTGACGATCTCGTCGGCCATCTCCGCGCCTTCGTCGTGACCGTCGGCCTGCTCTTCGGGTCCGCCCAGCGCCTCTTGCAGGATCCGCCGCTTTCGCTTCTTCGGCGTGTCGAGCTCGGGCTCGGGCTCGGGCTCGAGGCCGAACGCGTCGCGCAGATCCCCAAGCGTGATCTTGGAGAATTGGGTCCACAGATCCCGCGCCTCCAAGAAGCCAACGAGCTCGCCGAGCTTGACGTCGCCGGGGTTGCTCAGACCTTTGAGGGTCTCGACCGCGCTCAGGCGCTCGAGCTCGTTGCGGCGCAGGGGAGGGATGTCGTTACCAGCCATGCTCGTCTCGGGTTTCACTCGCCAGCACGTCCGTCCGACCCGCACCGCGCGGGGGAGGGCGCAACAGAGCGCGCGATTCACGGGCTACCAGCGATCGCCAGTCTGCGACCGCCTGCTAGCGTCCGCCTGATTGTGCGACAGGCCTGGCGGGGACGGCAACCCTCTGGTTTGGGACGGCAACCCGGGAGTCGGGGACTGATCGTTTGACTAGGCTGGAGATCGCCTCCACCCGCTCGGCCTGTTTCAGTCGATGCGCGAAAATGGAGATCTCCTGACACGAAGCTTGGGGGCGGATCGGTGGCGACCGCGCAGTCATCCTGGGGACCAGTTGGGGATCGATCGCCAGGCGAAGGGTCGCAGATCCACCGACAGCAAATCCGGGGCCAACCCGAGAATCTGGGTGGCGTCGAACACCTGAACCGCATTGATCAAGCCGTTTGTCGGACGCCGAGAGCTGATTCAACAGGTTCCCAACCGACCAATCCCATGGGCCGGAAGCTGTGGATAACTTGAGATCGCGGCGATCGCCGGGTTCTTGCGACACACCACATGTTGTGGTTGGTTAGGCCTCCGACCCCAACATGTGGGCCGGGCGCTCGCCGCCCCAAAAACGCTCGCGCTCCGACAGATCACGGGGTCGGCGTCCCACGAGTCCGTGCCAAATCCGCCCGCCTGGGGTACTGCTCTTCGCCGGCTCCCACCACCAGATTCCCGCCCGCGGGCTCGGCACACGCTGCCAGCCCCAGCCCACCGCCACCGCTCCCACCGCCTCGGCTGACCAGCCGGCCCGGCACCAGGCGACTCCCCCCGAGTCGACCGCCGCAGACCACGGCTTTCGCGTCAAGCCGTCGAGCGGAGCCGTTCGCGCCTTCTTAGCCTGCTCGCCTGCTCACCCACTCGCCGCCCACGCCCCGCACCGCCATGAAGATCAGCCGTCTCTTCACCCGATCGACCGAGCGCCCCTACGAGGGCCTCGACTTCGAAGCCCGCAGCTCCCGCATCACCAACCCGGACGGGTCGCTGGTGTTCGAGGCCAGCAACATGCTGGTCCCCAGGGGCTGGTCGCAGGTCGCGGTCGACATCCTCGCCCAAAAATATTTCCGGCGCGCCGGGGTCCCCGCCGTGCTCCGTCGGGTCCCCGAAGAGGGCGTGCCCGAGTGGCTGTGGCGCAGCGAGCCCGACGAAGAGGCGCTCGCCGAGCTGCCCGAGGCCGAGCGCTTCACCGGCGAGCGCGACAGCCGACAGGTGTTCGATCGCCTGGCCGGCTGCTGGACCTACTGGGGTCACAAGCACGGCTACTTCGAGGACGACCAGCAAGCGCGGGCCTTCTTCGACGAGATGGTGACCATGCTCGCCAGCCAGCGCGCCGCGCCCAACAGCCCGCAGTGGTTCAACACCGGGCTGCACTGGGCCTACGGGATCAGCGGCCCCGCGCAGGGCCACTACTACTGCGATCCAACCACCGGCGAGCTGCTCAAGTCGGTCAACGCCTACGAGCACCCGCAGCCGCACGCGTGCTTCATTCAGGGCGTGTCGGACGACCTGGTCGGCGACAGCGGCATCATGGATCTGTGGGTCCGCGAGGCCCGGCTGTTCAAGTACGGCTCGGGCACCGGCTCGAACTTCTCGCAGATCCGCGGCGAGGGTGAGCCGCTGTCGGGCGGCGGGCGCTCGAGCGGGCTGATGAGCTTCCTGCGCATCGGCGACCGGGCCGCCGGGGCGATCAAGAGCGGCGGGACCACGCGCCGCGCCGCCAAGATGGTCGTCGTCGACGTCGATCATCCCGACATCGAGGCCTACATCGACTGGAAGGTCGTCGAGGAGCAGAAGGTCGCCGCGCTGGTCACCGGCTCGCGGCTGTGCAACGAGCACCTCAACCAGATCATCCGCGCGTGCCACGTCACCGACGCGGAGCTGACCGCCGCCGAGCGCTTCGACCCGCGCAAGAATCGACCGCTGCGCAAGGCGATCAAGCGCGCCCGCAAGGTCCAGGTCGCCGAGAACTACATCCAGCGCGCGATCCAGCTGGCCAAGCAGGGCGCCCGCGAGATCGAGTTTCCCGAGTACACGACCGGCTGGGACTCCGACGCCTACGGGACCGTGTCCGGGCAGAACTCCAACAACTCGGTGCGGATCGTCGACGGGTTCCTGCACGCCGTCGAGGACGACCACACCTGGGATCTGATCCGTCGGACCGACGGCAAGGTCAGCCGCACCCTGCGCGCGCGCGAGCTGTGGGACAAGATCGCCTACTCCGCGTGGAGCTGCGCCGACCCGGGCCTGCAGTACGACACCACGATCAACGACTGGCACACCTGCCCGGCCGACGGCCGCATCAACGCCAGCAATCCTTGCTCGGAGTACATGTTCCTCGACGACACGGCGTGCAACCTGGCGTCGCTGAACCTGATGAAATTCATCGAGTCGGGCGGGGCCGGTGACGGCAACCTCGACGTCGTGGCGATCCGTCACGCGACCCGGCTGTGGACGATCGTGCTCGAGGTCTCGGTGCTCATGGCCCAGTTCCCGAGCCCGCAGATCGCCACCCGCAGCTTCAAATTCCGCACGCTCGGGCTCGGCTACGCCAACCTCGGCACCTACTTCATGGTCCGCGGGGTGCCCTACGACTCCGAGCAGGCCGCCGCGATCTGTGGCGGCGTCACGGCCCTGATGACCGGGGCGAGCTACGCCGCGTCGGCCGAGCTCGCGGCCGAGCACGGGCCGTTCCCCGGCTACGCCGACAACCGCGAGTCGATGCTGCGGGTGATCCGTAACCATCGCCGCGCGATCTACGACGTGCCGCGGTCCGAGTACGAGTCGCTGGCGACCGCGCCCAAGGGCGTCGACTCGCGGATCTGCCCCAACTACCTGCTGCGCTCGGCCCAGGCCGCGTGGGACGAGGCGCTCACCCGCGGCGAGAAGTCGGGGTTCCGCAACGCCCAGGTCACCGTGATCGCGCCGACCGGCACGATCGGCCTGGTCATGGACTGCGACACGACCGGCATCGAGCCCGACTTCGCGCTCGTCAAGTTCAAGAAGCTCGCCGGCGGCGGCTACTTCAAGATCATCAACCAGTCGGTCCCCGCCGCGCTCGGCCGGCTCGGCTACAGCGACGGCCAGATCGAGGACATCGTCCGCTACTGCAAGGGCGCCGGGACCCTCGCGGGCGCGCCCGAGCTCACCCACGCGGATCTGCGCGCCAAGGGGTTCACGCAGCCGCTGATCGACCGGATCGAGTCCGAGCTCCCCCAGGCGTTCGAGCTCTCGTTCGTGTTCAACCGCTACACGCTCGGCGACGAATTTTGCCGCGACACGCTCGGCTTCACCGACGCCCAGCTGTCGGATCCGGGCTTCGACATGCTCCGCGAGCTCGGGTTCACCAGCGCGCAGATCCAGGCCGCCAACGACTGGGTGTGCGGGACCATGACCGTCGAGGGCGCGCCGCACCTGCGGGACGAGCACCTGCCCGTGTTCGACTGCGCCAACCGCTGCGGTCGCTACGGGGTCCGGTTCATCCGCCCCATGGCCCACGTCCACATGATGGCCGCCGCCCAGCCGTTCTTGTCTGGCGCGATCTCCAAGACGATCAACATGCCCAACGAGGCCACGATCGACGAGGTCAAGCAGGTCTACATGGCCTCGTGGAAGCTGTGCCTCAAGGCGATCGCGCTGTACCGCGACGGCAGCAAGCTCAGCCAGCCGCTCTCGGCTTCGCTCGTCGACGACATCAGCGATGACCTCGACGATCTCGACGAGGCCGAGCCCAGCTACCGGGCGCCCGCAGCCGCGGCCACCAGCCAGCCGCAGGTGATCGAGAAGGTCACCGAGCGGCTCGTGCACCGCTACCTGTCCAAGCGCCGCCGGATGCCGGATCGCCGGGCCGGCTACACCCAAAAGGCCACGATCGGCGGGCACAAGGTCTACGTGCACACCGGTGAGTACACCGATGGCACGCTCGGTGAGATCTTCATCGACATGCACAAAGAGGGCGCGGCGTTTCGCTCGCTCATGAACTGCTTTGCGATCGCGATCAGCCTGGGTCTGCAGTACGGCGTGCCGCTCGAGGAGTTCGTCGACGCGTTCGTGTTCACCCGCTTCGAGCCCAACGGGATCGTCACCGGCCACCCGCACGTGAAGATGTCGACCTCGATCATCGACTACATCTTCCGCGAGCTGGCCGTCTCGTACCTCGACCGCACCGACCTCGCGCACGTGCTGCCCGAGGATCTCGCCCCCGACTCGACCGGCGCCGACGAGGTCATCGAGTACCGCGACGAAGAGGTCATCTCCGAGCGCGTCGTGACCCCCGGTCCGCTCAAGCTGACCGCCGACATCCCCCGCTCGGCCCACCTGTTCGTGGGTGACACCGCGCAGGGCAAGATCGAGGTCGAGGATCGCACCGTCGGCGCGACCACCAGCGCGACCACGTTCAAGCCAGTCGCAGCGGCTGGCGGCGCCAACGGGGGCCGCGCGGCCGAGCTGCAAGCTCAGGCCGCCCTCGGCGAGCAGGTCCGTCGGGCCCGCATGCAGGGCTACGAGGGCGACGCTTGCGACAGCTGCGGCGGGTTCACGCTGGTCCGCAACGGGTCATGCATGAAGTGCATGACCTGCGGCGGCACCTCTGGCTGTAGCTGAGGGTTGCCTCGGTAGTTTCGTAATGAAGGCGCCCGGTCTCTCGACCGGGCGTTCTTCTTCGGGAAGCCCCAAGGGTTGCCGGGGGGCGTTGGCGCCTTGGGGGCCAGGGCCGCCCGCCACGCCCGAACTGTGCCGGCTCGAGCTTGGTGTCAGGAGGCGCCAACTGTAGAGTTGGCAGCCCCGCCCCTCACGGCCGTACTGTGTCTGGGTGAACGCGGCCGCGAAGAAGCTCGTCGAGGAGGCTCTCGCGCTTCCACCCGATCAGCGGGAAGAGCTGATTTACGTATTGAGCGATAGCCTTGGCGGTCCGGAGATCAGTCTCGCCTGGCGGGAAGAGATCGAGCGTAGGCTCGAAAAATTCTCCAGGGGGGAGGCGAAGCTGCAAGACGCCGAGACGCTCTTCGCTCGCCTCGAGGCCAAGTACGCAAACGATGCGCGAGGTTGAGTTCTTCGAGGAGGCCGCGGCCAAACTCGAGGAGGCCACAGACTACCTGGAGCAGCAGCGCGATGGGCTTGCGCGCACATTTCTCCGCGAGCTGGATGCGAAGCTCCAACAGCTCGCGTCATTTCCAGCCAGTGCTCCGATCATCGAGGGCGTCGCGACGGACGTCGAAGTTCGTGCCTTCGTGGTCAGCCGCTTTCACTACTCGGTGATCGTCATCAATGTCGACGGCGCTTTAAAGGTAGTCGCGCTGGCCCACCACAGCCGCGACCCGACCTATTGGCTCGCTCGCTTGTCCTGACGCCGATCCAAGACTACTCCTCTGCGTCGCTGTCGGCCTCGACTGGTTTCTCGATCTCCGTGAGCACCCGCCGAAGCAGACCCTCGACCAGCAGCGCCCGCTCGCCGGCGTCGTAGCGGCCGTCTTGGTAGCGGGTCTGGATGTCCTGGTACTTCTCGTGGGTCTCCGAGATCAGCCGCTTGTAGGGCTTGCGCCGGGCCATGACGTCGCGCTGGTTGGACCAAAAGAACGAGATCAGGGTGGCGACGGTGAAGCCGGTCAGGATCACCCCGAGCGGGCCCGCGATCAGCCAGCGGATTCCAAACCGCAAGGCCACGACCCCGGCGGCCCCGATCGCGAGATCCCGGACGCCCGCCTTCTTGACCCGGCCCCAGGCCATGGGGATCAGCTCGCCGCTGGCGAGCACGAGCGCGACGAACTCGGGCCGCTTGGCTCCACGCGTGTAGGTGTCCTGTAGCACCTGCTGCATGAAAGCATCGAAGCTCTCGTAGACCTCGGCTGGGTAGGCGGTGTGGGCGTCCGCGGCTGCCATGTCAGCACAGGTTAGCACGTACGCGACCGCCCCTGACGCTGCTTGCAAGTCCGCTCGTGGTAGGAATGCGAATGGCTGAGAAAAACCCCCAAGCGGTCGTGATGGTGGCAATGCTCGCCCTGGCTGGGCTCGGCGCGTCGGTGTTCTTCTTGCTGGCCGCCCCCAACGAGCCGGCTCCAGCCGTGGCCGCGGCTGCGCAGGTCGATCCCGTCGCCACTACCCCGGCCGTTGAGCCCGCGCAGCCAAAGCCGCAGGCGCAGCAGGTGAACGAAGTGGCGCCCGAGGCTCCACGGCGCGGCGTGAGGCCGCGCGACCGCATGGCGCGGGACCTCGAGCGCGAGCGGATCTGGTCGGCGCTGCGCCGCCAGCATGGGCTCGACCCTGCGGCGCCAGGCGCAGCCGCCCCGACCCCGAGCGCCGCTGCGCAGCTGCCGGCCCTCGACCCGCAGTACATCGAGTCGGCGATCGCCGAGCAGTTGGTCCCTGTCGCGATCGAGTGCTACGAGAGCGCGCTCGAAGACCAGCCCGAGCTGGCCGGCAAGCTGATCGCAAATTTCACGATCGTCGGCGCCGAGGACATCGGCGGGATCGTGGAAGACGCGGCGATCAGCGACGAGTCCACGCTCGACAGCCCGTTCGTGCGCGAGTGCATGCGCGAGTCGTTGATGGCCGTGAGCTTCGATCCCCCCGCGGACGGCGGCCGCGTCGAGGTCACGTACCCGTTCGTGTTCGAGCCCGAGTGACGCGACTACTCGACACGGTGAGGTCGCAGCGCTCGACCGATCACCGCCACGAGTGACTCGGGGCAGCGACAGGTCGCGGCGGCGTGGCGGCCCGGCTCGACCACCACCAGCCCGGTCTCGCAGCCCTCGTCACCCACGGGCAGGCCCTCGCGGGCCAAGAATTCGTCGAGGTGGCGATGAAAGTGCTCGGCGGTGCCCTGCGCCGCCGGACCAAAGAAATCCCAGTACAGCACGGGCCGGGGCGCGATCAGGTGTCGCTGCGCGCAGGCCTGGATCGTCGGGAGCGAGTCGGTCAGCGGGTGAGCATCGTCGACCTCGATCAGCTCGACCAGGCTCGGCTCGGGGTGCTCCTGCACGTAGCGGCGAGAGCTCTCGATCGGCACGACGACGTCCTGGGTGCCGTGGATGATCATGGTCGGGCAGCTGACGACTGGCCGCGCCGGGTGGGTCATCGCGTCTTCGACCAGGCCAAAGTGCACATTGACCGGGGTGCCGGTCGCGTCGGGCAGCAAAAAGCTGCCCTGCTCGCGCCAGCGATCAAACCCGGCCTGGCCGAGGATCTGTGGCCAGCGCGCGGCGAAGTCGAACGCCGGGCACAACAGCAGCAGTCGATCGACCCGCTCGGGGTGCAAGCTCGCCCACCGAGCGGCCAGGTACCCGCCCATGCTCGAGCCCACGAACCGCCAGCGCGAGCTGCCCGGCTCGACGCCCTCGGTCGCGTCGAGCTCCGAGTCGAGCGAGTCGAGCGCGTCGAGCATGCCCGTATAGGTGAGCGCAGCGAAGCTTGGCGCGTTGAGGTCTGGGGTGTGCAGGTCGATCCCCTGCTCGGCGTAGTAGCTGCGCAGCGCCTGGCCCTTGCGAGCCTGGGGCGACGACGCGAAGCCGTGCAGGTACGCGTGGCGGATCCGCATCAGGGCTTGACCAGCTCGGGTGGGCAGGAGGCCGGGTCCCACTTGCCGGTCCCAGCCTTGGTTGCGAGGCACAGATCCGAGACGCAGGCCGAGTTGCCGTAGCGCTCGCCCGCGCAGCTGCGAAGGTCGGCGCTGCAGTCGATCTCCTGGGTCGGCATGCCGAGCGTGCAGTGAACCAGCGTGTTGTCCACGCACACCGTGTCGTCCTCGCCGAACTTCTCGAGGCACGGGGCCTTGCTGATGTTCACGTGCCCGTGGACCCGGTGCTTCTTGATCGGGCTCTCGGCCCGGTTCTCGTTGATCGTGCCGAAGTTGATCACGTAGCCGGTCTCGAGGTGGCCGAACTTGACCGAGAGCAGGTTTTCGCCGGTCTGCTGCTCGAGCCGCTCCCAGCCCTTGCTCTCGAAGTGATCGACGACGGTGATCCACGCGTCGTGAGGCGTGTCGACCTGGAAGTTGACGTGCGCGGCGTTGGGCCGGTCCGCGCCGCCGTCGGCATCGGGGACACAGAACACCATCTGCGAGGGGAGGTCGTCGGCGATGCCAGCGAACGCCTCGGGGGTCGAGGCAGACTCGCAGACCTCGACGCCGCAGCCCAGCACGCCAAGCAGGAGAGATACAGACAGGAGCAGGGGACAACGCGACATAGGCGGCCGCATTATCCAGGTTTTCCACACGCCGTGCGACCCATGACGCCGCGTCCCTTACCCGGTGGGGGCGCGCAGCTCGAGCGCCAGCGAACCCCACTCGCCGTGGTGATCCAGCAGGGGTGCCCAGCCGAGCACCGACGCGCGGCCAGGGCCCCGACACCACTCGAGGACCGCCCGCTTGAGCACGGGCTCGCCGCTGCTGTGCACGCCCTTTCCGGTGATCACCCGGCACACGCGGACCCGCCTGAGTCGACAGGCGTGGATGAACAGCTGCAGGTGACGCAGGGCACCGTCGCGGTCGAGCCGACGCAGGTTGAGGGTCGCGCGCTCGCGCTTGCCTGCGCGCGCGACCAACTCGAGCTGGGCGGCGTCGAGCTGCGGTCGATCGAGCAGCTCGGAGGGGACCGTGGCGATGTCGTCCGCCCAGCTGCGACCGATCCATTGCTGGGATGGGTCGAGGTCGAGGCCGAGCGGCTCGGGTGTGGCGGGCACCGAGCGGGGCGCGGGTGGGGCAGCGGTTGGTGATGGATCAACGGGCGCCGCCTCGCTTGCGCGCTCGGTGAGGATCACCAGCCGATCGAACTCGATCCCCTCACACACGCGGGGGTTCTCGTGATCGAGCAGGCTGAAGATCAGCGCCATGAGCTCGTGCTCGTCGAGCCTTCGCCGCTCGGGCGGCTTGGGCTTGGGCGCCGCCGCGGGCTTGGGCGCCGCCGCGGGCTTGGGCGCCGCCGCGGGCTTGGGACCATCCGCGAGCTGGCCAAGCTGCCCGAGCATGGGCTCGAGCAGCGCACCCAGCGTCACCTTTGGATCGCTGTCGCGCTCGTCACCAGCCACGTCAGGTCAGTAGCACGGCCGATCCGTCGGCGCGACACGATGGCGCCAAACCACACGCCAAATGGCGGCGGCATCCGGGCTATGCTGGCCGCGGTAACCGATCTCCGCCAGGCCCCGTAGCCTCGACGCTTACAGCGATCTCGCCATGATAAAACCTCGCCACGAGCCCACCGAGTCCGATCCAAGCTGGCCCGATCCCAACGCGCGAGATCTGGCCCTCGAGCCGGCTCGGCGCCCGGCGGTGCTGCGTTCTCTAGCCCGTCGGCGGTTCCTGCAGCAAGCCGGCGCGGGCGCGGCGGTGGTGGCATTTGGAGGCGCCTATGTGATCGCCGACGACGGCCTGATCGCCCGCGCCAGGGCCGAGACCCGCCCCGACGGACGCCCGCGCTTGCCCCCGGGTCAGCAGGTCATCACCAGCGTGCGGCCGATGGGTGGCCAGCCCGGTGATACCTCGAAGTCCAAGTATTGGCTGCGGCTCCACGGCGAGGTCGACAACCCGATCGACCTCGACTTTCGAGCGATCCTGAAGCAGACGCAGGTGACCCGGGCCGAAGACGTACACTGCGTGACCGGCTGGACCGTGCTCGGTGCCAAGTGGACGGGCGTGCAGCTGAAGACGCTGGCCAAGCTGGTCGGCGTCAAGGACACCGCGCGCTTCGTGATCTTCGAGGCGGCGCATGGCTACACCTCGAACATCCCGATCGCCGACGCGCTGCGCGACAACGTCATGGTCGCGCACAAGCTCGACGGCGCCCCGCTCACGACCGAGCACGGGGCCCCGGTCCGCGCGGTCGTCCCGGATCTGTACTTTTGGAAGAGCGCCAAGTGGCTGACCGGGATTCGCTTCTCTCGCCGCAACGAGTCGGGCTACTGGGAGCAGCGCGGCTACAACGACCACGGCGACCCCTGGAAAGAAGAGCGCTACTCTTAGGGCTCTGAATCGCCCCAGGCTGCCCGCTTGCGGCCGGGCGCGAGCGCGTAGGCGCAGGGGATCACGACCAGGGTCAGCGCGGTTGCGACGACCAGGCCGCCGATCACCGCGAGCGCCAGCGGCTGACGCAGGGCGGCGCCCTCGCCCAGACCGAAGGCCATCGGCAGCAGCCCGAGCACGGTCGTCGCGGTGGTCATCAGGATCGGCCGCACGCGGACCTTGCCGGCGTCGATCAGCGCGGCGCGGACGTCCATCCCCGCGCCGCGGCGCTGGTTGACGGCGCTGATCAGCACGATCGCGTTGTTGACCACGATCCCGCCCAAGATGATCGCCCCGATCCCGACCATCGCCGAGATCGGCGTACCCGTCAGCAGACACGCGAGCACCACCCCGACCGCGGCGAGCGGGACGGTGAACATGATCAAGAACGGGTGGTGCAGGCTCTCGAAGCTCGACGCCATGACCACGTAGACCAAGAAGATCGACAGCAGCGCGGTGAAGGCCAGGCTCTCGAGCGAGTCGCCCATCTCCTCGGCCTGGCCCGCGAGCTCGGTCTCGACCCAGGTGCCTGCGGGGATCTGGGCGCTGGCGACGTCGAGCGCGTCGTTGATCTGCGCGGCCAGGCTGCCCAGGTCACCCGCGTCGGCGCGGGCGCGGATCCGGAGGCCGCGGCGTCCGTCGATCCGGCGGATCTCGGCGGGACCCACGGCGGGCTCGACCCTCGCCACGGCCGTCAGCGGGATCGACTTGGGGGGGCTGCGCTGGCCAGTGACCGCGTCGGTGGTCCCGCCCACGACCCCAACTTGGATCCGCTGGACGTCGGTGATGTCGGATCGGTCGACCTCGGGCAGGCGCACGCGGATGTCGAGCTGCTTGTCGGTCGCGTGCAGCTGCCCGGCGACCTCGCCCTGGATCCCGCGCTGGATCGCGGCCGCGGCTCGGTCGACGTCGAGCCCGGCGAGCATCAGGCGCTCACGATCAAAGTCGACGCGGACCTCCGGGCGGCCCGACAGATCGTCGGCCGCGACGTCGGCGAGGCCCTCGATCTCGCGCAGCCGCGGTAGCAGCCGCAGGGTGTGGGCGATCGCGTCGGCGCTCTCGTCGGCGAACACCCGGACCTCGACGGGCGACTCGAACGAGAACAGCTCCGGGCGACCAAACCGTGCCCGGTGCTCGACGCCGTCGAGGACCCGCTCGGTCGCCGCGGTGACGTCGGTGAACAGCTGGTCCTCGACCGCCTCGAGCTCGCCGGCCGCGACCAGCTCTGGCCGCAGGCGAAAGTTGATCTGAACCAGGTGGGTGCCGGCCTGACCGCCGGTCGCCGAGCCGCCCTGGGTCACGCTGCCGACCCGCGCGAACACCAGCTCGAGCCGCGGATCCCCGTCGAGCTCGCGCATGATCCCCCGCGTCAGCGCAGTCGAGCGCTCCAGCGCGGTCCCCTGCGGCAGCTCGATCTGCACGTAGACCTCGCCCTGGCGGACCTCGGGCAGCAGCGTGCGGCCGAGGTCTCGGCCCGACCACAACACCAGCGCGCAGACGCCCAGGCTGAGCAGCAAGACCGGGATTCGGCCCTTCAGCGCGACGCTCAAGAACCGCGGGTACTGGGCCTCGAGCAGCTCCCAGCCCCGGGTCAGCGGCCACGCGGCGCGCTCGAGCAACCACCCCAGGCCGCGGACCAGCAGCCGGATCGGCACCCACAGCAGCGCCGGGATCGCGACGAGCCAGGCGAGCGCCGAGCGCTTGGACTTGCCCTCGGGCGCGGCCGCCTCCGCGTCCGCGTCCGCGTCCCCGTCCCCGTCCCCGATCGCCTGCAGCACCGGGACCAGCGTCAGGCTCACGACCATCGACGACAAGATCGAGAAGCTGACCGCGTAGGCGAGGTCGCTGACAAGCTGCCCGGCCACGCCCTCCACGAACGCCATCGGGAAGAACACCGCGACCGTGGTCAGCGTCGAGGCCACGACCGAGCTGGCGATCTCCACGGTCCCCCGCACGGCGGTCTCGCGCCGGCCGAGCTCCGGCTGCTGCTCGCGGATCCGGGCGATCGCCTCGAGCGTGACGATGCTGTTGTCGACCAGCATCCCGACCCCGAGCGCGAGCCCGCCGAGGCTCATGAGGTTGAGCGAGATCCCCAGCGTGGTCAGGGGCACGAAGCTCACCAACAGCGAGATCGGGATCGCCACGCCGATCACCAGGGTCGAGCGAAGGTCACGCAGGAAGAACAACAGCACCAAGATCGCCAGGCCGCCGCCGATCAGGGTGTTGAGCGCGACCTCCATGATCGCCGCGTCGATGAAGCTGGCCTGGTTGCTGAGCACGACCAGGCGGTGGCCCTCCGGCAGCTGCTTGGACAGCTGCTCGATCCGCTCGAGCACCTTGTCGGCCACCCGCACGGTGTTGGCGTCGCCCTCGCGAAACACCGCGAGCTCGATCGCCTCCGCCGGGCCGACCAGCGAGACCTCCTCGCGCTCGAGCGGCGCCCGCCGGATCCCGCGTGCGCTGACCAGCTCGCGCAGGCGCAGCTCCCCGCTGGTGGTCGTGCCCTCGCGGACGATGATCTGCCCGAGCGCCTCGGGGGTCTTGGCCTCGTGGACCGTGCGGATCAGGTAGCGGTTGCCGTCGTCGGTCAGGCCGCCGCCCGGGCGATTGATGTTGTCCGCGCCGATCGCCGCGACGACCTCGCTGGCGTCGATCCCGAGCGCGGCCAGCCGCTCGGGGTCGAGCTCGACGATCACCTCTTCCTCGTCGCCGCCGTGGAGCTGGACCGCCGCGACCCCGTCGAGCTTCTCGAGCGTCTGCTTGATGCTCTCGTCGGCGAGGTCGCGCAGCGCCCGAAAATTCGTGACCCCGTCCGCGGACTCCACGACCAGCGCGAACCGCAAGATCGGCTCTTGCGAGGGGTCGTAGCGCAGCACGATCGGCCGCTCGGACTCGGTCGGCAGCCGGACCCGATCGAGCTTCTCGCGCACGTCCGCCATCGCGTCGTCGATCCGCGTGCCCCAGGCGAAGTCGAGCATCACCTCGCTGACACCCTCGCGCGAGCTCGACTCGACCGCGACCACCCCCGGGACCCCGCCGACCAGCTCTTCGATCGGCCGCGTGACCAGCTCCTCGACCTCGGCCGGGGCCGCGTCGGTGTACTCGGTCTGAACCGTGATGCTCGGGTACCCGAGATCCGGCAGCAGCTCGACCGGCATCCGCGTGAGCGCGACGATGCCAAACAGCAACAGCGCGACCGTGACCATCGTGACCGTCACCGGCCGCATGACCACCCCCGCGATCACCCCCCAGATCCCCGCGCGCGATCGTTCCCGCGCGAGCTCCCCGTCCGCGGTCGAGTCGTCTGCCCCCGCGTCCGTCATGCCCGCACCCGCGCCCTAAATTTTCCGACACCGCAGACCAAGCGCCACCGACTCGTGCCCCCGCCCATCACGAGGATCACCGGTGTCGCTTGTTGCCAAACCCGCCGCGGCGCTTGCCTGCGTCGTCGTCGTCTTTGGGCTCGGGCTCGGGCTCACGCTCGACGTCGGCCTCGCCGGCTGGCTTGACGGGCATGCCTTCGGTGATCCCGTTGGCGTCGGTCAGCACCCGATCTTCAGGCGCGACGCCGCCGCTGATCTCCACGCGCTCGCTGCCCTCGAGCCCGACCTGCACGGCCACGCGGCGGGCCTTGCCCTCGCGCAGCACGTACACGTAGCGCTGGCCCTCGAGCTCGAACACGGCGTCGTTGGGCACGCTGGGCGCCCCCTCGCGCCGCTCGAGCAGCACCCGGGCGCGCACGAACGCGCCGGGCACGGCCAGCGCTGGAAACGTGCTCGCCCGCACCAGGAACTCGACGGTCCCGGTCAGCGGGTCGACGATCGGCGCCCGGCGGATGACCTCACCACTGAACGTGGAGCCGTCGATCAGCTCGACCTCCACCGAATTTCCAACGGTCACGCGCGCGGCCTCTCGCTCGGGCAGGTGCAGCGGCAGCTCGAGGGCGCTCAGATCCGCGAGCTCGTAGATCACCGTGGCGGTGCTCGCGAGGTTTCCAACGTCGACGGCGCGACCGATGATCGTGCCCGCGAACGGAGCCCGCACGCTCATCGTCGAGGCCTGCGCGCCCGACAGCCGCGCGGCCGCCCTGGCCGACTCGAGCTCGTAGCGACGCGCGTCGACCTCTTCTTGGCCGACCGCCCCGCTGGCTTCGAGGCTCTTCAACCGGCCGAGCTCGGCCTCGACGTTCGCCGCCGCCACGCGGTCGCGCTTGGCCTGCATCGAGAGCTCGCGGCCGTCGAGCCGCGCGAGGATCTGCCCGTCCTCGACCACGTCGCCAACCTCGACCTCGAGCACATTGATGATCCCCGCGCGGATCGGTCGGAGCTCGGCGCGACGCAGGGGCTCGAGCGTGCCCGAGGCCCGGTAGTGCCGCTCGATCGTCGCAGGTTCGAGCTTGGTCACCTCGATCGCGAGCGGCTCGGGCGGTCCGCCGCCACCTCCGCGACCACCTGGACCTCCACCCTTGCCGCCCCGCTTGCCGCCACCTTTACCTCCAGGCTCAGCCCCGGACGCGCCGCCGCAGCCAAGCATGGCGAGCAAGCTCGCGCCCCCACCAATGAACGCCCTACGCCCCCATGGCCGCGCTGGAGCAGCGGTCTGAGCGGTGCGCCGACCGTTCGGTTGGCCGGAGCGTGCGGGGTCTCGAGCTGTCATGGTCGTCGGGGCTCGGCTACCACGGCCGCGTACCCAGTGGTAGGACAGCGACATGGGACAGTCAACGAGCCGCGCGCCGAGCCGAGCGTTACTCGAGGCGAGCCACGAGTTCCCCGGCGAGTATCTCATCAAGGCGTTCGGGCCCGCGACCGAGCAATTTCGCGTGGCCATTCACGCCGCATGCACCCAGGCGGTTGGTGCGCGACTCGAGCTCAGCGAGCGGGTGAGCAGCAAGGGCAATTCGATCTGCATCACACTGGCTCTGCAGGCCCAGACCGTCGATGAAGTCATCCTCGCGTACGAGCGTCTGCACGACGTCCACGGCCTTCGGATGATCCTGTGAGACTATTCACTAGGTGATCCCGCCGTCGGAGTTCGGCATTGCCGCCAACTCCCCGACAATCCCCGCGCCGGCGATCCCGGCAACCTGCTCTGACGACAACGATCCCGCCATGCACGAGTCCAGCGTCCTGAGGTCCTCGCTCTGTCTGCTTCTCCTCGCCGGTCTCGCTGGCGGCACGCTCGGGTGCAAGCCCAAGGCGGTGCGCGGCGGCCCCGGCACGGAGAACCCCAACCTCGATCAGGGGGCGATGAGCACGACCCTCGATCGCGTGGACATCGACTACCTCGTCAACGAGAACCTCAACGCGATGTTCGCCTCGGCCTGGTGGGCGCGCGACGTCCAGGGCTCGATGGCCAACCCGCCAGTCGTCGCGATCTGGCCGATCAAGAACGCCACGAGCATGCATCTGGACGACCAGATGCTCACGCTGCTCTCGCAGATCGAGACCACCATGGTCAATTCGGGCGCGGTCTCGGTCGTCAGCCGCGAGCGCCAGGCCGAGATGGTCTCGGAGGCGCAGATGCAAAACTCGGATCTGTTCGATCCGTCCACCGCGGCCCGGCTCGGGGCCCAGCTCGGCGCCAAGTACTACATTACTGGCAAGGTCACCTCGACCGAGGAGCGCTTCGACCGAGAGCGCCGCATTCAGTACTCGCTGTTCATCCAGGTGATCGAGATCGAGACCAGCGTGGTCAAGTTCCAGTTCACCTCCGAGCGCAGCAAAGCGATCGTGCGCTAGCCCGTTGGCCATGTCTCGCAGGCGAACTCGCTGGCTGATCGTCGGTCTCCTCGGTGCGATCGGCGTCGGGTGTGCGACCTACTCGGACAAGACCGAGTCGATGCGCGAGCTGATCTCGGCCGGGCAGTACGAAGCCGGGCTCGCCGAGGTCAACCGCTTCATCAAGGTCAAAGATCCCGTCGAGCTGCCGACCAAGTGGAAGAGCGAGACCGCGCTGGCGGTGCTCGAGCGCGCCACGATCCTCCAGGCCATGGCGCTGTGGGACGCGAGCGCGACCAACTTTCAGGCCGCCGACGAGCAGCTCGAGTTCCTGGATCTGCGCAGCTCGGCCGACGAGATCGGCCGCTACATCTTTTCCGATGCCGCGACCCACTACCGGACCACGCCCACGGAGAAGCTCGCGCTCAACGGCCTGAACCTGATCAACTACCTGGCCCAGGGCGATCTCGACGGCGCCGCGATCGAGGCCAAGCGGTTCACCGTGATGCGCCAGTACTTGCTCGACTACGACCCCGAGCACGCGCACGGGGCGTTTGGGTCGTACCTGGCGGGCTTCGTCGCCGAGCGCCAGGGCAACCCCGACAGCGCGCTTCGCTACTACGACGAGGCGCTGCAAGAGCGCGAGCTGCCCACGCTGATCGAGCCGATCGGGCGGCTCGGGCAGCGCGGGAGCTACCGGAGCGAGCGACTCGATCGCTACCTCGGCGGCGGCGCAGCCGGGTTTCCGACGGCTGCGACCGAGGGCGCAGGCGAGGACCCGACCGTCGAGGGCTCGGCCGTCGAAGCCGCGCCGATCCCCGTGGCCAGCAACGAGGCCGCCGCCAAGCCAGCCGAGATCCTCGTCATCATCAAGACCGGTCGGGTGCCCTACAAGGTCCCGGTCCGGATCCCGATCGGCGCCGCGATCGGCCTGGCGGGCGCGTTCGTGACCGGTAACACCAAGCTGCTCGAGCACAGCGCGATGAAGGTCGTGGTGTTCCCGGATCTGCAGCCGGCGGGCAATCTGTTCGATAGCGCCGAGTGGAGCATCGACGGCTACCCCGTGCAGCTCGACTTGGTCAGTGATCTCGGCGCCGAGATCAACCGCGAGTTCGATGAGCTGCGCCCCAAGATCATCGGCTCCGCGATCACTCGCATGATCGTGCGCGCGGCCGCGGCCGAGGGCGCACGCGCTGCCGGCAACCAGGGCAACGAGGTCGTCGGGCTGCTCAGCGCCCTCGCGATCGAGGGGGCCATGGTCGCGCTCGACAAGCCCGACACGCGGTCTTGGACCACGCTCCCCGATCGGGTCTGGATCGGCCGGACCCAGGTTCCGCCCGGCAACCACACCCTGGTCATGGTCGTGCGCGGCAGCGGGGGTGAGGAGCGTCGCACGGCCCAGGTGAATGTCGGCGCGGGGGGTTACGTTGTGCTCGACGTGACCACGCTCCGCTGACTGAATCGCGGCGCGGGCATGGTCTGCCGTGACCCCACGAGCGTCCGCGACAGATCCGGTTCATGATCACCCGAGCCCTTAGGAGTACGCCATGACCCTCGCCCTGATCGCCACCGACCGTTTTACCAGTGTTGTCCGTCGTCGGCGTGTCGCGCTCGCCAGTCTGCTCGTGGGTGGTCTCGCCGCAGCCGCCGTCACGCTCGCCAGCCCGAGCGAGGCCGAGGCGGCCGTCCGCGGTGGGCCCAACGGGATCGAGTTCGAGGGCGCACGAGATCGCCGGGGTGTCTACGTTGGCCCCGGCGTTTTTTTTGGTTTCTCCGGCATGAAGGGCACCTTCGTCCCCGATGTCGGGCTCAACCTCGCGTTTGGCGGGGGCGTGTCCAAGCGCGTGTTGCTCGGCATCAACCTGCACGGCGCCAAGTATCTGGGCCGGGCCGAGGGGGCCAGCTCGTGGATGTTTGGTGGTGACTTCGAGTTCACCGGCTACGCGTGGCAGGGCTTGTATCTGCGCACGGGCCTCGGCGGCGTCGGGCTCCCCGCGGGTGACCCCAACAACACCCTGGTCGCCGGGATCGGCGGCAACGTGGGCGTGGGCTACGAATTTTGGCTCAATGCCACCGCGGCCGCCTCGGTCGGGATCACCTACGACCTACGCTTTCTCGCCGGCGAAGAGGAACTCGTCCCCGCTCCGCTGCGCCACACGGGCATGGTCGGGATGCGCTTCACGTTCTTCTGATCTGCTTGCCTGAGCTGTTCCCGCGGCACTGGGCATCCGTCACGCGGACCGCCAAAACCCGTGATCACGCTCACAGATTTTAACTACCTGCGCTTCGCTGACCGACTTCCGTGACGGACTCCACCGGAGCCCGTAGAATCGCGGTCTGATGGCGAAGTCCAAGAGGGACAACGGCGAGGGCGAGAGCGAAGACGATAGGACTGCTGATCTCGAAGCCGAGATCGCCACCCTTCGCTCTGACCTCAACGACGCTCGGGCTGATCTACGTGACGCGCGAGCGGATCGCGAACAGGCCCGCGACGAGGTCAAGCGCGTGCGCGAGGAGCTTCAGAGCGCGAGGCTCGAGCGCGACGCGTGTCGCGAGGAGGCTCAGCAGCTGCGAGACCAGATCGCCCAGGCACCCAAGCAGCCCAGCGCGGCGGTGGTCGATGATCGGCTTGGCTACCTGCGTGAGCTGCAAAACAGCATCATCAGCGCCGCGCCCGACGTCGACGACACGCTGACCGCGTTGACGGAGATGCGCGCGGGCTTAAAGAGCATCGCCGAGAGCGTCGATCTGCTCGCGTCGAACGCCGAGGAGAGCTCGAGCTCGATCCTCGAGATGGCCGCGGCCAACGACGAGGTCGCCGAGAGCATGTTCAACCTCGCGTCCTCCGTAGAGGAGACCGCGATCTCGATCGAAGAGATGACCTTCTCGGTCCGCGAGGTCGCCAAGAACATCGAGGCGCTCTCGACCACCGCCGAAGAGACCTCCTCGGCCATGAACCAGATGGACATCTCGATCCAGCAGGTCGAGAACAACGCCAACGAGACCGCGCAGCTGTCCGAAGAGGTAGTCTGGGCCGCCGAGGGTGGCGTCGACGCGATCAACCGGACCATCGAGGTCATCAACCTGATCAAGACCTACTCGGCCGACGCCGTGTCCGTGATCAGCCGCCTCGGTCAGCGCATCGGCGAGATCGGCCTGATCCTCTCGGTCATCGACGACGTCGCCGAGCAGACCAACCTGCTCGCGCTCAACGCAGCGATCATCGCCGCCCAGGCCGGCGAGCACGGCAAGGGCTTCGCCGTCGTCGCCGACGAGATCAAGGACCTCGCCGAGCGCTCCGCGACCTCCACCAAGGAGATCGCCGAGATCATCAAGGCCGTCCAGCGCGAGAGCTACAACGCCGTCGAGGCCGTCCAGCGCTCGAGCAAGTCCGTCGACGACGGCGTCCGCGTCAGCCACCAGGCCGAAGACTCGCTCAAGCGCATCTCCGACTCCGCCCGCCGCTCCACCCAGATGGTCCGCGAGATCGCCCGCGCCACCGTCGAACAGACCAAGGGCTCCAAGCAGGTCACCGACGCGATCAACGTGGTCGCCACCACCGTCCAGCAGGTCGCGACCGCCACCTCCGAGCAAGCCCGCGGCGCCGAGCAGATCATGAAGTCTGCCGAAAAGATGAAGCAGATCACCCGCCACGTGGAGCGCTCGACCCAAGAGCAGACCCGCGGCAGCCGCCAGATCACTCAGGCGATCGAGACCATCTCCGAGCAGATCAGCCAGCTCAGCTCCGCGCACCAGGGCCAGACCCAAAACGCCGACACGATCGTCGAGCGCCTGTCCTCGATCCGCGAAGCCACCCAGAGCCAGATGGAGCTGATCGAGCGAGCCCTCGGCCAGCTGTAATTACCCCCCGCGGCCGACTTCGCACTTTGCCGAATGCGGACGCTTCGCGTCCGTTCGCTCGCTGCGCTCGCTCGTCGGGCCGGTCTGCTGTTCGCATTGGGATCGTGGCCCCCCAGAGGGGGGCTCGGCACGTTCAGAGGACGGTTGCGTTTGGGGTTGGTGGGACGCGTTCGTTCGCTCGCGTTGCTCGCTCGTCGGGCGCCCCCAGGGGAGGAGAGCGAAGTACTGGTCAGCGGTCAAAGATACGAGGCTGTCCGCTTGCCCGCAGCGGAGATCACCCCCGTGACCGAAGCGCGCACACAAGGCCGCAGATGGCCCCAACCCGGCGTATCTACGCACGTGGAGATTATCGAAGCCACCCAAGACCGGGTCAGGACAACGCACGAGGGGAAGCTGCGAAACGAGACTGAAGTAGACCTAGCCGGGTTGGGGCCATCTGCAGCCCGTGCGCGCCCTCATCGGACACTCACACCCCCGCAAACAACCAACACACCCGCGTCACACCCCCGCAAACAACCAAGAACCCCCACATTCACCGATAAGCATCAGGCTCAATCTCAAACCGCTCGATCCACCTGTGGATCTCCTTCGGTTCACGATGCAGCGCCCGAGCCACCTCCGCCGTATCCCCCCCAGTCTTCGCCAGCTCACTCACCAGCTTCGCCCGCAGCTCACTGACGCTCTCCGGCGACTGCGGCATGTCCCGACGGCTAGCCAGAATGTCGTCGAGCAGATCCCGCGAGATCTCCCCGTTGGTCCCCGCCAAGATCGAAGCCGTCGCCAGCGTCTGGTGCAGCTCCCGAACATTGAAGGGCCAGCTATGGCTGAGGATCCGCCGAAACGCCCGCGTGGCGATCTTGACCTCGGTGCCGGCCCGCGACCGGTACACGACCTTGGTCAGCACGCCCAGATCCTCGCGACGCCGACGCAGCGGCGGCAGCGTGGCCGCGAACCCGGCCAGGCGCGAGTACAGATCCGGCCGAAACTTGCCAGCCTCGACCAGCGCGCGGATGTCGTGGAGGGTCGAGCAGATCACCCGCACGTCGAATTTTCGCGGCTTCTCCTCGCCGACGCGCATCACCCGGCCCTCGGCCAGCGCCGCGTGAAGCTTGGTCTGGGCCGCGGGCGAGAGCTCGCCGAGCTCGTCGAGGAACAGCGTGCCCTTGTCGGCCTGCTCGAAGATCCCCGGGCGATCTTCGTCGGCGCCGATGAACGCCCCGCGCTTGTGACCGAACAGGATCGAGTCGATGCGGTCGTCGGACAGCGCCGCGAGGTTGGTCGCAACGAACGCACCTGGGCGGCCGCTGAGCTTGTGGACCGAGCGCGCGGTGATCTCTTTGCCCGTGCCGGTCTCGCCGTGCAGGAGCAGCGGAACGTCGCTGGTCGCGAGGCGCAGCAAGGTCCGCTGGATCCCGCACAGCATCGGGTTGGAGGTGCCCGAGGGATCCAGGACGCGGACGTGCTCGGGCGGGACGTCGTGTTGAGTGATCTCGCGGATCATCCAGAACGAGCGGCCGACCTCGAACACCTGACCGGCGAGCAGTCGGGCCATGCCGGGGATCGCCTGCCGCTCGATGTGGGTGCCGTTGCGGCTGTCGAGATCGCAAAGGTCGAACTCGAGCGCGGTCCCCGACTTGACGATGCGGACCTCGGCGTGACGACCACTCACCCAGCCCAGCGGGATCCGCAGCGAGAGCTCGTTGTCCTCGCGCTCGGCCTGGAGATCCGTGCCGCTCACGCGGCCGAAGGAGATCTTGGATACCCCGTCCAGCGACCACACGCCGCCTGCATTACGAAAGTCGTTCTCGCTCGACCCGATGAAGATCAACCATGCGTGCGCGGGCCCCTGGCCGAGCAGCGGCGAGTCGTCGGATAAAGTTTCTTCGGGGATGGTCACGTCCACAACAGTTCAAAGCCTGGCCTGAGATCTTACCCGGCTTCAACCTGCCGCACACGAGCCGCGCCTGCAAAAGCACGCGCAGCCGGCGAAAATGACCCGCGCGCGTTCGAAAGATCAGTCGTCGAAACGAGCCAGCGTTGCCGGCGCTCGCTCGAATACAGCGTGACTGTTATTTTCTGATCTCACCCGATCGACTTACACGGGCGCACCCAGATCTCGACCCAGATCTCGACCCAGATCTCGACCCAGATCGCTACAGCGGAGCGCCGACGATCAGTAGTCGATCACGCCGGCTTCATGCAGCTCGATCGCGGCCTGGGTGAGCGCGACGTCGTCGGCCTCGAGTCGATTGAGCACGGTTGGCCAGTCACCGCCGGCTGCGATCGACTCGACGAGATCGAGCTGCGGCGGGGTGAGCTCGCGCCACGGCTTGCCCGACGGCAGCTTCAGGTCGATGTGTTGGCGAGGTACCTGGTGGCGCTCGGCGAGGTGCGCGAGCTCGTCCTGGACGCGCGCGGCCTCCATCAAGATGTGCTCGAGGCCGACCGAGAGCTCCTTGCCATCGGCTGGTGCGACGGCGTTGTTGTCGAGCTCGAAGGTGCCCTCGCTCCAGTTCATCATTCGCAGCAGGGCCTTGTCGGCCTTGAGCTTGTCGTTGCCTTGAATCCGCGCGTAGTAGACCCGACCCTCGCGGAGGAACAGCTCGCCGACCGAGTTGCCGCGGACTCGCAGCGCGCCGGTCTTGCGGCTGGTTGCGAGCCACTGCAGCACGTCGGCGAGCGGGATGTCTTGGATGCTGCCGGTCATCGACCGGCCGGCGGTGGTCTCTTCGGCGCCCGATCGATCGCGGCGAAGCTTGGCGAGCGGGACCACGTCGACGCGCAGCAAGCTGGCGCCGATCGTGATCCGGTCTCCGGGTCGCAGGCGATGGTGCGAGATCTCGCGACCGTTGACGCGGGTGCCGTTGCGCGAGCCGAGATCTCGCAGCCACAGGGTTCCGCGGGCCTCGTAGATCCGCGCGTGCTTGCGCGAGACCGTGTCGTCGGCGAGCACGAGATCGGCGTCGTTGCTGCGGCCGGCGACCCAGTTGTGTCCGTCTGGGCCGAGCGGAAACGGCTGGCCGGGATCAGCTCCAGACACGAAGGTCAGCACCGGTACGTCGACCTGAGCCATGCGCAAACCCTACCGCAACGGCCGCCACGCTGGGTCCAAAGTTGTCCCCGGCGCGGGCGCGGCAGCCAGCGAATCGCCTCGCCAACACCGCTCATCGGGTGAGTTAGCGCACCGAAAATTTGCGCCTGGGTGATCAGAACGACGTTCGTTTTGAGTTCTGGACCGGGCTGCGGTGGATCCCCTGGCGCGGTGGGAGGGGATCAGTGCGCGGCCCGCCGGCTCAACCCGGGATCGACCGGGTTGTATCGACAGTGGGTGCGCGGAACACTAGGGGTGTGGCGGTATCAAGCAAGACCTTTTTCGTTGGTGGGCTCCTGGCCCTCGTCTCGCTGACAGGCTGCGCCAACAAGCGGCAGCAGCAACAGGCTACCGCCGCGCCGACCTACCAACAGCGCGCCAACACGGCCTACTACCAGCAGAACTACCAAGACGGCGCGCTGCCGCCCACGGACATGGCCTACGCCGATGTCCACGTGCAGGACCAATACTACGCGCAGCCCGTCGGAGACTATCCGACCGAGACGCTGGGTTACGAGACGATGTCGAGCGGCGAGCAGGTCGTCGTCGTCACCTACGTCCACACCTACCCCGAGCCAATTGAGACGTTCCCGCGGGTCTACTGGGCGGGCCGCTGGTACTACAACGTGCAGGGCTCGTTCGTGTTTTGGGATCCCTACTGGGGCACGTGGTCGTACTACTGGGGTCCCCCGCAGCCGCTCGTGGTCGTCTGGAATTATCACTACCCGTGGGTCTCGTACTGCTGGGGGACCGGCTACTACGGGCACGGCTGGTACTGGGGCGGCGCGGGGCACCATGGCTACCACGCCTACGGTCGGCCGCCGCACGACTGGCGACCGAGCCGTGGGCCCAACGCTGATCGCGGCGGTCCAACTGGCGGGCGTCCATCGACCGATCCCAATGGCGGCGGTGGTGGAGGCGGAGGCGGCGGTG
>NZ_PVNL01000082.1 GCF_002994635.1 Enhygromyxa salina | reverse complement strand
GTCCCCGTCACCCGGATCCCCGTCCCCGTCCCCGTCGCCGTCCCCGGTCGTGGCGCTCGAGCTGCCGCCGTCCGGCCCGTCGCCGTCGCCATCACCGTCTCCCGCGGTCCCTGTCTCCTCGGTGCCGCTGCCGGACGCCGCATCGTCGCCGCCACAGCCGGCGAGCACCAACCCCAACAGGCTCACAACCACAGCTCCAGCGCGATGCAACGTCATGCACCGACGGTCCCACGGCAGCCGCGACCCGGTCAACCCGGACGCCGGGTGTGCCCCGGCTACTCCAGATCGAACTCGATGTCGTCATCGGCGCGGGGCCGCTCTTCCGCGGTCCCGCCCATGACCCCGCGAAACGCGAGCTCGAAGTCTGCGGGGGTCGTGCTCGCTGCCAGCGCGACCTCGTAGGTGACGAGCTTGCGCCGGACCAGGTTCATCAACGACTGATCGAAGGTCACCATGCCGTAGGGGTTGGCGCCCTCGCGGATCGCGTCGACCAGCTCGTGGGTGCGCGACGGATCGGCGATCATCTCTTGCACGCGAGGCGTGTTGATCAGGATCTCGACCGCCGGGATCATGCCGCGCCCGTCGGCCCGCGGCAGCAAGCGCTGCGACACCACCCCGCGCAAGATCGCAGCCAGGTTGAGGCGGATCGCCGTCTGCTCCTCGCGTGGGAACATCTGCACGATCCGGTTCACGGTCTCCGTGGCGTCGACCGTGTGCAAGGTCGAGAACACCAGGTGGCCGGTCTCGGCCCCGTGCATGACCGTCTTGATCGTGACGTGGTCCCGCATCTCGCCGACCAGGATCACGTCGGGATCCTGGCGCAGGGCCGAGCGCAGCGCGCCCTCGAAGCCCATCGTGTCGAACCCCAGCTCGCGCTGGTTCACGATCGCCCGCTTGTCCTCGAACACGTACTCGATCGGATCTTCGATCGTCACGATGTGCGCCGGGCGGGTGATGTTCACGACCTCGAGCAAGCTCGCCAGCGTCGTCGACTTGCCCGATCCAGTGATGCCCGTGACCAACACCAGCCCGCGCTGCTCATCGCCGAGATCACGCACGCGCTGCGGCAAGTTGAGCCGCTCGAACGAGGGGATCTGCGAGGGGATGATCCGCATGACCATGCCCGTGGTCCCGCGCTGGCGAAACACGTTGACGCGGTAGCGGTAGCCGTCCTCGGTCCCGTAGGCGAGGTCGACCTCGCAGTTCTCCATGAAGATCTGGTGCTGCCGCTGCGCCATGATGTTGACCGCGAAGGTCTCGATCACGTCGCTGTTCATGGCCGGCACATCCTTGAGCGTGCGCAGCTGTCCGCGGATGCGGAAGATCGGCGGGCGACCGACCTTGAGGTGGACATCTGAGGCGCCAAGCTTGCGCGCCGCCAACAACACACGATCGAAAATCTCGTTCATGGGAGCTGGGGGAGTTAATACCCCACTAGCGCGGCCAGGGGGCTATTAATACCGCGCCTCTCTTTAAGAGAGCGAGAGCAGCTTGACCTTGAGGTACTTGCCCTCGGGGAACGCCGCGAGCACCGGGAAGTCGGGCGGGAGCCCGCACTCTGCGATGACGCGCGCGTTTCGGCCCGCCGACAGGCTGCCCTCGCCGACGGCGCCCAGGAACTCCTCTTCGGTGAGCGAGGCCGCGTTGGCGACCGCGAGCACTTCACCGGCTGGGGCGACGACGTGGGCGATCGCCTCGGCGAGCTGGTTCCAGTCGTCGAGGGCCGAGAAGGTGGAGCCCTTGACGGTCGAGAACGGCGGCGGATCGACGACGACCAGATCGAAGCGACGGTCTCGCTGGCGAAATCGCTCGAGGTGCTTGAACACGTCGCCCGTCAGCGCCTCGCAGGCCTCGGGATCGAGCCCCGACGCGGCCAGGTTCTGGCGACAGCGCGCGTGCGAGCGCGCGGCTGCGTCGATGTTGGTCACGTCCTTCGCCCCGCCACGAACTGCGCGCAGGGCCAGCGCCCCCGTGAACGAGAACAGGTTCAGCACCGTGCGCCCGGCCGCGATCTTCTCGACCAGGCGCCGACCCTCGCGCAGATCCAGAAACAGCCCGGGTGACACCGGGGCGGTCACGTCGACGAGAAACTTCAGGCCGTCTTCTTCGACCTCGAGCTCGGGCGGCGCGGTCTTGCCCGTCATGTGCGTGGCCGGCGGGCGCTTGTGGCTGTCCTCGGCTGCGACGGCGCGGGTGCGATCTTGCAGGTAGATCCCGGCGGGCTGGTGGACCTGCTCGAGCAGCGGGATCAGCCGATCGAGGTAGCTGTCGGCCGCGCTCGCGTACTTGTAGATCAGCAAGAAGTCGCCGTAGCGATCGACCGCGATCCCCGGGAAGCCGTCGGCGTCGGCGTGGACCAGGCGGGCCGCGCCCGCGAACCCCGCTTCCACGTAGCGGGCCCGGTGGGTCATCGCAGCGCGCAGGCGGGCGAGCATGACCTCGGCGTTCCAGTCGAAGTCGAGCTCGCGCGCGAGCATTCGCAGGACCACGGCGCCCTCGGGCTCGTACAGCGCATGACCGAGGTGGTTACCCTCGGGGTCCGCGACCGCGACCATGGCACCTGGAGCGATACCCTCGAGCGGCCGCAGCAGGGCCTCGCGAAACACCCACGGATGTCCAGCCCGGATCCAACGTGCAGCAGCCTCGGTGAGCTTGGCTCCCCGCTGACGTACACGCGGACGAAAGGCGCTGTCGGGCTTTCGAGGTCGGCCTTTTCCCGTGCCTTGGCGAGCGCCTGCGTGGCCGCGCTTCAGCTCCCGGCCGCCGCTCTCGGGCGGTCGGGCTTCGCGCACCTTGCGCTTTTTCTCGACGCTCATGGCTGGGCAGGATAGGCGGTTTGGGGACACGCGTCGACGACCACCGGCGCCCCGTGTAACCTCGGTTTCGCCGCGTGCTCACGCACGCGATGCGGCTTCTCTCCTGCGTCGCTGAGCGCCAC
>NZ_PVNL01000080.1 GCF_002994635.1 Enhygromyxa salina | reverse complement strand
GAATCGGGGGGGGCTGCTGGCGGTGGTGCGCTCATGTCAGATCCCCAGGCCGCCGAGTATCGCGAGGTTGGTGGCTTCGTCGATGTCGCCGAGCCAGGCCGACAGCGGCTCGGCCGGCTGGTGCTCGGGGTCGGCAGCCCAGGCCGCGTTGTCGAGCTTGCGCGCCTCGAGCAGGATCTGCATGCGTGGATCGACGATCGCCCGCTTCACGCGGCGGCCGGGGAAGTCGAAGCGGTGGTGGTCGGCCTGCCCATCCCAGATCAGGGTGAGGCGCTCGCCGTCGCTGAATTCGACGAGGACCTCGACGGGCACCCGAAAGCTGGTGCGGCGCTGGACGATCACGAAGCCCTCGACGCGGTCAGTGTCGAGCGCGGCGACCGAGTCGCTCCAGTCGTCGGGCGTCTCGCTCAGCGCCAGGGTGGCGGGCCCCACCGGCGGCGCGTAGCCAAACAAGCCCGCGAGCGCGCGCTGGGTCGCGACCACAGCCGGGGGCGGCTCGGCCGGGAGCGGCTCGCCCTCGGCGACGCGGTGCCAGCCCGCGTCGCCGAGCACCCGCTGGTTACCGATCTCGACCAGCCTGAAGTCGGGCAGCGCCGCCCCGCGCAGGCCCTGGTCGAGGTAGTCCTGGACGTCGAGCCAGACCGTGCCGGGCCCGCCGTCGCCGACCAGCGCCAGGCGCCCGTCCTCGCCGCCGATCTCGTCGACCAGCACGCGCTCGAGCAGCGCCCCGTCGGGGTGGGCGAACCGAGCGAGCTCGGCGTAGCGGGCCATCGCGCGATCCCAGGGCGCGCGGCCAGACAGCTCGCGCAGGGTCAGCATCACCGCCGCGGTCTTCTGATAGGTCACGGTTCCGTACGACTCGACGAGCGGATCAAAGCGATCGGCCGGCTGATCGATCGGATCCAGGTCGGCGCCGAACAACATGGACAGCGCGATCAGATCCTTGGTCGTGAGCGGGTGGCCGAGCAGCTCGACGACCCAGGGATCCTCGCCGTAGGCGTCCCAGTAGACCAGCTGGTTGGCGGTCGTGTTCATGCCCTCGTCGAGCCACGGCTGCGCGTGCTCGTTGGACGCGAACAGCCCCTGGAAGTACTGGTGACCGAACTCGTGGATGCTGGTGAACACCCCGGAGATCCGCTCGCGCAGCACCCATGTTGGGAGCTCGTTGGTTGCGATGTTCGAGGTCGTGTAGAGCGTGGGGTACTCCATGCCGCCGGCCCCACCCGCGCCCTTGGGCGCGTGGACGATCGTGATCGTCGACCATGGGTAGCTGCCGAATCGGGCCTCCATGCTGGCCAGCGCGAGCTTCTGGGCCTCGAGGTGGGTGTCGGCGTCATCGACGAACTCGGGCTGGATCAGCTGGCGGATCCGGATGTCCTCGTACTCGCCCCAGTGCTCGATGAAATTGGGATCGGCGACCCACGCGAAGTCGTGGACCATCTGCGCGCGGTAGTGCAGGCGCTTGCGGCCCTCGCTCGGGGTCTGCTCGGCGACCCGCACGCCCGAGGCCCCGACGACGTAGTGATCGGGCACGTCGAGGAACACCTCATAGTCACCAAAGTCGGCGTAGAATTCCGAGAACAGCCCGAAGGTGTGGGCTTGCCATCCGCCCTGCTCCTCGAGCACGCCGATCTTCGGGAACCACTGCCCGGCCATGTGGAAGTCGCCGTAGTAGCCCGTGCGCGCGAACACCTGCGGGAGCCGGGTCGTGAACTCGAGCTCGAGGACCACCGACTCCCCCGGGCCGACCGGCTCGGGCAGGGTCACGGTCATCGTCGTCGGGTCCGCGTCCTCGCTGTAGGTCAGCGGCACGCCGGGCTGCGACGGGGTCTGCTCGAGCACGATTTGGGGGCGCTCGGGGTTGCGGGCGATCAGCGACATCCGCGAGACCTCGACGAAGCCCCAGCGATCGCGGGCGAACTCCTTGCCGCGGTGGCTGCCGCGGGCGTCGGCCATCCACGCGCTGTCCTCGGCCCGGAACGCGTTCATGTAGAGGTGGAAGGGCAGGCGATCGACGCTGCGCTCGGTCCGGTTGCGCCACGCCATGCGCAGGGTCCCGTGGATCTCGTGGGCGCGCTCGTCGAGGCGCGCGTCGATCCAGTAGTCGACGACGTGGGCGTGCTCCGGGATCACACCGCGGACCGACTCGGGCCGCAGCGCCTGCTCGGGCTCGTCGATCGCGGGGAAGCTGGGCGGCTCGTCGTCGCTGCAGCCGAAGCCCCCGAGGCTGATCGCGGCGACGATAGCGAGGCCCAGCCCGAGGGCTCGGGGCGTTCGAGACGCTCGCGCTGCGGACCCGGACATGGCCGCGCATGGGTACCACCGGGCTTTGTAACGGCGCAATCGAGGTTGGGCGGGCGTCGGCGATGGCGATTGACGGCGCCGCGAGAGCGCGCGAAGATCGCGCCCCTCATGCCACGCTCAGCTCGCTCGACGTTGCTGGTACTCGCCCCACTCGTTTCGGTCGCCGTGGTTGCCATGGTGGGGTGCCGCAAGGCCCCGTGTGGCGGCAAGGGCATGGTCGTCGACGAGCGACCGCTCGAGGGCATCCTCGCCGAGGTCATCGGGCCCGAGGGCGGCGTGATGTGTCGACCCGGCGAGGACGACGGCAAGTACATGGCGACCAACCGCCGCTACGAGCTGGCCCGCAAGAACCCCGACCAGACCATGGCCGCCTGGGACGCGCACCTGCAGGCCCGGGGCTGGGAGGTGGTGACGCCGCTCGACGTGCTCGCCGCGAACGTGGAGTCCGCCGTGCGCGACGAGGAAGAGTGCGGGATCGTCGATCAATATTACGCGAAGCCAGGCGAGCCCGCGCGCGTGCACGTGACCGTCAGCTTCTGCGTCGACACCGGATGGTCCTCGGTCACCGCGTTCCCCTGCGACGGCGATCGTTTGGACCTCGAGTGCGGGTACGGAGGGTCCTGAGTCGCTACACTCGCGGCATGCCAGCCCCATCCCCAGCCCTGGATCTCGAGCGCGAGCGCGAGCTCGACGAGCCGCAGATGTTGGCGTGGGCCGAGTCGCTGGGCGCGAGCTTGCGCGGCGGCGACGTGTTGTTGCTGCGCGGCGAGATGGGGGCCGGCAAGACCACGCTGGTGCGGGCGCTGGCGCGCGGACTCGGGGTGACCCGGCCCGAGCGTGTCTGCAGCCCCACCTATACGGTCTGCATGATCCACCCCGGGCCGATCGAGCTGGTTCACGTCGATCTGTTCCGACTCGGCGAGGGCGGACCGGTTGCGAGCGCGGCCTTCGAGGCGCTCGGCCTCGAGCACGACGAGCTGCCGGGGCCCGAGCGGGTGCTGGTCGTCGAGTGGTCCGAGTTGTGGGCTGACCCACCGAAGCAACACCTCTCGATCGGGCTGTCGAGGGTGCCAGATCGGCCCGCCGTGCGCCGTCTGAAGCTCGAAGACCACCGAGGACAGGCCCAGGCGGCCGCGCCTGGACAGTGAGCAAGCCCCGTCGACGCGTTCGACTTTGCCCGGCCTGGGTCGCCCCCGGACCTGCCCCGAGAACCAAAAAATTGCCTGATTTCGCCACTTTGCGCGTATTTGGGATCGCCGGGCGGCGATCGAAGCGCCGCCCGATCGAGCGCTGACGGGGCCAGTGGAGCCACTTTGGGCGAATTTGCCTTTGCCAAGCCCACCCTGGGCCGTTTATCGTGCGCGGCACCGCAGTCGTCGCGGTGTGGCCTAACGGCCATAAACCCCGATTTACCAATCCCACGCACGCTCCCCAGCACACGAGAGGTCCCCGTCATGGCCAACAAACCCAAGGAAATCGTCGTCGTAGGCTCCAAGATCAAGGAGGTCGTCCGAGAGGCCGGTCTTCGCAGCGATGGTGAGCTCGTCGCCGCCGTCTCTGACAAGGTTCACGCGATGCTTCAGGCCGCGATCCACCGCTGCACCCAGAACGGTCGCAGCACGGTTCGACCACACGATCTGTAGTCGGCCACCGGCCTTCCTACACGATCAGACGCGCGCGAGCCCTGGGTTCGCGCGCGTCTGCTTTTCACCGACACAACCACGATGACCCACGAATTCTTTGCCACGGCCCCGCGCGGGGCCGAAGACCTGCTCGCAGCCGAGCTCGAGACGATCGGCGCCGAGCGCCCGCGCGCGCGCACAGGTGGCGTCGGCTTTCATGGATCGTTGGGGCTGGGCTACCGGGCCTGCCTGTGGTCGCGCGTGGCCGGTCGCGTGTTGCTGCGCGTGGCCGAGCTGCCGGCGGTCGACGGCGACGCGCTCTACGAGGCTGCGCGCGCGCTCGCGTGGACCGACCACCTGGCCCGCTACCGCAGCTTTGCGATCTCGGCGGCCGGTACGCCCGCGCCGGACAGCGGGATCGACAACACCCACTACGCGGCGCTGCGGGTCAAAGACGGGCTCGTCGACCACCTGCGCGAGCGCTGGGGCGAGCGGCCCAGCGTCGATCTCGACGCTCCCGACCTGCGCCTGCGCCTGCACCTGCGCGGCGACAAGGCCACGCTCAGCATCGAGCTCGCGGGTGAGGGGCTGCACCGCCGCGGCTACCGGGTCGCCTCGGTCGCCGCCCCGCTGCGCGAGAACCTGGCCGCGGCCGTGCTGCTGCGCGCGGGCGGGCACAATCGCGGCGCGTTCGTGGATCCGATGTGCGGCTCGGGGACCTTTCTGATCGAGGCCGCGTGGCTGGCCGGGGATGTCGCGCCCGGGTTGCTGCGCGAGCGCTGGGGGTTCGAGGGCTGGGCCGGCCACGACGCCGAGGTCTGGGCGCCGCTGCGCGACGAGGCCCTGGCCCGTCGCGAAGCCGGGCTGGCCGGTCCGCTGCCCCGGCTGATCGGCTATGACGCCGAGCCCGACGCCGTCCGGGCCGCGCTCGCGTGTGTCGAGGCCGCCGGGCTGCGCGGGCTCGTCCACATCGAGAAGCGCAGCCTCGCCGAGGTCGAGGCGCCGAGCGGGCTCACGGGCCTGGTCGTCTGCAACCCACCGTGGGGCGAGCGGCTCGGCAACCGGCGCGAGCTCGAGTCGCTGTACGCCGCGCTCGGTCGGCAGCTGCGCGAGCGCTTCGTCGGCTGGGAGGCGGCGCTGCTGTGCGGCGACACCAGCCTCGGTCGCTCGCTGGGGCTGCGCGCGCGCAAGCGCAACGTGCTGCACGACGGACCGATCGAGTGTCAGATCCTGCGCATCGACGTCCACGAGCCCAAGCCGCGCGCGGTCGGGGCCGACGGCAAGCCCGAGCCGGTGGTCGTGCGCGAGCGCAGCGAGGGCGCGCGCTCGTTCGCCAACCGCCTGAGCAAGAACCACAAGAAGCTGCGCGCGTGGTGCAAGCGCGAGGGCGTGAGCTGCTATCGGCTGTATGAGGCCGACATCCCCGAGTACAACTTCGCGGTCGATCTCTACGAGGCGGCGGACACCGGGCTGGTCCATGCCCACGTGCAGGAGTACGCGCCGCCCGACACCGTCGACGAGGCCGACGCTCGGCGCCGCCGCGGCGAGGCGCTCGCCGTGATCCGCGAGGATCTCGGCCTCACCCGCGAGCGCGTGCACATCAAGAAGCGCGAGCGGCAAAAGGGCACCAAGCAGTACAGCAAGCTCGACGACAGCGGCAACGAGTTCGCGGTCCGCGAGGGGCCGGCGCGGCTGTGGGTCAACCTCGACGACTACCTCGACACCGGGCTGTTCTTGGATCATCGGCCGGTCCGCGCCAAGCTGCGCGAGGCCGCAGCCGGCAAGCAGGTGCTCAACCTGTTCTGCTACACGGCCAGCGTCAGCGTCCACGCGGCGCTGGGCCGGGCCAGCTCGACGACCAGCGTGGATCTGTCGCGGATCTACCTCGAGTGGGCGGCCCGCAACTTCGCGCTCAACGGCCTGGCGTGCGTCGGACCCGAGGACGACCAGGGCTACCGCCGCTCACGGCCGGCTCACGAGCTGATCCGCGACGACGTGCTCGAGTGGGTCCGCGAGCAGGGGTCTCGGCGCTGGGACCTGATCTTCTGCGATCCGCCCAGCTTCTCGAACTCGAAGCGGATGCGGGGCACCCTCGACGTGCAGCGCGACCATGTGGAGATCATCTGGCGCTGCGTCGACCTGCTGCGGCCGGGCGGACAGCTGTGGTTCTCGACCAACCTGCGCAAGTTCAAGCTCGATGAGGACGGGCTCGATGGACTGGTGGTCGAGGAGCTGCGGGGGACGATTCCGCCGGATTTTTCTCGCAACAAGACCGTGCATCGGTGCTGGATCATCGCTCGGGGGGCGTGATCTTCGGCCTTCGCCGAGTGTTGGCCCGCCCGACGCCCGCCCGCTTCAGCGCTGCTGCAGGCGTCGGTGGCACTCGGCGAGGCCGTGGCCGAGGGTGCGCATGGTCAGCAGCGACGCCATGTCCGCGCCGAGCCCGACCAGGGTCTGGGCGACGCTGGCGCGGATCCCCGTCAGGATGCACTGGGCACCGACGAGGCTGGCGGCCTGTCCGACTCGGACCAGGTGGTGGGCGGTGTTGGTGTCGACCTGCTCGATCCCGGTGACGTCGAGGATCACGAAGCCGACGTGGCGCCGGGCGATCTCGGCGAGCAGCTTGTCCAGCAGGTGCTCGCAGCGGTGGGCGGTGATGGTCCCGACCAGCGGCAGCACCAAGATGTCGGCGCCGATCTGCAAGAAGGGGGTCGAGAGCGCGACGATCTGGCGGCGCTGCGCTTCGACGAGCGCGAGCCGATCGTCGAGCTCGGCGAGCGCCGCTTGCTTGGCGCGGGTCTCGGCCGCGGCCTCCTCGGCCCGACGCTCGGCGAGCCGCCGCTGAGCGAGCTCGAGCTCGTGGGCGTTGGCGTTGGCCAGCGCCATCGCGGCGAGGCCCGAGGCACACGACAAAAACGTCAGCCCCTCCTCGTCGAACGGCTCACTCGAGCGCTTGCCTGCGACCGCGAGCAGCCCGACCGAGCGGTCCCGCACGTCGATCGCCACGCAGGCCATGCCCTCGCACAGCGCGGCCGGGGCCTCGGGCCAGCGCGAGCGCAGCTCGGTCGGCCCGAGCTGTGTCGCGACTTTTTCATGCATGAGCCAGGTCCACAGCGCCTGGCCCGGGGCCGACAAGAGCGCGCCCGCGTCGGCGAAGCCATCACTCGCCGCGACCCGCAGCGCGCCGGTGTCGTCGTCGACCAGCAGCACCAGTCGGGCGCGGCAATCGAAGTAGCTGCTCGTCAGCGCTCCGAGCGTGTCCGCGATGTCGTCGCGCACGGTCAGGTCCAGGGTCGAGAAGGTCTGGGCCATCAGCTGCACGAAGCGGGTGCTCTCGACCAGCCGCTCGAACCGACGGGCGAGCGGTGTCGGATCCTGTGGTTCCACGCTCAGATCAGCCCCCGCGCGCGGGCGAACTCGTCGCGCAGGCGCTCGAAGTTGCGCGGGTGCGCCATCACGAAGATGCACTGCGCGTCGCCCTTGGCCCGGCACGTCAGCTCCTCCGCCTTGAGATCGATGTCGAAGCTGGCCTCGCCCCACCCGGCGCTGTACCCCGCGTTCATGTGGCAGACTGGGTGCGTGCTCACGATCTCGTTCTCGAGGTAGGACGCGGCCTCGAACGAGTAGGGGTGGTCGTAGGCCAAGAAAAAGTCCTCGTTGGGCTGCGGCGCGCTGTCCTCGAAGATGTTGACGTTGGCCCAGCCGACGTGGGCGAAGTGAACCGGACCGAGGGCCATCCGCATGGTCGGATCCTCGATCTCGAGCCGCTCGGCGAACAGCTTGGCGTCACGGATCCCGCAGGCCTTGGCCAGCTTGTAGCGGATCTGACGAGCGCCGGTCTCGCCAAAGGTCTTGCGCAGCTCCTCCTGCAGCTCGATCGCCATCGAGTCCGTTCGCATGAGCATGTAGCGAACACCCTGAATGTGAATCTGCCCGCGCTCGGGCACGCGCTCGAGATCGGTGAAGAACCCCTGCATGATCTGCTCGGCCTGCGCGAACAGAGGCGCGAGCGGCTCGGGGCACTTGACGACGGTGGTTGAGTTTTCCATGAGCGGACTCGCAAATCATAACAGCGCGACCGCGCGCGGTGCCTGGTGAATAGCCAGTGTGGGCATTTGCGAGTGACCAGTCACTCACCCGAAGCAATGAAAATAGCCATTGGTCGATCCCACGTGGATCTTCGCGTCGACGACACACGGGGTCGAGTGGGTGCGGCCGCCGATCTCGTGCTTCCACAGCAGCGCCCCGGTCTCGGCGTCGAGCAAGTAGAAGAAGGGATCGTGCGAGCCAAACGCGAGCTTGCCGTCGACGAGCACGGGCGAGCACCAGATCGACGCCTGCGCCGCGAAGGTCCAGATCACGGCGCCGGTGGTGGCGGCGAGGCAGTACATGACGCCGTCGTGGCCGCCGATGTAGAGGCGATCCCCGAGCACCGCGGGCGTCGACCAGAACCCGCGCCAGCTCTCGAACTCCCAGACCAACGCGCCGCGCTTGCTGCGATCGAACGCGCGCAGGAACGGGGAGCCGGTCTCGGCGGCGACGTAGACCAGGTCGCCGACGACCACGGGGGAGACGTCGGTGTCGCCGCCGGTCGTGGCCCGCCAGCGCTGCTCGCCGGTGTTGGCGTCGACGCAGATCAAGTAGCCGTCGTAGTGGCCGACGTAGACCTCACCGTCGGCGACCGCGGGGGACGACTCGATCCCGCCCGAGCCCCGCGGGGCGCCGATGCCTTCCCCGAGCGGGAGCTCCCAGTGCAGCGCCCCGTCAGCCGGTTCGAGGCACTTGAGCTTGCCGTCTTCGCCGCCGATGTAGAGCCGCCCGCCCGACACGCACGGCGAGGAGTCGCAGTCGCGGCCGGTGTTGTAGCTCCACACCAGGCTGCCGTCGCGGGCGTCGAGGCAGCGGATCCGGTTGTCGACGTTGCCCACGTAGATCCGCCCGGCGTAAAAACAGCACGAACTCTTGTACATGCCGCCCTCGTCGAAGCTCCACTTTTGCTCGCCGGTGTCGGCGTCGAAGCAGTAGAACTTGGCGTCGACGGCACCCACGTAGATCCGCGAGCCCCAGCGGACTGGCTGGCCAGTCCACCCAGTTCCCGCCCAGCGAAACACGGTGCCATCGGCCCGGGTCCCGTGGTAGTCGCCGAGTCGCTTGCGCCACAGCAGCTCGGGCTGCGCGGCGAGGGTGCCGACGCCGGAGACGCTGTGGGCCGGGTTGCCCCGGAACATCAACATGGTGTGGGTCGAGGCGCTCGCGTCTCCCAGGGTCCAGTCGGGGAACTCGCCGTCGAGCTCGGGGGGGCGGCCGGGAGCGATCGTGGTTGGCGGGGTCGGCTCGGGGTCGATCACCTCGATCGCGCTGCCTGGCTCGGGTGCTCGCGCGGGCTCGGGTGCTCGCGCGGGCTCGGGCGCTCGCGCGGGCTCGGGTGCTCGCGCGGGCTCGGGCGCCGCGTCGCGCGGCTGAGCCTCGGCAGCGCGCCCACAGCCGGGCAGCAAGCCGGCGACCGTCGCCTGCAGGACACCGGACGAGAATGTCCGTCGGCTGACGTCGCGGCTCATGTCAGGGCCCAGGATCCGGGGTAGCGATCGGCCACGCGACGCCGACCAGCCCCACGCACATCTCGTCGAGCGAGCTGTCGCCCCAGTGCACGTCTTGGGTCTCGCTGAGCCCTTGCTCGCTCAGCGCCTGCGCCACGCCGGGATTGGCGAGGGTGTTGTCGTAGCGACAGTCCATCCACACGGTGTCGCCGGGCCCGAGCGTGGGCAGCTGCTCGAGCGGACGATCGATCGGATACATGCGCTGCCAGTCGAAGTCCCACGCGGGCGTGTGCAGCAGGCAGTCCGCGTCGGCAAAGCTCTGGCCCGGGCGCTGCACCACGATTCGCTGATCGTGGCCGACGTAGTGCATGTGGGTGCCGATCGAGAACAGCGAGACCTCGTCGGCCGGCCACGGCTCGGCGACGGTCTCGACGTGATCGCTCGCGCCCGCGGGGATCATGAACGGCGGATCGACGAGCTGCGTGGGCTCGGGGTGCAGGCCCAACATCGCGAACGCGCCGAGCCAGGGGGTGGGCTCGGGTTGCCAGCGCAGCGCCACGCCGCTGCGATCCGTGTAGGTCCCGGGTCCAGGCGGGTGGTAGTGGTAGGACAAGATCACGTGGGCGCCGGCCGGGACCGCGAACGACACGTCCTCGGGGAAGATCGTCGGTGAGGCGCCGGGCACCCAGATCGCGAGGAGCCAGGCGTCGTCGAGGATGGCCCCCGGCGGGCAGTCCCACGGCCCGG
Organism: Enhygromyxa salina; assembly: GCF_002994635.1. Taxonomy (GTDB): domain Bacteria; phylum Myxococcota_A; class Polyangia; order Nannocystales; family Nannocystaceae; genus Plesiocystis; species Plesiocystis salina_B. The sequence continues at coordinate 28,224 of NZ_PVNL01000080.1, read as the reverse complement.
GGTGCCCGGCCGGCTCGGTTGGCGTGACCCACACGAGCACGTGGTGGACGATCGCCTGGTTGTCGGGCAGGACCTGGATCCCGTCGAGGAACGCGGGCTCGCTCAGGCCAAGGTCAGCCGAGAAGCACACGTAGGCGTCGTCTGGGCCCTCGAACGCGTAGGGCAGGGCGTTGTGAAAGCTGGCGCTGACGTCGGCGAGATCGAGCGAGTCGAGCTCGGGCAGCGGCGCCGCGGTGGCTGGGTCACCCGCGGGTGTATCGGCGGCGAGCCACCGCGCGAGCAAGTCGAGCTCGGCGTCGGTGAGCGTGGGGTCGCCCCGGAATTCGTGGTCTGGCTGACAGCGCTCGGTGACCCTCGCGCCCCACGGAGGCATGGTCCCGGCTGCGATCTCGTCGAGCATCTGCGCCGCCCAGGGCTGGGCGCTGGCGTGGTCATCGAGCGACATCGGAGCGACGCCGCCGGCCTGGTGACAGCGCACGCAGTGGGTGTGGATCAGCGGCGCGATGTCTCGATGCCAGGTCGGGCCTGGCGGCTCCGTGTCGCCGTCGTCGCTGGCGTCCGCCTGGGCATCGGCGTGCGAGTCGTCTGGATTGCACGCGAGCACGCTCGAGGCGAGCGCGACCGCGAACATGAATTCGGTCGCGCGCGCTGAGTTGGTCGAGGCCGGCATGGCAGCAGGTGCCGCGCATCATACCGTGGACCCGAGCGAGCGAGCGACGAAAGCTCGCCCCTGACCGCTGCTATCGCCTTGGCGCGATGACGACCTGCTCGAGCACGCGAGCGCCGAGCGGAGCGCTGACCGTGGCGTCCTTCTCGAGCGTCACGATCAGCGTCAGCCGATCATCGGAGAAGGTCGCGTCGAGCTTCCCCGTGCGGTCCTTGGCGTCGTAGTCGAGGACACCGAGCTTGTAGGGATCGCGGCCGTCCGCGGTCGCCCACACCACGTAGTACTGCAGCGACGGGTCAATCTGCTGCGGTGGCGGGAGGTGCTCGAGCTCCATGCTGAGCTGGCCGTTGCCGGTCTTGTCGGCCGTGAGCACGATCTCCGCGTGCCCTGCCGTGGCGGGCGGACGGGTGTCGACGTCATATTTTTGCTGGCTGCAGCCGCCGATTGCGGGAGCCAACATGAAGGCTGCGGTCAGCAGCATGAGGGGGTATGGAGCCATTTGAAAATTAGCCTAGCAGTCATCTGCTGGCCGTCCGGCGGTCCAAATTGCGAGCTGAGCGACGAGCACACGTCGAAAATGCGTGGCACCGTGGACCCGTCAGGCCAGCGGAACGGCGTCGCCAATCGGAAGGTCAACAGGCACATGTGTGCGAGCCTGGGCTCGCCCGGTGGGGTCGGAGCCCGACCATGGAGGCTGCGTGTTGGCTGGTGACGAATGAAGTTGTTGAAGGGCGCGCGAACACCGTGCTAACCAGCACGGTGTGCCGAAGGCCCCCAATCGGGTGACGATCTCGCGCAAGGACGCGATGGCGCCGACGGTGCTCCAGCTCGAGACGGGTCGGCAGCACGTCGTGACCTTGCTCGACTCGCGGGTGCAGTTCATCGAGTTCGATGACGTGTTCTTCTCGTTCAACAGCACCGCGCTGCTGCCCGAGACCAAGGACCACACGCCGCCGCTCAACGAAGAGGGCGAGCCGATCACCGGACTCAATCTGTGCATGGCCGTGCTGCAATACTCGGCCCAATACGAGGGCCAAAAGTCGCTGTTGATCCTGGGCCACACCGACACCGTCGGCAGCGACGCGGAGAACGTCACGCTCTCGCAGCTGCGCGCGCAGGTCGTATACGGGCTGGTCGCGGGCGATCGCCAGGCGTTCGAGGACGCCGTCGACGCGCCGCACATCGCCGACAAGGAGACCAAGGCCAATCGCCTGATCCCCGACAAGAACTTCATCCTCGACTGGATCGCCGACTACACGGATTGGCCCTGCTCGCTCGCCGAGAATCACAATGACCACTGGGCTGCGACCAAGCAGCTGCAGGTCCACTACAACGAGCACGGCCACGAGTTCGGCGGCAGCGGCGAGCAGCTCGACGTCGATCGCGACTTCGGCAGGCAGACCTGGGGCGCGGTGTTCGACCTCTACCAGGACCACATCGCGCGCACGCTCGAGCTCAGCCACCAGGAGCTCGCGGCGCGCCAGGCTGGGCTGACCTGGGCGGCCGCGCAGACCAAGCACACCGGCTGCGGCGAGTTTCATCCGCTCGACCAGATCGGCCGCGACGGGATCCGCAGCGCGACCAATCGGCGGGTCGAGGTCACCTTCTTCGATCCCAGCGAGATCCCACCGCTCGAGTGCTTCGCGGGCGGCTGCGCCGAGCGTGCCTGCGAGCTGTTCGACCCCACGATCATCGCCCGCAAGCCGCTGCCGATCAGCTGGAAGGCGGTCTGGAAGGTCGGCTGGGATCGCCCCGGAGATCCGGCGCGGATGGGCGAGCCCCGCGACATGATCTTGCGCGCGCCCAAGCTCGCCGACGGCAGCCTGGTCCGGTTCGACGTCGAGCTCGAGGTCCAGGGCAAGCGCGTCCTGGTCGGCTCGATCGAGGCCGTCGCCGAGAACGAGGGCGCGCGGGCCAGCTTCGTGGCCTGGTATCAGCCCGACCACGTGACCTGGTCGGAGGTCACGCTGGGCATCAACGAGGACTTTCCGGCGGTCAGCTTTCACGTCAACGCGAGCGCGGCCGAGCGCGAGGTCGCCGGGCGCCGTCCGTTGATCTACGCCGACACGCTGCAGACCCAGGTCCAGCATGGGCTGGTCCAGGCCGAGTTCGACGCCGAGTGGGTCGACCCCGGCGAGTGTCTGATCTGGAGTCCGTGGGGCGCCAAGCGGGCCGAGATCGACGAAGACGGGCTGCTGACCGTCGAGCGCCTGCCGCCTGGCGGCGTGATGGTCACGATCGACGACGACCCTTACTACGCAGTCTGAAGCGGAGCTGATCTAATTGTGGCCAACGAACACAAGCTCGAGTCCCCCGAGATCGTCGCGCAGGACGGCAAGCTGATCGTCCGCCTGGCGTTCTATCGGGCCGGCTACCTGACCGGTGAGGTCCTGTGCACGCTGCGGGTGTTTCACGACGCCGTCGAGCTCGAGGACGACAAGAAGCTGTTCGACCAGCGCAAGATCATGAAGCGGGTCAACCCGCGCGAGCACCTGTACAAGACCGAGTTCTCGGTCCCGCTCGAGAACATCGGCAAGATCTCGCTCGACGTCGAGCTGATCAAGTCCACGAACTCGGCCCTGCTCGCCAAGGCGTCGTACCGCTACGGGGTGAAGCTCAACCAGCTGACGAAGATCCGGCGGGACGACGCGCCGCCGCGCCTGGTCCACGCGATCAACACGGCGGCCGGGCGCCAGGCCAAGCCCAGCACCGGCCACAAGCTCAACGACATGCTCGCGCACATCCACGCCGCGCTGATCGACAACGATCGGTTTCGCGTGGGCATGGCGACCTCGATCGACGGCGCGTTCTCGGGTCGCCGGCAGAAGTCGAGCCAGCCGCTGCGCCGCGTGGACGAGCAGCTCAGCGCGATCATTGCAGAGAAATTCCTGGGCCTGCCCTACCAGATGCCGGGCAACGTGTATGGCAACTGTCACGTGCCGGGCGTCACGGGCAAGCGCCTGGTCCACCTCAACAACGACGTGTTCTGGGAGCGCATGCGGCCCTCGGCCGACGAGATCACCTACCCGTGGTGCACGGAGTGTCAGCAGCTCACGAGCATGGTCAACTACCTGCGCGGCGCCGACATCTACGCGCTCGCGCCCGGCAGCCGGGGGGAGATGGGCGCCCAGCGGGCCTCGTTCCACGTCGCCACGGCCGCCGGCGGCACGATCATCGACGAGGCCGACGCCAACGGTCCGCTCCCGGCCAAGCTCTACGACGACCCACAGTTCCCGCTCGGGCCCGGCGACTTCTTCGTGTTCAACGACGAGAAGCACCGGGTCAAGGCGGACGACGGGACCGAGCAGATCGTCACGGGCAAGGTCGTGCGCGGCTACTCCGAAGCGGAACGCGAGAAGCGAGACCCCAAGCCGATCCCCGCCCAGCATCCCGACAACCACCCGCACATCTCGTGCATCCTGCGGGTGTTCAAGCGGGCCGGTAACCACTTCTTTCAGCTGATCGACACCGGCGGTCAGCCGCCGTTCACCCCGTTCGCGGTCATGCGTCAGACCGCGCCCACCGTCGAAGGGACGTGCGAGGGCCGGTTCCTGACGCTGGTCCGGGCCGACGCCGACGCGGCCGGGATCGCGCCTTGTGTGGGCATTGGCGTGTGGCCCAAGAGCTACAAGACCGACGTCGGCAAGCTCGAGCGGGCCTACGAGCGGGCCCTGGTCGCGCGGCCGGTCGCGCTGGCGCGGCTGTTCCTGGTCGAGCGCGCGACCGGTGCCGTGCTGTATGCGACGCCGCTGCTGCGCACCTATACCGAGGACCCCCACCAGAACTTCTCGCCCGCGCGGCTGGCCTGGGCGCTGCGCAACGTCCCCCACGGCGACGAGATCGAGGCGTTCTGGGGCGTCTGGGGCCCGCGCGGTCCGCTGGCCAAGCGCATGATCGCCTCGCGCAACGCCTCGCTGTTCGACATCCGCAGCGAGTTCGCGGCCAGCACCACCCCAAGCGCGGAGTTCAACAACGTCATCCTCAGCAAGTTTCCCTACGGCGAGGCCACGGGCTTCTTGTTCCTGCAGAACATCAACGCGCTGAGCTCACAGACCGCCGAGCAGATGCACGGCGGCGAGCACGAGTTTCGGTTCCCGACCGACGACCAGGATCCCGACTACTACAAACAGTTCGGGTACGTCGCGGTGACCCGCTACAACAACGCGCACAAGTCCAAGTCGTGGATTCAGCTCAAGGCCTACGACCTCAACGCCTACGCCTGGGATCAGCACGTCTTTGGTGATCGCTCGGTTCGCAAGGTCAGCAAGCAGGTGACCTCCACCGATATCCCGCAAGAGCTCGAGATGCTCACCGGGCAGCAGCGAATCGACGCCGAGCAATTCGCGGTCGTCGAGGGCAAGTGGTTCAGCAAGGGCACCCACCCGGCCTCACCGGTGTTCGACTCGGGCAAGCTCGGCCAGCAGCCTGGCGGGCCCAAGGACGGTCAGGTCGCCAAGTCGGCGAATGACAAGGCCGTCACGCTGACGCTGCCCAAGACCGTGGCCGCGATCGCGGGCGACAGCAAGGTCCAGCTGTGGGTCGAGCTCAGCCTGCCGGTCATCGATCAGCGCTACCCACGTCCCGACAAGTACGAGCAATATCCGTACTTTCGCGGTGACTTCCCCGTGCGCCCGGTCGGCTGCCCCGGTAACCCAGGGCCCGACGCGTGCCCCGATTTCTTTCCTGACAAGTGCCCGAGTGATTGCCAGTACATCGTGCGGCTGCGCAGCTTGAAGCTGGGCGGCACGGGCAGGCTCGACGCGCCGTTCAAGTCCGGGACGACCAGCTACAGCGGCACGATCTCGTACACGGACGGCGCGGCGCTCACGGTCACCGCCAACGCCTCATGCAAGGCCAAGGTCGAGGTCGCGTGCGCGGGCAAGACGGTGTCGAGCTCGTCGGGCGTCGAGTCGCCGCCGCTGCAGCTCGGGGTCGGGAGCAACACGGTCGAGGTCACCGCGACCGCGCAGAACAACACGGTGGCCGCCTACACGCTCACGCTCACGCGCGCGCAGGCCAGCAGCGATCACAGCCTCGCCGCGCTGACGCCCTCGGCCGGCAAGCTGGTCCAGGCCGGCAACGCGCCCGCCGGGTTTGCCCCCAAGGTGTTGACGTACGAGCTCGTCGACACCCAGGACGCCAAGCTCGGCTACCGGCCCAAGCTCACCAACGAGCTGGCCAAGCTGCAGATCAACGGCAAGCCGCACGCCTCGGATACGGAGTTCACCCTCAACGCCGCCGGGTTCGGCTCGCACGTGACCAACTTCGAGGTCCGGGCCGAGGACGGCGGCTCGTCGATCTACGAGCTGACCTATCGGCGCGGCAACGACAACGCGGCCCTGAAGACCCTGCGCTGCCTGATCAACTATCAGGACCAGGAGCTGGTGAAGAACATCCCGACCGAGGCCGAGCAGAGCAAGCATCCCGACAAGGAGAGCTACAGCGTCGAGGTCCCCGACGCGACCACGCGCGTGCGCATCGTCGCGGTGCCAGCGGTCAACACCTCGAAGGTGTTCCTCGATGGCAAGCGCCTGTTCGGGGTCACGACCGTGCAGCTGCAGCAGCCCGGCGGGGTCGAGGGCGAGCCGCCGCTGCAGACCAACGGGGCCAGCGTAGCGCTGATCGAGGTCGAGGCGCAAAACGGCCGGCGGCGGATCTACGAGCTGCAGATCTACCGGCCCAAGGACAAGGACCTGCTCGGGCACTGAGCGGTTGCGTGGGCACGAACGGCCGGGGTCGCCAACATCGGCGCCCCGGCGGCGCGACGATTCGGTACGATGACCGGGCGTGCACAGCAAAGACGACGCAGGCTCCGCGCTGGTCCTGGTGGTCGGGATGCCGACCGACGCGGTCGCGGCCAGCGTCGCCGCCCGCCTGCGTGGATCGTTTCAGACCGTGAGCGTCGCGGTCGAGTCGATCAGCGAGCTGCGCGAGACCGTCGAGCGCTACGGCGCGCGGCTGGGCGATCAACTCGGTGCGCTGGTCGTCGGGGCGGCCAGCTCGACGGCCGCCTCCACGCTGGTCTGGGATCTCGATCGCAGCATGCGCTGGGTCAGCGAGCGCACGCTGGTGGTCGTCGACTCCCTGGCCACGCTCGACGAGGTGCCCAAGCGCTTGCTCGAGGCGCTGCCGTATCGGGCCGTGAGCGAGGGCGCGCTCGACGATCTCGCCGAGCTCGTCGAGCTGCTCGTCGATCGTCGGCCCCCGCTCGACCTGCTCGCAACCCTGGTCCGGACCGCGATCGAGCGGCGCAGCGTCGACTCGCTCCCGCCGCTGCTCGGGGACTGGAGCAGCGCCGAGACCCTGGCGCCGGAGCGGCTGGTGCTCGCCCATGTCGACGACGGCGGGCGCCGGCCCAACCCGCTGTGGGCCCACTGGTCGGGTCAGCGAGACGCCGCGGCGATCGAGCGGCTCGGCGCCCGCGTCGTCGCCCACGAGCGCTGGCTGGCCCGCGCGAACAGCCGGGTCTGGCAGGCGCTGCCGAGCTCCGCGACCTCCGAGCCGGCGGCCGAGACGACCGAGTCCGGCCGATCCGTCCAGTCTGTCCAACCTGTCATCAGCAAGAAGCACAAGGGGCGCCGCAAGTGACCCGCGCGACCAGCTTTGATCTGTCCAAGCTCGAGAACCTGGCCGAGCGGATCTACCACGGTCAGGTCGTGTTCTTCGTCGGGGCCGGGTTCTCGCTCGACAGCGAGGGCCTCAGCGGCCAGCGCTTGCTGCTGCGGCTGCTCGCGCGGTTCGACGCGATGAGCTCGGTCATGATCGAGCGCCGCGAGCAGCTCACGGCGGCCGTGGTCGCGACCGCCAAGCGGCTGCGCGAGGTCCTGCGCGAGACCTTCTGGCTGGGCCAAGAGGGCAGGGATCCGCTGACCACGGTCGCCCACGCGAAGATCCTCGAGCAGGACTACTACCGGCCCAACGAGTGGATGTGCGAGGCGTTCGGGACCCTGGTCGACGCCTGCACCGAGGTCGGGTTCAGCGAAGATTTCTGGGTCGACGTCCACCAGCGCGAGACCACGCTGCTCGAGTGCAACCCGATCTGGGGCCGGGTCGAGCGGGTCTCGCCGATCGAGCCGCGGCTGTTGGTTGGCGAGGCGTGGGGCCCGAGCGAGCGCGGCAAGGCGCTGTTCCTCGACACGCTCGGGTTCGCGGATCCCTCGGTCATGGCCGGTCGCCCGCACGCGCGCGAGATCGCCGAGGTCGAGCGCAGCTACGCCGACCGGCTGCGCCCGCGTCATCACATCATCGCCCGGTGGGCCCGCGACGGCCTGTGCCGCACGCTGCTGACCACCAACTACGACATGCTGATCGAGGGCGCGTATCGGCTGTCGGGGTTTGCCTGTCGGCTGTGCGACGCGCCGGGGCAGGACCCCGAGCCGCCGCCGCTGTTGACCGAGCTGTCCCACTTCGCGCGGATCGGCCAGGCCGCGGACTTCTTTCGGTTTGGCCACACCCACCGCTCGGCCCTGGTCGCCAAGATCCACGGCTGCGCCGAGTGCTATCGGTGGGCGCGGACCCGCGTCGTCGAGGCGCTCGCGAGCGGGGCCGAACCGGAGCTCAGCGACGCACGCCGGGCGTTCGCCAGCTACCTGCCCTCGATCGTGTTCACGTTCCGCGAGATCCAAAACTGGCGCGAGGACGCGTGGTCGCGCGACCTGCTGGCCAACCTGCTGCGGACCCGCTCGATCGTGTTTTGCGGCTACAGCATCCGCGACCGGGTGCTCCACGACGCGTTCCGGACTGCGTTCGAAGAGATCGCGTCCGTGAACGCCCGAGTGGGCGGGCCTCGCCTGGGGGGACTCCTGGGGGGACTGGGCGCGACCGAGCAGGACGAGCGGGTACTGCACGCCCAGCATGACGTCCGCGGCGCGGAGCGAGCGGCTCGCGGTGGTGCCCGCGCGGACACGGCCGCAGGCGCAGGCGCGGCCGCCGAGGCATCCAAGGCGCAGATCGAGTCCGACACGACCGACGGCCGGGCCCAGCGGGCCCGCGCGTTCTTCCTGGGCGGACCGGGCGGGTTCGAGTTCGACGCGCTCGAGGTCCTGCGCGCGGCCAGCCGGGCCGAGGGCATCGCTCACCCCTCGCAGACCCACCACCCCAACTACTTGCAGTCCTACTTCGAGGGTATGGACGGGTTCCCCAGGCTCGACCAGACCATGCGCTGGCTGTGGCATCGCACCGTGCGGATCCGCCAGGAGCAGTGCGTGGAGGTCGATCTGCGCCGGGTGGCCACCAACCTGCTCGGCCATGGCTGCCCCGAGCGCGAGCGGGTCCGCGTGCTCGATCGGCTCCACGAACTGACCGACGCCGAGTTCGAGCAGGCGCGGGGCTGGGAGCGCGCGGGCCCGAGTGACAGCCAGTTCGATCGCGTGGTCGGCTGGACGGATCGCTTTCATCCGGCGCTGCTGCGCGAGCTGGCGATCGGCGAGGCGGTGCTGCGGCGCGACGGGCCCGGGGCGTCCGTGCGGGTGGTCAACCGTCGGCAGTGGTTCTTCCCGCCGTCCGAGCACCCGCAGTGGACCGGCTGGGGGGTCGTCGTCGAGATCGCGCTGCGGCGCATGATCGCGAGCTGGCGCGGCGAGCTGCGCGAGTGGTCTCAGCCGAGCCCGTGCGTGGCCCCTGGCCAGTCGCAGCGGCCGGCCGTGAGCTTCTCGAGCGGGACCGAGGCGCTGCCCTCGACCCCGCGGGCCCTGGCGATCGTGTTGAGCGGCTTTGATCGTCGCTCGGTCCGCTCGCGGGTGCGCGGGGCGTTTGCCGGGCGCGTGCACCACTGGCGGCTGCGCGCGCAGGCGATCCCATGGTGGGCCAGCGATCAGCGGCCGCTCCCGGGTACGCCCGGCGCACCCTCGCTGTGGCGCTGGGCCGTGGCCGACGAGCCCAGTCAGGCGATGCTCGACGCCCTGCCCGAGGTGTTGGGGATCGACGGCCCGGTCGAGTCGGGCCAGTCACGACCGCTGCGGGTCGCCTGACCGGCCCGGGAACCTCGCTCGAGAACCGCTTCAGTCATGCCAGCGACCACGCCCGCGCCATCCGACGATCGAACCCAGCTTCTCGATGATCTCGAGCGCGTGTTGGTCGAGCAATTTGGGCTGTGCTCGGCGCTCGAGCGGGCGCGGACCCTGCTGGATCCCGCGACCCTCGAGACCGCGCGCGAGCAGGTCCACGCGGCCACGACCGCGCGCAGCGTGGTCAGGGACGCCGACCACGGCACGCTGCTGGACGCGCTGGAGCAGGCCCGCGAGCGCGAGCGCGAGACCGTGCAGATCGCCGCGCTGATCGACGGCTGGCACAAGCGCGAGCGAGACCCCGAGCGCGCGCTGGCCCGGCTGGCCGCCGAGGTCTTCGTCAGCGCCGAGTCGCTCGAGCTCGCGCGTCACCCTGGGTTTTGGGAAGGGCTCGGCTGGGGCGGCGTGGGCGTGGCGGGACTGGGCGCGGCGGGACTGGGCTCGGCGGGACTGGGCTCGGCGGGACTGGGCTCGGCGGGACTGGGCGTGGCGGGACTGGGCTCGGCGGGGTTGGGGCTGATGTCCTCGGCCGGTCCAGTGATGTACCTGCGCAAGCCCAAGCTGCGGTTTTGCGGGCACTTCGAGCCCGAGGTCGACCTCCTGATCCACGACCCGGGCTTGTGCACCCTCGCGATGGTCCAGGTCGTCGACGCCGACGAGCCCGCGGCGATCCGCGACCAGGTGAGCCGTCACGTCGACCGCGCGACCTACCTGCGCCACCTGCTGCTCACGGCCCGCGAGCAGCACCCCGACCGCGACCAGCACATCATCAGCGTCGAGCTGGTGTTGGTCTATCGCGAGCGCGACTGGGACGGCGACGGGCAGGTCGACCTGTTGTTCGAGATCGGTGAGATCCTGCGTGACCTGGCCCTGCAGACCGACTGCCTCCACGCGATCGGGATCAACGTGCTCGCGGCCCACGGGCCCACGACCGAGGCGTTCGCCCCGGACCAGCTGCGCCGGGCGTTCTCGTGGCTGCTGCGCGACTCCAGGAGCTGGTTTGCGGCGCTCGAGCAGCGTCAACCCCAAACCGCTGCGGCCGCTGCCGAGCCGGCCAGCTTTGGGCGGCTGCAGTCGATCGAGCTCGACGAGTACCGACTGCCGGGGCGCCGGACCCTGTCGCTCAACCAGGGCGCCCGCCTGCACCTGCTGCACGGCCACAACGGCTCGGGCAAGTCGTCGCTGGTCGAGGCGCTCGAGCTCATGATCACCGGGTCGATCGAGCGGCTGTCGGGGGTCGAGGACTACGAGCACGTGGTCCGCAATCGCTGGTCGTCGACGCCCGCGCGGATCGTGCTGCGCGGGGCCGAGGCCGCGCCGCTGACCCTCGAGCTGCGTGGCCCGGGTCGGCCGGACCGCCCGCTCGCGCCCGGGACCCGGGCGGCCTCGTTTCGGCTCGATCAGACCGTCATGGACCGGCTGGCCCGGGCCAGCGACGTCGATCGGGCCGCCGAGCTGCTCGCGGCCTTCTTCGCGGACGAGGCCGCGGTCCGCGAGCGCTGGCGCCACGCCATGGACGAGGCCGAGGCCGCGCTCGCCCGCCTGCCCGCGCGGGTGCGAGCCTGGCTCGAGGGCCACCGCCGCGAGCGGCAGGACCTGCACGAGGTCGCCGTCGAGCGGCTCGCGTCGCTGGCCGAGGCTCGCCTCGACGCCGATCTCGTCGACGCGATCCTGCCGATCCCACGCGCCCAGCTGCGGCCGCTGCTCGGTCAGCTCGACGCGCTCGCGCAGCTCGACACCGCGCTTGCGACCCACGGCCACGTCGCCGCCGACGCGCCGCTGTGGGACGCGCTCGAGCTCGCGTTCACCCAGCTGGCCGCCGATCTGCCCCAGCGGGTGCGCGGCGTCGAGTCGGTGCTGCGGACGCTCGGCCGGGTCGGGCGGTGGTGGCAGGAGGGGGAGGACGCCGGCTTCGACACCGAGGCCAGCTACGCCGAGGCGCTCGACGAGTGGCTGGAGCTCGCGGCCTTGATCGACCTCGCGGATCAGCAGCGGCGGATCATCGTCACGCTGCAGCGGGCCCACGCCGAAGGCTGGAGCCTGGCTCGACTCGACGAGGCCGGGGCGGCGGCGGGGTTGCTGCGCGGGCTCGCCGACGTCGAGCCGCTGGTCCTGCGCGATCTGGACGGCGTGCGCGGGCACTGGGCCGAGCGCCGCGAGCAGCTCGGACGCGCGCTGAGGCGCACGGACCAGGGCGAGCTGGGCAAGCACAGCGTGCCCGTCGCGGCCGCGCGGGTCCGGCTCGACGACGAGGAGGTCGCGGAGCTCGATCGCTTCGGCGCGTGGTGGGATCCGGCCGAGCGCGGTCCGGGGCTCGGCGCGCGGATCCGCGGGGCGCTCGAGCGCGGCGAGACCCACTCGTTCGCGTCCGCGATGATCGGCGCGCAGTCATGGGTCACGCCGATCCGCGCGGCGGCGACCAACATGCTCGAGCCGCTGCGGGAGCTGCGAGACGCGTGGGCGAGCCTGCGTCACCAGCAACACGCCAAGCGACAGGTCGAGGTCACGTCGACCGCGGCCGAGCAGGCTCGCGACTGGGACTTGGACGGGCCGTCGAGCGAGGAGCTGGCGCTCGATGACCTGGTGCTCGGCTTCGATGCACTCGATGACGCCGATGAACCCGAGGACGCAGGCGAAGCGCCGCCGAATCTGCAGGGTCGCGGTCTCGCGCCGTCCAGGCCCTCGGCTGCGCCTAGCGAGACCTCCCCTCGGCTCACGCGCGATCGAACACCACTGGCGAAGCATCCCGCACCCGGTGCCGTCACGACCCGGTCCGGCCCTCGACCGTCGCGCGTCGCCGCGTCCGCACCCGCCCCGCCAGCTGCGAACTCACCCAACCTGCGCGAGCCGAAGCCGAGCCCAGCCCCGCCAGCGCGCAAACCCGAGCCCGAGGTCGAGCTCGGGCTCCTGGCCCTGATCGAGCGGCTGCGGCAGGCGCATGAGATCAGCGTGCACGCGCACACGGTTGGCACCGCGGTCCAAGACAGCTTCGTCGCCCGGCTCTCGGCCAAGGATCAGCGCGCGCTCAGCCTGGTCGACGCGCTCAACGAGCTGCTGGCGCTGTTCACCCCCGCGCGCTGGGCCTACGAGGACGTGATCCTGCGCTACGCCGAGACCGGCGACGTGTCTCGGCTGCGGCTCGAGACTGGCGAGCTGCGCGGAGGCGACGATCCCGAGGCCCGCGCGCGCGCGGACCTGCGCCTGAACACCGCGCAGCTCAACGCGTTCACGCTCGCGCTGTTCTTGCTGTGTGCACCGCGTGTCGACAACCCAATTGGGCTGCTGGTGCTCGACGATCCGCTGCAGAACATGGACGAGCTCACGGTCACGACCCTCGCTCGCGGCCTGGCCAAGCTGCTGCGGGTGCTCCCTCGTCGATGGTCGCTGATGATGCTGTTCCACGGCGAGGGCGACCTCGCCCGGTTTCACGACGAGGTCGAGTGTGGCGTCTACTTCCTGCCGTGGCTGAGCCCGACCGCGCGGGGCCAGCAGATCGAGATCGGCTGCGAGGACGAAGACAGCCGCCTGGGCCTGACCAGTCAGCGCCTCGAGGGTCTCGTCACCCTGCGACCCTGACCCGCGACCCCGCGTTATTTCGGCATGAAGTCGCGGTCGAGCACGGTCTTGCGACCGTCGGCTTTGGCGCGATCGATCGCCCGATCGGCCCAGTCGCGCAGCTTGTCCGACAGCACCTCGATCACCGCGTCCGATGTATTGCAGCCGCCTGCTGCTCGGACGTACTCCTTGAACGCTTTACTGATCACCAGCACGTCGCGCGGCAAGCTGGGGTCGCGGCGCTGAACTGGCGCGATTCGCCGCTTGCCAGACTTTCGCTGGGGTTCGGGGCCTGGCTTGGCTGCGGGCTCGCCCTCGCGGGCCGGCGCCGTCAGCTCTTCGGCGCTCGCCTCTCGGTGCCGTGCGATCGGCAAGTGGGCGTCCCAGCACTCCATGCTGCAGAACACCATGCCCGTCCGCGCGCGGTTGCAGGTCGAGACGCTGCAGACCAAGTAGGTCGAGCCGAACGCGATTGGCTTCTTGCAGCGGCTGCAGTTTCGCCATGGCGAGGAGGAGGGCTGGGCCATGCGGCGATGCTAGCAGGAGGTCCGGCGCGCGCGTTGATCTTCGGTCCAGCTCAGGCCGGGTTTCCGACTCGCTCGCAGCCGGTGATCGGGGTTGCAAGCCTGCCAGAATCGTCGCAACCTGTTTCCAGGTTGGTACACCCATGGTAATCGGACGCAAGGTCGCCAAGCCGAGGTTCCTGAGCTCACCCACCTTCGACGAGGTCGTCTGCGGCTACGGCGAGGCCCAGCAGCGCTACTCGTTCCGTGAATTCTGCGAGCTGCCGCTGTCTCGCCGGGTCGAGCTGTTGCTGGAGCACCCCCGCTATTTTCGCAACGGGCAGCTGATCAACAGCGCGGACGCGATGTCATTCGGTGGCTGACGGCCGTCATTGATCATACTCGCTGCGAGGGTCACGACAGCTCGTAGCGCTTGAGCTTGTCGTAGAGCGTGCGCAGGCCGATCCCGAGCGCGTCGGCGGCCTTGCGGCGGTTGCCGTCGTGGTGCTCGAGCGCGGCGAGGATCGCCTGCTGCTCGAGCTCGGCGAGGGTCGGCGGCGCGCCGTCACCCAGCGCTGCGTGGGCGCGGGCTTGGACACGCGCCGACCGGGGCCGGCCGGGCAGCGCAAACAGCAGCTCGCCGCCGAGCGCGTCGCCGTCGGCCAGGATCGCCGCGCGCTCGAGCGTGTTGGCCAGCTCGCGTACGTTGCCGGGCCAGCTCGCGGCCTCGAGCACGTCGTGGGCGTCGTTCGACAGGCGCAGCTGCGGGCGACCGAGCTCGCTGCCGATCCGCTGCAGCAGCCGAGTGGCGAGCGGCACGATGTCGCGCCGACGCTCCCGGAGCGCGGGCATGTGCACGGGGAACAGCGCGAGCCGATGATAGAGATCCGCGCGAAACCGGCCGGCTGCGATCATCGCCTCGAGGTCACAGTTGGTCGCCGCGATCCAGCGGACCTCGGCGCGAATCGTCTGGTTGCCGCCGACGCGCTCGAACTCTCGCTCTTGCAGGACCCGCAGCAGCTTGGCCTGGAGGTCGAGCTCGAGCTCACCGACTTCATCGAGAAAGAAGGTCCCCCCGGCGGCGAGCTCGATGCGACCGCGTCGGCGCGCGGCCGCGCCCGTGAACGCGCCCTTCTCGTGGCCAAACAGCTCGCTCTCGAGCAAGCTGGCCGACAGCGCCGCGCAGTTGACCGCGATGAAGGGCCCGTCGGCGCGGCGGCTCCACGCGTGCACGGCCCGGGCCGCGACCTCTTTGCCGGTCCCGCTCTCGCCCTCGAGCAGCACGGTCGCGTCGGTGACCGCGACCTTGCGCAGGGCGCCGACGACCGGATCCATGATCGGATCTCCGTAGCTGAGCGGGTCGGCGTCTGGGCGCTCGCGGGTGGCCTCGCGCAGGGCCTCGAGCCGCTGCCGCTCGAGCGCGCGCGCGACCAGCAGGCGCAGCTGCGTGGGGCTCTCGAGCGGCTTTTGCAGAAAGTCGAAGATCCCCAGCTTCATGGCCGCGACCGCGTCCGCGACCGAGCCGTGGGCGGTAAGCACGATCACGCCGAGCTCGGGCTGCTCGGCGCGGATCCGCCGGACCAGCTCCATGCCGCCGATGTGCGGCATCTTGAGATCCGTGAGCAGCAGCTGATAGGCCGCGGCCTCGAGCATGGCCAGCGCCGCGGCGCCGTCGCTGGCCTGGTCGACCTCGTAGCCCTGATCCTCGAGGGCCTCGGCCATGAACTCGCGCACGCCGTCTTCGTCATCGACGACCAAGATCCTGCTCATGCTGACTCCGTCCTGACGCGAACCGTGAAGACCGCCCCGCCGCCGGGGTTGTCGGTGACCGTGATCTCGCCCGCGTGGAGCTCGACGATCCGCCGCGCGACCGCGAGCCCGAGCCCGGTCCCCCGCGTGCGGGTGGTGTGGAAGGGCGCGAAGATCTGCTCGCGCTGATCCGCTGGGACTCCGGGGCCGCGATCACGGACCATGAACTCGAGCATGCCATGGGCCTGGGTGATCTCGACCTCGACCGGTTGATCGGGGGCGGCCTGCAGCGCGTTGTCGATCAGGTTGGCCAGGACCTGCTGCATGCGGGGGCCATCGAGTGGCCAGGTGCGCGGGGCCGACGAGGTGATCAGCTGGACCCGGTCGCGGTCGAGGTCGATCGCCGCGGACTCGACGATCGCCACCGGGCTGGTCCTCTCGCGGACGATCTCGCCGACCCGGACGAACGCGAGCAGGCCGTGGGTCAGATCCTCGAGCCGGCGGGCCTCGCTGACCACCCGCTCGGCCTTCCGCTGGGCGCGGGGGTGTGCGGGGGAGCCCTCGAGCTGCTCGACCAACAGCTGCGCGTGGCCCTTGAGCGAGGCCAGCGGGTTGCGCAGCTCGTGCGCGAGCACGGCCGACATCTCGCCGAGCGCCGCGAGCTGGCGCTGCGCCGCGAGCCGCTGCTCGGCGCGCTCGGCCTGGTGCGACAGCCGCCAGAACCCCAGCGAGGCCAGCAGCATCAGGGCGGCTCCGGTGACGCCCACGCCCAGCTCGCGCCGCGATCGCGTGAGCAGCTCGGCCCGCATGATCGGCTCGAACTCGACAATCAAGTGACCGGGCGGACCCGGGCGAGCTGGCGGCGGGCCGAGGTGATCGGGAGGCGGACCGCGACGCTCGGGCGGACCCAATCCAGGTCCGCCGTGACGGTGTGCCCCCGGGGCGAGCGGCACGACCACGATCACGACCTCACCGAGCTCGACGACCTCATCGTGGGCCAGGCCCTTCAGCTCCGCCGGGTCGAGCGAGCGGCTGGGGGTCCCGATCCGCGGACCCGAGCCGTCGGCGTGCAGCACGGCGACGTAGCGGATCCCGAGCTCGAGCTGCTCGAGCTGCTCGAGCTCGGCGACGACCGCCTCGAGCTCAGCCTGAGTGGGGTCGCGCTTCCAGCCGTGTTGGATGTCGGACAGCCCGCTGCGGATCACAGCCGCCTGCCCGCGGGTCACCGCCTCGGACAGCGCGCGCGCGCCCAGGAAAGAGGACAGCGTGACGCTGACCAGCACGATCGCCAGGCTCAGCCCGACCGCCAAGAAGCCCACGCGAATTCGCTGCGAGGGCCGGGCGCGCCGCGGGGTCGTGGTCTCGAACAACGAGGGAGCCATGCTACACCGTGGGTTCCTCGCTCAGGGCATGCCGCCGGGCATCGGCCCCGCGTTGGGGGTCGGGGTGCCCGCGTAGCAGCCGAGCACGTAGGGAAACCCGCTGGTCGCGTGGTAGTGATAGTCGCCGCCGGGTCCGACGTGGCCGTTGCAGCGGTCGAGCACGCTGGGATCGGCGCTGGGTTGATAGGCGTAGTTGTCCCACGCGTTGGTCGTGGGATCGCCCGTCTGCACCCAGCCCGACCGATACTCGACGACCTCGCTGCAGTCCGCGTCGACGCAGCCGACGGCGCCGTGGATCGGAAACCCGTCGAAGCTGTAGCCGACCACGGGCGAGGGCTGATCCGGACCGACCTCCTGGGTCAGACACTCGATCAGCAGCGTGTGGTAGTGGTAGTCCCCGGCGTTGGCCGTGTGGCCCCCGCAAAAATCGACGATCATGTTGTAGACCGGGTCGCCAAATGGGTCTGGGAACGGCCCTTCGTTGGGCCCATAAAACGGCAGACCGTTGACGGCGGCGCCGACCGGCCCCAGCAGCGGGATCTCGCTGGTCTGGGCCGCGACACTGGGGAACTGCGGGAACCGCCAGGTCCAGTCCTGCTCCTCGAGGGGGTTGGGCGTCAGCTCGACGAACTCGTAGCCGGGGATTCCGTTGGACTCGACGATGACCTCGTCACCCTCGCAGTGGACCGCGAGGTAGGGATCCGCGTACGCGTCGTTGGCTGGATCGGGGCTGACCGGCGGGAAGTCCTCGGCTGGACAGTCGTCGCCCGAGTCGGTGTCGCTGGTGTCGCTGGTCGAGTCGTCGGTGCTCGTGTCGGTCGCGCTGCCGGTCTCCCAGCCATCGTCAGCGGCGTCGGTCGCCTCGCTGTCGAGCGAGCACGCGGTGATCGAGAGCAGGCACAGGGCAGGGGCGAGCATGGACTTGCAGGTCACGCAGCTGCGGCAAAGCAAGTCGCGTACCACCGCGGTGGTCGCTTGTTCTGGCCAGGTACCATGCACGCGGATGCGAGACTCGCAGTCGAGCGTGCCGACTCCGCATGCCCGGATCGACACGTGACATGGCGTGCCCCGATCGCGATCGCCAATGGTGATATTCGGGGCATGTTCGAGAGAGTGTGCGCATAAATCACGCGAACACGCGCTGCGCCGCCTGAGGACTCGCCAGCCGAACAGCGATTCGGGCTGAGTTGGGCCGGGTGGCGGGCGTTCCTCGCGAGCGAAGACACGCTGCCACACGCCCGTGGGCGCACGCCTTGCAGCTTGCGCGATGCACGAGCGGGGTCAGTGTCTGAACGCGAACCGTCTCACTCCTGCTCTGTGTATAGAAATCCGAGCCATGCCGAACTCCAAGGTGCTCCTCAAGAACATCCGCAAGGTCCTCGATGAGATCGAGCTCGTTCGGGCCGACGCCGACCGCAAGCAGCTCAACTTCACCGCCGTCGACGAAGGCATGCTGGTCCGCAAGTACGCCCGGGCCCACGCGCCGATGATCATCTTCCAGGCCTGGAACAGCGAGGCCTCGCCCGGTGGGGCCGTCAGCTACACCTTCGGCGTGCACAACCCCGACAGCGTGGAGGCGACCTGGCTGTACGGCTACGCCTACGTGGGCCCCGCCAATTTCGTGACCAGCGTGGGGGAGGCCGTGAGCGCTCGTGATCGCCGGTTTGCCAACCTCAGCGCGCCACGGTTTCCGGGTCAGCAGATCGACCCACTCTCGACCGTGCACCTGAAATTCTCGATGCCCATCCCCAGAAACATCGAGAAATCGACCTATCAGGGCAATACCATGCTGTTTCAAGCTGACTGGCATGACGTTGGCCAATACCTCGATCGCGGGTTTTGGTCGTTCGACGTGGCTTGAACTTGCGCTTGATCTAACAAATATTGCCGCGCCCGGCTGCGCTGCGCCTCGCGACGTCGGGCTCTCGAGCTCGGGTCCGGACGCTTGCCTGGCTCGGGCGCGGCTGCGAGCTTCGCGGGTGGCACGACTTGTGCTTTGTGGTCAGGCGTGTCGTCCTCGCGGTGTCCCGTCGTCCTGGTGTGTGCGTGCCTGCAGCTGGTGCTCGGTTGCGATGCTGACGAGGGGCTTGGCGAGGACCCGGTCGCCCCGTCCACCTCCTCGGTCGCGCCCAGCTCCGCGACCTGGGTGCTCGACTGGGCGCCTGGCGACGCGCAGCCGCTCGCCAGCGGCTGGACAGGCGTCAACGATCTCGGCTTCACGGTCACCGTCGAGGCCGGCTGGATCGGCAGCTGGGGGGCGAGCTTGGTCCAGTGCGCCGACGCCCGGGTCGCCGACGCTGGCCTGGCTGTGGCCACGCCCGGGCTGGTTGCCCGCGGCCACGCGAGCGGCGTCGACGATCTCTCGGCCGAGGTGTTCGACCTCGTCGAGTCGCTGACCGAGCTGGGCGTCGCGCGTGGGGAGGCGCGCGAGCTCGACGGCGCCCGCTACTGCGCTGCCCACTATCTGCTGGCCCCGCTCAGCGTGCTCAGTGCGGGCGTCGAGCAGGCCGAGCGCGAGCTCGACGAGCACGCACGAGCGCTCGAGCTCGGGGGGGCCAGCGTGCTGATCATCGGCAGCTGGACGCATCCCTCGCGCGGGGCGGGGACGTTTGTCATCCGCAGTGACCAGGCCTACGGGAAGATCCTCGAGCTCGAGCTCGACGCCGACTGGGACGCGGGCGATCGCTCGCGCGTCGACCTGGTCATCCGTCGCCCGCTCGACGCCATGTTTGACGGCGTCGACTTCGAGCTCGACCCGGCCGACGACGCCGGGTGGACCGTCCTCGGCAACCTGGCGCGGGGGACCAGCGTCACCGTCGAACCGGGCGACGCTCGCGCGTCCGAAGGTTGAGCGAACCGCCTCGCCGACGGGTCCGTCCGCGCGGTCTGGAACCCCCGTCGATCGCCTGATAAGGTCCGCGCGCGACGTCCCTGGGTCGCAGCACCCGGACCACACCAAGGCCAGCCGTGGAGTTCAACTCGCTCGAGTACCTGCTCTTGCTGCTCGTCGCGAGCTTGCTGTTCTTTGGGGCTGGGTACCGCGCGCGGCTGGTCATCCTGATCGCCGCCAGCTTGGTGTTCTACGCGGCCTGGAACGTGCCGCTGGTCAGCCTGATCGTGATCTCCGCGGTCATCGACTACACGGCTGGGCGGCTGCTCGGGCGCGAGGGGCCCGACCACGGCGACGATCGAGCACGCCGCCGCAAGCTGATCTTGGCGGTCAGCCTGGCCGTCAACCTGGGGCTGCTCGGCTACTTCAAGTACGCCAATTTTTTCCTCGACAACGTGCACGAGCTGTTTGGGCTGGGCGATGAAGCCAGCTTCATCGACGTGGTCCTGCCCCCCGGGATCAGCTTCTACACGTTCCAGACCATGTCCTACACGATCGACGTCTATCGCCGGAAGCTCCGGCCGACGGACTCGTTCTTGCGCTTCTTCTTGTACGTCAGCTTCTTCCCCCAGCTGATCGCCGGCCCGATCGAGCGGGCCGGGCACTTGCTGGTCCAGTTCGACCAGGCCGCGACCCGCCCGTTTCGCGTCCAGAACCTGGTGAGCGGCGGCCAGATGATTGTCTGGGGCGTGTTCAAGAAGGCCGTGATCGCCGATCACTGCGGGCTGCTGTGTGACCAGATCTATCAAAACCCCGGCCAGTACGACGGCTGGAGCGCGTTGATCGCGACCTACGCGTTCACCCTGCAGATCTACTGCGACTTCTCGGCCTACAGCGAGATCGCCCGGGGCTCGGCCCGGATCTTCGGCGTCGACTTGATGGTCAACTTCGACCAGCCCTACCTGACCACCAACATCGGCGCGTTCTGGCGGCGCTGGCACATCTCGCTGTCGAACTGGTTTCGCGACTACGTCTACATTCCCCTCGGCGGCAACAAGCAGGGCAAGCGGCGCACGCTCATCAACCTGACGATCACCATGTTCTTGTCGGGGCTGTGGCACGGGGCCGCGTGGACCTTCGTGGTCTGGGGCCTGTTTCATGGCCTGCTGCTGTTGATCAACGCCCAGCTCGGTGATCGCTTCGCCAGGCTGCTGCCCAAGGGAAGGGTCGCCTGGCTCGGCGCGCTGATCGCCTGGTTCGTCAATTTTCACCTCGTCGTGATCGGCTGGATCTTGTTTCGCGCCGCCGACATGCGTCAGTTTGGCGAGATCACCGTGGGGATCGCCAAGGACCTCGCGCTCGCCATGATCGGCTTTGGCCACGGCCCCAGCACCGAGCAGACCCTGTTCATCGTGTTCACCTTCGGGTTCGTGCTGGTCTCGTACTTCGATCGCAAGTTCGCGCTGCTCGAGCGGGTCTGGAGCTCGCCGACCACGGCCTCGGTGTTCGCCAGCGCGCTGATCGTCGCAACCTTGCTGCTGGGCCTCGCCGAGGGTCCAGCCTTCATCTACTTCCAGTTCTAGCCCGCCATGAGCCAGCCCCCACGCACACGCAAGCAGCCCTCGAGCGAGGTGCACTGGCGACGTGGTGAGGTCGTGGACGCGGGCGAGGGTTCGGGCGGCGGATCCAGCTCGCCGTGGACGCGGATCTTCACCGTGATCGCGCTCTTGTTCCTGTTTGATCTGGTCCTCGGTCACGGCATGACCCCGGCCGACAACACCCCCACGCCCGAGGACCGCCGCGGGCTACGACGGGTCTTGCGGATGGCCGCCGATGATCCGGGCCGCTCGGTCTTGCTGATCGGCGACTCGGTGATCGCGGGCGACGTCATGGCCGGCCACGTGCAGGGCTGGGAGCGGCAGCGGGTGATCGACCACATGGCCGCGGAGCTGGCCGCCGAGACCGAGCTCGGGCTGCATCAGATCGCCCTCGATGGAATGCTGCCGATCGACATCGAGCACGTCGTCGCCGAGCTCGATCGCGTCGACCCCGAGGGCCGCGTCGAGGTCGTGCTCGAGCTCAACCTCCGTTATTTCTCGGCGGCCTACGCCGAGCAGCACACCTGCTCGCGCGAGGTCCTGTGCGAGCTCGCGCCCACGCTCGCGGCAGGATCTGGCGGGACCTTGGACTACGCCTGGCGCGGGTTGGCCGAGGGGGCCGGCTGGATCGATGACGTGCTGCTCGACAGCGCGCCGGTCCACCGTCGTCGCGTCGCGCTCGGTGAGCGGCCGCGGCTCGACGAGGTCTACGGCCTGGCGGTGCCCCGCGTGTCCGAGCGCGCCGACGCGGGTGAGGTCGACGCCGCCCTCGTGCACGCGCAGGCCCAGGCCGCCGGTCGGGTGCTCGAGCACTACCGGTCGGCGACGCTCAGTCCAGCGGGTGGCGCGAGCGCCCAGGTCGACGCGCTGCGCCGGACCCTGGCGCGCCTGCACGATCGCGGGCGACGTGCGCTGATCTTCGTGACCCCGCTGGCCGACGCGTTCGCCGAGCAGGCGACCCCCGGGCCCCAGCTCGGCGCGCTGCACAGCCAGATCGGCGCCCTCGTGCACGAGCTCGCCGACTCGCGGCTGCGCTTCGTCGATCTGGATCACCCGCTGTTCGTCGACGATCTGTTCATCGATCACTGCCACCTGTGGCCCAGCGGCAACCGCTTGCTGGCCCTCAACCTGCTTCATGAGCTGTCGGCCCCGATGCGCAGCCGCCCGCCCGAGGCCGCGATGGTCGTCGCCGAGGACTTCGATCAGACCCTGGTCTCGCGGGTCGACCAGGGCTACGCCGAGGGCGCCGCCTGGCAGGCGCTGTTCGACACGCCCGATGGGATCGACGCCAGCGACGACGCCAGCTGGATCGTCGTCGCCGACACCCAAAACCACATGCTTCGGCAGCTGCGCGGGCACATGCGGGTGGTCGAGCCGCTCGCGGGCCAGCCCGGCAAGCGCGGGAGTCTGGATGGGTCGAGCACTCGCGCCGCGACCCTGTACCGGCCGCGGCACCCCACGATCATCGGCGACGCGGTGGTGTTCATCGACGGGCTTCGGCGCGAGCGGGTGAGGATCGTCGAGCATGCCAAGCGGGTCGACCACGGCCGCGTGCGCACCCTGACCTGGGAGGGGCCGCACTGCTCGGCGTATCGGCGGCTCCGGGCCAGCGAGGGGATGCTCTACCTGCTGTGCGACGACGGGCGCTTGCTCGGTGTCGGGCTCGAGGTCGCGGTCGGTTCTCCCGCGAGCGTCGCCGGGGAGGCCAGCGAGCTGCTCGCCCCGTTCTTGGCGCCCGCATGGGCGCAGGCTGGAGCTGCTCAGCTGGAGCCCGAGCCGACGTCGGCCGAAGCGACGTCGGCCGAAGCGGCGCCCGTTGACGCGACGTCGGCCGAAGCGACGCCGGCCAAGCTGGCGCCCGTCGAGCCCCCGCCGCAGCTCGCTCGGCCGCACCGGTTCGACGTCGCGCCGGGTGGCCGGCTGTTCTTCTCGGATCAGCACCAGCGGATCTGGGAGGCCAAGCTGACCGACGACGGCGCCGCGCTGGTCGACGATCCGCAGCTCGCGTTCGCCAACACCAGCGCGTCGCTGTTGCCGTGGGAGGATCGCGAGACCTTTCCGTTCGACTTCGATCAGCTCGGGCTCGCGGCGATCAGCGATCTGCGCTGGGTCGAGCGCTACGGCGGCTTGCTGATCGCCGACGAGCACCCGATCGCGCCCAAGAAGGCCGACCCACGGATCGAGCGAGAGCTGAGCGAGCGCGTGCACCTGCGCTTGTTCGACCTCGAGGCCGGCCAGATCTACCCGTGGGTCAAGCCGATCCCGCACGGCGAGGCCTACTCGCTGTGGAACGCCCGGGCCAACGCCGTCGTGTCGTACTTCCACCGCGGCAGCTACGTCGTCGCGCAGAACGACGCCTCGCTGATCTGGATCGAGCGCGATCGTTCACGGCTGTTCCGCTTGTCCGACGGTCTGCTCGGGCTGATCAAGTTCGGCAACCGCAACGGTCTGTGGGCGAAGGTCGAGCTCTATGACACGATCGCCAACGTCGCCCCCGACGCAGCGCTCAACGCCTATCGGCCTGACCGCTACTTTGACGAGCGCTTCGATCCCTTCACCCGCGCCGGGCCGTACTTGGGCGTCATGGTCGGATCGTCGCTCACGACCCTCGTCGATCGGATCGGCAATTACTCGCTCGGTCGCCGGCTCGAGCTCGAGCTGCAGCGCGAGCTCGGCTACCGCGACAACCTGCGCCTCGACCTGTTTCAGCGGACTGCGCCTTCGGCCTCACTGAAGAGCGAGGTCGGCATGATCGACAAGTTGATCTCGGCGGGGGTCGGGTTCGACGTGATCTTCGTCGAGATCAACGATCACCGCGGCCGGTTCTTGCGTGACACGCCCAAGCGCAAGGACTGGCTCGCGCAGCTGTCTCGACTCGAGCGCCTGGCCAGCAAGTCGGGCGCGCTGGTGATCCTGTTCGACAACTCCGCGCTCGACGCTGACGGCCGCGACGGCCTGCGGGCCAGCGCGGCGTCGACCCACGAGTTGCTCGACGCCGGGCGCATGCTCGGATTCTTGGTGCTCGAGCCCACCGATCGAATGCTGCGTGATCTGTTGGTCGAGTCGCCGTGGGGGACCCAGCCGTGGGGCCACTCCGAGCACCACGGGGCACCCTACGCGATCGATCGCACCGCCGAAGTGCTGGCGCAGCTCAGCTACCCGCGGATCAGCCGGTTCCTCGCCGGGCGCGAGCCGGCCCACCGCCGGCCGCTCGAGCGCGGGACCAAGCGAGGCAAGCGGCTGGCGGACGCGTTCGAGGGCCTCGAGCTCGACACCAGCGCGCTGCCCGAGGTCGCGCCCACGTACCTGCAGCAGACCTACGACGCCGGGCACGTCCAGGTGTTCGTCGATCTGGCCGGGTTCGCCAAGCTCGGGCGCAGCGAGGCCGAGCTCGATCGAATCGCCGCCGCCGTCGTCGTCGGTGTGCTCGACGGTGAGGCCTACGGTCAGCTCGCCTCGAAGATCACCGTGACGCTGGTCGAGTTCGACAACTACGACGAATACGGCGAGGGCGTGCTCGAGTCGGCGACCACCAGGTGGAGCGAGACGTTCAAGGCGGCGACGCTCGCCGAGTTTCTGGGCCGCGCAGCGGCACCCTGACGCATTTGGCTGGCCTGGCGCGTGCGCTTGTGGCTTGATTGCGGCATGCGCCGGTTCGAGTACAAAGACGCCAAGTCGCACAAGTTTTGGGAGATCGAGATCGAGGGCGACGCCTTCACCGTCCGCTATGGCAAGTTCGGCACTGATGGTCAGGTCCAGACCAAGACCTTCGCGTCGAGCGTCAAGGCCGAGGCCGAAGGTGAGAAGATCATCAAGTCCAAGACCAAGAAGGGCTACGCCGAGGTCGAGGTCGACGCCAAGACACAAGCCAGCGCCGAGGCCAAGACCGCGCCCGCGGGCGCCCGCAACAGCGAGCTCGAGGCCGCGATCGCCGACGCGCCCGAGGACCTCGGCGCCTGGCAGGTCTACGCCGACTGGCTGCAGGCGCAGGGCGACCCGTGGGGCGAGCGGATCAGCCTGGGCTTGCAGCGCGAGCGGGCCAAGGGCGCGACCAAGACCAAGCTGACCAAGACGATCACCAGCTACGAGGCCGACCACGCCGAGGCGCTGTACGGAAAGGCTCTCGTCGCGCTGATGAAGAAGGACTTCGCCGAGGTCGCCGACGTGAGCGCGCCATTTGGGCCGATCGTGACCGCGACGGTCAAGACGCCCGAGTACGACTGGAGCGGCACCGCGCCGAATACCGTGCTCGCGGCCCTGGTCAAGTCGCCCGCGGCCCGGCTGCTGCGCGAGCTCGACATTGGGATGCTCGATCACGAGTATCCGGTGTCGCTGGCCAAGGGCATCGAGGCGATCACCAAGGTCGGCAAGCTCGAGAACCTGCGCGCGCTGTTCATCGGTGACTTCGAGTATCCCGACGAGAACGAGATCAGCTGGGTCGCCGTCGGCAACGTCGCCAAGGTCTTGCCCGTGGTCCCGCGGCTGCGCTCGCTGCGGCTGCGGGGCGCCGAGATCAAGCTTGGCGTGCTCGATCACCCGACCCTCGAGTGGCTGACGATCGAGACCGGCGGGCTGCCCTCGGGCGCGGTCGCCAGCGTCGGCAGCTGCAAGCTCCCGCAGCTGACCCGCATGGAGGTGTGGTTTGGCCGGGACGAGTACGGTGGCAACGGCAAGTGCAGCCAGCTGACCGGGCTGTTTGGCGGCGCAGGGCTGCCCAAGCTCGAGCACCTCGGCCTGCAGAACAGCGAGTTTCAAGATGACATTGCGATCGCGCTGGCCAAGTCCAAGCTGCTCGCGCAGCTGACCAGCGTGGATCTGTCGATGGGGACCATGCACGAGCCCGGGGCCCGGGCGATCCTGGCCAACGCGGACAAGTTCTCGAAGCTGCGCAGCTTGGATCTGAGCGATAACTATATTCCCGATGATCTGTGCGCGCAGCTGCGTACCGCGCTTGGCGAGGTCGTGATGATCGGCGAGCAGCGTGAGCCAGACGACTGGGGCGACGGCGAAGATCGGTATTACTCTTCGGTCGGTGAGTGATCCGCTGCGGGTGCTGATAATTGGTAACCTCGACAATCGCCGGGTCACCGGGTTTGTCGAGGCGCTCGCGCGAGCTGGGCAGCCGGCTCCGATGTTGCTGTCACACCGTGAGCTGGTCGCCGATCCGGGCGTGCTCGCGGCGGTGCCGGATCAGCCGCTGGCGGTCCGGATCGACGCGTGCGGTGAGGACCCCGAGGTCGAGCGCGCGCTGCTCGAGCTCGGCGCTGAGGTGCTGACGGATGACGGTGGTTGTGAGCGGGTGACGCGAGCGCAGCTGGCCGCCGCGCCGCCGCGGTTCGGGCAGATCGTCGCGCCGCGTCAGCACCACGCTGGCTTCATCGCCTACCTCGAGCGGCTCGATGAGGTGTTCGCGGCGCGGCCGAGCTGGCGGGTGCTCAACCCGGTCGCGGATCTGCGGGTGCTGTTCGACAAGCGCGAGACCTCGCGTCGCTACGCCGCGCTGGGGATCCCCGTGCCCGACGCGCTGCCCGGGCTGGCCAAGGTTCAGACGCCCGCGCAGCTGCGTGAGGCGATGGTCGCCGCGCGCTGGCCGGCCGTGTTCGTGAAGGTGTCTTGCGCGTCGTCGGCCTCGTGTCTGGCGCTGTATCGCTACGCGTCCAGGCGCCCCGTGGGGCAGCGCGATGATCTGTTGACCACGGTCGCAACCACGCCGCATGGGCGCTTCAACTCGCTGCGCTTGCAGCGGCTGCGCGAGCGCGAGGCGGTCGATGGGTTGCTCGGGTGGTTGCTGCGTGAGGGGGTGCAGATCGAGCGCGCCGTAGCCAAGGCCCGGCTGGACGAGCGGGTATTTGATCTGCGGGTCGTGGTGATCGCCGGGGAGCCGGCGTTTTGTGTGGTGCGCCAGAGCCGGCACCCGATCACGAATCTGCATCTTGGCGGGCAGCGGGGCGATCTAGAGGCGCTGAAGCGGCGGGTGCCCGAGGCCGCGTGGGCGGCCGCGATGCGCAGCTGTGAGCGCGTGTTTGGGGCGCATGGGTGCCTGCACGTTGGGGTGGATCTGCTGCTCGAGCCGGGGTTCGAGCGCCATCGGATCATCGAGGCCAACGCGTTTGGGGATCTGCTGCCTGGGCTCACGCGTGGGGGGAAGAGCGTGTACGCGTGGGAGATCGACGCGCTCGCGCGCTGAGCTGGGGATTGGGTTTGTGGTGTTCGCGCTGGGGCGGCGCTTGATTGGGCGTTGGTTTGGGTGTCTTCAGCTCGGGTCAGGCTTCTGACCCGCTTGCAGGCGCCATTCGTAGACTGGTTCACCTTGGGCAGCGAACTGTCATGGGTCCGCGTGACGTGGCAGGGTTGACAAGTGCTCACGATCCTCGAGGTCAGTAACTTCGTTGACCCGCGCGCGAGCGAACGGCAGCGCGCGGGCGCGGGGCGGGTTCGCTGGGTGATCGTCAGGCCCGGGGAGGGGACGTGGACGCAGGCGCATGGGCGCGAGCTGCTGATCGAGCATGTCGAGGGGCGGCGTGTTGGAAACGCGGAGCAGCGGGTGTTGGGGTCGGCGGCGCGGCTGCGGGCGCTGGTTCAGCTGCATCGACCGTCGGTGATCGTGTGCGGGTCTCCGGCGTTGATGCCGGCGCTGGTGCACATGTCGGGGTTTCGGCTGGCGCCGCGCCCGGCGTTGATCGGGGCGTGGCAGGCGGACGTGGCCGGGGCGCTGGTGCGGCGCGAGCTTGGGCGTGTGGATCGTCGGCTCGCAAGCGTGGGTGCGCGGGCGCTCGGGTGGTGGACGGAGCAGGGGTTGGGGAGCTTGGACGCGGTGGTGGTGGGGAGTCGCAGCGCCGCGCGGGAGCTGTGGGGGCGGGGGCTGGATCGGATCTTCGTGGCGCCGCGTGGGGTCGATCTCGAGCGGTTTTCGCCGGACTTGGATGGGTCGGGGC
>NZ_PVNL01000079.1 GCF_002994635.1 Enhygromyxa salina | reverse complement strand
CGCCTTCGTCGACCTTCGCCTGGTTCACCCAGTTCCTGAGCGCGCCCTCAGGAAGGTCGAGATCTCGAGCCACCTGAGAGATCGGCTTGCTTGACCGCTGGCAGATCTTGACGGCCTCGGCCTTCTGTTGCGGTGTAAATGTCCTGCGTTTCTTGCGTGGCACGGTGCTTGTCCTCCAGTTTCCTTCTTCCGGAGGTGTCCATCAAACTGGGGCAGATCTAGTGGAGAGGTCGAGGGAGATCGTCCCTTTCGCCTCTCGCTCGTTCAGGATGAGCGCCTGTAGCCTTGACACCAGGGGCGGCAGACACTCGACGAGAGCCGCGTCATAGTCGACACCATAGTCGGGGTTCTCGTAGTAGCCTTGGCACTGAGCGGGATACGAGTTTATAATCTCCAGCTCTGCACATACGATGTCATGGATGATATATGGCCAACTGCTACAGTCGAGGGCATGGATTTTAAAGTAGAGCTCTTGCTCGAGCTCTTTTGTTTGAGGCAGCTCAGCCTGCTTCCTCAGCGCAGCTAGAGACTCACCCTCCTTCCCCCCGACGTCAACGGCTTTCTTCATCTCCTTCGCAACGTTCGCGAACGTGTTCCCATCGGACATCTCAGAACCCGCGCCCACGACATACCTCCGCATCTCCTCGAGGTGTTTGAAGATGCGATCGAAGGCGAGCTTCTTCTCACCCGTCACCTTTCGCGTGTCGTCGGCGAGCGCAGACGCCTCCTCGATCCATCGCTGTCGGGCTGATTCGTCGAGAAATATTCGCCCTTCGACGGTGGTGATCGGGGGCAATGTGGGGGTTCGGTTCGCCTGCGGACGCTCGAAGGGCCGCGGGCGGTCGGGGGCATTTGCCTCGCGCAGCGCCTTCTCTGCCAGGTGCATATCGGCGAGTGACTTCCGCGCAGCAATATCCTCTCGCATGAAATTGTACTTCAGGGCTGGATACTCCGGCAGCGACTCCAGCATCTTGAGGCTGGGATTTGCTCGCACGATCTTCAGAGAATTGACCTCGAGCCGAATATCGGCTCGAGTTTCGAACCAGCCGTAGGTCGACAACGCGATCCCTAGTCCAGTAGCAACGCCACCGAGCAAGGCCAACCATGAGAACTTGCCTCG
Source organism: Enhygromyxa salina (assembly GCF_002994635.1). GTDB lineage: Bacteria > Myxococcota_A > Polyangia > Nannocystales > Nannocystaceae > Plesiocystis > Plesiocystis salina_B. The sequence goes on along the minus strand of NZ_PVNL01000079.1, from coordinate 54,154 downwards.
CGGCGGTGCTTGGACGCCGGACGGTCCCCCGTCCGGCGAAGATGGAGCGTTAGAATCCTGCATTGGGACCCTCGAGATCGGATGGTGAGATCGAAAGAAGGGGACCGTCGCGCGGCCCTCCGGATCCTCGCCTCAGGTGCTCGGGGCGCCCTCGATGTCGTAGCTGATCTCGAACCGGGTCTTGAAATTGGTGAACGCCGCGTCCCAGTCTCGGCTCAGATCCTCGTCGTCAATCTCGGAGCCCACGCAGGTTCCAACCACGCGAGCACCGACGATATCACCAATCGCCATGGCGAGACCGCCCGCTGCCTTGAAGAGGGTGCCAGCGAGCTGGCCGGAACCCGGGACCCCGCTGACGATCGTCCCGGCCGCCTCGGAGACGGCGCTGATGACCTTCGCGGCCTGCTTCGCCGTGTCCGTGAGCGTGAGCGTGGCGACCCAGCCGAGGGCTTTGGGGGGCGCGTCGAAGGACGCGATGAGCAAGCCGTCGCCGCCCGCTCCGGGCGTCGTGTGGAGGAAATCCACACGCTTCGTCTTCAGTTTGCGGGCGAATTTGATCGCCGGTATTGCGGCGACCGGCCTGATTCCATCCTTCCCATCGTAGGCGACCGCGGAGATGACCCCCCATCCGAGGAGTTTGGTCGGCTTGTGGGCGAGGAGCGTGCAACGGGTGAGGCGTAGCGTGACGTGAGACATTTGAAAGCACAGTCCGCGTTCGCGCCAGTCCCGTTCGTTTTTTGCGGCCCGAGCATTCGCGTGCACCACGCGGGTGGGTGTTCGCGCTTGGGCCGAGCGTCCTCGAGACGCTCCCGCGCTTGGAGACACGTTGGCGACGGCCGGGGTCGGCGGGGCCTCGACTTGCGCGCTGCAGCGACTGCTGGATCAACGCGGTCGACCTTGGATGGGTGCGCGATGCCGAAGATCCGGCGCGGCGCTGATCGATCGCTGGCGCCGTGGCACTAACCCCATGATGCTCCCCCTGACTCGCAGGCCCCTGGTCCTGGCTTGGCTCGCCGTGCTCGCGCTCGCCGGGTGCAGCGACGAGCCCGGGGTCGAGGCCGGGGACCCGGTCGAGGACCCGTTCGAGGACGACCCGCTGCTCGAGGACCCCGAGCCGTCCGGGAACCTCGTGTTGCAGCTCGGAACCATCGTCCGGTTCGACAACCTCACCCCGACCTTCGTCGGGCAAATGGCGCTCGCAGACGTCTCCCTGCCGGGGGCGCTCGACCTGTCCGTGGTCACCACGTCGGATGTGTCGCGCGGCGACCTCTTGGTCGAGCGCGCGCCGAACTCGAGCTGGGTGTTGTACGAGTTTGAAAACGGCGACGCTGCCGAGCTACAGGGCGACGGGTCCCAGTTCCTGGTCGATCTCGCTCGGGCTCCCACGGTGCCCGTGCCGCTCGCGGGCCACAACCCCGTCGCACGTTTCGCCCCCGACGGCCGGTACCTCGCCCGCGTCGACGGCGAGGGCCAGCGGACGCTCGCGCTCCATCCCCTATCCGAAGCTGGCGTCGGCGAGCCGACAGAGCTGGCGAGCGCAGACAGCATCGAGATACTCGGCTTCTCGAGCGACTCCGACTACCTCGTGTTCACGAGCACGGGTACGAACGCGGACCGCATCCAGCTGGGGGCCGTCCGTCTCGGCGCCAACGGACCGAGCGAGGCGCTGGTGTTCGCCGAGCTCCCCGTAGGCGCGGATCTCCGGGAGCTCCGGGCTCTCCCGGCGCGCGTCGACATCTCCGTCGAGCGCCTCGACGCCGAGACCGGGACCTGGAACGAGCGGCTCTACGCGATCGAGCTCGACAGCTGGCCCGAGCCCACGCTCGAGGAGCTGCACCACCACGCGTCCAACATCGAAGGTCTGCTTCGCTGGCAGTTCTCGAGCGACGGAAAGTGTGCCATCGCCCAGGAGGCCGACCGGTCGACGCTGCTGCTTCGGTTCGATGACGAGGGGCGGGTCATCCACGATCAGACGCTCGTCGACTTCGGCCTCAGCAGCAGGTGGAAGCTCTCTCCCACGGGCTGCTTCGGCTTCGTGACGAACTCGGTCGTCAGCTTCTCCTACGTCGGCTACCAGGACCTCCTGCTCGAAGGCGAGGTCCCGTTCCCGCAGTTCACCGACCCGCAAGGAGCCCGGGACACTCCCATGTACGTCGGCAACGACTGGGCGACCTGGAAGGGCGAGGACGAAGCGCTGATGGTCATCCGCTTCGACGTAGAGACGCGCGAGGTCAGCCCCTCGGCGGTGATGATGCCCTACGCAGGGTACGGACTGGAGGTCCACCAGTTCGGCGAGCGGGTGTTGGTTCGGGAGGCAAGGACGCTGTCGCTGTGGGATCCGGCGGGGCCCAACGAGCTCGAGCCGTTGGTCGCCTTCCAAGACGGCGCGGGCTTCGAGCAGCTCGCCTACTCGCCCCTCGACGGGCGCGTGTTCTACACCTACGACTGGGTCGACAGGCTCGAGCTCGGCGTGGTCGATGCAGACCAGCCGGGTCAGGCGCGGACGGTGCTGCGCGAAACCACGGACACCTACGGCCCGCTGTTGGACCTCTACGCCCCGGGCTACGGCGAGCTGCTGCTCGATTAGCCCTCCCAACCCATCCAGCGCCGGAAAGTCGACGTCGCCGATGAGCGGAGCACGCTATGATCCCGGCGATGGCACGCGCAGCCAGCTTTGTCGCCGCGGTCTCGATCGCTGGCTGCACGTTGCCCAACCCGGCCTTCGATGAGCGCGAGGCCGAGACCCGGGCCGAACTCGGTGACACGCGGAGCGACGGCGATGGTGACGGCGACCACGACGGTGAGAGCGGCGAGGCGAACGGCGACGGCGACGGCGACGGCGAGAGCGAGAGCGGCGACGGCGATGGCGACTCCCCGTGCCCGCCACCGCTCAGCGACTGCGAGGGCCAGTGCGTGGACCTCGACAAGGATCCCAACAACTGCGGCGACTGTGGTGCGCCATGCGGGCAGCACGAGGTGTGTGCCTTCGACGGCTGCGTCGAGAGCAAGTACATCTTCGTGACCTCGACCCCGACTGTCGGCGGACTCGGTGGCCTCGAGATGGCCCACGAGCTGTGTCAGACACACGCGAGCGAGGCCCGGCTACCCGGCGACTACTTGGCGTGGCTGAGCACCACCAACGTGGGAGCGGCCAGTTTCCACAGCCATGTCGGCCCCTACGTGCGCCGCGACGGCAAGATCATCGCCCACAACTGGCAGGATCTCATCGATGGTCAGCTCAATGTGCCGATCGATCTCGACGAGACCGGCGCGCCGATCGAGCCTGCGGCCGCGCCAAGCTGCCAGCTCGACTTCGCGGTCTGGACCGGAACCGACAACGCAGGCTCGTGGGGCGGCGACACCTGCGGGGAGTGGGCGTCCTCCCCCGAGATGGACGAGATCGGCAACGTGGGCAACGCCAAGAGCGTCGACGCGTGGTCGACCAGCGGACAATGCAGCGAGGCGTGCGAGCTGATGCTGCCGCTCTACTGCGTGCGGCAATGAGAACGTGGGTGGGCAGCTAGCACGGTAGGGACCCAGGCAGGCCCCTAACCTAACCCGGGATCGCAGACACCAACCGCGACTCGACCGGCGCGAAGTCCTCGAGCCGCACCTCCGAGTACCCACCCGCAGCGTGACGCAAGTACGCAACCACCTCGAACTCGCGCTCGCCCGCATCCCGCAGCGTGAACGCCTCGAGCTCCGGCACCGACGACTCGTCCCGCCCCCGCACAAACTCCATCAACGACCCACGAACACGATCCAGCTCAGCGCACAGCTGCTCCGCATGATCAAACAGATGCCGCCCAAGCGGAGAGTCGTCATGCTCATGGCGGAACAAGTACCGGATCCCGGCAGCGTCGTGCCCAACCGACGGATCCCCCGGGTCACCGCCATCGAGCTCGATCAAGTTCAGCCCAAAGTTGCGCTCCCACTCGGGCTCGCTGTTCCACGTCAGCCGCCACCACAGCTGGTGCGGCGACGGCAGCAGCAGCTCGTCGGACGCGGCTTCGAATTCTCGCAAGAGCTCACCCGGCAGCGCCTTGGCCTCGACGCCGCAGCGAGCGACGAACTCCAGCCACGGCTCACCGAGCTTGCGCGAGAGGCTGCGCTGAAACACGCGAGCGTGCCGAGGACCGGCGGTGGGCAGCGCTTCGGTGAGCGCGCCGTCGCGGTCGAGCACCAAGACGACAGCGACCGTCGCTGAGCCCCGCTCGGTGAGGGCGTCAATGACGGTCGGGAGATCGGCGAACGACCATGCGGCCTGGGGCCGCGCGTGTGATCTGTAGCGTCGGGCTAGTTCAATTGCTTCACCAAGTCGCATGTGACCCCCATACTCGCGAAAACCACGGCGCATGGCAAAGTAGCGCATAGCCAATTTCGGTCACTGGGTCATGCACACGCGCGCCGCGTGCCACCAGGCGCAGCGCGCGGGAGTCGTGGGCGGGCTGCCGCACTGCGATTAGACTGAGCCCGCCCATGCCCTACCGCGCCTGGTTCTCCTGCGTCGCTGGCTGCCCCGGTCAGCACCCCCTGTCTCAGGTCATCTATCGGTGTCCCGCGTGCGCCGGGTTGCTCGAGGTCGTCCACGACGAGGACGCGCTGGGCAAGCGGTCGCCCGCGGCATGGATGCAGCTGTTCGACCAGCGCTTCTTGCGAACCAGCTGGCCCTACGGCAGCGGCGTGTGGGGCAAGAAGGAGTGGGTCCAGCCGATGCTCAGCGCGGACAACGTCGTGTCGCTGTTCGAGGGCGGCAGCAACCTGTTCTGGGCCGAGCGCTACGGGGAGCAGCTCGGGGTTCCGGACCTGTGGATCAAGCAGTGCGGCACCAGCCACACCGGCTCGTTCAAGGATCTCGGCATGACCGTGCTCGTCTCCACGGTCAAGCAGATGCGCGCCGACGGAGCGGGGATCCGCGCGGTCGCGTGCGCGTCGACGGGCGACACTTCGGCGGCGCTGGCGGCCTACGGTGCGGCAGCCGGGATCCCCGTGATTGTCTTGCTGCCCGCGAACAAGGTCACGGCGGCGCAGCTGGTTCAGCCGATCGCCAACGGGGCCCTGGTCGTCAGCCTCGACACCGACTTCGACGGCTGCATGCGGGTTGTGCAGCGGCTGACCGACACCGAAAAAGGTGACAGCGGGATCTACCTGGCCAACTCGATGAACTCGCTGCGGGTCGAGGGCCAAAAGACAATCGCCGTCGAGATCGTGCAGCAGTTCGACTGGGAGGTGCCCGACTGGGTGCTGGTCCCCGGCGGCAACCTCGGCAACGTGTCGGCGATCGCCAAGGGCTTCCTGGAGATGCAGCGGCTGGGCATGATCTCGACCCCTCCCCGCCTGGTCTGCTGCCAGGCTCAGGCCGCGAACCCGCTGTTCCTGGCCTACGAGCGGGCGCGGGCGGCGGGGCGCGAGCTGAACCTGAACGACTTCGAGCCCGTGAGCGCGCAACCCACCTTGGCGTCGGCGATCCAGATCGGTGATCCGGTGAGCCTGCCCAAGGCCGTCAAGGCGATCGTCGAGACCAACGGGATCGTGCTGCAGGCCAGCGAGGCCCAGCTCGCCAACGCGAGCGCGCGCGCGGATCGAACCGGGCTGTTCTCGTGCCCGCACACGGGGGTGGCGCTCGCTTGCCTCGAGCAGCTGATCGAGGCGGGGACGATCGGTCGCGACGATCGGGTGGTCGTGGTCTCGACCGCCCATGGGCTCAAGTTCACCGAGTTCAAGGCGGGCTACCACGAGCAGCGGTTGGGCTTCGACAGCCGCTACGCCAATCAACCGGTCTCGATGACCGGCGATCCAGACCAGGCGATCGGCGAGCTGCACAGGCTGCTCGACCAGCGCGGCTGACTACGGCTGGTCGTCGTCTGCGGGCTCGCCTGACGGCTCATCGGACGCGTGGCAGCGCAGGTTGGCGGGCGGATCCGGGAGGTCGCGCGTGGCCGTGAACCCGGCCGCGATCTCGCGGGTGGTCTCGGCGCGCTCGCCTGGATCGGGGTGGGTCGAGAGCACCGCGAAGCCCCGGCGCATGCCCTCGGGCATGGCCTCGTACTCCTCCTCGAGCCGCTCGAAGAAGGTCGCCATGCCGATCGGGTCGACGCCCGCGGCCATCAGTAGCTCGCGGCCACCGTCGTCGGCGTCGCGCTCTTGATCGCGGCTGTGCGCTTGCCCGACGAGACCCTCCGCCGCGTAGGCGATGGTCTCGAGCCCGGTGCCGCCGAACATCACCGAGAGCACGGTCACCGCACCGAGCCGCCGCATGACGGCTCGCATGCCGTGGCGATTGGTCACGTGGGTCATCTCATGTGAGAGCACGGCCGCGATCTCCTCGCCGTTCTCTGCAGCCTCGAGCAGGCCCATGTTCACGGTCACGAACCCGCCCGGCAGCGCGAAGGCGTTGATCTCTTCGGACTCGACGACCACGAATTGAAATTCGAACTCGCTGTTGGCCTCGTCCACGAGTGGTTGGGCCAGCTCTTCGACGTAAGCCAGCGGACCAGGATCGGTGCAGTGAGTCGCGGCCGGAGCCACTTCTTCCCAGCTCGACTCACCGATCTCGACATCGACCGTAGTGGGCACGAAGCCGACCATGCGCGGCGGAAGCACCCACATGACCAGCCACAGCACGACGGCGATGCCCAGCAGCGCCAGCATCCCGTTGCGCCACAGCTTCTTGCTGTTGCGCTTGTCGCCAAATCCCCCCTGCTGCGGTTGAACGCCCGAGGGCGGAGGAGGCGGTGGCGGTGGGGTGTAGTTGCTGCCACCCGCGTCGCCGCGCGAGTAGGTGGGCTGGGGTTGGCCGTGAGTTGGCGGTTGCCCGTACGCGGGGGCCTGTCCGTACGGCTGCTGCGGTTGGCCGTAAGGCTGCTGCGGTTGCCCGTACGCCTGCTGTTGGGGCTGAGCGTAGGGCTGCTGCGGCGGCGGAGCGTACGGCTGCGGCTGAGCGTAGGGCTGCTGCGGCGGCGGAGCGTACGGCTGCGGCTGTGGAGCAGCGTGATGCGTGGGCGTAGGGTGAGCCGCGTCGGGCCCTCGCGGACCGACGTAGCCCCCTCGAGCGGGCGGGACATGACCGGCGTGCCCGGCATGACCGGCATGACCAGCATGACCAGCATGACCAGCGTGTCCCTGAACGTAGGGATTGGAAGGAATCCACGCGCCCTGGGAGCCCGGAGGCGGCTCGGGACGCGTGGGGTCACTCGGATGTCCTGGTGAACCCACTTGCGGCAGCCCCACCGAATATCCGATTGTTTGCCCCGTCCTGCAACCCGCCGCGGGCTCCGCCGGCGGTTTGCACTCCCTTTCTTCCCATCCCACCCCGACTTTTCCCGCTCACCCCTCGCTGCGCAGACACGCGCAGCCACGCGATCCCGCGCCATCTCGCGCGCCTCTCGGAGAGCTCATGCAGCACCAAATCGAATTCGGGCCGTCCTTCGCATGGTTGAAGGTCCAGCTCGCTCCCAACGAAATGATCCAAGCCGAGGCTGGGGCCATGGTCCGCCAGACCCCCGGCTTGCAGATGGACACCCGCCTCAACGCCGGCCGCAACGCCGGTTTCTTCGCGAAGTTCAAGGCGTTCTTCGCGGCGATCGCCCGCAAGTTCCTTGGCGGCGAGACCATGTTCGTCAACGACTTCCACGGCCCCCAGGGTGGTGAAGTCGTGCTCGCGCCGTCGCTGTCTGGGCACATCATGCACCAGCAGCTCGACGGCAACCGCACGCTCTTCATCCAGGCCAGCGGCTACCTCGCCAGCACCGGGAACGTCGACACCAAGCTGCGCTTCGGCGGGCTCAAGTCGATGATCGGCGGCGAGGGCCTGGTCCTGCAAGAGTGCAAGGGCACCGGCGACGTGTTCATCAACAGCTACGGCGGCATCACAGAGATCCCCGTCAACGGCTCGTTCATCGTCGACACGGGGCACATCGTCGCGTTCGACGGCAACATGAACTTCAAGCTCAAGGGTGTGTCCGGCGGGCTCAAGTCGTTCTTCTTCTCCGGTGAGGGGCTCGTCTGCGAGTTCTCGGGTCAGGGTCGGGTCTGGATTCAGTCTCGCAACCTCGGCGCCCTCGTCGGCTGGATCACCCCACACCTGCGCTAACGGAGGTCGACCCAATGGAATTCCAAATCCTCTACCGGCCGGCTCACTCGCTGGCGATGTGTCAACTCAACCCCAACGAGACCGTGCGCGCCGAAGCTGGCGCGATGGTCTCCATGACCCGCAACATCAACGTGGTCGCGGCCGCCAAGAACCCCAACGAGGGCGGGCTCAAGCGCCTGTTCAAGGGGCTCAAGCGGATGGCGCTCGGTGGTGAGTCGTTCTTCACGAACACCTACACCGCCATGGACCAGCCGGGGCACGTCAGCTTCGCGCCGTCGCTGACCGGCGACATGGTCGTCCACCAGTGCCAGGGCGAGCAGCTGATCATTCAGGGCAGCAGCTACGTCGCGGCGCCCGACAGCGTCACGATCGACACCGCCTTCCAGGGCTTCAAGGGCTTCTTCTCGGGCGAGTCGCTGTTCTTCTTGACCGCGACCGGCCACGGGCCCGTGCTCATGAACGCGTTCGGGGCGATCGAGACCATCGATCTCAACGGCGAGATGATCGTCGACACCGGCCACATCGTGGCGTTCACCGCCGGCATTCAGTACTCGGTCGTCAAGGCGTCCAAGGGCTGGATCTCGAGCTTCCTGTCAGGCGAGGGCCTGGTCCTCAAGATGCAAGGCCAAGGGCGCATGTACGTCCAGAGCCGCAACCCCAACGAGTACGGCTCGACGGTCGGCGGCATGCTGCCCCCGCGCGAGAACTGATCGAAAGGACCAAGAGCCATGCAACACCAGCTCATCGATACTCCCGACTTCGGGATGCTCCAAGTCACCTTCGACCAGCCCGGCGAGGTCATCGTCGCCGAGTCCGGCGCGATGGTGGCCATGGACACCGGCATCGACATGAAGACCAGCATGCGGGGCGGCCTGCTGGCCGCCGCCAAGCGCAAGCTGCTCGGTGGCGAGTCGCTGTTCCAGAACACCTTCACCGCCGGCGGGGCGGGCCAGCGCCTGTACCTCGCCCCCGGTCCCGAGGGTGATCTCCGCGCCATGAACCTGCAGGCGGGTGAGAGCTTCTTCCTTCAAAGTGGCGCCTACGTGGCCCACGTTGGGGATCAGCTCAACCTCGACACCAAGTTCGGCGGCGTGAAGGGCTTCTTCGGCGGCGCCGGGTTCTTCATGCTCCGCGTCACCGGGCCCGGCACCGTGTACTACTGCGCCTACGGGGCGCTGCACGAGATCGACGTCCCGCCCGAGGGCTACACGATCGACAACGATCACCTCGTCGGCTTCAGCGAGGGACTGCAGTACAACGTCCGCAAGTTCGGCGGCATGCGTGGACTGTTCTTCTCTGGCGAAGGCCTGGTCTGCGACTTCTCCGGCCAGGGGAAGATCTACCTGCAGACCCGCAACGCGGGCGCGCTCGCGGCGTTCCTGCACCCGTTCCGGCCCGTCAAGGCCAAGGGCTAGCAGCCCGCACGACGGGATGCGGATTTCCGCAACGATGGCGCGGCCTTGGCCCGCATCCCGCCGTGATTGTTTGGGTTTCTCGTGCCGTGTGGTCCCGGTGAGGGCTTCGAGTTTTCGGGTCTACCCAAAACAGAGGCTTCGAGCGTGTGGATTGTACACAACCGGGGGTTCTGCTCTCTACCGTTCCCGAGTTGGGGCGGTCGTTCACGCATAGTGGATCGCGCCGCCCGAGTTCGACACCGCGTTCAGGGCCATGCTCCGGGAAATGGGGCGCCGGGCGGCGATGCTCTGAGCGTACCGCTGAGGCGCCAGTTACCCCGCGCCTCAGCCCGCGCGAGGATCGCGAGCCTGGTCCGGCTCGCGGTTCGAGCCACGACGCCGCCATCGCAACCTGGTTGGGGTCGCGTCGCTCAGACAGCGAACGTCAGCTCGAGCTGGCCAGGGAGCGGCGGCCTCGGTCGCGCTGGTGGCCGCAGCCCGAGCCCGACTGTCGCTAGACTCGCGCGATCGGGTCGCGGTGTTGAAGTTGGTGCTCGTGAGGGCTAGCCGCCGCTACCCAAGCGAAAACGGCCGGCCCCACACGAGGGGTCGGCCGTTTTGTTTTGGAGCTCGGGCTCGTGGACGCAGGTCAGGAGTCGGACGTATAGCCGGCTCGCCTGAACGCTGACCGCTCGCGGAGTCGGGCCTGGACCTCGGCGAGCCGGGACTGAATCTCGTCGTTGGTCTCGCGCACGATCGCGCCCGAGTTGCTGATCGAGTCGGTCGACGAGCCGCCCGACGCGGACCCGTGGGTGTAGGACGACGCGCTGGTCTCGTCGGTGGTGACGGAGCCAAAGCGGTCGCGCAGCGCGATGATCTTGGTCCTCGCGCCGATCCGCTCGGCGCGGTCAAAGCCGACGAATTCACACGCAGAGTGCAGCTCGCCCCACCGGAACGACTTGATGTTGGTGCCGAGCCACGAGGCCGCCTTGGCCAGCGCCGCGTTGTGGCGAGCTTCGGTCACGACCGCGACCGTGAGCTGCTGCTCGCGCATCTGCTTGTTGGCCCGGCGCCACTGCTGGTTGCTGGGCGCCGTGGGACCCCACGCGCAGATCATCAAGTACCCGGTGGTCGGCTGGGCGACGGCCTCGAGCCATTGATCCCAGAGCTTGTCCTGGAACGGGGTGTCGGCCTCCATGTACGTGACCAAGCACGGGCCAAGTTGGAGCCACCGAAGCTCGCGCTTGCCTTCAAACGTGACTTTGTCGGCCATGAAGACACCCTACCCGTGTTCACGGCGATTGCTAGTGGTCGCTGCCACCGCCAATCATAATATTTCAATCGGGTCACCATGGGACTGTAGCGTTTCGGGGCAGTTCGCCGATTGGGTCTAAATGACCACTGGGGCGGTCTGGAACACCAGCAGAACATCGTTGCATATCCCGCTGGTGGACACTCTGGAGCGCACGCCCCACCTCGTCATGAGTCTGTTGAATAGTGAGTGCTACGTGTCGGACAGCGTGCGCCATACTGGACACTCTGTGACGCGATTACAGCGCCGGGCGGTTTCGAACCTGCGTGGATACGCGCGGCGGGCGGAGGTCGTCGCCGCCGGGCCCCGCCGATCGCAGCCCGCGTCGGCTACCCTCGCGTCAACCCATGCCAGCTCCTCCAAAACCACCGCCGAAGACGGTCAAGCCGCGGTCGCGCCTCGGACGGGTACGATCGCGTGTGCGAAGCGGCGTGCGGCGGCTGCAGTCGTCGGCGCACAACGTTCAGGAGATGGTCGAGTTCGGTCGGCTCGGGGATCCGTGGGGCTCGCCCTACGAGATCGTCCACGCGAGCCAGCACTATCGCCTGCGTCGCTACGCGGGCGCACACGACAACGGCGAGGCGAGCTCCGAGCCGAGCGCGGGCGCGTTGCTGCTGGTGCCGCCGCTGATGGTCACCTCCGAGGTCTACGACGTCGCGCCAGACGTGTCGGCCGTGGCTGCGCTGACAGCCGCCGGTCTCGACGTGTGGCTCGTCGATTTTGGCGCGCCCGAGCGCGAAGAGGGCGGGCTCGAGCGAACCCTGGACGATCACGTGCTCGCGGTCGACGACGCGATCGCTCGGGTAGCGACGACGACCGGTCGCCCGCTGCACCTGGTCGGCTACTCGCAGGGCGGGATGTTCTGCTACCTGGCGGCGGCCTATCGCCGCTGCGAAGACATCGCCTCGCTCGTGACCTTTGGCAGCCCGGTCGACATCCACCGCAACCTCCCGGCGGTCGACGCTGCGCTCGGCGGTCGCGTGATCGGAGCGGCCCGCCGGGCGATCGCCAAGCCGCTCGCGGGGCTCGACGCGCTGCCGGGGGTCCTGACCTCGACCGGCTTCAAGGCCCTGTCGCTGCGCAAGGAGCTGCAGCAGATCAGCGAGTTTTTGACCAAGCTCCACGACCGCGACGCGCTGATCAAGCGCGAGAGTCGGCGTCGGTTCCTCGGCGGCGAGGGCTTCGTCGCGTGGCCGGGCCCGGCTCTGCGCACCTTCATCGACGAGTTCATCGTGGCCAACCGCATGAGCGCGGGCGGGTTCGTGATCGCCGGACGAACGGCCAGCCTGGCCGAGCTCACCGTCCCGATCTTGTGCTGCTACGGCGAGCGCGACGACATCGCCCGGGCGGCCTCGGTCCGGGCGATCGTCGAGGCCGCGCCGCAAGCCGAGATCCACCAGCTCGCCCTGCCCGCCGGTCACTTCGGTCTGGTGGTCGGCTCGACGGCGACGCAGCGGACCTGGCCGACCGTCAGCGAGTGGGTGGCCTGGCGGGATCTCGACGGTCCGCGGCCGCGCTTGATCGCCCCACCGGAGGCGCAGGCCAGCCCCGCGCTCGACGACGGCTACGACGAGATCGAGGGCCTGGAGATCGAGGCCGACTTCGAGCCGATCGTCGACATCGTGGGTGACGCCGTCAGCTCGTTCGTCGGCTCGGTCAAGGACGCCGTCGACCACGGCAGCCGCGAGCTCGGCGGGGCGATCGACGACTTCCGCTACCAGCTCCCGCGCCTGCGCAAGCTCGAGCGACTCGACGCGACGACCCGGGTCAGCCTGGGTCTCGAGCTGTCCGATCGGGCCGCGCGACACCCCGAGCGAACCTTCTTCTTGTGGGAGGGGCGCGCGTTCTCCTACGCCGAGGCCGATCGTCGGGTCGACGCGATCGTTCGCGGTCTGATCGATCGCGGCGTCAAGCCGGGCGCCCGCGTCGGCGTGCTGATGGACGGGCGGCCCAGCTACCTCTCGGTCGTGGCGGCGATCAACCGGCTGGGTGCGATCGCGGTGTTGCTCAAGCCGGACTCGGCCCGGGCCCGCGACGATGATCCGCGCAGGCTCGAGATCCTCGCGACCGCGGTCGCCGGGGCCGAGCTCGTCGCGTTGATCGCCGATCCGCTCAACGTCGACGACGCGATCGCGGCGTGGGCCTCACAGACCCAGTCCGGCAAGCAGCCAGTGCTGGTCCTCGGTGGCGGCCGCCGCAGCCCCGAGCGCCCGCTGCCGGCCGACTGCTACGACATGGAGACGATCAATCCAGAGCTGGTGCGACTCCCAGACTGGTACGTGCCCAATCCCGGGCGGGCCGCCGACGTGGCCATGACGATCGTGACCACGCGAGCGTGGGCGCCCGCGCGCGAGGCCAACATCAGCAATGGTCGCTGGGCGGTGTCGGCCTACGGGGCCGCGGCGACCTGCCTGCTGTCGAGTCGGGACACGGTCTACTGCGTGCTGCCGCTGCATCACCCCGCGGGGGCGTTGGTCGCGGTCGGCGGCGCCCTGGTTGGGCGCGCGCGCCTGGCCCTGGCGCGAGACTTCGACGCGGCCACGTTCTGGCCCGAGGTCCGCCGCTACGGCGCCACGGTGGTGTTCTACGCGGGCGAGATGTGCCGCGCGCTCATCAACGCCCCGCCCTCGGCCTCCGAGAACAACCACTCGCTGCGCCTCCTGGCTGGCTCGGGCATGCGCGCGCAGCTGTGGCGGGACCTCGTCGAGCGGTTTGGCCCGCTCGAGATCCGTGAGTTCTACGCCTCGACCGAGGGCAACCTGGTGCTCGCCAACGTCACCGGTAAGCGTGGCGCGCTGGGCCGGCCGCTGCCGGGCACCGACGAGATTGCGATCGTCGCCTATGACTTTGAGCGCCGCGACTTCGAGCGCGACGCCCAGGGGCGGGCCCGACGCTGTCGCGTCGGCGAGGCCGGCCTCCTGATCGCCAAGGTCGGCCCCACCCACCCCAGTCACGGCAAGCAGGGCAAGGCCGGGACCGACGCCGTCGCCAGCTTCGAGCGCGGGGTGTTCGGCGGACGGCGCACCACCTGGTTCGTGACCGGGGACATCGTTCGCTGCGACTCCGACGGCGACTACTGGTACGTGGATCGCAGCAGCCACCTGATCCGCGGGCCTCACGGCTGGATCGCCAGCCGCCAGATCGAAGACGCGCTGTTCGAGCTGCCCGGCCTGGACTTCGTGGTCGTGTTTGGGCTGGATCGCGCTCGGGTCGAGCCCAGCCTGCGCGAGCGGATCGGGCTCGACGACCTCGGGACGACCCAGGTCGTGGTCGCCGTGGTGATCGTCTCGGAGCCCGAGACCTTCGATCCGGCCCGACTCAGCCAGCGGGTCGCCACGCTGCGCCCCGAGCAGCGGCCAAGCCTCGTGATCCTGCGGACCCGCGTGCCCCTCACCGACGGGTTTCGCCCGCTCAAGACCCCCCTGGTCGCCGCGGGCGTCGACGCGAGTGATCCCGCCCTGCTCATTTGGGACGCCGCGCAATCACGGTATCAATAGCCCTCGCAGCCGCCGGCCCCCGCTCTCGCGCCGCTGAGTCTCCATGCCGACGATCTTCGTGTTCCTGCTCGACCTGATGCTGACGGCGCTCGCCGTCGAGGCTGCGGGTTGGATGGTGCGGCTTGGATTTCACCCCGACGCGACCCTGGGTCTGCAAGGCACGACCGTGGCCGCGAGCGCGGCGATGTTCACCGCGGCGCTCGGCTGCTACCTGACCGGGCTCCACGCGCCCTCGTTGCTGCTGCAGCGCAAGCAGATCGTCGCTCGGGTCGCGCTGGTCAGCGTGGGCGCGATGCTGGCCACCTTGGTCGTCGCCTACTTCGTCTGGTACCAGCCGATCGGCCGGACCGGGCTGGTGTTGATCGGCGCCCTCACCTTCGTGGTGCTCACGATCTGGCGGCTGACGTACGCGCGCTTCATCGCCAAGGGGCCGCGGATCCCGATCCTCGTGCTCGGCCGCGGGCCCGTCGAGCGTCGGTTCGCGGGCCGACTCAACAGCCTGGCGCACACGCGCTACGAGATCCGTGGCTTCGTCGAAGGCGGCGAACTGGCGACGGAGCTGCCGCCCGAGAGCAGCGCCGTCGTGCTTGGCGAGCCGATCCCCGACGGCCCCGAGCCACCCGTGCTCGGGGCGCTCGCCGACGTCATCGAGATCTGCCAGCGCGAGCAGATCACCCACGCCGTGATCGTCGGGGTCTCGGGTCTGAGCGAGGCGCAGGTCCGGGCGATGTCACAGCTGCAGGCCCACGGCATTCGGGTGCGGACCGCGGCGATCATGTGGATGAACCTGGCCCTGCAGGTGCCGATCGACATGGTGGACGCGCGCTGGGTGCTCAACACCTTCGAGCAGCTCGATCGCCCGGTCGTGCTCGCCGCCAAGCGGCTGCTGGATCTGTTCGTCGCTGGCCTTGGCCTGCTGCTGTTCGCCGTGATGTTCCCGGGGCTGTGGCTGCTGCAGCGGATCGACTCACCGGGGCCGTTCTTCTACAGCCAGGATCGAGTCGGCGTCGCTGGCCAGGTGTTTCGCGTGCACAAGATCCGAACCATGCGCGTGGCCGAGCGCGAGGAACAGCGCTGGGCCAGCCAGGCCGACGACCGCACCACCGCCTTCAGTCGGCTGCTGCGACGCTCGCGGATCGACGAGTTCCCACAGTTTTGGAATGTCGTGCGCGGCGAGATGTCGCTGGTCGGCCCGCGCCCCGAGCAACCCAAGATCGTCGAGGAGCTCGAGCGCAAGATCCCCTACTTTGGGTACCGGCACCTGGTGAAGCCGGGCATCACCGGGTGGGCCCAGATCCACCAGGGCTACGCCGCGTCCGTCGACGAGTCGGCCGTGAAGCTCTCGTTCGATCTTTATTACGTCGGGCGGCTGAGCATCCTGATGGACCTCGACATCATGCTGCGGACCGCGTTCGTGATGCTGGCCCGGATCGGCAGCCGCTAGCCGATCTGGCGAGAATTTTGCGCTTTTCGCCTCACGACTACATTCGTAGTTGACACATCGACAGGCGTAGTACTACACCTGTCGTCGTGGAGCAGCTCAGCGAAGTCCAGCTCGCGTTCATGCGCGCGCTGTGGGCCCAGCCCGGTTCGAGCGTCACGCAGGTCAAGGACTTCTTGACCATGGAGGGGCGAGACCTCGCCCCGACCACGGTGGCGACGCAGCTCGGTCGGCTGGAGAAGAAGGGCCTCGTCGATCACGGCGTCGATGGGCGGGTGTTCTTGTACAGCGCCCGCGTGTCCGAGCAGGAGGTCCAGCGCTCGGTGCTCGCGCGGGTCACTGACGGGCTGTTTGGCGGTGACATGACCGCCCTGGTTCATCAGCTGCTCGAGCACGACGAAGTGAGCGCCGCCGACCTCGCCGAGGTCAAGCGCCTGATCGCAGCCAAAGAAGCACAGGAGGCATCATGAACATCACCTTGGCCCTGAGTTGGATGCTGACCTACCTGATCCACAGCACGATCTTGGTGCTCGCGGTGTGGTTGATCTGTCGCGCGATTCGACCGCTGGCCCAGCGGATCGGTCCCGGCGGCGAGAACGTGGGATGGAAGCTGGCGCTGGTCGGTGGCCTCGTGACCGCGACGGTGCAGGTCGCCGCGGGCGTGACCCCGGCCCTTGGCGCGCTGGAGCTCGAGACCGGTCCCAAGCTGGTCGAGCAGGCCGCCCCGGCCGCGCAGCACGAACGCGCGGCGCAGCTGGTCCCCGTTGGTCAACACGGTGAATTCGTGGCGCTGGGTGTACGTCCGCTGCCGAGCGCGGCTCCGGTCGCCGCGGTCGAGCCTGTGGTCGAGCGCAGCCCCGCGCCGCTGTGGCCCGTGTTGCTGTTGTTCGCGTGGGCGCTCGGGGCCGTGATCGCGCTGGTGCGGCTGCGGGGGTCGGTTCGCGGCCTGCGTCGGCGGCTCGCGGATCGCAGCGAGGTCCTCGAGGATCCGGTGCTCGAGTCGTTCTTGACGCTGTGCCGTGACGCCGAGGTCAGCCGCAAGATCCGGCTTACCCAGTCCACGCGGATCGCCGCTCCGATCGCGCTGTGGCGCAGCGAGATCGTGATCCCACGCCGTGCGATCGAGGAGCTCTCGCCCGCTGCGATGCGCTCGGTGCTGGCCCACGAGCTCGCCCACCTCGAGCGTCGTGACCCGCACTGGCTCGCGCTCGCGGGCGTGCTCGAGGCGCTGCTGTTCTTCCAGCCGCTCAACCGGCTTGCGCGGCGGGGCATGCAGGAGTCGGCCGAGCTGCTGTGTGACGACTGGGCGATCGCCCACACGGGTGACGGTGTGGTGTTTGCCAAGTCGCTGGCTGAAGTTGCGAGCTGGACCAACGCGAACCGATCGTCGCTGTTGCTGGCGGGGATGCTCAGCGGTGAGCGGCCGCTGGTTGGCCGGGTCAAGCGGGCGCTGGACGGAGATCCGCAGCGCTTTGATCCCGACGACGGCGCCCGTCCGGCGCGGCTGCTGGTTGGGCTTGGGGCCCTGTCGGCGCTGATCATGTTCGCGCCTGGGGCCGTCGACGCGAGCCCGCCCAAGCGGGCCGCGGTGGATGAGAAAGAGGACCGCGAAGATCGTCGGATCCGAAAGGCACGCGAGCAGGCTGAGCGTGACGCTGCCAAGGCCGAAGCCCGCGCACGAAAGGCGCGCGAGCAGGCCGAGGCCGCCGAGCGAGAGGCCGCGCGGCTCGAGCAAGAGGCCGACCGCGCCAGGCAGAAGCTTGGTCGAGGTGGGGCCGCGGCCGGGGGGCAGCATCTGATCATTCGTGATGGTAAGAACTATTTGATCGTCGATGAGAACGGCCTGCGACTGCACAGCGACGAGGCTGACATCGAGATTATCGAGGGGAGCAATCCCAAGATGCGCCTGCGTGTGCACGAGGATGATCTCGACTTTGACGTGGACGTGGACTTCGACACGCTCACCGGTATGGCCGAGATGTTTGCGGGTGAGCTGTTTGGGCCTGGTGGGTTTGATCCGGGTGAGCTCGAGGCGTTTGAGCAGGGCTGGGACGCGTGGGGGGATGAGCTCGAGCGTGAGCTGGAGCAGCAGTTTGATAGCGACGCGATCGAGCGGCAGGTTGAAGACGCGGCGCGGCAGCTGCTCGAGCATCAACGTCGACATCGGCAGGGTGGGCCCGGCGCTGCACCTACGCCGCCGGGCCCACCTGCAGCGCCGATGTCACCTCCACCGCCCGCTGCGGCGCCACCGAAGCCGCCGCTGCCTCGTGGGTGGGCGCCGACTGCGCCGGTCGCGCCGACTGCCCCGGTCGGGCCGACGATTCCAATCTGATTGGGGGATTCGATATGAGTAGTTTGGCTATCGCGGCGCTGATCCTGCTCTTGCCGCTGTTGATCGACGACGTTTAGGCGGTACTGCCCGTATCACCTGCAGGTCACCGTGCCGTCCACCTTCGTGAAGCTACCGGCGCAGGCCAGGACGCTGCTGCACGAGTCGATCTTGTCCGAGCCGATCGTGACGCAGCCATCGCCGGTCTTCGTCTTTACGTCGACCTTCTGACAGCAGAAAATGTGGACCTTCTCGATGTCATCGGGCGGCTTCTTCTCAGGCCGCTCGGTCGGCGGCTCGGTGGGCGAGTCGCTGGAGTTGACGCCGCATGCGGCGAGGAAGGCGAGGAGAAGCGACTTGGTCAGCATGCTCGATCCCCTAGCACCGCCTAGTCGCGCCGCTAGAGCGCCGCTCGATGACACCTCTCAGGCTTTGAAGCCGCTTGCAGATGGCACCGAGACATCTGCACTTGCACGCCCGATCTCGCTGGCGGAGGATCGCAACCATGAAGCGTCTACTCGCCGGAGTCCCCCTGCTGTTCGTGCTCGCATGCGAGGACGCTGCCACGACCGCCCCCTGTGACGTCGCCCCCGCTCAACCCGCTCAACCCGCGGCCAGCGGTGACAGCCCCGCACTGAAGCCGGCGATCCGCGAGGTCGCCACCTCAACCGCCAAGATCGAGCGGGTCAAGCTACGCGTCGACGAGGCCGGGGTGATCGTCAAGCAGAGCGTCTACCACGACGACGCCTCAGCGATCCCCGAGGCAGTCCGCAAGCTGGCCGAGCAGCAGTTCCCCGGCTCGACCCCAATCAGCTACGAGACCGAGCACTACGCCGACCTCGGCGACATCTACGAGGTCGAACTCAACACCGCGGACGGTCAGCAGTGCGAGGTCGCCGGCCGGGCCGACGGCAGCTTGGTCTACACGGAGTGTCGGCTCGACCCCGCGTCCATGCCCGAGCCAATCGCGGCCCAGGTATCAGCCGCGATCCCCGGCGGCGAGGTCGTCGAGGCCGAGCGCAAGACCAGGGACGGCTCCGAAGAGTTCACGGTCGAGGTCACGCACGACGGGCGCGAGTTCTATCTGCGGATCGCGGCGGACGGCTCGCTGCTGTCCAAGCACGTCCGGTTGCCGGCTCTGCTCGAGCTGCCCGTGCCCTGATCTCAGTCGCTCAGTACCGAGCCACAGAGGCGTCAACCTCTTGCGACCAGGCATCGATGCCACCGGCCACGTTGTAGACCTCGGTAAACCCCATCCCGACGAAGTGCTGCCCCGCCGCCAGGCTCCGCATGCCGTGGTGGCAGTGGAAGTACAGCGGCGTATCCCGCGGCAGCTTCTCGATCTCGTCGGCCACGTCCGCGTCCAGCAACACCGAGCCCTCGATCCGCGCGATCTCCCGCTCATCCTCGCCGCGAACGTCATACAGCCGCAGGTCGCCCTCCTTCATCCGCCGGGCCAGCTCCTTGACCGACAGCTCGCTCACGTGCGGCGGCTCGTTCGGGTTCTCGATCTTGAACCCGGCCCCTTCCGCCGAGCTCACGAAGTCGATCACGACCCCCTTGGCCCGCCTCGCGCTGCGCGGGTCCAGCACCAACTGCACGCCGTTGCTCTCGACCTGCACATCCCCGCCCTTGCGCGCACCGATGCTCAGATCATTGTGAAACCGCCCGTCGATCGTCAGCCGCAGCACGTCGTCGTCCTCGATGTCGGACCCCTCGATCGCGGCCTTGAACTGGGCCGCAGCGGCCGCCGTGATCGTCAGCTGCGGCACCTCGGGCGGCTTGGCGCCAAGCGTGGCGGCCAGCTCTCCGCTGTCCTCGAGCTCGCGCACGATGTCGGCCCCGCCGACGAACTCCCCGTCCACGTAGATCTGCGGGATCGTCGGCCAGTCCGAGAACGCCTTGATCGCGTCGCGCAGCTCGGCGTCCGCGAGCACGTCCACCGTCGCGTAGTCGTCCAGCCAGCCGTCGAGCAGCTCCACGACCGAGGCCGAGAACCCGCACTGCGGCGAGCGGCGCACGCCCTTCATGAACACCACCACGCGATCGCTGGCGACGAGGTCGTTGATCTTGGCGCGGGTCGACTCGGATAGCTCGCTCACAGGGGCGACCATATCGAAGCCAGTCCGGTCCGCAACGCGCAACCCTCGCGAAGTTCTTTCCGCCCCACCTGAGCGGGTGAGGCGCCGAAGTTGGACTTGGCTGGCGCTGCGAACCCGCGGCCCCGGTCCGAGCCCTGCCGAGGCCGCCCGCGGGGGCCGGATGCTCGAGGCTGATCTGTCCGGGTTGCCCGAGCCCAAGCGCGAAGCGGGGTTCGGAGAGCCGCTCAGAACTCCGCGGCGATCGCCTGGCCGATCTCCGCGAGCGCGCCGCCGAAGGTCTCGTCGCAGATCGACCATGCGCGCTGGCCACTCGCGGGCCCGTGTGTCTCGAGCACCGTCCAGATGCGCCCTGGCGGGACCGCAGCCTCGAACCCGTTGCTGGTCATACCCGCGCAGCCCGGTCCGATGCCAAAGCTGTTCTGAAACTCGGGGTCAGTGCCGGCCACGTCGGCGTAGTGGGGCGCCCCCGAGCAATCGACGCCGACGATGCCGAAGGTCCGCAGCGCCGAGGAATTGCTGGCGTTCCAGCAGATCACAGGCGCCTGCTTTGCTCGTCCCCTGGTCAAATGAACCACTGCGGCCTCGAGCCGGCGGACCGTCGCTGCAATCACCCACGCGGTGACGAGCCGCGCCTCCGCGACCTTTTCCCCTGACGGGGGCCACATGATCGGGAGCACACGGCATGTGATGAATGTGGTCTGTCTCGCGCTGGTCAGTTGACAACCAGTGACCTAGGTGCCAACTGTCACGCGTGCACACGGTCGTTCGAAGTCAAATAGCGACGATGATCTTGGTGTTGGGCAGCGCTTGTCATCAGACGGATCCCATCGCTGCACAGGACGCGACTGGAACTTCGGACGCGACTTCGGACGCGACTTCGGACGCGACTTCGGACGCGACTTCGGACGCGACCACCAGCGACACCAGCGACACCACCACCCCCGATGACACCGGCGACGAAACCGGCCAGAACACCGGTGCCTGCGACGACGTCGACTGCGGCAACGGGGTCTGCGTCGAACAGAGCGCAGAGGCCACCTGTGTATGTGACGAGGGCTTCCACGCGCAGGGGCTGACCTGCGAGCTCGACCTGTGCGAGGGCCCGGACTGCCCGATGACGGTCGAGGAGTTCCAGCTGATGTTCGACGAGGTCTGGGACGGCGAACAAGGCCAAGACTGCATCGACCGCGCCGCGAGCACCGGCTACGCGCAGGAGTACTACTTCCTGAGCTACTGCATCGATGGGCTGACCTCGATGTGGCGTGCGACCGGGGAGCTCGAGTATCTCGACACCGCCCTCGAGCTCGTCGACAACACGCTCGCCGACACCATGACCGACGAAGACGGCTACCGGCGATGGGACTCGAATCTCGGACCCGATGGGGTCCCGCTGTGGGAGACCTACTACTGGCGCCACGTGATGACGATCATCGTGGTCCTCCACGATAACCCGCAGCTGCGAGCGATGGCCGACTATCAAAGCCAGTACGAGGCGCTCTTGGCCTTCTCGCAGACCCACATCTGGGACAAGTGGCTGCAAGCCGGCATCGGTAATTTCTACCGTTCCCAGACCCACATGGCATCCCACCCGGCTCGGATCGGCCTCGACCTCTACCTCTTGACCGGCGAGACCGCGTACCTCGATGTGTTCAACGCCATCTCCTTCGAGGGCATGCCCAATCGCGACGGGGCCAACCTCGCCGACCAACTCGAGGTCAACCCGGAGACTCCATCCGCGTTGTTCTGGTCTCGCTCCTGGCCGCCCGAATACGACATCCAGGACACCAGCCACGCCGGGGCGATCGTCTCGTTTTGGGCCCACGCCTACGATGTGGGCCAGGGCTGGGACATCACGCATATCGAGGCGTTGATCTCGACGCTCCTGGACGTGGTCTGGCGGCCGGACCTCGATGGGGCCTACGCGCGCAACGTGGATGGGACCAGCTCGGAGCTCAACGGGGATCCGGCGAACCCCTACGCGATCCCCAACGCCGGAGGACCAACCGGGCGCCTCCACGAGTGGCTGGTTCTCGGTCGCTACGATGACCGGGTTCAAGAACGGATCGAGGACGTCTACCTCGACCCGGCCCACAAAAACCTGGCCTTCTTTGGACACCAGGCTTTGGGGATCGCGGCTCTGAACGCTCGCATCCTCGCCTATGGTGAGCCGGTGTACTGAGCGACTCGCGAGCTGTCGCTCGCTGCGATACGCTTGGGCGAGCGTGACCACGGCGTCCAAGCGCAGCGTTCAGTGCAAGCCCAGCGCTCAGTGTTCAAAGAACACGCCGTCCATGACGGCGACATCCTCTGGTATGAACGAACGAGCAACCTACGCGCTGCGCTACCTCGGTGGGACTCGCAAGATCAACGCGATCAAGCTGGTGCGCGAGCTGACCTCGCTCGGGCTGGCGGCCGCCAAGGCGATCGTCGACGCGCAGCAGGTGTTCGCCACCGGGCTGGAGCTCGAGCGCGCGCGTGAGCTCGTCGCGCGCTTCGAGGTCGAAGCCGACAGCCAGCTCGCGATGATCGCCGAGGCCACGTACAGCATCGGCTTCGATCCACACCACCGGGCGCGCGCCAGCCAGGCGCTCGTTCGGCTGCGCTGCCACGGGCTCGAGCTGGGGTGGGCGCGGGGCCGCATCGGCGAGTGGACCCACGAGCGCGGGCAGACCTTCACCGACCTCGCCCAGCGCGACCGGGCGATCGCGGCTGAGCACGCGCGCTGGGCCGCGCGGGGCCTCGCCATCGCCGAGCACGAACTCGAGGTCGTCGCGGCCACGAGCGCGCGCGCGCCTGTGCTCGAGCAAGCGATCCGCGACGCCGACGA
The DNA here is from genome assembly GCF_002994635.1 of Enhygromyxa salina. GTDB lineage: Bacteria > Myxococcota_A > Polyangia > Nannocystales > Nannocystaceae > Plesiocystis > Plesiocystis salina_B. The sequence goes on along the minus strand of NZ_PVNL01000079.1, from coordinate 31,160 downwards.
CCCCAGGGATGCGATGCAGGTCCACGCCGACTGGTTGCAGCGCGAGGGTGACCCACGCGGCCTGGTCGCCGCGCTGGATCTCGCCCGGGCCCAGGCCGTGTCGGCGGACGCTCGCGACCGCCTGGATCGGGCGTTTGAAGCGGCGCTCGTCGAGCATCACGCCCACTTGTTTGGCCCGCTCGGCCCGGTCCACCTCACCGGTTTGCAGTGGATGGGCGGCCTCGTGATCGGCCTCGACGTCGCGGCCGATACCAGCGCGGAGCCGCCCCACACGGGGATGGAGCGGCTCGCCGCGCTGCTTGGGCTGCCGATCTGCGCGTGCTTGCGCGCCTTGAGGGTCCGTCCGCGGGTCGACGACCACACGACCGTGCTCGGCAGCTGCGACGCCGCGCTGCTCGGTGGTGTGCGCGAGCTCGACCACGGCTGGTTTCACCGCAAACCTGACGGGTTCGACTGGTCACGGATGCCCAACCTCGAGCGCGTCGAGTTGGTTGGTGAGATCAGCTCGCCGTTCCGGCTGGCCAAGCTGCGCGAGCTAACGATGACGATGTGGACCCCCGAGCTCACCGTCGAGGCGCTGCGCCACAGCTTGCTGCCGCGGCTGCGTAGGCTCACGCTCATATTTCATGGCGACGAGGAGTTCGGGCCACCTCCGCTCGCGCAGCTGCTCGCGCTGCCGTTGATCACCTCGCTCGAGACTCTGACGCTGCGTCAGCTCGACGACGAGCTGTGGCCGAGCGAGCTGGCGCGAGCGTTGGTCGACGCCGCGAAGCTGCGCCCGCTCGCGCGCGTCGACGTGTCAGCGCTGGCGTTCACGGCCGCCGCATACAAGCTGCTCGTCGACGCGCACACCTGCGTGCCCAACTTGGTGCTCGGGCCTGCGGCGACGCTCGAAAGGCAGAATCGCCCTTCTGGTTGACGTGATCGATCAGGAGGCTGGAACCCGGAGCGTGTCTTCATCGTGGACGTCGACGGCCCCGTACCCGCGGAGCGACTCGCCCGCTGCAACAGCCTGCGCGCCCTGGGCCTGCTCGGCTTCAACGTCGGCGTCGAGGCAGCGCAGGCGCTCGCGCAGCTGTCCGGCCTCACCTCCCTCGACCTCAGCAACAACAGCGACATCGGCGTCGGCGTTGAAGGAGCCCGCTCCCTCGCGCAGCTCCGCAATCTCAGCTGGTGGCCTGGGCAGGGATTGGGACGACCACAAGCGAGCCCCACGCCACAGACGCGGGGGGCTACTCGAAGGACTCGATCATCTCGCCCACGAGTCGCATGCTCTTCATGACCTTGTCGTGGGGAAGACCACCGACCTGCTGAAAGCACATCAGCCGATCGACGCCGAGGTCGCGATAGGCCTCCATCTTTCGCCGGCAGGTCTCGGGGCTGCCGACGACCAGCGAGTCCTGCTCGCTGAGCGCGTCGAAGACCTCCTCGTCGGAGACCTGCTCGCCGCCCATGATCCGACCGATGACGATCTGCGCACGGTTGGGCGGAGCGTCAGCGCGGGCCCGCAGGAATTGTCCGGTGAGCCCGCCACCGGCCAGATCCCGCATCTTCGCCTGCTCCTCGGCCGCGGTCTGCATGAAGACCTCTCGGGCCTCGAAGAAGGTGAAGGCCATGGACGTGTACCACGCCGCGGCCGTCGCGGCGCCGTTCTTCATCGCCTCCTCGTCGGTCTCGGCGCAGTGAACGAAGGTGAAGAAGGCGACCTGATCGTTGACGAACGAGCCGACGGGGCTCTGGGTGCTCCGGACCGCCGCGCGGTAGATGTCGATCCATTCCTTGACCTGCGCGGGCGGAGCCCACAACGTCACGCCCAGCGCTCCGACGCCGTTGCGACCAGCTTGCTCGAAGGAAGTCAGGCTCGAGCAGGCCTGCCACAGCGGCGGGTGAGGCTTTTGATAGGGCTTGGGCACGACGCTGACGTCGCGGATCTGATAGTGCTCGCTCTCGTACGAGAAGTGATCCTGCGTCCACATCTTTGGGACCATCTCGAAGGCCTGCTGCATCTGCTCGCGCGCCTCGTTGGCGGGTATGTTGAACAGTCGCCACTCGGGGACGGTCGAGCGGGCCATGCCGAACTCGACGCGACCCTGGCTGAGGTGGTCGAGGTACGCCGCGCGCTCGGCAATGCGAATCGGATGGTTGAAGCGATAGGGGGCGAGGACTGCCGAGTGGCCAACGCGAATGTTCTTGGTCTGCTGGGCGATCGCCGTGAGCATGAGCTCGGGCGCCGACGACAGACTAAACTCGCCGCCACAGTGGTGCTCGACCAGCCAAAAGCAGCCGTAGCCCAGCTCGTCAGCGAGCCTGGCCTGCTCGAGCGTCTGTTGAATTCGTCGATGCTCGTGATCCTCGCTCCATGGTTGAGGGTCCTGGATTTCGGTAAATATATCAATCTTCATGAATGCGCCCGTGGTGTATCAGACACTGGATAGAGGAGACACTGGGTCGGGCCCCGGCGTCAAGCGGATTTTAGACCGAGCGGGGCCGGACCGGGCGGATGGCGATCGTTTTGGTATAGGCCAATACAAATTCGATGCGCATCGCGTTGCGCTCGGTCGGGATTCCCGGGCGCGAGCTGACGGCAGTGTGGACACAGCTCGGGTCTGGTCGGTCCTCTCAGACGTGCAGAAACTACGGCAACGCTGTCACGGTTATGGAATACCTTGGACTGGACATTCATCGCCGACAGAGCCGCCCGGCTGCGACTGGGGTGGGTGTGAGTATTTGTGTCAGCATAGAATAGGCACCCTATCACAGGGTACACTGGGGGCACCGATCATGGGCAAGCGTAGCGAGCAGACAATTGCGAGGAGCCTCACCCTGGTCGCGTCGATTGCATCCGTGGTCGCGTGTGCGCCCGCGTCGACGCCAACTTCATCACTCACCCAGCCCACCGCGGACACAGGCACCGACCCGGAGATCCGCGCGCCCGTGGAGCGGAGTCCTGCCCCGGCTGCGAGCGAGACGAGCGAGGCCGACTCGCCGCGAGAGCCGAAGCCGCTCACCGGCCCGCCGCCGGGTCTCAGCGTCGTGGTCGACGCGACGCCGGTGCGGACCGAGGGTGGCTACGCCCTCGATCTGCGCGTCGTGGTCACGGTCACCGAGGGTCCGGGCTTCGATCTAGCCGGGTTGCCCGCGCCGAATCTCACGGGCGAGACCACCGATCGCAGCGGATCGGCGGGCGGGTTCGCCGACGGCTGTTACGCGAGCTTCGATGGGAGCACCGTGGTTCGGCGCGGCGAGTCGCGTGTGTTCGAGCGTCGTCACGGCGAGAATGTTCTGGACGTGACGCAGCCAGGTCAGACGCTGACGCTCGAGGTCGGTCTGTGTCGGGTCGGCCTGCCCGACGGGCGTTGGGAGCCAGTTCCGGCGGCCGAGGTCGTGCTCGAGGTCAGCGACTCCAGCGTCGCGCAAGTCAGCGTCACCACGCTCAGCTCGAGCCCTGGCTCGGGCTCGGACAGCGGGGCGGCGGCCAACTAGCGAATGGTTGTTACTTCTTGACCAAGGTCGCGCACTGGCCCTTGTGGACCTCGACGAGCAGCTGTGACTCGCTGCCGTTGAGGTTCTTGCAGGTAATCTCTTGCTCGCCGGCGGTCATGTTCATCTGGAAGCTGTAGCTGACCCAGCCGTCGCCGGTGGTGGTCCACTCGAGCAGCTCGGGGGTGTCGATCGTGAACTCGATCTTGGTTTTGTTGGCCTCGGCGCTCTTTTGGAGCATGGCCTTGACCTCGGCGAAGTCGGTCTTCGTGGGCAGGAAGATCAGGTCGAAGCCGTCCTTGCCGGCGGCAATTCGGGCGGCCTTGCCGAGATCACCCATGACCTTCGCGGATTTGGGGCCCTGGGCGACCCAGCCGGCCCACTCGGGGCCAATCGTCGAGAGGTCGTGCTCGGTCATCACGAAGTCTGGCTTGGCGGGGGCTTCGGGCTCGGCGGGCTTTTCGGGCTCGGCTGGGGCTTCTTTCTTTTCCGCGGTCTTCTTGTCGTCGGTCGTCTTCTCGTCGGTCTTCTTGTCGTCTGCCGGCTTGTCGCACGCGAGCGCCAGGCAAAGGGGGAGCAGGAGACCGAGGTAGCTGAGAGGGTTGCGCATTGTGCAAGACGCTTACGCGTCGGGGATGCTCGGGGTCAACCCAGCTCGGGCTCGCCTTCGCTCGGCATGGTGACACCCGGGCTGACACTTCCCAAACAAAGCTGACATGAGGCTGTCACTCCGGCATGCGAGAAGGGCCCTCGAACCGGCGCACCGACGCGCCCAACCCCAGGAAACCAAATGAGCATCACCTTCTACTTCGCCCCCATGTCCACCGCTTCCACCGTCCGCTGGAGCCTGGAGGAGCTCCAGATCCCGTACGAAGGCGTGCAGGTCGACATCAAAGACGACGCCGACAAGAAAACCAAGCTTGGACCGGTCAACCCCAACATGGCCGTGCCGGTGCTGGTGCATGACGGCGTGGCGATCTTCGAATCGGCGGCCATCCAGATCTACCTCGGGGAGACGTTCGGCGTGGACAAGGGTCTCTACCCCAAGCCGGGTCCCGCGCGTGGCGAGGCGCTGAAGTGGCTGGTGTGGGCCAACGTCACCCTGGGCGGCGCGATGTCACGCTGGCTGGGCAACACGCAGGGCCCGCAGGAGCAGCGAAATGCGGCCGCCGGCGCACAAGCCCGCAAAGACCTCGACCGCCTGATCGGGATGGTGGAGGAGAACCTCGGCGACAGGACGTACATGCTGGGGGACACGGTCTCGCTGGTGGACTTTCACCTCGTGTCGTTCTTTCAATGGTTCGGCTTCTGCGGGGTCGACTTTGCCCCGTTTCCCCAGCTGGGAGCCTTGATCGGGCGTTGCTCGGGGCGCCCCGCCAACCAGAAGCTGATGGCGGCGGAGACCTAGCAGGCCGCGCCGAGATTTTCCCCGGCCTGCTAGAGCGCCACGGGCAGGATGGTGGCGCGGGTGATGCGGTCGAGTCGAAAGTGACGCCGCTCGCCCGCGTCGAGATCCTCAGCATCCAGGCGCGTCTCGTGGCGCTCCATCAAGACGGCGCGAATCCGGATGCGCCGGGTCGTCTCGACATGGCTGCCGTCGACGTAGACGATCCGCAGCGGCTGCTGCTCGAACCAGGCACGCTCGACGGTCGCGCGGACCTTCTGGTCGCTGGGCAGCGCGGGTACGCCCACAAAGGACAGCTCCCCAAGGCGGGTCAGCAGCTCACGCTGGGCCGAAGCGGTCAGGGCAGCGCGGACCTTGTCGAGTGCAGACTCGAGGGTGTCCGTAAAGGGCATCAGTCGAGTGCCGATGGCGTGGCGTCCCAGCGCGACCAACAAAGCCGCCTCCCGTGCGGTGAAGTTGACCGGCGGTAGGCTGTAGCTCTTGTCGAGCGCATAGCCACCTCCGCGACCGCGCTCGGCGGCCAGCGGCAAGGATGCTTCGCGGAGCGAATCCAGATCGCGATAGATGGTGCGAAGCGTCACCCCGAAGCGCTCGGCAAGCGCCGCTGCGGTGACGCCGGTCCGACGACCACGCAGGTACTCGGTGAGCGCGAAGAGACGCTGCGTACGCTTCACGCAGCTGACATACCGCTGACACGTCCGCGGTTCAACTGGGCTGTCTCGAGTGACGCCCCGTCGATGGCCAACGGCGCTACCTCGGTGTTCCGACCTGCTACAGTCAGCCATGCATAGCCTACGGCTTCCCCGCGCTGTCATCTCTGCCCTCGCCTGCGTCCCGCTCGCGGCCTGCGTGATCATCGATGGGTCGGGGCTCGAGGGCGACGACGCCGGGACCGAGGCGAGCGACACGACCGGCGACGGCGACGGCGACCCGGCCACTGGCGACGGCGACGGCGACGGCGACGGCGACCCGGCCACTGGCGACGGCGACGGCGACGGCGACCTGGGCCCGTTTGTCTACTCCGAGTACGACCCCGACGGCGTCGCGATGATCGACGCCCTGTTTGTGCTGACCGAGGCCGCCGTCGCGGAGATCGCCGACCAGGGCCAGACGCCCGAGGAATTCCTCGACTGGCGCATCGACGACCTCAACGCCGCCCTCGCGCGCAGCCTCGTCGACAGCTCCGTGGTCCGCTCGCTCGGCTACCACGTGCTCAGCGAGGACGACTACCAGCGGACGGGGGCGTGGCCGGGGCCGACGGACTTCAACATCAACGCGGCGCTCGGGTGGCTGTCGAGCTACCGCGCAGCCTACGGGGCCGACAAGCTCCTGATAATTGGTAGCACCGCCGAGAGTCAGTCTCCGGCGGCCTGGGGCGGCGGCGCGGTCTCCTCGTACTGGGTCGAGTTCTTGCCGATCAACCACGAGTTTGGCCACTGCATGGGCGGCAGTCACTGCAATGAGGGCGACCCCGACAACTACAACTTTGGCTTCCCGCTGGCTGGCTACGACGAGGACGGCTCGCCCAACCCGTCAGGCCTCACCGGCGGCACCATGATGTGTGGCAACAACGTCAACTTCTTCTCCAACCCCGAGGTCACGCTCACCCTCGCGCAGATCGAAGCCTACGTCGACGAGGGGATCATGCCGGCGCAAGACTACGCGGCCGCGCTCGGGCAAGGCGGCACGCTGCAGCTCGGCGACCCGGTCTACGCCAACATGGCCCAGACCTGGCGTGACAACGAGCTGCCCGCGGCGCGCTCGGTGCCCACGGCCAAGTACCCCGGCGACCCCGGCACCTACTACGCCAAGGATGACTGCGCTGGGTTCTACGCTGGCGAAGGCTACACGGATTTGGCCTTCGAGCTGTGCAGCGGCGAGACGGCGCAGGACCTCGCCGATCAATCGATCTCCTCGGTCATGCTCGGCCGCGACGTGCACGTCAACCTCTACACAGACACCGACTTCGGGGCCGGCTCGACCTGCGGCGGGATCCTCGAGCGTCTGGCCTTCTCGAGCCCGAGCCTCGAGGCTATCTGCAAGCACCACGGGCTCGAGAACATCGACGGCGTGGTCGCGGCCGCGGCCGTGTACCCCCCGATCGATCGCGCGACCCACCGCATGTTCGAGGGTCGCTTCGCGTTCTACTCCTCGGGCGAGCCCCCGTTTTGCTCGTCGATCGACGGCGAGACCCTCACGGTCTTGCGTGACAATGTGGCCTGGACCGGGACCGCGGCGATCATCGATCAGACCCTCGCGCTGCCCTACTCGATCGAGTTCGACTACCGGTCGCAGCACGTCGGGGCCGATCCCGCCGCCGACGGCATCAGCGTGTTCTTCGCCAAGGACCCTTTGGCCTACGCCAGCCAGATCCCGCCACGCGAGAACCTGGGCTTCATCGCCGACGGCAGCGGCTACGCGATCGAGCTCAACATCTGGACCAACCAGGTGTCGCTGCGCGACGGCGACTACATGACGATCGGCCAGAGCGTGAACACCAGCACCTATACCGATGGCGCCTGGGTCCCCGTTCGTGTCGACGTCGCGCTCGACGGCGTCACCCTGTGGTTCGACGGTCAGCAGCTCTTGTCCCAGGCTGTGGCGATCGACGAGAGCCACGCTGGAGTCGGGATCGGGGCTGGCAGCGGGCTGTACACGAGCGAGTTCAGCGTGCGCAACTTCGTTCTGGTCCCCGGCTGATCGCTCCCTACTCGAACGGGCGGTGAGCGCCACAGCGTGCTTGCGGGACCTGTGTTACCCATCGTCGCCATGTGCCGCGTTCGCTCGTTGGTCCTCTCCGCTCTCCCGCTCTCCCTCGCGCTGGTTGCCTGCGACCGCGGCAGCTCATCGTCCGAAGCCCGCAGCGACGACTCCCCACCGTCTTCGGACACGGCGAGCGACACAAAGACGGCAACTCCAACCAGCGACGGCCCCACGGTCTACCTGACCCTCGAGCGCGGCGGTTTGATGGTGTTGCGCAGCGGCGGGTTCGAGCGCGTCGAGAACTCACCGATCTCGCGCATGCACGACTACCCGATCAAGCTGCCCCAGGGCGGCTTCTACACTTACGCCAATTCGATGGTCCGCTACGACGGCACCGTCACGGATCTCGGCGTCGCCAAACAGACCCACGTCTCGCGCCCGCACCAGCTCACCGACGACGGCAAGTTGATCGCATCCGGGACGACCTCAGTCGGCATCCACGACGGCAGCCGCTGGGAGACCTGGGACATGAAAGAGGTCCTCACGGGCGTCGAGGTCAAGAACGCCTCGGTCAGCAGCGCCGCCTTGGCGCCCGACGGCACGCTCTACGTCAGCTTGCCCCGCTACCTCGCGGTCCGATCGCCGGATGGGCAATGGAAGGCACTCGAGCCGCCGATCACCGGGTACCACGGCGGCGAGCTAGCCGTGGGTGCCGACGGGGTCGCGCTGTTCTCGATCAGCGGCGGCGTGGGCAAGAAGTCGGGAACCTTCACCGTGTCCGGCGATGGGTTCAACAAGCTCTCGTCGAGCCTGCTCCCCGATCCCTTCGTGGTCGACGGCGTGGTTCACAGCCTGTCGCTCGACGGCAAGACCGTCCATCGCGTGGTCGAGGGCGAGCTCGAGACGGTCCACGGGCACTCGGGCCCTGGTCGCCTCGCCAACCTGCAGCTCGGCGCCGACGGCAAGCTCTATGCGCTCGCCGCCGAGCGAAGGCAGGTCATGCGAATCGCGAACGGCGAGGCCACGGCGCTCCCGCGCGAGCCGGGGGCCCTGCCGTTCTCACTCAACGACATCCACGACAACTACGACGTCGACGCTGCCGGCCGGGTCTGGCTGCGGTCGGCCTATGGCCTCCACGTGATCGACGACGACGCGGTGATCAACCTGCTCCCGGGCCAAGGCGAGCCGATCCCGTCGCTGGTCGAGCGTGTGGTCGTCTCGGGCTCCGGCCCCGCTGCGCTGCCCGAGTGGACGAACTCCAAGCTGATCACGAGGACCGGCAAGGTCGTCGGCAAGGACGGCACGCCCGCGGCCGACGTGACGATCGAGGTGTGTTCGCTGCTCATCAGCAAGGACTCGCCCCATTCCTCGCAGACCTTCCGCGGCAAGACGCCCTGCGCCACCAGCGATGATGTATTTGGCAAGCTCACGACCGACGCCGAGGGCCGCTTCACCGTCGCAGACACGCCGCGGTTTGGGACCATCAGCGTCGCCTATCTCGATGGCAAGAGCTGGAACATGTTCCTCACGAAACACGGCCTGCAATCTTGCTCCGGGACCCCCGGCGGGGGAACCTGCGATGTGGGGACCATCGAGTTGGAGAATCGGTAGCGAGCGGGAGGCTCCAAGGGGCTGCGAAGCCCCTCCATCAAGATCTAGATGCTAGTTCGCTGCATCTGAAGTTCCGCCAGGAACTTCAGATGCATCGACTAGCAAGCCGAGCCCATGTTGCCGGCTTGGTCGCAGGCGCCGTCGATGATCTGCTGGTAGCGACAGTCCTTGCCCGCCTGGTCCCACATCTCGCAGGCGGCGTTGCACTCGGCATCGCTGGCGAACTCCGTGGACAGCCCGGGCTCGGCGCAGAACTGAATGTAGGCGACGCAGTAGACCGAGCAGGTGGTGTCCCCGCTGGGCCCGGTCTCTTCTTCCGTCGCGCCGTCCTCGGTCGTGTCGTCCTCGGCGTTGGTCGCGTTGGTGTCGGTGGTGTCACCGTCGTCACCACCGTCGCAGGCGGCCATGGGGATCGACAGGCAAAGGGCGATCAGGCTGGTCGTGAAGAGCTTGCTGAGTTTCATGGGAACGCGAGAGCATAGAGCATGCTCGGCGAGACATGCGACCGCAGACCCACCCCGGATGTGGAGAATGGACACGCCGCGCGCGTGCCCGCGGCTACAGCTTCGTCACCCGCGCAGATGCGCGACCAGCCATCCCAGGCCGATCACGATCATCCACTTGAGCACCCAGAACAGCAGGAAGGTCTTGGCCACGGACGGGCCGTAGAAGCGCAGCACTTGCCAGGCGCTGAGTCGGCGGATCATCGAGTCCCAGCTGGGGCGTTCGCGCAGCTGCGCGTACCAGCGCGCGACCTCCGGCCTGCGGTGACTGCGGAGCGATCGCGCGAAGCCGATCTGCTCGAGCTTGGACAGCACGGCCGTCCACATCGCGTCGGCCAGGGTGTAGTTGGGGCCGGCGAGCCACTCGCGCTGTTCGAGGGTGACCTCGATCTCGTCGAGCAGGACCTCGACCTCGTCGACGAGCTCGCTCATGCCGATGCGGTGGTGAATGCCGCGCTCGAGGCCGTCGAGCTCGGCGCGCTTGGCCTCGTAGATGTCGCGCAGCTCGGGGTTCTTGCGGATCAACCGGCGCAGGCGCGAGCGCTGCTGGCGGAGGCTCCAGCGCTGAAACCACCGGACCATGCCCTTGGTCCGCGCATAGCCGAGCTCGCGCAGCGGGAACTGATCTTGGATCTCGATCCACCGCAGCACTTCGTCGCGCTGCTCGGGCTCGCTGGGCAGTAGCTCGGGGCCCGGGAAGTGCTCGTTGACGAAGCCAACGATCTGGACGGCGCCCGTGACGATCGTGGTCCCCACCACCAAGGTGGGCACGACGAGCTGGGGGTTGAGCTTGGCGTACCAGGGCTCGAGGTTCTCGAGCGCGGGCCCGGTGTTGACGATCTGCCCGTCCCACGCGACCTGCTTCTCGGCCAGGACCAGGCGGACCTGCTGCGAGCCGAGCGAGATCGGGAAGTGATACAGCGTGGGCGCCGACTTGGACTGCGCGGCGATGCCGGGAAGCTCGAGCAGCTCGCCCCCTTCGACCTTGGCCTTCGCGGAGCTCAACCCCGACACTGTAGCCCCGATCGGCGGCCGCCTGACGCCGAGTTTGGCGAGTTCTGTGGACGTGGGGCAAAAACCCGGTCCAACGGCCATGAGTGGTATGTTTTGGGCCCATGGCGAAGGCGCTGGCCGTCGAGATTCGGACGCTGCGTGACAGCGAGTTGCCGCAGGTTCATGACCTGGTCCTGGACGCGTCGGCGATCTACCCGACGCCGATCCGCCCATCGGTGGCGCAGCTCGGGGCGATGCTCGAGCGGCGCGGGGTCGACTGGGCGTCGAGCTTTGGGGCGTTCTCCGAGGGCCGCCTGATCGGCGCGACGATCACCGCGGTCGACGAGTGGCCGGCGCTGCACATGGGCGCGTACGCGATCGTGTCGGCGGTTCGCAAGGGTTGGCAGGGCAAGGGCGTGCTCTCGGCCTTGTTCGAGTGGCTGAGCCTGGCGCTGGATCGGCGCGAGGTCACCCAGATGCAGCTCGAGGTCCGGATCGACGACGCGCGAGCGCGCCGGGCCTACGAGCGGCTGGGCTTCGACGCCGAGCGCCACCTGTTTTGTTTCGAGCTCCCCCGACTGAGCCGGCCGCAACGGTTTCAGGAGAGGCTGGGCTTCGACGTGTACGAGGGCGACGCCGCTGCGGCCGCCGAGGCCGAGCGCGGCGAGCTGTGGACCAGCTTCTGGAGCCTGACCCCGGCGTGGACGGGCAGCACGTGGACGGTCAAGCGCAGCAAGTCGCGGGTCGTGTTCGAGGCCCGCTGGCAGCAAGAGGTCTGCGGCTACGCGGTGGTCGTGCCCGAGACCGCCGAGCTCGTGCAGATCGCGGTCGCGCCCGAGCACCGCCGCAAGGGCGTGGCGACTGAGCTCATCCGTGCGTGTCACCAGCGGGTGCACGGGCCCGCGCTGCATGTGCTCAACGTCGATGATGGGGCGGACCGGGGGGTGACGATCGGGTGTCTGCGCTCGCTCGGCGCGACGATGAGCGCGGTGCAGCTCGAGATGGTGCTGCACCGCGTGTCGTGAGGCTGCTAAAGTCACCGACGGGGTGCGAAGGACCGTAATGATTGCGCGGTTGGGTACGCATCCCGTCGGAATCGTTGAGGTTCTTCGTGGAGTGGTGTTCCGTTGGGTTCCCGACGAGAGCGTGCGGGTGCCCAAAGGCACCCAGCCTTAGGGTGCGTCTAGCGCTCAGCTATGGCAAAACGGCGTGCGTCGAATATGCGCGTCGATTTTCTCGCGCTCACTAGCGAGAAATGGGAGGTTTTTGGCCTCACTGTGCCATGTCTCGAGGGCGCGATCGCGGGCATCTCGCGCCCACGTCTGGACCTCAGTCGCAGCGACATGAATACCTCGGGCAAGGTTCTCGAACGACTCGATCCCGATCGCCCGGAAATCTCGTGTTCCGCCAAGCGAGAGCGCAAGGTCATCGCGCGGTAGGCGGGCGATGGTCGAAACCAAATCATAGGCGGGGCTCAGTCGTGGCGTTCGCCGGTCGCTATAAATGACACCCCAGTTCTTGAGATGGGCGTCGCCGTTGCCTGAGACGATCATGAACGCCAATCGCTCTACATACTCGCGAAGATCGTCGCGCGCGAGCGCAGCCAGCACACTGGCGAGCGCCTCGTAGCTCGCGTGATACTGCTCAGCGCCGGCGGGGAAGTCGAAGATCTGGCCAAAGTCTTCCACATGTATCGAACCTTCTGCGCTTCGATCGAAGCGTGACGCTAGAAACACTTGTCCGTCCCCAGTTGGGAGCGCCTCCGGCAGTTTGGCGAAATCCTGGATCGAGACCAATTGGGCCTGATGGGCTCGGATCCCGGCAGCCACCGCCCACTGAGTCGTCGAAAATTCGAGCGTTGGTAGACCAGGCATCCGTGGGTCGTCGAACTTGGCGATCCAACTACCTTGTTCACCGCCGACGGGAACGACGAGGCCACCCTCGCCGTCACGAAGGGAGAGCTTGAGCTGCGCGCCCGGAAGCGAGAACCCAGCGGCGTTCAGCAGAGGCTTGGCGGGGACACTTCGAGTCGCAGCGTCGGACACCCATTGTGTCGATGGAGCGAGGGTCACAGCGCCCGGGAGGTCGGCGCCAATCGCCAAGAGCAGCTCGAAAGGATCGGCGTCGGCCTCGTCGAGTCCGGCCACGCGTTGAAACAAGCGCCGCGAGGGGCCCTGCGGCAGCAAATGGTCGAACCAGCAAAACATGCCCGAGGTCTTTATCTCGTCGGGCATATGATCGAGGAAGACCTGCCCGAGAACCGGGCGATCGGGATCGTCGAGCCACTCGGGTGCGAACCCAAACACGTAGTCTTGCCATGTATCGTCGATGCGCTGAAAGGAACCGACCCGGCGGCCATGCACGTATACGCTCGCAGCCAGCATCGCTTCAGCCTGTTAGTTTGCGAATTGGTGGACGATCGCTCTCGTCGGGAGCGGCGCGGAGCTCGATGAGTCGGGCCAGGCGCGCGTCGAGGAACTCGACCCGTGCGCTGACAAAGGCGTCGGCGTCCCCACGACGCACGGCGTCGGCGGCGACTCCCTCGATAGCGAGGCTGTGAAGTACCTCTTCCGATGCGTCGCTGAGGTCATCCTGCGATTTGGGTAGGAATACACGCGCTGCGATCTCCGGGTTCGTCCCCGCCAGTGGACGGCGAAAGAACTCACCGATGTGCCGGTTTGGCTGCTCGAGCTGGGCGAGCCAGCCAAGTAACTCGACGACGGTCCAGGCCTGACCCGAGCCAGGATCGATCGGATGAGCAGCCAGCATGCATGCGGCATGAAGGCGCGTGCTGGCCGCCTGCCCGTTCCATTTCTCGATCGCTGACGGCACCTTACTCCGTTTTGGTACACGCGCGAGCAGGCGCTGGATGCTCTCGTGCTCGTCGTCGCCGATATCATCGAGGTGTGAAGCGACGTTGGCGTGGCTGCTGTTGCCATGAAGTTTTGCGAGCGCCCCACGCCAAATCCACCGGGTCAAGAGCGTCCGGCTGCGAGCAGCCGGTTTGGGGTAGCAATGAAAAAAACGAGCCAAAATGATTAGCGGAAAGCGGTAGGGTAAGACCGAGGCATGGAGGAACCCAACCTCATGCTGCAAAAAACGGATCGCGGCTCGCATCGAAGTGCTGGCATGGGCGAGCAGTTCATCAGGTGGTGGGCGATCTTCGGTAAACCGAAGCTTTGGGTTGAGCTCGGCGATGGCTTTGAGGCAGCGCAACAGCCACGCCTCGGGGAGCTGGCCAAATCCAGTCTCGTGGTTGAGCTCGGTAGCGAGCGCGGTGATCGGTTTGGACTCGCCCTCGCTCCCGAACAAGGCCTGGAAGACCTCAGGCTCATTGAGTGGCACGCCAGAGTGATTGACGCGACTGAAGATCAACCGCAGCGCGGGCTCGTCTGCGTTACGGACGATATACGCCGGTAGTTCGTAGCGAATGATCGTCTCTTCGATGCGAAACGCACGATCGACGATCTCATCGGTCTGTTCGCCATAGCTCGCGGCACGTGCCCAGTGCTGCAAGCGACGCCGCTCGCCGATGATATTGAGTGGGAGCCATCCCTCTTGCGAGACCGGCTGCTTGCGCAACACAGAGAAGCTGCCTTCGAGAAGGTTGAGCCATAGCGCATGCGTTCCGGCGAGCGGGGGCTCATCGGGATGAAGGAGCGCGCCGACGAGAGCGGTCACGCGCTGCTGGCCATCCACGATGAAGCGAGCATCCGCGCATGCGGGAGCGTCGACTCGAAGCGGGCCAAACGCCAACTGCTCGGCCGCGGCCTCGCGTTGCCACAGCAGCAGGCCCCCGATTGGGAAGCCGCGCAGGATGCTGTCGAACAGCTCCTCGACCTGCTTGACTTTCCAGCGCAGCCCCGTCTGGAAGGACGGGACCCGCAAGCGTCCAGCCTGAGCCTGGGCGAGGATGTCTCCGACAGTGAGAACCTCGGCCTTCGGCCGCGCCGGAAGCGTGGGGAGCTTCATGGGGCCAGTCTAGACCAGATGGGATTGCGGTCCACCGGAAGTGTAGCGGTGGGCGAGCAGGCACGCCTAGATGTAGGCTCTGCGCCTACACCTGATCTCGGCAACCTCGTCGTGACAGCAGCGGTGCCGATGACCAAGCGGCTCGCGTCGGTGCTCGGCAAATACACGGCGTCCTGAGAGCTGCCGCCGCAGCTCGCAGGACGCTCACGCGCTCAGTCCGTAAAATCGAACCGCCACCCACCTTCGGGCGACAAACCGATCTCCAGCCGCGGCGGGACCTCGCCCTCGGCCATGTACTCGAGCAGCGACTTCGCCAGCGCTGGCATCAGCGACGCCCGCAGCGTGTGGTCGACGTTCCGCGCCCCGGTGTCTGCGTCGGTGCACCGACGCACCAGCTCGTCGAGCAGCTCGTCGCTGAACGTGGCCTCGACTTCGTGGGTCTCCATCAACCGCCGCTGCAGCTTGCGCAGCTTCAAGATCGCGATCTCCCGCATGATCTCCGGCCCGATCGGCCGGAACGGCACCATCGTCATGCGAGCCAGCAGCGCCGGCTTGAAGTGCGCGCTCACGGTCGGCCGAATCGCCTCGGTGACGTCGGCGGTGCTGGGCGGCTCCTCCGCGTCATACATGCGCATGATCGTGTCCGAGGCCAGGTTCGAGGTCAGGATGATGATCGTGTTCTTGAAGTCGACGGTCCGACCCTCACCGTCGTTGAGCACGCCCTTGTCGAACACCTGATAGAACAGGTTCATGACGTCGGGATCGGCCTTCTCGCACTCGTCGAGCAAGACCACCGAGTAGGGCCGCTGACGGACGGCCTCGGTCAGCATGCCGCCCTCGCCAAACCCGACGTAGCCGGGCGGTGAGCCGATCAGCCGTGAGACCGTGTGCTTCTCCTGGAACTCCGACATGTTGATCGTCGTCATGAAGCGATCACCGCCGTAGAGCTGGTCAGCCAGGGCCAGCGCCATCTCGGTCTTCCCGACCCCGCTGGTGCCCACGAACAACAGCACGCCGATCGGCGTGTTTGGATCGCGGACCCCCGCGTACGACATCCGCACGGTCTCGGCGACCACGCCAACGGCGGGCTCTTGGCCCTTGACCCGGCCACCGAGCACGTCCTCGAGCGCGAGCACCGAGCCGATCGTGTCGGCCTTCATCTTGCCGACCGGGATCCCCGTCCAGTTGGCGACGACCTTGGACACCACGTCCGCGTCGCACTCGTGGTGAACCAGCGGATCACTGTCGCCACGGATCTCATCGAGGGTCTTGATCGCGGCCTCGACCTTGGCGCGCAGCGACGCGACGCTGTCCTCGCGCTCGGCGGCGGCGGCGGCCGCGTCGGGGGTCGCGATCGGTGGTGGCTCGTCGGGGTCGACCTCGCGCGCGTCGCCGTCCTTCGCGGCCCGCTCGGCCTCGGCCCGCTCGGCGACCCGCAGCAGCTCACACGCCTCGTTGAACGCCCGGACCGCGTCGCGCTCGGCGACCCAGCGCGCCGTCATCTCGCTGACCTGCTCCTTGACCGACTCGATGTCGCCGAGCAGCTGCGCGTAGCTGTCTTGATCGACCTCGATGTGCTCGGCGATGTCGCGCTCCAACGCGATCCGCCGCCGATCCATGGAGGCAAACTCCAGCTCGAGCGCCTCGACCTCCTGCGGCTTGGCGCCCTGCTCGACCTTGACCCGCGCGGCCGCGGTGTCGAGCAGATCCACGGCCTTGTCGGGCAGCTGCCGCCCAGAGATGTAGCGGCCCGACAGCTCGGCGGCCGCGACCACGGCCTCGTCGCGGATCGTGACCCCGTGGGTCTCTTCATACTTGCCGGCCAGCCCGCGCAGCATCACCACCGTGTCGGCGACGCTCGGCTCGTCGCACTTGACCGGCTGAAACCGCCGCTCGAGCGCAGGATCCTTCTCGAAGTACTTCTTGTACTCCGTCCACGTGGTGGCCGCGACGGTGCGCAGGTCACCGCGGGCGAGCGCAGGCTTGAGCAGGTTGGAGGCGTCGTTGCCCCCCTTGCTGCCGCCCGAGCCGATGATCGTGTGGGCCTCGTCGATGAACAGGATCATCGGCGTGGGCGAGGCCTTGACCTCGGAGATCACCGCCTTGAGCCGCTTCTCGAACTCACCCTTGACGCTCGCGCCCGCGTTGAGCAGGCCCATGTCGAGGTTGATGATGTCGGTGTTCTTGAGCAGATCCGGGACCTCGCCGTTGACGATGGCGAGCGCGAGCCCCTCGACCAGCGCGGTCTTGCCGACGCCCGGCTCACCCACGATGATCGGGTTGTTCTTGCGACGCCGCGCGAGGATGTCGATGATCTGCCGGATCTCACGGTGGCGGCCGAAGATCGGATCGATGCGACCCTCGCGGGCCTCCTTGGTCAGCGACACGGTGAACCGCCCGATCGCGCTGTCGGCCGAGGGCGAGCCCGCCTGCGAGGCCGGGACCGCGCCGCCACCGTCGCCCTGCACGGCGATCTCGTCCATCTCGTTGGAGTTGCGCACGATCGCGTCGAAGTCGCGACGCAGCACGTCGATGTCGATCGCCTCGATCTCCGGGAACTCCTCTGCGGTGTAGCGAGACGAGCGCTCGATGAACTGCAGCAACAGGTGACCCGTGCGCAGCTTGTTCACGCCGTACAAGAGCGAGGCCAGGGTCCACGAGTCTTCGATCCACTGAAACAGGCTCTCGGCGAACACCGGCCGCCCAGCGTTGCCGGTCTTCATGCCCTTGAGCGTCTTCTCCACCCGCCCGAGCAGCCGCAGCCGATCCTGATTGAAGAACTGCAGGATCTCGTTCGCGTCGGCGTCTTCTTGCCCAAGGATTCCGTAGAGCAGGTGCTCGGGGACGATCTCGTAGTACTGACCCTGCGCGGCCCGGCCGACGGCGGCTTCGAGCATCCCCGTGCAGATCGGGCTGAGGCGTTGGACGAGGACTTTTGGTTGGACGCGCATGCGGAGCTCCTGAGTGGTCGGGCGACGAGTGGGAGTGAAGGCAGGGCGAACGCCCGACCGGGGGCGTCGAGTGTGCCCGACCCGAGCGGTCGCGCTCAACAGTCGGTTTGGGTTTTTTCAGCCGATCACGGATCTGCTCGTGTCGGTCTGGCCTGCGGGTCTGGCTGATCGTTTGGACGTGACCGCGCGGCAGCGACCCCGCAGCGTCACCGCTCCGGTCCCATCACTGTCGGCCAGCGAGCTCGCTCAGCCAGTTTCGAACCTGGGCCGCGAGCTCGAGCACCGACTGTTGCCGGGCATCCATCGACTTCTCGAGTCCTCGCATGCAGATCCGCTCGAGCGCCAGCGGTACGTCGGCCACCCACTTGCTCGGGCGGCTCGGCGGCTCATGGGCGACCGCGTCCATGACCGAGAGCACGTCGTCACCCCGAAACGGCGGCCGACTGGTCAGGATCTCGTAGAGGATCGCCGCGAGCCCGTACACGTCGGTGCGCTGATCAATGAGATCGTTGAGCCCAAGCGCCTGCTCCGGGGCCATGTACGCCGGGGTCCCGAGCCGCTCCCCCGGCATCGTCGCGGTCACGGCCCCCAAGCTCGCGGGCGCACGCGCGCCGCAGCTGGCCGCGACCCGATCGCCTCGCGCGAGATCATCGGCATGCCCTACGCGCTTGGCCAGGCCCCAGTCGAGCACGACCACCTCACCAAAGTCCCCGACGATCACGTTGTCGCCCTTGAGATCGCGATGCACGACCCCCTTCGAGTGCGCGAACGCGATCGTGTTGCAGACGCTGCCAAAGTGCTCGAGCAGCTGAAAGAACGGCCCCGACAGCGTCGGCTCACCGAGCTCGACGCGACGCCTATGAAACGCCGAGATCACCTCGCTCAAGGTCCGCCCCTGAACAAAGCGCATGGTGTAGAAGCAGCGCGAGCCGTCCTGGTCGCAGCTGTAGTCGTACAGCGGCACGATCCCCGGATGCTCGAGCTGCCCGGTGATCTGCGCCTCGCGAAGAAAGTACGCGCAGTGATCCGGGTGCGACGCCTGATCGTGCCTGAGCCGCTTGAGCGCGACCTCGCGACACAGGACCTCGTCAAACGCCCGCCAGACCTCGCCGATGCCGCCCGAAGAGTGCAGCTGGGTCAGCTTGATCCGCTCGCAGACGGTCATCGACGCCTCGCTAGGCCGGTCGTCACCACCACCAGCTTCGTCGAGCGTCGTGAGGTCCTCGAAGGAGAGATCCAGATCGAGCTCCAGATCAAAGTCGAGCTCGAGCTCCTCGCTGCCGCGGGCCTCGACCGGAGCCGGGCCCGGCAGCGTCAACGTGGCCGCGTCCGCCTGCTGTCCGTCGGCCAGCGAGGCCTCGAGCAGCTTCTCGATGTGGGCCCGCTGCGCCGCCGTCAACCACCCGCGCTCGGCCAGCACGCTCGCCAGCGACCCCTGAGCGCGCGTCGCCCACGACGCGCAGGCCCGGGCGAACTGCTGCGCGTCAATGAAGTCGCACTGCAACGCGAGCGCTCCAAACCGCAGGTTGAGGTCGTTCGTCGCCGCCAAGGTGCCATTAACCCTGACGACATTTCGTGGGCTGCCAAACGCAGAAGCAAGGACCTGACGCTCAGCGCCAGCGAAGTGTCTGCGCTTGATCTCGTTGATCCCCGGCGATCTCGGCAGCGTTCGCCGGTCGCGCCAGTCGTCCGCTCCAAATTGCTGATATAACGGCGCTGGATGCGTCCAGGCGCTTGGCTGAGTTCCGTACTGCTGATGCTCGCGGGTTGTCTGCCGGACAATCCCAGCCTCGACACGGGTGAGACCGGGGACACCAACACCGACACCGGCCAAGACGTCGTCGAGACCGGGCTGCTCGGCTGCCCCAGCGGTGAGGCTTGTACGATCGTCGCCGTCAGCCAGACGCTCGACGATCGCGTGGACCTGTTCACGGCTGCGGGCGCGGGTCCTCGCTATCGCGGCTCGCTGGATCTGGACCTCGATCCCAACCTCGGCGGCGACATCAGCGGTGCGACCCTGGACGAACCCTACGGCCTGGCCTGGGACGGTGACGAGCTGCACGTGCTGCTTGGTCACCACCCCACCCGCGAGCTCGGCTCGCTGCTGAGCTTCCCCGCCGCCGGGCTGAGCGACTACGAAGCAGGCGCGCGGGTGTCCGTTGACGACTGGTTCAGCGGCGGTGAGGCGACCGGCCTGGGTGTGCGCGTGACCGGCTTGAGCCGGACCGAGCCGCTCTCGATGTTGCTCCATCCGGCCAGCGGCGACCTGCTGATCTCCGTGTTCGCGAATGATCTCATGGTCCCCGATGACATGTGGACCCAACCGAGCGAGCTGCTCGTGCTGACCCCAGGCGCGGCCGACGTTCAGGTCGCCGATCCGGGCTGCGCTGGCGCGTGGAGCATCACGGCGCTCGACACCGACGCCGACGCGGTCGCGCTCGCGTGCGACGCTGACGAGCGGGTCGCGATCTTCGACACCTCGTCGCTCGCCGCCCCCACCCTCACCTGCGTCGCTCAGATCCCGTTCATGAACAAGCGAGTGCGCTACCTCGCCGCCGATGGTCTCGGTGGGGTCGTCGTCGGCGAGCACCCGCAGATCGTCAGCTCCAGCGAGGACGCCCGCCTGTGGTGGTTTGACGGTGGTTGCCAGCTGCGGGGGTTCTCGGTCCTCGACGGCGACACCTCGTGGATCGTCCGCGCGCTCGCCCTGCTGCCCAGCGCCGGTCAACCCCGCTGGCTCCTCGCCCGCGCCGACTCGGATCAGCGCGGCGTGGTCGTGCTCGCCGGGGACACCGACGCGGGCTCGATCGCCCAGTGTGGCCGGCTAGACGGGCTCGACGAGGCCGGCCTGTGGATCGCCGCGGGTGGGCCCGAGCCGCTGCGACCGCACGCGCTCGCCCTCGACAGCGAAGGGGTTGGGCTCGCGATCGCGGCCGGCCCCGCCAACTACGCCAACGCCGGGCCGGGGTACGGCAGCGTGTGGTGGACGCAGCTCGACTATGCCGACGAGCCGTGTGACGCGGTCGCCCTCGCTCCGATCGAGCTCAGCGACTCCGCGCCGGCCGTGGATCCACAGCTGCCGCACACCTGGAGTCGCGCACCGGACGTGATCCACTTGATCGAGGTGCAGGGATGAAGCCGCGGATCCACCTGCCGGTCGTCCCGGAGTTCGGGCCGGAGCCCGAGCCCGACGACCCGCTCGAGCTGCTGCGAGGTGGCCGGTTCGCGCGGGCCTTCGCCCTCATGCTCGGGGTCTTGGGCTTGGTCTGGATGATCGCCCACGAGGTCCACGCCGAGTCGCCGGGCGCCGAGCTCGAGCTGGTCGAGAAGGTGCACACGGCCGTGCGCGGGACCCCACCGATGCCGCCGGTCGAAGACATCACCCCTGATCGGCCCGATCCCGACAGCGAGCCCAGCGCGGCGCCCCCGATGCCGCCGATTGAGGACATCACCCCCGAGCGCACGACCGACGACGGCGTCACCGTCGATCGCTTTGGCCAAAAGCGCACCGCCTCGGGCGCGCTGATCCTCGAGGACGGCGAGGCCGAGCTCGGGCTCCCGCAAGCCACGATCACCGCGCTCGACCAGGGCGGGTTCTTCGATCCCAGCGCCTTCGACGACGCCGAGAAGGTCAAGACCAAGGCGTACGTCCACCTCATGCCCGGCCTGCCCAACGAGGTCGTCTACGTTGGTCTGGGCCTGATCTTGCTGCTCTCGTTCGTGTTGTTCGAGCGCTACGGCAAGCGCAAGGATCCACGCGGAACCGGGGGCGGTGGCACCCGCGAGCAGCGACCCTACTGGCGGTTCGAGCTGACCCGATTCACGTGGCTGGGCCGCGCGATGAAGAGCCGGTGGTTTCAGCCGGCCGTGCAGCTGCCGGTCGTGATCGGCTTCCTCGCCGTGATCGTCGCCGGCCTGATCGGCAGCCAAGAGCCGGGCCGCAACATCGCCCCCGTGCTCACCTGGAACATCTGGTGGATCGGCCTGATCTTCGTTGTGATGTTCGCCGGCAACCTGTGGTGCTTCATGTGCCCGTGGACGGCGATCCCCGACTGGATCATGCGCCGCTCGCTGGTCGCGGTCCGCAAGATCAAGACCCTCGGCCTCAGCTACCCGCGGTTTCGCCTGTGGATGTGGCCAGCGATCGTGCTGTTCGCGTTCGTGACCTGGCTCGAGCTCGCCTACGACGCCGCCAACCGCCCGTGGCTGACCTCCATGTTTGCGATCTTCATGGTCGCGCTCGCGTGGCTGTGTCTGGTGCTGTTCGACCGCAAGGCCATGTGCCGCTACGTGTGCTTTGTCGGCCGGGTGTCGGGCCAGTACGCCACCATGGGCATGCTCGAGCTGCGGCGGCGCGACAACGCCGTGTGCCGCAGCTGCACCACCTCCGACTGCGTCCACGGGCGCGAGGGCGTGGGCTATGCGTGCCCCACCAGCGAGTACATGGGCGCGATGAACGACAACCAGTACTGCACGCTGTGCACGGAGTGCGTCAAGAGCTGCCCCCACGACAACATCGCGCTGAACGTGCGCAGCAGCGGCGCTGACTTGCTGCACCCGCACCGGGCCAAGATCGACGAGGCCTACATGGCGATCTTGGTGTTCATCGTCAGCGCGTTTCATGGCGCTTCGATGATCCCCGCGTGGAAGCAAGCCGAGACCCAGCTGCGCGGATGGCTGGTCGACAGTGATCTGCTCGGCACTGGCTCGCTGTTTAGCGGGAGCGACGGCGGGGTGCTGACCTTCACCTTGATGATGCTCGCGTGCATCGTGGGGCCCGGGGTGTGCTACTGGGGCCTGTGTGTGGGTATGCGGCTCGCTAGCGGGCGCCGCGACGTGTCGGTGCGCAAGCTGTTCATTCGGTTTGCGTATACGTTGCTGCCGATCGCGCTGTTTTATCACCTGGCCCACAACGCGACGCATGTGTTCTGGGAGTGGTCGAAGCTGCGGCGGTTGATCTCGGATCCGCTGGGCTGGGGTACGGATTATTTTGGTACCGCCCACGCGCCGCTGACCTCGCTGTGGACGCCGGAGACGATCTGGTATCTGCAGGTTGCGCTGATCGTGGTTGGGCATGCGTATGGGATCTTTGTCGCGCAGCGTGAGGCGTTTCGGGTGTATGATGGGGATC
The DNA here is from genome assembly GCF_002994635.1 of Enhygromyxa salina. Classification (GTDB taxonomy): domain Bacteria; phylum Myxococcota_A; class Polyangia; order Nannocystales; family Nannocystaceae; genus Plesiocystis; species Plesiocystis salina_B. The sequence goes on along the minus strand of NZ_PVNL01000079.1, from coordinate 8,411 downwards.
GCAAGGCGAGCTTTCGTGTGCACCTGGTGATGATCTTGGGGATGATCGCCATGAGCCTGCTTAGCTTGTGGTTGCTGGCCCAGCCGATGTACATGCGCACCGCGGACATCTGAGTCGTGCCGCGGCGCTGACGAAGGTGGTTCACGCGGTGCTCGGCGTGGCGCTGAACGATGCGGAGCCGCACGCCGAAAGCCTCGGCGTGACCCTCAGCGGCCCGCCCCTCCCGGGCCCACGTGCGCGCGCGCGAGGCCACCGTCGCGGTCGGCAACGGCTGCCTGACCGGGCGCGATCGTGCTCGTGAGCGAGGCAGCGGCCAAATGCTGCTCTGGGGTTCCCCGCGGCGGCACCTATCGGGTACACCGGATGCCAGGACTTTTGATGTCTGCGGCGACCGGCAACCCCAACGAGTTCGAGATCGACGGCGTGCGGTACACGTGGGACCGCGAGCGTGACCTGATGCTGATGAACGACATGCCGGTGGCGGCGCTCCTGGTCGAGAGCACGCTCGCTGGGATGATGTGGGGCGTCGAGCGCATGGTCGGGCGAGAGCGCTTCGAGCTGGCGATGCAGGCCGCGGGCCGCAGCAGCATCGAGGGCGAGTGGCTCACCTTCATTTCGCAGATGCCGGCGCCCGAGGTCGGCGTCGCGGTGCTTGGGAGTTTGACCCCGCTCGGCGGGCTCGGCCGCTGGCAGGTCGTGGAGTTCGACCACGCGCGCAAGTTCGCGGTGTTCCGGGTCACCGCCGGGTTCGAGCCGATCTATCAAAAGAGCCTGGGCGTCGAGTGGGGGTCTTCATTCCTCGCCGGCAAGTTCGCGGGGTACTGCACCAAGGCGTTCGGTACCCACTGCTGGGCCGAGCAGACGCGATTTAACGTGCGCGGCGACGAATTCGACGAGTTCGAGGTCCGCCCCTCCGACCGCAGCGTCGAGGATCGCCTCGACGCCATGCTGTTCACCGCGGAGTCGAGCGCGGTCGACCTCGCCGCCGCGCTCGAGCGGCTGCGCCGTGAGGTGGAAGAGCGCAGCGCGGTCGAAGCCCGTCTGCGCGAGGAGGCCGAGGTCCGCCGACGCGTCGAGGACGAGCTGCGTGGGAAGCTCGAGACGATCGAGCGCCAGGCCGAGGACATCCGAGCGTTGTCCACGCCGATCCTTCAGGTCTGGACCGGGGTGCTGACGGTGCCGGTGATCGGTCGCCTCGACAGCCAGCGCGCCGAGGCGCTGACGGAGGCGCTGTTGACCGCCGTGGTCGATCGGCGAGCTCGCACCGCGATCCTCGACCTGACCGGCGCCGAAGCGCTCGACGCCGCAGCGCTCAACTCATTGCTACGGCTCGCCCGCACGGTGAGCCTGCTCGGGGCGCGCTGCATGGTGTCCGGTATGTCGCCGCAGGCCGCCCGGATCGCCGTCGACCTCGGGATCGACCTCAGCGGACTGGCAGCCCACGCGACCCTGGAAGCGGCCCTCCACGCAGCCATACGAGCGATGGAGAACGCGTCGGGGGCCGGGGGACAGGTCACAAAGGACAGGTAGGAACGAATGCCCGCCGAGGATGATGGATGAAGCAGGACGGCAAGGAGTCCTGCGCGTGCCTGCATGGCGTTCTTGGTGCTCATCGTCAGCGCGTTTCATGGCGCTTCGCTGATCCCCGCGTGGAAGCAAGCCGAGACCCAGCTGCGCGGCTGGCTGGTCGACAGCGACCTGCTCGGCAGCGCTCAGGATCTCGCCCCGGTCCTGCTAGTCCGGCTTGCCGAGATATACGCAGAACTCGGGTGAAGAGAGCGCGCGTAGTTATCCGCGGTTAGGCCGTATGAGATGTGGCCACAAAAGAGCGCCATTCGCACTGGCGACGCCTGCGCGGCAAAGATCGCTCGCTCAATTCTCGACTATTGCGTTGGGTTTGGGCCAGGCGTCCGTCGCAGGCTCGTAGTGGGTCGGCGCCTCGCTGCCCCAGGTTTGATTGCCCTGTTCGTCGAAGCCGCGCTCCCAGATCTCGACAGCGTCGGCGTCCAGACGCATCTCGGTGATCATGTAGGCGTCGCCCGCGAACTCGCTCGCGCACTCGCCCGGCTTCGAGGCGCCGGTCCAGACTTGGTGCTCGTAGTCGCCCTCGCGGTGCAGGCTCAGCTTGCACCGCTCCCGGCCACGTTCGGGGTACGCGAGGTCGTCCGACCTGACATCAGGGCCACAGCTGCCGAGCCATTTCTCCGGGTGGGTCGGCTCGTAGAAGGTCACCAACACGTCACGCTCGTCCTTGCCCCGGTCCACAATGTAGATGAAATTGCCGCGGACCGGCGTCGACGTGCCAGCCTTTGTCACCGTGCTCCGCTCGCTATACAAATGATCCCCATAGCTCGCGCCGAGGGTCGGTTGGTAGCAATTCTCCATGGTGTCGAACGAGCCGTCGGCTCGTGGTCGACGGGATGAATCTTTGCGCCCGTCGAGCATGCCGTTGACCCACAGCGCACCATCGAAGCGCCCGTATGCGTCCCCCCCCGGGACAAAGCGGTGGCCGCAAGCACGCGGGACTCGTTCGTTTGGATCCTCGCTCGAATAGCGAGAGAGCCAAACGTCGTGCAAAATTAGCTGGTTGGTCGAGTCGATTTCGTAGCTACCCTCCCCGTCGATATCATGGGGATAGACGCCCGAGAAAGAGAACATCCTCAGCGCCTTGGTTGCCTCATCGACGTCGAATTTTCCGTTGTAGTCGTAGCGCGTCTCGAGCGGGACCATCGTGAGGCGAAAGCTCCCAGGCGCCCAAAATACCAGCTCGCGGATCGGGTTGAAGGGCTCGTACTCCGGCCCGCCGTCACAGGGGATTCGTGCGATCTCCTCCCACTCGCCGACGAGTGGCGAATTGGCGTACTTGGGGGCGGGGAGGTTGGAGAAGTCGGGCACCCGCCGCCAGGAAACGGGCCACTCCTGGTACACGACGACGGCCACGACGACAGCGGTTGTGACGGCGAGCGCCAGTGACAGTCGGGTGGTCGTATTCATGCGGTGGCCAAGCTGGTGAGTCAGGTAGAAGCATCGAGGGTGATGAACTCGGTAGCGAACATCGCCCCACGAATGGGGTACGGCCCGGACCCGAGCCGCGATGGACCGGTGCGAAATAGCGGCATGAACGGGGTCTGGCCGGGCAGCGGCTCGGCCGGACCCAGGTAGTCCTGCCAGGACGCCTCGATGAGGTAGCGGCCGGGCTTGGGCGCGCGCCAGCGCAGGCGCAGCTCGAAGCGAGCGTTGGGTCGCAGCAGCAACGCGGGGGACTCGGGCTCCGTTCGCGGGGGGATCGGCAGCTCGAAGTATATCGCCGGGTCGGCGTCGGGGCACTGGGCATCAAGCTCGCCCACGCGTACGCGCAGCCGAGGCGGCTGCCCCGGAGCAACCGACAGCAGCGGATCGCTCAGCACGACGTGACCCAGCCCGCGCGCGCGCAGCCTCAACGTGATCGACACCGCCAGGGGATCGTCGGGCTCGGACGCGAGCTCGAGTTCGAGCGTCGCCGTGCTCGCGGCGGTCTTACACGCGCGCATCATCGCTTTGTCGAGTAGTCGCCACAGCGGCGCGATCGCCTCGAGGAAGTTGCCGCTGGCGGTCGAGAAGCCCCGCGAGATCTGCTTGGTCCCACACTCGTAGTTGATCCTCAACGTTGGGGCGCCGTAGTAGCCGCCCGCAGGCCGCGGCAGATCCAACCATGGCGTGGTGTCGATCGTGCGGCGCAGCGCGTCGAGCTCCGCGAGCTCGAGGCGAGCTTGAAACAGGCCAATGGCCTCGCCCGACCGGTCATCCATGCTGCGAGCCATGGCCAGCAGCACCAGACCGTCCGCTTCGAAGGCCGGCGGTACAAAGCCGGTGACGTCGTCACTGTCGGGGTCGATCGTGGGCGCGACGAAACCAGTGACGTCGCTGCGAATCCGCAGCCACGTCGTCCATTCGCGCAGTTCGAGCTGGTCCTCGTCGGGAGAGAGCGTGTCCATCGGGCGACCGCGGGTCGCCGTCAGATCGAGGATGAATGGGGGCTCGTGCTTGCTCATTGGACCTTGAAGTTGAACATGAAGGGCACGCCGAGCGCCTCGCGGGCGGCGAGACCGAACGCGAGGGTCACGGTGCCAAAGTAGCGCGAGCGGACGGTCCTCCCCCCGCCCATGAGTCCGTCATGGTCGATCCCCGCGGTGGCGCCATCGCCATTGACCGTGGGATCCACAGTTCCGGCTCCGGGGTACTCGTCGGGGTTGCCGAGGTGATGGCCAAACTCGTGGGCGGCGGTGTCGTCGTCCATGTCCCAGCGCCAGGCCGAATCGTTGGCGCGCGCGCTGTTGGCCGCAACGACGATCACTCCCCGCTCCTTGACGAGGACCTCTTCAAAGTCCGCCCGACAGAACAGCTGATGGCTGCAGCAGGCCGTCTCGGCGTGGCAGGTCACTCGCTTGAGCTTAAATTTCTCAGACCATGCGTTCTCGATGGCTGCAACCCAGGCGGCGAGTTTCGCAGGCAGCTCCGCAACATTGGTCGCGGGCCAATCGGTCGGCACCGGGTCAGGCCACGGCATCTTGCCATACTGCGTCTTGACCTCACCGTTTTCCCGCCACACGGCAAAACCCAGGCACCGGGTCCCGATCGGGCTCGCCCAGAGCATGGGCACATTGAGCCAGGCGTTTCCATCCCAGTAGTAGAGATCGCCGGCCTTGGCAGCGCCCTTGAGAGGCTCTTCCCCGCGCCGCTTCTTCGCGTACCACCAATTGCGGTGCCCATTGATCTTCCCGCCGATGCGCCCCCTCATATCGTCAACGAAATCGGTGAGATCGACGATGTAGTACATCCAGCCGCGCACAAACGGGATCGTCCCGCCAATGTAGCCCGCCCCGTTCTCCATCCACACCGAGAAACGCCCGAAGCCACTCTTATATCGGTAGGCCGGCAGCTCGGTCAGAAATTTCAGCTGCACCGGTACGGGTGTGCGATGTCCGGCCAGCGTCGCCACGATCGGGCGCTCGGACTCGAGCGTGTCGCCGACGCTGCGGGGAAGCAGCCCCTGGATTGTCACGGGCACCGAGAATGTCAGGCCCGTGCCGAGCTGCGACTGGGTCGCGTTGAGTTCGGAACCGTCGACTCCGTCCCCAAGCACGAGCCGCTCGGTCCTGTCCGCGCCGGAGCGGTCAAAGCCACCAACAAGCTGGGTCGCCACGCTGCACCACACTTCTGGCTTGGACCAGGCGATCCCGATCAACGCGCGCTCGTCTTCGGGCTGATCGGGCTTGGACGCGGGGCTGGGCGGCGGCGGCTTGCGTGGTGGCACCAGCGGCGGCACCTCGTGGGGATTGACCGTGATCGGCTGGTTGGAGCGCTTGGCGCTGCGGCCCGACGAAGCCCCGCCACCGCCGCCGGGACGTCCGTCATCGGCCACGTCGGCGTAGACCGGGGTATAGAGATCGAAGTCCCCGATCTTGCCGGGCGACAAGGCCGACGACGACTCGCCCCCGGAGTTGAGTCGGATCATCGGACCGACAATGTCGATACCCGCGTGACTAATCGTGATGAAGCTGTCACCGACCTTGAGATCGAGGTGATTGTTGCTCTCAATCACGACCCGCTCGCCGGCCTGCATACTCAACAACTCACTACCGGACAACACCAAGTTGTTGGCCGCGTGACCGCTGGTCCCACTCACACCGACGGTCAAATTGACCATGTTGAGCGCGGCATCTTCGGCGTTGTATTTATGATTGGCGAGGCGCTCGAACACATCGCCCCTGACGTGGTGTTGCTCCTCTCCCGTTAGTTCGTAGCGGCTCCCCTCCACGCGCTCGTTGAGGTTGTGTCGGATCATGCTGTTGAAGTCGCCGCTGTCCGTCTCGCCGTCGCCGGCCGGGCCGACGTGGAGCTCCTTGTTGGCGCCGACCGTCTCGTAGGCGGCCGTGCGCACGCGGGTGTCCATGCGCCGCTGGGCGTGCACGAAGATCTGCTCCCGGCCCTTGGCGTCCTCGACCATGAGTTCGTTGAAGCCGTCACCGCCCGGCGTCGAGCTCGACTTGAAGGTCGAGCGGCTGAGCTCGGTCGGCAGCGGACGCGGTGGGGCGTTCTCGCCGTTGTAGACGCAGCCAGTGATCAGCGGGCAGTCGGGGTTGCCGTCGACGAACGAGACCACAACCTCCATGCCGACCCGCGGGATCACCATCGCTCCGTAGCCAGGCCCCGCCCATACTTGCGCGACGCGGATCCAGCAGCTGCTCTGCTCGTCTGACCCAGCGCGACGGTCCGCGTGAAAGCGCACGCGCACGCGGCCGAGCGCGTCGGTGTGGACTTCGTCGTCGCCAGGGCCAACGACCACACCGGTCTGGACACCATGGACCCGGGGCTTGAGCGTGCGCAGGGCTGGACGAAACGGCGTGGCCCGCGGCACGCACTCGAATCGATTGGCGTATGTGTAGCTGGCCGGCTGCCCATCCTCGCGCTTGGCCTGATGGACGACGCCGATCAGCAACAGCTCGGACTCGAGCGGAGCGCGGGGCTCGGCGAGCTCGAATACTCCACCCGCCGCGAAGCCAGTCGCGTTGCTGTGACCGCGACCGACGTTGCCGTCGACCACCAAGCCTTGCAGCAACACCCGGGCCTGACGACCGCGCTGATCCAACCCGGATCCGTCGAAGGTTTGAGCCTCGGGATCATTGACGGGATCGTCAATGATCTGGCGGCGCTCACCATCGAGCGCGAATTTGCGAACGTCGGGGTTGTGGTGCTCAAAGGCCTCCGCGATGCCCTCGTCGACGCGCCTTGGCAGCTTGTAGTTGTACCCGCGGGTCAGGACGCGGTTCGGTGTTCGACGACCGCGCCAGTCGAGACGCAGGAGGCTCTCGTGGTCGAGCTCGTCGGGCGCGTGCGACACGATCGTCAGGGGCTCGGGGGCCAGCAGCTCGACGGCGGCGTAGGCCTCGTTGTTGTCGACGAGGACCATGAGTTCGCGCTGACCGCCGGAGTCTGGCACGAACACATAAGCGATGCCCTCTTCCTCCATCAAGCGGCTGCAAAAGTCGAAGGTCGACTCGCGAAACTGCACGCAGTAATCCCGCCGATCATAGCTGCCGGCAATCCGGGACTCGAAGTCGACCCTGCGGCCGTACCGAGCGAGTCCTTCTCCCAGACGCTCGGCGAGGATCTCGAGCGCCGTCTGGCCCGCGTGAAAGCGGGTGTCGACTTCCTGTTCGAGTAGCCGAAACGCGGGTGCGAGCCGGAGTCGGACCCTGACGCCCTGGTGTTCGGGCGCACCGAGGACTGAGACCTCGACCTCGACCTCGACGATCACTCCATAGCAGATACGGCTGAGGCCGCCGCGCTCAATCAACAGCTCGGCGTCGGCTCCGAGCGCAGCCTCGAAGTCCGCGCCCGCGTCTTCGCAGAACAACGCGAGTTCGAACTCGAACGGCCGGGCAAGCGCCTCCTCGCCGCGCAGCTCCATCACATGCCAGGGCAGATCGGGTCCGTTTGGGCACCACAGCTCAACGTGAACGGGATGCAGGCGCTTCGCCGCGTCGTCGCTGGTGGTCATCACGACCGAGCTTGCCAGCTCCCGTGCCTCGAACACAACCTCGAGGGCACGCCGCCTTCGCTCACCACCGAGATGGCGGTCCGAACCCGAGGCCGCGGATCCACCTGGACCTGCGATTCTGCGGATATTTGCTGCTCTATCCGTCTTTCTAGCGATTGAGTGATTCCTGCCCAAAGGTCCTGTGCCTACATATTCGCCCAACTGGACAACTGAGCAGGTTCATCTTGGGCCGAGGTCGCGCCCGAGGTTGACCCGAGGCAGAAAGTCGACATACGACAGCGGGCTTGAAGCGCACAGTTCTAGCCGACCGCCCCCGAGGTGAACAACCCGACCGCGCCGCTTCGCTTGCGTGCACGTCTCATCTCGTCCGCTGCCCGGCGCCGCCGAGCGAAGCAAAGATCGAGACGGGTGGACGTCTGATCGGGCGAGTACTGGCCGCGGCATGTTGCGTGGGAGCGCTGTGTTGTACATTGTCGGAGACACGCCACGTGGACCCAGGGCTCGCAGCGCGTACTCTATGGCGCTCGATCAGCATCGGAGCACCATAGAGTACACTCATCTTCGAGATGGCTGTGTGCCCGCCGACTTCATGGATCACAATGAAAAACCTCGACGCAGCCGACCCCGCGGACTACTGGGATCAACGCTTTCGTCTGGTAGAAGAACCAGCAGGTTTGCGAGTCATTAGTGCCGGCAGGGACGGTGAGTTTGGCACGGAGGATGACCTGCTGAGCGATGCTGTGGTGGAGGCGAAGTTCTGTCAGAGGGAAGAACCAGGATGAGGGTACGCTCCACGAGAGGATGTTCAGCGGCAAGCTTCTCGAGGAGTTTCGAGTTGAAGTTGTCGCCAAGCCGCCACCACCACCACCAC
>NZ_PVNL01000078.1 GCF_002994635.1 Enhygromyxa salina | reverse complement strand
ATGGCCAACGTAGGCACTCGACCATCGGCTACTGCTCGCCGGTCGAGTACGAGCGGAACTTCTACGCCGCGAACGCGGTGAGTCAAGCCGCATAAAACCAGGTGTCCGAATTTTTGGGGCAAGACCAGTGCAGCAACTCGCGTTGCTTCAACGGGGCCGCCTTCTTGCGAAGGCGGAGAGTGAGCGTCGACGCGGTGGCGCACACGATCACGCTCGCGCTTCAACGGGGCCGCCTTCTTGCGAAGGCGGAGAGAGCCCCACGCCTTCTTCTGTTTGCGGTCGGTCATGTCGCTGCTTCAACGGGGCCGCCTTCTTGCGAAGGCGGAGAGGCGGCTTACAACGCCGGGACCACGTGGTCGCCTCTCGCTTCAACGGGGCCGCCTTCTTGCGAAGGCGGAGAGTCGACAGCCGGGGCATTGAGTCGGGGGTGTCGATCCACTTCGCTTCAACGGGGCCGCCTTCTTGCGAAGGCGGAGAGGCACTCGGTGGGGGCCAGCGAGGCGGCATCCAACTCGGGCTTCAACGGGGCCGCCTTCTTGCGAAGGCGGAGAGGCGTCTGCGGCGTTCGCGATGGGCCACGAGAGCAACCCCGCTTCAACGGGGCCGCCTTCTTGCGAAGGCGGAGAGGCGTAGAAGTGACCATTAGCCTGCGAGAACGTGCCGTCTGCTTCAACGGGGCCGCCTTCTTGCGAAGGCGGAGAGGTCGCGCTCGGCTACCAGGCTGGGCGGAGCGACGTCGCGCTTCAACGGGGCCGCCTTCTTGCGAAGGCGGAGAGGGCACCCTCACAACCTACCAGAATCCTTCAGCTTTTGGGACCCTTTTGCACGCAGGGCGATATCGCCCCAGGGTAAACACCGTTCATGTTCGCCTCTGCAATTCTCAAACACCGTTCCCCCCACCCCTCAGCCCCCGAATTCTCCAGAATGCACGCAAGACCAGGGGTCAGCTACCTGGGACCTTGCGTGCATTTTGGCCAACCCCAAATAACCTGAACATCAAGACAGGTCAATACTGAACATAAACAACCCAAAAATAAAACCGAACCACCCGCCCTCAGGCTGCACAGACTCAACGCCGGCGGCGCGCCGCTCGTCGTGGATCCCCAGCATCCCACCCACCAACCGCCCAGTCATGCAATCCCCGCGATTCACTGCACCCCACGCCAACGCCGATCTGCTACCCGTGAGAATGTGCAACGAGCTCGTCTACTGCGAGCGCCTCTTTCACCTCGAGCACGTTCAGGGCATATTCGTCGACTCCGCAGACACCATCAATGGCCGCGCCGAGCACGAGCGCGCCGAGGGCCGCGGGCGACGGCGCAGGAGCTCAAAGTCGCCCGACCTCCCACCATGGCCCGACGTCCCCCGGACACTCGAGGTGGTGTCGAATGATTGGGGCGTCCGGGGCAAGATCGACTTTATCGAAGTCGAGGATGACCAGGTCACCGTGGTCGAGGCCAAACACGGCAAGGCACCAAAACCAGGTCCACAGCAGTGGCGGGGCATGACGCTGCCCGAGGGGGCGTGGCCGGCCGACACCGCGCAGCTCGGCCTGTACATGGCGATGCTCCGAGAGTATGGATTAGGCGCTCACGAGGGGCGCATCTTTTATCGTGCTTCCCGCACGACGGTCACCATCGCGTGGACTAGCGCGCTCGAGACCTTCCTTCACGCCGTGCTCCGAAGGGCACGAGAGGTCGGCCAACTAGCGACGCCGCCCGAACCACTGCGCGACAGCCCAAAGTGCCCGGGCTGTTCGCTACATGAGGTCTGCCTGCCCGATGAGCACTACGCCCTTCGCGAGCACGAGCCCCCCAAGCGACGCCTGCCAGTGGCCCGCGACGACCGTTACGTGGTTCACGTGACCACGCCGGGCTCCAAGCTATGCAAAGACGGCAACGCGCTCCGCATTGAGACCAGGGATGGCGAGCCGACGCGCGTGCTCCTCAAAGACGTGTCCCATGTTTCGATCTTCGGCCCCTCCCAGATCACGGCCCAGACCTTTGCAGGCTTGCTGCGCGAAGGGATCGGTGTCTCGCATCATACGACCACAGGGACGCTGCTCGGCGTGAGCCACCCGCTGGCAACCCGCAATGTGGGGCTGCGTCGTGCACAATATCGGACCGCCGATGCCGAAGACAAATGCCTCGACATCGCCCGCGCGTTGGTGCTGGCCAAATTGAGAAACCAACGCACGGTCCTGCGTCGGCAGGCGCGCCCAGCCTCAGGGGTGGAGGATCTCTCCATCCCAGAAGCGATCGCGCGGATGAAACTCTCGAGCCGCTGGGCCAAGCGTGCGACTACCCTCGACGTGCTGCGCGGCTACGAGGGCGAAGGCGCCCGCACGTACTTCTCTACGCTGCCGTTGGTCCTGCCAGACAGCTGGCGCGGGGATCTCAACGGCCGGACTCGCCGGCCGCCTCGCGATCGCGTCAACGCGCTGCTCAGCTTCGCGTACGCCCTGCTCACACGCGAGGCGATCGCGGCGATCGGTCGAGTAGGTCTCGACCCGATGCTGGGCTTCTTTCACTCGATGATCCCGGGTCGTCCCGCGCTGGCCCTCGATATCATCGAGCCGTTTCGCCCGGCCTGGTCGGACACGGCGGTGCTCCGCCTGATCGGTACGGGCGGGATCGAGCATGATGACTTCACCGTCAATCCTTCGGCCGTCTATCTGAGCGACGCCGGCCGCCGGAAGCTGATCAACGCTCACGAGCGACGCGCACGTGAGCAGACTCGCCACCCCCGCTTCGAGTACCGCATGTCCTACCGGCGCATCCTCGAGCTCGAGGTGCGTGTGCTGGGGAAGTACCTGCTGGACGAACTCGACGAGTACGTGCCGCTTTGGACCCGCTGAGATGCGCCGCCATTACCTGGTCACCTACGACATCAGCAACGACCTGCGCCTACGCAGGGTCCACGCGATAGTTCGTGACTTTGGCCAAGCGGTGCAGTATTCGGTGTTCTTGGCGCGCCTCAACGAAGCCCAAAGAGCCGAGCTCCGGCGCCAGCTCAGCCAGGTCATCCATCACGAGGAAGATCAGGTCCTGTTGTTCGACCTCGGTCTGGTTCACGGAGTGCATGAAATCGAGCTTCCGAGGCACGAGGCGATCGGCCGCGCAATCGACAGCGACACGCGCCGTGTCGTCGTGATATAAGCCTTCCATCGCAAAGCGAATGCTGAATACCAACCGCGACTATCCAAGATCGCGCCGCACCAGGACCCCAGGCCCATGAGCATCGAAGTCACGCCACTCACCCTCGACCTCCTTCAAACCGCGATCACTGGAGACGGCGCCGCCTTTCGTCTTCGCGCGCGCCTGCAACCGGCCGGTGGTCCAGGCGACAAGGTCTTTCCTCCCACCTATTCGGACGGCCAAGACGGAAAGAAACAGGCCACGCGCTACGCCACGGAGAGTCGTGTCATCGACGGGGAACGCAAGCCCGCTGTGTTGCTCGATTCCGTCGCGGCTCAGGCCAACCGCATGGAGCTCGCGTTGCTCGAGGCCCGTCGTCGCCGGGACATTCGTCTACCATTGGTGTCGGTCGACTTCGAGGCCGAGTTCCCGGATCTTGGGCGCATCAGCGCGCTCGAGGCTCCGCATCGGGTCTACGACGCATTGTTGCGTGACGCGACCCTGGACGGGACCGCGTTTCGGGGATCCGAGATCGGGCGCCGCTTGACCGAGGCGAGCCCCTCCGACGCCAGGGCCATGCTCGAATACTGCCCCACTGCCTTGATCTTCGGTGCATGGGACTCCACAGGTCCGCTCGGTGGGTCGGGCCACAAGTTCCAGCGGGTGCTGGTGAGTGAGGTTGTCGGGATCGGCTTCGAGGCGGGGACCAAAGTTGGCAGTCGCCTCGATCCGGTCGATATCGCGGCAAGTGTCCGTATCAACATTCCCAAGGAAGATTCGGACAACTGGAGCGTCGACGAGAAGGGCAAGTCCAAGGGCCGTCCGTCCGAAGTGAACCACTCCAACATTGCCCCAACCCGAGACGTGGAAGCAGGCGGCGTGACGTTCGAGTATGCGCTGCACATCGCGGTGCTCTCGCTGCCCGCCCTGCGCCGAGTGCGGTTCGGCTCCTGGGACGCCAAGACCTCCGATGCAGCGCGGGTTCTCCTGAGCGCGCTCGGGGTGCTCGCCGTGCTGCTCCAACGGCGGGAAGGCTACGATTTTCGCAGTCGATGCTCGCTCGTGCCCGAGGCTCCGGCGCACCTCGAGTACATGCTCGCCGATGGCACGGTTCGGCCGCTCAGCGTCACAGTTCCCGAAGCTCAGACAATCTACGGGCAGGCTCTCGCCAAGGCAAAGAAGGCCGGTGTCACCTGGGTCGAGGACGACGTCGTGCTCCAGCCAATGGCCAAGCTCGTGCAGCTGATCCGTGCGAGCCGCGAAGCTCGGCGTGCGGGGGCTGCGGAAGAATGAGCAAACCATCCATTCTCTCGTTGCGCCTCGAGCTGCTCACTGGTCGCTATGTGGCCTCCGAGTTCAACAACCGCAACCGAGTCGAGTGGCCGCCCCACCCTGCCCGCGTCTTCTCTGCGCTCGTCGCTGCGCACTACGAAGCAGGCTGTCCAGAGCACGGGGCGAGCGCGCTTCGCTGGCTCGAACAACTTCCGCCGCCGCAGTTGACGTTTTCAGAGGCGAGCGAGCGTGACGTCAAGATCACGTTCGTGCCGGTCAACGACAAGGCGATCAGTGACGCGAAACAAGTCGACAACGCCTGGGCCGCCGTGTTCGCGGCCAGCAATGACAAGCAGCGAGCCAAGGCGGAGAAGCGTCTCTCCGTCGCATTCGACAAGGTCGCCGCGCCCCTCGAGTCGCTGGGCAAGAACTTTCATGAGGTCGCCGCCCACGTCCTGCCCAGCTCACGAACCAAGCAGCCGCGGACCTTTCCCACCGCGATCCCCGAAGACCCACTCGTCCACCTCACGTGGGAGGCCACACCGCCTCCTGAGGTCCAATCGGGACTCGACGCCATCGCCCGAGCATTGGTGCGTATCGGTCACTCGAGCTCCTTCGTCGCCGCACGCTGGGTTTGCGAGGCCCCGGCGCCGACATGGGTCCCCGACAAGGCGGGCCCAGAGACGCTCCGGTGGGTGGGGCCAGGTCAACTCGCCGCGCTCGACGCCCTGCACGATGCAGCTCCGTTTTCGGAGCAGCGTGTGATGCCCTACTCGATCGCGCGCTACCGCCCAGCCCGTCCGCTCGTCGCCGTCGCGTCCACTTGCTTCTCCTCGCGGCTGATCGTGCTGCGCAAGGTTGAGGGGCCGCGGCTCCCGATCACCGCGACCGAGCCGGTCGCCGATGGCATCCGCCGGGCGCTGATGTCCCACGCAAGCGAGCCGACACCGCCGCTGATCAGCGGCCACGCGCCAAGTGGGGGCCCGCTGCTCAGCGACCATCTCGCGATCGCTCCACTCCCGTACGTCGGCGGCGCGCACTCGAGGGGTGATCTCCTCGGCGTGGCGCTGATTTCACCGATCGCGCTCACCAACGCGGACTTGTCCCCCCTCTACGCCGCCATTGCGCGTTGGGAAGCCGCTAGCTTCCCCGAGTCCGAGGTCCCGCGCTCAACCCTCACTTTGGGTACCCTCGGGCGATGGGTCCTCGAGCGCAGTACGGACCTTCAATCGCTGTACAACCTGCGGGAGACGACGTGGACACGGGCGTCTCGGGTCTGGGCCAGCGTGACCCCGGTCGTGCTCGATCGGCATCCCGGTTCCTGGACCAAGAAGCCCGAGCTGGCACATGCTCGGGCTTGCGATGTGATCACTGCTGCCTGTCGACGGATCGGTCTGTCGGCACCCACCGAGATCGAAGTCGGCTTCGCGCCATTCTTCAACGGGTCCGTCGACGCTCGAAACTATCGTCGAAGGACCGCTGCGGCTGACCGCCGCCCACTCTTTCACACCCGACTTCATTTTGCTGAACCCGTGATGGGCCCGATTCTGCTCGGCGCTGGCCGCTATCGCGGATTGGGGCTGCTTCGTCCCAGGAATGACCGCGATGACTGACATGCTCGCTTCCGACTTCAGCGCGTTCATGCGGGAGGTGACGGGCTTCGATCCGTTTCCATGGCAGCAGCGGCTGCTCGACACCGTGCTTGCGACCGGATGGCCCAAGCTCCTCGACCTCCCAACTGGAACCGGCAAGACATCGACTCTGCTCGTCGGGCTCTACGCGCTCGCGCTCGAGCCCGACCGGTTTGCTCGACGAATTGCCCTGATCGTCGATCGGCGAATCATCGTTGATCAGGTCGATGAATTCGCGCGGCGCATGCATGCCGCGCTCGGCGACTCGAGCAAGCCGGTCTGCGCCAAGGTGAGCCGTCGGCTGCGGGGCTTGTCCAGCAACCCCGACGCGGAGCCAGTTCGAGTGGTCCAGCTTCGCGGTGGGATCGCTCGTGACGACAGCTGGGTTGGGACGCCAGACCAACCGACGATCATCGCTTCCACCGTTGATCAGGTCGGTTCGCGCCTGCTCTTTCGTGGCTACGGCGTGAGTGAGTGCATGCGTCCCGTTCATGCCGGAGTCCTCGCCCGCGACTGTCTGTTTCTGCTCGATGAGGTCCACCTCGCAACAGCCTTTGAAGAGACGCTCGGGCATCTTCAGACGACCTACGCGCAGTGGTCGGCGCGGACGGGGACTGGCCGCGGTCTGCAGGTCGTGCGCATGAGCGCAACCCCACGCGGGAATGATCGGCCAAGCGACATCTTCGGTCTCGACGCGGATGACCGCGCCCACCCGGTGCTGGCCAAGCGGCTCAACGCGGCCCGGCCAGCGAGCCTGGAGACCGTCAAGACCAAGCGAGCGGCCGACGCCGAGGGTGAGGCCGCCAACAGGGCGTTGCTCGCTGATGTCGCCTCCAAGCGAGCGGTCTCGGCCGCGGGAACAGGAGCGAAGCGGATCGGCATCGTCGTCAATCGCGTGGACACGGCTCACGGCTCGGCGCGTCGCCAAGGCTCTCGACCACGCGAAGGTGCCCGAGGTGCTGCTGCTCACGGGGCGGATGCGGCCCTACGACAAGTCTGCGATTCAATCGCGGCTACAGGAGACGGTCTCGGTGGGGGCCGAGTCCAGCCCGTCGAGCGACCCCGTGTTCGTGGTCGCAACCAGTTGTATTGAAGCTGGGGCCGACCTCGACTTTGACACCCTGGTCACGGAGGCGGCCAGCCTCGACGCGCTGCGGCAGCGATTCGGGCGGCTCAACCGGGTGGGCGCACAGGACAAACCGACCGCGTGGGTCCTGGCACGCAGGGATCAAGTCGCTGCGAAAGCGCCCGAGGATCCGGTCTATGGCAACGCGCTGCGCGAGACCTGGGCGTACCTGGAGGAGGTCGCACGAGCCGAGGTGGTCGACTTCGGTTTGGCGTCATTTCCTGAACCGCCCGACGAGCGACGGCCGCTCATGCTGCCACCCGCTCCTGAGGCCCCGGTCTTGTTTCCTCGGTACCTGGACATGTGGTCCGAGACCCGGCCTGCACCGCACCCCGACCCCGATGTGGCGCTGTGGCTGCATGGCAAGAATCAAGCTCGGGAGCGCGACATCAACGTGGTGTTTCGTGCGGACATCGTCGACCCGACGACAGACTCGCCCGAGGAGCTCGCCGCGCTGGCCCAGGTCGCTGGTGAAGTCGTGGAATTCATGCCCCCGGTCAGCGACGAGGCCGTGAGCGTGGCTATCCACGAGTTTCGCGGCTGGCTCGGCAAGCGGGACGAGAGCCGTGTCTGGCGCTGGACTGCTGATGGCCTGGAGGCCGCGTCGCCGCGTGAGCTCGTGGTCGGCGATACGGTCATCGTCGCTGCCACGCGCGGCGGACTTCATGCGGGCACGTGGGACCCAGACAGCCAGGGGCTGGTGGAGGACATCGCCGACCGGGCAACCTACGCCCGGCACGGGGTCGCCAAGCTGCGCGTCGACCCGCGCACGCTGCCCGCGGGACTGGGTGAGCCACCAACCCCGAGCAGCTCCGACGACCCCGACGAGATCGACGCCGCGAAGCAGCGCTGCCTGGACTGGCTTCGCGGGCTGACAAAGCGGCTCAGCGAGGTTGCCCTCGACTGGCACCCATTGCTCACGGCCCTCGCGTCACCACACGCGAGCTACTCCCTCACGCCAGGCCGCTCCGCCAGCGACGAGCTGATCTGGCGGGTCACGGTGTTGCCACCACGTCGGGCGATCGAGGCCACGACTGAGGATGTCGTCTCCGTGTTCTCGGGTATCGAAGTGACCCTGGCCTCCCACCTCGAGGACGTCGAGGCCTGGGCCGCCGAGTTCGCGAAAGCAGCTGGGCTCGATGCTGACATCGCACAGGACGTGGCACTCGCGGGACTGCTGCACGATCTCGGCAAGGCCGACACGCGTTTCCAGGCCCTGCTGCGGGGGGGCGACCCCATACAAGTCGCGGGCGCGCAGCCGCTGGCGAAGTCCCGGCAATTTGGCTCAGCCAAGGCCCGTGCGCGAGCGCTGCAACGCAGCGGCTGGCCGCTCGGACTCCGGCATGAGCTGGTCTCGCTCGCGTTGCTCGACGCGAGTCCTGAGCTGCAGTCGCGCGCGCATGACCTCGACCTGGTTCGTCACCTCGTCGCTAGTCACCACGGTTGGTGTCGCCCGTGGGCGCCGGCCACGGTCGATGCCGAGCCGACGCTCGTCCGGGTCGCGGTGGCCGGGATCGAGGTCGAAGTCTCGACCGCAGCGCTCGATGATGATCTTCTGAACGAGTGCGCATCTCGGTTCCGAAGGCTGTGCCGGTCTTACGGGTGGCACGGGCTCGCCTACCTCGAGGCGTTGCTACGGCTTGGTGACCATCGCGCGAGCAAACAACCAGGACTGCGCCCAGGGAGGGAGCCATGACACAACTAACTCAGCTTCGACTCACGGGGCTCGACGCTCAAGATCCCCTGGCCTATCTCGCCGCGCTCGGCTGCTTACTCGGCGCGGGTGCGAGCTGCCTTCGCATGGGCCTGCAGCGACCAACTTTGCACTTCGACCTCGCCAGCGTCCCGACCCCAATCCTGAGTGTCGCCGTCACCAATGAAGACGAGCTAATCGAGATTCTTGCCGCCGACCTCGATGATGCTGCCGGTCGATCTGAGGGGGAGCGCGACCCGTTCCTGACCTTCAGTTATCCAGATGGGGATGGCGGTCCCATCCAAGATCTCAAGCCTCCGCCGCCGTGGTTTCGCAAGGTCGCCCAAGCCTGGATTGCGGATGCGAGCCACGAAGCTCACCGCACCACCGATTGGGCGGCGGCCGTGCTCACCGACGCCGCGGTCGACAACAACGGGGCGGGCAAGCCGTTCGCGCTCCACTTCACCGCCGGTCAACAGCGGTTCCTCAACGTGGCGCAGGAGCTCCTCGATGGGGCGGGCAAGAAGGCCACGGAGCGGCGGGTCGATCATGTTGATCTGCGCGCCGCTGTCTTCGGACCGTGGCCAAACGACAGGTCACTCAAGGTCTTCAGCTGGAGCCCCACCCAAGACCGGGCATACGCGCTGCGTGCGGTCGACCCGTCAACGGACAAGAAGCTGGGGACGCCGGGGGCCGACTGGCTGGCCCTGCGCGGCGTCGGACTCCTCTCGAGCGCGCCGAGGGGCGATCGGAGGGTTGATCGGATCACAACCAGCGGCGTGCTCGGTGGGTGGAAATCCGGCACGTTTAGCTACCCGGTCTGGCGAAGCCCGCTGGATGAAGACGCCGTCCGCTCCTTGCTGCGACACCCCGCGATCCGGCCCGACGCGCGGGGGCGCGGGACCGAGGTGCGCTCGCTGCCGCGAGGCGTCGAGGTGCTGACATCCCGCATTTCCCGGTCCGACCAGGGCGGGTACGGCTCGTTCTCTCGGCCGACTTGGCGTTGACGGCCGCACCTCACGGTGCGTGCTCGAGCTCGTTGGCCTGGACCACGCAGCACCACCGCGGCTCGCCGTCATCCACAACCGCGCGAACCTTCCCCCGAACCCGCACCCGCTCACCAGGCACGATCGCCTCGACATTAATCTCGTTCCCGGCCCCATGCGTCGTGATCACGTGCTCATGCAGCCGCGCCACGCTGTCCCCAGGCTCGAGCTCGATCAACGCAGCCCCCGATTCATCCCGCAGAATGAAGTCGCAACCTTGCGACCCCTCGATCAGAAGCCCCTCGATCGCCTCGGTGAGCTCCGTGCCGCTGCGGACGTGGGCGACGTAGTTCAGCGCGACCGCATCGCTGCCGTCGAGGGGGTGCTTCAGCGGCTCGATCGCCTCGACGATCCCGCTGATGTCGACAAGCGCACCGACCTCACCCGAGGCCGAGATCGCATGCGGTTCGGGGTCAGCGTCCCGCGTGAACAAGTCCAGGAGCCATCGCACTGTCCCAACGATATCATCGGTTCCCCGGCGCGGGAGCCACGACCCCGCCGTCGACCAGACCGGTGTAGACGGTCGGATTCACCAGCCCGAGCCACGGATCTTCAGCAGGCGTCTCGAACAGCTGCGCATAGACCCACTCGTCGACGTCGGCGAAGCCGAGCGAGCGCCCGCCGCGAGCGCGCGCGGCGAGCTCGGCGTTGACACGCGGGTGCAGCTCGAGCGCGTTCTTGGCCGTGTCTTGCTGAATCGAGACTCGCAGTGCCAGCAGCAGCTGGTCCTGAACATCGGCCCGCTGATCCTCGGGAACCAGCCCCTCGAGCGGGCGCTCGGCCGCGATGATCGCGAGAGTGTTGGGGTGCAGCGCGAACCGACCGGCCACGCGGGCGCCGATCACCAGCCGCTCGAGGTCGTCGCGCGGTCCGATCGGGGCCGCGACCGCGGGCACCAGGCGAGCGTTCGCACCCCCGAGCACCCCGGGCGCGGCGGCGAGGATCGGCCGCTCGATCGCCGACTTCCCGATCGCCATGGGCACGGCCGCCAGCGCGGGCACGGGCTCGTCGGCGCTGCGCGGGTTGGCTGGGCCCGCCAGCCAGGTGCGCGTCGCAACGAGATCCTGCGGCTCCCCGCGCGCGCGTGAGAGCTCGTCGTTGAGCTGCTTGGCCGCGGTCGCAAACCGACGCTCATGGTGGTCGGCGAGCGCGTCACGCCAGCGTCGCCCGCCCTTCACCGCGGCCAGCTGGCCATGCAAGCTCAGGCTGTCCTCGAGCGCGGCGCGGAAGCTGGGCGCCGACCACAAGCCGGGGATCACGTCGATCGTCCGCCCGCTGGCGTCGAGCACGAAGTGGGCGCTGTTGCCCGTGATCGTGCGCTCGACCACGCGGCCGTCGCCAAAGTCGATCTCGACCCGCGGCACCGGTCGCTCGCTCGACCAATGCAGCACGAAGTTGGCCTCCAGCCAGGTCGCCAGCTCGGGGTCCGCGTAGAGCAGCGTGCGAAACAGCCGGCTGTTGGCGCACGAGTACTCCGAGGTCAGCTCACCGAGCAGTCGCAGCGAGAGCACCGGTTTGCCGCTGGCCTCGGCCTGGGCGAGCGCGGTCTGCATGTCGCGCTGCCAAAACAGCCCGCCGTAGATTGCGTCGCGCTGACCCGCGACCTCGTCGATCAGCGCGCGCCAGGCCGCGTCCTCGGCGAGCGGGCGCTCGGACACGCTGTGATACTCGCGGATCAACGCGTCGAGCCCCGCAGGCCCGGACTCGCGCAGGCGCTCGACGATCGCCGCGCGGCGCTCCGGATCGGGCTGGTCGAGCTGGGCCTCTCGCAGCCAAACCACGGTGAGGTCCGCCTGGTCGAGCTGGTCGAGCTGGTCGAGCTCGGACAGGTCGAGCGCGCGGATGCTGCCGGGCACCGTGGCGTCATCGAGGGTCGGGGTGCGCGAGCACGCGGCGAGGGTCGAGAGCGCGAGCGAGGAGCACAACAACAGTCGGCGAGCGGTCATGCTGAAACCTTGCCGCGCGCGCGCGAACACGCCGGTAAGAAGGTTGCACCGTCTGCGTAAGACCAGCGTAAAACCGGCGAACACCCCCCATGCTCGCCGCGACATCGCTATGCTGCAGGCCGTGGGCCGAACGATCCTGATCGTCGAGGACGAAGCGCCGATCCGTGAGGGGATCTGCGATCTGCTCGCCTACCACGGTCACCAGCCAACGGGGGTCGGCGATGGCGAGCGCGGCCTGACCGAGGCGCTCACTGGTCGCTACGCGCTGGTGATCCTCGACGTGATGCTGCCCGGCCGCGACGGCTTCGCGATCTGCGAGCAGCTCCGGGCCGCGCGACCGGGTCAGGCGATCATGATGCTGACCGCGCGAGGCCGCGAGCAAGACGTGCTGCGCGGGTTCGAGTGCGGCTGCGACGACTACGTGCCCAAGCCGTTCTCGCTGTCGTTGCTGCGCGCGCGGATCGAGGCGCTGCTGCGGCGGGCCACGCCAATTCCAGCCACGCCCGCGCGGGCCTCGAACACCCTGCAGATCGGCCCGCTGTCGCTCGACCTCGACAACTTGCGCGCGCGCGTGGGGGAGCGTGACATCGAGCTGACCAGCCGCGACCTCGAGGTGCTCGAGTACCTCGCCCGCGAGCGCCATCGCGTGGTCCCGCGCATCGATCTGCTCCGTGAGGTGTGGGGCTACGACCGGGCCGAGAAGCTCGAGACCCGCTGCGTCGACATGCACGTGGTCAAGCTGCGGCGACGCCTGGCCGAGCTCCTGCCCAGCGGGGACTCGCCGATCGAGACGGTCCGCGGCGTCGGGTATCGGCTGCGGGTGTCCGAGGATCCGGCGGGCTGATGCAGGCCCGAGCGCGCGAGGGCGGCTTGCTGCGCGGACGCATCTACCTGGGCGTCGCCGGGTTGATCATGCTGGTTGGGCTGGTCTTGTTGCTGCGGGGGGCGCTCGCGGCCAGCGTCGCCGAGCAGCAGCTGCGTCGCGAGGCCCTCGCCGCGCGGGTGTTCGACGAGCTCGAGGGCAGCTTGGCGAGCTTTGTGGCGGCCGAGCAGGCCCGGCCGTTCGTGCAGTGGCGTCGCGAGTGGGTCGCTGCGGCGAGCAAGCGCGAGCCGATCGCGAGTCGCTCGCCGCTGGCCGAGATCCCCGACCGGCCGTTTGTGCTTGGCTACTTTCAGATCGAGCCGGACGGTCAGTTTGCGAGTCCGATGCTGCCAGGCCCCGACGAGCCGCGCGACGATCCAACCCAGGCGCCCGCGCTCGCCCGCGCCGAGCAGCTGCGCGCACTCAACCAGGATCTCGAGAACAGCGAGCCCGTGGCCGTGCTCGATCAGCCGCAGCAGCAGCAGCAGATCCAACAACAGGCCCAGCAGCAGGCGGTGCCCGAGGACGTGCAGATCCAGCGCGCCCTGGACCAGCAGTCGATCGCTCGTCAGCGCAAGAACGCGGCGGCCAACAGCAACAACATCGGGTTCGACCCCGACCTCGAGCAGCTCGCCAATTTCCTGGCGGACGACGCCGCGCAGCTCGACGACGCGCTGGATGTCCGGGTGACCAGCTTCGTGGCCGAGCCGATCGGGGACTCGCTGCGGCTGATCCGAACCGTGGAGATCGGCGGCCAGCGGTGGTTGCAGGGTCTGGTCGTGGATCGTCACGCGCTCGAGCGCTGGCTCGAGCAGGACGTGCTCGGCAGCCCCGAGCTGTCCGGCTTCGTGAAGCTCGAGTGGGGAGCGGGCGGAAGCGTCAACGCAGAGGCCGGACGCTGGACTCACCAGTTCGCGCCGCCCTTCTCCGAGCTGCAGGTCACCGCGGCGCTCGGGCCCGTCAACACGCTCGCTTCACACAGCGCGCGCGTGGTGCTGGGCTTGGGCCTTGGCTTGGGGCTCGCGCTGCTGGTCGTGCTGATCGCCGTCGAGCGGACCTTGGCCGGGCTGCACGCGCGGGCGCAGGAGCGCGAGCGGATCGTCGCCGCCGTCACCCACGAGCTGCGCACCCCGCTGACCAGCATCCGCATGTACTCGGAGATGCTCGAGCAGGGCATCGTCGCGGATCCCGAGCGGCAGCGCGGCTACCACAAGACGATCCGCACCGAGGCCGAGCGGCTCAGCCGGCTGGTCGATCAAGTGTTGCTGCTCGCCCGGCTCGACGGTCGTGGCGGGCCCAAGGTGATCGAGCAAGCCGCGCTCGCGCGGCTCGACGAGGTGGTCGCGGGGGTGGGCGAGCTGCTGCGACCACAGGCGGACGCGCGTGGCCTGGTGGTTGACGTGGAGCTAGGCGAGGGCACTGCGGGGGCGATGGTGGCCCGCGACAGCCTGACTCAGATCCTCACCAACCTGGCCGACAACGCGTTGAAGTTCACGCCCTGCGAAGGCGAGGCGGTGCAGCTGTGTGCGTGGCGGGATGGTGACCGACTGCGCGTGGCGGTGCGCGATCGTGGCGCAGGGGTCGAGCCGCAAGTGTTGCCCCACATGTTCGAGGCGTTCGTTCGGGGTCCACGCGAGGCCGAGCAGGCGGTCCCTGGCACCGGCATGGGGCTGGCGGTGGTTCAGTCGCTCGTGGACGAGCTCGGGGGGGAGGTCTGGGGGCAGAATCGAGCTGGTGGTGGGCTCGAGGTCGAGCTGAGCCTGCCAGGCTTTCATGATGGGAGGAGGGCGTCCAGCTGATGGTTGTCGATTCAGTAGATGTGGTCCTTGCTTGCCCCCGGTGCGGTGTCAAGAGTCAGACACAGGTGGAGGCCTGCGTGGACGGGCATGGCCAACATGCTCGAGCCCGTCGCTCGTGGCCCGCGCGACCCCAGCAAGCGTCCCTCGGTACAGGTTGGGTCTGGCAGTGGTGCAACCGCCAGTGAACGAACCCAGAGCAAGGTCTGGTGCCAAAATCGCAACAAAGCATGGACTCGAGGTCGAGGTGAGCCTGCCATTTCCCACATGCTGAGAAGCCCGCGCTCGACATCGCCGCGGTGTGACGCTTTTGGCTAGCTTTTTTTGGATCGGCTGGTGAGTGTGGTTGCACTCTACGCAAAGCACCGGGACCTCCCGGCGGAGCGAACATGCAACGAAGCAACTTACAAATCCTTGGTCTCTACGGTCTGACGCTGTCGGTCTCGCTCATCACCGCGTGTGGTGATCCCTGCCTCGATGACGGTCGCGGCAAAGCCGGTGCGGTCTGTGACCCCGGCAACGCGGACACGAACACCGAGACCGGCACCGGAACCGAGACCGACACCCAGACCAGCAACACCGAGACCGCCGAGGGTGACGGCGACGAGACCTGGTGCGCCGACGAGGACATGGACGGCTTCGGCGATCCCGACAGCTGCCAAGAAGTCCCGGCCGGTGAGACGCCGCCGCCCGGATCCGTGCCGCAAGAGCAGGCCACCGACTGCGACGACGTCGACCCCAACACCTTCCCCGGCGCGGCCGAGCTCGACGATCCGCTCGCGTGCATGACCGACGCCGACGACGACGGCTACGGCGACGACATGCCCAGCAACCCCAACGCCGTCCCGGGCACGGACTGCGATGACAACAACGACCACGCGTTCCCAGGCGCGGCCGAGAACGAAGATCCGAGCGCCTGCATGGAAGACAAGGACGAAGACGGCTGGGGTGATGCCAACCCGGGCGGCGGCGCGACCCCAGGCAGCGACTGCGCCGACGACGACGCGACGATCATGAGCTGCGACAAGTGGTGCCAGGACATGGACATGGACATGTTCGGCAACCCCGAGGTGTGCGTGTTCGTGGCCCCAGGCGGCGAGGTCCCTGCCGGCTACGTGCAGGACGACACCGACTGCCTCGACACCGACCCGAACGCGTTCCCCGGCGCGGCCGAGCTCGACGATCCCGACGCGTGCATGCTCGACGCCGACGGCGACGGCTGGGGTGACTCGGACACGCCACCGGGCGTCATGATGGGCCGCGACTGCGACGACACCGACGTCACTCGGGTCGTGTGCGTCGACGCGATCCCTGGCTGCGTCGACACCACGCAGGGCCTCGAGGCCCAGCTGATGTCAATGGCGAGCGGGGGCGATGGCAACTACGTGTACGCGTGGACGCCGGTCGAGACCCTGAATGATCCGGCGATCCCCAACCCGACCGCAATCCCGGACGCGATCACGACCTACACGATCAACGTCACCGATGGCTCGATGAACATGGGCTCGGACGAGATCACCGTGCACCTCACCGACAAGCCGTGGATCCTCGATGGCCCCGGCGCCGAGTGTGAGGAGATCGAGTTCCTGGCCGAGCCCGACGTCCCCCCGGTCCACAGCTTCTCCAACGGCGGGACCACGGTGTGCACGACCTCGAACTCGGATCCGAGCGCCTACGTGTGCCCAACGGTCCACCAGCAGTCCCGGATCACCGGCACGATGGTCGTCAACACGGCCAGCGATGACGACATGATCGGGTTTGTGTGGGGCTGGCAGAGCGCCAGTCAGTTCTACCTGTTTCAGTGGAAACAGCTGCCGCAGCCCTGGTTCGGGTGCATGGGCTCCGCGGGCATGACCATCAAGAAGTTTGATGCGACCGATGTGTACGTGCTCGACGACTTCGCCTGCGACAACGACACCGCCAATCAAACCGTGCTGATGACGCCCGACGAGACGACGACCTCGGGCTGGATCGACAACCGCGAGTACGGCGTCGAGCTCCTCTACGATCTCACCCAGACCGAGATCACGATCACGGACCTGTCGGACAACTCGGTGGTCGCCAACTTCGTCGTCATGGACGACAGCTATCCCAACGGCAAGTTTGGCACCTACGACTTCTCGCAAGAGCAAGCCTGCAACGGGCCATGGCAGTCGAACTGCCTGTAGGTCCCACCAACCTCTGAATCCCAGTCAACATCTCGACATCTGCGCAGGCCTGGTGAGCTCCTCGCCGGCCTGCGCAGCATCGACCCAGCACCGACCTCCCGACCTCTGCAGAGACGATCATGACCCTTCGACCCTTCGGAATCTCCATTCTGTGCGCGCTCACCCTGCCCAGCCTCGCGCATGCGGCCCCACCCAACGAGGGTGGCGGTGGCATCTCCATTGGCGGTGACGCTTCCCTCGAGGCGGACAGCGAGGGCGTGGACGCCGACGCCGACGCCGACGCCGACGCCGACGCTAGTGCCGACGCCGACGCTAATGCCGACGCCGACAAGCCAGCCAAGTCCAAGTCCAAGTCTGGCGACCGCGCCGACCAAAAGTGGATCAAGCGGTGGGCGCCCGAGCGCAACATGGCCGAGCTCGGCATCTACGGCGGCGTGCTGCTGCCGACCCCCAACCACGAGCTGTTCTCGCCCAACGTCGACCTGCCCGATCAGGGCTTTCGCGAGCTCAAGGCCGTGTCGCCCGACCTCGGGTTGCGGGCCGGCTTCTACCCGCTGCGCTTCTTCGGCGTCGAGGCCGAGGGCGGCGTGATGCCGTCGAGCACCCGCGACGGCGCGGGCTCGGGGTTGCTGTACACGGTCCGCGGGCACCTCGTCGGGCAGCTGGGGCTGTGGAGCGTCACGCCCTTCGTGCTCGTGGGTGCGGGCGCGCTCGGGGTCTCGAGCTCGCGCGACGTGCTCGGCAACGACACCGACCCCGCGCTGCACTTTGGCGGCGGTGTGAAGGTGTACCTCAACCGCTACGTGATGCTGCGCCTCGATATCCGCGACGTGGTGTCCTACAAGAGCGGCGTCGAGAACTACTTCATCTCGCACAGCCCGGAGATCCTGCTGGGGCTCTCGGTCACGCTGGGTCGCAAGAAGAACGAGCCCACGCCGGAGCCACGGCCGGCGGCGCCCAGCGATCGTGACGGTGACGGGTTCATCGACAGCGAGGACAGCTGCCCCGACAAGGCCGAGACCTTCAACGAGTACCAGGACGAGGACGGCTGCCCCGAGTCCGACCGCGACGGCGACGGGTTCTGGGACGAGCAAGACACCTGCCCGGACGAGGCCGAGACCGTCAACGACTACCAGGACGAAGACGGCTGCCCGGAGTCCGACCGCGACGGCGACAAGATCTGGGACGAGCAGGACAGCTGCCCCGACGAGCCCGAGTCCGACAACGGCTACAAGGACGAGGACGGCTGTCCCGACGAGGTGCCCAAGGCAGTCCGCGACTTCACGGGCGCGATCAAGGGCATCACCTTCGACAACGATCAGGACACGATCCGCAAGTCGTCGACCAAGACCCTCGACAACGCCGTGAAGGTGTTGACCGACAACCCCGAGGTCCGCATCAAGGTCAGCGGACACACCGACAACAAGGGCGACCCGGCGCACAACCTGGACCTGTCCAAGCGTCGGGCCGAGGCGGTCAAGAAGTACCTCGTCGAGCATGGCATCGACGAGAACCGGATCACCACCGACGGGGTCGGCTCTGACAAGCCGGTCGACACCAACGACACCAAGGCCGGCCGCAGCAACAACCGCCGGATCGAGTTCGATATCATCAAGCGCGCGAAGTAACCTCAACTCGCGGGTTCGTGGGCGTCCGTGGCTTGGCCACGGGCGCCCGCTTAAATTCTTCCCGTTAGAGCTTCTTCACGTTCAACACGAAGGCCCCGACATCGTCGACCTCGCGCCCGTCGACGACGATCAGCACCGACTGGGCGGCCAGCAGCTGGACGTCGAGCTGCGAGTGCTGCTCGAAGGCAAAGTCGTCGTTGCAGGCCAGCGGCGGGCCGGCGCACTCGTCGAGCGTGTACAAGACCGTGTCGAAGCTGCTGCCCTCGGTGTCAAACCGATAGGTGCCGGGCAGCGGCGCGATGAACTGGTAGACTCGCTCTTGGCCGTCGCTGCCGCCGCAGCCGCTGGCGAGCTGGTTGAGCGCGTTGGTGGTGTCACCCAGGAGCTGCGCGGGCAGGATCGGCGGGATCAGCTCGGGGATGCACACGGGCGGGAGGGCCTCGGTGATCAGCAACTTCAGCGGGCCCTCCTCGAAGGCGCCTGCGCCGTCGACGGTCACGGTCACGATCTCACCCT
The DNA here is from genome assembly GCF_002994635.1 of Enhygromyxa salina. Lineage (GTDB taxonomy): Bacteria > Myxococcota_A > Polyangia > Nannocystales > Nannocystaceae > Plesiocystis > Plesiocystis salina_B. The sequence continues at coordinate 13,818 of NZ_PVNL01000078.1, read as the reverse complement.
GCTCGAGGTTCAGGGTGATCCGTGACTCGAGCCCGATGAAGTCGTCGTTGCAGGCGAGCTCGGTCGAGCTGCACTCGCCTTCGTGGGCATACAAGATGGTGTCGAAGCTGCTGCCGATCGTGTCGAAGGTGAAGCTCCCAGTCCACGGGGCCATGAACCCCAGCTGAAAGTCTGGCGCGGCGTCGATCCCACAGCTGCCCAGTGAGTCGTCGACGCGGCCGACCGTGTTGTCGATGATCAGCGCGGGCAAGATGTCACCGTTCCAGGTGCGGTCCCAGCAGCGATTCGAGTCATCGGTGAAGTCGTCCTCGCCGCCGGGATCGCCGGCAGGATCGCCGTCGCCGTCGCCGTCGCCGTCGCCAGTGTCGAGCGGCGGGCGCACGTTGCCGTCGTTCTCGAGCCCGCTGCCGCCGTCGTCGTCGCCGCTGGTGCCGTCGCCGTCGCCGTCGCCGTCGCCGTCGCCGGTCTCCCCGCTCTCTCCGCTGCCGCCCCAGCCGTCGCCGGCCTCGTCACTTGGCTCCGGGCAGCCACTCGTGAGCGACACCAGGAGACCAAGCGCAGTGACCAACATCCAACGATTCACCATGTATCCACGCTATCACGCGATATGCACAAAGGCGCGAATTCAAGGCGCTATCGCATATCTATCGCGGATCCGGACAACATGCATCGCAGCCCACATTCATGCACATGGCTACTTTTCTTTTTGTGCGCGTGCTGCTTCAATCGCGGCGTGACAGTCACCCAAACCCGCGGGCAAGAACGACTCTCCATCAGCTTGGAACACCCCGCTCAGGTGTTGACCACGATGATCTACGCCGGATTTTTGCTCGGCTCGCTCGGGTGCTCGGGTGCCAGCGGCGGCGACGAGCAATCCACACAGGTCGGTGAAACCACCCAAACCGAAACTGACGCGAGCACGAGCGAGGACACCAACGAAACAGAGTCGGACAGCGAGACCGGTGAGCCAGACCCCATCAGTTACGCGGAGCCGGGCGAGTTCGGAGTTGGCAACGTGGCTATCGATCTAGCCGATCCAAACGGCGACCGGGACCTACATGTGGAGCTGTGGTATCCGGCCGCAGGGGCCGCGACGGGCGCAGGCCAGGCGTTAGTCGATTTTGCACCCGACGAGCCTGACGCCACGAGCCTCGCTGAGCTGGTGGACCTGGCGCCAGACACCTGCGTGCGCAAGACGACCAACAGCGATGCGTCCCCGGAGCTGGCGGAGCTGGCCGGACCGTGGCCGACCCTGGTGTTCTCGCACTGCCACGGGTGCGCGCGCTTCTCCTCGTTCACGATCGCCGAGCACCTCGCCAGCCACGGGTTCTTGGTCGCCGCGGTCGACCACCCAGGCAGCACCGTGTTCGATCAGCTCGAGGATCAGCTGCCGCCGATCGACACGGCCACGCTCGAATTGCGCCGCGATGACGTGATGCGGGTGATCGACGAGCTCCTGGATCCCGCGGCGATCGGGCTCCCAGATCCGTTCGTGGGGCTCGCTGACCCGGACCGGCTCGGCGTGTTCGGTCACAGCTTTGGCGCCGTCACGACCGGCATGGTCCTGCAGGACGACCCGCGTCCGACCGCGGGTGTGGCGATCGCAGCGCCGATCGAGAACCCGCTGCTGCCCGGTGTGACGATGGCGGGGATCACCGAGCCGCTCTTGATGTTCGTGGCAGTCGAGGACAACAGCATCACGGAGTTCGGCAACACGGCGATCCGGCAGAACTTCAGCGACGCGAGCTCACCCGCGTGGAAGCTGGAGTTCGCGGACACCGGGCACTTTGGGTTCTCGGACCTCGCCGGGCTCAGCGACTACTTCGCGGCGGGCTGCGGAGAAGGGCAGCGCCAGACCAACGACGAGCCGTTCACCTACGCGGATCCATTCGAGGTCCGATCGCTCGCGGCCGGGCGAGTCGCGGCGTTCTTTGCGTTGCACCTGCTCGGCGACGAGGACGCGCGCGCCCAGCTCGAGGCCGACGATCCGCTGCTCGACGTGAAGGTCAAATAGCGACCGGGGCCAATCCAACACAAATGGGCCGCCAGGCGATGCCGGGCGGCCCATTGGCGCGGGTCTGATCCAGACCTCAGAACTGCAGCTTCAGGCCACCGCCGTCGGCGCTGAGCCTGGCCTTGCGACGCGAGTTACCCAGCATCACCGCGCCGCCGACACCCATGCCGACGCCCGCGAGCTGGATGATGCCAGTGAACGCGAGCCCGAAGCCGACCGTGGCGTAGGACTGCTTGCCCGCCGCGATGAACGGGCCGGCGACCGGGATCAACAGCGAGCGACCGACCTCGGGCGAGCCCGAGTCGATCATCGCGGTCGCGGCGACCGCCGTGATCAAGTACGTGACGCCAAAGATGCTGAAGCCGGCGATTGTCAGACCGAGGCCACGGTTGGGGTTGGGCCCCTTCGGCGGGAGCGGCTGCGGCTGCGGCATGGGCTGATACTGCGGCGGCGGCGGCTGACCGTAGGGTTGCGGCTCGGCGTAGGGCTGAGGCTGTGGCTGGGTCGCGGGTTGCTCCCAGCCGGGCTGCGGCTGCGGCTGTGGTTGAGGCTGCGGCTGGACCGCGACGGGAGCGGGCTCGGCCGCGGGCGCGGTGGAGGGCTGCTCGGCGGGGAGCTCGGGCGGCGCCGCGAAGGCCACGTTGGGCAGCGACCAGCTGAGGGACAGGCCGACGACGAGGACGGCGGAGGAGAGCAGGCGAGGGGTCGAGTTCGTGCGTCGTGACATGGTTACCAACCGTCCGAGCCAGGCCCGGGAACACAGTCTTAGCACGGCTGTGCGTGAGTGAAATGTAGTAATTCGCTGTTGCGATCCGCAACGCGTTGGCTCGTTCACGCGCCTGCTATCGCGCAGCTGTGCTGTCGTTCATTCGCCCGTAGAACCGTGTTGGCGGGGCTCTCAGGCGCTTGTCGGCTGGCTCACGTCGTTCACTGCGCGGGGCTTCGCGCTGTGAAGCTGATCGGGGTGTCGCGGTCGCGCAACAGCTGGCGAACCGCTGGCCAACCGCTGGACTGGTCGTGGGGACGTGATCGTGGGATTGTCTGCGACCGGTCATGGACGCCCTGTTCGTCGTCGTCGCGGAGCTGCTGGTCGTTCCGCTGATCTTGTGGGGGCTCATCGTCCTCGAGCTGACCGTCGGCGTGGGGGGGTCGATCCTGGCGATCGTGCAGGGCCGCCGCTCGCCCTCGGAGGCGGCCATGCACACCTGGCGCTCGGTCCGTCGCCGCTTGCTGTGGAGCCTGATCTTTCTGACCTCCGGGCTGCTCCTGGCTGATCTGGTGTTCTTCGACTCGCTGGTGACCCTCGCGCTCGGCTCGGCCGACGATCGTGAGGACCTCGATGTCAGCTTCAGCCACGCCGACGGCAGCTTCATCCTGGGTCGCATCGAGCTGCACCAGCTCGCGCTGTCGGGCACCCGCGGCGGCGACGACCCCAGCGCGCAGTTCGGCTTCGAGGTCGACTCGCTGGTGATCGACGTCGACACCCTGGCGTTGCTGACCGCGGATTTTGCTGTCGAAGAGATCGCGCTCGAGGGCGTCGTCGGCAGCCTGAACCGCCTGCGCCCGAGCGACCCGGTGCCCGAGCGAGACCGGCGCGGCATCGAGCTGGCCCGCGAGTTCAGCGTGGAGCGGCTGCACTTCGCCGACGTGCGCATGACCCTGCGCGACCAGGCCAGCGAGCCGCCCCGCGAGCTCGGCTTCGAGCTCACCGAGCTCGACCTGGGCCCGCTGCACAGCGACACCGCGGTGTTCGATCTGCTCTACCGCGCCCGCGGTCACGGCTCGGTCGCCGGCCACGCGTTCACCCTCACCGCGATCGAGCGAGACGGCGCCCCGCAGACCACCCTCGAGCTGCAGGACCTCCCGCTCGACGCCCTCGCCGAGCCGCTCGAGCGGGCCGCAGGGGTCCGCGCCAGCGGCAGCGCCGACGTCTCGATCACCAACCGCTACGCCGAGGGCCCGACCGAGCCGCAGATCGAGCTGGCGATCGAGCTTCAGCTCGAGGACCTCGAGCTCGAGGCCGGCGAGCGAGCCAGCATGGGCACCCAGCTGATGCTGAAGATGGCTGGCCAGGCGCTCGGCCGGCTCGGCAAGAAATTCCCCCTGGAATTCGGGCTCAGCATCTCGCGCAGCGAGCTCGAGGGGCTGCGCAGCTTCACCGAGTCCGGCGTCATCGAGCGGGTCTCCGACGGCATCGCCGGGGCCCTGCGTGACAAGCTGCGTGAAGCCGAAGGGTGACGACTACCAGACCCCCGTCCACATCAGCACGACCACCACGGCGTTGTGCAGCAGATGCAGCGCGATCGACGGGTACATCGACCCCGACTTCCAGCGCAGCCACCCCGCCAACAACCCCAGACACATCAAAAACACCGCGCTGAGCACCGCCATGTGCAAGGTGGTGAACGCGATCGCAGCCACGATGATCGCCGCCCGCGGCTCGACCACCGCCGACAATCGCTCGAACACGATCCCCCGAAACGCGAGCTCCTCGATCACCGCCGGCTGCAGCGACCAGGTCAGCAGCAAGAACGGCAGCGAGTAGCCCGCGTTGATGCACAGCTGCAGCACGTCGACGTTGGTGGTGCCGACCACGTGCACGGCCGCCCACAGGTTCGCGTAGGCGATCGCCACCGTGACCGGGACCGCCGCGACCGCGATGCCCCAGTAGCGCAGCTCCCCGAGCGTGCGCAGCGGTCCGACCAGATCCGCCCGGTGGACGAACGCCCAGATCAGCACCACGATCGTGTCGACGATCAGGATCGAGTCGAGCACGTCGAAGAAGTCAGCGGTGTCGAGCAGGTACGACGCCAGCAGCGTCCCCAGCAGCACGAAGTAGAGCGCGAGCGCGGACACCAGCCCGGCGCCCGAGGACATGCCGGTCTTCACGACCTGCGTCGCGCGGACCCGCGGCTTGCCGCAGCTTCCGCAGGCCGACGCGCCCTGGGTCCACGCCGTGCCGCACTCACCACAAAAGCTCAGCGGCTCGCGGTAGCCCATGGCTCAGGCCATCCCTCGTTCGCGGACGAACTCGCGGTGCTTGAGCCCCGCCGAGATCGCCTTGACCAGGACCACGACGACGAAGATCTTGAGGATGATGCCGTTCTTGATCGTGCTCGGGTCGACGATCGCGTCGGCCAGGTGCATCGTGGCGAACAACAAGAGCGCGACGATCGACGCGGCCAATGGGTTGGACCTGCACCACGCCCACAGCCCAGCGAACGCGCCGCCAAGCCCGAGCATCACGACCATGCCCGTGGTGTCGACCACGTCGGTCAACGTCCAGATCACCGCGAACACGATCTGCAAGATCGCGACGAGCCCGATCGCGCCCTTGGCCTTCTTGACCTCGAGCAGCATGAACTCGGCCTCGGACTCGTCGGCGACTCGCTCGGCCGCGGCGACGTCTGCGAGCGAGCCACCGCAGTTCTCGCAAAACTTTAGAGTTCTCGCGTTGGCGTGCAGACACTGGGAGCAGGTGAGCATCCCCCATGGTACCGGCTCGGCGGCCCCGAGTCGCCGCGGCCTGTCAGGGGGCGTCGGTTTTTTGCGCGCGGGCTGGTCCGGTTTGGACCGGGTCGTCGTCGTCGGTGGCGCTATGCTCCGGACCGAGCCTCATGACGATCGATAGGCACACGCTACGCTGGAACGGCTGGGGTGCGCGCGAGCGGGCCTTTGAATTTGGTGACCACGCGGACGCAGTGTGGACGTGGCTGCGGTCCGAGCTGGGGCTCACGACCTTCGACATGCGGCCCGCGGTCTCGCTCGACGCGCTGGAGCTGCCGACCGCTGCGCTCGGCGACGACGCCCGCGCCGCGCTCGAGGCGATCGTCGGGCCCGTGTGGGTCTGCGGCGACCGCTACGAGCGGGCCTTCCACGCCCGCGGCCAGAGCTACCCGGACCTGCTGCGGCTGCGCGCTGGCGAGGTCGAGACCGCGCCTGACTTGGTCGTGTACCCCCGCGCGGAGCAGGTCCAGGCCGTGCTGGCCTGGGCCGACGCCGAGCGCGTGGCGGTCATCCCCTACGGCGGCGGCTCCAGTGTGGTCGGTGGGGTCTCGGGTGAGGCCGGTCGTCAGCGGGGCGTCGTGACGCTCGACACCACCCGCATGGACCGGCTGCTCGCGCTCGACGAGACCTCCCACACCGCGACCTTCGAAGCGGGGATCTACGGCCCGCAGCTCGAGCAGTCGCTGGGCGCCCGCGGGTTTACGCTCGGGCACTACCCGCAGTCGTTCGAATTCTCGACGCTCGGTGGCTGGATCGCCGCGCGCGGAGCCGGGCAGCAGTCGGGTCGCTACGGTGGCGCCGCGACCTGGCTCGTCGGCGCCAGGCTGGCCACGCCCGCGGGCGAGTGGTCGACCGGGGCGTTCCCGGCCTCGGCCGCGGGGCCCGACTTCAACCACCTGGTCGCTGGCAGCGAGGGCGCGCTCGGGATCATCACCCAGGCCACCGTCAGGCTGCACCGAGCCCCCAACGTCCGCGACTACCGAGGGTGCCTGTTCCCCGACTTTGTCCACGGCGTCGCGGCGGCCCGCGAGCTCGTGCAAGCCGAGGTCCCGGTTGCGACGCTGCGGCTGTCGGATCCGTCCGAGACCGACTTCTTCTCGGAGTTCTCCAAGGCCCGCAAGCCGCCCAGCACGCCCCGCCGGGTGGCCGGTCGGGCGCTCGAGGCCATGGGCTACGGGGGCGATCGCTGCGTGCTGATCATCGGCCACGAGGGGGAGCGCGGGGCTGTCGACGCCGCGCACACGCGGACCAACGCGATCGTGCGCCGCAACCGGGGGATCCCGCTGGGCCGCGGCGCAGGCCAGTCCTGGTACCGCGATCGCTTCGCGCTGCCCTACATTCGTGATCCGCTGCTCGAGCGCGGCGTGGCCGTCGACACGCTCGAGACCTCGACCTCGTGGTCGAACCTGCTGCCGCTGCACCAGGCGGTCGGCGACGCGATCGCGACGGCCGCCAGCGCGACGCTGCGCGACGGTCAGCGGGCCATGATGATGGCCCATGTGTCCCACGCCTACCTCGACGGCGCGTCCTTGTACTTCACGATCGTGTTTCCCCAGGCTCCCGCTGGCGAGGAGCTGCACCAGTGGCAGGCGATCAAGTCCGCGGCCTCCCGGGCGATCATCGAGCACGGCGGGACGATCAGCCACCATCATGGCGTTGGCACCGATCATCGCGACTACCTGCCCGAGGAGAAGGGCCCGCTCGGGGTCCGGCTGCTCGGCGCGATCAAGGCCGAGCTGGATCCGCGCGGGATCATGAATCCGGGCAAGCTCGTGCCCACTGCGAGCGCGAAGGGATGACGACGGTCGTCCTGGCCAGCCCGATCGAGGCCGTGCCCAGCTTGATGGCGGCGATCGGCGCGGCGATAGCGACCGCCGGGATCGCAATTCGCAGCGTCGATCTCGACCCCAGGTGTTCGAACGACGCCGTGCAGGAGCAAGGCTTCAAGGCTGCCCTCGCGGGTGTGAGCGGGCCGGTGATCCTCGGTGGGTTCTCGCTGGGTGGGCGGATCGCGGCTCGGCTGTGCGCGGAGCTCAGTCCGGTCGCGCTGCTGTGCTTTGGGTATCCGTTTCACGCGCCGAGGCGGCCGAGCGCGCGCCACGGTCTCGAGGCGCTGTCGCGTGTGCGGGTGCCAACGTTGATCGTTCAAGGTACCCGCGACTCGCACGGCAGCGAGGCCGACGTCCGCGGCTACTCGCTGCCAGACGCGGCGCAGGTCGTGTGGCTGCGAGATGGCAACCATCGCTTCGTGCCGCGCGAGCGGTCGGGGTACACGCACGATCAGCACATCGCCGCGGCGGGCGCGGCCGCGATCACGTTCATCCGCGGGCGGTGAAGCCTCGTTCGTGGCATGACTGCCCGCGCATGAGCAACGCCCCCCACGACGGTCGCTCGCCGATCGAGCGCTCGGGCTTCTCGTATCTGCCAGGCTTCATCAGCGCCGCGGAGGCCGAGCAGCTGATCGCCTACTTCGCCCAGCTCGTCCCGCTCTGGGAGCACCGTCATCACAACGACGCGCACGCCCGGCCGGGGGACCACAGCCGGCGACTCACGCGGCCCGTGTACTGGCTGGGCGCGTGGCAGTTCGCGTGCCTGGGCTACTACGCCGAGCCGCACCACCGCGAGGATCGCTGCGTCCGCGCCGAGCCGTTTCCCGCCGTGATGCGCACGATCCTCGACCGCCTGTGGCCGAGCTTGCGCGACCACGATCCGGACCTCGACGACGTCCCCAACAGCTGCTTGATCAACTACTACGGGCGCGAGATCGGCGACGGCCCGCCAGTCGACTACGCGCGGCTACGCATGCATCGCGACGGCGAGCCCGGACCCGTGGTGATGCTGTCGATCGGGCAGCCGGGGCTGCTCGAGTTCATTGACCCCGAGCAAAGCGAAGCGCCCGAGCTCGCGGTCTGGACCCGTCACCGCTCGGTCTCGATCCTGAGCGGGCCCGACTTCAAGGATCGGCTGTATCACCGCATTACCGAGGTTCGGCACGGGCGTCAGCCCGAGATCGGGTGCCAGCTCGACGGCTTCGAGGTGCGCCGGGTGAGCGTCTCGTTTCGCACCGTACCTTCGGCGCTGATCTTGGACTTCGACCAGCTGAGCGCGGCGTCTCGGGAGTTGGTGCGGGACTACGTTCGACAGCTCGCGCGGGGGTCGTCGCACTTTGGCGAGCAGCTGGCGCGCGAGTGAGTTGGTCCTGGGGGGTCGTCGCGTCCGCGTGATGCTGCGATACCGGATCAGTTGGCAACACTGACGGTCCACTGTCCGCGACTGTCTGCGGCAGTCCGCCCGAGACTGCATGAGCTCGCGGTCATGCGCGTGCGCACCTCTCGCGACCACTCAATCCCGCGCTAGAGCCCGTCTACGCCAGTTCAGCAGCAGTCTCGAGGTTGGTCGGGCGCTTGCACTGCGAGCGGCGTGATGGCGATGTTCCTCCCCTCGAACCGCGCGCCTGACCTGCTCGCGCGGGCCTGCGCGGTGCTCTACCACTGCGCTCGCGTGCTGCTGCTGCGCTGGCCCAACTACAGCTTCGACGATCTGGCCGGACTCCAAGACAACCTCGACGGCCCCGCCTTCACGCGCGCAGCTGCACAGATGTCGGCCGATCGTGAGGGCCAGCGGTTGCTGCGAGACCGCGCCTTGCTCACGGTCCGCGACGCGGACTGGGACCACTTCAGCCGGCTGCCGATCGAGAGCTTCGGCTACAACGTCTGGCACCACTTTTACGTCAACGATCTGCTCGAGGACATCGAGCTCCAGCCCTCGCGCCTGCGCTGGGACGCGGACACGGAGTACGCCAAGGCACGCTACCGCTCGAGCCACGACATGCGCCACGTGATGCTCGGGCTCGGCGTCGAGCTCCACGAGGAGGTCAGCCTCCAGGCCTTCCAGTTCGCTCAGCTGCCGCAGAAGCTGTCGGCGCTGGTCGTCGTGCTCGGGGCGGTCAAGCTGCTGTTCGTCGACCGCAGCTGGTGGAGGTTCTTCGCCTGGGCGCCGCGGGCGTGGCGGGCCGGCAAGCGCGGCCGCCCGCTCCACTGCGTCCGCTTCGAAGATCTGTGGGAGCGCCCGCTCGACGAGCTGCGCGAGCGCTACGCCATCACCCCGATCGGGTCGCGCTATCCGGTCGCGCGGCGCCACCCCGACGCCGACCACTTTCACTTCTCCGCTGCCCCCGAAGGTACGAGCACGCCATGACCTCACCCGATCCATCCACCCACGTCGAGCCCCTGTTTCGCCGCCTGTCTCCGGTCCGCTACCGGTCTCCGCTTCGCTACCCGGGCCTCGTCGGCCGGGTCCTGTGGCGCAAGCGTCGGGATCGCGCCTTGCTTGGCGCCAAGATCCGCGAGCTGATCGCGACCGAAGGCCGCGAGCTCGCCCCCGAGGTGCTCGACACCTACCTCGAGAGCGTGCTTTTGCTTCACTACCTGCAGCTGTCCAAGATCAAGGTCTACTCGATGCTAAAGCCCGAGCTCATGCACAGCCTCGCGCGCGAGTGTGCGCGGGTCGTGACTGCGGGCGTCGCGGGGGACTTCGTCGACGTGGGCGTGTGGAAGGGCGGCAGCAGCATGATCATGAAGTCCGTCCACGATCACCTCGACGGCGGTCGTCGGGTGCTGTGCCTGGACCTCTACGACACCATGGATCTGCAGGTCATCGACGACGCCGATCCCGTCGACGATCGGATCATCGTCTGCGCCCTCGAGCTCGCTCGCGCGCACTTCGAGACCGAGGGGGTGCGGACCTCGATCGCCGAGATCCGCGGGAACTTCCGCGAGCTCGGGGTGAGCCTCGACGATGTCGAGTTCCTGCGCGGCAACCTGATCTCTCCAGAGTTTCCGTTCGAGCGGGTCGAGTCGATCGCGCTGATGCGCATCGACTGCGACTTCTACACGGCCACGAAGAACACCCTCGAGCGGCTGTACCCCAAGCTGCAGCCTGGCGGCTCGATCATCTTCGACGACTACTACCTCGAGGGCTTCGGCGAGCGGCGGGCCGCCGACGAGTTTCGCGCGCAGGTCGGCGACGACAGCCCGCTCGTGCGGGTCGGACAGAGCGCTGTTTGGCGGCTGCCCGGCGGTTAGTCGGGGGATCCCTTTCCCAAGTGCGGTACCCTCCCGCTCGATGTCTGCCGACACGCAGGTTCTCGAGTCCCTCGCCTTCCTCTACCTGACCTTCGGGCACAGCACCGACGGCCAGCTGACCGCCGACGAGATGCGTCTGCTCGCCGCGAAGCTGCGCGAGTGGGCACCGGAGTCCGAGCTCGGTGACATCGGCGAGCTGCTTCGTCGCGCGGTCACCAGCTACAAGTCGGCGAGCGACAAGCTCGGCAAGGCGCGCGAGATCACGGCCTCGCTCGAGGGCACCCTCGACGACGATCAGCTGCGTCGGGTGCTCAGCGATCTCGAGGGTATCGCCGAGGCCGACGGGCAAGTGATCGACGAAGAGAAGGCGTTCATCGAACAGACCCGCGCGGCGCTGGGGCTCTAGAGCCCACAACAAAGCCAGAAGGTGTACGTTTGGGGCTCGATGCACCGCGCCCTCGCCTCTGGTTCACTGCTGGCCTTCGCCGTCGCCTGTCACCCTGCGAACCCGCCAGAGCTTCCGGTGCCAGCCGAAGCGCAGATGCGGGCGCACGTGGCCGAGCTCGCGTCGGACGACTACGCCGGTCGCTTCACCTTCGATGATGGCGGCGCGCGGACGATCGAGTATCTCGCCGAGTACTACCGCGCCCACGCGATCGCGCCGCTCGCCACGGACTACGCGATGCCCTTCGTGGTCACGGGCACGCAGACCCGGCGCTGCGATGCGCTGAGCTTCGCTGTCTCCGAGCTGGCCACGCCCACGCAGGTCGCGGCGAGTGACTACACGCCGTTGGCGTTCAGCGGCGACGGCGAGGTCGAGGGCGAGCTCGTGTTCGTTGGCTACGCCGCGCAGTCCCACCCCGACGCGCGCTACAAACGAAGCTACGACGCGCTCGCCGAGGTCGACCTCGACGGCAAGGTCGCGATCGTGCTGACCGGGCAGCCGCAGGACCCGTGGTTGCGCCATGCTCGTCTCGACCGAGTCGCGGCGGGGTTCGCCGCACAGGCGCAGCTGCTGGCCGCGCAGGGCGACGCGCAGGGCATGCTCCGCGCCCAGATCCGTGCCCGCACGAAGCTCGTCGAGCTGGTCGAGGTCGGTCTTCCCGCCTCGCTGCCGCCAGAGATCCGCGCGAAGATGTTGACCGTCGAGCTGCCGACGGCCCGAGCGCTGAAGGTACACGAGGTGCTCGCGCCCGCCCGCCCCCTGCTCGACGCGGTTGGGCCCGATCTGCGGAGCGACGAACACACCGAGTACCGCAAGGCTGAGCGGCTGCAGGCTCGCGGCGCCGCGGGGGTGATCTTCGTCAAGGGTCCAAGCTCGTTCGTCGACGAGGTCGAGCGCGAGGCCGACACCCTGCCCGACATCAGGATCGAGCCTCGACGTCCACCCCTTCAGATCCCCGTCGTCCAGCTCCGCAGCGCGCCAGCGATCAACCTGTTCGCGCAGCTCGGCGTCGACCTTGGTCACGAGCAGGCCGAGCTCGACGCGTGGCACGGCCCCCGCAGCGCGCCGCTGCCAGGTCGGGCGTCGGTCCACGCCAGCGTCGCGCCGCTCATGCATCGCTCTGACAACGTCCTGGCGATGATCCCCGGCACGGATCTCGCCGACGAGGTCGTGGTCCTTGGCGCGCACTGGGATCACGTGGGGACCACGGACAATGGGCTGTGTATGCCGTTGCTTGGCGACGATGGCGTGCTCGACACGATCTGCAATGGCGCCGACGACAACGCCTCTGGCACCGCGATGGTGTTGGCGGTGGCGCAGGCGATCGCCGACTCGGGCATTGAGCCGCGACGCACGATCGTGTTTGCCCACTTCTCCGGCGAGGAGCTGGGACTGCTCGGTTCGCAGGCACTGGTTCGTGACTGGCCAGCCCGGCTGGGCGAGATCCACTCGATGATCAACCTCGACATGGTCGGGCGGCTCTCGGACCTCGGCCTGATCATCACCGGAGTGGGCACGAGCTCGAGCTGGCCCGATCTGGTCGCGCAGGCGGGCGACCGTCACAGCTCGATGTGCCTCACGGCGTCCGATAGCAGCGACTCGTTCTCGTTCAGCCAAGCCGGGGTGCCGAGTCTGAGCTTCTACACGCTCGCCCACGCCGACTACCACATGCCCAGCGACGAGTACGACACCATCAACTTCGCGGGTATGACCTCGATCGCACGGACCGTGCTCTCGGTGACCATGACGTTGGCCAGCGGCATCGAGCTCGCGCCCGCGATCCCGGATCACGGCGGCTACGGGGAGAGCTGCGCGGCGCTCAACCACCATCAAGAGGGGTTCATGCACACCGATGGGCGTGAGCCGATTCCGCTGATGCCCACAGGACTGCGGACGGATGTTCGCTAACCGAGATGACGGCTGCGCGGGCACGGGCCATGTTCACAGGGTCCGAGGACGAAGCCTCGGGAGATGATTCACATTGCCCACTGTGCCAGCCGAGCATTCGGGGAGGACATGCCTGCAACAGTTTCGCCCCGTTTGACGACAACAGCAGTATGACGATCTCCATGGAGCATCATGCTACGCTCTTGCCGCGTATGGGCGAAGGGCCACTGAGGGGTGCGAGGGCGCGGTGCTGATCGATCCCGCCGCCCGGGCGGACTACGACGCTCGCGTTGTCGGGTCGGCGTTGATCGAAGAGACCGTGACCGCGATCTTGGAAGCCCACCTACCTCGGGCGGAAGCGCGCCACCTCGTTCGGGCGCAGCGAAAGTTGATCGCCGCGACCCGGCCAGACGCCCGAACGCCCTCGAGCTAGCGCCACGTGAGTCGGGGAGGGCTCGCACGTCCCCGACTCGCGGGCGGCAAGCGTTCCATTTTGGGCCACGTGGGTACGAAGCCGCGCGTGCGTGTCCGTCGACGGTGATTCCGTCACGGTTTCTTCGTTGTGATTTCTCATGTTCGATCTTCGCGAAGGGTGATCATTTTACTCGACCCAACGACAGACCCTGATAGCGTTGGCTTCCGTAACGTCGTCTCCCTTCGGTGAACCGGCCGCCCGGCCGGCTCACCAAAAGCCACATTACCGGCCCGAACCACAATCATGTCCAATTACACCGTTTCCGGCCGGGTGGCCGGTGACGACGGTGCGCCCGTCGTCAATGCCACCATCACGATTCACGAGGTCACCAGCCTCACTGGCGATTCGCCACAAAAGGGCCCGTCGGCCAGCACCGATACCAACGGCATCTACACAATCTCGTGGG
>NZ_PVNL01000077.1 GCF_002994635.1 Enhygromyxa salina | reverse complement strand
AGCCGGCCCCCACGCCCGAGCCCGCTCCCGTAGTCACGGCCGCCCCCGAGCCCGCGGCCAAGACCGACGACGCCAAGACCGAAGATGCCAAGACCGACGCGAAGAAAGACGACGTCAAGAAGGACGACGCCAAGGCGGGCGGCAGCTGCTCGACGGTCGGCAACGACGATCGCGTGATCGGCCTCGCTGGCCTCGTGCTGCTGATCTCCGGCTTCGCCCTGCGTCGCCGTCGCAGCTGAGGCATCGGCCGTGTCCACCCACACGAGCTGGCCGCTGCGCAGCGGCGCCGACTACATCGCCAGCCTCCGCGGCCGCGACCTCGACGTCTACCTGCTCGGCGAGCGCGTCGACGAGCCGGTCGATCACCCGATCATCCGGCCCTCGATCAACGCCGTCGCGGAGACCTACGACCTGGCCGCGCGCGAGCCCGAGCTGGCGACCGCGATCTCGTCGTTGACCGGCGAGCGGGTCAATCGGTTCTTGCACATCGCCCACAGCGCCCAGGATCTGGTCGAGCAAAACCACATGCAGCGCAAGCTGGGCCAGCTGACGGGCACCTGCTTTCAGCGCTGCGTGGGCATGGACGCCCTCAACGCGCTGTACTCGGTCACCTACGAGATCGATCAGGCCCACGCCACGCCCTACCACGCGCGCCTGCGCGAGTTCATCGCGTTGGTCCAGTCGCGCAATTGCGTGATCGGTGGGGCGATGACCGATCCCAAGGGCGACCGCAGCAAGGCCCCGCATCAGCAGACCGACCCCGACCTGTTCCTGCGGGTGGTCGCCCGCACTGACGAGGGCGTGGTGATCCGCGGCGCCAAGGCCCACCAGACCGGCTGCATCAATTCGCACTACCTGATCGTGATGCCGACCATGCGCCTGGGCCCTGAAGATCGCGACTACGCGATCATCGGCGCGCTCCCGGTCGAGGCCCCGGGCATCACCTACATCTATGGCCGCCAGTCCTGCGACACCCGCAGCCTGGAGCCCAGCGCGCTCGATCGCGGCAACCCACAGTACGCCGGGCAGGAGGCCCTGGTGATCTTCGACGACGTGTTCATCCCGTGGGAGCGGGTGTTCATGCACGGCGAGGTCGAGTTCGCCTCAATGCTGGTCGAGCGCTTCACCTGCTATCACCGACGCAGCTACGTGTGTAAGACCGGGGTCGGCGACGTGCTGATCGGCGCGGCGGCGACCGTCGCCGAGTACAACGGCGTCGCCAAGGCCTCGCACATCCGCGACAAGCTAGTCGAGATGACCCACCTCAACGAGACGATTTACGGGACCGGGATCGCGTCGTCGCACCAGGCCAAGCCGACCTTGTCGGGCGCGTACCTCAACGACGACATGCT
The DNA here is from genome assembly GCF_002994635.1 of Enhygromyxa salina. Classification (GTDB taxonomy): domain Bacteria; phylum Myxococcota_A; class Polyangia; order Nannocystales; family Nannocystaceae; genus Plesiocystis; species Plesiocystis salina_B. Next base: position 100,359 of record NZ_PVNL01000077.1, on the reverse strand, counting down.
CGCCAACGTGTGCAAGCACCACGTGACCAAGCTGCCCTACGAGCTCGGGCGACTGGCCCAGGATCTGGCGGGGGGTCTCGTCGCGACGCTGCCCTCGGCCGCGGATCTCGAGTCCGACGCGGTCGGGGCCCTGCTCGAAAAATTCCTCAAGACCCGCGATGACGTCGACGTCCGCGACCGCTGGAAGATCCTGCGCTTGATCGAGAACATGACGCTCGGCCGCAACGCCGTCGGCTACCTGACCGAGTCCATGCACGGCGCCGGCTCGCCGCAGGCCCAGCGAATTCAGATCGCCCGGGGCATGCAGCTCGAGCTCAAGCAGCAGCTCGCCAAGCGGCTCGCGCAGATCGAGGAACCGTGAAGGACCGCGCGCTCGCGATCATCGACGCGCTCGTGAAGGTCGCGCTGTGGACGTGGGCCCAGCGCGTGCGCGTCGCGGGTGTGGTGGCCTGTGGCGCGGCCCCGGGCTACGCGATTTGGATGCTGCGGCACCGCGGCGCGCTCGAGAAGCTGGCGGCGAACCGCGTCGAGGCGGACGTCACCAGCTCGATCCTGACGGCCGTCGCTATCTCGTTGGTGGTCGCGCTGGTGGTGATCGGCGTGGTTCACCTTCGGGGTTCCCGCCAGTCCTCAGACAGCGCCAGTCCTGCAGGCGGATTGGTCGAGGGGTTGGGCGAGACGATCGATCGCTGCTTGCGACACGGCGCGCTCACGCTGACGCTGCCCGCGATCGCAGCGCTGACGACTCCCAAGCTCGAGACCAGCAACCCGTGGTTCACGCTCGCGCTGGCGGCGTTCGCAACCGGGGTCGTCGTGGCCTGGTCCTACGCCCTGCCTCAGCGCGAGCGCCCTCCGGTGAAGCTGTGGCAGGTGCACGCGCCCGCGCTGCTGACCACGCTGGCGGTCGGCGTCTACATCTTCGCGATCTCGCGGCTGGCCCTGCTCCACCACTACAACCTCGTCACCTCCACCCACGACCTTGGCATCTACGACAACCTGTTTTGGAACGCGAGCCACGGCAACGGGCTGCGCTCGACGCTGGTCAAGGGCGACACCCACCTCGCGGCCCACTTTGATCCGATCCTGATCCTGCTGTCCCCGATCTACCGGGTCAGCCCCGGCGCCCACACGCTCATCGTCCTGCAGACCGTGTGGATCGCCGCTGGCGCGGTGCCGCTGTACCTGCTGGTCGTGCGCAAGCTGGGCAGCCACTGGGCCGGGTTTGCGCTGGTCCTCAGCTACCTGGCCCACCCCGGCATCCAGGGCGCCAACCTCTACGACTTTCACTCGCTGAGCCTCGCGATCCCGCTGTTGCTGGCGGCCGTGCTGTTGCTCGAGATCGGCGCGCTCAAGTCCTACGCAGCTGCGCTCGTGTTGCTGTTGCTGGTCCGCGAGGACATGTCGCTGCTGAGCGCCGCGCTGGGCGTGTACGCGCTGGTGACCGGGCGCGGGCGCGTGGGCGTGCTGACGATCCTGGCCTCGATCGTGTACCTGGCCGTGGTCAAGCTGGCGATGATGCCCGACGCCGGTTTGCTCATGGAGTCGACCGACCACAGCTACGGGTACAGCAACTACTTCGAGTACCTGATCCCCAGGGGCCGCGGCGGCGGCGTGCGGACCTTGCTGGAGTCGCTGATCAGCAACCCGGTGTTCGTGCTGCGCAGCGTGGTCAGCGAAGACAAGCTCCTGTACCTCGCGCGCTGCTTTGGCCCGCTGCTGGTCCTGCCCTTCTTCGCCAAGCCGGGGCGCGTGCTGTTGGTCTACGGCCTCGGGTTTTGCCTGCTCGGCACCAAGCCCGCCCTGTTCTCGCTGCACTTTCAATACGTCACCTTGCACACGCCCTTCGCGTTCGCGCTGGTGCCCCTGGTCCTGGCCGACCCGGCCCAGAGCCCGGCGCTGCAGCGCTTCGCGGCCACCCAGGTTCGCTTCGCTCGGGCTGGCGCGCTGGGCTGCGCGGTGATGTCGGTGTTGGTGTCGTGGAAGTACGGCGGCCTGGTCGAGAACGACAGCTTTCAGGCCGGCTACTACACGCTGGTGCGGACCTACGACGAGGAGGCCGCGGCCCGCTACGAGTGGCTGCGCCAGGCCAGGGACAAGATTCCGGCCGACGCCTCGGTCGCGGCCACCGACCACCTGGTCCCGCATCTGTCAGGTCGCGCGATGATCAAGAAGTACCCAGACGCCGACGCGCGCGGCCTGGACTACCTGCTGGTCGACCGGGCCCGACGGCGACGCAGCGGGCCGTCGGTCATTGATATCAAGCCGCTCGAGCGCTCGGGCGCGTATGTGGTGATCGACGAGCACCCGACCGGGCTCGCGCTGCTGCAGCGCGACCCCAGCGTGCCGCTGCCTGCCGACCCTGCCAAGAAGTCCAAGAAGTCCAAGAAGTCCAAGAAGTCCAAGAAGTCCAAGAACAGCAAGCCGTGACGCTCACCGGCCCGATCCAGCGCCAACCACCAGCTGCCCGCACGCCGCCGCCACGTCGCGTCCACGGTTGACACGAACAGTCACCCGACACCCAGCGGCATGCAGCGCCGCCGCAAACTCGCTGACCCGCTCGGGCGAGCTGGCCCGCATACCAGGAGCGGCGTGGTGCGGGTTGAAGGGGATCAGGTTGAGCATGTGGGGCAGGCCGTCGAGCCAGGCCACGAGCCGGTCGACGTCGTCGTCGGCGTCGTTGATGCCAGCGAGCATCACGTACTCCACGGTGATCCGCTCGCGGGCCTCGAACGGCCAGCGCCCGAGGGCCGCGCGCAGCTCGGCCAGATCCCACTTGCGATTGACCGGCATGATCGCGGTGCGGGTCGGGTTGGTGGTGGCGTTGAGGCTGAGCGCCAGGCGTGGTCGCCGTGGCGCGCGGGCGAGCTCGTCGATGCCCTTGACGACACCCGAGGTCGACACCGTGATCCGCCGCGGCGACAGCCCCAGCCCGAGCGGATGGCACAGGGTCGAGATCGCGTGGACCACCTCGGTCACGTTGTGCAGCGGCTCGCCCATCCCCATGAACACCAGCGACAGTTGATTGGAGGTCTTGGGCCCGATCCGATCCATGGTCGCCAGGACCTGGCCGACGATCTCCCCCGCGCTCAGGTTGCGGACCAACCCCATGCTCGCTGTCGCACAGAACCGGCATCCCATGCCGCAGCCAACCTGGGACGACAGGCACATCGTCACCCGTGGGGCCCGGACATCGCGGGGCATGTGCACGGCCTCGAACGCGTCGCCGCCACTGCGATAGACAACCCGTGTCGTGCCATCGCTCGCGCCCACGTCCCGCTCGACCTCGGGCAGGCGCAGATCCGTGTGCTCGACCAGCCACCGGGCCGCGGCTTGGTGCAGCGGCGGCTCGACGTGGGTCCACGTCCATGGTCGCTGGAGCCGCTGGAACGCGTTGTTGACCGACCCCGGACAGCCCCGCTCGGCCAGCTGCTCTGGGACCAACCCGAACGCGCTCGGCGACGCGGCGCGGGTGCTCTCGCCCCCACCTGCTCCGGCGGCGCGCTCGAGCAGCTCGAGCATCGAGCCGGGTGACGCGACGCGACGCGTTCGCGTGCCAACGAAGGGGCGGATCTGGATCATCGCTGATGCCCAGGGTTACCGAACGACCGATGCGTCGCAAGTGGCGGGCGATCGCCACCCCCCGCGGGCGCAACGTTCTCGCGCTCGGCGCATGAGATCTCTGGACCCTCCGCCCGCGACTACGATATCAAGGAGCCCAGCGTCGCGCCTCGAGCAGCGCTTTGTTCGAGCACGGCACCCGTGCTCTCGCGCTTCGAGGCGCTCAGGTTTACGTGCATCAGATTGACTGGTGAGCCCGTCATGTCGGTCCCTCCCCTCACCCCACTCACCGCCGCGCACGCGCGACTCGCCGAGGTCGTCACGCTGCGGCTGTCGATGCGGAGCGCGAGCGTGTTCCGTCGGGTCGGCAAGGACGTCTGCCACGCGCACGTCGAGGCGGCCCTGGCGGGGCTCGAGCAAGATCTGATCTCCGGCAAGCCCGACAACGTTCGCGCGGTCGTGCATTCGTTGGTCACGGAGCTCGCCGCCTCTGGGTTGGCGTTCGCGGATCTGCGCTTCTACACCCAGACACTTCGCAACGCGGTGCGCGAGGCGCTGAGCGCCTCGCCCGACGCGGACGCCCTCCGGTTGCTGATCGAAGGCTGGTTCTTCGAGCTGCTCACGGTCTGCACCACGCGCTTCATGGCCTGGCGCGACGAGAAGATGCAGCGCGAGACCGCGCAGATGGGCATCCAGCGGCTCGAGTCCCAGCTCGTCGAGCTCGAGGTCGCGCTCGAAGAAAAGACCAAGCTGCTCGAGCTCATCCGTCAGGCGTCCACCCCGATCGCGCCGGTCGTGAGCGGCATCCTCGTGGTCCCGCTGGTCGGCACCTTCGACGCGTTTCGGGCCGAGATGCTGACCGAGAAGCTGCTGCAGGAGATCGCGCGCCGTCGCACCAGGGCCGCGATCCTCGACATCTCTGGCGTCCCCGTGTTCGACACCGCGGCCGCGCAGATGATCATCCGTCTGGCCCGGGCGGTTCGGCTGCTGGGCACGGCGGTGTTCTTGGTGGGCATGTCACCCGACACCGCGAGAACGATCGTCGATCTCGGTATCGACCTCACCGGAATCCAGACCCTCGCGACGCTGCAAGACGGCCTCGCTCGCGCCCTGGTCCTGCAGCGCCTGAAGATTACGCCGCTCTAGCCTCTGCTCTAGCTCTGGGAGAACGCCACATGACCGTCGAAGAAAAACAGTATCACGGTGCTGCGCTCAACTCGTTCATCTTGGCCCTCGGTCACTCGGAGGTCGTGATCAACAAGCTGCTGGCCGACGCTGGCGTCGACCGGATCGACCCGGACACCTGGTACGACTTCGAGTGGGCCAGCGGGCTCTACTTCAAGATCGAGGCCGAGGTTGGCCGCAGCGCGGTCATCGAGGTCGGCCGCAAGATGATCGAGACCGCCGACTTCCCACCCGACATCGACGGAATTCACAGCCTGCTGATGAGCCTCGACCACGCGTACCGGCTCAACGCCCGTGGGCCCGGCATCGGCGTGATCACCTGCACGCTCGAGGACGACTACAGCGCGACGCTGGTGTTCACGCCGCGGTTCCCGTGCGCGCTCAACCTCGGGATCATCGAGGGCTGCTGTGCACGGCACGGCGCCCAGGCGCTGATCGAGCATGGGGCCAACGGGTGCATCGACACCGACGACGGCCCCTGCACCTACCACGTCAGCTGGTGAGGGGCCGTCAGGCTTGATCAGGCTTGATCAGGCTTGATCAGGCCCGATCAGGGCGTGTCGAAGGCGTCGGCCGGATCGCTGCCGGCGATCAGCTCATCGCCGTCGCGGTGGCCGTCGCCGTCGCGATCGATGCCAAGCCGCTCGCCGGACCCGGGGGGCACGCAGGTGAAGGTCACCGGCGTCGCCTTGGCCAGGAACAGGACCGCCAGTTGGCCGATGTCCGGCAGCGCCCAGAAGCTCGTGGTGTAGCTGCTACCGTCGTAGTAGAGCCCGAGCTCGACCGGCCCGAGCCGGGTCTTGGCGATCAGCTCGCAGTCCCCCGCCTCCGCGCGCTGGGTGAACAGGTTGATCTGCCCCCATACCGTTCCGAGGTTGTGCTTGGTGAGGGTGACCTGCTGACCGACGATCGGCTTGAGGTTCGAGTCCATCGCATACACGAACTCGGCGACCTTGCGCATCTTCTCGAACTCCATGAACCCGTCGGGGGTCAGCGCGAAGGCGTTGAAGAAGCGCATGGGCGAGTCTTTTGACCCGTCGTGGGTGAACCCATACGAGCGGATCTGATCGCCCTGGTGGCTCGTGTCGTAGAACGGCAGCCCTGGCCGGTTGAAGAAGAAGTCGTCGTCCGGGTACCCGAACGCGCCGACCTTGGTGTAGAGGTTGCGCAGGTGCGGGATCTTGAAGGTCTGCGAGAATTCGGCGGTCACGATCTGACCGTCACCACCAAAGAAGCCCGGTCGCTCGATCCCGTACTCCGCGTTGCCGAGCGGATCGATGACGTGGCAGTCGGCGCAGGTGAAGTCCTTGTTGTCGACGAAATTGTTGAACGAGAGGTTGTTGTTGAAGAAGTGCTCGCCCTCTTGTTGCTCGGCGTTGAGCGTGTTGTCGAGCGCGCGGATCGGATTGGGCGGGTACATCACCTGCAGCTGAAAGTCCGTGAACGCCTGCATCTGGGCCGGGGTCAGCTGCTCGTCGCGCCCGACCAGACCCGGGAACGCCACATTGAAGGTGTTGAACGCCGCGGCCTCGTTGAACGCGCCGCCATTGGGTTGCGCGGACGGACCGAGGTGCTCACCGTTCCGGTCGCCACGCCAGTGCATGGGCCCGTGATTGTCGAGCCCGCGCAGGCTCTGGGTCGTCATCGGCCCCTTCATTGGGTGAAAGTCGACGTCGCCGACGCCCAGGAAGTCTTTGATGTTGCTCGGGGTCGGCGTGACGTCGCCGTCGGGATCGCCAAGATCCCACGCGAGATCGTCTTTGTCGCCAAAGATGTGGCATGACGCGCAGGACTGATCCCCGTTGCTCGAGGTCAGGGCCGCGTCGTAGAGCATGCGGCGCCCGACGACGATCGAGTCAGGCTCGGGGTTGTGCATGGTGAGGTGGTCGACCTCCTCCATGAGATCGGTGTCGACGATCGAGATGCCGTTGTCGAACCGCGTGAGCACGTAGAGGCGGTCGTTTGCCTCGTCGAGCACCACGCCCGTCGGGCCCCCGCCGCTGACCGGGACCTGATCGACGGCGTCCGGGTAGAACATGTCGTCTTCGAGCTCGGCGGTGTAGTAAACGGCGACCTTGTCGTTGCCGAGCACCGCCGTATAGAGCACCTCGCCATCGCTGGTGATCGCCATGCCCAGCGGCTGCGACACGCTCAGCTGCGCCTCGGGGCTGCCGATCGGCCCACAGCAGTTGTCGTAGTCGATGTGCTTGTTGAGCAGCCGCGGGTGGGCGCCGTCGCTGTCGAGGACCGTGATCCGGTTGTCGACGTTGTGACCGCGCACGGTGGTGTCGGCGAAGATCCCCAGACCCTCGAAGCGAACGTGATTGCGCGCCTCGGTGTTGGTGACGTAGACCTTTCCGCTTACCGGGTTGACGATCATGTTGAACAGCGTGGTGCCGACGTGGGCGAAGAAGCCGTCGTCACCGGGCAGGAGCTCGGGCGTGGCCGCGTTCGCGTCAATCACGAACACGTCCTTGTCAGGCAGGTTGAACCTGATCTTGTCGTCCCAGGTCCGCCCGAGCTCGTCGACCCAGTGGACCCCGTCGTACTTGACGATGAGGCTCATGTCGGGCTCGGGGACCCCAGCGTGGTTGACGTTGGGCAGCGGGATGCCGCCGTCGGATTCGCCAGTGTCGGGGATGACGGCAAGCGGGACAAGCGCGGTCTGGTTGCCGGAATTCAGCGCAGCTGCGTAGACCTTGTTGCCGCTCGCGTCGACCGCCAGGGCCCGCGGCACGTCGCTAAAGAGGTTGATGATCGACAGAGGTGTTCCGCCAGGCCCACCACCGAGATTGTTGGCGTCGAACACCCACACGTCGGCTCGACCGACACCCGGCGTGGTCAGCTGCGGATCGAACGGTGCGTTCTGACCGCGATGGGCCGCGCTAATGAAGGCTCGCGACCCCCCTGGGCCAGCGAACACGATGTCGTTTGGCTCGTCACCCACGTACAACGTGCGATTTACGTGCGGAACCGCCCCATTCACGGAGACCACGCTGACGCTGTCGGACAGATGGTTGACCACCCACACTTCATTGTTGGATCGAACCGCGACCGCGACTGGCTCGAGCCCAACGGGCACCGACGCCTCGTGCTGAAGGCCGTGCTTCCTAACCTTATATATCTCGAGCCGATTGTCCGGGGTGTTGACCACGTACAGCCGCTTGCCATTGGGCGAGAGCGCCATCGGCCGCACTTGTCCGCTCTCGAATGCGGTAAATGCTGGGGGCGCCGCTCGAGCCACTGTGGTGGTCGCACCAAAGATCAACGCGGCCGAGAGGATCGGAAACAACAGCCTGTGGTGTACCATCGATCACAAGTGTATCGATTATCGCGCCTCATGCCTAGCTCCAATTTGTGTGAAATCGTGGTTTCAGCCGGCCACAGGCACTGGCATCACGATTGGCTCGACCCAAAGCTGCGATTTCGCCGCTCTCGGGCGATTCCGACCAGCGGCATTCACACGTATCCTGCTAGATAAAATGCGATCGCCGCGAAACATGTGACCCCGATTCCGACTCGGTTTCCCCAATGCGTGAATGTGGTTGAACTGCCTACCCCCAATCTTCACACCACGCGCATTGCCGCCACTTCGATGTCCTTAGGTACAGTTCAATTCGACGCGGCGCGGACCCGCACGCAATCGTTCCGCCATAGCGAATCAACCAGTGACGGACTTCCAGCTGCTGATCGCAGGGGGCAGCTCGCTCACCCACACGTTCACACCGCGTTCTTCGAGCGCATCACGCAATGCGAACGCTTTGTGGCGCTGCCAGTCCTCGCCGCGAGCATGCGAAAACCGCGGATCCGCGAAGTCCTGCTTGGCGCCCATCTCACCGCGCAGTACGCCAATGCTCACCGACTCGACGACATCGGCGAGCGCGCTGGCCAGCGCGATTGGATCGCCAGGGAGCATTGGCTGGACCACCACGCAGCGCTGAACCCCAGCTCGCTTGAATTGGCGAAGCATGTCCAGTCGCTCGGGCACGCTCGCAGCGCGCGGCTCGAAGTGCTTGCGGACCTCGTCATCGAGGGTTGGGATCGACGCACCCACCCACGCATGCGGGACCTCGCGCAGCAGCTCGAGATCCCGCAGGATCAGCGTCGAGCGAGTCATGATCAGGGTCGGCGGCGGATCTTCGGCGCGCGCGATCACCTGCAGACACTGACGCGTCAGCTCGAATCGCTTCTCCACCGCCTGGTAGGGATCCGAGACGATCGGGCAGAACTTGATCACGTGGCGCGGCAACTCTCGCAGCTCGCGCTCGAGCAGCGCTGGCGCGTTGACCCGGACGTCGACGTACGAACCCCAGGGGACCTGCGGAAGCCGCAGCAGCGCGCGCATGGGGTCGAGCCGCGACTGTGCGTAGCAAAACCGACACCCGATCAGGCAGCCGAGGTACGGGCTGAGCGTATAGAACCGCTCATTGGGCAGCCCCGCGAGCTCGAGCAAGCGCGTGCTGTGGATCTCTCGGATCCGCGCTGTCCCCTGCGTGTCCGTGGCCTCGGTGTGCTCCGACAGGCGCTCGAGCACCTCGGCCTCGCGCGCCCCAACATGGCGTGCGACGGTCTGACATACCCGTAAGCCGACTTTCTGGTCGACGTGATCCGCACCGCCGTCCCGGTACGCGAACGACAGACGCTCGCTGCGAGCCGCATGGCGGAGCCCAAGCTCGATCGGCCCAACCTCGACGTGGACCTCGTCGCGCTCGTCGACCAAGAATGTCAGGCGCAGGCCCAGCTCGGTCGACGCGTTGGTGAAGCGCAGGCCCGGCTCGAGCTCGTCACCCGGTGCCAGTGGCTGCATCAGCGCAAGCAAGTAGTCTCGCAGATCCACGTCCATTCAGCATGCCGGAAATTAAGCGGTGCCGCAGGCCCCGACCCGGAGCGACAAAGGCACCAGGTGTCACCTTCTCGGTGTTGCGTTGCCGGCCAGCATCGGCCGTGCGTCCCTCCGTCAGACGGCGGACTCCAGGTGTCGCGCGGTTGTGCAGATCGCGCGATCATGGTGTGCGTGTCTGACGCGAGGGTCTCGGGCTCCCCTGGTTCCACAAACATGGCACCTGTGACACTCAGGCGCATGCCTATTAAACTTCGTTTGAACACTGTACGCAGCGGATGTAGAAGTCCGTGCTATCTGTGGAGCGCGTACAGACCGCGGTTCTTCCCGTTATGAAGCCAACATTAGACAAACTTTTCTACCTCGCTCTCGCCTGCTCCAGCCTGCTCGCGTGCGCCGAACCCAGCGCAGACAGCTGCCTCACCGAGCGCTTCGAGGCCCAGGCGAGTGAGCGCTTCGTGGCCGGCGAGACCTACTACTTGCCGGTCATCGACGACACCTCGAGCTGCGCCAAGCTGCGCTGGACGGTCGTCGATCGACCCGGCGCCAGCACCGATCCAATCGTGGCGGGCGACGACGGGATCTGGCGGATCACACCCACCGTTCCCGGCCACTACCGGTTTAGCTTGGCCGAAGCCACGGGCGGCGAGACGATCGATCTCGAGGTCGTCCCCGCCAGCGACCGCGCCTTTTACAACCTCAACTACTACCCGGCGAGCTCGCTGACCGCGGTCGGCGACGAGCTGTGGGTCGCCAACGCGCAGTCGCCCACGATCTCGCGGGTGGACCCGGGCACGATGGCGTTGATCGACGAGATCGACGTGGGCCCGTGGCCGGTCTCGGTCGCGTGGGCGCCGGACATGCCATTCGCGGTCGTGGCCCAGCGCGGGGTCGACACTTTGGGTTTGGTCGACGTCGAGACCAAGCGCCTGGTCGACGCGATCTGGGTCGGCGACGAGCCAGCCAACGTGGTCGTCAGCGCCGACGGCAAGCAGGCCTATGTCGCGCTGCAGAGCGACAACGCGATCGCCGTCGTCGACCTCGAGGCCCGCGTTCGCACGGCCAGGATCGAGGTCGGCACCAGCCCCCTCGCAATGGCGTTGTCGGCCGACGGCGGGACCTTGTGGGTCGCCAGTCACCGCTCGGGTCACCCGAGCCGGTTCCCGTTCGAGGCCGACTCGGTCGAGGCCGAGCGCGACGTCGCCGTGATCGACACGGCCGCGGGCGAGGTCGTCGACTGGTGGATCGACGTCGGCACCACGATCACCGCGCTCGCGCTCGCGCCCGACGGTGAGCGCCTCTACATGAGCCGGCTGCGCAACGACACCGAGGCCAACCTCGGCGCGATCGACGAGCCCAGCTTCATGTACGAGATCGCGGTGTTCGACGCCGCCTCGGGTGACGAGCTGCAGCGCGCCGATCTCAGCCGCCAGCCCAGCTCGGGCGGCTACGCCGTCGCCCTGCATGCGATCACGATCGCGGCCGGGCGGCTGTGGGTCGTCGCCGAGTCCTCGGACCTGGCGATCGCGCTCGACCCCGACAGCCTCGCCGAGCTCGGTCGCGTGCAGGTGCAGGGCCGTCCGCGCAGCCTGACCGCGATCGGCGACACGCTGTATGCCCACGGCGCCCAGTCCAGCTCGCTCGCCGCGTTCTCGCAGCCCGACACGGAGCCGCAGGTGCTCACGCTGACCACCGATCCGCGCCCCGCCGAGGTCGCCGCGGGTCAGTACTACTTCACGGGTGCCGGCCGCGACTACGCCCAGAACTGGTCTTGCAACTCGTGCCACGTCGATGGACTGTCGGACACGCTCGTGTGGAACGCCGGGCCGTTCGCGGGCCGCAAGGTCAGCCGCCCGTTCTACTGGCTCGAGGGCACGTACCCGCTCGGCTGGGACGGCTACTTGAGCAGCGTCGACAACTACGCATTCACGGTCAACACAAACGTCGGGGTGCGTCCGACCACGCAGGAGCACCGGGCGCTGTCGGCCTATTTGGCGTCGATCATGCCGCCCCCTGCCGCCAATGAATTCACCCGCCGCGACGGGACCCTGTCCGAGCTCGGTGAGGCCGGCAAGCGCGTCTTCGAGAACGAGGCCGGCTGCGCGACCTGCCATCCCCTGCCCCTGACCACCTCGCGGGCTGTGCTCACCCAGGGCATCACCGACGGCGTCACCGACGTGCCCGGCCTGGTCGGCAGCTATCGGCTGGGCGTGTGGCTCAAGCGCGGCGAGGCGACAAGCTTGCACGACGCCGTCGATCAGGTGTTTGGCAGCCTCGGCGATCCTGGCCTGGAAGACGATCAGCGCGCCGCCCTCGACCGGTTCTTGCTCGAGCTCACCGCCCGCGACTTCATGGTCCTGACCAGCTCACCGCGAGCCGGCAACCAGACCATGGCGGTGGATCAGCCGATCGGCGTGGTGTTCTCGCATCCGGTGTTCGGTGACCCGAGCAACCTCGCCAAGGTCACCCTCGTCGATGCGAACGGCGCCGAAGTGGCTATCACTCGCGAGCTCAGCGAAGACGCCCGGCATCTCGAGCTCGTCCCCACAGCTTCGCTGGCGTTCGAGCAGGCGTATACGGTGATCATCGATCCCAGCTTCCAGAGCTTCGGCGAGCTGACGATCTGGACGCCCGACCCGGCCAAGCCGACCGCCTGGGAGATCCCGCTGGAGACCGGCGCGGCGCCGCAGCTGCGGCTGGCTGGTGACTATGTGTGGACCGTGGACATGCCGACCGCCGACCTCGAGGCGCTCGAGTTCGACCTCGAGAACACGATCGCCACGGCCGTGCCGCTGAGCGTGGTCGAGACCCACAGCGGCGGTGAGCTGCTGCTGGATTATGGTGATGATCTCGCGCTCGAGCGCGTCGCGGTGGTCGATGGCGATCAACTCGTGACGCCCGCGCTGCCGATCCCGATCGGGCCCAGCTTTGCCGACGGCAGCGGCATGCAAGCCACGCTGATCGACGAAGACGACGACGGCATCGCCGACTATGCCGAGGGTAGCTTGACGATCGCGGGGCCGGGGTTTCTGGAGTCGGGCGTGAACTGGCGGCTGACCCGACCGACCGCCGCGGGTGAGTGCAACGAAGGCAGCGAGGGGGCGCTGCCGGTCACGGTCATGTTTGGGGCGGAGGGTCCGATCGTTGATTGGGGCTCGGACATGCCCGATGGGCTCGGCGTGTACTTCATCGGCCCCGACGCCCAGCCGCCCGCCGGGCCTGGGCAGCCGGTGACCGGCGGCGACGTGTATTGGGTCGTGCAGCTGGAGGACTTCCCCAACGGGTTCATGGGGCCGGTCACCTATGGCGTCGTGCCCGAGGGGGCGATTGATGACACGGAGAATGTCGGTGGCGGCGACGGGCCGGCGGTGCTCAGCCCGGGGCAGTGCGTGAAGGCGGCCGTGACCACGACGGCGTTCGGTCAGGGGAGCGTGACCTTCTTGGTGCCGTGATTGGGTGCCTACAGTCGTGCGGCTGGCCGCGCCCCGAGTGCGGGGCTGGCTGGCCAATCGCGGGAGGACGGCTGCGGCAGCGCGCAGCAGCTACCTCCAGACTACACCGGGAATTGTGCTGGCCCCCAGGGAACGGGCTATGCTGGTGCACGTGCGACGCGGTAGCAAAGACCAAGCGCCGCTCGTGGCTTTGCTACTGATCGCCTGTAGCTGCGCCCCTGAGCCCAGCTCGCAGCGATCCCCACCGCAGAGCCCAGACCAGGCCGCGAGCGAGGCACCCGTGGTCGGGCCCGCGGTCCCGCCCACCGAGCCTGTACTCGCCGCGGTCTCGACCCAGGTGGCGCCAGCGCCGGTCGTCGAGCAGGCTCCCCCGCCCCTGTTCGTGGAGCTCGGGGCCGGTCCCATGTCGACGTCGTGCCGCGCCGTCGCCCACATCGGCGACTCGACCTCGACGGGGATGATGAAGGAGTACCACGTCCCCAATCCCGCTGATCGCCTCGACGCCCAGTACGCGCGAGTCGGGGTCGAGGAGTCGGTGCTCGAGCTGGCGGGCGGTCGTTCCATGCTCGAGCATCGAGCCAAGCACGAGAACGGTGTCATGGTCGCGGAGCGCCTGCGCGACGCAGGGTTCTCGGGCTGCTGGGTCATCGCGCTCGGGACCAACGACGCCGCCAACGTCGCCAAAGATGCGACCGTCGATCGGGTCGATCGGATCGAGCGAATGATGGCGGTGATCGACGGTGAGCCGGTGCTGTGGGTCGACGCCGTGACCAAGGCCGAGCAAGGCTACTGGGCCGCCCCCAATATGGAGGTCTGGAACGACGAGCTCGCCACCACCTTGTCGCGGCACCCGAACGCGCGGATCTACCAGTGGTCTCACGACATTCAGGATGATTGGTACGTCAAGGACGGGATCCACTACAACAGCAAAGGCACCAGGGCGCGGGCCAAGCTGATCCCCGACGCCCTGGCCGCGGCGTTTCCCGCGGTTTAGATCGCACAGAAATTCACGGCTCGCGCTGCCTCCAGCGCTTGCCAGCATTGAGCACCTGCGCGAGGTGAGCGATGTGGCCGTTGGCGTTCGCCGTGATCGCGCCATTGACCACGATCACGTCGGTGAGCTGATGCTCGTCGACCAACTCGAGCACGCTGCCGCCGAACTTCCGATAGTCGACGATCACCAGCATGTCGAAGTGCGCGATCAAGAACACCGCGAGCGGGTTGGCCTGCGAGTTCTTGATCAGCAGCGCGCGGCGCCCGGTGTTTGCCGGGCCTCGCGCGATCAACAGCGGATGATCACCGCCGAGAAACACGCCATACCCACTGTTGTCCTCGCGCAGCATCGCGCCGAGCTTGGGGGCTCCGCGTGCACCTCGCTGCATGGTCACGTCACCACTTGGGAACCAATAGTGGATCTGGTCGGGGTTCTTGTTGAGCCTGGTGTCGCGGGTGTGGCTGTTCAGCGATCCACGATAAGACTCGATGATGCCGTGCTCGAGCGAGTCTAGCGGGGTCGGGACCAGTCCCGCGGCGGCGCAGAATCCAACGTACGCATAGTAAGCCCCGAGCGCGGTCCAGTGATGATCGGTTCGAAAATAGATGTACTCGCTCGCGTGCCCAGTCAGCGCGCCGACCACGTCGACCGTGATCACCGACGGGTCCATCATCGCGTAGGTCGCCTCGATGTTGGGCGGCTCGTGGCGGACCCGATCGGTGTAGGACGGGGGCAGGTAGAAGGTCTGGGCGGTCGGCGCGATCAGCGAGTACAGCGTGGCCCGGCCGCGCAGCGCGGCAGCGTACTCATTGATGACCTTCGCGTACTTGCGTGAGCCCTTTGGACCGCCGGCGAACAGCTGCATTGCGCGGCCGTCGGCGACGAGGATCCCATCGCTCCTGCTGATCGCCCGGGGCTCGGCGGGCTCGTCGTCGTCATCGTCGTCGTCATCGTCGTCATCGTCGTCGTCATCGTCATCGTCATCACCGTCATCGTCGTCTTCATCGGCGATCACCTCGAGGGCGAGCTCGGACATGCGCGCCTCGTCGAGCGGCTCGAACTCGGCGTCACGGTCGATCTCGATCGCGTAGAGGGCGATCGCGGCCTCGTCGTCGGACTTGAACCCGCGGTGGGCCTCGAGCCAAAAATGCAGGGCTAGCAGCGGCTCACGAGCCGCGACGTGATCGGCGACCCATCGATCGACGCCAGCAGCGAAGCTGCCGTCGACGACGGCGGCCAAGCTCAGCACCGGGACCGGCGCCAACCTACGGTTCTCGTCGCTCGAGATCTCGACCTCGCCCGGGTCCCCGAGCAGCCGAAACCCCAGCGAGCCGCCGAGGATCAGCAGCGCGCCGACGAACGACACGACATTGAGCAGCTCGGCCCGACCGCGCACAGGTGTGTCTGCGTCGTCGTGCATGGCTAGAACCGGAAGTACAAGAACGGGTTATAGGTGCCGCCAACCAGCATCGCCGTGGCGATCAGGAGCATCCCGAGGTTGATCGCGGCCAGCGCGGCGCCCATGACGGTCGGCCCCAGCGCATACCTGCTGCCGATCTGTGCGACGCCCTCGCGCAAGCGCGGCACCACGGGTGCGCACAACAGCACGGCCAGCACCAACCACAGCGCGTTGTCCTGGATCAGCGGGGTCAGGTCGGGGCTCGACCACGCCTGGTTGCTCGCGCCAAACAACACGCGGAGAATGTCATGGAGCCGGTCGAGGTCCTCGAAATAGAACAGCGCCCAGCCAACGACGACCGCGAACACCAGGTAGACGTGGCTGACGGCGCGTGGGAGCGCCTCGAGCACGCGACCGAAAAACAGCCGCTCGAGCGCGATCAGGACCCCAAAATACAGGCCCCAGAACATGAAGTTCCAGCTCGCCCCGTGCCACAGCCCGGTCAGCGCCCACACGATCATGAGGTTGAAATAGGGGCGGCGACGGTTGCCCCCGAGCGGGATGTACAGGTAGTCGCGAAAGAACGAGCCGAGCGAGATGTGCCATCGCTGCCAGAACTCTCTCACCGAGCGAGCCATGTAGGGGTAGTTGAAGTTCTCGTGATAGTGGAACCCGCAGATCCGCCCGAGCCCGATCGCCATGTCGGAGTAGCCCGAGAAGTCAAAGTAGATCTGCAGCGAGAACATCAGCAACCCAAACCACGCCTCGGCGACCGAGAGCTCGACGCTGTCCCTGGCCAGGGTCTGCAGCACCAGCTGGCCCGCGACGTTGGCGATGCAGACCTTCTTGAACAGCCCGGCGCAGAACCGCGAGATCCCAGCCGAGACGTCGGCCACGCTGTGCTGGCGGCTGTCGATCTCGCTGGCGATGTGGGCGTAGCGAACGATCGGGCCGGCGACGAGCTGGTGGAACAGGCTGACGAACAACAAGAACTTGTAGAACGAGCGCTGGGCCGGGACCTCGCCGCGGTACACGTCGACGACATAGGAGATGGTCTGGAACGTGTAGAACGAGATCCCGATCGGCAGCGACAGCTGCTCGGGGGCGGTCAGCGAGGTCCCAAGCAGATCGTTGACGGCCACGCACGCCAGCTGGCTGTACTTGAACAGCCCGAGCAGGCCGAGGTTGATCACGAGCGACGACACGACCGCGCCCTTGGCCCACGCGGTCCCCCGCTTGGCCTCGATGACGCGGCCGTGCATGTAGTCGACGGTGCTCGAGCACAGCAGCAGGCCGATCCAAATGGGCTCTCCCCACGCGTAGAAGGCGAGCGAGAACAGGATCAACAGAACGTTGCGGTGCTCGGTGCGACGCAGCGCAAAATAGCCCAACAAGTTGAGCGGCAAGAAGACGTACAGGAAGGTCAGGTTGGCGAAGACCATGCGAGAGCACGCTGAGGGGCGCTGTCAGTCCGTTCCCGGCGAGCGCTCACTCGTCTCGGTAGCGCGCGAACTTTCCGTCGTCGCGCGGCTCGATCACCAGCTTGATCTCTGGCGTCGAATAGATCACCTCACCCGTGCTCGCGTCGCGGACCGTCGCCCCGATCGCAATCCGGCTCCCGTCGCCAGACCACGAGAACGGCCGAATCCCGCGATCTGAGCCCCAGGTCCACAGTCGCTCGCCGGTCGCCGTATTCAGCACCGAGACCAGGTGGTCCTCGCTCCGGCCGTCGTCACGGTTGCGAAACTGGACCACGGCGATCTTGCTGCCCTCGGGGCTGACCGAGAGCCTGCGCCCCTGCCCCGCGGGCAGCTGAAAGCTCGTCTGCTCGGCGCCGTCGCGGACCACCAGGGGCGTTCGCATCGACTTTTCTGTGTAGAACAAGCGACCATCGCGGGCGCTGGTGTACTCGTCGACGCGATCGTCGGCCTCTGACTCGCTCAGGCCAAACAGCGCGCCGGCCTCGGCGTCGCTCAGGTCCAAGGTCTCGAGCCACAGCGGGCGCTTGTCGCGGGGCAGCTCGATGACGCTGCCCAGCTGACCATCGCGGATCTCGAGCAGACGCTCGGGGTCGCGTGGCCTGCCGCTGCGCCAGCCCAGCACCCCACCGGTCTCGTCTGCGTGGTAGGCCACGCCGTTGATCGACCACGTGAACTCGAGCTTGGTCGAGGCCACGAGCGTGCCAGATGCCACCTCGAACAGCGCGAGCCGGCCCTTGTCATCGACGAGCAGCACCCGGTCTCGGTCGGCGAACGCCAGCGCGACCACACTGCTCGCGCGGTGCTCGATCTCATCGAGGATCACCGCGCCGTCTTCGAGGTTGATGACCGAGAGCGTGCGCGAGCCAGCTACGGCCAGCCGCGCGCCCGCGTGCTCCAGGCTGCCCCGAGCTGCGTCGACGCGGGGCAGGCGGATCGCCGAGTGCTGATCGCTGTCGAGCGGGTCGACGATCAACGCGGTGCCCGAGCCCTCCGAGCGCTCGATGTTGACCCGGACCCCGGCGACGACCGAGGCGTGAAAGCGAACCCCCTGGTCCCATGGTGGATCAAACTCGGGCTCATAGTATTCGGGCCGGCGCTCGGCCGACGCGGGCACGGCGATCGAGTCGTGCTTGGTGTTGTATTGCCGGTCGGCCAGCTGGGAGCCGGGGTCGGCGTCGGCCGGATCCGTGAGCGGCACGGCCTTGGCGAGCTCGACCCACAGAGCACGACCGCTGGAGCTGCCGGTCTCGAGCAGGATCCGCCCCGCCTCGGGAAAGTGCATGCGGGTGCGCAGGGTGGAGTCGGTCTTGCCACCAATGAGCTGACGATCACCGGTCCGCAGCTCAATCAGCTCAATGCTGAATTCGCGCCCCTTGGCCTTGGGCCGACGCAGCGCGGCCATGACCTGACCATCGGGGCTCAGCAGCAGGTCGTTGCGATTGGGACCACGATCCAGCGCCACAGCGCGGGCTTCGCTGGCGATGCTCAGGCGATCGTCTCGCAGCTCGAGCGCCTGGACCCGCACGGGCTGGGCCAGGATCGCCGCGATCTGTGGCGGCTGACCGGGCTCACCCTGGACCACCCGCAGCTGCCACGGGCCGAAGCTGCGCTCGTCGATCGCCGACAGCAGCGCGCCGGTCTTGGCGTCGTACAAGCGCACGCGGTGATCCACGCCCAGCGCCAACACCCGCTCGCCGCCGTCGAGGGCGTGGAGCTCGAGCAGTGGATCATCTGGGCCGATCGCAAACAGCGGAGTCAGCTCGGCCTCGCTGCCGTCCTGGCTGGGGGTCACGCGCACGATCTGCCCGGCGTTGGCGGTGTCGATCAGCGCGACCACGAACGAGCCGTCTTCCGCCTGCGCGAGCGACATCCACAGCGGCTCTTGCATGGGCAGCAGGTAGGGCATGGCGACCGCGGGATCAGCGGAGCGGATCGCCGGCCACAGGCTCACGCCGCCGTGTACGTCGATGGTGAGGGCCGCTCGCGCACGCGGATCGAGCTCGACCTCGTGTGGCATCAGGCCTGGGCCCCGCGCGACGCTGACGCTGCGATCCCGCGGCGTCGCAACCTGAGCTTCGCTCGCGTCGAGCTGCGCGGCTTGGTCCCCGCTCTCGAGCTGGACGGCGCTGGTGTCCGCGCCCTTGTGGCAGGCACCCACGATCAGCAACAGCGCTGACATCGAGATCCACAAATGTCGCAATTGGGTGGTCATAGCGACTCCAGGTACGCGTTGAGGTCCTGCAACTGCGCGTCCGACAGCTTGGAGGTGTCGGCCATCTCGTGAATGGTCCCGCGGTCGGTCAGCAGCGTCCATAGATCCTTGGCGCTGCCATCGTGATAGTAGGGCCGCGAGTTCGAGAGCCCGAGCAGCGAGGGCGTGTCGACCTGGGCGAGCGTCGTGTCGAGCGCGTGCTGGTTGCCGTCGGCCAGCTTGGCGCCAGCGTGGCAGCCGTTGCATGCCTCGGCCTCGAACACGGCTCGGCCGCGCGCGACCGCTTCCGGGTCTTTGGGCTTGCGCGGGCGCGGCGGCTCGAGGCTCTTGACATAGGCGATCATCGCGTCGACCTCGGGGTCGCTCAATAGTCGCGGCGTCTTACCCCAGCCGGCGAACTCGCCCGCGCCGAGCCGCTCCATGGTGTGTCGAAGGCTTCGACTCAAGCTTGGATCCTGTCCGTCCCATTTATAGGGGGCCGTGTCGCCCACGCGCCCGGCCAAGATCGGGGTTTGTAGGATCGAGTCGCCCAGTCGCCACGTCAGGCCGTCGGTGCGACCCTCGGGGTGACAGTTGGAGCAGGCCATCATGCCGTCTGCGGAGATCTTGCTGTCGCGGCCGCGGCGAAACAGCTCGGCGCCCCGCTCGATCTGCTCCGGGCGCACGCGCTTGGTCAGCTCGGCCCCGCGCAGCCACTCGTCGTCTTTGGTGGTCGCGGGATCATGCACAGTCAGGCGCAGGGCCTGGCGACGAAACTCGCAGTGGATCCACACGTTGCCCGCGGGCCCCAGCGCGATGCCATCGATGCCGCACGAGCGCCCATCCCCGACCTGGGTCCGCCAGTCGACATATGGCATTTGCTGGGTGACGTCGGCGATCGCCAGGACCCGATCGTCGCCATAGCCTGCGACATACAGGGTATCCCGGGGAAGATCGTAGGCGAGCGCCCGGGGCTGGTGGACGTCGAGATCCATGAAGTTCGCGCGTGAGTCGATCGCCCCCGGACGCTCGATCACCGCGAGCTGATGCATCAGCGGTGGGATCGACTGGGCGCCGCCGCCGTAGGTGTCGGCCCGATCACGACTGGGGATCCGCTCGAGCTGCGGGGTTGCGAGCTCATGCGGGGCGACCAACAGGTCGTGACCCACGAACGCGAGCGCGAAGAAGTTTCGAGCGTAGCGGCGGCCGGTCTCGACCGGGGTCTGATACTTGCTGCGCATCTCCCCGCGGCGGGCGAGGATGACCAAGCCTTCGTAGTCCGACTCCCGCTCGGTGATCTCCACGTGGTCGCGCGGATCCAGGGCCCGCCAGTGCACCCGCTCACCGGCCGAGTCGAGCTCGACAAAGGCCAGCGAACCGCTCGACAAGAACCCGACCGCCGCCGTCAGGCCGTCGCGCGAGACCGCGACGCTGCGCGGCTCGGGGCCGAGCTCGACCCGCCAGCGTGGCGCGAGATCGGCCGTGCGGAGGGCCACCAGCGCGTGCTCGGAGACGTCGGTGACCAGCAAGGTCGCGCCGTCGGGCGTGAGCGCGAGGCCGTGGGGCTCGCCGAGCTCCGCGGTCGCGCTGATCCCCAAGCCCTCGCCCGTGGCGTCGCCTGGGTCGATGCGGAGTACTCGTCCCGCGGTCCGATCGGCCACAAACACCGCGCCTGCGCCGTCGTGAACGATCTCGCCGAGCCCGGGCGTGAGCGCGAGCTCGGCGACTGGCTTGGCGTCGTGGTCGGCCCGGACCAGCTTGCCCGCGCTGCGCTCGACGACCAGCAGACCGTGACTGTCGACGATCATCACGCCGCCGTGGCTGCCGATGTGCGAGGTCTGAGCGGGCGGGCGAAGCGGGGTCCGCGGGGCGCCGTCGAGCTGCGATGACCCGGCCGGGCGAGTGGTCTTCAGGTCGAGCTTGGGTAGCTCGGCCTGAGCGACGACGCCGAGCAGGATCGTTGCGCCGAGTCCGGCGACTATTGACGACGAGTGCGGCGACGGGGGCCAGTGAGTCCAGCGGGGCATGCGACGTATCCTTGTCTCGAACGTAGGCGACGTATTGAAACAGATCTGAGCGAGGCTTGCAGGCCCGGCCCGAGACCCGACGCACCAGCATCGCGAACGCTTCCCAGCGAGGTCCCGCTTCGTCGAGCTGAAGGCAGCCCGCTCGGCGGAGTGCTGCAGCTGCCACAGACGCGACCGCGGGGTCTCTCGACCCCGCGGCCCATTGTTGGCCGGTCGTCGAGTCGTACCTCGACGTGTAGAAAGACCCGACAGCCTCCCGAGACGTCAGAGCGCGCTCGTCAGCGCCAGCGTGTCGATGAAGTGGGCACCGTCGACCCCGAGGCCGTCGAGGATCGTCACGCTCACATCGTGCACGCCCACGCCGAGCGTCGGCAGGACAGAGCGCGCGACGATCCAATGTCCCTCGCTGGCCCCAAACTCCCCAAGCAGGGTGTTGTCGACCATGACGACGTCGACCTCGCTGCCATAGCGCGCGTACCTGAGCACACACTCGCCGCGGTCGTGTCCCTGAGCGAGGTAGAAGTCGATGTCGACGGCGCCGGGCTTGTTCGAGTATTGCGTCGACTCGTTCGACAGCGCGGCGGGGAAGTCGACGTCACCATCCGTGTCGACGTCGTGGCTGATCCCAGCCTCCCAGCTGTTGCTCGTGTAGCCAAACTCGCTCGAGCCCGCCATCCCCGTGACCCCGGCTCCGTCATGGTCTCCGATCTGCCACAGCTCAGTCCAGCTCGAGCCCACGCCGCCCGAGCTCGCCTCGACCAGCTTGATATAGTCGATGTGGTGGCCGTTCCCGGTCCCGGTTCCCGGGCGCTTGCCCGCGTACTCGATGGTCAGGGTGTGGCTGCCCTGCGCCAGGGCTGGCATCGAGACCTTGAACTCGGCCTCGAGGCTCTCCTCCACGGCCACCCGCGCGAGGTAGTCGCCGTCGATGCGGATCACGTCGGTCTCACTGCCGTACCGGGCGTAGACGAGCTCGAGCTCGTGAGCGGCGTAGCCACCCGCGGGGGCGGTGAACGTGATCTCGAGCTCCTCGGCGCACCCGCTGCAGCTCGGGTTGTCGTGCAGATAGCCGGGGAGCGGGATGCTGCTCGTCTTTGAGCCCTGAGAGTCGATGTCGTAGGAGGCGACCGATACCCAGCCCGTAGCCGTGAACTCATCGGAGGCCTGACCCGGGGTCGCGTCGAGATCATCGGCAGCGCCGAGCTTCCAGATCGTCTGCCCGGCCGAGGCCGTGGCGGGCGCGGCGAGGCACGCGAGGGTTGCGAGGAGCGAGAGGACGACGAGTTTGCGTGAGCGGTTGATGCAATCGGTCTAACGCCGGCCCAGGTCACCCGCGATTCCCAGCGGTTGCACGTGGCTGCGAGGGGCTCGCGATTGCGCGCTCGCCTGCAATCGGTCGCAAGCGCGGCTCATCGCGTGTGCGGTCCGATTCATCCACAGTCGAAGCATGAACGACCGCAGCCGCGCCCTCCTCACCACGCTCACTTTGCTCCTCGCGCTCGCTGGCGTCAGCGCCTGCGAATCCGAGGGCTTCAGCCAAGTTCTGTCCGATGCCCCCGAGGACGCCGCCAACGTGCGCGACACCATCGAGCGCCGAGACTAGCGTAGTTCGTGGTATCCGATCGGGCGTGGGCAGCCTCTCGCAAGCCAACACTGGTCGCATCCACACCCTCGCAGCGCGAACGCTCATTGGGCGTTCGCGCCGCTGCGATCTGTGCATTCCGCACCCGAGCATCTCCGGTGAACACGCGATCATCTGGTGGACCGGTGACCGCTGGCAGATCCGGGATCTCGGCAGTCGCAACGGCACCCGCGTCGACGCTGTCGCTGTCGCCGAGGCGCCGACGGACCTCGAGCTCGACTCGCGGATCGAGCTCGGCGCCCACCCCCTGCCCTGGACAGTCACCTCGCTTGCGCCGCCGCGAGCCCGCGCCGTGGCCCGCGTCTCGAATCGCAGCGTAGAGGCGGTCGACGGGATCCTGGCGCTGCCCGACGACGAGGCGGCCGAGCTGGTGATCTACGGCAACCCGCGCACGGGCTGGACGCTCGAGCGAGGTGACCATGCGCGTCCAGTCGAGGACCGCGAGCAGGTGGAGGTCGGGGGCACGAGCTACGTGCTCGAGCTCCCGCAGCTGCTGGCCGAGACCACCGACCTGAGCTCCGCGGCGCCGCGACTCGCCGAGCTCGGACTGCGCTTTCACGTCAGCAGCGACGAGGAGCACGTGCAGCTCGTCGCGCTCATCGGAGAGCCGCCGAGCCAGCGCGCTCTCGACCTCGGCGCTCGCAGCCACCACTATGCATTGTTGACCCTCGCCCGAGCTCGGCTCGCGGACGCCGAGCTGAGCTCGGGCGATCGAGGCTGGGTCTACCGCGACCAGCTCCAAGATCAGCTGCAGATCGATCGTCAGCAGCTCAACATGCTGGTCTTTCGGGCCCGCAAGCAGCTCGCAGGATCGGGGGTCGAGGACGCGCGCGACCTCGTGGAGCGCCGCGACGACACGCAGCAGCTACGGCTCGGCGTCCAGCGCCTCGAGATCCTCGACGCCTGACCCCAGCGCGTCCACCAGCCAGGTGTCGACCGCCGCCCGCTTCTCCCCGCTGAGCCCGGCCCGAGCCTCGACTGCCAACCGCCAGGCCCGCTCGCGGATCGCCACGTCGTCCGCGTCGGCTGCAGCTACGAGCGCGCGCGCCAGCGCGAAACGGATTCGGCCGAGCTTGCGCGGACCTCGGCCTCGCGCGAGCGCCAACGCCAGCGCCTGCTCGAGCGATGCGATCGCGGCCTCGGGCTCGCGGGCCTCGACGAGGAGCTCGCCGAGCTGCGTCAGGGGTCCGAGCTGACGTGGGTGCTTGGGTCCGAGCGCGTCGCGGGTGACGGATATCCCCCGCTCGAGCGAGGCGCGAGCGCTGGCGAGGTCGCCCCGCCACTGGGCAACCTCGGCGAGCCCCGTCAGACAGGGCAACAGGGCCGGGTGCGCGTCACCGAGCTCTCGCTCGATGATCGTGCACACTTGCCGATCGTTGGCCTCGGCCCGCTCCCAGTCGCCGCGCGCGGCGGCGATCAGCGCGAGGTTGTGCAAGCCGGGCGTCAGCGCGAGCTCGTCCGCGCCACGCTGACGATGCAGCGCCAACGACTGCTCGAAGTAGGCCCCGGCCGCCTCGCCGTCGTCGGTCGCGAGGCTGATGATCCCGAGCGTGTTGAGCAGCTCGGCGCGGCGCTCGTCGCTGCCATCGGCCTCCGCTACCGCCTGGGCGTGGGGGATCCACTGCGCCACGCGCTCGCGCTCCTCGAGGAGGCTGCCGAGCACGCGCACGAGGCTCGTGGACGCGCCCGCGGCCTGCTCGGGCATCCCCGCCGAGAGGGCATCGAAGTAGGCGCGCTCGAGGGTCTCGGCGGCCTGTTCGTGCTCGCCGCTGCGAGCCTGCAGCCGCCCTTGCAGCTCGCGCGCGCGGACCTCGAGGGGCGCGTAGTCCAGGATCTCGGCTTCGAAGACGATCGCGTCGACGGCCGCGAGCGCGCGCGGGTACGCGCCCGTGATCCCGATGGTCTCGGCCGCGGCCAGGCGCTCGTCGAGGGCCCGCACCGCCGCCGCCTTCGCGTCGTCGTCGGGCAAGGGGTGGGCGGCGGCGAGGGTGTCGGTGTCGGCGCAGCGAGCCAGGCTGGGCAGCCGGGCGACGATCTCGACCGCGCGCAGGACCACGGCCGCGTCGGCCTCGCGCAGCACGTCGACGGCCGCGCGCAGGTAGTCCGCGCGCCCATCGAGGCAGGCCATGCGCAGATCGAGGAGCGCCTCGGACTGCTCGCCCCGAGCCGTGGCCATGCACGCCTCGGTGCGGGCTTCGACCCACTCACCCGCGTAGCGAGCGAGGCGGCCCTCGACTCGCGTCGCCGTGGCCTCGGCGTAGCTCGCCCCTGTCCCGGTGATCGCTGCATGCACCTCAACCCGACGTGCGTCGTCCCAGATACCATCGAGCTTGGCGCCCATGTCCGCGCAGGGCTCCGGTGGCGCCGCGGCGGGCACGAGCGCGCCACGAATCCCGAGCCCGACCGCGATCACCAGCGCGAGGCCGACGGCGCGCTTGCGCCAGCGCGCGCCCGGATCGGCGTCCAGCGCCGCGAGCAGCTCGGCCATTGACGTGAAGCGATCGTCCGGCGCCGCCGCTAGACCGCGGACGACGACCTGACGCACCCAGCTCGGGACACGCGTGGCGCTGCGGTCCTCCGGCTCCTCGATGCGGCGTCCTTGGATCGCCTCGACCAACGCCCGAATGCTCGCGCCCGCGAACGGACGCACCCCGTAGAGCGCCTCGTAGAGCGACACGCAGAAGCTGAACTGATCGCTGCGCGCGTCGGCGATCCCCACTTCGAGCTGCTCCGGCGCCATGTAGACCGGGGTCCCGACCAGCGCGCCCACGCGCGTGAGCGGCTCGGGTTGGGTGTCGAGCGGATCGAAGGCCACCGCGTCGCTGCTGCTGGTCTCGACCCGGGCCTGGCTCTCGACCTCGACGCGCGCGAGGCCGAAGTCCATGACCCGCACGCGACCGTCACGCCCGAGCATCACATTGTCGGGCTTGAAGTCGCGGTGAACGAGGCCGACCCCATGCGCAGCCGCGAGCCCCTCCCCCGCCTGGCGAAACGCGGCCAGGACCTCCGCGCACGGCCGGGGTTGATCGCGCTCGAGCATCCAGGCCCGGAGCGTCTGCCCCTCGACGTACTCCATCGCCACGAACACCTGATCGCGATGAACACCGACGTCGTGAATCGCCACCACGTTGGGGTGCTCGAGCTTGGCGAGGGCCCGAGCCTCGCGCTCGAGCCGAGCCCCAGCCGCGTGGTCGCGCGTGTGGGTCTTGAGCAGCTTGATCGCCAGCCGGCGGTCGAGATCCGGGTCGTAAGCACCCACGACCACGCCCATGGCCCCAGCGCCGAGCTTCGAGGTTGCGACGTAGCGGCCGATCTTGGCCCCGACCTCGACGCCCGCGCCAGGCACGACAGCTCGATGGTCGACCGTCACGGGGGACGCGTCGACGGTCTCGATGGTCGCGTTTTGATCTGTGTCCATGGCGCGACGTGCTCGGGCAACGCTAACACTTGACGGCGACTGCGTGGTGGTTGCGCGGATCGCTGCAATCGCTGGCAGATGCGTGCAAGCGCGCTGGGCTTGCTGCGGCGAAGCGGCGCCACCATGCTCGGGATCATGTCCAGTTCGATCACCACAGACACCCCGAAATTGAAGCTGACGCGGAGCTCCACCTGGAATTACCAGACCAGCTCAGGCCAGTGGAGCAGCGTCGACGACAATCAGCTCGACGACACCGTCTCCGGTACGAAGGCGACGCTGTCAATCGAGAACTCGAGCGGCGATACCGTGAGCCTGACGGTGACCCCATCGAGCACGACTGTCACCGTGGACCCGACGGGCGCACAGCAGCTCGCCCCGGGTATCACGAACGAGTGGCATCTCGAGCTGAACGGGGAGCCATCGTACGGCGACTCGAGCGTGATCGTCAGCGGCGGGACCAGCATCCCCGACGTCACCATCGTGTTCTCCACCAGTTCGACGACCACGGGCTGAACACTCCTCCGACGGCAGATGCAAAATCGTCGCGGGTGGTTGTGATAGCCTCGACCCGTGCAGCTCCCCGATCCGTCCGAATTGGGCCTCGTCGGTGGCGTCATCGCCGTCATCGTCGGGGTGCTCGCCGCGGTGTTCGTCTACACCATCTCGGGCAACGGGACGCTCTGGATCGGCGGTGCATTCTTGAGCGCAGGTCTGATCTTCACCGGAAGCTTGGCTATCGCCAAGGCCCGGTCCGAACGCCTGCCCGAGGTCGCTGCGCTGCCAGACGAGTATCTGGAGATCAAGCTGGTCGAGGCCGCGCTGCCGTTTGGCGTGTGCGTGCGCTGTCGCCAGATCGATGAGCCCGCCGCGTTTCATGGTCGCTGTCCTCGCTGTGACGCAGGCGCGGACTATGTAGTGGTCGAGCTGGACGCCGAGCGGCAACTCGCGCGTTCCAGCCTTGGGATCACGCAATAGCCCCTCGAGTCACTTGAACTTCAACTTGAAGGTCTTCTCGCTGCAGGCCTTGATGGCTTTCCCGTCGACCGTAAAAGGCTCGAAGCGCCAGGTCGCGACGGTGTCGCGCAGAATCTGGTCGATCATCGGATCACCGGGAAATTTCTGAGCCGTGTGGATATCCGAAGTCTCACCAGTAACATCCACGCAGAACGCAACGACCGTTGTCCCGTCGGCCTTGTCGAACCGCGCGGCCTTGGTCTGTTGCAGCGCCGCTGGATCCGGATTTGGGACCGAGATCGCGATGTTCATCAATTTGCTCAGCGGCTGCATCGAGTGCTCCCCGCTCGGCGGAGGGGGCGGCGGCGATGGCTCGGCGTCCGCCCCTGCGAGCTCGAACGGCTGACACCCGATCATGTCCATGAAATCGTCCGCAGCCATCACGCACTGCACGCGGCGGCGATGCTCGACGGGATCGACGCTCTGACGCGCGGTGTCGAGGTCGGCGACACACCTGGCCTCGACCATGGCCCGCCCGTCGGCGCTGAGCTTCGAGGTCTCGTCGAGGCCCCGAGCGAAAGTGTCGACGAAGTGGACGCAGACCTCCTCGGTGCTGGGCTCCACGGACGGCGACACCGAGCTGGAGCTCCTCGCCGAGTCGTCGGCGACCGGGTCGGGCGATCGCGAAGCTTGGCTCGCGCAGCCGAGCGCAAAGGTCCCCGCGGCTGCGAGCGAGATGAGAGAGCGTTGGCGGCTTGGCACCCCCGCATGCTACGTCAGCCGAGCTGAAAACAGCTAAACTGGAGCGGCATGAGCTCAGTCTGCGTCATCAACGCCATCGAGGTTCCCAGCCACATGGTCCAAGTCGCGCTCGACGTGCGCGACCAGTATATCGCCTACTTCAAGACCAAAGCGGGATTTGTCTCGTCCACGTTCTACCGGGCGATCGACGACGGCTCTGCGTACACCTACATCAACGTGGTGGTGTGGGCCTCGCAGGCGCACTTCGAGGCCGTCGTGAATCAAGGGTTCAGCGACGCCGAAGGCGAGAACGAAGACGGGATGAAGGTGCTTGGGCGGGGCTTTCCGGCCCCGATCGTCGTGCATCCCGGGCGCTATGAGATCATTCGCTCTGATGTCGCGACGAGCTGAGCACGATCGTAGCATTCAGCGAGACCTGCGGCGTCCGCCATCACGCCGCAACTTCTTTGGTCACCGAATCCCGAGCTCGACATGATCCCGTCTCTATCCCATGCGGGCACCAGGTCAGGCCGTGCTCATCGGCGCGGCAGCCTCGTTGGGCCCGGGAGTTACACTGTCGCTGTCGGCCTGGTATCATGGCCGATGCCCGCGGCACGCTCGCTCTCCCGGAGCCCACTTTGGCCGGTCGTCGAGCGGCACCTCGATGAGCTCGAGGCAACCCTCGAGGCGTGGCACGACGGGCTCGACGCTCCCGACTTCAACCTGGGTGGGCTCGCCGAGCTGCTCGAGTCGCGGGTCGAGCTCCACCTCGACGGCTTGCGCGTCGCTGGCCCAGCCGCGCTCGAGCCCGTCATCTGGCCGATGTTCTTCTCGATGTTCGAGACCGCCGACGAGTCGCGTGCCGCCGCGGCGAGCTTGGCCGTGTTGACGCTCGCGCCAACATCGGCGTGGGGCCCGCTGTTGGACGCACTGGGTGGCAACGACGACGCGCTCACATCGGGGGTCACGCGGGCGCTCTGCCTCGCGCAGCCGGCCGGGCTCGACGGCTGGTTGCAAACCCAGATCGCTGCCCCCGAGTCGGAGGCTCAGCCACACAGACTCGCCGGCTTGGTCCGGGCGCTCGCCGATCGGGGTGGGAGTCCGCGCGAGCTCACCACTTTGCTCACGCGGCCCGAGCCCGAGCTGTTGGGCGCGGCTGCCTACGCGGCTCGCCACGCCCGCGACCCGGCCAGCGCTCACGCGTTGGCGGCACTACTTGATCATCAGGATCCGCGGGTCCGCGCCGAGGCGATCGAGAGCGGGCTGATCCGGCAGCAACGCAGCGCGTGGGCGGCCGCCCAAGCTATGGCCTTCGAGCAACACGACCCGAGCACGCGGCGGCGGGCGCTGACCTGGGTCGCCGCGATCGGCGATATCGAGCTTCACGAGCGCTTGCTTGCGCGGTTGGGGGCCTGCGGCGACGCGCTCGAGCTCGCCGACCTGCTGTGGGCTGCGAGTGTCTGTGGCCGTCCCGCCGCGGTCGACCTCGCGCTGGCGCACTTGGGTGACGCAAAGCTCGGTCCGCTGGCTGGTGAAGTCATCTGTGCGATCACTGGGCTGACGGGCGAAGAAGAGCAGCTGTGGCAGGATCGCCCGCTGGCGGAGGACGGCTTGCCACCGCTCGCGCTCGACGATCTCGACGCCGATCTCACCCTGAGCTCCGACGATCTGCTGCCGATGCCCGAACCGGTCGCGCTCGCTCAGTGGTGGACCCAGCGACGCGCGGACTTGCTATCCGCGCCCCGCCTGCTCGCGGGCCAGCCGTGGTCGTCATCCAACTTGCTCGAGCAACTTCGCCACGGGCCGCTGCGGCGCAACCATGCGCTCGGGCTCGAGCTCGCGGTCCGCAGCGCGGGGCTCGCTCAGGTGAACACCCGAACCTGGGTGGCCCAGCAAGTCCGGGCGCTGGGTGCGACCTCGAGCGACACGATTACTCTGGTCCGAGGGTTGGGAGTGCAAGATGGCTAAAGTCTACGCGAACGGACGCGAGGTGCTCAGCAAGGGCGATCACGGCAAGGTCACCGGGGCGTTTCCTGACGTGTGCAACAGCCCACCTGGGCCACCCGCGGGTCCCGTGCCCGTCCCCTACACGCTCAGCTCGAGCGCGCGCGATCTGAAGAAGGGCAGCAAGCGGGTCAAGATCGGGGGCAAGCCCGTGGGGTTGCGGGACCAGTCCTTTCTCGCAACGTCACCGCTTGGGAACGAGCCCGCGACCAAGAGTTTTGGCGCGAACTTGGTGACGCATCAGATCACGGGAAAGACGTACTTTGGCAGCTGGTCACTGGATGTCGAGGTCGAGGGCAAGGGGGTGATTCGGCATCACGACCTGGCGACGTCGAACCACGGGAGCTATCCGGGGGGGACGCCCCCGCTGCCGAACTTGTCCGAGGCTCACGCCCTCGCGCTCAAGCGAGTGAAAGACAAGCAGTGCCCCTGCTGTGGCGAGCAGTCGTGTCCCGCGGCGTTTCAGGAAGGGCAAGAACCCCTGACGATGCGGGAGGCGATGGGGATGGAGCCCGGGCGGGACAACTACAGGCCGAAGCGAGCCGAGGAGCTTGGAATTCTGCGGATGACCAAGAAGAATTTTTGTACCTGCACCGGGAAGGTGTTCCCGTCGCCGCCCTGTGACGTGTTTCGGGAGCCGGATAAAGAGCGACACGATCAGATTGAGGCGAAATGGAACGCCTACCGAGAAAAATACTGCGATTGGCACGCCAAGCACTACCACCGCCCGCTGCTCACCGGCACCGACTTGTTCGGGATGTTCATGGCCTCACATTCACCGGTGCAGCAAGCGGCCATGCTGGCGTCTACAAAGCTACCCAAAGCGCAGCAGACGTCTCACGTAGCCAAGGTATTCGAAAAGCTGCAAACCGACTCGAAGAAGCTCGCGCGCATAAACCATCTGACGCCGAAAGAGTATGGCGGTTGCCCCACGAACCATGATAACCTTCAGCCCCAACAAACCCTGTGCGTCGATTGCCAGTCCATCGACCAATTGATGACGGACAACTGGTAAAACCATGTATCCCGGACAAGAGACAATCGCCGTTGACTGGAAGTTTCGTGGCTACTTCACGCCCGCGCTGTGGTCACCCCAGCGGCAGGACCAGTATTGCCGCGCCGAGTGGGACATCATCCGTCGCCACTTCGGCGCAGCACGCTCCGGCCAGTTTCAGCAACTCGACACACTACTGGAGTCAAAGCTGTCGCTCAACAATCCGCTGACCAACGAGACGGCAACGTTTCTGCTCGGCGACGCCGGCACGGACGCGCAGCACGAGGCCATCATGGCTTGGATCGATGACGCCCCGCCCTTCGGCGCTGCGGCTGAGCTTTGCGACAGCCTCGCTGTCTGGGGCCGCCTCGCTGCTGTCGAACACATTCACCTCAACTATAACCACAATACATTTCGGAAACCTCCCGGGGAGTACGAGGTTGCCCTCGAAGCCATGGAGCACCCTGCCTACTTCACGACCATGCTCGAGCCAGAGTGGGGCCCTCTCGCCAGGGCTCCCAATGGTGATGGCGACGCCATCGCCGTCTACGAAGACTACGACAAGCGCGTCCACGCCGCCTACGAAGAAGTCCTCGCCAAGGTCGGCGACGAGAACACAATCGTAGTATTCGGCGAGACCTTCGGCGTCCGCCAGCTAGCCGAGCGCCTACTCGATCACCTCGGCGACAGCGGCTACGAAAAAATGATGCAGCCGTTCTTCCGCCGCCGATTCGAGGCATCGACGGGCATCGATTGCTCGTTTTTCTACCAAAAGCGCAACTTCCAGGCGCTGACAGTCGCCGCCCGCATCGAAGCATGGCTCGACAGTGAGGACGCGCAGCGCTACGAGCTCGGCGCTCGCTACTTCTTCGGTCACCGGATCCCGAGTACGACATGAAGCCGGTCTCGATCGTCGCCACCGGCCTCGTCAGCGCCGTCGGGATCGGCAGCGCGCCAGCCTGCGCCGCCATGCGAGCGAGCATCAACGCGTTCACCGAGATCCGCTATCACACGGACAGCCGGGCGATCATCGGCGCTCCGGTACCCCTGCTCGAGCCGGAGCGGCCGGCGATCGAGCGGGCGGCGGCGTTACTCACCACCGCGATGGAGGAGCTCGCCGAGCACGTCACCCGCGAAGACCGGTCCAGCTTGGCGGTGATTGTCGCTTGCTGTGAGCCCGATCGGCCCGTGATCGACGAGGGACGCGCGCGATGGCTGGGCACGGTCGCGGCGGGTGCCCTGGGGGACGGGCCGCAGCCGCGGGTGGTCCACGTGTTACGCGGTGGCCCACCTGCTGGCTTTCGCGCGCTGGCGCTCGCGCGCGAGCTCCTCATTCAGGGCCAGGTCGGCGCCGCGATCGTGTGCGCGACAGACTCGCTCTTCGACGGGCGCTCGCTGGCATGGCTCGCGGATCGCCGGCCGCTGCGAACGACCTTGGGTAGCGATGGCACGATCCCCGGCGAGGCCGGAGCGGCGCTGCTCGTGCGAGCGACCCAAGGCCGCACACCGCAGCTGCAGTTGATCGGTCTGGGCTTCGGCGACGAACCATCGATTCGCTCGGGCGCGCCCTTGCGGGCTGACGGCTTGGTCGCAGCCATGCGCATGGCGCTGACGGAGGCCGGCCTTGGCATGCACGACATCGCCCTACGTCAGGCCCACGGTGCCAGCGGTGCGCTCGAGTTCAAAGAGCACATCCTCGCCCTCACGCGATTGTTGCGTGTTCGCGTCGAGTCAATGCCGATCTGGCTCATCGCCGAGACATTGGGCGATGTCGGGACCAGCGCTGGCCTCGTACAGATCACCCGCGCCCATCAAGCCCTGCTTCGCGGGTATCTGCCCGGGCCGGTCATTCTGTGCACCGCCGGGGACCATCACGGTGAACGATCCGCGCTGGTCGTGCGCGCCCACGGGGCTCCATGCTGATCCGCACCGCGTTGCGTGGACCCGTCGACTACACGATCACCGTGGATCCCGACGGACGCGATCGACTGGTGGTCGTCGCCAAGCAGAGCTACGAGCTCGTCCACCAGGGCAGCCAGGCGAACCTGCTCCCACGCGCGGCTCGAGCCCCGCTGCTCGAGGTTGACCGCTTCGCCGACGATCCCGCCAGCTCGCCGTTGATCGCAGAGAATGACTACGCCGCCTACAAGCCGCGCTGTGACGTGCTCGTCCACGGCTCCGCCCACGCGCCTGGCGGCCGCGCCTGCCAAACTTGCGAGGTCGAGGTCCGCGTCGGCAACTGGCGAAAAGCGATCCGCGTGCACGGAGATCGCGTGTGGACCGGTGGGATCGGCGGCGCCAACCTGAGCCCGCCGGTCCCATTCGAGCGCACGCCGATCAGCTATGATCGGGCGTTCGGGGGCACGCGGGAGGATCCCCACAATCCCGGCAGCTTCGACGCGCTGCGAGAGAACCCGGTTGGTGTCGGGTATGAGCCATTCGCCCGCGGCGCGGCGTTGGATGGCCTCCGCGCGCCGAATTGCGAGTACCCCGATCATCCGGTGCGCTCGCCGAGGACCCGTCACCGGCCGGCAGCCCTGGGCCCGATCGGCCGCAGCTGGTTGCCTCGCGCACCGCTGGCCGGCACCTACGATCAGCGCTGGCTCGATCAGGACTTTCCGTTTCTGCCTGCCGACTTCAGCTGGGATTTTCTGCAAGCCGCGCCGTCGGATCAACAGATCGCCTGGCCCAGCGGCGGCGAGCCGTGCGTGCTGGTCAACCTCACCCCAACGGGCCTGTCTCGCTTTTCGCTGCCGCCGACGCACATGCCCGTGGAATTCATCCGCGCTGACAACAGTCGGGTCGAGACCTCCGCGCCAATGGACACACTGGTGATCGACACGGATCGCGGGCAGCTGAGCATGACCTGGCGGGCCTCACTGTCGCTCGCACGCGGCCTCGACGAGGTGTGCGAGGTTGTATTTGGCCCGATGCCCCCGAGCTGGTCGCGCGCCCGCGAGCAAGGGAAGACGTACTATCGCTCGCTCGGAGAGTTCCTGGCTTCGCGCCGGTGAGCTCAGTCTGGCTCGACCTCGTTCGGCAGCACGACGATCGGATCCGGCTTATCCGGACCCGCCACATACTCGCGCCCGCCATGGGTCCCGTCACTGTAAGGCGGCACCCACTGTTGATAGCCCTCCTCCCCACGCACCAGGTTGTCGAGCCCAACCTTCGCGACCAGCGCAACCACATTACAATGCCCGATCATCGCGCCCGACCTGGCCCCGCGGCGACCGAGGTAGGCGAGCTCGGGGTTCTGCGAGTAGTCGTAGTCGTAGCACGTGGTCTGCTCGCCACACACGGGCGCGGGGCTGCGCCAGGGCCCGCCCTCGAAGGACGCCGAGCAGTCGTCGGGGGGCGACGCAGTGTGGCGATAGATGAACGCCTTGCTCACGCTGTCGGGGATCACCAGCGTCTCGACCTCGGCGCCTGGTCCAAACTTCGACGCATAGGGCGTGATCGCGATGAGATGCTGGATCTGCGCGTGAGCAGCGTCCACGTTCGGATCTTCGATGAGCGCGCTGGGGATGTCCTGGCTGACCACGACGCCGCCCGTCGACCAACCAGCCAGGTTGATCGCGCAGCCGGGATCGCCCGCGTCGAGCTTGCCGTCACCGTTGGCGTCGAGGCTGGCGATCATCCCGTCGAGGCCGGCTCGCCAGTTCTCGACGGCCCACACGTTGTCGCAGCGGTCTCCCTCGCAGCGCTGGACCACGCCGTGGCCGCGCGCGCACAGCTCACCGAGATCGCGGTTCGAGTCGCTGTAGATCTCGCCCGGGCCCGCGACGCACAGGGTCCGCTGGCAGCTCTCCTTGTCGGGGCGGCGGATCCGGACGTGGACCCCCGACGGCGCCGGCTTCTTGGCCTTCGCCCGTTGCTTGGGGGTGGGCGCGGGATCCTGGGCGACCACCTTGGAAGGGGGCTTGGGGGCGTCCTTGCAGCCGGCGAGCAGCGGCACCAGACACGATGCGATGATCAGCGTGCGCACGCGGTGGAGCGTACCCGATCTCGTGGCCGCAGCGGGTGCCAGGGCATCGAAGATCTCTACGGCGACAGCGCGGTCACCTCGCGCGCGGGGGACGTTGCCGCGCTCGCGGACTTCACCCTGATGCTTCGTCCGCTGTTCAGCGGGCCCGGAGCTAGAACGGGCGCTCTACTGGCGTGAGCGGGTCAGCGTGCGCAGCTCGAAGGTTGGCCCGGTCGCGCCGGGCTTCTCGTCGGCGCGATAGAAGATCGAGAAATCCAGCGTCTCCGACACGAAGAAGTCGCGCCCGTCGCGAGTGACGGTGTGGGTTGGTCGCAAGCTGCCGTTGTTGATGTAGTGGGCCATGCGCCGCGCCGGCCCGTCGCCGACCATGCCCAGCGGCGTGTGCACGGCCTCGTGGGTGTGACCATAGACAATATAGTGAATCGGCGACCCGGCTTGATGCAGGACCGGCTCTTTGGCCGCATGATCGACGAAGCGCTCGAATGGATCGTAGCTGGCGACCTTGTCGTAGATCGCCAGCGCCAGCTTGGCCTTGCCCATCCACAGGTGCTTGAGCCCCTCGAGCAGCCACTCGATCCGATCGGCCTCGTCGACGGGTGTCCAGACCTTGTCGTGACCCGCGGCCGACAGCCACCACTTGACGTACTCTTGATTCTTGAAGTTGTTGAGCGCGCGCTCGATGCAGGTTGCGAGCAGCTTCTGCTCGATCGGGGTCGAGAAGTGATAGGCCAGCCAGCTGACCAGCGAGGACACCGGGCGCACGTTGTCGATCTGCTGCAGCTTGCGGTTGAACTGCGCGACGAGCTCGGCGGGGGCGTCGGCTCCGCCCTGCATCACGCTGGCCTCGTAGGTCAGGCGAGCGAACAGCTCGGTCGTGATGAGATCCGACATGGGGATGTTGTCGTAGTCCTCGGGCTTGGCCGCGTCGCCCTCGAACGAGTACACGTCCCACTCGTGACCGTGGCGGATGAACACGCCATGGTTCGCGTCGTACCAGGCGTTGGGGAACCGCTGCTCTGCGTTCCAGGGCTGCTCGCGGCCGAGGTCGAGGCCCAGAAAGTCGATCACGCGGGCGCGCAGATCGGGGCTCATGTTGATCATGCGATCCGCGTCGCCAGGCAGGTAGCCGCGGACTGGCTCGACGCCACCAAAGCGATCCGCGAGGCGGTCGCCGAGGATCCCCTTGATCGGCGCGACGTTCTGGTGAGTCATGATCCGCGTGAACAGCTGGACCGCCCGCTGAAGGTACTCGCCGCTGCGCGGCGGCTTGACCTGGGCGGCGTCCTTGGCCGTGTCAAAGTGGCGCCACGGCTTGTGGTCGCCCTGCTCGAACCAAAAGTGGGTGCGTCGCAGCTCGAACACGTTGCCGGCGTAGATGATCTCCACGCGGCTGTGCGGGTTGAAGCGCCGGACCTTGGCGTGCGCCTCGGCGAGCTGATCGAGCAGGTCGTGATAGACCTGGGGCGCGAGGTTGTGGTCACCCGCCGAGCCGTCGGCGAGGTGCATGTCACTGATGACGACGAGCATGGCGGCACCAGCATAACGGATCCGCTACCATCGCCACATGCCCCGCCTGCGCCTGGCCCTGTTGCTCGTCTGCGCCCCAGTGTTGGGAGCCTGCGCGTCGATGCCCCCAGACGCGAAGCTGCTGTGCGGGACCTGGCAGGGCGAGGCCATGAGCGAGCGCTGGTGGGTCGACGGTCGAGATCTTCGCGGCGAGGGCCGGACCCGCGACGACGCTGGTGAGTACCAGCTGATCGAGCGCCTGGCGCTGCGGCATCACAGGCGCGGGCACGTCTACGTCGCGCAGCCAGGCGAGGCCGAGCCGACCGAATTTGCACCGATCGATCCGAGCGAGGCCCGCTACCCGGTCCAGGTCCCGGCGTCGGCCCAGGTCTGGGTGTGGGCCAACTACGAGCACGACTTCCCACAGGAGATCCACTACACGGTGCTCGGCGACCGGCTCGAGACGTCGATCGCCGGTCCGGGCGCGGGCATGGGCTGGAAGCTCGAGCGCAGCCGGCCCTGCGAAACCAACTAGGGATAAATATACGCGCAGAGCAGCTCTTGCCGATCAACGTATATACCCGTCCGTACGTTGATGCGCGCACCCACGTAGTCGCTTGGGCACAGGTCGGCAAAGCTCCCGCCACCACCGCCACCAGCGGCGCTCGTCACATATTCAACACTTCCGTGGGATCGCCAGTTGGCCACGCCAGAGCAGTACAGCCCCAGCCGATCCACGAGCGTGCCGCTACCACCATGAAAGCCGACGATCGCCTGTCCCAACGGACAGATCAGCCGAAATGAGCCGCCCCCCTGTCCACCCAGTGTGCCTGTGTCGTAGGTGGGACCCAGCGAGCCGTTGTCCATCAGATACGCGCATGTGAGCCCGAGCTGGTCGATGTAGATGCCTGACCTCCCGTAAATTCCCACGGCCACGTCACCCGCCCCGCACGCGAGGGTGCCAGGACCACCGCCGCCACCGCCGCGGCCCGGAAGCGTGTAAAAGAGATTCGAGGCGGAGAGCGCGAGAATCCGCTGGGCAGCGTACTCGTGGAGCGACAAGTTGGCGCCGCTCAGATCGTCGCCCGAATGCGCCGTTGCCGGACCAGCAAGGCCCACCGAGACCGCGAGCAACGCGGAGACACAGGTGGCGGTGACCAGCAACTTGCGGTTTGCGCTTTGCGAGCTTTGCATGGGTTCTTCTCCTACGGCCAGACTGCGTGCACTTGCCGATCATGGCCAGCCTCCGCTCCCGTCGGTAGAAACTAAACGCCGCTCTGCATCAGTGAAGCGGGTATTCAGGCGAGGTAAAAAACAACGCGCGCAGCACCCTCCGATCACTACAGCCTATTTCGATCGGGGCGCGGCCGGGGTCAGCTGGCCGGTCTGGGTGGCGCCGTCGCGGGTCCACTCGATCTCGACGGCGACTCCAGGCTCGAGCTCGCCAAAGCAGGCCATATAGTCATCAATGTTGTGAACCGCCCGCGCGCCAATGCGGGTGATCACGTCGCCCTTTTGCAGCCCCGCCGCGGCCGCGGGCCCGCCCTCGCTGACGCCCGAGAGCGCCATGCCGTCGACCTCGCGCCCATAGTCGGGCATCGTCCCCAGCGACACGCGAAACACGGTCCGGCCCATGCTCGCCCGCTCGACCTTCACATAGGTCAGCGACTCACGGCGGTCGAGCAGCGCCAACACGATGCGCCCGGCCAGCTCGCCGACCGCGGCCGCGCCCGCGCTGTCGAGCTTGTCCAGATCGTCGCTGGGCTTGTGATAGTCATCGTGGGCACCCGTGAAGAAGTGCAGCACCGGGACGCCCTCACCGTAGAACGAGGCGTGATCCGAGGGCCCCCAGCCGTCGCTGGTGCCGGCGAGCTTCAGATGGGTGTCGCCGGTCGGGTTGGCGAGCTCGAGCAGCTCGGGCCACTCCTTCGCGGTGCCCGTGCCGTTGAGCGCGAGCGCCTCCTGGTCGCGCAGGCGGCCGACCATGTCGAAGTTGAGCATCGCCAACACCCGCGCACGCTCGGACTTGGGCAGCGCCTCGACCATGTGCTTGCTGCCGAGCAGGCCCATCTCTTCGGCGCCGAAGGTCACGAACACGAGATCGTGGGGGCGCTGCTCGGGGGTGAGCTGGGCCAGCGCGGCCGCGAGCTCGAGCACGACCGCGACGCCCGAGGCGTTGTCGTCGGCGCCGTTGTGGATCGCGTGCTCACCGGGCGCGAGCGAGCTCGAGGTCCCGAGCCCGAGGTGATCCATGTGCGCGCCAATGATCACCCGCTTGCGCGTCTCGGCCGGAGCGCTGCCGGGCAGGACGCCGAGCAGGTTGGCCGTGCTCAGCACGACCGGCTCGATCGGGGTGTGCAGCTCGACCGCGGCCCGACTGCTCGCACCGAGCTTGGGCGCAGCTTGCTTGCCGACCCGCATGGCGTCACGCAGGGCCTCGGTGCCGGCCTTGCCAACGAACACCGCGGGGATCTCGAGCTCGCTGAATTGACCGTGGTTGGCCCAGGGCGCGTCGCTGTTGGGATCCCACAGGACCATGCCCACCGCGCCGCGATCACGGGCGGCGATCAGCTTGCTCTGGGGACGGGTCTTGGCCGGCGGCGCGTGGGGATCAGCGGCGCCGAGCAGCGCCACAGCGATCGCGCCCTCGAGCTCGAGGCCCGCGAAGTCGCCGGGGTCGTCAGCTTCGCCGGGGACGCCGTGGCCGACGAATACCAGGCGGCCGATCACCGCGGTCTCGCCCGTGTCGTGGCCGAACGGAACGATCTCGTGGGTGATGTCTGGGACCCGGCCCCGGGTGGCGCCAAACCGACTGAGCTGGCCATCCCGCAGGCGGGCGCCGTCGCCAACCTCGAAGCGCTGGACGAAGCCGTCGTCGCCGCCAGGCTCGAGCCCGGCTGCTTGCATGCGCTCGATGATCCACGCTTGCACGCGGGCGTCGGCCTCGGTCCCGGGCGCGCGGCCTTGCTGGGCGTCGTCGGCCAGGAAGCCGACGGCCGCGTGGATGTGCTCGGCCGAGAGCTCGGGCGCCGAGGGTTTGGCGGGGGGGAGCTCACGGTCTGCCTGCGAGGGATCGACAGGCGCCGGGGTCGGCTCGGCGCAGGCCGTGAACGACACGAGCGAGGCCGAGAGGGCGAGCAACGAGAGGATCGGGCGGCGACGCATGGCCGGACCTTACCCTCACACGCTCACCGCGAACCAGCGACAGCGCCACGGCCGGTGCGAGCCGTTGCTTGCTATGATCCTTCGTTCTGACCGCTGATCCAACGAAGACCGCGAGCGCGTCGCTCGACGACACCGAGCCGCCCCGGCGCAGCGCCGTGCGCCGCTCGAGGGACGCGCGGGACATGGGGGCCATGGGGGCCATGGGGGCCACCGACGCCCCCGCGGGGCTGGTTCGGCAGCACACGCTGATCGGCCCGTCGACCCGGATCGCACGCTTCGTGATCCTCGACGAGCTCGGTCGCGGCGGGATGGGGATCGTGCACGCCGCCTACGACACCGAGCTCGACCGCCGGGTTGCGATCAAGCTCGTCCACGAGCACGCCGCGGACGACCCCCGCCAGCGGCGGCGGATCCAGGCCGAAGCGCGGGCGCTCGCGCGGCTCAACCACCCCAACGTCGTGCAGATCCATGACGTGGGCGAGCACGACGATCGTGTGTACCTCGCGATGGAGTACGTGATCGGTCAGCCCCTGCGCGCGTGGCAGACCGAGCCACGGACGTGGACCGAGATCATCGCGGTCTATCTGCAGTGCGGTGAAGGCCTGCGCGCGGCTCACCTCGCCGGTCTGATCCACCGGGACTTCAAGCCCGACAACGCGATCTTGGGTGAAGACGGGCGCGTCCGCGTGCTCGATTTTGGGCTCGCGCAGGTCGACGACGAGGGCAGCGAGGGCACGCCACGGATCGTCGGGACCCCCGGTTACATGGCGCCCGAGCTGTTCAGTGGCCACGCCGCCGACGCGCGCTCGGATCAGTTTGCCCTGTGCGCGGCGTTGTTCGAGGCGCTCCACGGCCGTCGCCCGTTCGCGACACAGGTCCCGCAGGGGCCAGCAATTGTCGAGCCGGGCGGCGAGGTTCCCAGTTGGTTGCAGGCGGTGGTCGCCCGCGGGCTATCCGAGGATCCCGAAGCCCGCTGGCCCGACCTCGGCGCGCTGCTGGCCGCGCTGAGCGACGATCCAAGCCGCCGCCGCCGTCGTCGCTGGGGGCTGCTCGCGCTCGTGTCCAGCCTTGGCCTGGCCAGCGTCGCGGCGCTGCGCCTGATCACCCCCGCGGCAGATCCCGAGCCACCGTGTGGCGACGCCGACGAAGCGCTGGTCGGCGTCTGGGATCTGCCGCGCGCGAGCCAGGTTCGTGACGCGCTCCTCAATCGTGAGTCCAGCTACGCCGAGCAAGCATGGCCGCGGATCCAAGCCCACCTCGACGCCTACGCGCGCAGCTGGACGGCGATGCACCGCGACGCGTGCATGGCCCATCAGCGCGGCGAGCAGTCCGACGAGCTGCTGGATCGTCGCATGGCTTGCCTCGCGCATCGCCGGGTCGAGCTCGCGGCGCTGGTCGACGTCCTCGCCAACGCCGATGATGACGTCGTCGAGGCCTCGGTTCGAGCCGCGCTCGGGCTCCCGGACGTGGCGGAGTGCGGTGACTTGGTCGCGCTGCGCATGGAGCTGGCGCCCCCCAGCGACGCCGCGCTGGCGCAGCAGGTCGAGGCCCTCCGCGCGCGCCTGGCTCGGGCCTCGGCGGAGCAGCGAGCGGGCCACTTCGAGTCCGGTCTCGACCTGGGCACCGCTGCGCTCGCCGACGCCGACGCGCTTGGCTATCGCCCGCTGATCGCCGAGGCGCAGCTGCGAGTCGGGTTCTTGCTCGAGTCGCTGGCTCGCTACGCCGATGCCGAGCGCACGCTGATCGACGCGTACCTCGAGGCCGAGGTCTCGCACCACGCGATGGTCCGACTTCACGCTGCCAAGCTGTTGGCGTTTGTGGTCGGGGTTCGGCTCGCGCGCACCGACGACGGGCTGGTCTGGGCACGCAACGCCCAGGCGATCGCGGACGCGATCGGGGCGAGCGGCGAGATCCAGGCCGACCTGCTGACCAGCTTCGGGACCCTAGCGATGCGCCGCGGCGAGGGCGATCGGGCGATAGCGGATCTCAGCCGCGCGGTGCAGCTCTACGAGCGGGAGCTCGGGCCGCTGCATCCACGGGTCTCGGCGGCGCGCCTGAGCCTTGGCGCCGCTTACGGTGAGCGCGACCAGCTCGACCTCGCACGCGGCGAGTTCGAGCGGGTGCTCGCGATCGTGAGCGAGAGCTACGGTGATCGCCACCCGAGCGTCGCCGCGGCGCTCAACAACTTGGGCGCGACCGCGATCCGCCTGGGCGCGATCGATCAGGCCGCCGACGACTTCGAGGCCGCCCTGGATGTCTACGAGGGGACGCTCGGCCTCGAGCACCCGCAGGTCGCCGCCACGCTCAGCAACCTCGGCACTCTCTATATCGCGCTCGACCGGGTCGACGAGGCGGCGGTGATGCTCGAGCGCGCGCTCACGATCCGCGAGCGGACCCTGGCGCCCGGGCACCCACAGATCGCGTACGTGCTCAACAACCT
This sequence comes from Enhygromyxa salina, assembly GCF_002994635.1. GTDB lineage: Bacteria > Myxococcota_A > Polyangia > Nannocystales > Nannocystaceae > Plesiocystis > Plesiocystis salina_B. The sequence goes on along the minus strand of NZ_PVNL01000077.1, from coordinate 58,380 downwards.
GGGCAACGCCCACGCCCACCGCGGCGAGTTCGCCCAGGCCAGCGACGAGTTCGGCGACGCGCTGACCATGCTCGAGCACACCCTCGGCGATCAGCACCCTTCCTTGATCCACCCGCTGACCGGCAGCGGGAGCGCGCTCGTCGAGCTCGGCCGACACAGCGAAGGGATCGCGCTGCTCGAGCGGGCGCTGGCGCTGGCTGACCAAGCCGACCCAGCGGCCCAGCCCGTCGACCGGGCGCTGACCGAGCTCGCGCTGGGCAAGGCCCGCTGGCAGCTGGGTCACCGAGCCGCGGGCCGCGAGCAAGTCGACCATGCGCTCGAGGTGTTGCGCGCCGCCGGTCCAATCTACACCCACGAAACCGCGCGCGCGCAGGCTTGGAGGGACGCGCAGCTCAGCGCACACTGACGTCGATGGCCGGGTCCGCGACCACCTGCGCCGATCCCAGCACGCTGGGGCTCGGCGCGATCGAGCTGCGCTGGTGCTTGACCGTCGTCCACGCGCGCGACCCCGGGTTGATCGGTCGGCGACGCGTGCTCGGACCCGACGAGCCGCTCGAGCTAGGGCGCGGCTGTGCCGAGCTCGGCGACCGCGTGCTCGAGGATGATCGGATCTCCCGCAGGCACCTGCGCCTCGAGATCATCGACACGCCCGACGTCGGCGAGCGGGTCGAGCTCACGGATCTCGGCAGCCACAACGGCAGCTTCGTCGACGCGCGACGGGTCGAGCACGCGACTGTCGACGCTGGCGCGCTGATCGGCCTGGGCCGGGTGCTGCTGCTGCTGCACCGCGCGCCGCTCGAGCTGCCGCGAGCGCCCGCGCTGCCGGGTCTGGTCGGCTGCGGTTGGTCCCACGCCAAGCTGCTCGAGGCGGTCGACAAGATCGCCACACGGTCGATCACAGTGATGCTGCTGGGGCCGACCGGCGCCGGAAAGTCCGCGCTGGCCGAGGCCATCCACGAGCGCAGCGGTCGCACGGGCCGACTTCATCGGATCCCGTGCGCGACCCAGACCAGCGAAGGTCTGGCCGAGCAGCTTCAGCGCCTCGATCCCGAGTCAACCGTATACCTCGACAGCGTCGGCGAGGCCTCGCCGGGCTCGCAGGCCAGCTTGCTGCCGCTGCTCGAGCTCGACCGCGCTGACGGGCCGCGGATCATCGCCAGCAACCGCACGCCACTCACCGCCTCCGTCGCCGACGGCCGGGTGCGGGCGGATCTGGCGACCCGACTCGAGCGCTGGCTGATCCACGTGCCCCCGCTCGCGTCTCGTCGCGAAGATCTGACGTCGATCGCTCGTCACTTCGCCGAGCGCCACGCGGGTGAGCCACGCGCGCTGCACTTCAAGCTCGCCCGCGCGCTGCTGCTGCACGAGCTCCCCGGCAACCTCCACGAGCTCGAGGCGGTGATCGAGTGCGCGTGCATTGACGCCGAGCCCGACGGCCCCCTGCCCTTGTCGCCACAAGTCCGCGCGCTGCTCGAGCGCGACGGCCCCCCGCGCGAAGCTCGTGGTGGTCCTGGCCTCACGGTCGCGCGCGACGGCAGCTGGTTTTGTCTCACCGGGCACGCGCGGGTCGACATGGGACATCGCCGGCCGCTGACCCGGCTGGTGCGCGCGCTCGCGGAGCATCGCCTGGCTCACCCAGGTCAGTCGCTGGAGCTGCGAGAGCTGCTCGCGCTGGGGTGGCCCGACGAGCACGTGGTCGAGCGCGCGGGCGCCAATCGGGTCTACGTCGCGCTGACGACCCTCCGCAAGCTCGGTCTGCGCGACGTGCTGCAGCGAGACGACCACGGCTACATGTTCGCGCCCGAGCTCGCGCTCGAGATTCGCTAGGCGATCGGCGGCTGGGGTCTGCTTAAGCTCGTTTAAGCCCGAATTAAGCCGCGTTGGGGCAATCGAGCGGTCAGGCTCTCGTCGTAGGCACCACCATGCGCACCCCAACGATTATTTTCAGCTCGGGCGAGGCTCCTCGCCCGCTTGCAGGCGCCATCTCCGGACTGCTTCACCGTGGGCAGCGAACTGTCACGCTTTGCTCGGCACTGCTCTTGCTCTCCCCGACTGCGGCCTGCGTGATCGTTGGCGACGACACCGCCGACACCGGGACCAGCGACACCACCGACACGACTGGCACCGACACCGACACCGACACGACGGACACCACCGACACTGCCGAAGACTGGGTCAGCACCCACGGCCCCGAGCACTGCGGTGAGATCACTGGCGACGAGGTCTGGGCCGCCGACCTCAACCCCCACATCATCACCTGCGACGTGTTCGTGGAGGGCGGCAGCGTGCAGGTCGGACCGGGGGTCGAGATCCGGGCATACGACAAGACCGGCATCTTCGTGTCACGCGACGGCGGGACCGCGGACTTTGGCGTGTTCGGCAGCGAGGCGGCGCCCGTAGAGCTGCGCTCGGACTCGGGGACGGGCGCGGGGCTGTGGAAGGGGATCAGCGTGTTTCCAGCGGCCGGCACGATCGAGCTGCACCACGCCACGATCGACTCCGGCGGTGGATTCAACACCGAGGCCAATCTCTATGTCGAGGGCGGCGAGGCGCTGGTCGATCACGTGACCCTGACCAACGCCGAAGAGTGGGGCCTCGCGCTGCGCGAGGGCGCGCGCCTGAGTCCCGACAGCACCGCCCTTCAGATCCACGCGACCATGGGCTGGCCGGTCCTCGTCGACCCTGGACACGTTCACAGCTTGCCCGCGACCGACAGCGACTACACCGGGAACGACTCGGATGGCATCTACATCCACGCGACTGGGCTCGACTGGTACGACGTGCACGAGTCGGTCACGTGGGAGCACCTGGGGGTCGACTACTTCGTGTTCACGCCGCTGTCGCTCGAGGGCACGGCCAACGCCGCGGCGGTGCTGGAGCTGGGCCCTGGCGTGACCGTGCGCTTCGCCGACGACGCGCCGCTGCGCCTGGCCTATCACGAGGGCGCGGCCGGCTTGATCACGCTTGGCGAGCCGACCGCGCCGGTCGTGCTCTCGTCGATGAACTCGCTCGACCGGGGGGCGTGGCCGGGGGTGCGGGCGTTCGACAACACCGTCGATGCCTCGTTTCGCCTGACCCACACGATCATCGAGTGGGGCGGAGGCTTCAACGCCGACGGCTGCCTGTATGCCAGCGACGCGGGGGTGTTTGTCGACCACGTCGAGCTGCGCGGCTGCGAGAGCGCCGGGTTCCTGTTCGAAGACAACGCCCGGTTCTTGCCAGACAGCACCGACTTGCAGGTCCACGACAGCGATCGCAGCGGCGAGATCCGTGCGAATCAGGTCCACACGATCCCCAAGACCGGCGTCGATCTAACCGGCAATGACGCCGACGTGATTGCGATCTGGGGGTTCAACCACGAGATCGACCACGCCGTGACGTGGGCCAACCTCGGCGTCCCCTACCGGGCCGAGACCCACATCTATCTCGAAGGTACGGCGCTCGATCCCGGCGTGCTCACCCTCGAGCCTGGGGTCACGTTCGCGTTCGCGGCGGATAATTTTCTGCGCTTGAGTCAACATGGCGGCGCCTCGGGGTTACTCGCGATCGGCACCGCCGAGCAGCCGATCGTGTTCACGGGCGCGGACGCGCTCGATCCTGGCGCGTGGGCGGGCATCCGCATCCAGGACGACGCGATCGACGGCCAGACCCGGTTTGAACACGTGGAGATCCGCTCGGGCGGCGGATTCAACTCGGACGCCAACGTGACCCTGTACGACGCCTCGCCGACCTTCATCAACACCCGGATCGTCGACAGCGACTGCTGGGGGATCTGGGCCGACAGCTTCTCCAACCCGTCGCTCAGCGGTGTCGTGTTCGAGAACAACAGCTGCGGCGACGTCGGCCCCTGAGCCGGACGGCCAGTTGGCCGGGCGCCTGCGACCGCGCCTGCGATCTTGATCCGCAAGATCCCGCGTGCTACCGCGCGAGTGCGTGATCACGAAGCTCTTGGTCGCCGCGCTGCTGGCCAGCGCCCCGGCTGCCCACGACCTGCAGGTTCGGTGGGCGGGGGCGCCAGAGTGTCAGGGTGGACAGCGCATGATCGAGCGGCTCGAGGTGCTCGCGCCCGAGCTGTCGGTCGCGCGCGCCGAGACGTCGGCGCTCGTGACCGCGACGGTGATCATCGAGCGGGATCCACGACGGCAGTGGTCGGTGCGGCTCGAGCTCGACGGCCCGCTCGGTGTCGAGCGCCGGACCTTCGTGGCCGAGAGCTGCGCGGTGGCGATCGACGCGACGGCCCTGGTGCTGGCCGTCGCGATCGATCCGGTCGCCGTCGCGGCGCGGATCAATGAAGAGGCACACGCGCCCGAACCACGACCCAAACCGGAGCCGGAACCACAATTCGAGCCAGCGCCGCCCCTGCCGGCTCGCAGCGAAGGCCCAGACGCGCCCGCCGTCGCGGTTGAAGACGAGTGGGACCCCGGCACGCTGGTGATCAGCGACGCCCGAGCAGACCGCCCGCCCGAGCAAAGCGGCCGCGTCCGGTTCGGCATCGCGGCCCTCGCTGGCGGCGGCTACGGTCCGATGCAAGCTGGGTCGGCCACCGTCATGGGCCGGCTGGCGGTGATCGGCCAGCGCTGGCGGGTCGAGCTGCGCGGCGCCTGGCTGCCGCCGCTTCGGCCCCCTCTCAATGACCGGGGTCGCGCTCGCGTCGACGGCTTCACGGTCGGCGCCCTGGGCTGCAACCTGTTCCACGCCGGCCCCGTCGAGTTTCCCCTGTGCGCCGGGATCGAGGCCGGGGCCGTGCGGGCCCGCGCGCTCGAGCCGATTCAGAACCCCGAGATGGCGACGCAGCCGATCGTCGAGGTCGTGCTCGGCCCGGGCCTGAGCTGGGCGCCGACCGAGCGAGTCGCGCTCGGCCTCGAGGTCCAGGCGCTGATCCCGTTTGTGTTCGGGGGCTTCGCGCTCGACAACCAAACGGCCCTCGACACTGCGCCAGTGGGCATCCGCGCGCTCGCGGGCGTCGAGATCCGACTACCGTGACCGGCCACCACGGAAACCGCCGCTGCCGGCAATCGCTGTGGATCGGATGACCTCGCCCAGCCTCGCGCGCGCTTCGAGCGACGAGTTTGACCTCGTGTATCGGCGCGAGATGGGGTTCGTGTGGCGGGTGCTTCGCTATCACGGCGTCGGCCCCGAGGCGATCGAGGACGCGGTCCAGGACGTGTTCATGGTCGTTCACCGCCGCTGGCACGCCTGGGATCCGCAGCAGTCGATCCGCTCGTGGCTGTTTGGGATCGCCCGCCGGGTGGCGGCGACCCGGCGGCGGGGCGCGGCCCGACATGAGCGAAAGCTCGCGGCGATCCCCGAGCGCGCGCCGACGGCCGCCCTCGATGAACAGGCCGCCGACCGCGAGACGCTGCGCCGCCTGGCCGACGTGCTCGCGCAGCTGGATCACAAGCTCGCCGCCGTGTTCGTGCTGTCCGAGATCGAAGGGCTGACCGCGCCCGAGATCGCCGAGCAGCTCGACGCCAACCTCAACACCGTCTACTGGCGGTTGCGAACCGCCCGCGCCCACGTCAACGGGGCGATGGCGCTGAAGGAGTCCCCGTCATGACCGAACTCGATCCGCGGATCCACGCCTCGATCGGGCGCAGCCTCAGGCAAGGGAGCCACAGCCCGCCCGCTGGCGTCGAAGATCACATGCTGGCCCAGTTTCACGCTGCGCTTGGCGGTCCGCCCGACGGTGGTCTGAGTGGCGCCGAGCCGGGCTCCGGGCCCGCGCTCGCGGGCGGCGGTCAGGTCGTTCACGCGATCAAGATCGTCGCGGCCGTCATCGGTCTGACCACGGTGGGGCTCGGCGGCGTCGCGCTGGTCGGGAAGGTTGTGCGGGGTGCTCGGACCGAGCGAGCGCCGATCGTCAGCGCGAGTTTGGAGCCAGACCCCGCGGAGGGGGTGAGCCAGGAGTCTGAGCTGGTCGCGAACGAAGCCGTGGACTCGAGCGCGCCCCCAGAACCTCCCGAGGTAGTCGAGCCGTCTCCGTCCACCTCGCAGCCCTCCAGCGCCCGCACGCCCTCCCCGACCTCGACCAGCTCGAGCGCCTCCGCCACGCTCGCCGCCGAGCTGCAGCTGATCCGCGCGGCACGCAACGCGCCCGCGGCCCAGGCTCTCGCGCTGCTCGACCAACACGCCGAGCAATTCCCGAACGGCGAGCTGGCCAACGAGCGCGAGGGCCTGCGGGTCATCGCGCTGTGCGAGCTCGACCGGTTTGACGAGGCGCAACGAGCCGGCGAGCGGTTCGTGGCCGGCTCGCCCGGCAAGCTGCTCGTCCAACGGGTCGAGTCTGCGTGTCGCAACAAATTTTCGTTGCCAACCACGGAACCCGAGGTGGCCGGCCACCGCTGAGGTTGAACCCGGTGCACGGGTCACTAACCGCATGAACGACAACTTGCAGAAACTACTCATCCTGGTCGGCGCGACCGCTCTGTCCCTGACCGCGCCCGGCTGTGATCTAGACGACAAGAACATCGGCGAGACCGGTGAGACGGACGACGGCGACTCGACAGGCGACGTCGACCCCGACCCCATTGGTGACGGTGACGGCGACCCCACGGGTGACGGCGATGCCACCTGCCCGCCCCCCGATGGCGCCGTGGAGTTCAGCTACGGCCCGGCCAACTTCAACCTCTCGCTGCCACCGTTTGACACCAAGATCGACTGGACCTGCACCGTTGCGATGATCGACAACGTGGACGATCTGTCGCTCGAGCTCGACTGCCCCAACAGCGAGGATCCGATGTTGATCCAGATCACCGCCGAGCCGGGGCTCTCCGTTCCGCTGGCCCAAGACGACATCGTTCGGGTCCGCTACACAGTGGAGACACCGTTTTGGTCCAATCTGTACCTGCGCCTGGACCTCGAGGGCTACGGCCACGTGCTCACCTTGGTCGACGGCGACAGCTTGACCCCCGACGACGCCGGGACCTTCGAGCTGCCGTTTGGCGTGAGCGCGGCGTCTGCAAATTGCGCCCCGGTCGACACCGAGTGCGGCATGATCGACCGCCTCGCGCTGACCTTTGACAGCATGGGCGAGCCCACGCAGATCGTCTTTGACGGTGACTACGGCAACATTCAGGGTGAGCCGGGCGCCAATGTCTGGCTGACCGGCGCACAGAACCTGACGCAGCACCCGAACATGATCTGCACGGACGTGCCCGCGAGCTGGTATCAGATGCTGATCGTGGACGCGAATTAGCGCGGCGATCTGTGCGACCCGCCCGCGGGTGTGTCGGTTTCATCGGGTTGGCTGCTGCAGCTCACAGCCAGCTCGACCGGACCGCGAAGCAAGCACACCCAGCGGCGGGACCAAGTGTTCGTGATGACCAAGCGAGCACGGCGATTAACGACCCTTTGGATCTCGAGCATGGCGCTGCTCGTCGCTCCCGCGTGTGACGAGGGTGACGACGGCAGCGACGAGCAGGCCGCCAGCACTGAAGGTGACGGTGACGGTGACGGCGACGGCGACGGCGAGAGCGGCGGCAAGCACGAGGGCGACGGCGACACCAGCGAGTCCGAGACCACGGGCGAGCTGATGGGCTGCGCCGTGCACGAGACCCAGGCAGCCTGCATGGCTGAAGCGGGCTGCGGCGCCATCTTTGGCAACCCCGTGGTCGAGGATGGCGAGGGCAGCTACTGCACGCAGAGCGAGAAGACGTACATCGGCTGCGTGTTCGCGGGCGACCTGTGTCCGATGCTGCCCAACATCCTGTGCAGCGAGGACGCGGTGTGGACCTCGAGTGGCTGCGTGCCGGAGAACGTGATGATCTGCGAGTCACCCGGCGAGATCACTGGCGCCTGCGCGTAGGCGCAGGTTACCCCTGAGGACTCGGGTTGATCACCGAGGTCCCGACCCCGCCGAGGTACGCGTAGCTATCGTACGAGTCGAACCCGACCACGGTCACGCTAACCGGGTCCCCGAGCCCGTCGACGGCGTGCACGCCATCGGGCGTCAGCAGCCGCGCGACCTCATAGTCCCCGTTCCCGACCGGGATGAACTCCATGTCTGGAACGACGACCCCGTCGACCTCGACCTGCGCGCCCTCGAGCCGCGTGATCACCAGATAGTCATTGACCCACGTCGCTGGGACCAACACCACATAGCGCGGCAAGTACTGCTCGACCGGGCTCATCTGCACCATCGCCGGGTCGCCGTCGCCGGAGTTGATCCCGATCAAGTACGACATGACGGCGATCGGCTTGTCGGCATCAACAAAGAAGTCACCCGGATTGGCAATTGAGCCGGTCGCCGGGAACTCGACCTTTTCACCTGCGTCGAGCACGATCGGGCCCGGCGGGAGCCCGGTGACCTCGACGCTCGCGTCGATCGTGATGGTGGTGTCGTCCTCCGACGCGTAGATCTGCCAGATCGTGGCCTCGGGATCGTTGACTTGGCGGATCGGCATGCGCGAGGCCACGAACTGCGTGCCCCACAGGCGCAGGCCAGTCAGCATCTCTTCCATGTGATCGCAGGCGCCCTGCCCCGTGTTGGTGCACTCGGTCCCGGTGAACACCCCGACCGGGTGATCCTCGTCGGTCAGCAGCCGGGTGCCGGTCATGCTGTTGTTGGCGCCCTCGGTTGCGATCTGGGCGACGTCGCCCTCGTCGAGCTGGATGATGAAGGGCACGTTGGGCTGCCCGGCCGGGATCCCGGCCCCAGCCACGGTTGGGTTGGCGACGGTGACCTCGAGCTGGGTGCCGTCGACGGCCCCGACCACGTTGATGTAGCTGCCATAGCTAATCGTCACGTGATAGCCAACGATGTCGTAGATGTAGTCCCAGCTCGCGACCGGATACAGCAATGAGGCGTCAGTCGTGTACGAGTTGTTCCCGTCGTATGGGTTGAACTGGTAGGCCACCGTGGGCACGTCGGTGGTCACACGATACGTGCCACCGACCTTGAGCCCGCTCCCCTCTTGGTGGTTGTCGGGCAGGAAGAACGGGAACGAGTCGAGGGGCTGGATGGCCTGGGGCCCGGCGATCATGTTCCAGTTGCCGCCCACCTTCTGCTCGACGTAGGCGGTGGCGACCTGATCCTCTTGCACGTTCGACACGATGATCCCGTATTGCGAGGTCTCGCCGGACGAGAGGTTGTCGAGATCCAGGCCGAAGAACAGGCACCCGACCGCGCTCTCGACCTGGGCGGCGGTGTTGCAGTCTTCGGGGATCCCCATGAAGCCCCCGCCCGTGTCGCCGCTACCGTCGGGCACTGGCATGAGATCGAACTTGGGGCCGGTGCCGCCGCCGGTCGGATCATCATCGCCGTCCCCCGAGTCGCCATCGCCGTCGCCGTCGCCCGTCGTGCCGGAGTCAGGCCCGCTCGCGCCGTCGTCGGGACCGCTGGTCGAGTCGCTGGTCGTGGGCACGATCGTGGTCGGTCCAACCCCGGTGTCCGACTCCGCCAGCCCATCGGATGACGTACACGCGGCAAGCGAGATTGACATACATGCAAGAAGAGAAGCGCGGCGCATGGCTGACTCTACCAGCCCAGGCCCCGGTGGCGCAGCAACGCGGGCCGACGATTGGCATCTTTCCGATCACGTGGCTTGCGCGAGGCCCCAGCGTCGCGCCAGTGACGCGAGCCGCTCCGCACGGATTCTCCAATAGACTCAGCCCATGCAGCTCGACGCCATGCCCTTCTTCGATCGCCTGCGCGACTGCAAGCGCGTCCTGCTCGCGGGCGCGGGCGGAGGGTTCGACATCTTCTGCGGGCTGCCGCTGTACTTCGCGCTGCGGCGGCGCGGGTGCGAGGTCCACCTCGCCAACCTCAGCTTCTCGCGCCTTCCGCTTCGAGATGACGACCCTTGCCCCGTGTACAAGGTCGAGCCCACGACCGAGGGCAGCCCACACTACTTTCCCGAGCGCTGTCTCAGCGAGTGGTTCGCCAGCGAGCTCGGCGAAGATGTCCCGATCTGGTCGTTCGCCAAGTCGGGCGTGCAGCCGCTGCGCCGCGCCTACGAGCTCGTGCTCGCGCAGACCCGCGCCGACGCGATCGTGCTGATCGACGGCGGGACCGACAGCCTCATGCGCGGCGACGAGTGCGGGCTGGGCACGCCGGCCGAGGACATGTCGACGATCGCCGCGGTCCACGGCATCGACAGCGCGCTGGCGCCGACGCGATTGCTGGTCAGCGTTGGCTTTGGCGTCGACAGCTTCCATGGGGTCGCCCACGTCGACGTGCTCGAGGCGATCGCCGCGATCGACCAGGCCGGCGGCTACCTCGGAGTGTTCCCGCTGCTGCGTGGCATGCCTGAGGTCGAGCGCTACCGCGAGGCGTGTGAGTACGTTTGCGCAGCGACGCCAACGCGCCCCAGCATCGTCAACCTCTCGATCCTCAGCGCCATCGACGGTGAGTTTGGTGACCACCATCGGACCGCCCGCACCCGCGGCAGCGAGCTGTTCATCAACCCGCTGATGAACCTGATGTTTGCGTTCGAGCTTGGGCCGCTCGCGCAACGCGTCCTGTACCTCGACGCGCTCGAGCAGACCCAGACCATCTACGAGATCAGCGCGGTGCTCGAGCGGGTCCGCGGTGCCAAGGGTGGCCGCCCGCGCCGCAGCATTCCGATTTAGCGCCGCTGCAGGCTCAAAACTCTGCTCGCGACTCGCGCTCGTCGCGTATGATGCCCGCGTGCGACGTCGACTGTCACTCGCGTGTGTCTTGGTGACCGGCTGCACGCTGCCGAACCCCGCGTTCGACGACCCAGCGACAGCTGGCGACGAGTCGACCTCGGGTGAGCCAGGCGACGGCGACTCAGGCGACGGCGACTCGGGCGACGCCGACTCGGGCGACGCCGACTCGGGCGACTCGCCGGGCGACGGCGACTCAGGCGACGGTGACGGTGACGGTGACGGTGACGGCGATGGCGACCCCGAGGCGTGCGTCCTCGAGGACTACGAGGGGCCCTACGTCCCCGTCGCGGTCCACTCGATCGCGGACGTCGACATGACCGGCGCGCCCGAGTTCGACGCGTTCCCCATGGACTGCTACGCGATGACGATCTGCGCCGCAGAGCAGGTCAACTGCGGTCCCAACACCAACTTTTTAGGCCGGATCCGCAGCGGCGGCAGCTTCGCCACTGGCAGCGGCTCGGGCACCTTGACGCCGATCAGGCTCGCGTTTCACCCGGGGCCCGCGATCTGTGGGCAACCCTTGCTGTTCGGCACCCAGCAGTCGTTCGAGCTCACCTACGAGATCAATCAGGTCGAGTACACGATCCCGGTCCGGCTGCCCTGCGTCGACGGTGACGACCCCACGCTGTTCGTCGCCGACGATGGGTCGACCTTCTGGGACCCCCTGCTCACCCAGCCCGCCGCGCTCTGGTAGCGACCGTCAATCACCGACGCAGTTCTCGGGGTCCACGGACTTGTCGGTGGGATATGAGCCTGGGAATTTGTCGTTTGCGGGGCACAGGCGCATGTAGACGTCACCAGCGTCGACCACCGGAAGCTCGACTCGATGTTTGCCCGTCCTGCGAAACGTCGTGGGTCCGTTGTTGTTCATCGTAGTGCTGCGTACTGTGTCAAAATCGACGCCATAGAGCGGCTCATCGAGGCAGGGCGCTACCGCGGCTGACATGTCCGACGGAATCCACGCGGCGATTGGCACACCGTCGAACTCGACGGGGACGTCGATTGTGAAGGCGACGAAATTCGTCCCGTCACCGCTCGGCCCGAAGGTGTGTGGCGCATCACAGTCCGCGGTGAGGTTGAGCTCCCACCTGTCGCCGTTGAGGGGCAGCTCCATGAGCCCTTCGCACAGACCCGGGAGTGGATAGGTGATCGCGGCGGTTGCTGCGTATTCGGCTTCGAGCTCCGCGAACGTCAAACCGTAGATGTCTTCGACGGCATCGAGCACCTGTTCCTTGGTCGCGTGCTGGTCCAGCCGCGGCTCGAACAATTCGCTAAACTTCCCCGGACCGAAGCGAGCAATCAACCACCGCGAGAAGTGGCCGCTGTCATACGAGCCAGATCCAACGATCTCCAAGAGGACTTGATTAGTCATGGAAGGATAGACCCACGACGTGCCCGGTAAGTACCAGTCGAGGCCATGCGCGATGCCTTCCGAAAACAGCCTGACACTCCGCCCCCACGCAGGCGTCACCACCGCATGAACTAGTTCGTGACGAAGGGTCCTAAAATCAGAATGAACGACGCCTTTGTAGCAGCCGGCACAGCTCCCGTTGCACCAGTCGCAGATTTCAGCCCGTTCTGCCAAGGATCCCGTCGCTAATCCATTGTACCAAAACACCGTTGTCGGCTGTTGTATCTCGATGCCCAAAAGATCAGCTACCGCTTCCATATAGCGATCCATCTCGTCGAGCGAACCCCTGCACACAGGCTGGCTAAACCCTGGCGCGATGTCCAAATATTTCGTGTGGTAGCGTACTTCGAAGTCCGGCCCACGAGCCGGAACTTCGCCCGGTTCGTCATCCGGTTCGTCATCCGGTACGCAAGATGACAGCAAGATGGCCGGCACGAACAGGATGTGGGGCGGGATAAAATTTCTCATGGACGACGAGTATCCGCACAGGCCGGGTCTGGCGTCAAGCGGCTTGCCTCCTCGCCGAAGATAGCTGCGATCTGCAACAACTCAGCTGTTGTTTTTTGCAACACCAGGATGCATGTACGGATTACTGAGGCCTCGACCAAAAAGAACGTTCACATCAACGTGGGCACATTACATCAGTGCATTGGCGAGGCCCGCGGCACCCTCGACTACGAAAGCCATGGTTTCGGGACGGCCGAAAATGCGGTGGATCCCCGGCGACCGACCCCAACGCAGGGGGAATCCTCGAGGGTCAGCTGGGCCAACCTCTCGACCGCCGCCACCCGGAGCGCGGCCCAGAACTCTGCTCGGCTTGCGCCACCTACGCCCGACTGAGCGTGCGACGTCGACTGGCACTCACATGGGGGCTTGGTGACCGCCGCACGTTGCCCGGCGCCTCCGAGCTCGACTGCCGGGCCGGGTCCGCCGTGGCGGCGACTTCGCCACAGACAGCGACTCGGGACCCCCTCACGCCGCTCAGGCTCGCGTTCGCCCGGACCCCGCGATCTTGTGGCCAGCCGTCGCAGTTCGCCGCTCAGCGGCCGCTCGATGGACTCGCCTCCGCTCTAGGCGCTGGCGCGCGACCCCTGTAGAGTGGCGTGGGTGGGCGAGCACATTCAGGCGAGGAACGCGTCGGAGGCATACTGGACCCTCGATCCCTACGCCGTCGTGCAGCCGGGTGATCCATGGTTTGCCAACCTCGAGACCATCGTCCCGCGTGAGCACTACGGCGTCGCGCACAGGCTCAAGAAGCAGCTCAGCGCGGGCCCGGGCCGTCCGGACTTCGTGCATGTCGGGCTCATGGGCCACGCGGGCGTCGGCAAGACAACGCTGGCCCGCAACGCGCTGGCCGAGCTGTCCCGGGACGGGATCGCGCCGATCTACATCAACTCGCTCGAGGCCTTCGATCAGAGCGACTATGTGTTCTCGGATCTCATGCTCGTGGTCGCCGAGTCGATCATTCGCCACCTCGCGGCGCTCGACGTCGACATTGACCACGAGCGGCTCGAGACCGTGCGCCAGTGGTTCGCCGACGAGGTCCTGTTCGAGACCCACCGCGACCAGATCATTGGCAGCCTCGAGGTCTCGGCCGAGGCCAACACCTCGCTCCCGTTCCTCGCTGCGTTCGCAGCCAAGCTGACGGCCGCGCTCAAGTCTGACAACGAGTACCGCCGCGAGATCCGTCGCCGTACCCAGCGCGATCCGATCGACCTGGTCCGCCGCATCAACTTGCTGCTCGACGCCGTCCACGAGGGGCTCGCGCCGCGCAAGGCCAAGCTGTGCGTGGTGTTCGACAACCTCGAGAAGACCAAGCTCGAGCTGGTCGACCGCGCGCTGCTGGCCCGCTCGGACGAGTTTCGCCGGCTGCGGACCAACGCGCTGCTGTTCTTCAATCCGGCCTGCGAGTACTCCCCGCTCAGCACCCCGGCGAGCCGCGCGTTCGAGTGCATCAACGTGCCCGTGCTGCCCGTGCGCCACCCCGGTGACCCGGCCGAGCTCGTCCGCCCCGAGGCCGCGAAGGCTGTCGAGATCCTGCTGTCGAAGCGGCTGCTGCTCGACGCGGTGTTCACCGACGTGCCCGCGTGCATTCACGCGCTCGCGCACTGGTCGGGTGGCCACATTCGCGACATGCTCATGATCGCCAGGCGGGCGGTCGAGAACGTCGAGCCCGAGCCCGTGACCGTGGTCGACATCGAGAAGGCGGGTCGCTGGCTGGGCGGTCGCCGCACGTCCTCGCTGCGCCCGGAGGACTTTGCGCGGGCGGTCGCTATTCATCGGACCAATCGCATTTTGGACACCGATCAAGACCGCCGCATGCTCAAGAATTCATGCGTGCTGCCGTACGATGGCACCGAGTGGTGGGACATGCACCCGGGCGTCCGCGCAGATGAATTGTTTCGCCAGGCCCTGCGCGAAGCCGACCAGGCGTGAGCCATGCACGATGAGCAGGAGCTCGACCGACTGCGTCGGTTCTCGACCCGGCCGGGACCGCGGTTTGGGCTGGCGATCGCCATATGTGCCGACATGGTGCTGGCCGAGCAGCACCGCGCAGCCTTGACCAAGCTGGTCGACAAGCGGATTGCGACGGTCGAGTTTCAGCATGAGGACGAGCGCAGCGATCTCGTTCAACCGATCATGGACGCAGCGGCCAACGCCGACGTGGTGTTCGTGGTCGGCCTCGACCGGCTGGTGACCGACAGCTTTGGGCGCACCCGCAACGCTCCGGCGGTCGCCAACCTCAACCAGCGCCGCGACGAGCTGCCGGAGCTGCTCGACGCGCGGGTCGTGTTCTGGGTGGCCAAGTCCGCGTATCCAAGCCTCAGCGAGGTCGCGTGGGATCTGTGCCAGGTCATGCTCACGACCGCGGAGTTCGAGGCCACCCGGACCCAGAGCTTCGCGCCGCGACCCGCCGCGAGCCTGCCCGAATGGATGGAGCTGGCCGACGAGCGCGAGGCCCCGGCCTTGGAGCGGCAGCTGGTCACGCTGGCCGAGATCCATGCGAACGCGACGACCGCGATCAGCCGGTCCGAGCTGGCCGAGAGCGCCAGCGCGATCAACATTCGACTCGGCCGACCAACGCAAGCCGTGACCTGGCTCGAGCGGGCGGTCGCGGCCGCGATCGAGGCCGAGCAGCCGCGCGAGGCCGCCCGCCAGCATCGCCGGCTCGCGCAGCTGCGCATGTTCGTGGGTGATCTCGACGGCGCCATCCAAGACGTCGATCACGCCGCGCGGCTCGGCGACTCTCCCCAGCAGATCGCGCTGGCCGACATGCTGCGGGCCGACATTGCGATCCAACGGCTCGACTTCGACGCCGCGCTCGAGCTGCTGCGTGAGCGCTGTCTGCCCGCGTTCGAGCGGGCCCGCGACCGCGCTGCCACGGCCCAGGTCTGGGACAAGATCGCCACCATTCACGAGCTGCGTGGCGAGCTCGATCAGGCGATCGCCGTGCGCGAGGAGCAGCAGCTGCCGCTGTATGGTCAGCTCGAGGACCCGCGCGGCGAGGCCGTCGCGCTCGAGAAGATCGCCGGTAGCTTGGCGCGCCAGGGGCAGCTCGAGAGCGCGCGCAAGCTCATCAACCAGCGCGTGCTCCCGGCCCTCGAGGGCATCGACGATGCGGTCGCCCACCAGTCCGCGATGGCGCAGCTCGCCGACGTGATCGAGGACCAGGGAGATCGTCGCGAGGCCACGCGGGTCCGCAAGCTGGCCGCGCGACCGGGGAGCACGCCCAACGCCCGGGCCGCGACGCTGAGCCTCGAGGCCAATGATTTGACCGACGCGGGGCGATCACAGGACGCGCTGACGCTGTGGCGCGAGCAGATCCTGCCGATCCACGTCGAGCTCGGCGATCTTCGCAGCCAGGTGGTGGCGCACCTCGAGATCGCGCGCGCGCTGGCGGCGACCGGCCGAACCGCCGAGGCGCTCTCGGTGCTAGAGCGGCAGGTGTTGCCCTCGACCGAGCGAGTGGGTGACGCACACGGTCGGGCCGCCGCCCTCGAGCTGGCGGCGCAGCTGCGTCGCACGCTGCAGCAGCTGCGACGGCGGCGTTGGATGATCGGTGCTGGCGTCGCGCTGGCTGTTTTCGCGGTCGTGGCCGTGCTCGCGTTCGTACTTTAGCGAGCGCGCGCTACAACGCGCAGATGACCAGATAGGTGAGCCGCGTGATCCCGGCGCCGGGGTCGGTCGTAGCGTAGCCATCCAGCACGTGACCCGGGACCGAGTCCGAGAAGCTCCCGTCGAGCGAGCTGATCGTGCGAAAGCTGACCGCGGTCCCGTTGGGCAGGTCGACCGGGGCGCGCAGCTCGATCGGAGACGCGCTGGTCGCAGCGAAGGGATGCATGGCATAGACCGCCACCAGCGTCTCCGCGTCCCATTCAGCGTCCAATTCGGGATAGGACGGGACGTGCTGAGGAGGCAACCGGCGCGCCGCGACATCGTAGAGAAACTCGCCGATCGGCGGCGTGATGTCGTCGCGGCGCAGTGTCAGCTCGAGCCCGTCGCCGGCCGCCAGCGTCTGCGGA
Organism: Enhygromyxa salina; assembly: GCF_002994635.1. GTDB lineage: Bacteria > Myxococcota_A > Polyangia > Nannocystales > Nannocystaceae > Plesiocystis > Plesiocystis salina_B. The sequence continues at coordinate 41,817 of NZ_PVNL01000077.1, read as the reverse complement.
GCGCTGCCCGCAAATTCGATGATCGCCCCCTCGGGGAGCTCGGGGACATACACGGTGCCAATGTCCACGAGCGCCTGGTCGACGATGTCGACAGGCTCGAGCGCCGCGGCCATGCGAGGGCTCTGGCCCAGATCCGTGTGGGTCTTCAGGGCCACCTGTGCCGGTGGTTCGATCTCGAATTCGAAGTAGCCGTCTGGCCCGCTCTGACCGTACGCACAGCTGGTCGCCTGGCAGGCGAGGACTTGGACGTTGGGCATGGGTTGCTCGGCCGCGTCGATCAGGCGGCCGCGCAGGCCGGGCCCCGCGATCGTGTCTTCGCTCCCGCCTTCGGACACATCGTCTCCACAGCCGACCTGCGGCGCGATCATGATGGTCAGGGTGATCGCCGTCGTCGTGAGCCGTGCAAGGGTCGCCTGGCGTCGCATGATCCTCCGAGTCCGATGCTACTCCGCGAGCAGCTTGATGATCATCGCATCCATCGCAGCCGGATCATACTCCCGGGCGACGTAGCGGATGATGCCTTGCTTGTCGACGATGACGTCGACCGGATAAGGGTTGGTGCCGTCGAAGCTGCTGGTGAACAGCTCGTAGGTCGACGTCTCCTCCACGCCCACGGGGTAGGTGACGCCAAGTGTCTCGCAGAACGCCTGAACCTCGGGGATCTGCGTGTAGTCGTCTGGGTCAGGATTGATGGCGACCATCACCAGGCCCTGCGACTCGTACTTCTCGAAGAAACGCTGCTGCATGTCTGGTAACTCCAGACTGCAAACCGGTCAGAAGGTAGCGAAGTAGGCCAAGACCATGACGTTGCCGATCAGCGGCGCCGTCGACAACGTCGAGCCGTCGAGCAGCGTGACCTCGGTGTCGGGGAGCGGCTGACCGACACCGAGACCGGGCTGGTTGCCGACGAGGTACGCGCTGCGAATTGGCTGCTGCGGATCGTCGGACCACAGCTGCAAAACCGCTGTCTCGCTGGTGGTCACCGTGGCGGTGTAGCTGAGCGTGAGCTCGGCCGATTCGCCGGGCTCGATCCGAACTTGGGCGGGCGAGACCGCGAAGGCCTCGTTGTCGACCCAGTTGTCAAACAGCGTCAGCGCGGCGTTGCCCTCGTTCTTGACCGAGAGCTCGCGCGTGTTCGTGTCGCCGACCTCGGTCGGTCCAAGGTCGATGCGGGCCACGTCCTCGGGGAGCACGATGCTGGGCGCCGAGCGATCGGCGTGGACGCGGAACGAGTAGGGCACCCACCAGTTGCCGACGAACATGTCGTCGCCAGACGCGGCCACATGCAGCGTCCGCGCGGTGGGATCCGGGCGCTGGGTGTCGGGCACGCACACTTCTGGATCGCCCGAGCAGGTCTCGTAGCCCTGCTCGATCGTGAGCCGCAGCGCCGCGATGAACGCGGGCGAGGCCGGGTCCGACACGTCATAGATCCGCGTGTCGTTCCAAGCGGCGACGTAGGCACGGCCAGCCGAGTAGGCGACCCCCACTGCGCTGCCCGGCGTCGGAACGTCCGACAGCACGCTTGGGGCCGCCGGATCGCTGACATCCACGAGCACGAGACCACCGCTGCCGGCCGCGACGTAGGCGACGCCATCGGCGACGACGAGATCCTCGGCGTTGCCCCCAAACACCACCCGAGCGATGAAGCTCGGGGCCAGCGGATCGCTGACATCGACAGTCGCGAGGCCACCGGTCCCGTCGGCGACGTAGGCGATGTCGCCGATGACCTGCACGTTCCAGGCGTTGTTGAGCCCGGACGCGGTCGAGATGTTGGTCCAGCCGGTCCCAGCGTCGTAGTCGTAGATCCCCAGGCCGCCCGTCTGCAGGGCGACGTAGATGAGCCCGTTCTCTACGTCGATGCCACCGTAGGCGACGCCCGGCTCCTGCAGCGCGGGGAGCTGAACCGGAGCGTCGGGATCGGTGAGATCCCAGCCGCTCAAGAACACCGCGAAGTCGATGTTTCCACGGTGTGAGGTGTAGACGAGGTCGAGGTCGTCCTCGTCCCACGCGAGGTGCAGGCACCCCGGGTCGCGATTGGACCCGCTCGGCGTGACGTGCTTGAGGCCCTGGACCTCATAGCTCATGTCCTGGGGATCGGAGGCGTCGATCATCCCAAACGTGTAGCTGCAGAAGAACAGCTTGCTGTCGGCCTCGCGGTACTTCAGCTGGGCGATGTGCATGTGATCCGCGTCGCCCTGCAGCCGTTGCAGCTGAACGAGCGGCGACAGGTGACGCCCCGGCTGCAGCAGTGGGTCCGGCATGTCCTCTGGACCGCAGCCACTCAGCCCGCCCGCACACGTCGCGATTAGCACCACGGAAGCAAGCCCAAGCCTGGTCATAATCGCCAGGCTGTCACGCCCCGCGAGACCCGTCAATCGGATCGTTGGACCCCATGGACGTGTCGAGATCGCTACTGCCGGATACACTCGACCGGCCCAAACGGCGCGGCGAGGCCGTCACAATAGGCCTGTAGCACGTTGGCCGCCTCGCGGCTGACCATATTGGACTGCAGATCGTTCTCTTGGCTAGCACACGTTCAGCTCGGGGTAGCGAGCGTCGAGCTCACGTACGAGCCGCCTCGCGCCCCATTGTTCATACAGCCCCCGGGCGTCCCGAAGGTAGGCCTTGGCGGTGCGCTTGCTGCCACGGCCTCGCCAAAACTCCCCAAATCGCCAGCACGCGAGCGCCTCCTGATCCAGGACCGCGCGCTCGCGGGCGTGCTCGATCGCCTGCTCGTACAGCTCGATCGCCTGCTCGAGCGGACCCCCGCTGACGCGAACGAGCTCGGCTTCGACGAGTAAGTGCATGTGTCGAAAGTTGTCCGGGCACCGCTGCGCGCAACGCTGGAGGTCGGATCGCCAGGCTTCGATCAACGGTCGCGCGCGCGCCCGCTGGGACTCGAGCAAGCTCAGCGCCGCGTAATAGCGAATCTCTCGAACCTGCAGGTTCCCAGGCAGCAAGGTCTCGAACATGGCGACCCGCCGGATCAGCTCGTCTGGGTCGTGGGCGTGTCCAAGCAGATACTCGAGCTTGGTCAGCGCCGGGTAGTACCAGCCCAGCGCGAAGGTCGAGCGACCAAACCTCGCCAGGTGCGAGTCGTGATCAAAACTCAGCCCGAGCTGGGCGAGCGGGATGTCCATCAGCGTACACGTGACCAGCACGATATGCGGCACATAAAAGGCCGAGAGCAAGCTTGGGACCGAGCGCTGAAGGAACGGCAGGTGCGCGTGGATCTCGGTCAGGACCTCGGCCAGGGGCACGCCCGCGACCAGCCGAAAGTGCTGCGGAAACAGCAAGTGGTGGCCCGCGTAGAGCAGATCGCCGCCTTCGACACACTTGCCAAACGCGGCCGCGAACTCGGGCAAGATCGCTCGGAGCGGGTGGCTGTAGTACGCGGCGTGGCCGAGGTAGACGATCAACGCTCGACCGGCGGCCGACGGATCATCGTAGCGCTCACACAGCGCGACCGCGAGCTCGCCAAACCCACGCGCGCGATCGTACTCGCCCCGCTCGGCCAGGTGCAGCGCCATTCGTGCATAGGCCACGCTCGACAGCGTTGAATTGCCCGAGCCCACGAAAATAGCGGTCATCCGGGCCGTCGCCCATGCATAGATATTGCGGCGACCTGCAAAATACGAGATCGCGCCGAGTCCGTGCAGCAGCCCGAGCATGGGCCGAAGGTCGTCGTCGCACAGCTCGGGCAGCTCGAACAGGCTGCTCAGCGGACGCTGCTCCAGCGCGTCTGCGAGCGCCGAGGACTCGGCGGAGAGCATCGCCGCTGCGTCCTCGTCGTGCTCGGGCAGCGCGATCCCGCACAGCCCAAACGCCCGCTGACACGCGGCGTACCCCCGCTCGAAGTCAGCCACCAACAGGGCGTGCTCGACCTGCGCGGTGTTGACCAGCAGGCGCTCGGCGACGGTCCTGGCGTGGGCGCTCACGTGCTCGTAGCAGGCCGCTGCCTCGGCGTAGCGGCCATCCAAAGACAGCGCCCGGCCCCGCGCGTGCTCGACCTGAAACCACCGCGCGTGCTCGGTCGTGGCGGCGTTGGGCGCGAGCAGCTCGGCGGCGACAACGAGATAGTCGATCGCCGACGCGTAGGCGGCCGAGGCCAGCGCTCGGCGCCCGCACCGAATGTTGAGCTCGACGAGGTCCAATCGCTCGACGTCGTCGAGCAGCGCGCGCGCGGTATTGAGGTGGTCGGCGATCTCGAACGCGCGACCGCCCGGCTCGTCATCGTCGACCCGACGGCGAAGCACCCGGCCGATCTTGAGGTGGACCTGGGCCCGATCGGACTCACTCAGCGAGCCGGCCGCCGCCTGCTGGATCCGCGCGTGGCGAAAGCTGACCGCGACCTCGACCGGGCTGCGGGTCTGGGCCGTGCTCTCGATCAAGGCGAAGTTGTCGAGCAGGTCGCCACCGAGCACCAACAGGCCCTGCTCGAAGGTCGGCCAGAGGCTAGAGAACACGTCGACCGGGTCGAGATCGGCGACCGCCGCGAGCACCAGCAGATCGACGCGGGGCCCGACACAAGCCGCGATCCGGGTCAGCTCGTACGCGACGGGTGGCAGGACCTCGAGGTTGCGCAGCAACACCTCGCTGACGTCGCCAAACGCCGAGCAGCCCACGATTCGGTCCATCTCCCAGCGCCACGCTCGCGCGCTGGCGTCGTACTGAAACAGGCCCTCGTCGTACATCGTCCGCAGCAGCTGACGCAGATAGAAGGGGTTGCCCTCGGTCTTGTGGTGCGCCAGCGCGGCCAGCTCGCGCACGTCGGCTGGGGCGCCGCCCAGCGTCGACACCAGCACACGCTCGACGTCTTCGGTAGACAGCGCGTCGACCTCGACGCTCGACACGCTCGCGCCCGCGGCCCGAACCCGCTCGACGGCGTGGCGGAGCGGATGCTCGGGGCCGAGCTCGTTGGTCCGACACGCGCCGACCACCAGCACCGAGCCCAGCCCCGGACTCGCCAACAGATGCTCGAGCAGCGCCAGCGAGGCCGGGTCCGCCCACTGCAGATCATCGGTGAACACCACGAGCGGGTGCGCGGGTGAGGCCAGCGCGGCCATGAACCGCTCGACCACCATGTGCAAGCGGTTGAGCCGCTCGGGGCCGGGAAAGTCGGGCACCGGTGCTTGCGGACCGAGCAGGCGCGCCAGCTCGGGGGCGAGATCGGTGAGCAGCCCGCCATTGCGGCCGGTCGCCGCCAGCAGTCGCTTGCGCAGCTTGGCCTGGACGGCCGCGCCCCGACGCTCGACCTGCGCGACGAGATCCGTGAGCGCGGCGACGATCCCCGCGAGCGGCGTGGCCCGACGCTGATCGAACCCGCCCGAGATCATGAGCCCCGCGCGGGCCTCGACGGCCGGCGCGAGCCCGGCGACCAGCGACGACTTTCCGATCCCGGCGAGCCCGCTCACCAGCACCAGCTCCGAACGCGCGCCAGCGCAGCGGGCCCGCTCGAGCGCCGCCTGCAGGGTTGCGAGCTGATGTTCGCGGCCGACCAGGCGCTCACACACGCGAAAGTTGGCGGGCCGCGGCCGGTTTGTTGGCTCGAACAGCTCGCTGGCACCGGACTCGCGGACCCGGGCGAGATAGCGCTGAATCTCGGCGATGCTGGCCACCGCGTCGAGCTCGTCGAGCAGCGCGGTCATGCTTGGCCAGCGATGGCTGGGATCGGGCGAGAGCCCACGCACCAGGATCTGTTGGACCCGCTCCGGCACCCCGGCGTGGCCCGGAATCGGCTCGGTCTGCCCCCGCTCGATCTTGTCCGAGAGCTCGCTGAGGGTCGCGCCCGCGAACGGCCGATGGCCCACCAGCGCCTCGTAGGCCGCCACGCAGAACGAGAATTGATCGGAGAGTGGATCGCCCCGGCTCCCCCATATTTGTTCGGGCGCCATGTAGGCTGGCGTGCCGACCAGCGCCCCGCTGCGGGTCAGCGACGAGCCGAGCGACGCGCCCGAGTCTGCGAATGTGTCGCCCAGCTCTTCCGCGAATTCGTCGTCGAGGTCATCATCGAATTGGTCGAAGCTTCGCAGCGTCGCCAACCCGACGCTCTCGATCACGCTGCAATCGCGAGCGAGGCCAAAGTCGAGCACGCGGGCGCGCCCGTCGTTTCCAACGATGACATTCGCTGGCTTGAAGTCGCGGTGGACCAGGCCAGCGACGTGCGCCGCCTCGAGCCCACGGCCCGCCTGCCGCAAGATGTTGAGGGTCTCCCGCCACGAGCGCTGATCGGGGGCGATCCAATCGCGCAAGGTGCAGCCCTCGACGTATTCCATGGCCACGAACATCGAGCCGCGGTGCTCGCCGATCTCATGGACCTGGATGACGTTGGGATGCGAGAGTCTCGCCAGCCCCTGAGCTTCGCGGACCAGCCGGCGCACGCCCACGCTCGCCATCGCGTTCGCGCGAATCAGCTTGATCGCAATCTTGCGCTCGAGCTCGGCGTCGCGGCCGAGAAACACCACCCCCATGCTCCCCTCACCTAGCTTGCCGAGCACCACAAACCGGCCGATCTGGTCGGGTGTCGGCGCCTCGATCACGTCGGCGCCGAGCGACGGCAGCGTCGCGTTGGTCAGCGCGTCATCGAGCTCACTGACTGACACGCGATGACAATAACACGGCTTGCGTGGAGCACGGGCTGACGTGTCCGGTCAGCGTCCGAGCCGGCGACGTGCGCGTTCCTCCTCGGTTCGAGTGGCGGCGAGCGCTGGCGCGCGTCAGGTGTGGACCCTCTCATGATGTTGTCGGCGTCAGCCGGAACGCCACATGCGCGGGCACAGAAACCGACCGACATCAGCGCCGCTTGCCAGCGACCGCCGTGTCCAGCCGCGCAAACGTCAGCAGCTCCGCGAGCACGTTCTCGCACACCTCGAGCTGCCGCGAGCAGTCCTTGCCCGTGCGATTGGGGATCGTCGCAATGATCCGCTCGCCGCCGCTGGCCAGCCGCACCCGCCCGTCGGTCGCGTCCGCCAAACCCAGCGCGACCTCGGCCGGGAGCGGCGTCTGGGGCCCCAGGCGGATCGAGAACCGCATCCCGCCCAGCTCCAGGCTCATCGCCCGCAGCCGCCGACCGTAGCTCTTGCACGCCATCATCAGGCCAAAGTGGGTCGCCTCGCTGGGCAGCTCGCCGTAGCGATCGTGCAGCTCCTCCATGACCTCGCGGACCTCGTCGGCGTCGCGGGCGGTGCTGAGCCGGCGGTAGAAATCCAGGCGCTGCCCGACGTCCTCCACGTAGGTGTCGGGCAGGAACGCTGGCACGTCGAAGGCCAGCTCCGGATCGCTCTCGTACGAGATTGGATCGCCGCGCAGCTCGGCCACGGCCTCGCCCAGGATCCGCGCGTAGGCCTCGAACCCGATCGCTTGAATGCTGCCGCTCTGACGCCGACCGAGCAGGTCTCCGGCGCCGCGAATCTCGAGATCCTGGCTGGCGACGTTGAACCCCGAGCCCAGCTCCGAGTGGCGCTGGATCGCCTCGAGCCTTCGCCGGGCGTCCTCGGACAGACGCTCGAGCGAGGTCACCATCAAGTAGCAGTAGGCCCGCAGCTTCGAGCGACCGATCCGTCCGCGCAGCTGATAGAGCTGGGCCAGCCCGAACTGATCGGCGTTGGCGATGAACATGGTGTTGGCCCGCGGAATATCCAGGCCGCTCTCGATGATCGTGGTCGAGATCAACACGTCGGCCCGGTGCTCGACGAAGTCCAGCATGGTCTGCTCGAGCAGCTCGGGCGGCATCTGGCCGTGGGCCACCATCACCCGGGCCTCGGGGCACAGCTCGCGGACCCGCACGGCGTGCTCCTCGATGCCCATGACCCGCGGGACCACATAGAAGATCTGTCCGCCCCGCGCGAGCTCGCGCCGGATCCCCTCGTCGAGCACCACGTCGGAGTGCCGGGTCAGATAGGTGCGAACCGCCAGCCGATCGCTGGGGGCGGTGTTGATCATGCTGACCTCGCGCAGGCCCAGCAGCGACATGTGCAGGGTCCGGGGGATCGGCGTGGCGGTCAATGTGAGCACGTCGACGGAGGTCTTGAGCTGCTTGAAGCGCTCCTTTTGCTTGACGCCAAACCGCTGCTCTTCATCGATCACGACCAGGCCGAGATCCTTGAAGCGGACGTCGCGGCCCAGCAGCCGGTGGGTGCCCACGACCACGTCGATGTCGCCGTCGCGCAGGGCCTTGATCGTGTGCTTGCGATCGGCCTCCGTGGCGAACCGGTTGAGCACGCCGACCCGGATCGGGAACGCCTCCATCCGCTCGGAGAAGGTCAGGTAGTGCTGCTGGACCAGCACGGTGGTCGGGGCCAGCACCGCGACCTGCTTGCCGGCGGCCGCGACCCGAAACGCGGCCCGCAGCGCGACCTCGGTCTTGCCAAACCCGACGTCCCCACACACGAGCCGGTCCATGGGCTGGGGCTTGGACAGATCACGCTGGACGTTGTCGATCGCGTCGGCCTGATCCGGGGTCTCCTCGAACGGGAAGGTCTGCTCGAACTCCTCGTACATCTCCTCGGTCGGCGGGAACGCGTGGCCGCTGAGCGCCTCGCGCTGGGCGTAGATCTGCAGCAGCTCCTCGGCCATCTGGCGCACGTCCGCGCGGATCTTGCCGGCCTTCTTTTCGAACGACTGGCCGCCCATCTTGTCGAGCTTGGGCGGCTTGGCGTCGGCGGCGACGAAGCGATCGATCTCGCCGATCCGGTGGACGGGCAGGTACAGCTTGTCCTTGCCCGCGTACTCGACGATCACGAAGTCACCGGTGATCGGCTTGGCTGACGGGGCGCGCGGATCGAGGCCGGTCGGCCCGCCGGCTCCACCCGGCATCGGCATCGCCAGCTTGGTCAGGCCCATGTAGCGGCCGACGCCGTGCAGCAGGTGCACGACATAGTCGCCGACGTTGAGCTGCGTGAGCGAGGCCAGCCCGGCGCCACGCTTGCGACGCTGCTGCTTGCGCCGCGCGACCGAGCCGAAGATCTCGGACTCCGAGACGATCAACAGGCGGTCGCCGACGCTGGTGAAGCCCTCGCTCAGGCGCCCGGGCAGCACCCGAACCCGGGGCTGCGTGAGCGCGAGCCCGCCCAGCTGCTGCAGCGCCCCGCGATCGCTGGCGGCCTCGGGCTTGTCGAGCGCCAGGCCGGTGATGCCGTAGCTGCGCAACATCGCGGTGAGTCGCTCGGCGTGGGTCAGGTTGGGCGCGACCAGGATCACGTCCCACGGGTCGCGGTCACCCGGATCCAGCTGGCCACCGAGCACGGCGTCCTCGTGGATCCCCAGGGCCCGAATGTGCTCGACCACCGGCCGCAGCAGCTCGCCACCTTTTTGCCCGCGCGCGGCCTCGAGCTTGGTCTTCAGCTCGAGGTTGTGGCCGAGATCCACGCGCAGCAGCTTGCGGTCGGGCGAGCCGCCGCCAGCCTCGGGGTCGTACAGATCCAGGCGCTGACCGACGACCGCGGTCTCGCGGATCTTGGTCCGCAGCCGCTCGCGCTCGACGAAGAACTGCGGCGGCGGGGCGACCAGGTGCTTGGCCTCGAGCGCGCGGCGGTGCTCGAACTCGATCTCGTCGAGCATCCGCTCACCCAGCCCGATCAGCGCCTCGGGCTCGTCGAGGTACCAGCGGGTGTCGGCGGGCAGGTGGTCCCACAGCGGGACCAGCTGGTCGTGGAAGATCGGCGTGAGCGCGTCGACCCCAAAGAAGTCGACGCCAGACGCGAGGTTGTCGATCACCTGCCGGGTCTTGCTGCTGGGGACCTCGATGCTGTCGCCGAGCTCGAGCACCGCGAGCCGCAGGTCACGCTCGCTGGTTGCGATCGTCTCGCGGACCGGGTGGACCCGCAGCGTCCGGACCTCTCGCAAGCTGCGCTGGGTGTCGGGGTCGAACACGCGGATCCGCTCGATCTCGTCGCCCCACCACTCGAGCCGGGCGGGGAACCGCTCGATCGGGACCCAGACGTCCAAGATCCCGCCGCGGATCGCAAAGCTGCCTGGATCACCGACGACGTCGACGCGCTCGTAGCCGGCCGCGATCAGAAACGCCGCCGCCTCCTCGCGCCCGAGCTCGCCCTCGGTCTGCCACTGCTGGCACAGGCTCGCAAACCCCTCGGCCGGGATGGTCTTGCGCAGCAAGCTCCGCAAGCTGGTGACGATGAGCTCAGCCTCGCCCGCGCGCAGGCGCTCGAGCGCGGCGAGCCGGCTGCCCACCGCGCGCGGGTCAGGCGAGACGTCGCCATAGGGCGAGACGTCGATCTCGGGGATCAGCAGAATCCGCGAGCCCTGCTCGAGCTCGCCCGCGGCCACCCCAGCAAAAAATCCCACGTCAGCCGCGACCGCCCGCGCGCTCGCGTCGTCGGCCGCGAGGTAGCAAAGCGGCGCCGTGGTGTCCGGGTCGGCCATCGCCCGGGCGAGCAGCAGCCCGCGGTAGCCACCGTCGGCCCCGAGCACCCGCGTGCGTCGGCCGCTGCGAAGCGCGGACAGGATCGGCGCGATCGCCTCTAGCGGTTGATGAGCCATGCGGCGGGCCGGGCTTAACCCACCCACGCCGCACGAACAATGGGCCCGGTCGAAGCGGCGCAGGCCGCCGCGGCGATCACGGCCCGCGCGCCGAGTCAGGCCTGCACATCTGCGTCAATTCCGAGTGATCTCGATTGCTTAGCTCGGAGCCGGGCGGGGCTGCTACGCTCGTGGTCGGTGAATGCACGCACATCGCTAAGCGCCCCCATTGCGGGTCTCGTCATCGGGCTAGGGCTGAGCGCCTGCCACCCCAGCCCCGGCGCCGGACCCACGGACGCGAACGCCGACTCCGATCACGCCGTGGAAGAAGATCCGGGCCCAGACGTTCGCGGCCCGGATGCCGACGCCGCCCGTCAAGCCCAAGCCCGCGCCGAGTCGCAGGCCAAGGTCGACGCCTCCGCGCGGCGGATCATCCAAGAGGTCGCCAGCTCCCGCGGGCTCCCCGTCAAAGGAGAGTTCGCGGTGGAGCTGATCAGCAAGGACGGCGTGCGCGAGTTCGTCCGCGAGGTCATGCATGAAGAGATGACCCCGGAGGAGATCCGGGTGACCGGCCGGGTCCAGGCCGCGCTGGGCGTGGTCCCCGTTGGCAGCGACGGCGAGCAGGTGCTGCTCGACCTACTGGAGTTCGGGATCCTCGGCATCTATGACCCCAAGCGCAAGGTCCTGCTGATCGGCGACTTCGTCGATCGCGGCGCGCTGGGCATGGTCGTCGGCCACGAGGGCGCGCATGGCCTGCAGGACATGCACTTCGACCTCGAGGCCCTCAACCACATGAACAAGGGCCGCAGCGACCTCGACACGGCCCGAACCTTTTTGATCGAGGGCGACGCGCAAGCCTCGTATCTGGCGTGGATGACCGGCAGCGAGGGCGTCGGCAGCATCGGCGACGATCTGCTCGCAACCCAGGCCGACATGGTCCTGCAGATCCGAGACGGCATGGGCATCCCCTACCCCACGCTCGCGCGGATGCTGCAGATGCCCTACACCGACGGGACCCGCAGCGTGATCGAGCTGGCCCGCAGCGAGGGCTGGACCGCCGTCGATGCGCTCTACGCCCAGCTGCCGACCACGACCGAGCAGATGCTGCACGCCGACAAGCTCGCCGCCCGCGAGCCGGCCCGCAGCGTCGAGATCGACACCAAGGTGCTGCTCGAGCTCGCGACCGATCACGAGGTCGTGTACGAAGACGAGCTCGGCGAGGCCAGCCTGGTGGCGATGCTCGCCGACGTCGCGTCGCCGTTCACCGCCCGCAAGGCCGCCGCCGGCTGGGGCGGTGATCGCTTCGTCGCGCTCGAGCGCAAGACCAACCAGGCCCCCGCTCCGTTGGTGGTCGGCGTGATCGCCTGGGACAGCGTGGCCGAAGCCCAGCAGTTCGAGCCCGTGTTCCGCGACTACCTGGAAAAGCACAAGCCTGACGCGCACCTGTTGGTCCGCACCCGCGACCAGGTTTTCTACGCCACCCACCACGACGCGCTGTCGCTGGCTGGGGCACCCGACAGCACCGGCCGGGACGCGGCCCTGACCAAGGCCGCCGCCAAGGCGTTCGCCGTCGGCAAGGCCGGCAAGAGCAAGTAGCCACCCGCCATGAGCAAGCGCCCCGAACTCCGCCCGATCTACAGCCTGCTGACCCGCGTGCAGCGGCGCGAGCGAGCCGCCGAGGCGCTCGCGCTGACGGTCCGGGTCGCGCTCCCTGCTGGCTTGATGATCGCCGCTGTCGCCGTGATCGGCGCGCGGCTGCTGATGACCCCGATCGACTGGACCCTGGCCGCGGTCGCGCCGATCCCCGTGGTCCTGGCGTTCGTGGCGGTCCGCCGCCGCTCGCTGCGGGCCACCGCGCGCCGGGTCGACGCCCACTACCGGCTCCACGACCAGCTCGGCAACGCGATCGAGTTCGCCGAGCACGACGCCAAGATCCCCGAGCACGATCCCCGGACCCGCGAGATGGCCGAGCTCGCGATTCAGGCCGGTGCCAACAGCGTCGGCGGGCTCGCGGCCAAGCCCGTCGTTCGGTTCATCGTTCCGCGCCCGCGCCTGCTCGATGGCCTGGCGCTGTCGCTGTTGCTCGCCGCGCTGTTGCTGCCCCAGCGGGTCGTCGAGCTGCCCGAGGATCGGCTGGCGACCGGCCCCGAGGTGCCCGATCTCGCGACCGACGACGCCAACCACGGTCTCGACATGACCCGCGCCGAGCCGCTGCGCGAAGAGCTGCGCAAGCTCGAGGCCAGCAAGGAAGAAGAGATCGCCCGGATCTCCAACGAGCTGCTCGGCGTGCTCTCGGATCTCGAGGCCGGCGAGGTCGACCAAAAGCAGGCCCTGCAGAAGCTCGAAGAGCTCGACGAGCAGCTGCTCGAGGCCGAGGCCAAGCTCGAGGAGGAGCTGCAAGAAGATCCATGGATGATGGCCGAGGGCATGCGCGAGCTCGCCGAAGATCTGCGCGAGCACGACGTCATGCGCGAGGTCGCCGAGGCGCTCGCCAAGTCCGACGCCGAAGAGGTCGAAAAGGAGCTGCAAGAGCTCATGGACAAGGCCGAGGCCGAGGGCGGCGATCTGAAGGCCGAGCTCGACAAGGCCCTGCAGGAGATGGAGCGCTCGCTCGCCCGCACCTCGAAAGAGAACACCGGCACCGAGAAGGCTCTCGAAGAGGCCGAGCGTGAGCTCAGCCGCCAGGAGAAGAACCCAGCCGAGGACCCCGAGGAGCAAGAGCGGGCCCTCGAGCGCAAGAAAGAGCGGCTCGAGGAGCTGCAGCGCCAGGCCGACCGCGAGAAGGCCGCCCGCGAGAAGCTCGAGCAGTTGAAGGAGCTCTCGCGCCAGTCCCAGGGCAACAGCCAGTCCGGCGGCTCGCAGGAGAAGCGCAAGGACGCCCAGCAAAAGCTCAGCAAGGGCGCCGGCCAGGCCAGCAAGCAGTCGCGCCAGCAAAAGCAGATGGGCGAGGTCCGCGACGCCATGGACCAGGCCAAGTCATTCGTCCAGCGCTCGGGCCAAAACGGCGAGTCGCAGAACCGCCGCAAGCAGCAGCAAAAGAACTTCCAGAAGGCCGCCAAGGGCCAAAAAGGTCAGGACGGCAAGCCCGCCACCATGCTCACCGAGGGCGAGGTCGGCGACAACCCCGACGGCGTCATGATGGGCGAGGGCCAAGAGGGCCAGGGCGAGGGTGAGGGCGAGGGCGAGGGCGAGGGTCAGGGCCAGCAGCCCGGCCAGGGTCAGGGTCAGCAGCCCGGCGCCGGTCAGGGTCCCGGCATGGGCGACGGCAGCGTCGACGCGCTCGGCGACCCCAACAGCACCGACGTCAAGACCAAGAACGAGCGGGTCGATGCCAAGCAGGGCAAGGGCCAGACCCGCTCCGAGGTGATCGAGACCGCCAGCCAAGAGGGCTTTGCGACCGAGAGCTACAAACGCGTCTACCGCGACTACAAGAGCTTCGCCCAGAGCGCGATGGACAACGAAGAGCTGCCCGAGGGCCACCGCCGCCGCGTCAAACGCTACTACCAGATGATCCAGCCTCAGTGAGACCGAAGGCTCCAACAGACCCCCACATAGACCTCAGACTTCGCCGACTGCAGCCGCTGGCGCGTCTGGTCGCTTCGCTCCTCGGGGCCGTTTGTTCGCGGCCGCATGTGTGGCCCCTGGGAGGGGGCTCCGAACCCACTTCTTCGTGATCATGGTCCCACGACATTCGCAGCTGCTCGGCCTCGGTCCTCGGTTCTCACCCTTCACAGCTCTCCGCTCGCGCCCGCTGCCACAACCCACGCCACTCTCCATCAAAATCTCGTTGATCGAGGCCCACCCACGCGATCACGTCCGGCTGCTCGGATCGGCGCAACCCGCCGCGAACGGGGCGCACAGGAGGGTCTTGGGGGTCGTGAGCGCGCGCAGTCCGGCGCGGCGGACGATCCGACGAAGCTGAGGCGTTCGAACAGGCAGCCGCACCAAGAGCCCACATACGCCCGATCTTCAGCCGACTTGTCTGAGCACGACCACCACCCCCAAGACCCGTGCGCCTGCCTCGTCGGAACCCCGATCCCCCTCGAACACCCCAGACGGCTCCCCAAAACCCCACTCCAACAGCCAGCCTCCCAGTTTCCCGCCCCCCTCGACAACCGCTAAGCTCCCCACGCCCCCGATGACTGCGCAAGATCAAGACACCGCCGCCCAACTGCAGACCCTGGCCCAGGATCTGCGCACCCTCGTCGATGAAGTCCAGAACGTGATCGTGGGGCAAGACGCGGTCATCCAGGGCGTGATCACCTGTCTGCTGTCCAACGGCCACGGGCTGCTCGAGGGCGTGCCCGGCCTCGGCAAGACCCTGCTGATCCGCACCGTCGCCGAGGCGGTGTCGATGAGCTTCAACCGGATCCAGTTCACGCCCGACCTGATGCCCGCAGACATCTTGGGCACGTCGATCCTGGTCGACGGCGAGCACGGCAGCGGCGGGCGCAGCTTGCAGTATCAGCCCGGCCCGATCTTCGCCAACATCGTGCTGGCCGACGAGATCAACCGCGCCACGCCCAAGACCCAGTCGGCGCTGCTCGAGGCCATGGCCGAGAAACAGGTCACCGCGGGCGGCCAGACCCGGCCGCTGCCCAAGCCCTTCTTCGTACTCGCGACCCAAAACCCGCTCGAGCAAGAGGGCACCTACCCGCTGCCCGAGGCCCAGCTCGATCGCTTCTTGTTCAAGATCAACGTCGACTTCCCCGACGAAGAAGAGCTCATCGCGATCTTGGACCGCACGACCGGCAGCAAGGCGACCGCGGTCAAGCCCGTGCTCGACGGCGAGCGACTCGTGCAGATGCAGGCGCTGGTCCGCGCGATGCCAGTGACGGCGAGCCTCACCCGCTACGTGGTCAGGGTCCTGCGCGCCACCCACCCCAACGACAAGAACGCGACCGACGGCGTCAAGCAGTACGTGCGCTTCGGTGGCAGCCCCCGCGGCGCGCAGTCGGTGCTGCTCGCGGCCCGGGTCCGCGCGGCGATCGAGGGCCGGACCTCGCCCTCGGTCCCCGACGTCAAGGCCGTGGTCCCGCAGGCGCTGCGGCACCGCGTGCTGCTCAACTTCGAGGGTGAGGCCGAGGGCGTGTCGACCGACGCCGTGCTCGAAGAGGTCCTCGCCAAGGTCAAGCCGGACTGAGCCGAGCCGAGCTAACCTGACCGCGAGCTGCCCCGAGTTGCACCCAAGCTGACCCGACCCGAAAATTTCATGGCGCTAGGCGAACGTATCGGCCGCGGACGACGGCAGCAAAAGCACACCAAGCAGGTCGATCGCTCGAACTTGTTCGACGAAGAATTTCTGCGCCAGCTCGAGCTGCTGCAGGTGGTCGCGCGCCGGCTGATCCGCGGGCGCCAGCGAGCCGAGCGCAAGACCAAGAAGGTCGGCAGCGGGCTCGAGTTCGCGGATCACCGCGAGTACTCGCCGGGCGACGACATTCGCGCCGTCGACTGGGGCGTGTACGCGCGGCTCGGCCAGACCCTGGTCCGGCTGTTCGAAGAAGACGAAGACCTGCCGCTGCGCGTGGTCGTCGACGTCAGCGACTCGATGCTGACCAAGGACGGCCAAAAGCTCATCTACGCCCAGAAGATCGCGGCGGCGCTGGCCTACGTCGGGCTCGCCGGGCTCGACCGCGTGGGGCTCACGGCGTTCTCGAGCACGGTCCACGAGACCCTCCCGGCGATCCGCGGCAAGGGCCGGATCTTTCGCGTGTTCGAGTTCCTCAAGAACACCAAGATCGGCGGCCCCACCAGCATCGCGGCCGGCTGCAAGCGGGTGGCCGCGCAGGCGTCGCAGCCGGGCGTGACCGTGGTGCTCTCGGACTTCTACGATCTCGAGGGCGCGTTCGAGGGCCTCAACATGCTGCGGTTTCGCAAGCACGAGGTCGTGGCGATCCAGGTCCTGGATCCGATCGAGGCCAACCCGATCGACACTGGCCTGCGCGGTGACGTGACCCTGGTCGACGTCGAGGGTGACGCCGGCAACTCGCGCGACGTGACCCTGAGCGCGGCGCTGCTCGAGGCCTACGCGCAGGCCCACGAGCGGTTCTGCGCCCAGCTCGAGAACAGCTGTCGGTCGCGGGGCATGCCGTTCTTTCGGGCCTCGATCGACGAGCCCTTCGAAGATCTGGTCCTGCGGATCTTCCGGCTGGGCGGGGTGCTGCGATGACGCTGGCTGGCTGGGCCCTGGCCGAGCTCGGGCTGATCTTTGCGATCGGCAGCGCGACGATCACCACGCTGTACCTGCTGCGCATGCGCAGGCGCGAGGTCATCGTGCCATTCGCCGCGCTGTGGGATCGGGTCACGCGCGAGAGCGAGAGCCGCCGTCTATGGCGCAAGCTTCGCCGCCTGTTCTCGTGGCTGTTTCAGCTGTTGTTGCTGGCCCTGGTCTGCCTGGCCCTCGGTGATCCCCGGCCCGAGGCGTGGCTGCGCGAGCCGGCGACCACGGCGATCGTGATCGACACCTCGGCGAGCATGGCCGCGGTCGGCGACGAGGACGGCAACACTCGCCTCGAGCTCGCGCTCGAGCGCGCCCGCGCCGAGGTCGACGCGCTCGGCCCCGCGGATCGGATCCTGATCATCGCGGCCGGCAGCGAGGTCTCGGTCCCGGCGCCGATCACCGGTGAGGCCGGCACCCTGCTGCGGGCGATCGACGAGGACGTCGCGGTCGGGCCCGGCGAGTCCGACATGTCGCGCGCGCTGCTGCTGGCTCGCAACGCGCTGTTTGGCCGGCCGGGCGCGCGAATCCTGATCCTGAGCGACGGCGCCCTCGATGTCCCGGGGCTCGCGGCGGTCGGCCGGTGCACCAGCCGCGCGCAGCTCGAGGGTGAGTCCCGCTGCGACGTGCTCGAGCTCGGGGCCGAGCACGAGGTCGGCAACGTCGCGATCACGGCGTTCGCCGCCCGCCGCTACCCCTCGGATCGCGACAAGGTCGAGGTCCTGATCGAGGTCCAGAACCTCGGCACCACGCCCGCGCGATTCGAGCTGCGGGTGACCGCCGACGAGCTCCCGGTCGGCGGCAAGAAGCTCGAGCTGGCCCCCGGCGCGCGCGTGCGTGAAGTACTGCCCAAGCTCGAGGCCGCGCGCGAGCGCCTGGTCGCCGAGCTGGTCGCGCTGCCCGGCGACGCCGAGTCGGCCAAGTCGCTGGGCCCGGCGATCGACGATCGGGCCTACGCCGTGATCCCGCCCCTCGATCCGATGGAGATCGTGCTGGTCACCGACGGCACCAACCTGTTTCTGGAGGCCGCGCTGCTGACCCTGGACGACTATGTCCGGCTGTCCACGCTGCCACCGGGTGAAGGCGGCGCGGGCAACGAGCTGATCGGCACGGCCAACGTGGTGTTCTACGACATCGCCGACAGCCCGCTCCCGGATCCGCTGCCCGACACCAACTTGGTGATCTTCGATCCGCATCGGCTCGACAAGTCGCCGGTCCCGATCCCCAAGCTCAAGGACCTCGCGGGCCCGCGGCTGTCGGAGCAGCGCAAGGGCCACCCGCTGCTCGAGGGGGTCGTGTTCAAGGACGTCAACATGCACCGCGGGACCAGCTTCGATCTGGCCCCGGGCGACGTCGCGCTGGTCAGCCACCTCGGCGAGCCGATGGTCGCGCTGCGCGAGGCCGAGCACGGGATGCTGTTGATCGGGTTTGACCCGCGCAGCTCGGATCTCCCGCTGCGCAGCGCGTTCCCGCTGCTGGTCGCCAACGCGGTCGACTACTTTGGCATGCGCGAGGCCGGGTTTGTGGCGGCGATCCCGATCGGTGCCAGCCGTGAGCTGGTCCTGGCCGACTTTGGGATCCCTGGCGCCGACGTGTCGCTGCTCGAGGTCACGCCGCCCGATCCCGACCCCGACGACGAGCTCACGCCCGAGCCTTTGCGGGTCCGGGCCCAGGACGGCCGGTTCCGGCTGCGGGCGCTGGTCCCCGGCGTCTACACCATCGCAATTCAAGACGGCGGGGCCGAGGGCTCGGTCGTCCAGGTCGCCGTCAACCAGGCCAACGCCGCCGCGTCAAACCTCGAGTCGCGGCTCGACGAGGCCACCCTGCCCGAGCCCAGCCGCGCAGGTGAGCCGCCCGAGCCGGCGCCGCTGACTGAAGGTCCGCTGTGGACGCTGATCATGCTCGTGGTCGTGGCCCTGATCGCGCTCGAGTGGGCGACCTACCACCGGAGGAAGACGGTATGAGCGACGCAGGCAAGCGCGGCAGCAAGGCGGGCGCGAGCACGCCGGAGACCAGCGGGATCATGCCGATCTCGCCGGGCGCGGCGGCGTCGATGACGTCTGGCAGCGGCGCGGCCCCGCGCTCGCTGCATGAGCGGCCCGGCCACAAGCGCAAGCGGCAGCCCAAGACCAAGGTCGGCAAGCGCACCAACGAGCTGATCCACCACCCGCTCGCGCTGCCGCTCATCGCCCTGCTCGCGGGCCTGCTCGCGGCCCGCGTGTTGCTCGGGGTGATCCCGCTGCGGGGCTCGCTCGAGCTCGATCTGCCGCTGTGGCTGGCCGAGCTGCTCAGCGAGTCCGGCGACCACCGCCTGGTGATCGCCCGACCCCACGCGCTGTGGTTGATGCCGACGGCGGTGCTGCCGTTCTTGGTCGTGATGGCCACCCGCACCCTGGTCGACGTCCGCTGGTTTCAGGTCGCGCTGCAGGTGCTGTTGCGGCTGCTCGTGGTCATGGCGATCGCCCTGGGCCTGAGCCAGCCCAGCTTGCAGTCGCCGATCCGCGGCAAGACCGTGGTGTTCGTGGTCGACGCGTCCGAGAGCATCGACGACGAGCAGCTCGCCGGGGCCGAGCGGCTGGTCCGCGAGGCGATGACGCTGGCGGCCGACGAGGTCGAGGCCGGCGTCGAGCGTGAGGACCGGACCCGGGTCCGCCTGGTGACCTACGCCGGGCTCGCCAACGTCGTCGAGCTCGCCACGCAGCTCGATGACGAGCAGCTCGACCCCAACGAGCTGCACATCACCCGCGACCCCGAGCACGCGCTGGCCTCCGATCACGCCTCGGCCCTGCGCCTGGCCGAGGCCCTGCTCGACCCCGACACCGAGGGCCGCGTGGTCCTGATCACCGACGCGACCGGCGACCTGACCGAGCGCGAGGGCCTGGGCCAGGCGCTGATCAACCTCGAAGAGCGCGGCGTCGCCGTGCACACGCGCAGCTTCCCGGCCAAGATCCGCGGCGACGTGCTGATTGAAGCCGTGCACCTGCCCAAGGAGCTGCGGGTGTCGCAGAGCTTCGAGGTTGCGATCGACATCGTCGCGACTTCGGCTGGCAAGGTCCGGCTCACGCTCGACAAGGACGGCAAGCCCAACCCGATGGATCCCAGCCAGGAGGTCGAGCTGCGACCCGGCCGCCAGCAGATCAAGATGGCCGCGCGGGTCACGGATCCCGGCCCGGTGCTGTTCGAGGCCCGGCTCGACACCAGCGAGATCCCCGAGCAGGACAACCGCAGCGAGGTCAACGACAAGGCCGCGGTCGTCGGCGAGGTGATCGGTCGCCCGCGCGTGCTGCTGGTCAGCACCGACTCGACCGCCGCGCTGTCGCGGGCGCTCGGCTCGAGCCACCTCTCGATCGACACGATCGCCCCCAACGAGCTGCCCGGCAGCGCCGAGGGCCTGCGCAAGTACGACCTGGTCGTGTTCCACGACATCCCCTCGCGCTGGATCACCGCCCCGCAAGAGGCCGCGGTGGTCCGCTACGTCAAAGATCAGGGCGGCGGGTTCATCATGGTCGGCGGCGAGAACAGCTTTGGCGTGGGTGGCTGGGGCGGCAGCACGATCGAAGAGATCCTGCCGGTCCGGTTCTCGGGCGAGCGCCAGCGCGAGCAGCCCACGCTGGCGCTGGTGTTGGTGATCGACAAGTCGGGGTCGATGTCCAGCGACGACCGCCTCGACCTCGTCAAAGAGGCCGCCCGCGCGACCGCTCGGGCTCTGGATCCGCATGACGAGATCGGCGTGGTCGCGTTCGACTCGGCCCCGCAGGTGCTGGTCCGGTTGCAGTCGGCGTCCAACCGGCTGCGGATCTCATCGTCGATCTCGCGGCTCACGGCCGGGGGTGGCACCAACGCGATGCCGGCCCTGCGCGAGGCCTACCTGCAGCTGGCCGGCTCGAAGGCGCTGGTCAAGCACGTGATCCTGCTGTCCGACGGCGAGTCGCCCGAGAACGGCATCAGCGCGCTGCTCGGCGACATGCGCGAGGCCGACATCACGGTCTCCGCGGTTGGGGTCGGCGCGGGCGCGGGCAAGGACTTCCTGGTCCGCGTGGCCGAGCGCGGGCGCGGTCGCTACTTCTTCTCGGAAGACGGCACCGACGTGCCGCGGATCTTCTCGCGAGAGGCGCGCGAGGTGAAGCGCAACGCCCTGGTCGAGCGCAACCTGTACCCGCGCGTGGCCAAGCCCGTGCAGATGCTCCGCGGCATCAACTTCGATCAGGCCCCGGGCCTGCGTGGGATCGTGCCGGTCAAGCCCAAGGCCCAGGCCGAGGTCATCTTGCGCACCCACTTTGGCGATCCGCTGCTGGTCCGCGGGCGCCGGGGGCTGGGTCGCGTGGCCGCGTTCGCCAGCGACGCCCAGCCACGCTGGGCGGTCAACTGGATCGGGTGGAGCGGGTTTCCGCGGCTGTGGTCGCAGCTGGCTCGCGACACCATGCGGCAGGGCGCGGGGATGCTGGGCGGGGCCCAGATCAAGGTCAGCCCGGCCGCGGATCCGGGCGCGTGGCGGGTGGTCGTGGATGTCGAGTCGCCCGAGGGGTTTGCGAATGATCTGGCCGGGACCGTGGAAGTGATCGACCCGTCGATCCCCGAAGAGAAGGGGCCCGACGGGGAGCTGCTCGACAACGGTCGGCTGCGCGAGGTCACCCTGGAGCTCTCGGCTCCGGGTCGCTACGAGGCGGTGGTCCGGGACATCGAGGCGGGGCAGCGGCTGCTGAAGGCCAGGTTGTTCGATGACAGCCAAAACCCGCCGCGGCTGGCGGCCGAGGCGATCTCGCATGTCAGCGTGCCGTATCCAGCGGAGCTGTCGCCGCAGACCCTAGAGCCGAACGGGGAGTGGCTCGCGGGGTTGGTCGAGCGCGGGACCACGAGCGGCGCGATCGATGAGGTGATGACGACGCCGGGTGATGCGATGGGCCGGACCCGGACCAAGCCGCTGTGGCCGCTGGTGTTGGTCTGGCTGTTGTTGCCCATGTTGGGGCTGGATCTGTTGTTGCGGCGCGTCAGCTTGGGCGTTCGCCGGGTCAGCGTCTGAGCGCTCGCTCGAAGCGAAAACCTTGCTTGGCGGCAGTCCGATTGGGGGTCGCGGGCTATGAGTGAGTCGTGGGGTCTCGGACACGTCATGCATGGATAGTCGGGGTTGCGCTATCTGGGTGTGTGGCCAAACCTGGGGCTGGTGGGGCGAGAGAAGCTTCGGATGCAAGCGAGGTAGAGTTGGTCTGTATGCATGCCTATGACGTTCTCGTCGTGCGGCGTGGGGTGGGGTCGCCGGGCGTTCGCCGGGCGTTCATGCGCCAGTGTGTGGTTGGGGCGCAGCGCAAGCGCGATGAGCTCGGCGAGGGGGTTTGGGGCCAGCGGCGGCTGTGCATGCTGGCAGGTCAGTCGCCCGATGAGCTGCGCGAGTGTGTGGGGCGGGTTCGGGCGGCGCCCGGGTTGCTCGAGGGAGTCCACGCGGGGCTGGCGGTCGCGGCTTGTGATCATGCGTTCTTGCTCGTGAATCGGGAATTTGGGGGCAGGCTTGTGCCGCCGACGGAGCTGGTGCGGGAGTGCGTCGAGCAGCTCGAGGCGGCCTGCGAGGCGGATCCGGTCGCGTTCGAGCGGCAGGCTCGGTGCATCACCAGCGCGCGCAACCTCGATGAGCTCGAGCGGTGCGAGCCACCGTGATCACCGCCCTCATGCAGCGGGATGGTTGATCTGCACGAGGTCATCGACATGCGGCCGCATGACCGCGGCTCGCCGGACTCGGGCGAGGCTGGCCTGGATGGCGGCCGGGTCGGGTGTCGGCGAGATCGAGGCGAGGTCGAGACCGGCTGGCGTGAACAGCGTCTTGCTGAAGTAGATCGCCATGATCTGCGCCTCACGGTCGAGGTCGACCACGTACCAGTCGCTGGACAGCAGCGCGAGCAGTCCGCGACCGCGCCAGGTGAAGTGGCACGAGAGCTCGGGATCTTGGGTATCGACGCCGCGGATCTGCTTGGTCGCTCCACGCTTTTCGTACTCGACCAGGTCATCGAGGGTCGTCGCGTCGATCTGCCGATAGTTGAGGGTGGGACGCGTGTTCTTGCCGTTGCGCCACATTGGAAAGGTGGTCTGGACGATGTGCCAGGTCCCAATTAGATCAGCCGCGCGCAAACTAGGGAGCGCAAACTCGGTGATCGTCAACGGCATTGCTCGTGACTACTCCGCGATGCAGACGCCGACGTCCGCGAGCATCGGCGGCGCCTCGTTGGGCTCGAAGAAGGCCACGCAGCCGAGCGACTGCGGGCAGGTGTCTGGCTCGTCCAGATCACACCACCGCGTGCAGCAGCTCGGATCATTGCCCTGACAACCAGGGACCGCGTCCTTGGGCACGCACGCGAGCCCAGGCTGGCAGTCATTATAGTCATCGCACGCCTGCCCCTGTCCGACTTGCGAGGCCGTCAGCGCGCAGTCGAACCCGTTGCCCGACCAGTAGCAGCCGTAGTCGAGCGGGCAGTCCTGGATCAGCGGGTCACACTGCTTCGAGCACAGCGCGATCGCCCCGGAGAACAGGCAGCCCCAGCCAACCGGACACATCAAATTTTGCGGTGGCCCGACGCAAAACGGGACGCAGGTGCCGTGCCACTCGCCCTCGGACCAGTGCAGCTTCCAGCAAAAGCCGTCGCTGTTGCAGTCGTCCTGGGCGTTCTGCGGGCTGTCGAGGGTGCAAGCTTCGCCCCACGCCTTGTCGCCGAGGATCGGCATGCACTTGTTCGCGTCCCAGAAGCTGCCGTTCGGCTGGGTCGCGTAGGGCACACATTTATGGGTGGGAAAGCAGGCCTGCGCGAGCGGATCGCAGGGCTCGTTGGTCACGTCAGGGGGGATGCCCCAGGTGTCGTCGCCCCACTCGTCGGTGTCGCCGTCGCCGTCGGGGCCGGTGTCCGGACCGGTGTCCGGACCCGTATCGGGGCCGGTGTCCGGACCACTGTCGGGGCCAGCGTCGGGGTCGCCATCGCCATCGCCATCGGGGCCGACCTCGCCGCTGCTGTCGGGATCGCCATCGCCTGCGTCATCGCTGGAGCTCGAGCTCGAGCTCGAGTTGGTGGTGCTCGGTCCCGCGTCTGCGTCGGCGTCGTCGCCCACCGAGGTGGACGGCGCCGTCCCGGCTGTCTCACCGCTCGCGTCCGCGCTGCCAAACCCGAGGTCCGGCAGCGGACCGCGACCGCAGGCGGCCGCACCAGCGACCATCGCCAGCATCACCCACTTGGCGTGGCCCGCCGAGCCAGCTCCCATCGGCCCCACGATACCAGAGCTCCACGGGCAGCGCGGCAACTATCCACGCAGTGGCCCGGGTGGCCAACCCGCCGCCGGGCCCGCTGTGGTGGCCCAGCGGGCCCGGGCGACTATGCTCTAGCCGTGCAAGACGCACTCGTGCCCCTGTGTCGCTGCTCGGGGCTCATCCAAGCCCAGGCGATCCGTGGCTCGCTCGAAGCCCGAGGGGTGCCAACCCTGATCGACGGCGAACACCAGCACAACGTGCTCGGGATGTTCGGCTCGATGATCGACCTGCGGATCATGGTTCCACGCTCGCAGCTGCGCCTCGCGTACGAGCTGGCGCGCGAGGTGATCCCCGACCTCCCCGAGCCCGAGTTCGACGAAGACCTCGAGCTCGCCCGCGGCCTCGAGTCGCCGCCGCACCGCCGCGCGATGCCCGAGGATCTCGTGCCCTACCCCGACGAGGATGACGAGGGTCAGGACGACGACGACGACGACGACAGCCACGATTTCGCGCAGCTCAATGAAGACGAGGACGACCTCGCCGAGATGCGCGAGCGCAAGTCGCTGATCGGCCCGCGGATCGGCGTGGCTGTGGGGGTGCTGTTCTGCGCGGTCCAGATCGCGAGTCAGCAGACTGTCATCGGCGTGATCGGGCTGTGCATCATCGCCGCGCTGGTCTATTCGCGGGTGATCCCGATCACCGCGGGGCCCCCAGCCAACCCTTGATGTGGCACCCTCGACCCATGCACTGGGCTCGGTCACGCCACCCGATCAGCTGCGCGATCCTGTGCGTGCTCGCGACAGCGTCGCTCACCGCTTGCGAGGCGCGAAGCCCCGAGCCCACTGCGCAGCACCCGATCAAGGCCGAACCAGCGCCACCGCCGGTCGCGGCCAGCCCCGCGTCACCCGACGCCGATCGATTCCAGCAGATCGCCGGGGTCCACTACCTCGAGTTCGTGACCGCCGGCGCCGATCCACAGGCGACCCTGCCCATGATCATTGCGATCCACGGCCTCGGCGACGCTCCGGAGGGCTTCCGCGGCTTGCTCGAGGGCTTCGATCAGCCCGCGCGGGTGATCGTGCCCCGGGGCCTCGACGCGCACGGGCCCGGCTGGTCATGGTTTCCGATCCGCGTGAGCGAGGTGCAAGGCGGCGACATGCGAGCGCTCGCGGTCGGCATCGAGCGCGCCGCCGACAAGCTCGCGCCCATGATCGAAGCCCTCGTCGCAGCCCGTCCGACAACGGGCAAGCCGATCGTCACCGGCTTCTCGCAGGGCGGCATGCTGTGCTTCACGCTGGCGGTCCAGCACCCGGAGCTGCTGTCGGCCGCGCTCCCGATCAGCGGCTGGCTGCCCGAGCCGCTGTGGCCAACCGCCACCGCCGACGCTGCCGCGATCCCGATCTTCGCGTTCCACGGCGACGCCGACGCGATCGTCCCCTACCCCGCAACGGTGACCGCCGTCGCTCACCTCGAGCAGCTCGGCTACCAGGTCCAGCTCCAGGGCTACCCGGAGATCGGCCACGCGATCTCACAGGCCATGCACACAGACCTGCTCGAGGCCCTGCGCGCCAGCCTGGCGACCTCGCGCAACTAGACCGCCGCCATGCCGCAACTCAAGACCCTCCCGGGCCTCGCCGCCGCCGACTTCATGCACCCGTGGGACGCCAAGGCCACGGCCGCGCTCAAGGCCGTGCCTGGCTTCGACAAGCTGATCGCCAAGATCGTGGAGTACAGCTTCGAGCGGGTCTACTACCTGCAAAACGTGGCTGACAACGTGCGGGTCAGCGACAAGATGTTCCCCAAGCTCAACCGCTACCTCGAGTGGGGCTGCAAGATCCTGGGCGTCGACAAGCCCGAATTCTATGTCTCGCTCGACCCGGCCTACAACGCGTTCACCTACGGCCACACCAAGCCGTTCATCGTCATCACGTCATCGCTGCTCAACCTGCTCGACGAGCAAGAGAAGATGTTCGTGATCTGCCACGAGCTCGGCCACATCAAGTGCGAGCACGTGCTCTACACCCTCGTGGCCGAGAACATCGCCGTGCTGATCGAGATCTTCGGCAAGATGACGCTGGGTCTGGGCTCGCTGCTCGGGGCCGGGCTCGCGCTGCCGCTGCTCGACTGGTACCGCAAGGCCGAGCTCTCGGCTGACCGCGCGGCGCTGCTGGCCGTGCAGGATCCCGCGGTCGCGATGCGCACGTTCATGAAGCTGGCCGGCGGCGCCGAGAGCCTGCTCGACGACATGGACACGGCCGAGTTCCTGCGCCAGATCCGGGCCTACGAAGACCGCGACGTGTCGGGCCTCGATCGTGCGTACAAGCTGCTGATCACGATCTTGCGGACCCACCCGTTTCCGATCATGCGGGCCAAACACCTCGATCGGTGGATCGCCGACGGGGGCTACTCCAAGGTCAGCGGGCTCAGGGCCGAATCGCTGCGGGTCTGAGCAAGCCCAGGCATGGACAAGGTCGACGAACTCATCGCGCGGCTCGCAACCGAGGGGGAGCTCGACTCGGCGGGCAGCTTCACTCTGGATCCTCAGGTCGCGCTCGCCAAGCTGCGCGCGTTCACGCTGCGCGACCCGACCCGCTTCGTGCTCAACTGGGTCCGCGCGGCCACGCTGCTCGGGGCCACCCGCGTCGACATCGAGATCGACGCCGACGACGTGTGGTTTCGCTTCGACGGCGACACGCTGACGGCCGCGGAGTTCGAGTCGCTGTGGTCGGCGGCCGTCGGCGGCAGCGGCTCGGCCAAGCTGCGGGCGTGTCGCGAGCTGGCGCTGGGGATCAACGGCGCGTTCACGTGGTCGGCCAAGGCGGTCAGCGTGCACAGCGGTGAGCTGCGGGTCGAGGTCGCCCGTGACTTCTCGATGACGCCCGTGCCCAACCAGGCGGCGGGCGCGGTGGCCAACGTCATCCACGCCAAGCGCCCGCTCGGGTGGGACCTCGTCGGTCGGCGGATGCAGGACCAGCGCGGCGAGCTGCCCGAGGAGCTGCTGCTCGCCAGCGCCTGCGCCCACGCCCAGGTGCCGCTGTACCTCGAGGGCAAGCTGCTCAACCCGGTCCAGGCCGCGCCCGCAAACGCGTGGCTGACGATCCCGATCGACGACGATCAGCGTCGCGGTCGCCTGAGGTTGCGGCCCGGTGAGCGCTCCCAGGTTCGCGTGCTCGTGGCCGGCGTCGAGGTCTGCGTGGTCGAGCTGCCCTACGGCCAGGGCCTGGTCGACGCGGTGATCGACGATCCGCTGCTGCCCCTGGATCTCTCCGGTGACAAGCCGGTCGAGGGCGAGCGCTGGCAGGCCCTGCTCGACTGCGTGTCCACGGCCCGGTGGTCCGCGTGGTTCATGCTCGCCAAGCGCGAGGCCGCGCCGGGCCGCGCCGCGCTGATCGACGACCTGCTGAGCAGCGACGACGCGAGCTGGATGGGCGTCCCGGGGGCGATGGAATTCGCCGATCAGGTCGAGCTCCCGCGCGCGGTGGTCAACCCCCACGCGGGGTACGCCCCGCTCACCCAAGCGGCCGAGCGCGACCTGCCGATCGCCGAGCCATGGCCACCACCACGGCCGCCGCCGCTGACCCTCGGCGAGCTGGTGCGCTGCGCCAAGCAGCGCGGCGTGCTGTTCACGAGCCCGGCCCGCCGCGACGATCTGCCCTACGCCCCCGCGCTGCCCGTGCTGTTGTATGGGCGCGTGGCTGGCCTGGCTGCGCTCGGCCGGGTCACCCTCGATCGGCCCGAGGCGCTCGAGCGTTACGAGCACGAGGTCGCGGCGTCGCGCCAGCTGTCGGGTGCGCGCGCGCTGCCAGATGAATGGTTGGAGTCGCGCTATCACAGCGGCGCCCTGAAGCTGCGGATCGGCTGGCGCCGTGGCGCGGCCCGGTGCCGCGGCATGCTCACGCTCGGGTGTGACGGCCGGGTGCGGCGTCAGCTTGCGCTGCCCTCGAGCTGGGGGCCGCTGTGGGTCGAGGTCGAGCTTGGGGACGCGGCCGAGCTCACGCTGCCGCTCGAGCACAACCTCGCCGCGGCCCTGGCCGTGCTCGCGCTGCTCGAGCGCCATCACGATCTGCTGGCCGGTCTCGATGGTGAGCGGCTCTCGACGTTCGAGCGCGAGGTCGTGCTCGCGTACCTGCGCGAGAGCTTTGGGCGCTGGTCGGCGCGGCGCCTGGCTGAGCTCGATCGCCTGTCTGTGCGCGTCCGTCAGGCCGCGGTCGCCAGCTGGGAGGCCGATTGGGGCGTGCCGCCGGCCTGGGTCGAGCCACCGCCGAGCGAGCGGGCGGACTGCGATCATCCGTTGATGGATCTCGCCTGGCTCGAGCACGCCGGGCGGTGGGTGACGCTGCGTGATATCCAGCGCGAGCTCGCCGTCCAGGGCGCGCTGGTCTGGGTCGAGCGTGAACCCAGCAGCGATGGTGTCTTGGCCCCGGCCCAGGTCTGGCGGCTCGACACGAGCGAGCGGGCGATCATCACCGACGTGTTCTTTGCCGCGCTCGAGCGGTTTGATCAGCACGCCTGGGCGCGGCGCGAGCTTGGGCCGCTGTCGATCCCCACCGATCTCGACGGCGCGTGTGAGCGGGTCGTGCTCGAGGGCCCGGCCGACCCGCGCGGGAGCTCGACGGGGATCTTGGGCCTGCCCGCGTCCGCGCTGCCGGGCCCGTGGGCGAGCGCGCCCGGTCGCAACGCTCGCCTGCGCGTGCAGGCCAATGGCCACGACCTCGGGTGGATGGACGTGCCGCTCCCAGTCGGACCGTTCTACGGCGTGATCGCTATCCCGAGCGCCCGCGCGGTCGCCCACGCCGATCGCGTGCTCAAGGACGACGCATGGCTGGCAGCCGCAGCGATCGTCGAGGCCGGCGCGCTCGAGCTCGCGCGCGCCCGACTCGAAGCCTGGCGCGCGGGCCACTGTCACGCCGACGAGCTCCCCCGGATCCGCGCCTGGCTAATTGATCTCGAGCGCGGCGGCTGGCTCGAGCGCGGCGGCTGGCCCGAGTTCGCCGCCGCCCTCCGCGACTGGCAAACTGCCCTGCCCGCCGACGATCCGATGCGCGTGGAGATCGACCCCCAGCCGAGCCTGTCATGAACCATCCCTTCGCCGATCCCCGCCTCGAGTTGGCCGTCCGCGCCGCGCTGCCCCAGGACGTGCTGGCCCAGCCGCTTCGCTCGCTGACCCGGCTCGACGCCGCCGCGCTCGGGATCCGCCGGCTGCTCGGGATCGAGGCGCTCAGCGAGCTGCGCTGGCTCGATCTGAGCCGCAACCCGCTCAGCTCCCTGGTCGACCTGCGGGCCAACACCAAGCTGATTCGGCTGCTGCTGAGGCAGACCGGGATCGCGTCGCTCGCTGGGCTCGAAGGCCTGCCCGAGCTCGAGGATCTCGACCTGAGCGGCGCGCAGGTCATCGACATCCAGGCGATCGAGGGGCTCCCGTCGCTGCGCAGCCTCGATCTGGGCCTGTGCCTCGTCAAGCGGCTGAGCGCGCTCGCCACCCTCGCCAGGCTCGAGTCGCTGACCCTCGGCAACCCCACCCTTGCGCTTGGGCGCTCGTTCTTTGCGCGACCCCAGCCGATCGAGCTCGACCTCTCGCCCCTGCGCGCGCTCGGTCGGCTCCGCCAGCTGCGGCTGTACGGGCTGAGCATGCGATCGGCGGCGAGTCTCGACGCGCTCTTGGGCCTCGAGGAGCTGGTGCTCGACCGCTGCACCTTCGAGGATCGGCTCCGGGAGTTCCCGCTGCTGGCCCGGCTCGAGGTCCTGAGCCTGAGCGACTGCGACGTGTCGGCGCTCCGGGTGCTCACCCGGTTGCCGCGCTTGCGGGTGCTGTGCCTCGACGAGGCGGAGATCTCGGATCTCAGCCCGCTGCTCGGCTGCGAGGCGCTGGAGTCGGTGAGCCTGCGCGACGTCAAGCTGAACAAGCGCGGCTCGATCGACCAGCTGCGCCGCCACCCTCGGCTCGCGCAGCTGCGCCTCGACAACCAGCTGGTGGAGTTGCGCGATCGCAAGTAACGACCAAGAGCTACTGTGCAACGATCGAGTCGCAGTTGAGCCTGCCAGTCTGCGGATCCGGCTGACCACTAAATCCATCACCAATCGCGATCGACTGCCAGGTGACAAAGTCGAGCTCGCACGTGTCCACGGTATCGTCGTAGCTGAAGCTCACCACATAGCGCTCGGTCTCCACCCCCGTGCGCTCACACAGCAGGCAGTTGCCCTCGCCGGTGGTCCTGAGCCTGATGTCGGGCCAGCTCGGCTCGGGGGTCAGCCCGCTGCCCTCGGCCCGGAGCTCGCGGACGGTGTGCCACTCGTTGAGCCGGTACTCGCACTTGTCGGTCCCGGTCTTCTCGCGGATCAGCTTGGCGCGCGCGGGCATGTCATCACACAGCGTCGTCGCCCGGACCTCGCTGAATTGCTCAATCTCGATCGTGCGCGACCAGCTGTGCTCGACGACCCGGAGCTCGAGCCCGCCCTCGCGCGCTCGCATG
This sequence comes from Enhygromyxa salina, assembly GCF_002994635.1. Classification (GTDB taxonomy): domain Bacteria; phylum Myxococcota_A; class Polyangia; order Nannocystales; family Nannocystaceae; genus Plesiocystis; species Plesiocystis salina_B. Next base: position 11,432 of record NZ_PVNL01000077.1, on the reverse strand, counting down.
AACACCAACCCGATCGCCAAGATCCCCACCCCCGCGAGGATCGAGCGCCGCCGCGAGCGGATGGCGTCGGCCGCGGCGTCGTGCGCGGCTCCGCTGGCGAGCTGCTGTTTGGCCGAGACCCGGCGCGAGCGCTCGAGCGCGGCCTGGGCAAACGCCCCGCTCTGCCCGGCGAACCCCTCGGCCCGGCCGAACGCGTCGCGCTGGCCGATCTCCCTGGCGCCCGCGAGCGGGCAGCCGCAGCCGCGGCAGTAGTTGGCCGCCGCGCTGCTGGGGATCTCGCAGGCGAGGCACAGCAGGTCGCGACCGATGAGGGAGTGATCCTCGGCCGTGATCCCGCCTTCGTCGGGCGGCGCGTACAGGGGGTTTTGATCCTGCGCCGAGCCGCACGCCGGGCAGTGCTGGTGGCTCGCGCCGAGCAGCCGACGAGTTCCACAGCTGGCGCAGTCCCACAGCATGTGGTGCGCCGCGACGTCGCCTGTGCCCAGCTGGTCCACGCGGATATCTTAGGCTGTCTTTCGGCTGCAGTGCACGATGTCTGTGGGGGTTCAGGCACATGGGTTACGCTCGCGGTCGGTGCCCGACCCGGCCAACCACGAGCTGCGCCCGCCCGCGTGGGGACGACCGCTCACGGCCGCGGTGCTGCGCTGGCTGGTCACCGCGTGCCTGCTCATGGCGCTGTGGCTGCTGCCGACGGCCAGCGCCCACGCCAACCCCGATCTCGAGTTCCGCACGATCACGACCGAGCACTTCGTGATCCACTATCACGTCGGCGAAGAGGAGGTCGCGGATCGCACAGCGATGCTGTCGGAGCGCGCTTACGAGCGCCTGACCATGGGCCTGGCCCACGCGCCCGCGACCCGCACGCACATCGTCATCACCGACACCACCGACGCCAGCAACGGGTTCGCCAACGCTGTCCCGTTTCCGCGCATCCGCCTGTTCGCGGCCGCCCCCGACACCCTCTCGGTGCTCGAGAGCTACGACGACTGGCTCGACATCCTCGTCACCCACGAGTTCACCCACGTCGTCCACATCGACACGGTCCACGGGGTGACGCGGCTGCTCAACGCGATCCTCGGGTTCGGCGTGGCCGGCAAGCTGCTCGGGCCCAACATCGTGCAGCCGCGCTGGATCATCGAGGGGCTCGCGACCATGTACGAGTCGGACACCTCGGCCCAGGGTAGGCACCGCTCGGCGCTGTTCAACATGTTCATGCGCATGGCCGTGCTCGACGGTCGATTCCAGCGCAGCGACCAGATCAACTCCAGCGCGCGCGTGTTTCCCCACGGCTCCAGCGTGTACATGTATGGCCTGCACATCATGCATTACATCGGGATGCACTACGGCAAGGACAAGCTCGCGGAGCTCAGCCATATCTATGGCAGCCGCATCGTCCCGTGGGGCATCAACCGCGCGCTCGAGGACGTGATCGGCGTCGGCTTCGACCAGGTCTACGAGGAATTTCACACCGACCTCGAGCGCCGGTTTTTCGCGGAGGCCCGCCAGATCCGCGCTCGGGGGCTGCGCCAGGGCCGACGCCTGACCTTCACCTCGAGCTCGGGCTCGTCGGGCGCGCACACCCGGTATCCGGTGTGGGCGCCCGATGATCAGCACATTTACTTTTACGACGACACTGGCCAGGTCCAGTCTGGCATCCGCAAGATCCCGGCCGAGGGCTCGCGGATCCGCGAGGGCTGGGGGATCGGCAATCAAGGCACCAGCCCCGACATCGAGCGGGTGATCGACATCGAGGACAACGGCCGGCCCAGCTTCATTGGCCCCAACGAAGATCAGATCGTATTCGACATGGTCGGCGTGCACGATCTTCGCTACCACTGGAGCGACCTCTACCGGTGGAAGGGCCCGGATCGGCGCGGCCGCGAGCAGCTCACGTTTGGGTTGCGGGCGCGCAGCCCCGACGTCTCGCCCGACGGGCGCACCGCCGTGTTCGTGCGCAACGACAGCGGCCAGTCACGGATCGGCATGCTCGCGCTCGACACCCTCGAGGTCAAAGAGCTCGCGCCGCTCGACCACGTGCAGCACGTCTACGATCCCGACTGGCACCCCGACGGCACCAAGATCGCCTACGCGGCCTGGCGCGACGGTGGCTACCGCGATCTCTACGTCTACGACCTCGGCACCGAGACCCACGAGCGCATCACCGCCGATCGCTCGCAGGACAACTCCCCCGAGTGGTCGCCCGACGGCCGCTGGCTGCTGTTCACCAGCGATCGCAGCGGGGTCTACAACATCCACGCCTACGACACCGAGACCAAGAAGATCTGGCAGGTCAGCAACGTGCTCGGCGGCGCGTTCGAGCCGGGGCTCAACCACGCGGGCGATCAGATCGCCTATGTCGGCTACTCGAGCACGGGCTACGACGTGTGGAAGATGGACTTCGACCCCGAGGCGTTCCTCGAGCCGGTGCCGGGGATCCCCGCGTGGCCGACCGCCGACGATCCAACCCCCGAGCGCAGCGCCGACGCCGGTCGCCAGCCCAGCCTGAACTCCAAGCCCTATCGGTTCTATCGGACCTTCTATCCGCGCACCTTGTTTCCTTCGGCCGCCGAGTTCGAATTTGGCAGCCTGTTCTCCAGCTTGGGGCTCTCGCTCGCGGTCCAAGACGTCGTCGAATTTCACTCGCTGGTCGGCAGCTTCGAGTGGCTGACCGCCGTCAACAAGCCGAGCGGATCGGTCTCGTATCGAATGTCGCGCTTGTTCCCCAGCTTCAGCTTTGGGTTTGGTCGCGACTATCGGGTCCGCAACGGCTACCGGCGCTATGTCTACGATCCCCCGCCGGACAGCGCGGGGTATGGCGAGGGCCAGCCGTATTTGCTCGAAGGTTACCTCGAGCAGGTCACCTCGTTCGCGGTCGACATGGACCTGCCCGTGATCCGCCTGGCCCGACAAAACGCCGATCTCGGCCTCGGCTACACGTTCAATCACTACAAGAACCTCGATGACTTCGACGACATCGTCGATCCAAACTCGCCGGCCTCGAACCTGCCCGCGGTCGGCAACGTGGCCTCGATCGATCTGAGCTTCAGCTACGACAACCGCGAGGGCGTGCGCTACGCCTGGGGCACCGAGACCGGCCGGCAGCTACGGACCAACCTCAGCGTCAGCGACAAGCGGATCGGCAGCGACTACGGCGACGTGCGACTCAGCGGCAGCTACACCGAGTACCTGCGCATGCCCTGGCCCGGCCATCAGATCCTGGCGCTGCGGATCTCGGGCGGGGCCTCGGCGGGCGGGCTGCGCGGGCGCGGGCCATTTCGGCTCGGCGGGCTGAGCGAAGATCAAGATGTCATCCGCACCGTGATCGCCCGCGCCGCCCTGGGCGAGGGCACGACCTTGCGCGGCTATGATCCCAGCCGGTTCTCGGGCCTGTACTACGGGCTGTTCAACGCCGAGTATCGAATCCCGCTCGTCGACCTCGACCGCGGCGTCGGCAGCGTGCCGGGCTTCCTCGAGCGAATGGTGGCGGTCGTGTTCACCGACTGGGGCATGGCCTGGAGCGACCCGATCAAGTTCAGCGATCTCGCGGGCAGCATTGGCGCCACGCTGATCACCAGCTTGAAGCTGGGCTACGGCGAGCGGATGTCGCTGTTCTTCCAGTACGCCCACGGGTTCGACAAGGAAGTCGGCATCGACTACTTCCGCGTCTTCGTCGGCCGCGGGTTTTAGTCCGTAGCTAAACTTTCACCATGTCGTGCGTCCCATGGACACAGTAAAATCGGGAATGCTTGGTAATAGGTTAGTCCGAAACGATCAGGATCAGCGAGGTCGCCAGGGTCGCCGAGTCACCCTGCCCGTAGATCACCCGAAGGTCGTAGCTCGTGTTCGGGTCGGGTGAGTCCACGATCACGATCGGGTTGCTGTCCGGCTCGTGGTCGACCGCGGTCTCGCCAGTGTTGGCGTTGATGACCTCGAGGTCGATGTTGAACGACTCCTCATGCGACACCGCGGCGAACACCGCCGAGTTGCCGCCGAGCGTGATGCCCGTCTGACGGATCGCCTCGCCAGGATACAGGACGGTGCCCTGCAGGGCCCAGTCGTCCTCGTGGAACACCAAGCCGTTTTGGAACCCGAGTTCCTGGACCTTGCCCGAGGCGAACGCCCCCGAGTCGAGCAGGCGCTGAAACACCATCTGGAGGGTCTCGGCGGGAATCGGCAGGCCGCCGTCTTGCATGATCACGATCGCGCCAAACTCCTCGGCCTGATTCACGACCGAGAGCTCGATCTTGTAGTTGCCCTCGGTCGGCGCCGTGAAGGTCACCGCGGGGGTGCCGTCGGCCTCGGTGTCGGCGGCGATCACGTTGCCGCCTGGATCCTTGATCACGATGTCGATGTTGGCCTCGGTCGAGCCCGCGCCGATCACCGCGTAGGTCTTGCCGGCCTCGAACACGCGGGTGAACTGCTGGGGGTGCTCGGGCCGCAAGAACCCGGCGGCGACCGTGCTGCCCTTGTCGTCAAAGCCGAAGTCGGTGGTGTTGTCGACGCGGGTGGCCATGAGCAGCAGCCGCTCGAGGGCCATGGCCATGAACGAGCCCGGTCGCCACTTGGCCTCGTCGACGTGGAGCGCGAGATCGGTGTTGACCTGACGGCTCGGACCGCTGCCGCTGCCGCTGGTGTCGGCCGTCCGCACGGGCGCTGGATCGACCGCACCGCTGCCCTCCCAGTGGCGGGCCGCGAGCGGCATCATCAGGACCTGCAGCGGCGTGAAGCAGTCGTTGAGCGCGGCCTGATCGTCCATGCACGAGTCGAGGTCGCCCATCTTCGTCATCTCACCCGCGCCGCGCCCAGCCGAGGCCCCGACCCCGATCCCGGTGGTCTTCTCGGCGACCTCGATCCCGCCCTCGATCGCCTTCTCCTCGCTGAAGTTGAACGCGCCGACGCTGAGCGTGACCACGTAGTGGGTCGCGCCCTCGCAGTCAGGGTCGTTCTTGGGGATCTTGAACTCACCGATGAGCTCGTACGAGCCGATCGTCACGTAGTGGAATTCGAGCGACTTGCCGTTCTTGATCTGACCAGCGAAGCGCGCGTAGTTGACCGGGACCTTGGCCTGCAGCTCCTGGAACGAGCGCACGAACATGCTCTCGACTCGCCGACCGTTGGCCTGGCGGTACGAGTAGGTCGCCGCGACCGGACAGTTGACCCACTTGAGCTTGTCGGGGGTCTCCGGGTCGTAGCGGACCAAGAACACGTTGCGATGCAGCTCGACGGTGTTGTGGATGTGGTGGAGCTCGCTCTCCTCGAAGCCGAACAGGTTGATCGTCGCGTGGTTGTCGGCGACCAACACGAGGATCTTTTCCTTCTTGCCCGCACAGCCGGCGAGCAAGATCAGCGCGAGGAACAACAGGGTATGTCGGAGTGCGTCGAAGGTGGCCCGCATATCTCGGCCGCAGTCTATCAGCGATGGCCGACATCGAGAGCGTTGAGCGTCAGCGCTCACAATCGCGCGGTCGACTGATCCAGCCTGGCGATTGAGCCAAGCTAGCGGCCGAGATCTGGAGATACGCGGTTGGCACGCTTGGTGACCGCTTGTCCGCCGCGCACGGAAGCCGCGCTACCCACCGCGCGGGTCGGGCCCGATCGATGAGATCTGAGGGGGCGGTGCCAGCGAGTCCGGGCTCCTCAACTCAGCCCCGCGCTCACCTGACCCAGCCGGATCGTCCAGAGCGTCGAGTGCCCCGTAGAGATCGAGCGCGTCTTCGTAGCGCCGACCGATTCGCATGACCCCGTCGAGGTAGCGATCGGGCGCCTTCTTGGCGAGCAGAAAGTCGAGCACGGCCGCGCCGAGGCTCAGCGGTCCGAGCACGAGATCCTTGAAGCCCTCCAGCAACAGCTTGATCTGAAACACCAGCAGATCCTGCAGCGTGCGAACACGCCGACGCGATCGCACGCGCGAGTCTTCTGGCTCCGGTCGCACCTGCAGATCGCTCATGCTCGCGCAATATACCTGGCGCGTCGCGAGCCGGCGCTGAGATCGCCAAGTTCGCCACCAGCGTGGACACAGTCCGCTGCCCACGGTGAGCCAGTCTACGAATGGCGCCTGCAAGTGGGCCAGAGGCCTGGCCCAAGCCGAGAACAGTCCGCTGCCGTTGCCAGTGCGTGAGCGCCATGTTACCTGCGAGCGGATGCTCGATCGCATTCGCGCCTGGCTCGGTCCGGCGCCCCAAGCTGGCGATTCGGAGGCTACTTCAGGATCAGAGCTGGACGCGGAGCTCGAGGTCCGCCTCAAGATGATCGCGCGGGCCCAGGCCAAGATCTCGCTGCGCCTCGACGAGATCACCGAGCTCGTCGGCGCCAATCACCGCGCGGTGCTCGAGCGTCTCACTGCGCCCACGCAGGCGCCAACCGAGACCCTCGACGAGGTCCTCGACGCCCTCGATCGGCTCGACGACGCGCGGCGCTCACTCGGTGCCGATCAAGCGGCGGTCGCCGACGGACTCGCCGGCATCTCGCTGCGACTCGAGCGCTTCATCGCAGCTCGGGGGCTCCGGCGCCACGCCGACACGGGCGCGCCGCCGCAAGGCCAGCGCTTTCGCATCGTGGGCACCGAAGACGATCCTGCGCTGGCCGACGGGGTCGTGACCCGGGTGGTGCGCTCGGCCGCGACTCGAGGTGACGAATTGATCCGCGAGGGAGAAGTCATCGTGAACAGGAGGGCGCCGTGACCAGCCAAGACCGCGCTGTGTTTGGGATCGATCTGGGGACCACCAACTCGGTCATCGCCCGGCTGCACGGCGGCGTACCGCAGGCGCTGCCGGTCGACGGCAGCGCGATCGTGCCCTCGGTGGTCATGTACACCGAAGATGATCGCGTGCTCGTGGGCCGCGAGGCCCGGAACCTGGCGCTGCTCCATCCTGATCGAGTGGTGCGCTCGATCAAGCGGCGCATGGGCCAGTCCGAGCCGGTCGAGGTCGCGGGTCGGTCGTTGCTGCCCGAGCAGATCTCCGCCGAGATCCTCCGCTCGCTGGCCGCCGCAGCCCAGGCCCAGACCGGCGAGCACGTGCGCGACGTGGTCATCACCGTGCCCGCCTACTTCAACGACGCGCAGCGGCGGGCGACCCTGGCCGCGGGCGAGCGCGCGGGCCTGCAGGTGCTGCGCCTGCTCAACGAGCCGACCGCGGCCTCGCTGGTCTACGACCACGTGCGCGCGAGCGAGGCCAGCGGCCCCGAGCTGCTGCTGGTCTACGATCTCGGCGGCGGGACCTTCGATGTGTCGGTGCTCGAGGTGTTCGGCGACGTCCGGGAGGTCCGATCGACGACCGGCAACACCAGCCTCGGGGGCGACGACTTCGACGAGGCGCTGGTCCGCATGTTCGTCGACGAGCTGGGGACGGCGCGCGGGCTCGAGCTCGACGCCAGCGCCAAGGCCCGGCTGCGCAGCGCGGCCGAGGCCGCCAAGATCGCGCTGTCGAGCAAGGTCGAGGTCGAGGTTCACGAAGAGTTCATCGCCCGCGCCGCCTCGCAGCCGGTCCACCTGCAGCTCACGGTCACGCGCCACGCGTTCGAGGCCGCGATCCTCGCGATGCTGCGCACGACGATCGAGCTGGCCCGGCGGGCGATCGCCGACGCCAAGCTCGGTCCCGACGAGCAGATCGCACGGATCTGCCTGGTCGGCGGCTCGACTCGGATCCCGCTGGTCAGGACCCTGCTCGCCGAGGCGTTCGAGATCGACATCCACGAAGAGATCGACGTCGACCTGGCGGTCGGGCTGGGCGCGGCGATCCAATGCGGCATGCTCTTGGGTGTCAGCTGCGATCGGATCCTGGTCGATGTCGCCGCCCACACCCTGGGCCTGCGCGCCATTGGGGAAGACGACGACCCCTACCTGGCCGACGACCCCGACACCTTCGCGGCCGTGCTCCACCGCAACACCGCCCTGCCCGCCGATCGGACCGAGGAGCTGTACACGATGGTCGATGACCAGGATCAGGTCCAGGTCGACGTGTTTCAGGGCGAGTCCCCGCGCTGCTCGGAGAACCTGGAGATCGGATCGTTTCATCTCGAGCTCGAGCCCGCGCCCCGCGGCACCCCGGTCCGGTTTCGGTTCGCGTATGACCTCGACGGGATCGTCAAAGTCACGGCCACGCAGGCCGGCGCCGAGGACAAGCAAAAGACAGTGAGCCTGCGCCTGCCGGACGCGACCACGCGCGAGGCCGCTCCCGCGGCGGATCCCGCTGGCGTGGACCTGCGCCGGATCGGGACTGACAGCGCGCTGATCCGCCGAGCCAAGCGCCTGCTCGAGACCGCCGAGCCGCGGACGGGTGACCAGCTGACGCGGCTGATTCAAGCGTGGGGGGCGGCCGCGCCCGAGCAGCGGGGCGACATCGAAGACGAGATGCTGGATCTGTTCCTCGAGCAAGAGGCCGGAGACGGGTAGTGGCAAGGCGCAAGGATCGGCGGCAACGCAAGCAAGACAAGCGGGCGGTCCGGGACGTCGACAAGGCCCAGCGGCGTGGCGACGCCCTGAGCCTGCTCACCGCCAACCTGCCGCCGGGTCAGCCCGGGCCCACGTTCGAGCTGATCGCGGCCGACATCGAGCACAGCTACGCGCAGCGCGACGACGCCCGGGTGCTCGCGTTCGTGCGGCCGATCGCAGCCAATCCCGCGCTGCTCACCAGCGACGACCAAGCCCGGGTTCACGCGTGCAGCTGGCTGTTGTTGGCCCGCGCGCTGCGGGCCCGCCAGTGGGAATCGAGCGAGCGCTTGTTGGCCAGCTTCGGCCCTGGTCTAGCCGCGCGCGCGCCGGGCCTGGTGCCGTGGTGCCGTGCCTATCTGGACCATCGTGGCGAGCCGCCCGCCGAGGTGGTGAGCGAGCTGGTGCGCGTGCGTGTCCCGGCCAGCGCCAAGCCCTCCGCTGGCGCGCCGATCCCAACTGACCCCGCGGGCCTGGAGCTGGCGCTGTTGGCTGGGGCTGACGACCTCGATCGGCTCGAGGCGATCGAGCGTCAGATCATGCGGCTCGAGCCCGCGCAGCGGCGACCGCTGCTGGCGCTCACGGCCCAGCTCGGGTGGCGGCTGGCGCTGCGCGGCGCCAGTGATCGGCGCAGCTCGGCGACCCCTCGCGCGCTCACGTTGCTCGCGCGGGTCCTGGATCCGAGCGTCGATCGAGCGCTCGTGCCCCAGGCCATTCGGCTCGCGCGTCAGCTGTCTGCGACTCCGCAGCCGCCTCCCGAGCTGGCCGGTTTGCTCGAGAGCGCCTATCGAGCCCCCGCCCTGCGCCCCCTGGTCTGCAGCGCGCTCGAGGCCTACCCGCCACCGCCGCGCTCGCCCGGCGTCGACTCCGAAGCCACGCTCGGCCTGGGGCGTCGGCTGCTGCGCCTCGATCCCCAAGCCACGCGGGTGTGGGAGTGGACGCTCTCGTGGTGGCTCCGCACCGCCCAAAAAGGCGACGCGGCGCCCAACTGGCTGCGAAGCTTCGGCGCGGAGCTGGTCCGGTCGGGCGCGCTCGCGCGACCGCTCGCCACCCTCGACGCGTCCAACCTACAGGACCGGATGGCCATCCAGCACCTGTGCAGCCGGGTCAGCTGGTTGGCGTGGAAAGACCAGCTGCTGTTCGTCGAGCAGGCGCTCGAGCTCGTGGAGGGCGACGCCCGCCGGCCACTGGCACGCCTGGCGCTCGACGCTTTGCGTGAGCACGAGCAGGTCCGCCGACCGGTGGGATCCAAGCAGCCCAAGGTCAAGGACATGATCCGCGGTCTCGAGCGCGCGCTCGCGTCGATCGATCCAACCGTCGACGATCTCGAGGCAGCGCTCGAGCTGAACGATATGCTTGGGATGTTGCGCATGATGCCAAAGAACATGCCGGTTCCGGCCGAGTTCGGGGACATGCGCTTCCTGGTTGACGACTCCGAGCCGCTCGGGCCCACGCAGCTGGCGTTCATCGAGCGCCACGCCGCGCAGCTGCTGCCCCACGACATCGACCTGCTCATCGAGTTGCTGCACCGCGACAACGTGCGGGACCGCGGCGTGGAGTTCATGCGCATGTACCTTGACGCGGCGCCGACCGCCGACCAGCTGGTCCGGGCGATCATCGCGTCGTCCGACCATGATCGGCGGGATCTCGAGCTGCTCGCGCTGGCTCCGCTGCTGGACCGGTTTGGGGGGGAGCCGGCCGCGCTCGCGCGGGCGCTCGCGCGGCTCCTCGATGTAGGAATCGATCCGCCCACGACCAAGCCGGTCGCGCGGGCGTTGGTCGCCGCGGTGGAGCGGACCGGTGAGGCCGACGGCGTCGACCCTCGGCTTCTGCGGGAGGCGGAGCGCCTCGCTGGCGTGCGGCGGCGGCAGCCGAAGAAGAAAGCCATCGCCAAGAAGAAGGCCACCGCCAAGAAGAAGGCCACCGCCAAGAAGAAAGCCTCCACGAAGAAGCCCTCCACGAAGAAGCCCTCCACGAAGAAGCCCTCCACAAAGAAAGCGGCAGCCTCGCCCGAGGAGCCGCGAACGTCGAAGAAGAAGCCGTCGAAGAAGGCCGAGAACAGCGCGCCGCGCACGACGAAGAAGAAATCGAAGAAGGCGGCTCGAGTCGAGCCCCGCGAGGCGAACGAGAAACCGGCCAAGCAGCGCACGCTGTTCGACGAGGATGGTTGGTGATGGCGTCCAGTGATCCCTTTCGCGTGCTTGGCATCACACCGACGATGGATCGTGCGGTGATCAAGCGCGCCTACTTTGGGCTGCTCCACCAGCACTCACCGCACGCTGATCCCGTGGGGTTTCGTCGGATCCGCGACGCCTACGAGCTGCTCGCCGGGGACGGCTTGACCACGGCTTTCTCGACGGCCGAGCTGGACATCGAGCGTGAGCTGCAAGCCGTGGACGCGCAGCTCGGCGAGCGAATCGCGGCCGCGCAGCAGGCCTCGCTCGCGCTCGAGGCCGAGCGCGAGGGGATCGCCGCATTCACAGCGCTGCTGAGCCTCACGCTCGCCGACGCGAGCGCCCGCTGCGAGCTGCCCCGCGACGCTTGATCGACGTCCGCCCCCGTCACCAGCTCACACACTCCTTCCATGCCGTGTTCTCGGCGCGACACGCCGAGCCGACACGCTTACATTCTTCGCGAAGTCGGTCGACAATGCACCCCTTTAGGTTCACCGCCTCTGCGAAACATCCTTGAGACGCGTCGATGTCGAGGTTTGACCAGCACTGAACCCAGCAATTCCCCCAGTCATGGTACCCGCCGTAGTTACACTGATCGGCAAGATCGCACAGCGCACGACACTTCGCCGCTCGTCAAAAATGACCCACCTCTGCTCGTCAGAAGTGACCCACCCAAGAGCAGCCTGAGCCGAGGAAAAGCCCTCGTGGCCGTTGGCCCCCGCCCATTACTGGGCGGTCCATCCCGATCGCAGTGACGCTTGCGGGCGATGCCCCGCACGCGCCCCTGTCGGATCTGCCGTCGATGGTTCCAACCGCACCCGCGAGCCGGC
>NZ_PVNL01000076.1 GCF_002994635.1 Enhygromyxa salina | reverse complement strand
CCCGCCCCCCCCCGCTTCATCGAAGAGCGGCCGGTACTTCAGCTCCCACTCCAGGCTCCCGAGTGGCGAGAGCCAAGCAAGCGCGAGCGAGCCGAGCCTGACGCCGGGTCTGGTGCCGATCGTGGCGTCGCAGTCATCGACTTCTTCATCTGACGCGGGCTGGGCACAGGGCGCTGTACAAGCTGCCAGCGAGGGCGAGCTCGCCATGGGTTCCAAAGGGACGGTCTAGGCCGTCCCTTTTGCGTTGGTTGGTGAGCGCGCCGGTCGGGGCGCGCCAATGATAGCGTTCGTGGCGTGGCGCGAACCAACGAGCAGGTCTCATCGACGGTGGCTGTGGACGACGAGACCGAGCTCGCCCACCAAGGGTATCGGCTGTTGATCCTGTCGGGTGAGCTGCGCGGGCGCGAGGTCGAGATCGTCAAACCCGTGGTCACGATGGGTCGGTCGCGCCAGTGCGAGGTCGTGCTCCCCGATGACTCGGTCAGCCGCGTTCACGCCGAGATACGCCGCGAAGGCGAGCGATATCGATTGCTCGATCGCGAGTCGACCGCCGGTACCTTCCTCGGCGGCTCGCGCATCAAAGACGCGTTCTTGCGTCCCGGCGACGAGCTGCGGCTCGGCGCGCTCGAGCTGCGCTTCGTGCCCCGCGACCGTCAGCCCGAGCTGCTGCCGAGCGAGGCGGATCGGTTTGGACCCGTGCTCGGGCGCAGCTTGGCCATGCGCCGGGTGTTCGCCGTGCTCGAGCGGGTCGCCGATCGCGACGTGCCCGTGCTGATTCGCGGCGACACGGGCACCGGCAAGGATCTGGTGGCGCGAGCGATCCACGAGGCGTCGGGCCGCCGCGAGCAGCCGTTTGTGATCGTCGACTGCGGCGCGCTCGCGGCCGATCAGATCGAGACCGAGCTGTTTGGCGTGCGCGACGATCCTGGTCGTCGCGGTGCGTTCGCGCTCGCCGATCGCGGCACGCTGCTGCTCGATGAGGTCGGTGAGCTGCCGGCCGATCTTCAGCCCAAGCTGCTGCGCGTGCTCGAGAGCGGCCGGTTTCGCCAGGTCGGTGGCAGCGAGGAGCTCGCCGTCGATGTCCGCGTGCTCGCGGCGAGCAACCGCGAGCTGCTGACGCCGGGTGACGACGAGGCGTTCCGGGAAGACCTCTACTTCCGGCTCGCCGTCGTCAACTGCGAGCTGCCGCCGCTGCGTGAGCGACGCGACGACATTGCGATGCTGATCGAGGCCTTCTCGCGGCGGCTGCCGCCGGGGATGTGGCGTCCGCCCGGGCCCGAGGCGATGGCGCGGCTGCTCGGCTACGACTGGCCAGGCAACGTCCGCGAGCTTCGCAACGTGGTCGAGCGCAGCGCCTACCTGTCACCGGATGGCGTCATCGATCTGATGGCGTCCGATCGTCGCGCCGAGGCCGACGCGCGGGTGGTGTCCTTCGACCCAACCTTGACCTTCCGGGAGCAGAAGGAGCGGGCGGTCGAGCGATTCGAGGAGGCCTACCTGCACTGGTTGCTCGAGCGCGCGGGCGGCAACATCTCTCGTGGTGCCCGCGAGGCGGACATGGATCGGAAGTACCTGCACAAGCTCCTGCGTCGCTATGGTATCGACGCCAAGCAGTTCGCCAGCCGCTGAGCCCATTTGCCATGCCTCACGACCCCGAGCACGCCCTCGAGGCCCGACCTGGTGTCCGCTGATCGAGCGCGGAGGATGCAGGCGTGACCCTCGCTGATCTGCTCTCGGCGCTGACCTGGCGCGACGTCGTCGACTTCGCGCTGCTGTTCGTGCTCGCCTACGCGGTCTTGCGTCAGCTCAAGGGCACGCGCGCGCTGCCCGTGCTGATCTTGGTCGCGCTGCTGGCCGCCGCCGGGTTCGTCGCGCGTGAGCTCGAGATCGTCGGCGTCGGCGTCCTGCTCAAGTACTTCCTCGAGTACATCATCATCATCCTGATCGTGGTGTTTCATCAGGAGCTGCGGCGCCTGTTGGTCCGGGTGGGCCAGCGCTTGATGCCGCAGTCGCGCCGCGCGGCAGCCGAGACCGCGGTCGAGACCCTGATCAGCTCGTGCGAGCGGCTGGCCAAGGCGCGAGTCGGGGCGCTGTTCATCCTCGAGGGGGAGCTCGACGTGCTGGAGGTCTGCACCGACGTCGGCAAGCGGATCGACGCGCCGCTGGTCACCGAGACCCTGGTCGCGCTCACGCTCCCGCACTCGCTCAACACCGCCCACGATGGGGCGATCTTGATCCGCGAGTTTCGGATCGATCGTGCGGGGGTCGTGTGTCCGCTGTCGACCCGCGATCTCGACCCACGGTTTGGGACCCGTCATCGCGGCGCGATCGGGGTCAGCGAGGAGTGCGATGCGCTGGTGATCGCGCTGTCCGAGGAGCGCGGTGACATCCGCGTGGTCGAGGGCGGCGTGATCAGCGAGCCGGTCGACTCGGCAGGGCTCGAGCGCCAGATCTACGCGTGGATCGATCGCCCGGCGCCAACCGTGGCCGCGGGGGCGGCGACGAGCCGGGCGGACATGCAGCTGGACGCCGACGGGTCCGAGCTGCCCGCCAGCGCCAGCACCAGCGCGGGCTCACGGGGGAACGGCTGATGGCAGAGGATGCACCCCGCAGCTGGCTGGGCCGCGCGGGCGCCGTCGCCGTCGAGGTCGCGACCAAGCACTGGGGCACCAAGATCATGGCGTTCTTCCTCGCGCTGATCGTGTTCATCGTGACGCGCGACGAGGTCACCCGCAGCTTCACGATCCCCCTGCGCGTCGTCGACGATCCCGATCGCGTGCTGCTGACCGCGCCGCCGGAGACCGTCGAGCTGCGCCTGCGGGGGCCGTGGGTCAACGTCAACCGGATCGCCGCCGTGGAGCTGGGCACGGCGACCCTGGATCTGCGCGAGGTCCGGCCCGGGCCGATGGAGCTCGATCCGGCCGCGATCGTGATGCCGCCGGGTGTCGTGCTCGACGCGCTCGACTACGATCATGTCGACCTGCGGTTCGAGGCGGTCATCGAGCGCAAGCTGACGATCGTTCCGGTCGTCGTCGGCGCGGTCGATCCGGATCATAGGCTGGTGGCGACCCGGGTCGAGCCAGACAGCTGGATCGTGCGCGCGCCCGTGTCCGACCTGAAGGGCGTCGATCAGCTGTACACGCGGGCGGTCGACATCGACGGCGCGACCGCGAGCGTGCAGACCCAGGTCTCGCTCGAGCCACCCCCGGTGCGACTGCTGTTTTTCGGCGTCCCGACCGGCGACCTTCCGTCGGTCCGGGTGGTCGCGGAGGTCGCGGACGTGATCGGCGAGATCGAACTCGAGGTCGAGACCGGCGAGGCCCTGCGCGAGGCGTTGCCCGAGCTCGCGCCGAGCGTGCTGCCCGGCGCCGAGCGGGTCAGCGTGCGGGGACCTCGCGCCAGGCTCTCGGCTCTGACCGGCCTCGAGCACCCGCTGCGCCCGATGATCGAGGTCGAGACCGCCAGCAAGCGCGGGGCGCCGATCTCCGTGACCGTTCGCTTCGAGTGGGGTTCCGAGGTCCCGACCGCCGCGGCCGAGCAGCTGTCGATCGTGCCGCCGCTGATCCGCCTGCGCCTGTCGCCGCAGGGTGTCGAGCTGCCTGACGCGCCCGACTGAGGGCGGTGAGGGGTCGGCGCTCGGGCTTGGATCTGGTCACGGATTTGGTCGCGGAGCTGGTCACGGAGCTGGTCACGGTTCTGGTCACGGAGCTGGTCACGGATCGGGCCGAAGCGAGGCGGTTCGGCTGAGGTAAGCTCCGCCGCGTGGCCAAGCAACGCAAGCTCTTCGGCACCGATGGGATCCGCGGTCGCGCGAACGTCCACCCCATGACCCCAGACGTGGCGATGCGGTTTGGAATGGCCGTCGCCGCGCACTTTGGACGCGAGGGCAAGGTCGTGGTCGGCAAGGACACGCGGCGCAGCGGTTACATGCTCGAGACCGCGCTCGCGTCGGGGCTGTGTGCGCTGGGGGTCGACGTGATGCTGACCGGGCCGCTGCCGACGCCTGGGGTCGCGTACCTGGCCAAGTCGATGCGCGCCGACGCGGGGGTGGTGATCTCGGCCAGCCACAACCCGTTCGAGGACAACGGGTTCAAGCTGTTCGCCAACGACGGGTTCAAGCTGCCCGACGCGGTCGAGAGCCACATCGAGTCGCTGATGGAGCGGGGCGCGGTCGATGACCGGCTCGCCCACGGTGAGAACATCGGCAAGGCGTTTCGGCTCGAGGACGCGGGCGGGCGCTACATCACCCACGTCAAGCACGTGCTGCCGCAGGAGTTTGGCCTCGACGGGCTGCGGGTCGTGGTCGACTGTGCGCACGGGGCCGCCTACAAGATTGCGCCGAAGATCTTCGAGGAGCTCGGGGCGGACGTCGTGCGGATCGGCGTCGAGCCCGACGGCACCAACATCAACGCGGGGTTCGGCGCGATGCATCCCGAGCAGCTCTCGCACGCGGTTCGAGAGTATCGGGCCGACTTTGGTGTCGCCCTGGACGGCGACGCGGACCGGGCGGTGGTCTGCGACAACCGCGGGCAGATCGTCGACGGCGACGCGCTGCTGGCGATCATTGGGCGCGACCTGGCGACGCGTGGCCAGCTGACGGGCGACGCCGTGGTCGCGACGGTCATGTCCAACATCGGGCTCGAGCGCAGCCTGGCGCAGGTCGGCGTGAACCTGGTGCGCACCCCCGTCGGCGATCGCTACGTCGTCGAGGCCATGCGCGAGCGCGGCTGCAACCTGGGCGGTGAGCAGTCGGGGCACCTGATCTGCCTCGAGCACGCGACGACTGGCGATGGTCTGGTCGCGGCCCTGAAGGTGCTCACGGTGATGGTCCGCGAGCAAAAGACGCTGGCCGAGCTGGCGGCGGTGATGACCCGCTATCCCCAGGTCTCACGCAGCTTCACGGTGCTCCGCAAGATCCCGCTCGCGCAGCTCGAGCGCGCGAACCAGGCGATCGCGGCGGTCGAGCAGCGGCTCGGCGACGAGGGCCGGGTGGTCGTGCGCTACTCGGGCACGGAGTCGAAGCTGCGGGTGATGGTCGAGGGCACCGACGAGCGCGCGCTCGCGCAAGCGGTCGAGGAGATCGCAGAAGTTGCGATCGCCGAGATCGCCGCGAAGCTGAGCTGAGCCGGGTCGACCGGCTGTACACTTCGACTGTGCGAACGTCGGCGCCAGCGAGGCTGTGGACCGCGAGCGTGGCCGCGGCCGCGGATCGGCACACGATCGAGCAGCTGGAGATGCCGTCATCGGTGTTGATGGAGCGCGCGGCGCTGTGCGTGAGCGCGGAGGTCGAGCGACTCGCGGACGCGCGCGGGGTCGAGCAGATCGTGATCTTGGTCGGGCCGGGCAACAACGGCGGTGATGGGCTAGCGATCGCTCGGCAGCTGCATGGGCGCGAGCGAGCGGTCGTCGCGGTGATGGTCGGCGGGCGCCACAACGCCGCGGTGGCGGCCCAGCTGCAGCTCGCGCGTGCGCATGGCGTGGAGGTCGTCACCGAGCTCCCGCCAGCGCCCGCGGACGCGACGATCATCGTGGACGCG
This sequence comes from Enhygromyxa salina, assembly GCF_002994635.1. GTDB lineage: Bacteria > Myxococcota_A > Polyangia > Nannocystales > Nannocystaceae > Plesiocystis > Plesiocystis salina_B. The sequence goes on along the minus strand of NZ_PVNL01000076.1, from coordinate 61,675 downwards.
CTGTTGGGCACGGGCAGCCGCGGGGCGCCGCGTGGGGCCGTCGCGGCTGCGCTGCAGTGGCTGGCGGTGGCGGTCGATGAGCTAGGTCGCGAGCGCCTGATCACCGTCGCCGTCGATCTCCCCAGCGGCGTCGACGTCGACTCGGGGGCGGTGCCGGGCGCGGTCGCGAGCGCGGCGCTGACGGTGACGTTTCAGCGGAGCAAGCCGGGCCTGCACCTCACGCCGGCCCGCGATCATGTCGGTGAGTTGGTGGTCGCCGAGATCGGCTTGGTGGCGGTCGAGGAGCCCGAGCAGATCGAGCTCATTGATCCGGCGTGGGTGGCCCGCTGGCTCGCGCCGCTCTCGAGCCCAGCACACTCCCCGGCGCACTACCCAGCACACTACCCGGCACATAAGGGCCAGCGCGGCCACGTGGGCGTGATCGGTGGTGGCGGCGGCACACCGGGTGCGGCGATCCTGGCGGCGACGGCGGCGATGCGCAGCGGCGCGGGCCTGGCCACGCTCGCGCCGCTCGACCTTCAGCTTCGTCATGCGCTGATCGAGCTGCGTCCCGAGCTGATGCTGGCGGCTCCCGAGCACGCGTGGGTGATCCCGCAAGCCGACGTGCTGGTCGTGGGTCCGGGCCTGGTCGACGCAGATCAGCAGGCGCTCGACGACCTGCAGCGCAGCGACGCGAGGCCGATGGTTTGGGACGCCAGCGGCCTCGAGCACTACCACTTGGCGCCGGGGGCCGGTCCGCGGATCTTGACCCCGCACCCTGGCGAGGCGGCGCGCATGCTGGACCGGGTCGCGCCCGAGCGAGCCTGGACCAGCGCGCGCGTCCAGGCTGATCGACGCGCGGCCGCCGAGCAGCTCGCGCTGGCGACACGCGCGGTGGTGGTGCTCAAGGGCCAAGGAACCATCGTCGCTCGCGCCGCCGGAGCAGGGGCGGGGAGCTGCCTGGCGATCTGTACGCGTGGAGGCCCGGCGTTGGCGACCGCGGGATCCGGTGATGTGCTGGCCGGGGCGATCGCTGCGTTGCTCGCGCGCGGGCTCGATGCCTGGACGGCCGCGTGCGTGGGTGTCTACGTGCACGCGCTCGCAGGCGACTGCCTGAGCGTCAACGGCACGCTGGCGATGGACATCGCCGACACCCTGCCGACGGCGTTCATGCAGGCCGTGGCCGACCCGACCATCCCGGACTGGCCGAGGCTGGTGCGCGGCTAAACCAGTACTCGAGGGCCCGAGTTCAGGGCCCGAGCTCGCCCGCGGGCGGTCCGCTGTCGAGGTAGCGCTTGGGCTTGGTCGGCTCCGAGCACTGTGTGGCCCACGGCGTGGTGTCGATCGCCGACTGTGAGACGGACACGCAGACCGTCGTGAGGGGCGACGAGTACTCGTGCGAGTAGGGCTTCGGCGACTTGCAGTCGGCGCCGCGACACACCGTTGGATCGGCGTCGGTGGTGTCGAAGCCGAGCACGTTGCCGCTGGCGATCGGCTGGATCCGGCGCAGATCGAGATGACTGCCGTCGTTGTTGGCCTCGAGCAGCCACAGCGTCTCGTCGCCGCGGGGCAAGAAGCTGGCTTGCTCGTACGAGAGGTTCTTGGGCCCGGTGCCGGGGCCGCGGGCGGCGAGCTCATCGTCACCGCGGACGATCGCCCACGGCAGCGGGGGGTGCTCGTCGTCGTCGAGCTCGTAGCGCCTGGGCGGCACCGCTTGCAGGCGCCACTGTTGGTCGCTGCCGGTCAGCGGCGTGAACACCTGGGTGTCGGCTTGATAGGCGTAGACGGCCTCGTGCCCGCTCTCCTCGGCCTGGAGGTAGATCGTGCCGTCGGCGGCGAACCCCGCGAGCACGTGGCGCGTGGCGCTGGCGGGTCGAACCATGCACGACCGCTGGTCGTCGAGGTTGCGCAGCGCCAGGTCCCCGCGAGTCGTGACGTAGGCCAGGTGCTTGCCGTCGGGGGAGACCGGGCTGAGGCCAGGCACGTCCTCGAGGGGGTTGAGCGAGGTCACCACCTCACCGCTGAAATTGGCGACGTGATCGAGGTCGGCGACGGCGAAGATCAGGGTGCGTGCGCTCGCGCCCTCGCCCGTCGTGGCGATCACCTGGACGTCGGTCGGGACCTCGGCGTGGGGCTCGGTCGAGTCGTCGATCTCGGCGGGGGAGGGCCCCTCGGTGATCATCACGCGGCGAAACGAGTCACCGCTGGTGAGGTGGAGCGGATCGCCGACCGCGGACCCGGCGAGGATGTCGACCCGCCGCGCTGGGGCCACGCGCACGAGGTAGAGATCCTCGCGGCCCTCGTCGAGCCGCTCGCGCGCGACGATGTGGCGGTGTCCCATGGCGACGACCCGCAGATCGTGACCCGCGCCCAGCCGAAATTGTTGGGCGGCCTCGCCCTCGGCCAGCTCGCCGACGTACACGGCCCACAGCTCGCTGCGAGGCTCCGCGTCGTGGGTGCCGCCGGCTCCGTACGTGCGGTAGATCAGCCAGTCGCCGCCACGCAGGGAGCCAACTAGCTCGTCGATGTTGCCGGGCACACCGACGTCGTTGGCGCTCTGGGTGCCGAGCCCGCCGGGGCTCTGTGACTGCGTCGCGTCGAGATCGATCCGGTACGCCCCGGACCCGACCCGGTAGGTCAGCCATCGGCCCGACGCCGTGAGCATGATCTGATCCGGCGGAGCGCGCAGCGGCAGCGACTGGATCTCGAGCTCGGCGAACCCGCAGTCGGCGCGGGCACAGGTGCGGACGACCTCGACCTGGGCACCGTCGCTGACCGCGATCACCGTGGGCCCTTGGCGATCGAAGCCGCGCGTCTGGGTGCCGACGAGGTCGAGCGGTCCGCACGGTTCGAGGTCGCAGGCGCCCAGCGAGGCCGCGATGGCGACGGTCGCCAGCACCTGTGAGAACCCGCCGCCTCTCATACCCACGACAACGACGGTACAACAAAAGCGCAGGACTGTGGCAACCTTTGGGGAGTGTCCGTGTCCGGCCCCCAAGATGCTTCCAAGATGTCTTCATTGACCGCAAGGATCGCTGCCTCGAGTGTCGTCGCCTGTCTGTGTGTCTGCCTCAGCGCGGGCTGCGGTAAAGACGCCGAGCCTGGGGCCAACGCCGACAAGGCCGACGCCGGGCCAGACGCCGACAAACCACCGGCTTTGCCCGCGCTGACCCAGGCCGAGCTCGAGGCGCTCTACGTCGCCAGCAAGGGCCGGTTCGAGGCCACGATCGAGCTGCCAGACGCGGCGTTCCAGGAGATCAAGGCCGACCTGATGCGGGTCGCCAGCGAGTCCGAGGACGTCCACCTGCGCGCGAACGCCAGCTTGCTGCTCGGCGGCATGCACGAGGCCCGCGATGATCAGCGATCGGCGATCTCGTTCTATCGCCAGGCGATCGAGCTGATCCCCGAGGAGGCCGCACCCCACATCGTGCTGGCCCTGGCGCTGTCCAAAGATCAAAAGTGGGACGAGGCGATCGCCGAGCAGTGGATCGTCGTCGAGATGATCCCCGATGACCTGGTCGGCTGGCTGCTGCTCGGCGAATTCCAGGTCAAGGGTGGAGATCTCGAGGAAGCCGCCAAGACCTACGGGGCCTACGAGCTGCGCCGCAAGGGCCTGCTCGACGGTCTGACGCTCAAGCACGAGGGTGAGTACGTCAAGGACGAGGCCGAGCGAGCGGCGTGCGCCGAGGCCCTGGCCCCCGCCGTGGACAACGGCACGGCGTTGGCGCTGCTGTATGCGCTGGACTCGGAGACCTCGCCGGTCGTGCGCGAGCGCGTCGCCGCGATCATGGGGGAGCAGCGGTTACTCGGCTATCAAAAGCTGCTCGAGGCCAAGCTCGCAACCGAGCCGGTCGCCGAGGTCAAGCAGGCGATCGAGTGGGCGCTGGCCGAGATCCAGCGCGATCCGATCGAGACCGCGCCCGGTCCCGTCCCCGAGGCGATCGCCAAGCAGGTCGAGGCCGAGGCGGCGGCCCAAGCAGCGGCCGCCGGGGCTGCAGAGCCGGCGGGGGATCAACCCGGCGCCGACGGAGCACCGGCCGACAACGCAGCGGCCGACCAAGCAGCGGCCGACGGAGCAGTGGTAGATCCCGCCGCTCCCGCTGCGCCCAAGTGAGGGGCCGATGCGTGCGGGCCCATTGGGGCCGGGGCTGCTTCGCGGTACACCTCCGCGCAGCGAGCCATGCCCGCACGCCCCCCCGCCTCACTCGAGGTCAGTAACCTGACCTTCCACTACCCAGGGTCCGAGGACCCGGCGCTGCACGGCGTCGGGTTTCGGGTCGCCCCGGGTGAACGGGTTGGGCTGCTCGGACCCAACGGCGCCGGAAAGAGCACGCTGATGCGGATCTGCTGCGGCTACCTGCCGGTCCCGCGGGGCCGAGACACGGTCGTGCGGGTCGGCGACTTTTCGGTAGCGACCCAGTCGCTCGAGGTCCGCGAGCTCGTTGGCTACTTGCTCGAGCAAGTTCCGCTGTATCAGGAGCTGCGCGTGCGCGAGCACCTGGAGTTCCGGGCCAAGATCAAGCGGGTGCCTCGGCGTGAGCTCGGGGCCGAGCTCGAGCGGGTGATCGGGCTGTCGGGGCTCGAGGGCATGGCCGAGACGCCGATCGCTCGGCTCAGCCGTGGCTATCGCCAGCGGGTGGGCATCGCCGACGCGCTCTTGGGCTCGCCGCCGCTGGTCGTGCTCGACGAGCCGACCGTGGGCCTGGATCCCAACCAGGTCCAAGGGATCCGCGCGATGCTCAAGAATTTGGGCGGCAACCAAACGCTGATCTTCAGCTCGCACATTCTGGCCGAGGTCGAGGCCCTGTGTGATCGCGTGATCATCTTGTCGCGTGGCCAGGTCGTGGCCGACGAGACCGTCAACACGGCGCTCGCGACCGACACGCTGTTTGTCGAGTGGATCGGCGCGGACGGTGCCGCGATCCGGGCGTGCGTGGGGGCGGCGTGGGCCTCACTCGGGCGCGACGATCCACCGCAGCTCGAGATCACGGCGCGCGACGGCCGGTCGAGCGGGCGGGACGGCCGAGGCGGCCGACCCGCGGCGCGCGAGGGTCAGGCCACGGCCGGGGCGGACGCTGCCGCGAGCCGGCCAGACGGCGCGGCGAGCCGGACCGAAGATAGTGCCGCGGCGAGCCGGGCGGATGGTGCCGCGGCGAGCCGGGCGGATGGTGCCGCGGCGGTCCGGGCGGATGGTGCCGCGGCGGTCCGGGCGGATGGTGCCGCGGCGAGCCGGGCGGTCGGGGGCGTGGCGTTGCGGGCCGCGGTCACCTGCCAGGGCGTCGCAATGGAGGACTTGGCCGCAGCGATCGGCCGCGCGAGCCTCGAGTTCGAGCTACCGCTGGCCCGACTCGAGCCCGGCCGCCGACGCCTCGAAGAGCGCTTCGCGGTGGTCACGGGTTTCAGCGAGGGGGACGCGTGAGCGCGCTGCTGCAGCGGATCGGACACTGGCTGCGGGGGACGCTGGCGATCACCGGGCGCGAGCTGCTGTCGCTGTTCGTGACCCCGCTGGCGTACCTGGTCGGGACCTTGTTCCTGCTCAACCAGGGCTGGAATTTCTCGGTGCTGCTGTCGGTGCTCAACCAGCCGCTCGCTGCGCGCGGGCCGGTGATGCAGTTCTTCTTCGGCGGCAGCATCTTCATCTTCTGGCTGCCCGTGGTGTTCATCTGCGCCGCCGTCAGCATGCGTCTGATCGCCGAGGAGCGCCGCCAGGGCACCCTCGAGGCCCTGCTCACGGCCCCGCTGCAGCCCTCGCAGGTGGTGATCGGCAAGTACCTGGGCGCGCTCGGCTTCTACGTGGCCCTGTGGCTGCCGACGGGCAGCTTCTACCTGCTGCTGCGCGGGGCGTCGGGGCCGACGATGGCCCCGGATCTCGGGCCGATCTTGTCGGGCTACCTGGGCACGTTTCTGGTCGGGGCCAGCTTCCTCGCGGTCGGCTTGGTGTTCTCGGCGTTCGCCCGCAGCCAGCTCGCGGCCGCGATCGGGACCTTCGTGAGCTGCACGATCGTGCTGCTCGCGGGGCTGCTGACCGATCAGGTCGACGTGTGGCTGGCGAAGATCCTCAGCTGGACCTCGCTGCTCGGGATGATGCAGGAGCTGGCCCAGGGCATCGTCGACGGGCGCTGGGTGTGGCTGCACCTCGCGGTCGTGGTCGCGGCGATCTCGGTCGCGATCACGGCGATCAACCCCCGGCGTGACTGGCAGTCGGTCCTGCAGACCGCCATGATCTGCGTGGCGGCGGGGCACCTCGCGGTGTTCGCCGGACGTCACGCCGAGCGCGACGACTGGACGGCGGGCCAGGTCTACACGCTCTCGGATCGGGCCAAGGACGTCCTCGATCGACTCGTCGATCCTGTCGACGTCGTCATCGTGGTGCCCACGACGATCGGCAATGGCCGACCCAACCCCGTGCGCGGGGAGCTGCGCGAGGTGCTCACGCGGATGGGCGGCGCGACCAAGCAGGGCTTGTTGCGGGTCAGCACGGTCGACCCAGACGTGGATCGGCAGGAGGCCGAGCGGCTGATCGAGGACTTCGGCCTGAGCGGGCGCGAGCTGCCGGATGGCGTGGTGTTGATCCGGGCGGGGCAGGGCAGCGGGCTGCGCCGGGCCCACCTGTTGCCCAACGAGCTGGTGACCTACGCGACCGGCCCCGAGGTCCAGGCCAACGGTCCACGCGTGAAGTCGTTCCGCGGTGAAGAGGCGCTGCTCGGCAAGTTCCTCGAGGTCTCGGATCCGCTGTCGATCGCGGTCTGCTACACGCAGGGCCACGGCGAGCCGGCGTTCGACGATCTCGAGCCCTTCAACGGCTACGCCCACCTGCGCGATCTTCTGCGCGACGCCAACCTCGAGACCAAGCAGGCCAACCTCGACAACGACGCGGCGCTGGCCGAGTGTGACGTGCTGTTGATCGCGGGCCCGACCGGGGTGTTCGCGTCCGATGAAGTCGCGGCGATCCGCCGGTTCGCCGCCCGCGGCAAGGACCTGCTGATCCTGGCCGGGGCCAAGTACGTGCCGGGCAAGCCGATGCTGGCCGATCACGGCCTCGAGCCGCTGACCGCCGAGTACGGCATCCACTTTGGCGATCGCCTGGTCGTCGATCCGCACGAGGTCCCGGGCGGGACCAGCAAGGTCGGGTTCACGGTCGTCGAGGGCTGGGCTGATCACGCGGCGGTGCGCAGTCTGGTGCTGCAGCCGGTCGCGCTGTTCGAGGTCCGCGAGCTGTGGGTCGACGGCGACGCCGTGACCTTGGCGTCGAGCTCCGAGCAGGGCTGGGCCGAGTCCGGGCTGCTCGAGTTTCAGCTGAGCGGGCAGCTCGATCCCAACGACGACGGCGATCGACGCGGACCGATCCCGGTCGCGGCCGCGGGCGTGCGCGGTGACTCGCGGCTGGTCGTGGTCGCCTCGGATCACTTCGCGCTCAACGCCTGGCTGCGTGAAGACGTGGCCTACTCGCACAACCGGGATCTGATCTTGAACCTGATTGGGTGGCTGACCCAGCGCGAGGTGTTGATGGGGATCCGCCCGCGCGATCGCGAGCACGTCAAGCTGGTCCTGCTGCCCGAGCAGCTGCAGCGGATGACCTGGATGTGCCTGTTTGGGCTGCCGGGGTTTGCGATCGGTCTGGGCCTGTTGGTGCTGTGGAGGCGCCGGCAATGACCACCCCCGCCAAGCCGCCCGGCAAGCCGCCCGCGAGGCCCTTGGGCGAGCACGACGCCGCGGTCGCGCGCCAGCGCAGCAAGTCGCGCCGTCGGATCCGCGGGGTCGGTCCGATCCGACCGCGCGCCGGGACCATCTCCGCGCTCGCGCTCGCTGGCCTGGCGATCGCGCTGGCGTGGGCCGATCCCTTCGCCAAGCCCGACGACGGCGCGCTGCTGGTCAACAATCGCCTGGGCGGTCGGCGGGTGTTCCCGACCCTGGTCGACGCCGATCCAAGCAAGGCGACCATCGAGCTGCAGGCCGCTGACGGCCCGGTGGTCCGGGTGGTCCCGGCGCCCGGGGGCGGCCATCAGCTCATGCACGGGGACGAGGTGCTCGGTCCCGTCGCGAACGAGGACTTCGAAGGCCTGTGGTCGTCGCTGCGCCTGGCGACGGCGCGACGCTCGACCGGCAAGGTCCAGGGCGTGGGGCAGGGCGGGGTGATCCGCATCAGCCTGCCCGGCGAGAACCTCACGCTCGAGCTCGGCAGCGCGGCCACGGGCGGCGGCGTCTACGGATCCTTCGAGGTCAGCGGCGACACCTGGGTGGTCGAGACCGAGATGCTGACCCTGGTCGAGCAGCCGCCCAAGAGCTGGCTGTCGAAGCGGCTGTTGCCCGTCGATGTCGAATTCGTGACCGGCCTCGCGTGGGGCGACGAGCTGATGTTGGGTCGCAGCGACGACGGGTTTTGGCGGGTCCGCGAGGGCGGGACCCCGGCGCTGCTGGCCACCGAGGCCGTCGAATTCCGGATCCGCAGGCTGCTGCGGGCCCAGCTCGATCCCTTCGTCGAGCGCGACGCGGTCGCCTCGGAGTCGCTGCGACCGTGGCTCGTGGTCACCACGTTAGACGGCGGCTCGCGGGCGCTGCATCTGGGCGGCGCGTGCCCGGGCGAGCCCAGCAAGCGCCTGGTCGACCGCGGGCCGGGGCTGCTCGGGTGCGTCCCCGCCGAGCTGCTCGAGCGCTGGCCGCTGCTGTCTCCGATCGCCGGGATGCTCGAGCCGCGCCTGGTCCCGCACGACTACGGCCGGATCGTCGGCATCGATCTCGAGCGCCCGGCCGCGCGCAAGCTGATGCGGCGCGGCGGTGAGTGGTTCTACACCGGGGAAGACGAGACCGGCGTCGAGGCCCTGCCCGAGGAGGAGGTGCGGCGTTGGTATCAAGCGCTCGGCCGGCTCGAGGTCTCGCTGCTGGCGGTCGAGTCTGGCGCGGATGGTGGACCCGACCCCGCGCTCGAGTGGTCACCCGACTGGGTGGTGGTCGTCCACGCAGACACGGGCGAAGAGCTGCGCGTCACCTGTGATCTGGACGGCGAGCCGCTGTGCGTGCGCGATGACGGGCCGATGCTGCGGCTGTTGGGTGAGCTCCCCGTCAACCTGGCGTTCGACGCCGAGACCTTCGCCGCGCGTCGGCTGACCGAGATCAACCCCGGTGAGATCCGCGAGCTCGAGATCTTGCCGCCCGCCGACGTCGAGTCCCGCACGGTTCGGCAGAGCGTCCACTCCGACATGGGGACCTGGCAGCTCGACGCCCCCGCGCACGTCGACGACAGCGGGGCGATCGACGAGGTCCGGCTCGAGAACGTGCTGTGGGCCCTGCGTCAGCTCCGGGCCGAGGCCTGGGTCGCGGCGCCGAGCGTGCCGCCGCTGCGCCGGATCCTCGCCGAGATCGTGCCGGACCAAGGGCTGCGGCGCAGCGTCGAGGTCACGGTGTTCCCCGACTGCGTGGTCGAGGTCGAGGGCCACCGGCCCGCGCTGGTCGCCAAGGCCACCTGCGCGGCGCTGGGCGAGGATCTGTTCTTCGACGATCCCCTTCGGTTTTGGCTCGAGCGATCGCGCGGCGTGGAGGTCAGCGACGCCGGCGGGCAGGAGCGTCTGTTCCTGCGCAGGCGCGATCAGATGTTCGTCACCAGCGACGACCAGCCGGTGCAGGATCCGGCCCTCGAGCAGCGCCTGCGAGAGTGGATCGACTGGCGCTCGGACGGGGTCCGGGCCGGGCAGCCCCCCGGTGAGCCCGCCTGGATCCTGGACGTGCGCCGCGAGTTCGGTCCGCCCGCCCAGGTCGAGATCGGCGAGGGCTGGGCCCGCCTGCGCGGGGCCGACTGGTACTACGTGCAGCGAAGCGGACCCGCGCCCACCAACGATCTCGCGCCGGGCGAGTCGCCAGCTGACGACTTCGATCCAGGCGCGATCGATCTCGACTGAGGGCTAGCAGCGGAGCGTCGTCACGGCGTGACGCTCGCTGTCTACCAGTCCACTCGTTTGGCGTAGCCAGCTTCGACCAGGTGATCGCCGAGCTGCTCGCCCGTGTTCGGGTCTTCGATCTCCACCAGCCAGCGCCCGTACTTGCCCGTGCGATCCCGGTACGTCCGCACCCGCAGCGCCGGTGTATGCTTGGCCAGCCACGCGTCGGCGAATGACTTCGCCGCTTGTCCGCGACGTCACTCGGCTCCGTTGCGCGGTACCCCGTAGGTCTCGGGGGGTGTCGACGCCCAGCAGCCGGACGCGGGCGGTGGTGTGGACTCGGCGGCCCAGATCGATGTCGATGTCGAGAGCTCATCCTCGGTCATTCCTTCGCCGAGCATTCTGTCCTCAATCAGCTCGTGAGTCAGTTTCCCGCTGCCGTACATGCAGGCCCTCAGGGATGTAAAACAAACACCGTTTCCGGGTCGATGGATGGTCTGCAGCAGCCAAGGAGAAGGCCCTACTATCAACCGACGATGAGAGCGAGCAAATGCTCGAGGTCCTGTTCAGTCATTTCGTAGTGGGTGTTCAGCGAACTGGTGGCCGAGGAGGAGGGGCCCAGTTTGTTTTCTGTACAACTGATCGGCGGGCGCTGTTGCCCTGATTTGCCAAGGCGTGTGCTTGTGGTTCAAGCGTTGCGCGGATGGTGGAGACGTTCGGGGCTCCTATAGCTGGACAGCACGAATCGGACAATCCCGCGGCGGGACCCGACTCGAAGCCCCAGCAGCCGAACTCGACCCCAAGACCGCGAGCGGCGAAGGATGCAAGATCCTATCCATAGAACACATCCTGCTGTGCCAGCCTCGAATGCGGCGATGTCTGGACGCTGGATGACGGCAAGGCCACATGCGGAAAGTGAGCTCGCGCGTCGTCGACGGCGAGCTAGCGCAGCCCAAAACGAGAACGCGCACCGTTTTTTTCCGCTTGGGCCAGCGCGGCGCAGCGGTAGAAGACCGAGTAGCGAATCGTCTTTTGTGACCTGTCGGGGTTGGGTGAACGTCGCGCCGCTCATTCTCGGCGTGTGGAACGGCAGGCGAAGTGGGCCCGGGCGGGTCGGGTGGCGAACGAGCCCCCAACGACACTCCCGTTCGGCGCGGCCTCGCGCCGAACCTGCCTGTGTCCCTGAGCCGAGCCACGGCTCGACCATCTCGACCATCTCGGCCTGGTCAGGGTCGGGTCGGTCACGCCGCGAGATCGAGTTCGAGCTGGTCAGTTGGGGCTAGCCCCGGCCGCGGGGGCAGGCGGGGACCGAGACCCAAGTCGGTGAGCACCCGCGCGATGTCGTCGGGCTTGTTGGCTATCTTGACCACGCGCATCGCACCGCGGCAGCTGGGGCAGGTCATGATGTCGACCGCGAACACCCTCTGAAGCAGCCACGCCCAGGGGAGTCGTGAGGCTCGCTTGGCGAGCACCTCGAGCTCGGTCGCCTCGCCGTCGAACGACAAGCGTATCTGCGTCGGCTCGTTGGCCACCAACACTGGACCTGGCACGACCTCGGGCCGCGCCTTGACTGCGGGCGGCCTGGCGGCCGTCCTCGTCTACCTACGCGGACTCCGGCCAGCGAGCTGGCATCCATTCGCTCCGGTTGGCGTGGGCAGCGAGCACGCATCGACTCGCCGCAGCGGCGGCAAGCAAAGAGGGCGAGGCCACATCGAGGATGCTTGCCTGACCGCAGCCCCCGAGACGGCCCAGCGCGTCGGGCAGCGCCCCTGCGTGGCTCGTGAACCGAGAGCAGGCCGCTCGAGTAGAGGAGACCTGCTCCGAGCACCGAGCCGCATCAGGCATTTGCTCCCGTGCTCAGCCGACCAGGACTCACCCCGATGCCCAGCTATCCGAGTCGCCAGTGCACGACCCACTGCCGCTGCCGCAGCCGACCGAAGCGCCGCATCCAGTTGATCCCCCGCAGCCTCGGCGATCGCTCGTCCGCGAACGACCACTCGCCGAGGGTCTCGATCCCGTCCGCCCACCCCTCGAGCTCCGCGCCGCCGCTGATCCCGAACTGAAAGCCGACGCTCCCGTCGATGTCGAAGCTCGTGCCGAGCTTCATGCGCACCAACCGACCGCGCCAGCCCTCGAGCCAGCGCCGGTTGAACACCTCGCGACCAGCTCGCATCCGGGCGCGCGCGCGCGTAGCTGCACGACCAGCGCGCGCACGGCCTCGGGTGGGAGGTACATCAGCAGCCCCTCGGCCAAGAAGATCATCGGCCGCGACCACGGCAGCTCGTCGAGCCAGCTCAGCTTGGTCACGTCCGCGGCGAGCTGGCGGTAGCCAGGCTCGGGCGGGAGCACCCGGCGCTTGACCTCGATGACCCCGGGCAAGTCGACATCGATCAGCTCGAAGGCCGCCGACTCCAGGCGATCCCCGAGCCGCGCCCGAAGCCGATGAAACCGACTGTCGAGCCCGCAGCCCATGTTCACGACCACGGCCTCTCCCCGGCGGGAGAAAAAGTCGAGCGCCCGATCGTCGAAGTGACGGGCCCGCAGCCCCATGTAGGCGGCGAGCTGTGGCGCGACCTTGCCGTGGGCCAGGCGCTGATGCATCGGGCGATCCGAGCGTGCCAGCACCGGCGTCAACGCATCCACGATGCGCTCGGCCGTGGGGTCGTCGATGACCTCGGCCTCGCGACTGTCCTTCGCGCGACCGAACAAGGTAAGCAAGCCGGTGTCGCTCAGGTGGGTGAGCGCGCGGAGATCCTCGACGCCAAGGTTCATGTAGCCTCCCGGATCATCTCAGTCCTCCTCATAAAAAGCTCTTGCGTGTTGATCTCCTAGCGAGGACCCGAAGACTGATGGCTGTGGCGCGAGCGACCCTCCCGGTCGTAGCGGCCCTCGAACGCCGCGAGCGCAGCCTTGGTGTCCGGGTCTCGCCGCATCAGCCCGGCCATGTCGAACGCCAGCCGGATTGGGCCCGAGCGCAACACCACCGTGCCGTTGGGTAACACCACGATCCCCGCCGCGCCCACGGGGTCGCCCGCTCAGCCGAGGCCGAAATGGTCGCCGTCTCATCGGTCGAGAGCGACTCGCCATGAAACACGAGCGAGAGCAGCGCGGCGTAGATGACGTAGATGACGTAGATGAGCGTGGAGACCCATTGGGCGATCTTCATCGTGCGCATACGCGTCGCGCCGTCGTACTCCTCCCCAAGGTAGCGCGAGGTCAAAACCTCGAACGCAGATGACCAGGCCAAATGCGAGAAAGAGCCCGTGCCAACCGGCGGGTGCGACGACGTTCGACGGCAGGTCTCCCGCGGTCCAGAGCGTGTCAGCGTAGATTCCCATCCCCACCAGGAACGAGGTGACGATCGCCAGCTTGATGGTGACGGTGAGGGTCTCCGCGGACTCTAGGCGCTTCAAGCCCCCTGCCACGCTCACGATAGCGAGCAGTTCCGCGACGACGATGGTGATGGTAGCGTACGACTCATCCGCTTAGCGACAATGGAGGCACCGCGTCAAGCTGACAGCTCGGGCCGCGGGACGCCATCGCTCGCGTGCTCGCGTGCTGCGGTCGCTCGCTCGACAGCTTTGACGATGCCGCCGACGAGCAGCCGGCGTTGGGGTCTTGCTACGGGCGGCAGGCTCCCGCCACCACACTTCAAATGATCTGCTACCACGGCGTGCTCGCGGTACGAGCCAGGCTCGCAGCGAAGTGGACCAGGTCGCCCCTGCTTCAACGCGGGCGAGCCCGAACTCTGCCGGATTTCAGCGGCCAGTGGGCCGCTGGGCCGCTGGGATCGTGACTGGCTCCGCTGGGTCTGATACCCTGCTCGGCAATCCGAACCATGATGGTCGGTCGAAAGCGACAACTATGAAAAACCTATCTTCCCTGCGTACTTCGATGGCCGCCCTCTCGTTGGGCCTGTGCTTCACCGCCTGCACGGGCCCCGACGCTGATGACACTGGTCTGCTCAGCTTGACTGGCATCGGCGGCGATACCGGCGATACAGGCGACGGCGATACAGGCGATGGCGATACAGGCGATGGCGATGGCGATGGCGATGGCGATGGCGATGGCGATGGCGACGGCGATACCGGCGACGGCGACGGCGATCCCGGCGACGGCGACGGTGATTCCGGCGACGGCGACGGTGATTCCGGCGACGGCGACGGCGACGGCGATACCGGCGACGGCGACGGCGATACCGGCGACGGCGACGGCGATACCGGCGACGGCGACGGCGACGGCGACGGCGACGGTGACGGCGACGGGCTCTGTGAGGTCATCACCGCAGTCGAGTGGCTGGCCGGCACCTCCGACGCCATAAACGGCTTCAGCGACATCGAGTCGGCCATCGATCCCGATCTGGGCGACATGATGAACCCCGATGTACTGTTGGTGCAGTTCTACGGCTCGCAGATGGTCGACAGCGTCGACCTCACCAGCCCGCAAGAGGCAAACTTCGCAACCTGCCTGACCTGCGTGTTAATGGTCGAGGACAACGCAAAGACCTACTTCCAGACCGGCGGCACCCTCGAGATCACCGACGTCGGCCCGGAGCTCAATCAGGTCGAGGGCACCATCACCGGCCTCACCCTCGTAGAAGTAACCATCAACCCAAACACATACGAGTCGACCCCGGTTCCCGACGGTGGCTGCATCGAGGTCATCGACGGCAGCTTCGACACAATCATGTAGTCATGAGGGCCCCTCAAACTTGGGGCTCTCTGTCATACAGATTTGTCGGTGGGGGCACCACACTTGGTGCCCCCACGATGGGGGACCTACCTAACTCGAGGTACAAGCCCCGCGAGCCGCTGAGGTGTGTCCCTCAACAGGCGGTGGTGCAGTACTGACAGTATAGAGAGTCGCAGGCGGCAATGGCCTGCCCCAAGGTGCAGTTTGTCCATGAGCACGTATATGGCGTGCAGTAGTCCAGCGTGACCCAGCACCCCGAACCTTCTTGGAAGTTGTCTTCGGATGCAATCTCAAGCTGCTCTGCTTCGCTCTCGCTCCAGACGGTTACTGGCAGATCGTCGTTCGGGAGGCCTTCCGGGAGTGTGACATCCTCGACGAGTGTGCCCTCAACGAGTGTGCCCTCGGTGATCTAGGTGATCTAGGTGATCTCGGTGATCTCGGTGATCTCGGTGCCGAGGAGCATGACGTCTTCCGAGTCCCATGGCTCCTCCTCCAAGGCACAGCCGCCAGTGATGGTGAGAGCGGTGAGGATCAGTTTGAGTTCCATTGTGATTCTCCGTGGTGGTGGTAGGTGGTGGGTAATGTCCATACTAAGACGAGTCATCCAGCGCATCCGATGATCTCGGTGAATCTCTTCGATACCAAGAGTCAAGACGTTTCGAAAGTATATATTTTGGTGTTGACGCCGCTCAAATTGCGCGGGCATCCGCTGTCATCTCGCCGCGGTTCCGACCGGCGTCGAGTTTTGGCAACTCGCTCCGATGAGTCAGCCCGCCCGGCTTGCTGGCTGCGGGGCTCGTGCTCGTTGTTGACGGTCACCAGAGAACGCGGAATTCCGACCAACACCCGTCCGCATCATTGCCATACGGTCCGCATCGACGGGGCAGTCGCTGCGGACGCCTCAGCCCGACCTCGCCGCGTGAGCGCGGCCGAACAGACGAAGCCCCGTCGGCGGTCGCCGGCGGGGCTTTGTCGCGTCTGCGAGCGGTGCGCGGAATGTCTGATCCTGGCGAGGCTTCGGACGGGATCGAGGATCTGGCCTGGGTCATTTTTCCAGAGCAGAAGTGGGGGCAAGACCGGATCGCCTCGCAGCACTGGCACGCGTAACGGCGCAGCAGTAGCTCGATCTGCTCGACGTTGCCGCCGACGTCGACGGGGATCCCGACTCGGCGCTCCCGTCGACCGTGGCCATGAAGGACCACGCGGTCGCCGTCGACGCCTGGCGCGTCGCAGGCTGGACACCTCGCAGGGCGGGGCCGTGGCCCTCGAGTTACTTCGTGATGATCCGTGCCGGAGTGTTGCCGCTGCACCAACGCCGAAGCTCGTGGCCCACGAGCAGCTGCAGCACCAAGTTCACCACCTGGGGCTGCGGCGATGGACCGCACAAAGCTACTCGCGACGCTTGGCGAGGGACGCTTGCTGCGGCGAGGCGACAAGACCTCCGGCACCAGCGATCCATGGGTGCCGGATCGCACACAGCAGCTCGTTGTCCACTGCAATGTGCAAGCGGGCCAGACGCCTGGCCCGAGCTGACACCAACCCCTTAGCCGTCGCCCTTTTGCTTCTTGATCGCTTCGGCGTCCTTTTGCATGCGGGCCTGCATCTCGGCGTTTTGCGCCTCGGTAGCGGCGACCGTCTGCGGATGCCAGTCGGAGTTGGGCGGGTAGATCCAGATGAGCTCGCCGCCCGACTCGGGATCGGGGTTGGGCGCCTTGTACGAGTGAAACTCGAGCAGGCCGTTGTCGTGGGCGAACCCGGACTTGGAGAAGCGCCGGAACTCGCCCGTGATCGTGTACTGCTTGCCGAGCTCGACGATGACCAGCGGCTGCTCTTCCCACTGCTTGAGCGTGTCCGTGTCCCACTCGGGGATCGGGAAGTGGTAGTTGACCACCATCATCGCCCGCTTCTTGCCCTTCTCGTCGGGGGTGTCCGAGATCCAAAAGTGCGGCTGCTTGCCGGGCGGGCACAGCTGACCCTCGGGGCACTCGGGCGGGACGTAGATCTCTTGGACGTAGCCCTTGACGACGATCTTCTGGCCGGCCTCGCCCTCTTTGAGGCGATCGTCGATGTCCTTGCGCAGACCGAAGATCGAGTAGGCGCCGTCGGGGTCGCCTTCCCATTTCACGGGCGCACGGGCCTCGTCGAAGTCGGGCGCCGGGGGGAGCTCGACTTTGATGTTGGGGAGCTCCTCCTCTTTTGGCCCCGTGTCCTCAATTTTTTCGGCGCAGCCGAAGGTGAGGGGGGCGACCAGAGTGGCGAGAACGAAGGTGTTGCGGAACTTCATCGAGGGGCTGCCTCCGTCCCGACGGCGGTGGTCGGGCACCGGGATTCGCTGGCGGTTTTGCCGCGTGGGCCCGTGTATCACGGGCTGGAGTTAAAAGTCCATGTGCAACACGCCGCAACCCGCATCCGTGACTTGCGTCCGCGGTCCGAGTTCAGCAGCCTCGGGGTGATGAAGCCCAGGCTCCGGTTGGCCAGCTGCGGCGCGCGTCGCCCCGCCTGGGCGCGCTTGCGGGTCGCGCTCGTGGCTGCGCTCGCGCTCACGCTCGGGTGTCGGGGCGAGACCGGCACCGCACAGAACGACCCGCAGGCGGCGGGCGTGGGCGGATCTGCTGGGATCGGGCAGGTCGACGGTGGCACGGGCGACCCCGCGGATCCTGCGCTCAACGAGGCCATAGCGATCGCGCTGCCGCAGCTGCCGCGTCGCCTGGATCCCCACGATGACCTCGAGCCGTGGGCGATGCGCATCGCGGAGGATCTCGTGTTCGAGGGGCTGGTCCGTCGCACGGGCGATCGCTACCCGTGGACCGAGCCCGCGATCGCGGATCGCTGCGAGGTCGATCGTGAGTACGCGGTCGCCTCGATCACCTGTCACATCCCCTCGGGGATCCGGTTCCACGATGGGACCGAGCTCACGATCGACGACGTGGTCTACTCGCTGACCTACTGGCTCGATCGCAGGCGCGTGTGGATCCGCCAGCGCCACGGGCTCACCAACTTTTCGAGCGTCGAGGTCGTCGATGGGCCGCGCGGCGGGGGCGGCGATCGAGATCCGGGGCGCTGGGTTCGGATTGGCCTCGACAAGCGCGATCCGCTGGCCCTCGAGGCGCTCGCGGCCGTCAAGATCGTCCCGCGCGAGGCCCATCGCGGGCGCGAGACCCAGTTCGCCCAGCACCCGATCGGGACCGGGCCCATGGCGATCACCACGCTCGGCCAGGATCGCGTCGTGGCCGAGCGGTTCCCCGACTACCACGACCCCGAGCGCCGCGCGGTCGCGGGCAAGATCGTGTTTCGGGCGATCGCCGATGGTGCCCACGCGCTCACGGCTCTGCGGCGCGGCGAGATCCACCTGCTCCCGGAGCTCGCGCCCGTTCACGTGCCCGTCGAGCTCGGCAAGCCGGGGATGTCGGGCCGGTTCGCGGCCTGGCTGGTCAGCCCGCCACAGTACGATCTGCTGCTGTGGAACGTCGCGAGCGGGATCCAGGCCAACGCCCCGCTGCGCGGGGTCATGCACGACGCGCTGCCGATCTCGGCGATCGCCCGCGAGATCTACGGCGCTCCAGGGCTGGCCGCCGCGGCGCCGGTCGATCTGCATGAGCCCACGCCGATCGATCTCGAGGCGCTCGAGGACATCAAGCTCGGCGAGCCGGTCCGCGGCGGGTTGCTGGTGATGCCGTCGCTCGACGACGACATCGCGGCGCTGGTCGGCGCGGCGGCCGGGCTCGACGCGCTCGAGTGGCCGCTGGAGCAAGGGATCCGCCGGCGACCGGGCGGCTCGCTGCGGATCAGCGTGACCTGGGACGCGCGATCGGGGCGGCCGGCCGCGATCGTCTCGCGGATCGTCGCCGCGTGGGAGTCGATCGGGGTGGTCACGCCCGAGGCCACGGCCGGCTGGAACTACGTGCTGGTGCTGCTCGGCAAGGGCGAGTTCAAGACCGCCCTGCTGCACTTTGGTGGCCACAGTGACGAGGATCTGTACGAGCTGTTCCACAGCCGCGGGACGATCAACTTCGCTGGCGTCGCCGACGAGGAGCTCGACCGCGCGCTGTCGGACTACCGCGGCGCGCCGGATCGTGCGGCGCGCGACCGGGCCAAGCAGCAGATCGCCGAGCGTCTCGCGCAGCTGCGGGTCGTGTCGATGCTGCACGCGCCGTCTCACGTGATGCTGGCGTCGCGGCGGCTGACCGGGATCGAGTTCGTCGATGACATCCCGCGCCTGGATCGGCTGGGCCTGATCGCCGGCGACATCGACTGGGGGACCTGAGCGGGCCGCGGGCCGCGGGCCGCGGGTCGCTGGCACTCGGGCGATCTACTGAACGCCCAAACCCTGAACAGCCGGCGAATTCGTCCAGTAGTCCGCAAAACTTGTCGTTTTCTTTCGGACGTGCCGCCGCCCTCGTACAAGCGAAGAGCAGCGACCGCCCGCGACGAGCGACAGCCAGGGAAGACCCACCCGTCCACCGACCCAGGTGGAGCACTCGAGCGTCGCGCGGCATGACCCGACAGTTCAGCTTTGCGCTGGGCTGACGCGAGCGAGAGGTACAAACCAATGACCAGCGTGATCCTGTTGTTCTCCCTTCTCACCCCCAACCACCTCCAGGACTACGCCAGCGAACTGCTGGTGCCCGACACCACGGAGCCGCACTGCGACGTCATCGATCGGATGCTCGCCAAGTACGACGCCGAGTACGAGATCGAGCTGGCGGTCGAGGCCGCGAGCCGGGTGTTCTCCTCGAGTCGGTAGTGAGCCGATCTCTCCAGGTCCGGCGAAGCCGGCCCGCGCTCGGCCCTCGGCCCTCGCGCGGGTCGGCTTCGCCGCAATTTGGCGGGCCAGCGGCAAGTCGGCCGGCTTGCCGGCCGGTCGCAAAACCAGCACCCTGTTCGCCAATGCCGATCCTCAGCATGACCGGGTTCGGCGTCTCCGACCGCCCGTGGACCGAGCGGGGCGTGCGTGTCCACGTCGAGCTGCGCTCGGTCAACGCTCGCTACCTCGAGCTCAAGCTTCGCCAGCCGTTTGGTGTGGCCGTCGAGCACCGCCTGCGTCGCGCCGTGGAAGCGCAGCTCGGGCGCGGGCGGGTCGACGTGTCGGTCCGGGTCGAGGGGGCCGGCGAGCTGCTCGACGATCCGCTCGCGGCGGTTGGCATCGAGCGTCAACAGGTCGCGTCGCTGCTGCGCGCGCTGGGCTCGTTGGCGGACGAGGCGGCTCGGGTCTCGGTTCAGGTCTCGCCGCCTACCTCGCTGGATTTATTACGGTTCTTGGCGTCGAGTCAGGCCGCCTCGCGGACCGGCTCGAGCGCGGCGGACGAGGCCCCGGCGTTCATCGACGAGCTGGTCGAGGAGGCGCTGGCCAAGCTGATTGAGATGCGGCGGGTCGAGGGGGGGGCGCTCGCGGCGACGCTCGCGGCGCTCTACGACGAGCTCGAGGCCCAGGTCGCGCAGGTCGAGCAGACCGTCGCGCCCGAGGGTGAGCGGCTGCTCGTCGAGCTCGCGGCTCGCTGTGAGGGCCTGCTCGCGCGGGTTGACTCGAGCCAGATCGGGGCCGCCCGCATCGACCGAGAGCGGCTCGAGCAGGAGCTCGCGCTGCTGGTCGTGCGTGGCGATGTCAGCGAGGAGCTGGCCCGGATCGCCAGTCACCTCGAGCAGGCCCGTACGGTCCTGGGGTCGCCGCCCGAGGTCGGCCAGGGCAAGACCTTGGATTTTCTCAGTCAAGAATTGCTCCGCGAGGTCACGACGATCGGGAGTAAAATCACCAGCCACGGCGGCAGCGGGGTCGTGATCAACGCCAAGCGCACCATCGAGCGGATTCGTGAGCAGGTTCAGAATGTCGAGTGAGCGCCCCCGTGGTCTGTTGTTGGTCGTCAGCTCGCCCTCGGGGGCTGGCAAGACCACGCTGTGTAACCGGCTCCGCCAGGAATTTCCCAGCATCGGATTCTCGGTCAGCTACACGACCCGCGAGCCGCGGCCCGGCGAGACCGATGGCGTCGAGTACCACTTCGTCAGCGGCGAGCGGTTCCAGGAGATGGCCGCCGACGACGAGTTCGCCGAGTACGCGATGGTCCACGGCAACATGTACGGGACCGCTGGGCGGCTGGTGTCGACTGCGCTGGCCGACGGCCGTGACATCCTGTTCGACATCGACTTTCAAGGTGGTCGTCAGCTCCGCCGCAGCTTCCCCGAAGAGGTCGTGCTGGTGTTCATCCTGCCACCGTCGCTGCGCGAGCTCGAGCGACGGCTCCGCCGACGGGCCACCGACTCGGACGAGGTGATCGCACAGCGTCTCAAGGTGGCTCGGTCCGAGCTCGCGCACTACGATGAGTATGACTTTCTGATCGTGAACGACGAGCTAGAACGGGCCTACGACGCCTTGCGGGCGGTCTATGTGAGTGCGCTGCACCGGCGCAGTCGCCAGGCTGCCGTCGCGAAGCAGCTGATCGAGGGCCAGGAGGAGCTGCCCTGGTGAGCGCGCCGTCCGTGCCACTCGGCGAACTCGAGCTCGAGCCTGCGCCCGGGACCGAGACCGACACCGAGCGGGGGGAGGCCGAGCCGGGCGAGGGGAGCGAGCTCGACCCGGCGGCGTCGGATCCCCACCTCGATCAGCTGTCGAGCGGCGAGTACATGATCATGGGCGACCCCATGGTCGGCGAGGGCGCCGCCGAGGTCCTGCTGGCCCGCGAGTTCCAGCACCTCGCGACGGAGGTCCGCCGTCGGCTCGACGTCGAGACCTTCGAGCAGGTCCGCGAGGCCTTCGAGCTGGCCGAGAGCTGTCACGCGGGCCAGATGCGCAAGAGCGGCGACCCGTACCTGGTCCACCCGCTGCGGGTCGCCCGAATGATCGCCGGGCTCGGGCTCGACGGGCCCAGCGTGGTCGCGGGGATCCTGCATGACACCGTCGAAGACTCGGAGCTGACCGTGTTTGATCTGACCGAGCGCTTCGGTCGCGAGATCGCGCTGCTGGTCGACGGCGTCACCAAGCTCGGCAAGGTCCCGTATCTGTCGCGCCGCGAGAATCAGGCCGTCAGCTTTCGCAAGCTGCTGGTCGCCATGAGCCGCGACATTCGGGTGCTGGTGGTCAAGCTGTGCGACCGGGTCGACAACATGCGCACGCTCGACGCGATGCCGCCGTCGAACCAGCGCCGGATCGCGCAGGAGACCGCCGACATCTACGCGCCGCTGGCCCGGCTGCTGGGCATCGACTGGATCCGGCGGGAGCTGGCGGATCTCTCGTTTCGCTACCTCGAGCCGGTCGCGGCCAAGGAGATCCGCGGGCAGATGGTCGCGCTGCTGACGGCCGAGCCCACCCACATCGATCGCGGCCTCGAGCTGCTGCGCGACGCGTTCGTGGGCGGCGAGTCGAGCGATCTGGCCGCGGCCAGGCCGGCTGGGCCGGGCAACCTGCGCAGCGGCGACGTCGAGCTGCGGCCGTGGCGGCGCGAGCTGTTTGGCGCGGTCGAGTTTCGAGCCAGCGTGCTGACCCCCCAAGAGGTGCACGAGCTGCGCAACCGCGGGCGCTCGGTCGAGAAGCTGCGCGACATGGTCACCTACCAGGTGATCACCGCCGATCGCGACGCCTGCTACCTGGCGCTCGGCCACATCCACGCCCGGTTCAAGCCGATCCCCGGCTCGATCCGCGATTACATCGCGCTGCCGCGGGCCAACCGCTATCAGGGCCTGCACTCACAGGTGCTCGACCGCGACGCGGTCCGCCTGTACCTCGAGATCCGCTCGCGCGAGATGGACGCGGTCGCCGAGCGGGGGGTGGTCGTGGATCTTCAGCGGGGCCTGCAGGCCAGCGAGCTCGGCTGGCTGCGCGAGCTGATGGGCTGGCAGGCCCAGGTCGAAGATCCCACCGAGTTCATCGAGGCCGTCAAGCGCGAGCTGTTCGCCGATCAGGTGTTCGTGTTCACGCCCGACGGCGATCTCAAGACCTTTCCCAAGGGCGGGACCCCGATCGACTTCGCGTTCGCCGTCCACACCGACGTCGGGCTCCACGCCGCGGGCGCCCGGGTCAACGGTCAGGTCGTGCCGCTGCGCTATCGCCTGCGCCAGGGCGACACCGTGGAGATCCTCACCGATCCCAAGGTCGAGCCCCGCGATGAGTGGCTCGACATCGTGGCGACCTCGCGGGCCAAGGCCCGGATCAAGCAGTTCCTGCGCCAGCGCGCGCGCTCGCTGGCGATCGAGACCGGCCGCTCGCTGCTGCGGCAGCGGCTCGAGACCCGCAGCGTCGATCTCGCCCAGCTCGAGGCCAGCGGCGAGCTCGAGGCCAAGCTCGAGGGCCTGGGCATCGGCCAAGAGCGCGGCATCGATCGCCTGTACGAGCTGATCGGCGACGGCGACATGCGCATCGGCCAGGTCGTCCGCGCGCTCGACCCGGAGCCGGTCCCGAGCGAGAGCGTGCTGGGCCGGCTGTTTCGGCCGTTTCGTCGCCGGCCCGACGAGTCGCGAGAGCCGCGCGCGGGTGAGGCTGGCGGCGCGCCAATCGAGATCGACGAGGCCCGGGTGGAGAGCGGCCTGATCCAGCTGGCGGTGTGTTGCTCGCCGTTGCCGGGCGATCCCCTGACCGGGTTCCGAATTCCCAGCCGGGGCATCGTCGCCCACGTCCAGGGCTGCCCGGTCGCGGTCGACGAGCTGCACGAGCGGGTGTTCTTGGCGTGGGATGCCGAATTCGAGACCGAGCGTCCGGTGACCGTGCGCGTCCGCACGGCCAACACCGTCGGGCTGCTCGCCGAGATGAGCCGGGCGTTCTCGGCGACGGGGCTCAACATCAAGCAGGCGAATTGCCGCGCCTACGAGGACGGCCGGTTCGCGCTCAACACCTTTCACGCGACCGTTGGCTCGCTCGAGCGGCTCGAGACCCTGTTGGATCACCTCCGCGAGGTCCACGGGGTGATCAGCGTCGAGCGGGTGTTCTCGGGGCCCGATTGACAAGCCGGCGGGCCACGGTTATCTGACCGTCCCTCGCCGGGTGGCGCTGCGAGGCGCCACCGGGTTGAGCGAGAAAGCGAGCACGACATGGCCTCCGATACCAACATCCTCCGACGCAAGCGCAAGCGCCGTCACAAGAACGCTGGGCATGACCGCAAGGTCAAGCAGAGTCGCAAGAGCACGCTCTCCGCTGCCGAGTTGTTCGCGGCTTGTGGTGAGCCGGGTCAAGCCGCGCCCACGTCCAACTGAGTCGCATGGGCGCGAGCCCAGCAAAGCCAAGTTTCTAAAGCCGAGTTTCTTGATCCGGTGTGGGGCCAGCGCGTAGTGTGCTCGGGCAAACCGCCGGTGCGATCATCGGTGTGGAGCAAGCATGACGACACCTTCGCCTGAGCTCTCCCCGGGATTCGTGATCGACGGCCACACGATTGGTTCGAAGATCCGCGTGCGCTCGGGCGCTGCCACGTACCTCGCCAAGGATCCGCAAGGTGGCGATGTGCACCTCACCGTCTACGCGGCGGCGTGCTTCTCGTCGACGCTGATCCGCGAGCGCTCGCTGCGAGAGCTCCGCCAGCTCGAGGGCATCGACGTGCCCGAGATCGCCAAGGTGCTCGGGTCCGGCAAGCTCGAGGACGGCGGCGTCTACGAGATCAACGAGCCCATCACTGGCCAGACGCTCGACGGCGTCGGCCAGCTCGGACCGGACGTGATGGGGGCGACCGTGGCGGGGGTCGGTCGGGCGTTGCTCGCTGCCCAAAAAGTTGGCGTCATCCATCGCAACCTCGGGAGCAACGTGGTGTTCAGCACCGCGGGTGGGCTCAAGGTGCTCGGCTTCGCGGTCGGCGAGCCGCAAGGTGGCGCCGCCCACGGCGCGCTCGACTCGATCGCGCCCGAGCAGGTCACCGGCAAGGTCGTCGACCAGCGCACCCTGATCTACAACCTCGCCGCGATCGCCCACCAGCTGTTGAGCGGCCAGCCCTTGTTTGGTGGCAGCGCGACCGAGAAGCTCGATCTGCACGCCAACCGCGAGGCCGCCAACGTCGACCCCATGCTCAAGCGCGCCCTGAGCAAGGACGCCCGCATGCGGCCGATGATGCTCAAGCAGTTCTTGGCCGAGTTCGACAAGCTGGCGGGTGAGAGCTCGGGTCCATCGACCGCCGCGCCCGCGGCCAAGCCGTCGACGCGGGGTTGGACGATGTTCATGGAGGCGCAAGAGGCCGCGCCTGGTGCCTCCCCCGCGGCCAGTCCCGCGCCCGCCGCCCCGGCCCCCGCGGGGATGGTGGTCCCGAGCGCGCCCGCGCCGAGTCCAATCGCGCCCGCGCCCGCGCCGAGTCCGGTCGCGCCCACACCGTCCGCGCCCGCGCCCGCACCCGCCGCGGCCAAGCCGTCGACGCGGGGTTGGACGATGTTCATGGAGGCGCCCGAGTCTGGGGACGACGCGAGCCCCGACGTGGCCCCGCCGGCCCCGGCGCCCGTGCAGGCGCCCGCGCCCGCGCAGGCCGCCGCGCCCGAGCCGGCGCCCGCCGCCGCGCCGTCAACTCGGGGCTGGACGATGTTCATGGAGGCTGAAGACGGCGCGCCGGCCTCTCCGACGCCACCCGCCATGGCGCCCGCTCCTGCGGCCCAGGTCCCGGCGCCGATTCAGCCGCTCGCACCGATTCAGCCGGCCGCCCCCGCTCAGCCGGCGGCGCCGGTCCAACCGGCCGCGCCCGTTCAACCGGCCAAGCCGTCGACGCGGGGCTGGACCATGTTCATGGAGGCGGAGGCGCCCGCAGGGGAGGCCGCCTCGCCAGCACCGGCCGATCCGGCTCCCGCTCAGCCGGTTCAGCCCGCTCAGCCGGTTCAGCCGGTTCAGCCGGTTCAGCCGGCACAGCCCTCGCCAGCAGCCGGCGCACCGTCGACTCGTGGCTGGACGATGTTCATGGAGGCCCAGGTTCCGGCCGAGTCTCCAGGTGCGCCAGCCGATCCCACGGCAGCACCGGCCTCGCAGGTCGCGCAACCGCAGGCCCCGGCTCAGCCCCAGGACCCGGCTCAGCCTCAGACCCAGATCGGCGCGTCGGACTCCAAGGGCTGGACGGTGTTCATGGAGAAGCCGCTGGTCCCGGCCGAGCAAGCGGCGGATCAGGCCCATCCCGACGAGCTCGTGACCACGGCCGAGCAGCCCGTCCAGGCGGCGGCCGAGGAGCAGCAGCCGACGGCCCAGTACGCAGCCCAAGCCCCCGCTGGGGTCAGCAAGCAGACCCTGATCATGGGGGAAGCGCCGGAGATCCCGGCGGCCGTGGAAGCCCGAGAGCCCAGCGCCCCGGTGCCGGCCCCGGTGCCCACGCGCCCCGCGATCGAGAGCGGCATGCCTGCACCCGCGCCTGCGCCTGCGCCCGCGTTGGCGACACCGATCCCGTCCGCGGAGATCGAGCCCTACGAGACCAAGAAGACTGGCCTGTTCATCGGCGTGGCAGTCGTCGTGGTGCTCGTCGTCGTGATCATCATCGTCGCGGTGCTGTGATCCCGGCGGACTCGTGTTAACTGGCGATGCGGCGTCACCTGGCGATGCGGTGTCACCTGGCGATGCGGCGTCACCTGGCGATGCGGCGTCACCTGGCGATGCGGCGGACCCACTGGCCGACCCATCGCAGGAACGGAATCACCAGGTCGAATTCGGTGCTGGGAAGCTCGGCGTCGGTCCGCGAGGACAGCATCGGCAGGTGGCCACGCTCCGCTCGCTTGGCCTCGGCCTCGCGGCGCTCGACCAGCGCCAAGCCTCCCGTGCGAACGAACGCGACCACGCCCTCGAGCTCACCCGCGTCGAAGAAGGTCCCGCAGCTGCGGCACTCATCGACCACGATGCCCGAGTAGCGCGCGAAGTTGCGTCGGTTCATCCGCTGTCGGCAGCTCGGGCACGGCCGATAGTGGACGACCTCGGAGATCGCCATGGTCTGGCGCTTCACGTCGTCCGGCCGAAGGTTCGCGTGCGCCTTGGCCCACGCGATCATCTCGTCGAGCGTCCGCCGATCCACCCACGCACCTCCGCATCCGCGACAGCCGTGGATCTGCGCCTCGCTGCCGCGGTATCCGGCCTCGGTCATGCGAGGATCGAGCGCCCAGATCGACATCTGGTCGGCGCAGGCGGGGCACGCAAACTCGCCCTGGGCAGATGGTGGCGGGGTCTCGCCTTGGGCGTGGCCGCAGCTCGGACAAAACCCGTGGTGGCCGTCGACCAAGGTCAGGCAGTGGGGGCAGGGCGCGGAGCTGCGCGGATCTGGGACCCCGAGCGGCACCCGGACCGCCCCACAGTAGTCGCAATTGCCGCGACCGGCGTGGCGCTGCGGACCTCCGCAGGCAGGACAGTAGTAGGCTGGTGCATCCACGCCGCCCCAGACTAGCAAGTAAGTGACCCCGCCGAGACCGCGGCGCGTCGCCGACCAGCGGTTGCAGTCGGCGAACTGCCCAGGTCTAGGTTGGGGTCAAACATGGTAGGATGGCGGCGATGATCGCCTACGAGATGCTGGTTCAGACCATCGCCGACTGGAAGGCGGGCGTTCGCCCCACCGCGCCGAGCATGCCGCCGATCCCCTCGGGTGCGCCCGAGGTCGTCGAGGAGTTCGACTCTGGCGTCGTCGACATGGACGAGGGGCAGTATGGCGAGGGCGAGTACGCGGTCGACGGTGACGCGCAGAGCCAGGGCGAGTACGCCGAGAGCGACGAGAGCGAGTACGCCGTCGATGTCGAGGGGGACGGGGACTACGCTGAGCAGAGCGGAGGCTACGCGGCCCAGAGTGGTGGCTATGCGGCGCAGAGCGGCCAATATGAGGAGCAGACCGAGCAGAGCGATGGTCAGTACTCGCAGCCCGAGTACGCGCAGCCCGAGTACGCACAACCGCAGCCGGACGACTCGGCGGCGCAGGCCTACCAGGACGACGACGAGCAGTACTGAGCGATTTTTAGTCGTTCGGTGGGGGATCCGGGAGGATCGGGTGGGCGCGCTCGAAGAACGCGCCGTCGCGGATCCCCGTCAGCTCGATCGACTCGATCTGATCGATGTGCGCGAGCAAGTTGCTCAGCTCCTCGGGCGTCTCGAGCTTGGATCCGTTGACGCTCAGGATCACGTCACCCGGGCGTAGATCACAGCCTGGCGTGCACAGGTCAGGATCGCCGGGCCACACCCGGGTGATCATCCAGCCCTCGAACCGGCCCTGCGGACGGTAGGCTTCGGGGCCGATCTGGGCCATGAGGTACGCAGCTGACCCGCCCTGGGTCGCGCGCAGCAGCTCACTTCGAAAGATCGCACCTTCGGGCCGGGGAGGACCCTCGGCCGTGGTCGCCGGGGCTGCGTTCGAGTCGCTGGCCGCGTCGATCAACGGCTCATCGGGGGAGCTGTCGGTGCCGGTAGTGGGTCGACAGCCCATCGCGAGGAGCATGAGCAGTGGGACCGAGCGAGCGCGCATGCGCCCACCATCGGCGCCCGCGTGTCCGCTCGCAAGTTTTGTGCACGCGCGGGCCGAGGCTCACAACCCGTGAGCGATGCAGCGGCCCACGATCGCCTCGGTCACCGCGTCGATCGACAGCGAGGCGTCAACGCGCTCGACGCCGTCGAGTTGATCCGCGAGGACCTCCGCGTAGCCCCGCGCGAGGTCGCGCTGGGTCTGGGGCACGTCGAAGCGCTCGACCACCTGTCCGGTGCTGGCGCGGCGCTGGGCCACGCGCGCCAGGGCCAGCGTCGGGTCGAGGTCGAACACGAAGGTGAGGTCCGGCCAGCGGGCCCGGGCGTTGAGCGTCCGCACCCAGGCGCCGTCACACTCGAGCGACTGGTAGACCCACGACGAGATCACGTAGCGATCACAGATCACGATCTCACCGCGAGCGAGCGCCGGCTCGACTTCGCGGGTGAGGTGCTCGAGGCGATCTGCGGCGAACAGCAGGGCGAGGGCGGCCGGGTCGACGGTGACGGGCCGGCCCGGGACCACCGCCAGGAGCGCGCGGGCGAGCTCGCCGATCTGCCCGGTGGATGGCTCGCGGGTCTCGTGAACTCGGTGACCGCGCGCGCGCAGGCGCTCGGCGACCCGGGCTTGCTGGGTCGTCGTCCCGCTGCCGTCGATGCCTTCGAACACCACGAAGCGGGGGGCTTGGGCTGTCGGTTGCTCGTTCATCCCTGCGTCGACGCATGTTGCACCAGCGTCGAGGCGAGGCCAAGCGTGCGCTCGCGGGCAAGGACGTGGCACACTCTCCGCGGGCAGGGTCTGGCCCAGGCCGCGGTGCAACCGCGTGGACGTGCGCGACCAACCAGGTCATGCGCTCGCTTGGACAGTCCTCTACAATGCCCGAGGAGCGCCGTGAACCAGCCAGCCAACAACCAATACGGAGGGCACCCAGACCAAGGTCAGACCGTGGTCCAGGACGGACCGCCTGGCCAACCGCAGTACGTGGCCGCGTCACCCCCCGGCGTCGCCGTGACGTTGCCGGGTGGCTCCCCGCCGCAGGTTCAGCACCAGCAGGCCCAGCCGTATCAACAGCAGGCCCAAGCTCCCGCTCAGCCTCCGCCAGCGGCCACGCCCAAGCGGGGCGGCGATCAGCTGATAGCCGGGGCTGGCAACACCGTGTACGAGTTCGAGGGGGCGTTCTCGGAAGAGGCGCGAGCCGGCGGCAAGCACAAGACCTTCTTCGCCGACGGGTCCGATCTCGCGGCGATCTCGGTCAAAGAGGAGCGACAGGCCAGCAACCTCAGCGGCGGCGGTGGGACGACCTGGCTGATCGGGGGCATCGTCGTCGTCGTCGTCGGCGGGCTGTTGGCGTTCTTCTTGATGGCGAGCGGCGACAACGCTGGCGCGAAGGCCGACGAGGTCGCCGAGGCTCCCGCGCCGGCCGCTGCACCCGCCGCCGCGCCGGAACAACCGGGCGCAGAGGTCCCCGCGGCCGACGCCCCGGCACCCGCCGTGGACCCGGCGCCCGCCGTGGACCCGGCGCCCACGCCCGCAGCCGACCCCGCGCCCACGCCCGCCGTCGAGCCGGCACCCACGCCCGAGCCGGCGCCCGAGCCCGCGCCGGAGCCCGCGGAAGATCCCAAGCCTGCGCCCCAAAAGAAGAGCTCGGGCACCAAGAAGAAGTCGACGCCCAAGAAGGAGCCCGCGCGCAAGGTCCCGTCGATCTCGCCCAGCAAGCCCCCGCGCGATCCAGGCCTCGACAACCTCCCCGCGCCCGACTGATCGGGCGTCGCGGGCGTCGCCCGATCAGCCGGGGTTCAATCGCCGCTTGGCTCGCCGGTCGGCGCGGCGGATTCGCCTGGCTTGGCGGCGTTGCTGGCGATGGCGCTTGCGAGCGTCGCGGTCGCGCTCATCGGGGAGGCGCTCGAGAATCTCGACCGACGCCAACACGACGAGTCCGGTGATCACCAGGATCGGATCGCCGGGAGCGTGGGCCCGCTCGCTGACGCCGTGATCGCGCTCGACCGCACCGAGGACGATGTTGGCCTCGACCCGGACCGCGAGGCCGGGGGGCACGATGAGGCGGGCCGAGGAGAAGACGCAGCGCAGCTCGATGTGGGTCTCGCCCGGCCCGAGGTGGGCGTCGCGGAAGTCGAGCTCGGCCGCGGCGAACACATCGACGAAGCGGTTGCGGCGGGCGGGCACCCAGGTGCCGCGCTGCTCGATGCTGGCGAACAGCGCGACGATGCTGCGCCTGGGCGCGACGTCCCGCGTGAGCGCGACGTCCCGCGTGAGCGCGACGCTGGCGGGCGCGACTGGAACCGGCAGATTCGCCGCCGCCTCACCCACGTGACCGACGAGATCGACGGTCAAGCGCTCGAGCGCAGGCAGGCTGTCTGCGTCCTGCAGCGCGTCGAGTCGGCGCTCGAGCTCGTCGTCATCGATCAGGCCCTCTGCGTAGCCCGCGGTGATCAGGGCTTCGGTTCGCTGCTTGGCATCGCGCAGCGCGATCAGGTTCGTCGGTGCTCGCTCGTGATCCACAGATGACAACTCGGGAGATCACTAACATTCTCGCGCGGGTTCGTGGGGGCGGTGGATGCGCGTGCCGATCCACGCCAGGACCCCGAGACAAGCCAGCAGCGCCAACAGGTAAAGACGTAGGCGTCCGCGGGTGGTCGCGGTGGACTCGTCGATCTGGGCCTCGAGCTGTCCGAGCGCAGCCGTGACCGTCGGCTCGTCGGGCGCGAGGTCGCGGGCGGTGCCGAGCAACATCATCCGCCCGCGCTCGTCGACGCCGTCGACCTGGGCCTCGAGCACCAGCGCGTCGACGCTGAGCTCGCGGGCTCGATCGGCGTCCACGTCGGCCAGCAGCATCGCGCTCTTGCGCAGCAGCTGGGCCGCGCGGGCGGGATCACCCGACGCTTCGATCTCGATCGCAACCTCGGAGTAGAACGGCGCGATCAAGTCGGGAT
Source organism: Enhygromyxa salina (assembly GCF_002994635.1). Taxonomy (GTDB): domain Bacteria; phylum Myxococcota_A; class Polyangia; order Nannocystales; family Nannocystaceae; genus Plesiocystis; species Plesiocystis salina_B. Next base: position 30,823 of record NZ_PVNL01000076.1, on the reverse strand, counting down.
CGACGGGCTCGCTGCCGTCGCTGAGCAGGGTGTCGAGCATCGCCGCGCCCGCGATGGGATCGTCGCTCGACAGGGCCTGAGCCACGGTCGCGTCGCGTCGGGCCAGGCGCCGTCGATCCAGCAGATCGATGTAGGCCCCAAACAATCGCTCGGGTTGGCCCTCGCACTTGGCGTCGACGAGGCCGCCCCCCAGCCGCAGCTCGCACTCGGGCTCGAGCAGCTCGGGCGCCGCTGTCTCGAGTCGCTGGCGGATCGCCAGGCGTGCGTGCTCGCGGTAGCTGAGCTCGGCGCGCTGGGTGCTGGTGCGGCCGCCGAGCAGCCGGATCGACTTGCGGCGGACGCTCGGCAGCGGGCCGGTCACGTAGCTCTCGAACGCGTCCCGGGCCGCCCGTCGCACGCCTGGGGCGTCGGCGTCGACGTGGTCGAGCAGCAGCGGCGCGGCCTCGCCATCGCGCACGATCGCGTAGGCCTGCAGCACGTCGGCGAGCAGCCGCCGCTCGTGCGACACGGCTTCGATCGCCCGCGAGGGATGGAGTCGGTCCATGCGGTCGAGGCAGTAGGTCGCGTAGGCGGCTCGGCGAGCGGCCGTCGACGCCTCGTCGGCGCCCTCGGGTGCGACCGACTCGCGCAGCAGCGGCGGGATCGCAGGGTCGCCAATCGCATCGATCGCGCGGCCGACCTCATCGCGGAAGGTCCCATCGAGCACGTAGCCGCTGTCGAGCAAGGTCGAGACCACGTCGGCGACCAGCTTGGGGTCCTCTCGGGCAGCCTTGGAGGCCGCGCGCAGCAGCGCGACGGTCAGCAGGGCGTCGCGGTAGACCGGGTGCAGCGGCGTGGAGATCCGGGCAGTCGCGACGCCGAGCAGATCCTCGAACCAGTCTTCGGACACGCGCACGTCGTATCCGTGGGCCTTCTTCCAGTGCAGCGCGAAGTGGCCATAGCGGTTGGGCACGTCGCCGCCGATCAGCGCGAGCACCTGCTTGTACTCGCGCTTGGGCCGGTCGCGCTCGGCCAGCAACAATGGCGCGATCTCGGGCCATAGCTTCGGTCCTGCCTCCGCGAGGTTGCGGGTGAGCAGCACGGCTTCATCGAGCGGACCCTCTCGCAGCGCGTGAACCTGGGCCGCGAAGCCCGACGGATCCCGCGGCGGCAACGGGTCGTAGGCGATCGGCTCGGGGGCGCTCGACGCCTTCGTGTCCGCGCCCGCGCTCGAGTCGACGATCTGGCCGACCGCGCGCCGCTGGTCTCGCTGCGCCCACCACTGCTCGCCAACCTCGAGCAGCGCCGCCGTCGTCTCGCGCGCGGCCTCGAGATCGGTGCGCGCTCGCTCTTCGCCAACCCGAGTCTCGATGACCACCTCGGCGGGCGGACCCGTGCAGCCGGTCACACTGAAGACCAGCAAGCCGAGCAGGGCAGGGGAGCGGCGAGCCACGATCGTGGGCTAGCGGACTCGCGGACAAATCCGAAATTTTCCCCGAAAAGGTCGAGCCCGCCGCGGCCCTGATCGGCCGCCGTGCGAGCTCGTGAAGTCAGTGATGTCGATTCAAAAAGCCAAGTAATTCAAGTGGCTTGAATGGCAACAGCTGGATTCTCCCAGAACCATCGAGGGCGCCGGCTCCGGCTCAGTGCATGCGCTCGCGGGGCACCGGGGCCCCAGCTTCGGGCACGAAGCGAAGGAAGCGAACGCCGACGCCGGTCAGCCCGCGGAGCTCGTCGCGGTCGTTGTAGTGCACGTAGTAGTGGTTCTGGACCCGGGCCAGCGCACAGATCGCCGCGTCCTCATTGGCCAGGGTGAAGCGGACGATCACCTTGGTGTTGAGCGGCAGCGGCTCGGCCATCTCGACGAACATGCCGGTCGCCGAGATGTTGCGGGCGACGTAGCCCTGGTCGCCAAACTCTTCAGTCGAGATCAGCACTCGGAACACCTTGTCGATACGAGTTGCGCTGCGCCGTTCTTGCATGGACACATGATCGGCGTGTGCTCCGATGGAACCAAATATCTTACATGTAGCACATGCTCATGTGATCAGTTCCAACAGGCCCCACAGCGCCAGGATCTTGCCGGCGCCGACGATCAGACCGAGCGCGCCGAGAAACGCACCGAGCCCGCGCAGCAGCGGGCGACCGGGCGCCCGCGCGAACATCAAGGCGAAGATCCCGACGCTCGCCGCCGGCCACGCGGGGAGGTCACCGACGCTGGGCCACAGGATCGCCGCCGCCCATCCAACACTGAACAGCCCGGCGCCGAGGCTGAGCAGGCTCCAATCGCGCGAGGTGCCACCAGCGGACAAAGCGGGCGCGTCCGAGCCGATCTGCGCGTCATCCCCGTCGACCACGGCGCGAGTCTAGGAACACCACGCGCGAAAGTCCACGACCGGTGTTCGGCGGGGCCGCTTGTCTAGACCCGGCATTTCGCCAATAACCCCGTCGCCCATGGCTGCCGATCCACCTACCGACGCGTCCTCGCGGCCGGGCTTCCGCTCCGGCTACGTCGCGCTGTGTGGCCGGCCCAACGTCGGCAAGTCGACCTTGCTCAACGCGCTGCTCGGTGAGGAGCTCGCGGTCGCCAGCGTGCTGCCGCAGACCACCCGCGAGCGGATGCTGGGGATCTGGACGACCGATCGGTTTCAGGCCGTGCTCGTCGACACGCCTGGGATCCACCGGGCCAAGTCCGCGCTCAACAAATACATGGTCGCCGAGGCCTTGCGCGGGGCTCGAGGCGTGGATCTCATCTTGATGTTGGCCGAGGTGCCGAGCTTCCCGGCCGGTCCCGAAGGCGCGGCCGCGGCCGCCGAGTGGGAGCCAGGCCCGGGCGCGCGCGCGGTGGTCGAGCGGCTCGCCGAGCTGGTCGCAGGGCAGGGGCCGCGCATGGTCCTGGTCCTGACCAAGTGCGATCTGCTCGCGGATCGTGATCTGTTGCTGCCGATCATCGGCAAGTGGCAGGCGGTGCACACCTTCGACGCGGTCGTCCCCGTCAGCGCCAAGATCGCGCGGGGACTCGACACCCTCCGCGCCGAAGTCGAGGGCGCGCTGCCCGAGGGGCCGGCCTACTACGGCCCCGAGCAGCTCAGCGATCGATCGATGCGCTGGCACGCCGCCGAGCTGATCCGCGCCGAGCTGTTTGCGCGGCTCGGCCAGGAGCTGCCGTACAGCTCGGCCGTGACGATCACCGACTTCAAGGAGCTGCGCGAGCGCGACCGGATCGACGCGCTGATCCACGTCGAGCGCAGCAGCCAAAAAGGTATCGTGATCGGGGCCAAGGGCCGGTCGATCAAGGCGATCTCGATCGGCGCCCGCAAGCGGATCGAGGCCCTGACCGGGCGGCCCTGCGAGCTGTTCGTCGAGGTCCGCGTCACGCCGGGCTGGACCAAGGATCCCAAGAAGCTCGACGAGCTGGGCTACCGGGCGCAGACCGAAGTCGCGGGTAGCCCGGAGCTCGACCAGACAGGAGGATCCAATGACTGAGGTTGAAGCCGATCCCAGCTACGACGACGCCGAGTTCGCCGCCGAGGTCGCGGCCGAGGTCGCCGAGGCCTCAGGTGCCGGCGTCGCTGGTTCCGCGCCGCTGGTCGCGATCATCGGCCGGCCCAACGTCGGCAAGTCGACCCTGTTCAACCGCCTGGTCGGGCGCCGCGAGGCGATCGTCGAGGACAAGCCGGGCGTCACCCGTGATCGCCTGTACGGCGTCGGCTCGTGGGAGGGCCGCCACTTCCTGCTCGTCGACACCGGTGGGCTCGACCCCAGCCTCGACACCGGACTGCCCGCCGACATTCGCAGCCAAGCCCAGGTCGCGATCGAGGAGGCCGATCTGATCCTGTTCGTCGTCGACGCGAGCGAGGGGGCGACGGCGGTCGACTTCGAGATCGCCGAGCACCTGCGCCGCAGCGGCAAGCCAGTGCTGGTCGCGGCCAACAAGGTCGACAACGACAAGCGCGAGCTCGCGGCGGTCGCCCTGCACGAGCTCTCGCTCGGCGAGGTTCACCCGATCTCGGCCGCGCATGGGCGCAACGTCGGCGAGTTCTGCGACGCCCTGCTCGAGCGCCTGCCGGACGCGACCGAGGTGATGCCGACGCCGATCCCACCGGGCACGCGGCTGGCCTTCATCGGCCGGCCCAACGCCGGCAAGTCGACGCTGATCAACACCTTGTTGCAGGCCCAGCGGGTGATCGTCTCGGATCAACCGGGGACCACCCGCGACCCGATCTACCTGCCCTTCAAGTACAAAGATCGGGATCTGGTGCTCACCGACACGGCCGGGCTGCGCCGCCGCAAGCAGGTCGCCCGCGCGATGGAGAAGCTCGCGGCGATCAAGTCGATCCGGACCATGGAGCGGACCCAGGTCGTGATCTTGGTGATCGACGCGACCGAGGGGGTCACCGATCAAGATCAGCGTCTGGCCCGGATGGCGTTCATCCGCGGCAAGGGCGTGGTCGTGGCCCTGCACAAGTGGGATCTCGTCAAGTACGACGGCAAGCTCGCGCGTGAGCGGCTGCTCGCTGCCCAGGAGTCGCTGGCGTTCCTCGAGCACCCCTGGCTGGTCAAGACCTCGGTCGTCGGGCCAGGTCGCGATCGCGGCGCGGGCAAGTCGTTCAACCTCGACGAGCTGCTCGACGCGTGTCTACGCACCGCCGCGGCGCTGGCCAAGCACATCCCGACCGCCGCGCTCAACGAGGAGCTGCAGGCGGCCGTGGCCGAGCACAATCCGCCGATGTGGCGGGCCAAGCCAGTCCGGCTGTACTTCGCGACCCAAGCCGACACCGAGCCACCGCTGATCGTGATCTCGGCCAACCACGGTCGCTGCCTGGGTCCAGACTACGAGCGCTACTTGATCCGTCGGATCCGTCGGCGCTGGCACCTGCGAGGGATCCCCGTGCGCCTGGTCGTGCGTGGGCGTGGGCGCGCCAACAAAGAGCGATCTGCCAAGCGCTGACCCGCGTTTTCCGGCACCGACCCCGGCCGCAGCGGATCCGAGCGGCCGCGAGCCCGGCTCGATCGCAGCTGCGCACATTGCGAGATGTGGGTGCTAGACCCGTTGAGCCGGCGATCGAGCCGAGTGTGCCAACTCTGTTGACGTGGAGCTGTCAGGTGGGCCCTTGGCTTGGGCCACGTCACCTGAGAACATGCAGCTTCAACCTTGCCATAAATGAAGGCGGGAGGGTATTAATGCCCTAGCCCGCCCCCCGATCTGCATTGTCGGAGCAGGAGACCAGCTCATGTCGCCCCTCAAGCTTGGAACCAAGTTCACTCTACTCGCCGGCTGCGCCGTGGCCATGACCATGACCATGACCAGCGGCTGCCTCAACCATCCGCTCAAGCCCGTCGAACTCGAGAAGGGATCCGAGGTCGAGGATCAGCTGCAGCTCACCGTCAACAAAGACGTCGACATCCTGTTCGTGATCGACAACTCCGGGTCGATGGGTGAAGAGCAGGCGATCCTCGCCAACAACTTCGGATCGTTCATCCAGGTGCTCGAGGCCGACGACGTCGAGGCCAACTACCGGCTCGGCATCACCACCTCCGACAACGGCAACCCCTGGTGTCCGCCCGGCACGACCACGCCCGAGGCCGGCAACCTGGTGCTGAGCTCGTGCAAGGCGCGAATCGGCGACTTCATCTTCAACAACGGTGAGACCGACGTCACCGATCTCGCCTGCAACGACATCTGCACCCTCGACGCGACCGCGCTCGAGGTCTTGCCGAGCACGACCGACTACGACAGCACGCCCAAGCCGCGAAAGTGGCTCGAGAACATCGAGGGCAAGAAGAACATCCCGGACTCCACGGACACCGAAGAGGCGTTCAAGTGCTTCGGCCCGCAGGGCATCAACGGCTGCGGGTTCGAGTCGCAGCTCGAGTCGATGTACCTCGCGCTGATCCGGGCCCAGAACGCCGAGGAGGTCGGCAGCTACGGGTTCCTGCGCGCCAGCGCGATCTTGGCGGTCGTGTTCGTGACCGACGAGGCCGACTGCTCGTACAACAAGAGCTTCGCCGAGATCTTCGAGCAAGACGGCAACCGCGTGTTCTGGTCGGATCCAGCCGCCGCGTTCCCGACCTCGGCCGTGTGCTGGAACGCGGGCGTGGACTGCGAGGGTGACCCCAGCAACTACGACGCGTGCAACGCCGTCAACAAGGACGTCGACGGCAACATCGGCGTCGACAACAAAGACGCGGTGCTGCATCCAATGAGCCGCTACATCGGCTTGCTCGACGGCCTCGAGAAGGAGAAGCAGGAGCTCAACGCCGAGCAAGAGGTCATCGTCGCGTTGATCGGCGGCGTGGCGTCGGACGGCACGCCCTTCTACGGCGACGTCAGCGGCACCAACCCCATGTTCCAGAGCAGCTTCGGCATCGGGCCCGGCTGCGAGGCGCCCAACCCGATCAACCCGGCCGAGCCCGTGCAGGCGGTCCCGCCCGTGCGCTTGCGTGATCTCGTCGAAGAGTTCACGCCTGGCAACATGTTCTCGATCTGCCAGCAGGACTACTCGTTCGCCATGGAAGCGATCGCGCAGCGCATCCGCGACCAGATCCAGCCGGCCTGCTACACCAAGTGCGTCAAGGACACCGACGCCTCCACGGAGATCGTCGATCCCGAGTGCACGGTCGAGGAAGACCCGCCCGGCAACGACAACACCGTCAAGATCCAGGAGTGCGAGCGCGACGCTGCTGGCTACGTGCTCGACGGCAACGGCGATTACTCCATGCCCGGCACGGGCGTGAACGTCTGCTACGCGCTGCTCACCGACGACTCGATGTCGACCGGCTCGGTCGGCGACGACATGTCCGAGTACTGCATGGACGAGAACTTCAACCTGGAGTTCAAGATCGCCCGGCGCCCCGGCTTCCCCGCCACGGGTGGCACCTCGATCTCGGCGACCTGCTCGCTCGCCGACTTCCCCGACGTCACCTGCCCCGGCATCGGCGGCTAGGGTGCTGCGAAAAGTCGAGCCCCCTCAGCCCCCTCCTCGAGGGGGCTCGTCTTTTTAACAGTCAGAAGCGGACGGACAGGCGGACGCTGCCGTGGACGTAGACGGGTAGCTGGGCGAGGGCCTGGAGCAGGGCGTAGTAGCGGAGCGAGAGCCCGACCGCCCAGCGCTGACCGAGCAGGACGTCCAGACCGATGCCCGCGTGGAGCTCGGGGGCGGGGGTCGGTGTGCACAGGTCGTCGGCGCTGCAGCTCAGGCCCAGGTCGCACACGCCACCTTGACGACACTCGGCGCCCCACTGGCCTGGCTGCGCCGCGGTCGGGCTGCGCACGAACAACAGCCCGGCGCCGACGTCGACGCGCGGGACGAACCGACCGATGTCGAGGGCGTAGACGATCGAGCCCCCGGTGTTGGTCGCGTGGACCAGGCCGCCGTTGGCGAACAGCACGACCTCGTTGGCGTCCGCGTCGAAGCCGGTCTCTTCGAACACGGGGTGCACGGTGTGGCTGGCGTGGACTCGCAGGAACAGCCAACGAAGCATGCGGATGTCGAGCTCGAGGCCGACGCCGCCGCCGCGCAACGGCGTGGACCCGCGTCCGATGAACGGCACCCGGAACGCCGCGTAGGTGGGAACGGCGGTGAGCTGGACCCGGTGATCGTCGTCGAAGCCGCGCGTGATCGGCCGGTCCCGACCCGCGCTCCACTGCCCGAGTTGGTTGTTCGGAGGCGACATGAAGCTGGCGTCGTCGGGATCGCGCGGGACCTGTCCGAACTCGTCGCCGGCCTCCGCGGGCGGAACGGGCGCCTCGGTTTGGCTCCCCGTCGGCGGCGCCCAGGCGCCCAGACACAACAGCAATCCGAGGGCGATCGGGCCCTCACGCGCCACGCGATCGCTGCGTTGCTGGCCGCTCACGGGCCTCAGCATAGCGGTTTGGCGGCGCGCGGGTGGACAGGCGTCGAGCGGTCTTGTAGATAGGCCAGCCGTGAGCGACGACCTCGATTTCATGCCGGCGACGCCGGGCAAGGATGAGCTGGTCAATCCAGACGGTCCTGACCAGGCCAAGCCCAGCGGCACTCCTGCTGGGGACTCTGGTGGCGATCCTGGTGGAGACGGGGACCGGGCACCGGGCGAGCGGGCCGAGCTGCCCACCTGGAACCGCAGCCGGCGCAAGCGCAAGGCCAACGTCAAGGCTGAGAAAGAGGACGACGCGTTCCAGCGCGGCGTTCGAAAAGCCAGTCGTCAGGTCATCGACACTCCCAAGTTGGTGCTCGGCGCGATCGTCATCGCGGTGCTCGTGATCGGGGGGGGCGTCATGCTCACCAATCGCAGCGCGCAGGGTGACGCCGAGGCGGCGCGGACCCTGCAAGCCGCGACCGCTGCGATCGTTCGCGGGCAGGTGGTGCCACCCGAAGAGCAGGAGCGGCTCGGCGACTCGCTCCAGATGTATCGAATGCCGATCTTCACGACCGAGGACGAGCGCGCCGCCGCGATCGCGGCGGCCATGGCCGAGGCCAAGAGCTCGGGTCGCGACCAGGTCGAGCAGAACGCCACGCTGGTCGCCGCCGCCCAGGCTGTGCAAGCGGGTGACTTCGACGCTGCGCTGGCCGACTACGCGTTGTTTCTCGACGACGCAGGCCGGGACCACCCGCTTCGGTTCCTCGCGCTCGAGGGCCAAGGCAACGCGTTCGAGGCCAAGGGGGAGCTCGACGCCGCGCTCGCCAGCTTCCAGGCGATCGCGCCCTATCCCAGCGACTACTACCGGCCGATGGCGCTGTACCACCAGGGCCGGGTGCTCGAGGCGCTCGAGCGCACCGACGAGGCCCTGGCGATCTACAGGCAGTACCTCGAGGAATTCCCCAAAGAGGAGCTGGCCACGCCCATGGTGCGCGATCGACTCGAGGCGCTCGACCCAGAGTTTGCCGCCTTGCTGTCCGCGCCGGCTTCGGCCCCGCCGATCTCACCGTAGGATCAGGGCCCGTGATGTCAGGCAAGCTCGGCACGGGTGAGTGTGGGTCCAGGCCGGGCCAGCGTGCGCGCTCGGTCTTGCTGAGCACGCTTGGCATGCTTGGCCCGCTTGGCTTTCTGGGGATGGCGTGCGGCCCGGCCGAGCGGACCATCCTCATCCACGAGCCCGAGGGCGACGGCGCTCGCTCGATCTGGTCGGTCGACTTCGTCAGCGAGTTCACGGTCCCCGAGAACTACCGCTACCGCACCGAGGAGTATGGCTCTGCGGTCGCGGATCCCAGCCGCGGGTTGGTCTACGTGGGCAGCCGCGACGGCATGCTCGTCGCGTTCGATGATCGCGTCGGTGAATTCGTGTGGGAGCTCGACATCGGCGGTGGGCTCAGCAGCGTGCCTGTGCTGGCGGTCGTCGATCCCGAGCAGGGCGTGGGCCACGAGGCCGCTGCTGGTGAGCGCGCCAACTGGCTGCTGACCGGGACCGACGACGGCGCGATGGTGGCCGTGGATCTCGACACCCAGCAGGTTCGCTGGCGCTACCGCACCAACGGCCTGGTTCGCACCCCCGCGGTGATCGGCGACGGCGTCGTGCACTTCGCCAATTCGCGCGACCAGATCTTGACCGTCGATCTTCGCGGCGGTGAGTGGGTCTGGGAGTACGATGGTGAGTTTCAAAAGGACTTCACGGTCTACGGCCGCGCAGGTCTGGCCTATCAGGCGCCGCTCGATCCCACGAGCAGCGCAGGTGGAGTCCTGTTCACCGGGTTCGCCGACGGCAAGGTCATGGCGCTCGACGCCGTGAGCGGCGCGCCGAAGTGGAGTGAGTCGCTCGCGCCGCTCGAGGGTGAGGGCTTGTTCGTCGACGTCGACACCACGCCCGTGTTGGATCCCGAGCGCGGTCAGGTTCTGGTCGCCAACCAGGCGTCCGGCGTGTTCGCGCTCGCGCAGGCCGACGGCGCGCGGGTCTGGAACACCAAGATCCGGGCGGTCGGCAGCCTCGCCCCCGCCCCGGGTGGCGTGGTCCTGGCCGCGAGCTCGCTCGAAGGTCTCTACGCGCTCGAGCCAGACGGTCGAGTCCGCTGGTACCAGCAGCTCGACCCCGGCTCGCTCGCAACCCCGCTCGTCGTCGGGACCACCGTGTTCATCGCCCACTCCGACGTCGGCCTGCTGGCCTACGCGACCGTCAGCGGCGAGCTGCTCGGCCACCTGTTCAACGGCAGCGGAAGCTCGGGCCAGCCCAGCTTCGATCCGGTGCTCGGCCGGGTGTACGCCAGCTCCGACCGCGGTCAGCTGTACGCCCTGCGCCTGTCGCAGTGACCGGGCCGAGCTGGTTTCAGCTGGGTCGAGCTGGGCCAAGCTGAAACCAGTCAGAGGCCTGGCCCGAGCTGATCGATGTGTCGGGTCAGCACCGGTTCACCGCCGATCAGCGCCACGAGCTCCTCGCCTAAGACCTCGACGACCGCGCTGGGCCAGGCCGCGCCCGCGTGCGCGGCACGGAGCCCGAGGGCGGGCTCGCGTCGGTCTCCGCGTTGCTCGATCAGCGCGACGCCTGCCTCGGCGCGCGTTCGATGGCTGAGCAGCACGGCGAAGCGTCGCTCACCGGGCCCGCCGACCCAGGCGCTGTCGGGGACCACCTGGGTCGCGGGCACCCAGCCGCCGAAGAATCGATCGCCGCGCCGGACCAAGATCTGCGCCCAGCGCAGGCACGTCCCGTCGTCATCACAGCGATCGACGCTATCGAGCAGCCACACGGCGTCATCGATGCTGACGACTTGATAGCGCTCACTGGCGGGCGGCAGGTGAGGGGCCGGGGCAGCGAACAGGGGCGCGCGCGCGACCGCCAAGCTGGCCGGTTGCCAGGCCGCGCCCGGGGGGATCGGGAGCACGTCGGCCGTCGGCCACGGGTAGGTGTGGGTGCTGGAGGTCGAGCCGACGGTGACCACCAGCGCGGTCAAGAACAGCTCGTGATCTTGGTAGAGGTGGCCGCCCGGGATCGGCGTGGCGGCCTCGCCCTCGACCAGCGGGGCGAAGCTGTTCGCGTCGACCCAGCTGAGCGCCTGCTCGAGCGTGTCGACTCGCCCGACCAGCTCTCCGGGTGGCGGCGAACCACCGCGGGGCAGCGCGTCGATCACGGGTGGCTGAGCGAGCGAGCGGGCGGCGTCGATCTGAGCGCCGCGCGGGCCGATGAGCTCGACGCTCAGCCAGAACCCGCCGGGTTCGTCCCAAATTAACGGACCATCTAGTGGACCGTCGCTGGGTGCGTCGGGGCTCGGTGGTTGTTCGGGAGCCGCGGGCGGCGAATCGATCGGCGGACCCGCGTCAGCGATCGCGGCCGGCCAGCCGACCGCCAGCATGATCGCGAGGGAGACAGCGGGTCGCATCCGAGGAAGCTACCCGCTGTCGTTTGGGCAGCGCAACGTCAGGCGCTGTCGTCGGCGAGCTCGTCCTGGTCGTCGTGCTCGCCCTCTTCGGTGCTCTCCCGAATCTCGTCGATCGTCTCGGCCTCGGGCTCGTCGTCCTCGTCAGTCTGGGGACCGTCGAGCACGTCCTCGTCGTCCTCGGGCGCCGCCTGGGTCACGGCGACGGGGGCGTCGTCTGCGGGCGCGTCGAGCCGCGACCGCAGATCCTCGAGCACGGCGGCCGCGTGGCCAGCGGCCTTGCGGACCAGGTACTTGGCTTCGATCTTGCCGTCGGGGCCGACGACGAAGGTCGAGCGGATCATGCCGACGACCGGCTTGCCGTACAGCAGCTTCTCACCCCACGCGCCGTACGCCACCGATGCGGCGTAGTCGGTGTCGGCGAGCAGATCGATCCCGAGCGAGTGCTTCGCACGAAACTTCCCGTGGGAGTCGAGGCTGTCCGTCGACACACCCAGGACCACCACGCCGAGCTGGGCGAACTCATCGGCGAGCGCCGTGAACTCGATCGCCTCGGTCGTGCAGCCCGGTGTGTTGTCGCGCGGGTAGAAGTACAGCACGAAGCGTCGCCCAGCGAGCGAGCTCGTCGAGTGGCGCGTGTCGGCGTCGGCCGGCAGATCGAACGCGGGCGCGGTGTCGCCGACCTCGAGCGAGACGGTGCTGCCCTCAGGCTTCGCGGCCTTCTGCTTGCGCTCCTCCGCTGGGCCTTCCGCTTGCGCGGCGGCTGGCTGGGTTGAAGCGGGGTTGGTCTTGGAAGCCGTCTTCTTGGAAGCCGTCTTCTTGGAAGCCGTCTTCTTGGCCGCCGTCTTCTTGGAAGTCGTCTTCTTGGAAGTCGTCTTTTTCTTGGCGGCAGGTTTTTTGGAAGCGGCCTTCTTCTTGGCAGCAGGCTTCTTCTTGGAAGCAGGCTTCTTCTTGGCAGCAGCCTTCTTCTTGGAAGCGGCCTTCTTCTTGGAAGCGGCCTTTTTCTTGGAAGCGGCCTTTTTCTTGGAAGCGGCCTTTTTCTTGGCGGCAGGTTTTTTGGAAGCGGCCTTTTTCTTGGCAGCAGGCTTCTTCTTGGACGCAGCCTTCTTCTTGGAAGCGGCCTTCTTCTTGGACGCGGCCTTCTTCTTGGCGGCAGGCTTCTTCTTGGACGCAGCCTTCTTCTTGGAAGCGGCCTTCTTCTTGGAAGCGGGCTTCTTCTTGGCGGCGGCCTTCTTCTTGGAAGCGGCTTTCTTCTTGGAAGCGGGCTTCTTCTTGGCGGCGGCCTTCTTCTTGGAAGCGGCTTTCTTCTTGGAAGCGGGCTTCTTCTTGGAAGCCGACTTCTTCTTGGAAGCCGACTTCTTCTTGGAAGCGGGCTTCTTCTTGGAAGCCGACTTCTTCTTGGAAGCCGACTTCTTCTTGGAAGCCGACTTCTTCTTGGAAGCCGACTTCTTCTTGGAAGCCGACTTCTTCTTGGAAGCCGACTTCTTCTTGGACGTCTGTTGTTTGGCAGCAGCCTTCTTCTTGCTGCCTGTCTTCTTGCGCGTAGCCATGGTTGGATCCTCCGCGGCAAGTCTAGGCGTTGGTGGAGCATCGAAGAAAGCCCGGATCTCGAGGGGCTCACCCGCGCCGAAGGATTCGCGGGTCTCGACGCGATCTACGGCTTTACAGCGTCTCGCTTGGCTCGTTACAGTGGCGCCGTCATGCGAACTCGATCCAAGGTCACCATCGGTCTCACCGGGACGCTCGCCCTGGCTCTGTTCGCCTGCGACGGTGGCGTGAGCGCCGTCGATGCCCTGAAAAAGGCCGACGAGGAGCCGAAGGTCGAGGACACCGAGCCGCGTGAGAAGCGAGAGATCCCGACGTCGGTGCTGCCCGAGCCAACCGCCGAGGAGCTCGCTGCCTGGGATCGCAAGGATCCCGAGGGCGAGAAGCACCTCTACAAGTGGGACAAGGCCAACGCGAAGACCATGCAGACCTACTGGAAAGAGCTGCGCTGTCTCCGCGACAAGATGAAGGAAGAGGGCCAGAAGGCGTTTGGAGCCGAACCAGGCGGCCCCGAGCAGCAGCAGTGGGAGCAGTTCAAGCTGGCCTTCATCGATCCGGTCGTCGACGCGTGGCAGCAAAAACTGTTCGCCGCTCAGGGCCAGGACATCCTCACCAAGTCCAAGTACATCGGCAACATCATCGAGGCTCATGAGCTGGTCATGAACGGCTACCCGGTCGCCTACAACGACAACGATGAGATCGAGATCAAGCGCCAAGACGCGCTGTGGACGGTCGCCGAGAACCGGGTCGTGGACTACTCGAACAAGATCGGCGCGCCGATGACCTTCCCCGATCTCGAGGACGCCAAAGAAAAGAAGAAGTGGGACAAGTTCTGCCACGACGTGATCTTCCCCCCGAAAAAGAAGAAGAAGTGATCGGGCACCGACGGGGCGCGCCGGGCTGAATCAGGCCAGATACGGGCCAGAACAGCTCAGATCCCGTCGATCTCGTCGAGCTCGTCCTCGAGCCGATCGAGCTCGTCGGCGCTGACCTTGGCGAGCGGCGCGGAAGACTTTGCGCCCTCTCCGCTAGCTGCTTGCGCGGCCGCAGGACGCAGCCACTTGCGGGCGAACACCACGATCATCGCCAACGCCAGCACGGCGCCGAGGATGATCGCGACGAGGATCTCGCTCTGCTGGGCCGCGCCCATCTTCTCCTCGCCGAACCGGGACACCAGGGCGGTCTCGATCTGCTCGCGGTCTTGGCCCTGCTTGGCGAGGCCCAGGATGTCGTCCTCCAGCTCGCGGGCGGCTTGGGTCGGGCAGCTGGCGATCGAGCGGCCGGGGCAGTAGGGCGAAGGCATCTCCGCGGCGATGTCGCGGGCGAGGGACTCAGCCTGCAGATCGGCAGGCGTCGGCGTGACAGGCGAGCTCATGGGATGCGGGAGTTATGCCATTCATTTCGATTCCAGGCTTCGCCCCCCGCAGCCGAGCTGCGCGGTCGATGCGCGGTCGATGCGCGGTCGGCCGCCGGTCACGTGGCTTGGCACTCGGCGCGGACGAACACGGCGCTTGAGGCACGCCCCCCGTCGGGGTAAGCCAGAGCCGTGCTCACCGTCGTGGTCCACGAAAAAGGTGGGAAGACTCAGCGCTTCCCGTTCGAGGGCGACCAGTTCTGCGTCGGCCGCGAGGAAGACAACGAGCTGCTGCTCGATCGGGCCAACGTCTCGAAGTACCACCTGCGCTTTCGTCGAGTGCAGGGCGGCGTCGAGGTGCTGGATCTCGAGAGCACCAACGGGACCTACGTCAACGGCCGCAGGCTCGCGACGCCCCGCAAGGTTCGCCGCTCGGATCGGATCTATGTCGGTGACTTCATCTTGATGCTCGACGGCGACGATCAGTCAATCGCGCCGCGTGAGCGCGCCGAGCTCCCGGTCGCAGGCGCCGACGGCAAGCCGCGGCGGACGGCGGTCGGGATCCCGCCGGCCGAGGCCGAGCGTGGCGAGCCGCTGCCCGGCGTCGAAGAGGAAGAGGACGAGACGGTGTTCACCTCGGCGCGCCGGGTCTCGGCGCCCGGAGTCGAGAGCGCCTACCTCGACAAGATCGCCAGCCGGGTGATCCAGACCGCGCTGATCAACATCCGAGACCTCGACCCGCTGCACGCGGCCAAGGTCCACGACACCGATCGTGACAAGGCGCTGGCGCTGATCGACTCGATGATCGCGGACATGCGCCGCAACGCCGAGATCGAGGCCGAGGTCGAGCTCGAGCCGCTCAAGGGCCGGATCGCGCGAGAGCTGCTCGAGCTGGGTCCGCTGAGCGAGCTGATGCAGGACGACGGCGTCGTCGAGATCCAGGTGGTCGGCGGCGGGTCGATCCGAGTGGTCCGCGAGGGCAGCAACAAGGCCAGCCGCGCCGAGCTGGTCGAGCGCCGGTTCTCCGGTGATCGGGCGCTGGCGTTGGCCTGCCGCCGGCTCGCGCGCCAGTGGGGCTTCCTGGTCGAGGGTCAGCAGATCCTCGAGGGCAAGGTGTCCGACGGCTTCTACATGTACGCGTTGCTGCCTCCGACGCAGGTCAACGCCCCGGTGCTGAATTTGCGCCGGACCCGAACCGACGCCAACAACTTGTCGGCGCTGGTTCAAGAGGGCGTGCTCAGCGAGGACATGCGCGAGGTCCTGCGCGCGGCGATCCGCGGCGCGCGTCGGCTGCTGATCTCGGCCTCGGGCGGGGTCAACCTCGATCGCTTCATGCACGCGCTCAGCGGCGAGGTGCCCGACGACATGCGCGTGGTCTGCATCTCCGACACCGGGCGGCTCGGGGCCAACAAGCGCAGCTGGATCCAGGTCCGGCGGATCAGCGACCCTGGCGACACCGTCCACCTGTCCGACTCGCTCGGGATCTTGCTGCGCGGTGGGGTGGACCTGCTGGTCTCGCAGCGCTGCCGCCACGAAGACGCCGCCTCGGTGATCGACGCGATCTCGGGCGCGACGGCGGGCGCGGTGGTGTCGGTGTGGGGGATCGACTCGGCCCACGCGCTGAGTCGCCTGGCCGCGCTCAGCACCGTGGCCAGCGGGGCGATCCAGGCGCTGACCGTCGCGCTCGCGCGCTCGGTCGACCTCCTGGTGCGGGTCAGCGTGGGCGCCAACAACGAGGCCATGCAGATCATCGAGCTGGTCGAGCCGCGCGTCAAAGAGGGCAACCAGATCGTGCACATGCCGATCTTTCGGGCCATGAAAGGGCAGGACGGCGCGACCGAATTCCGGCCCACGGGGACGGTCCCGGCGTTCATCAGCGAGGTGGCCGAGCGCGGCATCAACCTGCCCATGAGCGTGTTCAAGCCCGACAAGAAAAACGCCTGATGGGGGCCTCATCACGACGCTCCGGTCGTCCCAACCAGCGCCTCGAGGCGCTGCTCGATCGCATCGAAGACAGGCTGGTCGACGCACCGATCGGCCTGCATCAAGTCGGCGAGCCGGCCAGCGCCGAAGCGCTCGCGCAGGCCGAGCTGTCCGAGGACGCCGCCGGGCTGTGGAGCCGCTGGGACGGGATCGAATTTGGCAGCGCCGAGGCCCGGCTGCTGACCCTGGCCGATCAGATCGAAGCGACCGAGGCGGCCCACGCCGCCGAGATCCTGCGCGAGGGTGATCGGGTGATCGGGGAGATCGGACTGGCGTTGCTGGTCGCGCCCGCCGATCCCTGGGACGAGGGCGGCGAGGTCGTGATGGTCGAAGACGACGGCGAGCGGGCGCCCTACGCCTCGAGCGTGGTCCGCCTCGCGCTGGGTCTGATCGCCGAGATGAGCGTGCTCTACGACGACGACGGCGAGTACCGCGAGGGGTTGTTCGAGGAGCACGGTGAGCTGACGCCCCGGGCCGAGCGCCGGCTGCTGCGACGGCGGCTCGACTTCGACGAGGACGCCCCGTTTCCGCGGTTTCGCCTGGGCCAGCTGCTGCGTCGCGGCGGTGAGCTCCGGGCCGCGCGCGCCGAGCTGCGTCGGGTGCTCCGCTGCGCGCCCGAATTTTGCTGGGCCCACTGGGAGCTCGGGCGCGTCGAGCTCGAGATCGCCGCGGGCGAGGATCCGGGTGAGGCGCGCGCGGCCGCCCGCGAGAGCTTCGCCGCCGCGGCCGAGAAGACCGGCGACGCACACCTGCGCGCGCTGTTCTTGGCCTGGCAAGCGTGGTCGAGCGACGGCGCCGAGCGAGAGCGGCTGGCCGCGGAGGTCTTGCGGCTGGATCCGAGCTTCGCCAGCGCCCGCGAGGCTGGGCTGCGCGAGGCGATCGAAGACGAAGATCGCGATCGCGCGAAGGAGCTGCTCGGTCTGGCCCTGGCGGTCGCGCCCCGCCAGCTCGGGCTGCTCGAGCTGCGCGTTGCCGTCGAGGCGCTGCCCGTCGTCGAGCGGCCGGCGAGCGGGCCCGAGGACGAGCACGCACCCGCCGCCGTCGCGCCGCCCGACGCCAAGGCTGCCAGGGTCAAGGCCGGGAAGGCCGACACCCGCCGCAAGCCTGGCCGCTCGCGCAAGCGCTGACGCTCGCGCATGCCCGGCCGCTCGCGGACGAACGCGAACCGATCACCGCGACGACGGACGCGTCACCACGGCACGGGGACGATCGGGGCCGGGCCGGGGTCGGGGATCGACTCGGCGCTGGTCGTGAGCTGCTCGATCACGATCGGCGGCCCGTCGACGCGCGTCGCGGTGAGGACCAGGACCACGCGCTCGCCCGCCGCGAGCTCGCCGGCGCCGAGCGGGACGACGTTGTTGGCCCCAACCTCGAGGGCGTGGCGAGCGATCGAGCGTCGCACGCCATCGTCGGCCTGGACGAACACCTGGACCTCGGCGCTGGCCCAGTCGGGGATGCTCAGCACCACGCGGTCACCACGATGCTGCATCTGAGGCCACGCGGGCCACAGCAGATCGAGGAGCGAGCGGGTCACGTCCGCGGCCGCGGGCAGCAGCTGGGCCGCCTGATCGCGGTAGCAGGTCTCGTCGAGGTAGGGGCGGATGCGGCCGTCGAGATCGGTGTCGAACGCCGCGAGCGGACGCCCGGTCGAGGTCAACAGGTAGCCCCGCTCGGCCGGCCACGGCGACAGCGTGGCGCCCTCGACCTCGGCCGGATCGAGCCAGTGTTGGTCACCGAGCACGGTCGCCGCGGCCTTCGTCGGGCTCAGCGTCTGGTCGAGGTAGGCGGGCGCGGGGACGCTGGACTCCGAGAAGAAGTGGCGTCCGGCGAGGTTGGCGATGCCGCTGTAGCTCCCCTCGCCAAGCATGTGACCCAGCAGCGTCGTCGCCAACGGCTCGCCAGCGGGCGGTTGACCGGGCCCGGGCGAGGGCTCGGCTGCAGGCGCCGGGGCCTCGGGTGCATCACCGTCGTCGAGCTCATCGGGATCGTCCGGCTCCGAGTCGTCGTCGGGGTCGTCGTCGGGATCTCCACCGCCGGACGCCGCGGGCTCGTCCGGGTCCACGTCCGAATTCGCGGGGGGCGAGCTGCGGGAGATCTGCGCGAGCAGATCGGGCAGCTCCGTGCGGCCATACTCGACGCGCACGAACTCCTGCAGCGGCAGCCCGCGATCGCCAACGGCGGGGGACAGCGGCGCAAAGAAGGCGGTCGCGTCGCCGCGCGCGTGGGCGGGGACCGACAGATCCTGCATCACGTGGATCAACGCGCCGACGCCCAGCAGCCCGAGCGCGAGGTGGTGATCTCGCTCGGCTTGGGTGCTCGCGCTGCTCGCTGCTGCCAGGTGAGCGTAGGTCTGCGCGGGGGCGAGCAGATCGCTCGGATCTTCGAGCCAGGCGACCGCCGAGCTGGCCTGACCCGAGAAGTTGGTGCCCGTGACGATGCCCGCGACCGGCTCGCCGTTGGATCGAGCCTGGCGCTTGCGCAGGACTGCAGCGGGGAGATCGTCGTCGCGCCAGCGCGGGGCCTCGGGGTGGGCCCGATCGACGAAGTGGTGGAGGTGCCGGGCCGACGGCGTGACCTCGGCGAGCATGCCCAGGCGCAGCCAACCCAGGGCCGACTGCTCCCACAGCGCCTGATCGACGCAAAATTGTTGGGTGTCGGGCGGCGCGTCGGCCGATGGACACGCGCCTGGCCCACCCAGCGGGCGCGCACCGATGTCGGCCGGGGCGCCGCGCATGGTCAGCTGCAGCAGCCGGAGCTGATCCTTCGAGAGGCGATCGGGATCGACCCGCAGCGAGGTGAACAGCCCACGCTCGAGCTCGCTCGCGTCCATCCAGCGCAGGTGGACGGCGCTGCGGGTCACCGCGGACTCGAGCAGACCCTGGTGCGTCGTCGAGGGATCCCAGGCGGCGGCGGGGGTCGTGAACAGCCCGAGGGCGAGGGTCAGCAGACCGCAGCCGGCGAGGACACGGACTCGTCGTGCTGGGTGCTTCATGGTGGGGGATCCTGACTCGTGGCCGGGTCTGTGGGGGCGGCGTCTTCGGCTTCACCCGCGGGCTCGGGCTCGGGCTCGGGCTTGGCCTTGACCTTGCCCAGCAGACCGAGCCGGCCGTGGATGTACTTGGCCAAGATGATCGCGGTGTCGATGTCGATGCACTGGGCCGGGCCACAGCTGACGAGCACGCCGGTCTGCAGGTCGCGGTCGATGAACGCGACGCCGCGGAAATTCGTGCCGGGCTCCTCGTAGATCCAGGTCTCGTCGGTGACCTCCGCGCTGACCTCGACCGGGAGGTTCTCGCGGAAGATCTCGATGACGGGCTCGAGCCCGCCGCTTGGCCGGTGCCACGTGCGGTACGAGAAGTCGTACTCCTCGTCCTGGTCGACGGCCCGAAACAGGACCCCGTGATAGAAGTCCGTGCGCGGGAAGTCGCCGAGATCTTCGACGGCAAACTCGCCGTCGTAGCCCGTGCGCATGGCGACGTCCTCGGGAAAGATCACCTGGCCGGCGTCGAGCCACAGATCTTTGGTGTCGGGTCCGTCTGGACCGGTCGGTCCGGTCGGGTCCGGCTCGCCATCGCCCGCCGACCCTGCGACCTCGCCCCCGCCGAGCGCGGCGTAGAGGTCGAGGTTGGCCTGCCGCTGCTCCCAGTTGGCGACCCGGGCGACCTCGCGTGGGGGCGCGAGGAACAGCAGGTGGTCGGCGTGGGAGTCACGATCGCGCCACTTGCTGAGCTCGATCCGGTTGTGGCGGCCCGTGAAGTCGCGCCGGGCCCCGCCCTCGAGCAGCGCGTCGGAGCGGTAGCTCGCGTATCCGCGCTTGTAGACGACCAGGTGAAACGACACCAAGCGGAGGTTGGCGCCGCGCTTGCGCAGGGGCGCGCGGCCGATCCGGTAGCGCCCGGCCTCGTCGGTCTGCACGGAGATCGTCTCGGATCCGCTCGGGGCGATGAAGCCGTCGCCGCGATCGTAGGACCAAACCCCGACGACGACCGCGTCTTGAACCGGGACGCCGGTGGCCTGGTCGACGATCTGCCCGTCGAAGGGCCCGACCAAGCTGGTGTCGGTGACCTGGTTGCGGGCGCCCTTGAACGGCGCTGGGCGGATGATCGGTGCGCAGGCGAGGCTCGGCAGCAACGCCAAGCTCAAGACCAGACTCGAAGCCAGGCCCGCGGCGAGGCCTGACATCCGGGCCGTGACTTGACCCTTGAAGACCGGGCCGGGTGTGCGCAGGGGTGGCAGGTTGGTCTCCGGGGGCGACGAAGCAGCGACGAGAGCGAGGTGGGGTCCAACGGACGAGAGCGGGGTCGCG
Source organism: Enhygromyxa salina (assembly GCF_002994635.1). Taxonomy (GTDB): domain Bacteria; phylum Myxococcota_A; class Polyangia; order Nannocystales; family Nannocystaceae; genus Plesiocystis; species Plesiocystis salina_B. The sequence goes on along the minus strand of NZ_PVNL01000076.1, from coordinate 10,374 downwards.
TACAGGGCGCTGCGATTGACGCCCAGCGGGGTGCCCGATAACCTCGCTGCCTGGCCACGCGGTCTATCCCAGCCCGCGTAGCCTTTCAAGGCCCGTTGACCTGCCGTCGGCGGACACACAGCGCCCGCCCGAACCCGGATGGCGGACCAGATGGCCCAAACGATCCCATGCCCGGCGTGCGGCACCGACAACTCGACTGACGAGGTGCGGTGTCATGTGTGTGACTACGAGCTCCGCGCCCGGCTGCCCGGGCCCGCGGACATGTCGAAGTGTCCGCGCTGCGGCTCGGGGGTCGCGGGCGGGGCCGCGTTTTGTCAGGTCTGCGGCCAGTCCGTCGAGCTGCGCCACGCTCGACCGCACACGGGCGCGCTCAACGTCCGCGCGATGTTCGGTGATCAGGTCGACATCCCCTCGCGGATGCCAATCCGGGAACACACCGAGATCGCCCCGAGCGCACGCCAGCCGGGCAGCCCCACGTTCGCGCCGCCAGGACGCGGCGGCTCGCCGCCGTCGGAGCCACACCGAGACAGCACGCCGGATCCCAGCGCTCCGCGGGGCAAGCGGCGTCCGGCCCCGCGCCCGCGCCCCAACTACGCGGGCTTCGACGCCGCGGAGAGCGGGAAGGGCGATCGTCAGCGCGGCGGAACGGCGCCGCCTGGCGGGTACGAAGCGCAGGGTCCCGTGTACTCGAACGCGCCCCCGCGGGCCCAGGCCGCACCGCGGCCGCAGGCTCGCGACGCGGCGGATCCAGGCGCGTCGTCGAGCAACCTCCCGCGCCCGCGGGTTCACGCCGAGGTCAACGCCGAGCCGATCGCACCTGTCGAGGTTCGGGCCCAGGTCCAGGGGCAGGCGCGAGCACAAGCGCGGGACCAAGCTCGGGGTCAGCGATTGGCGGCGCCGGTCATCGGCGGCCAGCCAGCCCAGACGTGGGCGAGCCCACAGCCAAGTAGCTCGCAGCGGCTGGTGCTGGTCGGTCGTGACGGGCGCGAGGGTGAGGCGTTCGCGTTGCCGCCGATCGGGGTCGAGATCGGCCGAGAGGGAGGGATCGCGTTCCCGTCAGATCCCTTCGTCTCGCCGCAGCACGCCAAAGTCACGCCGGTCGACGGGGGGGTCCACCTCGCCGACCTGGGCTCGCGCAACGGCGTGTTCCTGCGCCTGACCGAGGCCGCGCCCGTGTACCCGGGCGATCACTTCCTGCTCGGCAATCAAATGCTGCGCCTCGATCAACCCGACGTTCTGCCGCAGGAAGTCCTCGACGCTCAGCATGTGCGTGGGTTCGGGACACCCGTGAAGCCGCCGTGGGCCGCGCTCACGCAGGTTTGCATCGGCGAGATCGAGGGAGATCGGTACCATTTACGGGGGACCGAGATCACGATCGGGCGCGAGCAAGGGGAGATTGTGTTTCCCAGCGATGGCTTCTTGAGCCGGGCCCACGCGCGCGTGCGCATGGAGCTGTTCGACAACGCGATGACGGTGCTGCTCGAAGATCTCGGCTCGGCCAACGGCACTTATCTGCGCATCCGCGGGGCGGTGAGCGTACCGTACGGGTCCATGTTCCGAGTCGGCGATCAAATTTTTCGGGTGAGGCGCGACTAGTGGCGCGTGTCGAGCTGTTCGCCCGAACCGAGATCGGTTGCGTCCGTGAGCGCAACGAGGACGCGTTCCTCGTCGCCAACATCGCGACGGGCGAGCGAGGTTTGCGACCCGGCACCACCGTTCAAGAGCTCGGGATCGGCGTGACCCTGATCGGCGTGTGTGACGGCATGGGTGGCGCCGCGGCGGGTGACCTGGCCTCGAAGATCGGGGCCGAGACCCTGTACGACACGATGATGGCCGCGACGCCGCTCGGCGATCACGCGAGCGCCCGCGAGGCGATGCTCAGCGCGGTCGCGGCCGCCAACCGGGCGATCCTCGACTACGCGCGATCGCACCCGGGCAAGCGCGGCATGGGCACTACCCTGACCGCGGCGCTGGTCTACGGTCACGAGCTGTACCTGTGCCACGTCGGTGACTCGCGCGGGTATCTGCGCCGGGGTCGGGCGCTGACCCAGCTGACCACCGATCACAGCGTGGTCGGGCAGATGATCGCCAGCGGACAGCTGACCGCCGAGCAGGGTCGCAGCTACGAGCATCGCAACGTGTTGTTGCAGGCGCTGGGCGTGCAGCCCGTGATCCAGCCCGAGCTCGTGCACGTGTCGCTGCGCGCGGGCGACGTGCTGCTGATGTGCAGCGACGGACTCACCGGTCCGCTCGAAGACCCGCGGGTGCTCGAGCTGATGCTCAAGTATCAAGACCCGGTTCGTTGCTGTCGCGCGCTGACCGAGGCCGCGTGCGCGGCCGGGGGCCCGGACAACGTCACCGTCGCGGTCGCGCGGTTTGTCGGCGACGGCCTGCCGATCCCGCAGGGCCGCGAGCCGGTGACACCCGATCGGGCGTCCCACACTTTGCAGTAGGGTTCTACAGTAGAGCTGCCGCGCCAAGTCGCGGTTCAGCTGCCAAAGTACAGGCTGGTCGAGAGCCCGAGCAGGATCGTGTTGACGAACGGCTGGCCCTTGCCCGCTGGCGTCGCGCCGAGCCAGCCGAGCTCGGGGCCGATCGCCCAGCCGCCGCCGCGATCGGGCCGCCTGGTCTGCGCGAGCGGGAAGAACTCGTAGCGGAGCGAGCCCTTGAACAGCGCGCCGCCGTAGCCTCCACGCTTGTCGACGCCGGCCTGGCTGATCGCGCCGCCGCCGAATCCGAAGCCGGTGCGGATCGACAGCGGGTAGCGCTTGGCCGGGACGAAGCCAAACTCGACGAGCAGGGCGCCCTCGAACATCTGCTGATCGCGGACCCACGCCGCCTGGCCGCCGGCCGCGATGCCGATGCTCATCCACGGGAACACGGCGTCGCCGGCCTGCAAGAACCCACCCGCGCCGAACAGCGGAGACGGTGTGTCGACGTTGCTGACACTCGCGAAGTTGGTCGTGCCCATCGCCAGCACCCCGAAGTAGGGGCCATCGAAGCGAGGTGGGCGGATGGGCTCGGCTGGCTCCGCTTCCGGCTCCGGCTCTGGCTCTGGCTCCGGCCCTTCGGGCTCGGCTTGCGGCCCTTCGGGCTCGGGTAGCGGCGCGGACTTGGGTAGCGGCGCGGACTCGGGTAGCGGCGCGGGCTCGGGTAGCGGCGCGGGCTCGGGCGCCGCGACCGGGGCGGGCGCGGAGTCGGCCGGCCCGGCGTCTTCACTGATCGGCGCGGGTCCGAACGGCATCGGATCGATCGGCGCAGGCGCGACGGCCGGGGCCGCCACGACCTCGGCGGACCACAGCGACAGACTCGCGCACACGCACGCGCTCACCGTCGCCAGCCCCAGTCGGACCATGCACGCGCGCCGCGTGGGCGCAGGGACCGCAAAGGGCACGGACCCGAGCATGAACGAAAGCTCCGAACGGACGCAAGCCCGAGTCGTCGACTCAGATCCACGAGTCGCCCGGGGGCTGACAGGCCGGCGGACAGCCGCTTGCCGGCGCCGGTGCCCACGACTATGTTCGGCGGCCCAGGCCATGGATACGCGGCGTGCACTCGAGATCTTCGGCGGCTTCATGATTGGCGCGGGCGTGACCGTGGGTGGTTACGAGCTCGCGGGACCGCGGACGCCCAGCGCCAGCCAAGCCGCGGATACCGAGCCCGAAGCCGACGACGCGGACAGCTCGGCCGAGCTGCTCGCTAATCCCCCCGCTGGCCCCAGCGAAGACAGCCTGGCCGAGGCCGCCAAGCACCAGCGCGAGACCGAAGACGCCGCGGCGGGCACGGCCACCGGTCCCTACGCGCCGGACAGCGAAGGCCACTACACCAGCTTCACGAAGGTCTTTTACGACCCCGTCGACTTCACCGACGAGCACGAGCAGAACTTCCCCAAGCACGGGCTGGTGACCGCTGGCGCGGTGTTGATCCGCGAGCGTGCAGATCTCGAGTCCAACCGGATCGGCATGCTTCGCGCGGGCACGCGGGTTCGGGTGGACGGCCAGCGGAGCTTCGGTGGCGGCTGCACCAGCGGGTGGCATCAGATCTTTCCCGAAGGCTGGATCTGTGTCGGCGCTGGGCTCGAGATCGCCGACGCTCCGCCCGACGACGGCTCGATCGACGTGGCGTGGCCCGACGTCGACCAGGCCATGCCGCTCGACTACTGGCGGGTCAACCACGACGGCACCTCGTTTTTCCACCGGATGCCGACCTACACCGAGCAGGACCAGGCCGACGCGGCCGCGCAGGCGTGGCTGGCCGTCAAGGCCCGCGAGCCGATGCCGATCGAGCGTGACAAGCGACCGGCCGACGTCCCGGCGGTGGTCAAGGAGTACCTCAACGCGGGCTACTACGTGACGATCACCTCGGAGCACGTTCACGCCAAGCGTCACTTCCTCAAGACCAACCGGGGCGTGTACGCGCGCAAGTACCAGCTCGGCAAGAAAGAGGGCTCCGAGTTCATGGGCCAGGTGCTCACGGGCGAGGATCCCTTGCCCCTGCACTTCGTCGTTCGTGAGCTGTCGCTGCAAAAGCGGATCGGTGACTCGGGCCTGCTCGAGGACACCGGGGAGTCCCTGCCGCGCCGGTCCACCCACCCGTTCGTCCGCAAGCTCCGAATCGGGGACTACGACTACTACGAAGACGCCGACGGCAAGCTGCTGCGGGCCTACGCGGTCGGCGAAGCGGCCAAGCTCAAGCGCCCCCCCGGGATCGAGCCCGACGAGCACTGGATCCACGTGGATCTGTCTGAGCAGACGCTGGTCGCCTACATCGGAGATCGCCCGGTGTTCGCGACGATCGTCTCGACCGGCAAGGAGCCCGGGATGACGCCGGTCGGGGTCCATCGGGTCCAGAGCAAGTTCATCGTGACTTCGATGCGCGACCAGCCCATCGAAGAAGAGGCCTACTCGATCGAAGACGTGCCGTGGACGCAGTACTTCTCGAACAGCGTCGCGCTGCACGGCGCGTTCTGGCACGGCGGGTTTGGCCTGGTCCGCAGTCACGGCTGCGTGAACCTCTCGCCCCCCGACGCGCGCTGGCTGTTTGGCTTCACCGAGCCCAAGCTGCCCGACGGCTGGGCCGCGGCCATGCCTGGGGTCATGGGATCCGAGGCCAGCGCCATCGTCGTCACCGAGTGAGCGGCTCGGTGCCCCCGCGGGCGGTCTGGCGCGGTGCCATGGAGGTCGGCTTCGCGGCTGATCGCTGGTTGCGCTCGCTCGCGCGTGGGTTCATCGAGGCTGGTTTTGGGGTGATCGTCGACCTATGATTCAGGCAATGAAGATTGAGTCTGGCACCGTCGTGACGCTCGGCTACGACATCACCACCGCGGACGGCGAAATTGTCGAGAGCTCGGATATCTCCGGGCCGATCAGCTTGTTGCATGGCACGCAGACGCTGATCCCTGGGCTCGCCAAGCGACTCGAGGGCCTCGAGGCCGGCGCAGAGCAGACCTTCGAGTTCCCGCCCGAGGAGGCGTTCGGAACCATCGACGACGCGCCGACCAACGTCATGAGTCGGACCGAGTTCCCCGCGGACACCAAGTTCGAGGTCGGTGGCAAGTTCGTGGCCAAGATGCCCAACGGTCAGCCGCTGCACTTGGCCGTCAAGGCGGTCACCGACGAGAGCGTGACCGTCGCGATGATCCATCCGCTCGCGGGCCAGACGATCGGCATGAGCGTGCGGATCATCGGCGTGCGCGCGGCCACCAGCAAAGAGACCGAGCTGGGCAAGGCCATGGTCAAGCCGCCGCCCCCCCCACCCAAGAAGGCGTAGTTCGTGGTCTGAAAAACTGTGCGAGTATTCGGGCATGGGTCTCGAGCACTCGGTCCGAGCGGGCGGGCCCGCGGGTTTCGTCGGCTTGTTCGCGGCGCTCGGTCTCGGTGGTTGCGAAGCTCGCGACAGCTGCGAAGGCCTGCGCACCTTCGACTCGCCGCCCGAGCCGACCGCCAGCGACACCGCGCCGCCGACCGTGCTCGACGGCGACTGGATCGGCGCGGGCGTGCTCGAGCTGCAGTTCTCGAAGCCGCTCTCGGTTGGCGCTGCGCCGGATCCGACTCGGTTCGCGCTGCTCGGCTGGGGCGCGCAGGTTCAGTCCTACGGTAGCTCTTGCTACGTCCAGACCCGCTACAGCGCCCTGGCGGTCGGCTACTACCGCAGCAGTGTCGCCGACGTGTGGGTCGCCCCCGAAGATCCGAGCTTGCTGCGGCTGCGGATGTCCAACACCGCGGCGGCGTGTCGAACGGTCGCCGACATCGTCGCGGAGGGCGTGCTGTTGGTCTACGCCGACGCCCAGTTCGAAGGCGCGGGACCCAAGCTGCTCGACGCCGAGGGCGACGCGGTGCCCGACCTCGGACCGCAGTGGGCGATCCCGCGGTGGGAGTCGTGCATCGACGACGACGGGTACTACGGCGGGTACTACTGCGGCTACGCGCTCAATCAGACCGCGGTCGGCCACTTGCCCGCGCTCAACGTGCTCGCGCCGATCCCCTGTCCGTCTTGAAGACCTCGGTCAGAACGTCACGCCGACGTCGAAGATGAACCGCCCGTTGCGATCGTCGGTCGGGCCCACGTTGTAGCGGCCCGGCAGCAAGAACGCGTAGCCCAGCGCCATCGTCACGATCCCGATGTCGAGCTTCAGGAAGTTGGTGCCGACGCTGTGGCGAAAGTCCCGCTTGAAGTTGAACTCCTCCCAGAACTGCGTGAGCACCCCAAAGTCGTAGAAGATCGAGTGGGCCAGGGAGCCGCCAAAGATGTCGCGGACCGACGTCACCTGCAGCGCGACGCTGCCGATCGCCCGAATGTGGCCACCTTGCGCGCGCGGTCGATAGATGACCCCGCCGTAGGGCAGCTCGACCTCCTCGACGTCGACGAGCATGGTCTCGGGCAGGATCCCGCGTAGGCCCAGATCGGCGGTGCCGCCCCCGTAGTAGCGCCACACGTCGGGCACGGTCTTGGTGTCGACCGGCTGCCCGCGCAGTCCAGGCCCGCGGAACGGGATCAAGTGGCCATAGCGCAGGCTGTAGCGGAAGTTGAGCCGATCTTGGGTGCCCGGGATCGGCAGCGGGATGAAGTGTTGCCAGCTCAGGTCGATGCGCGCCCACCAGTCGAGCCCGCCCAGCCACGGCGACGCCAGCTTCAGATCCATGGTCGCGATGAAGCCGTCGTAGGGGTTGAAGGCGTTGTCGACTCGGGTCAGGACCACGCCGGTGTCGACCAGGCCGGTCAGATCGGAGACGACCCCGCCGCCACGGTTGACCCACGCGTTGGTGGTGCCGGCGAGCGGCTTGGCGAGGTCCTTGCTGACGTTGGCCAGCTGAAACAGGTAGCCCGCGTAGAAGGTCCACTCGCCGAACCGACGGCTGATCCGCAGGGCGCCGTTGACCGACAAGATCCGGCCGCGGGCTGGGGTCGCGCGCTGCTGGGCCCGGCCGTTGATGTCGAGGTCGAAGCTGGTGCCGAACACGTGCGGGCGCGTGAGCGTGGCCGCGACCAGCCGCTCGAAGCACTCCTGGCCCGCGCACAGATCCGTGCTCTCGAGCGCGTCGGACAGGTCGAACCCGTAGCGGCTCTCGAGCGAGAGGTCCCAGGCGGTCCCCCACAGGTTGGGGAAGCTGGGGTTGGCGAACAGGTAGAAGGGATTGAGGGTCGCGATCCCGAACCCAAAATCGATGTTCATCGCCACGTCCTTGGCCTCTTCGAACGCGATGACCTGGTGGACCTGGCAGACCCCGGGATCATCGAAGCCACAGTCGACCGGGTAGGGCGTGATCGTGACCGACTTGGCGACGCCGGCGGTCTCGATCGAGGCTGCGGAGGCGTCGACCAGGCGCTGGTCGTAGGGCTCACCAGTCTCGAATTTCAGCTCGCGGCGCAGGACCCACTCGCGGGTCTTGAAGTTGCCGCGGAACAAGATCTCACCGAACTCGCCGACCTTGCCCTCGTAGATGTTGACGACCGGCTCGACGGTGACCTGCTGCTCGGTGGCGCGGTTGTAGCAGATTCCGAAGCGGCTCTCGGTCAGGTTGCGGGCCGCGTCGGCGCTGAGGGTCTGGCCACCCGGCGAGGTGTAGCGCCAGGTCAGCTCGGCGTCGGCGATCGGGTAGCCGTGGCCCTGGTAGTGGCTCACGATCGCGCTGCGAGCGTCACGGCCGAGGCTGGGTGTGATCGGGACCTCGCCAGCGTCGGTCTCGCCGCGGCGGCGCAGCGGGCTGCGAGCGATCGCCTCGACGGCGATCGAGGGATCGGCGGCCTCGCGCACGATCGGATCGGTGATCTTGCGCGAGAACGGAATCGGCTGCTCGATCAACCGGACGTCTTCGCTGTTCGCGGTGACCAGCCGCGGGCCGGGCTCGACGTGGACGCGAACCCAGATCTTGGCGCGGTCAGCCGTGAGCACGCCGGCCAGGCCGTCGGCGTTGAACTGCTCGATCCACTTGGCCTCGCCGCCGCTGTCGAGCAGGTCCTGGACCGTGAGCCGGGCCCGGACGCCCGGCTGAAACGCGTCAGCCTGGCCGTCGGGATCGCGCAGCGCGTCCTCCCAGAACGAGACGTACACGAACACGTCCGCGCACAGGTAGCCCTCGGCGTTGTAGGCCGCGAGCACCGACTGGATGTCGGCGAGCGCGTCGGTCTCGCTGAACTTGCCGCCGGACCGCAGGTGTCGCTCGTCCTCCCAGGCCCGCTCGATCCGCCTGGCGACCTCGGTGCCGAGTCGCGCGGGGCGGGTGATCGAGAGGTCGGCGATCTCGATCTTGGGGCCCTCGGCGATCTCGAAGCGCAGCTTGTCCATCGACTTGAAGTCGAGGTGCTGACCTTCGACGCGCGCGAACAGGTAGCCCTTGCTCTGATAGAACGCCCGGAGGTTGGCCGACTCGCGCTCGGCCGCGGCCTCGCTGGCGGGCTCGCGCCGGTTGAACAGCTGGATGTGGTTGCGCAGCTGGCTGTCGCTGAACCGCAGCCCCGAGTCGCGCGGGCGCCGACGCTTGCCGCCGCGGGCCTGCCTGAACTCGGTCTGAACCGACGGGCCACGGGAGATCTCGATCTCGAGCGGGATGCTGTGGCGATCGAACTGGGTCTCCGGCGTGATGTCTTCGTAGCTGGTGCTGACCTCGACCTCCGGATGTGGCGTCGCGGCCTCGCTGCGCCAGAACCGACCGAGCCCGGCGTTGGGATCGGCATAGGCCGAGATGACCTTCTGCTGGGCCCGATCCATGAACTCGCGGGTGATCCGGGTTCGAAACACCCCGAGCACCTTGGGGATGAACTGGCGACGGATCCAGCGGACGTCTCGATCCTCGAGCGGCTCACCGCTGCCGGTGTCGGGCTGCTCGGCGTCGAGGTCACGAATCTCGACCCTGCGGCGGTCGACCTTGTAGGCCTTGCCCTTGTCGAGGAACACGTACAGATCGGCCTCGTCCGTGGCCCGGCCACACACCAGCGCGAGCGAAGACGTGCCGTCGAAGTAGCCGCTGTCGAACAAGAACTGATCGAGGCGCGCGAGCTCGTCGCGCTCCCACTCGAGACACGCGACGTCGCGCCCGTCGCAGATCGGCGGCGGCGAGCCCTGACGCAGGCGCTTGGGCTCGACGCACTGACCGCGAGCGAGCGCGCCCGGCTGGGCCTCGATGCTGAGCTGGCGCATGATGTCGCGCTTGGCGAGCGGGATGTGACCGCGGATCCGCACCCGGCGGATCGACCGACCGGGGCGGACCTCGATCACGACCTCGCCCTTGGCGACCGGGTAGAACTCGGCCCGGTAGCCGAGCTCGGCGAGTCGGGCGGCGTACTCGAACGGATAGAAGTTGCCTTGGCGCAGGCCAATGATCGTCTCGACGCGCGCGCGATCGTCCCCCTCGACGAAGGTCCCGTGCAGGTTGACCCGCTGCACGTCGACGTAGAACACCCCGGCGCTGGTCACCGCTGGGCGGGCCGCCATCAGGACCTCATGGGTGTCGAGCGGGGCGAGGAACACCTCGTAGCCGTCGACCGCGAGCCGCTCGAGTCGGTACAGCAGCAGACCTTGATCGGAGCCGCGCAGCCGGGCCTCGATCATTCGGGGTCCGCGACCGGTGTCGACGACCTGGTTGCAGTCGAGCAGCTCGAGGTTGGTGGCCGCCATCAACGACAGCGCCTGGGCGACCGGGTACAGCGGGTCTCCGCGGTTGCGCAGGTCGCAGCCGGTCCCCGGCAGCAGCGCCGCCGCGTCGCCGCCCTCGCTGGCCGGGGCCGCCGGGCGCCCCGCACGGCCGGGTGGTTGGCCAGCTCCTGCGGGCGAGCCTGGGCCTCGTACCCGTCCGGTCTCGGGCGCCTCGAGCGTTCGCGGGGTTTCGGTCGGCGCGGGCTGGCCGTCGCTCGCGGGCGGCTGAGGCTGGTCGGGGG
>NZ_PVNL01000075.1 GCF_002994635.1 Enhygromyxa salina | reverse complement strand
CGCTAAAGCCCCTCCACCGCCACGTTCGAGCCCCTCCAACACCGAGTTCAAGCCCCTCCAGCGCAAAGTTAGAGCCCCCTCCTAGGGGGCCACTCATACGCCTGCGAACAGCAGAACCAGCCCATCGAGGGAGCCAAGCGACCGACCGGCTGCGAAGCAGCCGTGCATGGCAAAGTGCAGTGCGCCTGTGGGGGTCATAGAAGCCGCCTGTGGGGGTCTTAGAAGTCCCCGAACAGCTCGACGATGCGGACGTCCAGGGCGTTGGCGATCTTGTAGAGCGACGACACCGAGGCCGAGGACTCGGCCCGCTCGATCTGGCTGAGCAGCGACACCGACAGGTTGGTGCGCCGGCCCATCTGCTTGAGCGTGAGCTCGCGTTTTTTGCGGACCTCGCGGATCCGGGCGCCGATCGTGATGTGCAGCTCGTCCTCGCGGCGGACCACGATGCCTTTTTTGCGGGCGACGCGGGCGATCGTCTCGCGCATCTCGTCGCCCGAGAAGGGCTTTTGCATGTACGCCGAGACGTCGAGGTTGATCGCGTCGGTCGCGGACTCGAGGCTGGGGTACGCGGTCAAGATGATCGCGGCGATGTCCTTGTTGAACTTGCGGATCTGCTCGAGCAGCTCGATGCCCTCGACGCCGGGCATCTTGAGGTCGAGGATCAGGATGTGGAAGGTCTCTTGCGCCTTCAGGCGCTCGAAGCCGACTTGCGGGTCCGTCTCCGACACCACCTCGCAGCCGTCCGCGGTCAGCAGCTCGCGCAGGAACTCGCAGACGTTGGCATCGTCGTCGATGGTGAGGACGCGTAGCCGTGACACCTGCTCAGCATGCCAGGTTTTTGGGCCGACTTGCACGCACGCGCAGCCGCCACAGCGAGAGTGAGAACACAAAAAAGAGGGGGCCCGCCAGGCGAGCCCCCTCTCGTGTCGGGGCGAGAGGATTCGAACCTCCGACCTTTCGGTCCCGAACCGAACGCGCTACCAGGCTGCGCTACGCCCCGGAATGGAGCGGGTAGGTAGCATCGCCCCGAACCGTTGTCAAAGGGCCTGCGCGCGTATTTGCAGGCGCTGCGGCGGGCCAGCCTCCGTGGAGATCGTGCGGCCCACGAGCCGGGGCGCGCCAAACCCGACCTCAGAACGCGATGCCGAGTCGATAGTCACCGACACAGAATTCGTCGTGGTCCGCGAGCTCGACGGGCTTGTGGATCGGCTGATCGTTGAGCTGCACGCTGCCGTCGCCCGTGATCGGCCGCAGCTGGGGGCGGTTGGGGATCCCGCTCCACTCGACCACGGCGTGCACGCGCAGCACGCTGTCGTGGCGCAGCTTGATCTCGCACCGCTCGCCGCTGCCGATCCGGTACGAGCCAGGCAAAAACACGCGGTCGACGGGCCGAGTCTCGCCGGGGTGCAAGATACGCAGGTTGGCGGCGACCGAGACCGACATGTCGCGATGCAGCACGTGCCCGAGGATGTTGGCGAGCGCGCTGGCATCGGGTGGACGCGCGGCGGGATCTTTGTCGAGCGCGCGCATGATCCCGCGGACCAGCGAGCTGGGCAGGTTGGCGCAGCCGGGCTGCTCGTCGAGCGGGACGATCGGCGACTCCGAGTGACACTTGAGCCACATCAGCGGCTGCTTGCTGAACTCGGCCTTGATCGTGACGAGCGAGCGCTCGCGGTGGAACGGCGAGCAGCCGCTGAGCAGCTCGTAGAGGATCATGCCGAGGCTGTAGATGTCGCTGGCGGGCGACAGCTCGCGGGTCTTGAGCTGCTCGGGCTGGCTGTAGTGCGGGGTGCCCACGACCATGTGAGCCTTGGTCGCGTTGACGCCGACCACGGGCGAGCCATCCCACGAGCGCGCGAGCCCAAAGTCGAGCAGGCGGATGTGGCCCGACGACTCGACGAAGATGTTCTCCGGCTTGACGTCACGGTGGACGATGCCCTTGGCGTGGGCTTCGGCGAGACCCAGACAGACCTGGTGGACGAGGCTGACCGCCTGCGGCGGTGGGAGCGGGGACGCGAAGTCATGCCACTCGTCGAGCGGCTTGCCCTCCAGGAAGTCCATCAGCATGTAGATGTGGCCGTCGGGGCGCAGGCCACAGTCGAAGCTCTTGACCACATGCGGGTTGGTCAGCGAGCGCAGGATCGTGATCTCACGCAGCGCTCGCTGAGCCTGGTCGCCAGCGGTGACCGGCTCCTTGGTCAGCTTGAGCGCCATGGGCTGCTCGTAGCCCGGCACGATCACCTTGTAGACACACGCGAACGCGCCCTTGCCGAGCACGCTCAGGATCTGGATGTTTCCGGCGTAGACGTCGCCGGGCTGCAGCTCGAGCGGCATCGTGGTACAGCGCTCGCTGGCCTGGGGCCAGCCGTCGGACGGTAACACGAGTCGCATGCCAAGCCCACGAGATGAGGATATTCGTGAACCGCGTCCGCTGACCGAACTCCGGTCGGAGCGCGTGGCGACGCTGCGGGTGATTGCGACCGACGTCGACGGGACACTGACGCGCGCGGGCAAGCTCGGGCCGGATCTGCTCGACGCGCTCGCGCGGCTGAGCAGCGCTGGGTTTCGAGTCATCCCGATCAGCGGTCGGCCAGCCGGCGAGGTCATGGGCCTGTGTCGCTATCTGCCTGGGGTCTCGTTTGGCGTGGCCGAGAATGGGCTGCTGGAGATCGAGCCCGATCACGCCCCGCGCTGGCTCGGCGAGGTCCCCGACGTCGAGCGCCTGCGCGCGGTCGGACACCACCTCAATGCGGCTCACGACGCCGGCCTGCGTGTGACCGGGGATGCCTTTTGTCGGCTCGGAGATGTCGCCTATGAGCGCGATGGCCGCGACGAGACCGAGCTGGTGCGACTGCGCGAGCTGGCCGAGGCCGAGGGCGTGCACCTGATCTGGTCGAACGTGCATGTACACCTGGCTGCGCAGCGGCCCGACAAGGGCGCCGGGTTGCTGAGGTTGCTGGCGCGGCGGGGGATCGATCCGCTGAGCGTGGTCACAGTGGGTGACGCACCGAATGACGGCGGCCTGTTCGAGCCCGAGCGGTTCGGGCTGACGATCGGCACCGCGGACGTGGTGCCACAGCGACGATGGTTCTCTGCGCTGCCGGAGTTCGCGACCGCCGAGCGCGAGGTCGACGGGTTCCTCGCGCTGACGGGCCGGCTGCTGGGCGGGTAGGCGCACGGGCTTGCACGCTACTTCGCGCACACTCGCGGAGGCTTCTCTGCCGGCGTTTCATCCTATAGTGCGCCCACGATGAAGATCGGCGTTCCCAAGGAGATCAAGAACCACGAGTATCGCGTCGGCATGCAGCCCGCGGGTGTCCGCGCGCTCGTCGAAGCTGGCCATGAGGTCGTCGTCGAGCACCTCGCAGGTGACGGCAGCGGGTTCACGGACGAGGCGTTCGAAGGGGCCGGAGCGCGCATCGTCGCGACCGCGGCCGAAGCCTGGGGCGCCGACATGGTCGTCAAGGTCAAAGAGCCGCTGCCCGAGGAGTACGGGTACTTTCGGCCGGGCCTCATCCTCTACACGTACCTGCACCTGGCCGCGGTCCCACGCCTGACCAAGGAGCTGATGGTCAACAAGGTCCGCGGGATCGCCTACGAGACGATCACCGACGCCTTCGGTGGGCTGCCGCTGCTGCGCCCGATGAGCGAGATCGCCGGGCGCATGGCGCCGCAGGTCGGCGCGTCGACGCTCGAGCGGGCCAACGGCGGGCGCGGGCTGTTGCTCGGCGGCGTGCCCGGTACCCGGCGCGGGCGGGTCACGGTGATCGGCGGCGGGATCGTCGGGACCGCGGCGGCTCGGATCGCGATTGGGCTCGGGGCTCAGGTGACCGTGCTCGACGTGTCGCAGGCGCGGATGGGCTACCTCGAGGACGTGTTTGGGAACGGGCTCGAGACCCTGTTCTCGAACCCCGAGAACATCGAGAAGAAGGTGCTGACCGCGGACCTGGTGATCGGCGCGGTGCTGGTGCCCGGGGCCGCGGCGCCGAAGCTGGTCAGCGAGGAGCTGGTCCAGGGGATGAAGCCCGGGTCGGTGATCGTGGACGTGGCCGTCGATCAGGGCGGGTGCATTGCGACCTGTCGGGCGACCACGCATCAGGAGCCGACCTATGTCGCGCATGGGGTCGTGCACTATTGCGTGGCCAACATGCCGGGCGCGGTGCCGCGGACGAGCACCTACGCGCTGACGAACGCGACGCTGGCCTATGCGCTGCAGATCGCCAACAAGGGCGTCGAGGAGGCGGTGCGCGGGTCCGTGCACCTGGCGCGTGGGGTCAACACCTGGGACGGGGCGTGCACCGTCGAGGGGGTGGCGTCGGCGGTCGGGGTCGAGTTCACGACGCTCGAGTCGCTGATCAACTGAGGGCGCGCCTCACTGGCTCAGCAGCCCGTCGGCGATCAGATCATCGAGCAGCTCGTCGGCCTCGTCGGCCGCCGCGCCCAGCTCGATCGCGACCGTGACCAGCTCCGCGCGCGGTCGCGGTCGCTCAGCCGCGATCAACAACCCAACCAACCCCGCCGACGCGGTCCCAAGCGCGAGCCCCCCGTCGCGCTTCGCCTCGATCAACAAGTGCTCGAGCCCGGTCCGCGGCGGCTTGTTCGGCCACGGCTTGCGCAGCTTCGTCAGCGCCTGCACCGGGTCCGGCCCGAGCCGCTCGCGGGCCCGCTGGTACCACGCCAGCGTGCCATCCGGGACGCAGACCGGCGCCACCCCGGGCGCGCACCCAAGCCCCGGGCTGCGCGGCCGCTCCACCCGGCGCGCGGAGGCCATCGCCGTCTCGATCGCGCCGACTCCCTGCAGCCTGTCAGCCAACGCCACCAGATAGTCCCGCCCAAACCCGAGCGCCATCGACCCGCGATCGAACACGCAAGCCCGAAACGCCGCCGACTCGAAGAATCGATCGACCACCTCGACGCCGATCAACGCGGCGCTGACCGGGTACTCGTCGAGGATCACATGCAGCGCCCGCGCCCGACGCATGTCGTCCGTCGTCAGCCCCCGCGGGTCCACACCCCGCAGCACCGCCCGCTCGCCCGCGGTCAGCTCTGTGACCGAACCATCCCCACGCACGAGCGCCGCGTAGCTCGGGTCGAACATCATGCACACCAGCGCCCGCTGGATCCGACGCGGGTCGAGCCGCGCGCTCACGCGAATTCCCCCGTCCCCGCGAACCGCTCGGCGACCAGCTCGCGCGCCCGCTCGAACAGCGGCACCACCTCGGCGATCGCATTCCGCTCACACTCGACGACGACCGCCCGCAGATTGCTCGCCCGCGCGATCGCAGCGCACGCGATCTCCCAGGTGTCGGGCAGCACCGCGGTGCCATGATCATCCTCGACCCAGCGCAGCCCATCGGCGAGCAGCTCACGCCCGCCCGCGATGTGCAGCTCGACCACGCGGTCCCAGCTCAACCCATCGAAGCCGTCCAGCGGTGCGTGGCCGCGCGCGCGCTGGTACATCGCGAGGTGGGCACAGTCCAACAACAGCCCGGTGTCGCCCGCCTCGGCCACCCGAGAGAAGAACTCGAGCAAGTGCATGTCCCCCAAGAACACCGCGCCCGGCGGGTTCTCGGGCAGGACCTCGCGCCCGGTCGCCTCGCGCAGCCTGGCGATGCCGTCGGCCATCGGGGTGACCGCCTCGGCCACCAGCACGGGTGGCAGCAGCAACATCTGCCCGCGGTCGCGGCCGCCGAAGTGCCACAGCCCCGCGTCACCGCACAGCCAGGCCGGGTCGAGCACCGCGACCGTACGCCGCACCGCGTCGAGCCAGGCGTCGTCGAAGTCCTCGGGCTCGTCGAGGTTGATGTCCAGGAAGTGATAGGTATTGGCCCAGCCCCGCGCGGCCCAGGCTCGCGCGTCATCGTCGAGGCCCTTGACGATCTCGACGCCGACCTCGAGAAAGTTCGCGAAGTCGGGATGGTCCCGACGCAGCGCCGCCGGATCGAGGGCGCCGGCTTGCTGCCCCGCCCCGTACTCGGTGCTCACACCCAGACCCAGGGTTGGCAGCGCGCCCACACGCTCGAGAAAACTCGGCATTGACGACTGTTTGTAAGCGATCTGCGCGAGCGATGCATGTGCGGGCCGAGGGCTATTCGACGCGGGTTCAGCGTCGCCGAGTTCCATGATATTCGCGGCTAGGTGTCATCTGAGCCCGACCCTGCGGCATTCTTCGCCGAGATCACCGCGAGCGCGCTGGCCACGGCCAAGGCCGCGCCCGAGCTGGTCGATGTCACGCCGTTGATCGGCCGTGGCTGGTGTCTGGACTTTCGCGTGGCGAACGAGTGGGCCGACATCGTTCAGGTCAACGCGCTCGCCGAGGGCGGCGGCCAGACCCTCGCGTACTCGTATCGGCCAGCGAGCGTGGGCTCGCCACAACGTGAGCGGCGCCTCGATCGTGTCGGTCTGCTGCTGTGCAAGGCGCTCGAGCGGGTGCCGATCGACGGCGAGCTCCCGCCGGTCGCGGTCGTCGTCGATGACCCAGACGATGAGCCCCCGCCGCGCGAGAACGTCAGCTTCTGGCTGCCCGGCGACTGCGATCGTGGCTGCGAGTTCTGCTCGGTCAGCGTCGAGCCCAGCGCCGAGCGAGCGCTGCGGCTGCCGCTGATGCAGTCGGGCACAGCCAGCCGCGAGCGCGCCGATCTCGAGGCCAAGCTGCGCGTCACCGTAGACCGTGCGGCTGAGATCTGCATCGAGTGGTCAGGCAAGGACTGCCTGTTGTCGCCGCTGTTTGACGACGGCCTGCGCCTCGCCCACGAGCTCGGGTATCGGGACATGGGCATTCAGACCCCCGGCTCGCGCCTGCTCGAGGACGGGTTCGTCGAGTTCCTGCGCGCGCACTCGGTGGTTCGCGCCGGGCTCACGGCGCACGCGGGCGACGAGGCCACCTTCGACCTGGTCGGCGGCAAGGCCGGGGCGTACACCACGTTCTGGGCCGGCCTCGAGCGGCTGCTCGCCGCGGACTTTCAGGTCTCACTCGAGGTGCCGTGCGTGGCCAAGACGGTCGAGGGCTTGCCGGAGCACGTCGCCAACCTCGCCAGCTACCCGTGCAGCATCACCTGCTTCTTTTGGTATCCGGACGATCACATGGGCGACAGCTTCCCCGTGATCGGGATGGCGTATGAGCGCGCGATCGCGGCGCTCGAGCGGCTGCGCGAGCTGGTCCCGCCCCAGCGGGTCGCGATCGACGGGATCCCCGAGTGCGCGGTGTCGTCGGAGCTACGCCAGCACTTCTTTTGGAGCTACGGCGGCGGGCACATGACCTTCATCGACTTCGAGCGAGTGCCCGCGTGTGCCAGCTGCAGCGCCCGGGATCGCTGCCCTGGCGTGCCTCCGGTGTACCTGCAACACCACGAGTTTCCGTATCAACCGCTGGCCCGCTGAGTCGGCGGCGGCTGTCGCTTGGCCAGCGCCGTGACCACGACCCGCAGCTTGTTCGGGACCTCGCCGCGCGCGGCAAATTCACGGTAGGCCTGGGCCGGCTGCTCGAGCTGGCGCTCGAGGTGGCGGCGGCGAAGCTCCACATAGTCGGTCCAGATCGCCGCGGTCGGGGTGCGGACGGCCGCGCTGACACAGTCGACCGCCGCCGCAGCGGGGGGATGCTCGTCGTTGTCCGGGGACGGGCGGATCACCCCGGCTCGGATCGCTTCGGCCGGGTACAAACCGTGAGTCTCGAGTGAGAGGTGCCCCAGCTCGCTGTGCTTCGGCACACCGGGCGGTTGCCGGCCGGCGTACCGGCTCGCCAACCACCGCACACGCGCGCTCGGCAGCTCGGGGGTGAAGCCGCTCAGGTGAAAGCAAGGAACGTCGGACCACGCGTCGACGAACGCCGCGCCCTGCCGACCGAACGCGTAGAGCAGCAAGTGCGAGCCGCCGAGCTGGTCGGACAGGCCGGTCTCGAACAAGTAGACGAGGTGGCCGAGCTTGCGCAGCCCCGACCACACGACCAGGTTCGACATCTCGCAGTTGCACATGCCGCTGAACAGGACCGTCATCTTGCGCTTGATGAAGTCGTCGTCCTCGAACGAGTCGCGCACGTCGAGGTCGGTCTCGCGCTGGGTCACCAGCAGGCTGCGCGTCAGCTGGATCAGCGCGCGGGCGTGCTCGAAGGGATCGTTCGAGCTCGCCCGTAGCGGCTCGGTGATCGTGGCGATCCACAGATCGAAGAGCCGCTGCTCGAGCGCCGCGAGCGGCGGGAGCCCAGCGAGCCGGCCGGCCATGCGGGTCTCGACGCGGGGGGATCCGAGCTCGGCGAAGGCGTCGAACAGGCGCGCACGCTCGCTCTCAAACCGCTCCGCGCGAGCGCTGCGAGCAGCCGCGCCCACGCCCCGAGTCCACTGACGCGCCATGGCTCGGTCTAGCAGCGCGCCACTGCGCCAGCAATATCGCGATAGCGAACAGTGGTGGTCGTCACGCTTGGCAAAATTCGTCTAGCCTCCGCGGGTGCCCAAGCTGGTCGACGTGCTCCTCGATCCCGACGCGTTCGCCGACGACGAACAGCTGCGTCGCGCGGCGGCGCGCAGGGCGAAGATGCGTCCTCGTGACGTCCGGCATGTGGTCGTGCGTCGGCGCAGCGTCGACGCCCGCGGTGGCCAAGTTCGAATCCGAGCACAGGTCGAGGTGTTCGCCCACGAGCCACCGAGTGTCGCTCGGCCGCGCGCGTGGGCGCTGCCGATGCTGACCGGGGAGCCACAGGTGGTCATCATTGGCGCCGGTCCAGCCGGGTTGTTCGCCGCGCTGGCGCTGGCGCGCGCGGGGATCCGTTCGCTGATCCTCGAGCGCGGTCAGCCGGTCAGCCAGCGTCGCCGCGACGTCGCGGATCTGAGCGCGCGCGGGGTCCTGCACGCCGAGAGCAACTACTGCTTTGGCGAGGGCGGCGCGGGGACCTTCAGCGACGGCAAGCTCTACACGCGCGCGCACAAGCGCGGACCGGTCGAGGAAATCTTGAAGGTGCTCGTGGCCCACGGCGCGCCCCTCGATCTGCTGGTCGACGCGCGCCCCCACATTGGCACCAACCGACTACCGGGGGTGGTGACGAGCCTGCGCGAGCAGCTCGAGCGCGCGGGTGTGATCGTGAAGTTTGGCGCCCGGGTGGCGGGTCTGCTGCATGGCGGCGGAGCCGTGTCGGGGGTCGAGCTCGCGGACGGCCAGCGGATCGACGCGAAGGCCGTGGTCGTCGCGACCGGACACTCGGCCCGCGACGTGGTCAGCTTCGTGCGTGACGCTGGCGCCCAGGTCACGTTCAAGCCGTTCGCGCTCGGGGTTCGGGTCGAGCACTCGCAGGCCGCGATCGATCGGATCCAGTACGGCGGCTGGGCCGGGCACCCGGTGCTTGGCGCGGCCAGCTATCGCCTGGTTCAGCGGGTCGGGGAGACCTCGGTGTTCTCGTTTTGCATGTGCCCCGGCGGCCACATCGTCCCGGCCGCGACCGATCCCGACGGGCAGGTGGTCAACGGCTGGAGCCCGTCGTCGCGTCGCGGTCGGTTCGCGAACAGCGGCTTCGTGGCCGAGATCGGCCCGCCGCAGCTGCTCGAAGCGGGGCTCGATCCGGCTGATCCGCTGGCGGGGCTCGAGCTTCAGCGACGCTACGAGCGGGCGGCCTACGCCGCGGGTGGCGGGGCGTTTGTCGGACCCGCGCAGGGTCTGCTCGATCTGGTCGAGGGTCGCTACTCGCAAGATCTTCCGGGGTGCAGCTATCCGCGCGGGGTGACGTCCGTGCGTCTCGACGAGCTGCTGGGTCCGCTCGCGGCTCCGATCCAGGCGGCGCTGCGGCAGGTCGCGCACAGCATGCCGGAGTTCCTCAGCCCCGAGGCGCTCGCGGTCGGAGTCGAGAGCCGCACCAGCGCGCCCTATCGGATCGAGCGCGACGCCCAGAGCCTGCAGTCGCCAACCCTCGCTGGGCTGTATCCGTGCGGCGAGGGTGGTGGGTTCGCGGGCGGGATCATGTCAGCCGCGCTCGACGGGGTCCGCGTCGCGCAGGCCATCGCGTCAGCGCAGACAGCTTAAATTGACGAGCGCCCCCGCCATCCGTGGCTGGGGGCGCGCCGCTGCGTTCGCTCAGTTCATGACGCAGGTGTCGGCACCATCGGCGGTGCAGTCTTCATTGGCGTCGCAGTAGCACTCGCCAGTGTCGAAGTTGCAGATGCCCGCGCCCCCGCAGTCTTCGTCGGCCTCACATGGGGGATCCTCAGGCGCGGCGCAGTACGTGGTGTCGTCGTCCGCGACGCCGGAACACGTGGTCCCCGGCTGCAACAGGCAGTCCGAGTCGGCCTCACACAGCGCGAGGCAGGTCGGTTGCTCGGCGACCGCGTGGCACTCTTGGGTCTCGAGCAACCCGCCCACGCAGTCGTCATCGCTGGCGCAGCCACCGAATTCGCACACACCCTCGACGCTGCACGACCAGTTGTTGGGGTACTCGTCGCCGGGACAGTCGACCGCGCCGTCCGGACAGCAGTCGACGTCTTCGACGCAGCCCATCGCGCAGTAGCCAGCGTCGCCGTCGCCGTCGCCGTCACCGGAGTCGCCGTCACCGTCACCGGAGTCGCCGTCACCGTCGCCCGAGTCGCCGTCGCCATCACCGGGGTCGCCGTCGCCATCGCCGGAGTCGCCGTCACCGTCGCCCGAGTCGCCGTCGCCGTCGCCGTCGCCGTCGTCACCGTCGCCCGAGTCGCCGTCTCCATCACCGGTGTCACCCGTGCTGGTGTCGGTTCCGCTGTCGCTCCCCGTGTCGTCGCCTCCGCAGCCAAACAGCACAAAGGGAATGGAGAGAGTGAGGGGGAGGATGAAGGTCAGTTTACGCATGTCGTGGGTACCTTTCGTGTCGCGCCCATCGCCGTGGGCCGATGGAAAAAGACTACGGGCCGGGCACCGAGCGAGCGAACGCGAGGCCGCCACCCCTATCGGGGAAAGTCTTGTCTGACGGTGAATTTTGCCAGCTGTAGCCGATCTGCGGATCGCGCGACCGGGCGCCGAGAACCCACCTACATCGTTATGGGGGAGCCCTCAGAGCCGACTTCCCCCGAAATGGGGGAGGGCTCAGCCGTCGAGCTCGGCCACGCAGACCTGCCATAGCTGCTTGGCTGAGGCCAGGTTGAGCTTGCCCAGGATCGCCTTGACGTGACTGCGCACGGTCTCGGCTGCCAGCCCGTGCACGGCGGCGATGCTGTTGTAGTCGCGACCCAGCAGCAGATCCGGGACCAGCCGGGCTTCTGCCGGGGTCAGCTGACCGCGCGCCACGACCATCCGCGCCATGCGATCGAGGAACCCGGGCGCCGAGCCAGACACCTCGCCGCCATCGGGATCGGTCGTCATCAGCACCTTGAGCCACGAGTCGTGGCGCTCACCCATGGTCTCGGGATCGAGCCAGCGCCGCAGCTCGGCGCTGCGTTGCTTGGCCGAGGCGATCGCCGACTCGAAGCCGTCTGTGCTGAACGGCTTGCGCAGCAACCGGTGGACCCCCAACGACAGGGCCAGCGGCGCCGCGGACTCGAGCTCGTCGCCTCCCACCAACACCATGGCGCAGGGCAGCGGGGGGATCCGAAGTTGATTGACCAGCGCCAGCCCGTGCCCGTCCGCGAGCTGCACGTCGACCACGGCGGCCGCGAACTCGCGGGTCGGGTCGCGCAGCAGCTGCCGCGCCGCGGCGAGGGTGGCGACCTCGACGGGCGTGAACTCGAGGCGTGTGCACAGCCGGGCGATCATCCGCCGCTCGGGCTGTGCGTCGATGACCAGCAGAACCCGCGTCATATCCCGCACTTGTTGGTGATGGCGTTGCAGTTGTCGTTGCAGCACTCGCCGGCCTCGCACAGCTCGCCGTTTTGCAGGCAACACTGCGAGGTATCGACCACGCACTCGCCGGGCACACACACCAGCATGCCCTGCGGGAGCTGATAGGGATCGGCGCAGTCGAGCTCACCGAAGTCGGCCCCGTCGCAGTCTTCGCCCGGCTCCTTGATCCCGTTGCCGCACTCGGGCTCGGGCCCGGTCTCGGTCGCGCCGGTCTCGGTCGAGGCTTCGTCGCCCGTGTCGGACGTGGACGTGGACGTGGACGTGAACGTCAGCGAGTCGTCGCTCGAGTCGGTCTTCGCCGGGCGACACTCCTGCGGGATGCTGCTCGCGGACTCGACACACCCGTCGTACTCGGCCTCGCACTCGCTGCAGAACGGTCGCGCGGGGTCCTGCTCGATGCAGGTGGCGTCGCCGAGTCGGCGCCCGCAGTGATCCTCGTTGGGGATCCGGCACGCGAGCAGCGACGCCGCGAGCGACAGCAGCCACGTCGACGCGCGCGTCATGGCAACCTCCAGCCCACGCTCAACCCGGCGCTGTGGCGGTCGCCAAACGGCGCCAGTGACAGTCGAGCTTGGCGGCGCTGCTTGGCCGCGATCGCCGTGAGCACGGCCCCCGTGACCGCGCACGCGAGGCCCCCAGCGAGCAGCGCGTACCCGACCGGGCGCGTGGTGATGAGATCGAGCGGGTTGTCCTCGTCGATCTTTGGTTTCGGCACGATCAGCCCGACCGCCGCGCCCAGCGAGCCGGTTCCAAGCACGAGCAGCGTGATCCCGCCGGCCAGCATGCCAGCGTGGTGGGAGGGTGGCGGCGCGTCGATCGGCGCACCCTCGGGGCCTGGCTCGAGCGGCGGCGGGTCGGCTTGGTCCGGCTCATCGCTGGACTCGGCGATCGCTCGCAGCGCGGCGATCATGGGCTCGAGCTCAGCCTCGACCCGCGCGACCAGCTCCGTCTCGGTGCACAGCGAACACTCGTGCTCGGTCGGCTCGTCGAGCATCGAGCCGTCGGCCGCGTGGAGCTCGAAGGTCAGGATGTACCCGGGCGCGTCGCCGCCGATCTCCTCCACGGACACGGCGAGGGTCAGGTCGTCACGATCGCCCGGCAGCACCTTGGCGTGGCGCAGCGCGATGTTGGCCCGCTCTTCGATCCGGCGGCGCAGCACATCGGCGCCCGCGCCCGCGCGAGTCGTGTCGATCTCGAGCTGGGCTTCAATCGGCGCAGGCGAGCCCGCAGACGAGGCCGCCGGAGCGGCGAGGGCCGAGCCAGGCAACACATGAACTGCAACACCGGCCGCAAGTGCGATCAACCGGCGAGGCGCTTGCTGCATAAGGTCACCCACTTTGTCGCCTCAGTGTCGTTGAGGTGCTTCCCCGTGCGCAAGCAGTCTTCAAACCGGCCCAGCTCCATGTACGCCTGGGTCTCGAGCTTCTTGCGCTCTCTCGCGCTGGCCCAACACTCGCGCTGCTGCGTGGCCGAGAGCACCCGTTGCCAGTCATGGGTGCGGCGCCCGTCGAGCGCGCGGGTGCGCTGCTGCTCGCAGCGCGGCGTGTCGTGCGGAGCCTGGACGTTTGTCGGGGGGCTGGGCTCCGGTTCCTCGGGGGGCGACTGCACGGGCGACTGCACGGACACGGGCACGGGTTCTGGCTCTGGCTCTGGCTCCGGCTTGGCGCGGTCGTGCGCTGCGGGATCAGTCTGTGCTGGTGGCTCGACCGGCTGCGGCTCGATCGGCGTGGCGTCGGCGATCGTCGCGTCGTGGCTTGGCCGCCCGTACAACACCAACACAACGCCAACCACACCGAGGACCGCAAGGCCCGCGCCGACCCACAGCAGCACCCCGCGCGAGCGCCCGGGGCGGGTCGCGGGCACCGGGAGCACAGCTGGCTCAGACCCCGCGCTGCGCAGCTCGACGTAGGGCCGCGTCGCTCGCGAAGGCCGAGGAGGGCCGCTCGGCCTGCCGATCAGCGTGGTCGTGGTCGGCGCGGGTGCTGGCTCGGACTCCAGCGCTGCGAGCACCTGGGTCAGCCGCTCGATGAACGCGTCGCACGACGCCGGCCGCCGGCTCGGATCGATCTCCAGGCAGTCCGCGACCAGCTGATCGAGCGCGGCCGGGACCTCGGGGCGAAGCTCGATCACGCGGGCGGCCGGCACGTGGCCCTTGAGCGCCATCAACTTGAGCGGGTTCTCGTCGGCGATCGGCAGACGCCTGGTGAGCAACTCGAACAGCATCACGCCCAGCGCGTAGATGTCGAAGCGCACGGTCGGCGGCGCGCCGTCGACCTGCTCGGGGGCCATGTACTCGGGCGTGCCCAGGGTCATCCCGACCAGGGTCGCCCGCTTCTCGATCACGCCCGCGGCGATCCCAAAATCCAGGACCTTGACGGCCTCGCCCTCGGGCAGCGTCTGGACCATCACGTTCTCGAGCTTGAGGTCGCGGTGGATCACACCCTGCGCGTGGGCGGCACGAACACCAAACGCGGCATCACGGATCAGCCGGCACGCGCGGACCAAGGAGACCGACGGCGCCGCCTTCAGCAACGTATACAAGTCGCTGCCGTCGATGAACTCCATCACCAAGTACAGCCGCTGATCCGGCAGCTCGCCGACATCGAACACCTGGATGACGTTGGGGTGCCCCGCCGCCGACGCTGCGCGGGCTTCAGCTTCGAATCGCTGGCGCACCGTCGCGTCGTTCGACCATGCTCGCGTCAGCACCTTGATCGCCACCCGCCGACCCACGCGAACGTGCTCGCCAGCGTACACGACGCCCATGGCACCGCGACCCACGACGGCGTCCACGCGGTAGCGATCCGCGATCAGCTGGCCTGGGGGTAGGCGCTCGGCGTCGGGCATCGGGGTCACCGACCATAGCGCATCCGCACCGAAAATTTATGGCTCGCGCTCCCGAGCGCGCGTTGAGAGCGCTCGCCTGACGCGGGCTGTCGTCTCGCTGCCAACGAGCAAGGCTGCTTTTTGCGCGCACACCCAGGCCCACGCGGGTTGAGCACGACGGCGCGACTGCGCGACGCTCGAGCCATGCGTGCGCGAGAGATCATGAATGAAGCGCTGACCGTGACCGCCGACACGTCGGTTCGCGAGCTCGTCGACCTGCTGCTGCGCGAGCGCAGCGACGGCGCGTGTGTGGTCGACGACGACCGACTCGTCGGCGTGGTCACGACGATGGATCTCGTGTTCCAACAAAAGCGTGTGCACCTGCCGTCGATCCTCAGCGTCATGGACTTTGCGATTCCGCTCGAGCCACCGCAGCGACTGCGCCAGGAGCTCGACAAGATCGCAGGCACGCGCGTGGCCGAGATCATGAGCGACGAGCCAATCTTCGTTGGCCCGTCTGCGCCGATGTCCGAGGTCGCGACCTTGATGGTCGAGCGGCACCTGACCGTGATTCCAGTCGTGGAGGATGGGTGCTTGCTCGGGGTCGTCAGCAAAGAAGCGCTACTCCGCGCGGCATTCATCGAGGGTGATCCCCAGCCCGACGGATAGCGAGCCACAGCCGCCAACCCGGCGGCGCCGCGGTGTGGTATCGATCGTTGTGAGTGGGCCACTATCACACGGTCAAGGCTGGTGAGTGCATCTCCAGCATCGCCTACGCGAGCGGCTTCTTTCCCGAGCAGGTCTGGCAGGCGCCCGAGAACGAGCCGCTCAGGACCGATCGTGGCAACCCCAATTTGCTGGTCCCCGGCGACGCGCTGTTCATCCCGGACAAGGCCCGGCGTGAGGAGTCGGTCCCGGTCGACCAGCGCAGCCGCTTCGTGCTGCGGGGCGTGCCCGCCAAGCTTCACCTCGAGATCCGCGACGACGGGCAGGCGGTCGCCGGAGCGCCCTATACCGTGACCGTCGACGGCGAACCGCACACGGGGGTCACCGACGACGCGGGCGCCATCGATCTGAGCATCTCGCCCACGGCCCGCCGCGCCAGCGTCGAGGTCTACCTGGCCGACGGGGACGTCATCGCCTACCCCCTGGAGTTGGGCCAGCTGCGCCCGATCACCGAGCTCGACGGCGTGCGGGCTCGGCTCGACAACCTCGGGTTCGACTGCCGCGGTGAGCGAGGTCCGCTCGGCGCCAAGACCCGCGCCGCGCTCGAGCGGTTTCAGGCCACCCACGAGCTCGATGTCTCGGGGGAGCCCGACGCCGCGACAACGGCCAAGCTCGAGGCGGAGCACGGTAGCTGAGAGACAGTCATGCGCGAGTACCCTTGTCCCATCGTCGCCGCCGACTTCGTCGATCCGGTCGTTGTTCCGCCCGTCGCCGCGCCCGATCCCGGCCGAGGTGCGCGCTCGGTCAGCGACAGGCCGGTCATCAACCGCCGCGATCGACCGCACTATCGGGTCGAGTCGCTGACGATTCAAAGTCAGCTCAAACCCGCGTTCGAGTCGACGAGCTACGCGGCCCGGGACCACGCCAACATCGCCCGCGATGGCGCGCGATTCTACTTTGCGCCGTCGGCCGAGCACGTCACGATCAAGTGGGAGGTCCACCGCCCCGAGGTCGTGACCGAGGCCAAGCTGCAGCTGTTCGTTCGCGGTCGAGCGGCGCCAGTGTGGGAGCGGGTGTTGAGCCCGCTCGAGCTGCGCACCAAGTCGCTCGACTGGGACGGCCGAATTCCAGCGGCGCAGCAGCCCGACGGCTTGTTTGCGCGCGAGTACGTGAGCGCCGCATACAGCGTCTATAAGCTCAAGCTCTCGGTCGTTGGGCCGGCCGGCGCCAAGTGCCGACGATCCGAGGTCTGGACTTACTTCGACGTGCGAGTCGCCGCAATCGAATTGGCCTGGGGCGACCCCATGTCGCTCGCTGCCGCGCGCGACGACATCGCGGTCCCCGAGCAAGTCAAGTTCCTCGGATTCGAGCGGCAGATCTTGAACGAGCTCGACCAGGCCGTGCAGGCCGCGAACTTCCAGGCCGATCAACGGGTCAAGCTCGACATGAACCGGTTCCAGGTGCTCGTGGAGGGCGCGGGGGCCCGATTTGGGGCGCTGAAGACCCGCTGGGGGCTGGGCCCGCGGTTGCCGATCATTGCCACGATCGAGCTGCTCGAGTCCGACGACTCCACCACCGACGCCGCCCCGCTGGCCGTCGAGGGCGCCCAGATCGTGTGGGACTGGTCGGACCCGCGCTGTGACGCCGCCGGGCATGACCAGCAGCGCGCCGAGGAGTGGTGCCGGCCCAACGCCGCCAACGAGACCAAGCAATATTTGACTGATCTGTTCACCCGCAATCGCGCCGCGGTCACCCCGGAGTCATTCAATTGCCCGGTCGAGTCGGGCGGCAAGCATGGCGACGGGGACGCGAAGATCTTTCAAAAGCCCGACGGCGCCCAAGATGCCGACTATGTGCCCTCGCCAGATCGCGGCTGGGGGCTGCACAGCAAGGTCGCCGCGGCCGCGGCCACGTCTGTGAGCCCCGTGTGGTTTCGGCCCTCGCGGATCGCGGGCGACACCTACCAGGTTCGCGCCTACCTGCTCACGGCCGAGCAGTGGGAGCACGCCGACTGGGCCCGCCCCGCGCCCGCGCTGTGGCAGGCGGCTCAGCACGCGCACCTGCCCGCGGCCCAGTCTGGCCGGGTCGAGGTCCGCCACAAGGTCGACGTGCGCTCGTTCAAGACCGGGGGCATCAACTATGTCCAGCCCGACGTCAGGAGCATCTACGAGGTCGAAGGCGGCACCGAGCTCAACATTGTCGAGGCCGCGATTAACGAGGCTCAATATGTCGACGCGGCCAACGAGCGGGCGATCGTCGACTACTTGCTTGGCGAGGGGCTCGCGACCACCGGCTACCCCGAATTGGCCGCGCGCGTGGTCGACGGGGCCCAGACCGGAATGGCGCTGTCGTTTCGAACCGCCGTGACGTTCGACCAAGACGTCACCCAGCTGCTCAACCATCAGCCGCTGCATACCTTGACCGTCAATGATCCGGCCGCGTTTGGGGCCGTGCGTGACAACGAGGCCCTACGAGCCGTGGCGCCCGGGGCCTGGCGCGGGCAGATCGTGGACAAGCGTCCGCCCAACCAGATCGACGTGCTGACCCTCGCTGGCGGTCCGCCGCCGCTCGAGCAGTTGGTCTCGCACGCGACGAGCACTCAGTTTACACCGAACGCGAGCGTGGCCAATCTCGCGGCGCGGGCGGCCATGGTCAATCGGGTCAAGCCGATCGTGATCGCGGGCTACAACACCCTCGTGCCGCAATTTGGGTTTGGCAAGGTCGGCAAGCCCTGGGCCGAGCGGCGCAGCACCTACTACATCACCCAGGCTGGCCTCAACGATGTCGCGGTGATGTTCTTGTTCGACAACCTGCGCAGCACCGACGCGTTTCCCTCGGGTACCGCCTACGCCGAGGCTGGGACCGAGCGGCTCGGTGTGGTCGCGGTCGGCTACCCGCCGCCGGCACCCGGCGCGCCTCCCTACAAAGGCGCCGAGGCGATCATCGCCCACGAGCTCGGGCACAGCCTGTTCTTTGCCCACGCGATCGCAACCAAGCTCGCCCCCGCGGTCGCGGCATTGGTTGGGCAGACGACCTGGACCCCGAACTTCGACCAGCTCGTGACCAATGCCAACCGCGCGCAGCTGCTCGCCGCGCTCAACATGCCCGCGCCGCCACCGGGGACGCACCCCGACATGACCGCGCTGCGGATCAAGCAGGCTGCCCAGCCGATCAACGCGCCGCCGCTCGAGGCCCTCGAACATCAGGACAGCGTCGCGTGCCTGATGAACTACGACGATGACAGCAACCACTTTTGTGGGCTGTGCATGCTCAAGCTGCGGGGGTGGAATATTCTGCATCGGCACGGGATCGACGTGCCTGACGGCGACGTGATCTTCGTGCCCCGGCCCGGCATGCCGACTGCGCGATTCAGGGTCGTGCTCGGCAGTGACGGGCGGACCACCGGGTGTGATTATACGTTTAGCTGCGCGGCTGACTATGTGACGTTTTATCCGGTCGCGGTCGGCGGTGCGGCGCACCCGGTCGCGCCTGCGG
The DNA here is from genome assembly GCF_002994635.1 of Enhygromyxa salina. Lineage (GTDB taxonomy): Bacteria > Myxococcota_A > Polyangia > Nannocystales > Nannocystaceae > Plesiocystis > Plesiocystis salina_B. The sequence goes on along the minus strand of NZ_PVNL01000075.1, from coordinate 2,720 downwards.
TTGGCACATCGATTGATTACACGGCCGCGCAGATCGCCGCGGGGGTGACCTTGTGGGTCGAGGCCAGCCGTCCGAGCGGGGGGGCGAACGAGATCGAACTGAAGCTCGCGGCGCTCGTCAATCCGCTGGGAAACCTTGGCACGGACGCGCGGGTGTCGAATCAGCGAATGACGGCGGTCCAGGTTCAGATCGAGGTGTTTCACGTCAAGCGCGAGGCGAGCGCGGCACCGGCTGCGCTGACCGAGCAGCAAAAGCAGCTCCCGGGGATCTTCGTGCATCGGCAGAGCGCGGGGCGGCATGCTTGCGTGCGGGTGCGTGTTCACCAGCCGATCCCGAACGATCTGGATCGGGATCTCGCGTTGAGCTCGATCGGCGCGAAGCTGCGAATCCTCAGGGCCGACGATGTTCGGGCCGGGGCTGCAGGGTCGCGGGCTTGGGGATCTTCGGGGCGGCTGATCCCGCCGGAGGGCCAGGAGCTGTTCATTCAGGGCCACGTGACGAGCGCGGCCGTGGGCGACACGGGGCTCGAGCTGACGATCGGTTCGCAGGTGGGGGACTGCGTCAAGGCGACTGTCGTCGAGGTCACCAGCGTGGACGTCAGCGTGCCCGCGACGCCTGTTCGCCGTGATCGTACGGCGCAGGGGTTTGCGCCCGCGCGCGCGCCGACTGTGTTCACGGCTCAGGCCGCGTGGGGCGTGGACTTTCAGCCTGCGGAGACTCTGGTGCTGGTTGCTGGGTCGTTGACGTGGGACGATCGCGCGGAGCTGACGATTGCGATGCAGCCTGCGCCGGGTCAGCTGCCGGGGGGCGTGCCGCTGCAGTGGCGGGTCGAGCGGGCGACTGGTGATCATGCGGATCATCGGAGCGTGGTTCGGCGATCTGAGCGGGCTGTGCCTGCGCTGATCTATAGCGCCGATGCTTGCGACCATGCGAAGCTGATGGCTGATGCGACTGGCTCGTTTTGGGTGCGGGCGGTGGTTGATCCCTACGGCGACGGGGCGATCGGGGAAGGTGGGGATCCGCTGCCGGGTGTCTCGGTCAACCTGGTGCTCGTTCACCTCGAGCTGACGCAGAACGACACGGCGGCTGGATCGCGGATGCACACGGATCCGGTTGGAGCCGCGCCGCAGTGTACGCTCAACGCTGGTGTGTTCAACCCGGATGCGCGGCTGCGGGGGATCAATCTCTCGGCCCGGGTTCGTGCTGTTGGTGGTGGGGGTGACGGGCGGCGGGGGCTGGCGAAGCTACAGTGTGGGTGGATTCAGAATATCGTGCCTTGTCGTAGTAATCCGGCTCGGAGTGTTCGGCGGGCGGATTACCTGGACCTTGCGACGATGGCGCATCATGTGGTCGAGAAGATCTTTGTTGCTGCTAATGCCAATATGGATTACTTGCCTGGCGGGGCTGCTCCGGTCATGGCGCAGCTGCCGATCCTGGATGGTAATCTGCCGTTGGCGGGGCATAATAATCATGGCGCGGCAGGGATGCGGCTGTCGACTAGTTCTGATGTTGACCGGCGCAATAAGAATCCTGGGCTGGAGATCCGGGTAACTGCGAATGATTCGCCTAATGAGGCGATTGAGACGGTTAAACTCCCGGGGCTTCCCTCTCGGGTTTTGCAGTCGATGGATTGGGAGCTGTGTTTTTCGGCGTATTTGTGTGCTTGGTCTGCTGATGCTGATCGGGCGATTGGGGTGGTTGATCAGACTGATTGGGAGGTTCGGCAGAATTGGCGATTTGACTGGACTGCGAATCCGGCGGTGTTGGTTAATGGGGCGGCTCAGGTGGTGGCTGGGCCGACGCCGGTTGCGGTTGTGCCGCCGGTGTTGGTTGTGGATGTTACTGGGAATGTTGCTGGGGTGACTCCGGCGGTTGAGACTACGCTCGAGGTTGGGCAGCCGGCGGTGCACAACTGCCAGGCTGATGACTGTCGATTGTAAGGGAAGAGACCCGGACTCAGAGTCCTGATTTCGGTCTTTAGATCAGGTCGGTTGTTTGGTTCCGCCAGAGACCCGGACGACAGAGACCCGGATGTCACAGACCGGGCTATGTGATCGCAGCCAGCTCGGCCGGGAAACCGGACTCAGAGTCCTGGTTTTGATCTTTGGATCAGGTCAGATTTGTTAGGTGACGGGAAACCGGACTCAGAGTCCTGGTTTTGATCTTTGGATCAGGTCAGATTTGTGGACAGAGACCCGGACTCAGAGTCCTGATTTTGGTCTTTAGATCAGGTCTGTTTTGTTTGGTTCGGCCAGACCCGGATCGGGAAACCGGAAAGCCGGGTCGGGAAAAGAGGAAGGCAAACCGGACTCAGAGTGTTCGTTCCTGATCTTTAGATCAGGTAAGTTTTGGCGGGTATCGGGCGGAGGAGGCAAACCGGACTCAGAGTGCGGGTGTCGGGCGGAGGCAACTGGGGCAAACAAGCCGTGGCAGGGCGGGTGCCAACCGAACTCAGGTCCTGGCTCTGATCTTTAGGTCGGACTGGGTTATCCGTTCAGTATGGGAGGCATCTCGAGCTCAGAGGCCGAGTTTTGATCTTTGCCGCAGGAACTCTGCAAACGCCCAGTTTGCGGGCCGACATCCCTGTGTGGCTATCTCCAACGCGCAAAAACAAGCCAGTGCCGCCCGTCGGGCGGAAAATCGAGCCCGCGGCCAAGCCCGCCCCCACGCGCGGGTTCGCGCTCGGCCGATCCACCCTCACAGCAGCTACAAGGTCACCA
>NZ_PVNL01000074.1 GCF_002994635.1 Enhygromyxa salina | reverse complement strand
GGCCGTAGCAGCCGGTGGACCCGAGGGCCCGCCGCGGCCCCCCAGCCCAAGGCCCGCAGCCGCAAGCGAGCGGCCAGTCGCGGTGGTCGACTCGACGAAGCCACGCTCAGCGCCGATCTCGAGGCGCGCGAGCAGGTCCGCCGCATGTACCGGGTGGTCGACAAGACCAAGGAGTGGGCCGAGAACAACTACTACCGGCGCACGATCGCCGATCAGGGCGCGGAGCTGATCCCGGTCAACGCGTTTTGGCGTGACTACGCCGAGCACCTCGCGATCGGGGACGAGCGCCCGTTCTTGTCGGGCCAATTGGTCCGCGCCACCCACAATTTCGCCGAGATGATGTGCGCGCTGGCCCTGCTCGACCTCCCCTTCGAGCCGGCCGCCCCCGCCACCGAGCTCGACGGCGCACGCATGACGCTGCGCGCGAGCACGCCGCTGATCAGCTTTCATGAACAGATCGCCCGGCTCGGCCAGCCCAGCCAGCCCGCAGACCAGCCCGAGCCTCGCCAGCTCGGCCTGCTCGTCAGCCAAAACTACTTCCGCGCCGACGATCGCTACCGCTACGAAGACAACGAGCGCCACGACAAGTACGTCGACGGCGAATTCCTGGTCCACACCGTCTATCAGTGCCAGGTCGTGCTCACCAACCCTGGCTCGGCGCCCCACAAGCTCGAGCTGCTGGTCCAGATCCCCCGCGGCGCGGTCCCGGTCTCGAACGGGTTTGCGACCCAGGACCTGCACGTGCACTTGCCAGCGTACGGCACCCAGTCGATCGAGTACGCGTTCTACTTCCCGGCGGCCGGCAGCTACGCGCACTTTCCCGTGCACGTGGCCAAGCACGGTGAGCTCGCGGTGTTCGCCGCGCCCAGCACCCTCGAGGTCGTCGATCGGCTCAGCACGGTCGACACCCTGTCGTGGAGTCACGTCTCGCAGCACGCCGACACCCCCACGCTGCTGGCGTACTTGAACGAGCACAACCTCGGGCGCCTGGACCTGGGCCGGATCGCCTGGCGCATGCGGGAGCGCGGGGTGTTCGAGGCCGTGCTGGCCACGCTGACCCGGCGGCATGTCTACGCGCAGCCATTGTGGTCGTACGCGATCCACCACGCCGACGTCGGGGCGATCGGCGTGTTCCTGCGCCATCAAGACGCGTTCTTGCGTGGCTGCGGGCTGGCGATCGACTCGCCGCTGGTCCGCACCGATCCGATCGCCCGGCGCTGGACCCAGCACCTCGAGTACGCGCCGCTGATCAACGCGCGCGCGCACCAGCTCGGGGCCCAGCGCAAGATCCTCAACACCGCGCTCGCGGCCCAGTACCAGACCTTCCTCCAGGCGCTCAGCTACCAGCCCAGGCCCGACGACGATCAGCTGTTGGTGGCCGCCTACTACACGCTGCTGCAAGATCGCGTGGGCCAGGGCCTGGCGCTGCTCGATCGCATCGACCCCGAGCGCGTCACCGGTCAACTGCAATGGGACTATGTCGTCGCCTACGCGGCGCTGCATCGCGACAACCTCGAGGGCCTCGCCCACGCCCGCGCGCTGGCCGAGCGCCACCGCGACCACCCCGTCGACCGCTGGCGCAAGCGCTTCGCCAGCTTGCTCGCGGTGCTCGACGAGGCCCAGGGCAGCGCCGCGCAGGTCATCGACGCCGACAGCCGCGAGCAAGAGCAGGCCCGGCTCGCCGCCAGCGAGGCCAGCTTGGATCTGCGCGTCGAGGCCAGCACGATCACGCTGAGCTACCAAAACCTCCAGTCGTGCACGCTCAGCTGCTACCGCATGGACATCGAGCTGTTGTTCTCGCGCCAGCCGTTCATGAAGGACCAGTCGCAGCGGTTCTCGATCGTCCAGCCCAACTACAGCGAGCAGATCACCCTGCCGCCGGATCGGACTGAACATCGCTTCGAGCTCCCGGCTGAATTTCGCGGCGCCAACACGATCATCGAGGTGCTCGGCGCGGGCTTGCGCCGCTCGCAGGCCAACTACGCCCATGAGCTGCAGGTCCGCGTGATCGAGCAGTTCGGGCAGCTGCGCGTGCACGAGCGGGCCGGCGGCAAGCCGATCGCGCGGGCCTACGTCAAGGTCTACGCGCGCAAGCACGGCGGCGCCGTGGAGTTCTACAAGGACGGCTACACGGATCTGCGCGGCGCGTTCGACTATGCCTCGCTGTCCACCGACGAGCTCGACCGGGTCGAGCAATTCGCCGTGTTGGTCCAGACCGAGCAGCGCGGGGCGTTGATCCGCGAGGCCGCGCCGCCGCAGCGCTGACCCTGCACGCGAAATTCCTGCACGATCCTCGGGCGAGGCGCGCCGCGCTAAGCTCGGGGGCGTGACCGAGCCACTCGACGTCCCCAAAGAGCTGAGCGAGGCGATCCGCGCCGGTCGCTGCGTCGCGTTCGTCGGCGCGGGCTTGGTCACGCCTGCAGTCCCGAGCTGGCGTCAGCTGCTCGAGCACCTGGTCCACTCGATCGACGATGGCCACCCCGACAAACTCGAGATCGCCAACTGGCTAAAGAGCGACACCAAGCACAGCCGCGACTACGAGGGCATCGCCGAGGTGATCAAGGCCGCGCTCGGCGATCGCTTCATGCGAGAGCTCGAGGCCCACATGCGCGTGCGCGAGCACGACATTCCAGCGACCGTCCGTCGCCGCCTGGCCTTCCTCGAGGAGGTACCGTTTCGCGCGGTGTTGACCACCAATTTCGACGAGCTCATTGAAGGTGAGCTACCCGGCCCCAAGGTCTACGCTCAGGTCCTCAACGACCGCAACCGGGGATGGTGGGACGGCGGTCGAGCCCCGTGTATCAAGCTGCACGGAAAGCTCGATGACAGCGACTCGCTGGTGTTCACGACCCGGGCCTATCGCAAGCGGCTGTATCAGAACCCCAGCTACCTCGCGTTCTTGCGCGCCCTGTTTGCGACCCACTCGGTCTTGTTCCTGGGCTTCTCGTTCACCGACGCCTACTTCAACGAGCTGCGCTCCGAGGTGCTGGCGATGCTCGGGCTGCGAGGAGCCAGGGAGCACCTCGGCCACGACTTTGCGGTCATGAACGATGTGCCCGCGGTCGCGAGGCGGCACTACGCCGACAACGAGGGCCTCGAGATCCTGTCCTACTCGACCGAGCACGACGGCCACGTGGGCTTCGATCACTGGCTCGAGGCGATTCGCAGCGCGGCGAGCCCCGAGGTCGTGCTTCAGAAGCTGACCGAGAACAAGCGGATCCTGTGGCTCGATCCCACCCCCGAGAACAACACCAAGGGCGTCGCGCTGTCCCACGTCGTCGATCTGGTCGACACCCCACACGCGGCGCTCGACGAGCTGCGCCGCGTCAACGTCGGCCCCGGACTTGGCCAGGGGCACGGCCGCTACGACCTGATCATCACCTGCTTCATGTGGCAGCCGAGCGGGCCCTCGTACTGTGAGCAGCTGCTGCTGGGCATGCGAAAGGACGACATTCGAGCGCCCGTGATCGTGTTCGCCAGCGGGGACCACCGCGAAGAGAACCGCGCGCGGGCCCTGGAGCTGGGGGCGCTGGCGTTCACCCACGACTGGGCCGAGCTGTTTCAGACCATGGAGGCGCACCTCGCCGATCATGCCGGCCAGCGCGGGTGAGCCAGTCCCTGGATCAGTCCGCGTACATCGCCTCGATCTCGGCGGCGAAGTGCTCGTGGACCTGCTTGCGCCTGACCTTGAGCGTGGGCGTGAGCTCGCCCTGCTCCTGGGTCAGGTTGCGGGGCAGCACCGTGAACTTCTTGATCTGCTCGACGCGCGCGAACTCTTGGTTCAGCTCGTCGACGTGGGCCTGCAGCTCGGCGCGGAGCTCGTCGCTGGTTGGTAGATCCTCGACCGCCACGCCCCGCTGCTTGGCCCACGCCGATGCCTGATCGGGGTCCAGGGTCAACAGCGCGCTGAGGTACTTGCGACGGTCACCGATCACGACCGCCTCGTTGATCAGCGGGTGGTGTTTGAGCGCGGCCTCGAGGTTCTTGGGCGCGATGTTCTTGCCGCCCGCGGTGATGATGATCTCTTTCTTGCGACCGGTGATGTACAGGAACCCGTCGCGCAGCTCGCCGAGGTCACCCGAGTGCAGCCAGCCGTCGATCAGCGTCTCGTTGGTCGCGGCCTCGTCCTCGTAGTAGCCCAAGAACACGTTGGGCCCGCGAACCAAGATCTCACCGTCGTCGGCGATCTTCACGTCCACGCCGGGCACCGCCGGGCCCACGCTGCCGAGCCGAAACCGCTGGGGCTGGTTGAACGAGGTCGGGCCGCTGTCCTCGCTCTGGCCGTAGACCTCGAGCACGATGATGTCGAGCTTGGCGAAGAACTCCAGCACCTCGCGACCGATCGGCGCGGCCCCGCTCACGCACACCCGCGCGCCGCCGAGCCCGACCGCGGGCTTGAGCTTGGAGAAGATCAGCTTGTTGGCGATCGCGTAGCCGAGCCCGGTCGGCTGCCGGCCGTTGGCACGCAGCTGCGCCGCCTTCTCGCCCTGCGCCATCGCCCACGCGACCAGCTTGGCCTTGATCCCGGTCGCCTGCGCGAGCTTGGCCGAGATCCCCGCGTGGAATTTTTCCCAGATCCGCGGGACCCCAAAGAACACGGTGGGCTGCACCTCTTTGAGGTTGTCGGCCACCTTCTCGAGCGACTCGGCGTAGTAGATCGCCGAACCAGTGCTCGCGGGCACGTAGATCGTGAAGGTCTGCTCGGCGATGTGGGCGAGCGGCAGATACGACAGCGCGGTGTCGTGATTGTTGGCCGCGATCAGGTCGACGGCGACCTTGGCGGTCCACGCGATGTTGTGATGCGAGAGCATCACCCCCTTGGGCGGCCCGGTCGTGCCCGAGGTGTAGATCAGCGTGGCGAGCTGCTCGGGCTGCAGCGCCGCGACCCGGTCGTCGACCTCCCGGTCGGAGATCGCGTCGCCCTTGGCCAGGAATTGCTCCCAGCTCAGGACCAGCTCGTCCTCGATCGGCTTCGCGCCCTTCATGAGCACCACGTGGCGCAGCGTGGGCAGGCCCGCGCGCTCGGCGAGCAGCTTGGCCCACTGCGTCTCGTCCTCGACCAGCACGATCTGGGCCTGCGCGTGGTCGACCACGTAGCGAACCTCGGCCGCCGACGAGGTCGTGTAGATCCCGGCCGCCGCCCCACCTGCGGCCTGTCCCGCGAGCACCATCGTCGACCACTCGGGTCGGTTGAAGCCGAGCACGCCCACGTTGTGACCGGGGCCAAAGCCCAGGGCGATCAACGCTCGCGCGGCCTGCTTGACCTCACCGACATAGTCCCGAAAGTTGGTGGGCTGCCAGCCACCGGCCTGACGCTGGTAGTACGCAGGTGCGGTTGGGCGCTTGCGCGCCTGTTCGAACAATCGGCTGATGATGGTGTCGGCGGCCACGGATTCCTCCACCTCGAGCATAGCCAAAATCACCGGCGTTCGTGTTAATGTCTGGCAGGTTCACGATGGATAACGACGCCTTCAACATCTACCTGCTCTGCGTCGCGGCGCTCGCCTTCAACGTGTGGTTCTTGGTCACGCTGATCGCCGTGCGACGCGGCAAGGCCAAGGCGTTCGTGAACGCCGAGGACGCCAAGGCGTTCAAGGGCAACATCGCGGAGGCCGACGCGCCTTCGGTCGAGCGGGCCAAGGCCGCCCACCGCAACGCGCTCGAGAACATCCCGCTGTTCGCCATCCTCGGGCTGCTCTACCTCACCACCGGGGGCACCAAGTCCGGCGCGCTCGCCTACTTCGTCACCTTCGCCGTCTCCCGCTGGCTGCACACCTTCTCGTATCTGGCCGGCATGCAGCCGTGGCGCACCCTGGCGTTCACGATCGGGCTCCTCGTCAATGTCGGGCTGTCGGTCCAGCTCGTGATCGCGGCGATGGCCTAGCTGTCCTCATTTTTCATGCGATTGAGCAGCAGGCCAAACTCGTAGCGGCGTCGGGCCGCGTCGGCGTCGTCTTCGTCGTCGTCAGACTCGATCCGCGCATAGCCAAGCCGCTCGAGCGTCGGGTTGCAGATCTGCGCGAGCTTGACCTGCACCGGTTCGGGGAGCGACCGCCAGCGATCGACGCTCGAGCGATCGACCGAGCTGCGCGCGTAGGTCTTCCAGTCCCCAAATCCAACCTGACCGGTACCGGCCAGCGCGCGGCCGACCAGCTCGTCGTCCCACGGCTCGTCGAGGAACTCGAACACCCGCTGCATTTGCGCGGCCGGATCGGCGCTCAGATCCTCGTAGCGCAGGCTGATCGCGTCCTCGCTGGAGTCGGCGAGCTCGGCGATCGCCGTCGCGGTGTCGATCCACGCCCGCGCCATCGCCTCGAGCGGCTCGGGGTAGCGGCGCACGTAGTCGTGCAGCTCCTGCACGTAGCCGCCGGTCTTGTCGACCAGGTCACGCAGCGAGACCGCGACGTCGAGCCCGTGCCGCTGGATGCAGATGAACTTGACGTGGCCCTCGCACAACCGGCGGATCTCGGCCAGATGAAACGCATCAAACGCGGTCTTCTCGGCCCAGCGTGGCTTGCCGACCCGCTCGGCGTAGTCGCGCAAGAACCCGAAGGTCAGCCCGCGCAGCCGGGCGAGCACCTCGGCCTCCTCGAAGCCGGCGAACGACAGCCCATCGAGCACACCGATCCGCAGCCCCGCCGCGAACTGGTCAGCATGCAGGAAGCGCGCGGCCGCGCTGAGCAGGTAGGTCTCGGGCGGGCACGCGATGTTCGGGTGGGCGTCGAGCAACCGGCGCAACAACGTGGTGCCCGATCGCGGGCTCCCAAGGACGACGATGCCTGGCTTGCCGCTCAAAGCTGCCTGTTATCGCGCGCGGGAGGCCGCGTAGGCCAAGATCCGCTGCACGCTGTCAAAGTTGTCGAGGTTGACGTCCGCCGGGTTGAGCCGCGCGCCGGTCTGCTTCTCCAGCCACATCATGAGATCGACCATCACGAACGAGTCGACGACGCCGCTGGAGAACAGCTCCGCGCCGTCCTCGATCTTGCTCAGATCGGCGCGGGTCTTCTTGCTCAGAAATGCCAACAGTGTTTCTCGGGTGACAGCCACGGGGTGTCCTCTCGCGCGAACCGTATCAGGTTGCACCCCGGCATACACCTTGGGGCGCGTCTCCTGGCACGCAGATTGGCACGCAGATCGGCACGCATCTCGCGCGACCGGCCCCCGCATTGGCGCCAGATTTTCGATTGGCCTGACTTACCTAAATCTGTGGCTACAGTTAGTTTGTGAGCATTCGTCGCGGCGCTGATGGCGAGGATCGGCCATCAGCGTTGTGAGCGAGACCTTTGACCGCTATGTTCGGTCTGTCATGCGTCGCGTCGTCTGCCTCTCCACATTGATCTTCTTGGCGTCTGCCTGCGGTCCCGACGACACCGGTCCGGGCGCCGACACTGGCCTGTCTGGCGTCGACTCCACAGAGGGCGGCAGCGGCGACGGTGACGACGACGCCGAGCCGTTCGTCCCGGTGCCTGCGCGGGGCATCACGATCACCGGGGTCTCCGCCAACCATGGCATCAACGTGTTCATCGCCGAGGGCGATCAGTGGGTCGACGGCGGCGGGCGCATCGGTCGCTTGGCCTCGGGCCGCGACACCCTGATCCGCGTCTACCACGAGATCGACGAGGGTTGGGTCGAGCGTGACATCGAGGCGCGACTCGAGATCACCCTCCCCGGCGGCGAGGTCGTCGAGTTCAAGGCTCAAAAGACCATCGTGACCGACACCTCGGACAAGTACCTCGAGGGCGGCCTGTGGTTCGCGCTGCCGGAGGCCGAGGGCTACACCGATCCGGCCGTCAAGTTCCAGGTCTCGCTGTGGGAGGTCGAGCCCGGCGGCGAGGCCATGGAAGAGCACGTCACCGTCTCGCCCGCGAGCGGCCCGGAGCTGATCGGGTTCGAGAACATCCCGATGCAGATGAACGTGGTCTACGTGCCGTTCACCTACAACGGGACGAACCCCGATGTCGGCGACGCCGCCAAGATGGAGATCATCAACAACGAGATCTACCAGACCGAGCCGATCCAGCAGCTCAACACCGTGATCGACGACGTCCGCCCCAACGGCGCCCAGTTCGACGTGTGCTCGATGCTGCAGACCATGAGCCAGATCTGGAGTCAGGCCGGCGCGCCCTCCAACGTCTATTACGTGGGCCTGGTCGACACTGGCGCGTCCTCGGGGACCATGGGTTGCGCGCTGATCAACGCCAACTTCAACGCCGACGTGTGGGTCAACAACAGCATGGGGATCACCGCGACCAGCATCGTCCACGAGATCGGCCACAACCAGGGCCTCAACCACGTCGAGTGCGACGACATGGGCAACCCCTCGGCGGGCAACGATCCCAGCTACCCCGATCACCCCGAGGGGCGCACGCTCAACACGGGCTTCGGGATCCGGGACTTCAAGATGTACCCGGGCGACACCACGATCGACTACATGAGCTACTGCAACAAGCGCTGGGTCTCGCCGTGGACCTGGGCCAAGGTGTGGTCGCGGATCCAGACCTTCACCGCGCAGGGCAGCCCGATCATCGTCGATCCCGAGCCGGTCATGCGCTTCGGCATGTACCCGAGCGGGTCGACCTCATGGTTCACCGCGCTCGAGCGGCTCGACCCCGAGCGCGTGCCCTCGGGCAACGCCCGGGTCGACTTCATCCTCGACGGCGAAGTCATCGCCCGCGAGCCCGCGATGCTGGACACCCTCAGCGACGATGTGTCGGTCTGGGTGACCGCGCGGATGCCCAACGGCGACCCCGAGGCCGAGTTTGACGCCGTCCGCTACGTCGCGTCCGACGGCGAGATCCACGAAGCCCGGCGCGACGACGTCAGCTTCTTCACCCAGATCGATCCGCAGTAGCCGGAGTGACGGCTGAGCGTCCCCCGCTACTGCCCCGAGCGCGAGCTGCCTGTCCAGGCATACGTGCCGGGGCGCGGGGAGCGTCCAGCCGAGTCGTTGGCGTCCACGTGGGACGGCGACCCGGAGCGCTTGCGATCGCAGGTCGAGTATCGCTGGGGGATCGATCTGTACAATTGCGGATACTACTGGGAGGCCCACGAGTCGTGGGAGTCGCTGTGGCGGCAGGCCCCACGAGGCACCGCCACGCACGCGTTGTTGCAGGGCCTGATCCAGTGCGCGGCGGCGGCACTCAAGGCCCGCACCGGCCAGCACGCCGCCAGCCGGCGGATCGCAGCGCGGGCGCTTGCGAAGCTAGAGAGCGCGCTAATCTCTGCTCCCGGGGAGATCCATGCGGGCCTGGATATCCCCACGTTCACGACTGACTTCCGCGCGTTCATGGAGACCACGCCTGGCTCGGGCGTTCCGCCAAAGTTGCGGTTGCGGGGACTTTGAGAGCGGGAACGGTGTGGCCGAGTAGCTCAAACCCGATCCCGCCACCCACGCTTCTCGACGCTACGCACAGATTTATCCGCGGTATCGTCCACAAACAGCAGCGTCTCGCTACGGAATTACCGCCCCTGTGTCCGCAGCGGAGACGACTTTGGCCAAACGTGGAGCGCACAAAAGGCCGGATGAGGTCCCAGCCCGAACGTTCTGGCGCGGCGGAAAGCCACAGCGGAGCACAAGCCGTCCCGAAGTCATCGCTGATCCCCAAGGAATAGGCCAACGATCTTCAGCCAATCTTCGGGCTGGGACCTCATCCAGCCCGTGCGCGTCGCCCCATCGCAAACGCGGACCCCCGCGAACGAACCCGAAACCCTCCTGCACCTCCGGCTCTCAACGCACCATCACAACCACGCCCCCTTCGATCAATCACCATCCTCCCCCTCCAGCACCCCCAGCAGCGCCTTACGATCAATCTTCCCATTCTGATTCAACGGAAACCCCTCCAGCACCCGAATCTCCCGCGGCACCATATACCGCGGCAGCTGCTCCTGCATCCGATCGATCACCCCATCCATGTCCCCCTGCTCGACCCCGACCACAAACCCGACCACCCCGCTCGCCCCAGCTGGCGTCTTCGGCCACCCCAGCGCGACCGCGGCGTCGACCCCCGCCTCGCGCTGCATGATCGCCTCAATCTCACCAAGCTCGACCCGATACCCGTTGAGCTTGATCTGCGAATCAACGCGCCCAAGAAAGGTCATCGGCGCCCCCCAAAGCGGCCGCCGCACGCGATCACCCGTCCGATAGAACAGCTCCGTCTCCCCCGGCGGGATCATGAACGCCGCCGCCGTCCGCTCGGGATCATTCCAGTACCCCAGCGCCCGCTGCGGCCCGCTCATCAACAGCTCGCCAGTCTCACCAGCGGCGACCTCGCTCAGCTCCTCGTCGACGACCTTGACCGTCATGCCGTCAAACGGATCCCCGATCGGCACGACCTCGTTCTCACACTCGGCCGGCGAGCTCGCACTCCAGCGATAGTGGGTACAAGCCAAGGTCAGCTCGGTCGGCCCATAAATGTTCTCGAGCACCGCGTCGGGCGCGGCCTCGGCGAACGCCTGCGCCAGACCAACCGGCAGCGCCTCACCGCAGAACAACACCAGCCGCAGGTTCGCAAACACGCCCGGAGTCAGCGCGCGCATCTGCTTCATCAACAGCGCCGCCGAGGGCACCGAGAACCACACCGACAGCTGCGAGTCCAACACGTACTGATTGGGCAGCAGCCGCTGCTTCATGTTGGGCACGCACAGGCACCCGCCGACCTTCCAGGCCGCGAACATGTCGAACAGCGACAGATCAAAGGTGATCTCGAACAGGTGCGAGAACCGATCGGTCTCGCGCAGCGAGTAGCGACTCACGACGACGTCCAGAAACCGCGCGATGTTGCGGTGCGCGACCATGACCCCCTTGGGCTCACCCGTGCTGCCCGAGGTGAACAGCAGATAGGCAACGTCATCGTCGCCGACCGCAGGCGGCGTCCAGTCGTCGGCGCCGCCACGGCTCAGCTCGTCGCGCCCAATCAAGCGATGGCGGGGATGCCGAGCGCGCAGCTGCTCGTCAGCCTCGCCCTCGGTCAGCACCACCAGCAGCGGATGCTCGACCCCGTCGAGCACCTCGTCGAGCACGCGCTGGCCCGCCGCGTCCACGACCAGGCTGCGGGCGCCGGAGCGGTGCAACATCAAGACGATCCGCGCGGGCGGCAAGCTGGGCAGCATCGGCACATACCCGTGCCCCGAACACAGCGCGCCCAAGATCCCCGCGAACCCAGCCACGCTGCGATGCACCAGCGCGGCCGTGAGCGGCGGCCCCTCGCCGCTGCGGTGCCGGGTCAGCCCGACCGCGATCGCCAACACCTGCTCGCGCAGCTGCGCGTAGGTCACCGCCTCGCCGTCGACCTCGATCGCCGGACGCTGCGGGAAGCTCTGGGCAGCCAGTAGGAACCCGCCGAACAGCACGCGTGGGTTGATGTCGTGGCGCTGCATGTCATCCCTCTCGCTCTCGGTAGTCCACGTACGCGCTCAGCAACGCACGATAGAACAGCTCGCCAATGACCACGTGGCCCTTCATGGTCGCGTGGCCAAGATCGCCGCCGATCAAGCGCGGCTCTTGCCGATACCAGCGACCGGCCGAGCCCTCGCCGCCCATCGCCAAATAAGTGTCAAAGAACGCGCAGCCCTCGGCCTTGGCGGCGGCGCGCTGGGCGTCCACGAGCATCGGCACGATCGGCTTCGACACAATCCGCACCCCCTGGCGATCACCATGATCGAGGGGCGCCATCACCAGGCAGCCAATGTCGGGCTTGGCCCGCTTGACCAGCTGCAGGATCTCTCGGTACTCGCCCTCGTACTGATCCTGGGTCAGCGACTCGCGGATCATGTCGTTGCCGCCGAACATGAACACCGCGAGGTCGGCCTGGCGATGCTCGAGCTGCTCGCGCAGGTGCTGCTCGTCATAGTTGCCCAGCCGCCGGGTGAACGCGCCGACCAGCGCGAGGCCGTCCCAGGTGACGCCGGGCACGTCACGCTCGAGCGTGACCCCGTAGACCCGGGTCTGGCCGCCCGGGTTGGCCCGCACGCGCAGCTCGTGGGGCCCGTCCTCGAGCTCGAAGTGATGCCAGCGATCCTCGACCTGCTCGGACTCGGTGTCGACGACGACCGGGTCCTCCTTGTCGACGCGCATCCACAGGTTGCCGCCGCGGGGCTGGGCCAGGTACCAGACGTCGAAGCCCGTGACCGCGCCCGCGCTGCGCTCGGGGTGCGGCGCGAACACGCTCTCGGCCCCGCCGTACGACCAGAAGGTGGCGCCGCCGAGCCCGTAGCGGCCGTCCTTCTTGCAGTTCTGAATGATGAAGCACTGCTCCCAGCCGTCGTTGTGGGAGAACTTGACGGCGTCGTGGCGGTACGAGGTGTTGGGCGGCGCCATCAGGTGAAACCCGTGGCCGCTGTCGCCAAATCGGGCCTGCATGCGCTGCCGGATCGCGCCCGTGATCCCGTCGAGGCCGATCGCCGAGTCACCCCAGTGCACGACGTGGGTGATCGCGCCGTCGATCGACGCGTCCGAGCGCGCGAGCTGGGCGAAGAACGGGTCGAGCTCGTGACCGGTGAACAGCTCGAGCGGCTGCTTGGCGGGCTTGTCGTCGCCGGGCTGCCGGACATAGGGCGGCGGGCCGTCGCCGTCGCCTGGCTCGACGATGACCGGCTTGGGCCGCGCGACCGGGACCGGGGTCTCCTCGGCGAGCGCCTCGCGGGCGAACTCGGCGGCCTCTTCATGGCGCTGCTCGGCGTCGCGGCTCTCGTCGCCCTCGAACGGACGGCCGAGCAAGTTCCAAAACGGCACCGGGTCGCCCGGTTTCCACGGCCGGTAAGGCGCGAGCGCGGGCACGCTGAACACCGCGATCACAGCGGCGGTGATCACCACCAGCGCCGGCCCCACGCGCCCGAGCGTGGACCAACGCAGCGAGGTCGTCACGACCTCGTCGGCGGGTGGCTCGGTGCTCGTGGTGGTGGTGGTCATGATCTCCCAACCTGCTCAGAACTGGAAGTAGATGAACGCCCGCGGGCTGCCCGACATCAGCTCCATCAGGCCGTAGGCGAAGGCCACGAACACGACGCCGAGCACCCAGCCCGGGGTCTTGCGGAACACCCCCAGGAGGTGCTCGTCGACCCACTTCTTGGGCGTGAAGTGCAGCGCCAGCCCGCCGATCAGCGCGGCGCCGACCCACGGCCCGACCAGGCCGGGACGGATGCCGTGGCTGAGATCGAAGTCGGCCAACCCAGCGACGATCGTACGGGCATTGCCCAGCCCCTGCGCGCGGAAGAAAATGCGTGAGAACACCAGCAGGTGGAAGGTCAAGACCACGTGCACGACGGTCATCAGCTTGCCGCCCTCGCCGGGCAGCGGCAGCGCGCAGATCAGCCCGAACACGAGCCCCATCAGCGCCCCAACGACCCCCGCCTGGTCCCACGGCAGCGCCAGCACGTAGTGCATGAACGCCGCCATGATCACCGCGAACACCACCGCGCTGAACTGCAGCGTGAGCCATCGGCGCCAGCGCGGCTGGTCGCGCTCGCGGGTCCGGTTCCAGCGGTTGAACACCACCGCCGCGGCGTGGAGGTTGGCGTAGATCACGAAGTTCCAGCTGGCCCCGTGCCACATGCCGACCAAGAACATCGTGAGCCACACCGCCACGTAGCCGCCGCGCGAGCCGAGCCGCATGATCACCGGAAAGAACACGTAGTTGCGCAGCCAGCCCGACAGCGTCATGTGCCAGCGGCGCCAGTACTCGGCGATGTCCAGCGACTGATACGGCCGATCGAAGTTCTCGGGCAGCTCGAAGCCCAGCAGCCGACCGGTGCCAATCGCGATGTCCGTGTAGCCGGAGAAGTCCGCGTAGATCTGCAGGGTGTAGGCGTACAGCGCGAGCATCAGCTCGGCCGAGGTGTAGGCGCCTGGCGCGTCGAAGATCGCGTCGGTCAGGTGCACGGCGATCCAGTCGCCGAGCACGACCTTCTTCGCCAGGCCCTTGCAGATCCGAAACGCGCCCTGCTCGATGTGCGCGACCGAGAACCGCGGCCCCGCGCGCAGCTGCGGCAGCAGGTCCGCGGCGCGCACGATCGGGCCGGCGACCAGCTGCGGAAAGAACACCACGAACAGCGCAAACCGGGGGAACGAAGACTCCGGCTCGAGCCGCCCGCCGTGGACGTCCAGCGTGTAGCTGAGGCTCTGGAACGTGTAGAAGCTGATGCCCAGCGGCAAGATCACGTCGAGGTGCAGGGGCGTGATGTCGACGTCGACGACCCCCGCCATGTCGGCGAACGCCTGCAGGAAAAAATTGACGTACTTGAAGTAGCCGAGCAGCCCGAGGTTGCCGACCAAGCTGGCCAACAACCAACCCTTGCGCCGCCGCCTGGCCCGAGCAGCCCGGGCCTGATCGTCACTGTCGAGGTCGGGCGCGAGCTCGTGGATCCGCTTGCCGCACACGAAGTCGAGCACGGTCGAGAACAACAGCAGCCCAGCGAAGTACGCGGGCGCTGGCGGTGGCTCGGTCTTGGGACCAGCCATGTAGAAGAAGTAGCTGGCGATCAGCAGCCAGGCCGTGCGCGCGATCGGTCGCTCCGCCAGCAGCCAAAACCCCAGCAGCGCCGGGATCACGAACAGCAGGAAGTCGAAGGTCGGGAACAGCATGCGCGCAGCGGGGGCCGGACCGAGTGGAACCCTAGCGCCGCGTCAAACCCGTGTCGATCCCCCCGGTGATCACCGCGAGGCGGGTGGGTGTGAAGCCCGCATGGGTCCAGGAACGAGCGTCCGGAGCCCGACGAACGAGCCGCTAGGGTTGATTCCCGGGCTCGCTGGGGGCCGCCGCGAGCTGCGTGCGCCGCTCCACGTACGCGGTGATCAGCGCGTCGTACAGCCACCCGCCCACGCGCACGCGGCCGCGGTGGTTGAGGTGCTTGAGATCCTCCGCGGCCAGCGGCGGGCTGGCGTGCTTCCACCGCTTGAGGCTCCCGCCGCCGCCCATCGCGGCGTAGGTGTTGAAGAACGCGCAGCCGTTCTCGAGCGCGACCTGCCGCTGGCCCTCGACGATGACCTCGACGTGCTCGGGCAAGATCTCGAAGGTCAGGGATCGGCCGCGATCCGTGATCGCCGTGATCAGGCACGAGGCATCGGGCTTGCCCCGGCGCACGTGCTGGATGACGGCGCCGTACTCCTTGACATACTGGGCCTGGTCGAGCTTGCCGTTGGCGACGCGGCGCAGATCATTGCCGCCGTAGGTGAACACGATCAGCTCCGGATCGCGGTGCCGGATCTGCCCCGCGAGGTGCTCGGCGTCCCACTCGAGCACCCGCTTGGTGAACACACCGAGCTTGCTGAACTGATCCCAGACCACGCCGGGGCCGTCGGTCTCGAGCATCACACCGTAGAGCCGCGAGGTCCCGTGACCGGCCGTCCGGACCTTGACCCGGTGGGGCCCACGCTCGACCTCGATGCTGTGGAACCGGTCCTCCATGACCTCGGCCCGGGTGTCGACGAGCTGCGGCTCGCCGTCGTCGACCGTGATCTCGACGCGCCCCCCACCCGGCCGCGCGAGGTACCACAGCTCGATCCGCGCGGCCTCGCTGCCGAGCGTCTTCTTGCGGGTGGAGACCGTGGTGGACGCCCCCTGCGAGGCCCAAAAGGCGGTCCCGCCGAGTCCATAGTGACCGTCGGGCAGGCACTTGTAGGCGATGTAGCAGTGGTGCCAGCCCTCGGCCTCGAGCTTGACCCACCGGTGCATGTAGTTGTCCGAGTAGCGGGACATCAGCACCAGGCCGGCCCCGCCGTCGCCAAACCGGGTCTGGAACCGCTCGCGCATGACCGCGGGAAGATCGTCGGAGCCGATCATGGAGGCGCCCATGTGGATGACACGAACCACCCGCTGCTCGCCCTGATCGATCGCCGCGAGCGCGTCGAGGAAGCCCGCGATCGCCTCGGGGTTCTCGAGCGGCTGGTGGGGGGTGACGAGGTCCTGTTCGCGCGGCTCGTAGCTAGGTGGGGGTGGCTCGGCGGGCGCGACCGCCTCGGGCGCGGGCTCGGGCGCGGTGGTCACAGCCGTGTCGGCGACGGCCTGACGATCTGCCTGACGATCTGCCTGACGATCTGGCGCCAACCCCTGGCTGGCCGGATCGGCCCCCCGCGAGGGCGACGGCGAGCACGCGAGCAGGTTCAAACCCAACAGCGAGCACACGACCCTCACCGACCTCGCACGACGTGCGTGAGAATCTCGCATGCCGCCGCACAGTGATGAGTGTCGGTACACGACCCCGTGGAGATCCCTCAGCTACGATCTCCTGTCAATGTCGATCTCGGCGCCAGCGTGCTATCTCATATGGGAATGAGCAGGTGCTCGGGTCTCGTCGCTGGATTCGCAGCGGTCTTCGCGTTGACCGCGAGCGCGTGTGGTTGTCGCGCGACCGAGAACATTCTAGAGCAGGCCAACAGCCCGTCCGAGGCGCCTCCCAGCGAGCCCGAAGAGCCAATCGCGGCCGAGCCACCCGCGCCCGCGCTCCCGCCCCTGCCCGCGCACGCGGTGCTCGACGATCAGATCCGGGCCGCCCGCGATCTCGCCCAGCGTCGCTTGCTCCGTGCTGCCGAGCCGCTGCTGCCCGATCTCCCGCCGCTGCCTGCGGGCCCGCTGCCGGGCGCCAACCAACCGCACCCGCCCGACGGCCTCCCCGGCTTCTTCGTCCCGCTGCTCGAGCCACAAAACGCCGACCCCCTCGCTCGGTTCGAGGCCGCGCTCGCCGAGCTCGACGCGGGCGCGCGCGCGGGTCCGGTGCGGGTGGCGGTGTACGGGGCCTCGGGCGTGGCCACGGACATGTGGACGGGCTACCTGCGCGCGTACCTGCAAATCCGGTTCGGCGACGGCGGGCCCGGCATCGTCGCCGCCGCGCCGCCCAACAAGTGGTCTCGCCACCAAGAGATCGTGTTCGAGAGCTCGAAGCACTGGACCAAGCAAAACAGCTTTCGTCTGGGTGACCGGGCGCCGACCGACTACTTCGGCCTGATGGGCCAGGCGATGAGCGCCGAGTCCAGCCGCGCGTGGACGCAGGTCCAGCCGGCCCCGGGCTCGCCGTCGGCGACCAAGCTCGCGTTCTATGAGCTGCACTACCTCGAGCAGCCACGCGGCGGCTCATTCACGCTGCTGCTCGACGGCAAGACCCTCGACGACATCCACACCGCCGCGCCCACGGTCGGCGTGGGTCATCGCCGGGTCGAGCTCGAGCTCGGCAGCGCCCACACCCTGCGGATCCAGCTGCACGGCGACGGCAAGGTCCGGCTGCTCGGGGTCGTCGCCGAGACCGAGACGCCGGGCGTCGTGCTCGACACGCTCGGCGTCAACGGGGCCAAGTCCGAGGATCAGGCCAAGTGGGACGAGCCGCTGTGGTCGTCGCACCTGCGCGAGCGCGACCCGGTGCTCTACGTGCTCGCGTACGGCAACAACGAGTCCGTCGACGTCGACGTGCCGATCGCTCAATACGAGCAACACTACCGCGCCTCGCTCGAGCGGTTTCGTCGGGCCTTGCCCGACGCCGGCTGCCTCATGATCGGGCCCGGCGACTACCCCCACCTCGTCGAGGGCGAGCTGCGCCCGCGCCCGCGGCTGGGCAAGATCCGCGAGGTTCAGCAGCGGCTCGCGCCCGAGTATGGCTGCGCGTTCTTGGACACGCTGGCGGTGTTTGGCGGCAAGAACTCGAAGCTCGCCTGGGTCGCGGCGGGGCTGGGCAAGAACGACTATCTGCACATGACGCGGCTGGGCTACCTGCGATTTGGGATGGCGGTCGGCGACGCCCTGATGCAGCGCCACGACTGGCGGGCGCTCCACGCCGTTCGCACCACAAGCTCGGGATCCGCTCCGGGTCGCGCATCGGACTGAGCGACGTTCGCCGTGTCGGATTTCGTTGACCGTTGCTACGCTCGTGGTCGTGGCGACGATCACTCACCTGTGCCTGTCCGACCTCCACCTCGGCGCCGAGACGAGCTTGCTGACGCAGCTCGACGCCAACGGTCAGCCCCTCTACGGTGAGCTCAGCCCGGTCCTCGACACCCTGATCGCGTGCATCCGCGACCTGCTCGCGCCGCAGGCCGGGCAGCCCGACAAGCCGACGTTGGTGCTGGCCGGCGACGTGCTCGAGCTCGCGCTCGCCCACACCCACGAGGCGGCGATGAGCTTCGAGCGGTTCTTGCTCGCGCTGTTTCCTGGCGGTGAGCAAGACCTGTTCTCGCGCAAGGTCCTGCTGCTGCCCGGCAACCATGATCACCACCTGTGGGAGGCCGCGCGCGAGCAATACTACGTCGACTTCCTGCGCACCGTGCCCGTGGGTCAGCCGCTCGGACCCGCCTGGTCGGTCACGCGCCTGTACGCGGTCGACGATGGGATCGGCTGGCCGCGATCCGTGCTGCTCGAGTCGCTCGCCCGCCGTCACCCGTGCCTGGCAGACCTCGACGTCGAGCTGGTCTATCCCAACTATGGCCTGGTCACGCCCGACCGCACGCGCACGGTCGTGATCACCCACGGTCACTACGTCGAGCCGATCTACATGGCCATGAGCGCGCTGCGGACCTTCCTGTTTCCCGAGCAGCCGGCCGCCGCCACGATCGAGGACATCCAACAGGAGAACTTCGCGTGGGTCGACTTCTTCTGGTCGACCATGGGCCGGTCGGGCGCCGCGGGTGACGGCGTGCAGCGAGTCTACGAGATGGCCGCGAGCCCCGGCGGCATTGACAAGCTGAGCGAGCGGGTGGCCAAGGGGGTCGTCAAGCACTGGGGCCGCCCGATGTTCCCCGACGCGCTCGAGCAGTTTGCGATCAAGAGCTTCGTGAAGACCCTGTTCGAGTCCGCGTTCTCGCACGAGCGCGGCCACGTCATGGACCCGCTGAGCGAGGCCACGGCCAAGGGCCTCGACGACTATATTACTGGTCCGCTAAATCGGCAGATCCGGCACGAGCGGCGGCATGATCGAGTGCCCGAGCACCTCACCGTGGTGTTTGGTCATACCCACAAACCCTTCGAGCGCCGCCGCGCGATGCGGGGGTTCGCCCATCCGGTCGTCGTGTTCAACACGGGCGGCTGGGTCGTCGACAAGATCACCGCCGAGCCGCTCTATGGTGGGGCGATCGTGGTCGTTGACGAGGATCTCAATTGCGCCTCGCTGCGCATGTACAACGAGCCCGAGCGCGGCGCGAGGCCGCAGCCCGTTCGCGTCGCGGCCCCGGAGCAGGCCGGCGGCAACCCGCTGGCCGCCGCGCTCGCCAGTCGGCTCGCCGCCAGCCAGGCCGCGGCGTCCAACCCGTGGGCGCGGTTTACCGAGGCGGTCGGGTTCGCGCTCGAGCAGCGTGCGTGGGCGCTCGAGCGGCGCAGCTGCTGAGGTCTCGGCGGGATCCAGCCTCCCGCACCACCCCCGGGGCGTTTCATGCGACCTCATTTTTCATCGCAACAGCAGAAGGCGATTCGAATGCCGTCGTAGTACACCTCGGGCGGCCAGGGGATGGGGTCGCCACAAGGTCCTGCAAAGTCGAGCAGCGGAACATCACCGCTTACCATTGTCGTGCAGGGTTGGCCGAAGACCGACTCACACACGAGCCCCGTGAGCTCAGAGCAAGCGTTGGCGTGACACGACTGGCCCGTGTCCGCGCAGACGTCATCACACGTCAGCGGGGTCGGCTCGAGCCACTCCACCCCGAACCAGCTTGGACCACAAACACCATTGACACAGCCGCCCGACTCATAGTCTCCCTCCCCCCCCCCGTAGCATATCGTTCCACACGTGCCGCAGTTGTACCTGTCGGTCTGAAGATCCGCGCCACCACACGGTAGGTCGGGCGTCTCTTCGGCGATGTCCGACGGCGGCTCCTCGCCAGCACCATCACCTGGTTTCCTTGGCCCGCAGGCCGCGAGCGACAAGACAAGGACTTGGACGAGCGTGGGGCGTTTCATGCGACCTCAATAGACTGCTGCCACGGGGAGTTTGCACCCCGTGAAGTTCGGGCCAAAGGAAGGATCGGGCAGGCACGGCCAGACCTTCCCGATCTCGCTAAACCCCTGCACGAGGTTGGGTGACGCCATGAGTGGATTGATGAAGTTGGACGGGCTATCGCGGCCGTTGGCCAGGAACACGACGGTGATGTCGTACATGCGGTTGTGGACCACCAGTGCGACCGCTCCGAGGTCGCCCCCCATCCATCCGACCCAATTGCCCCGCACGTACCACCCATGAACGTAGGCCCAGCCGGAGGCCTGCGCGTGGTTGAAGTTCCACAGAACGGGGTGCCACATCCAGGCGGCGGCATCCTGTGGCAGCAGTGTCTCCGTACGGCTGATACTGCGGATCAAGCGTCCGAGCGCCTCACCATCTGCCCACCAGCCGCCGGCAGCGAGGGGCGCGCCACCGAGGTGAAAATTGCCCCCATAGAGAGTCGTCGCGCGCGTCGGGGCGCGTGGCTCGTCCGGCCCCATGTAGGGGCGCCAGAGCTCGACGGGATTGGCTGCGAGGCCCACCGCAGGTTGCACGGGTTGCGGTGGATTTGGCGAGGCGACATTGTACGGATGCCGAGCGTCGATGAGATACTTTCCGATCAACGCGCGAGTCGGCCCGCGCGAGCGAACCCGGGGGCCAGGATAGGCGTAGACTCGATCCTCTAGACCGAGCGGCGCGAGCAATTTACTCGTCACGTACTCCTCATACGCCACCCCAGACTGCACGCGGACGAGTTCGCCCACGAGCGAGTAGCCCGCGTTCGAGTACCGCATCGTGCCCATCGTTCGGTCCTGCTTGAACCATTCGGGTTGCCAGTAGGTATCGTCCTGCATGGTTCCGAGGTTCACGTGGCCGTCAGGCGGCGGGGCGAAGACGTACTCGAACAGTTCCTCACCATCCACCGGGGCTGTCGCCCCTGCGGCGACGATCAGCGCGTGGTCCACGTAGGACTTGAGCGTCTTGGTAACTCCGGCGAACCCACCTCGATTGTTGAGCACATCTCGCACGCGAACCGACAGTGTGCCAGTTGGCACCAGCGGAGCGTTGAGGAAGTAGGTCGGGACCACGCCGATCCTGCCCGCAAATGTCGTATTCAGCGAAAGTCCCTGAACCTTCATCTCACGAACGACCGCCGTCGCCGTCAACGACTTGGACACGGACGCCGTCCCCATCGAGGCGTTCAGCGGCGTGTCGGGGTAGACCGCTGGCGCGAAGGTATACGCCCGATTGAGCACCAAGCTCGAGCCCTCGAAGATATGCAAGGTGGCCGAGGGACGCGTGTACTCGCCGAAGTCCGCGCCGGCGCAGACCTCGTCGTGAAGACACGGAACGTCCGGCGGACAGCTGTAGCAGTTGGTGCCTGTCGGGCAGGCTTGACCGTCTGCGCAGGCGACGTCGGTGAGATCGCCGAGGACCCGCAGCGCCTGGTCGTGAAACATCTCGTACTTGGTGCCATAGTTCACGTCGTCCGGCGTGAACTCGGTGCCCTCCCAGCGGAGGTAGGGTTGGTAGCGAACCCACACCGCCGCGCGGCGCGATTCACCTGCTTGCACGTAGCTGTCCACCGTCTCGAGGTGGTATCCACGAGTTCGCCACAATCCGTCCTCGTCCGCGAACGTAGCGTCCGTGAGGTTCACGCGCGCCTGCACCGAGATGCCAGGCGGCCGCCTCGCCCACAGCACATTGACGTGAGTCGCGTCCCCGTCTTCCGCCGTGATCCGAAACGGATAGAAGCCCGCTTGCCATCGGTCTGCGATCTCGGCGCTCAGGCTCGAACTCGACAGGTGCACGCTCGCCGACCAGCTCGTGGGTATTTGCGTGGGCACGAGGATCACCGCGTACTCGCTCGCGCCCGCTCGGCGGCGAGACGCCAGCGAGATCGGCCGCATTCCAGGATCGGCGAGCAGGGTGCTCAGCTCGGCGGCGCTCTGGCCTGCCTTCAGCTGCCACCCGAGCGTGGGCCTGGTTGTTGGGCTGTCGTACACCCAGGCCACAGAGTAGCCCACGCGGCCATCGGTAGCGAAGGTCGAGACCGACGTTGGCCGTGCGCCGAGCGCGACGGGCTGCCAGCCCCTGAAGCTCCGTTCGGACGTGAGCGTTTTGAACACGTGCGTGAAGATTTCCGTGCGGTAGTTGGCGTCGTCGTCCGAGATATAGAGCGTCTCGTCAATGACCTCCAGATCCTCGGTCAGCTCGACGTCAGCGTCGACCTGGGCAGGGCGAAATCCCTGCGCGAGCATGGTTTCGTTGCTATCGACGAAGCTCGACCACGCAACACCCGATGCCAGCTTCCACTGGTGAATGACGCCGCGTGAGTGCGCATGTCCACCGCCGAGCGGGTGTCGTGCACGAGGCCGTTCCCGAGCGTGGACGGGGCGTCCCAGTGATCTTCGAGGCTCGCCGTGCCAGGTGGCACCGCGCCGCCGCTATCGAGTGGATCGACGAAATCAATACCTGGATCACCTGTCTCGCCGGTCCCCCCGTCGGCTGCGACGTCGTCCTCCGGGCACGCAGTCAGTAACAGGAAGGCGATGATCCCAAATCTCGTGATACGTGCAGGCCCCACCGCACAACCATGGGTCGACGCTTTCCCCCGAGCAACGACAACCTTTTCGCGGTGTGGGTGCCAGCTGGCGCAAGGATCGAGTCGACCCCGACGGGAGTTTATACGTATTCGTCGAGTTCGGGACGTAAACGCACCAATGGGCTATCCCAGGTCAGTCCAGGAATGGACCCACTGTACGAGCTATGTGACGCACTAGACTAGACACCTCGTTTCCGACGCTAATTGACGGACTGTGTCGGCAGGTCCAGGGCACACGACGCGAGGCGCGGGATCGAACTGTCGGGCTCAGCTCAGACCAACGCCGCGCCGCGTTGTTTGCCTCGGACCGTGCTTCCTTCGCAACCGAGCCGCTGCTGGGGTCGCTCCTGTTGGAATCAGGGGCACCGACATCTTCAGACCGCACGCCGGGCGGTGGGGCATGCACGCATCCTAGCGAACCAGCCTCACCGCCGATGATGCAGACGAGACAATCTCTGGCAGCGTCCCTGAGTAAACACACGAAGAGTGGGCTCTTCATGCTCGCTCGGGGGTCGGCGTGGGCAGTCGCCAACATGCTTCGAGACTGGATAGCCTGGCGATAGGCGACAGCTTGCGAACAAGGAGTCGCGGTGAGCGTCCTTCGGAGCTTGAGAGCGAAGGCAAGACGTCCGGCACAAGGTACCGGTTGGCCGCGTCTGGCGGCGCGCAAGGTTACCCCGTGAGGAACCGACTTCAAATCCACAGTCTCGTGATGGACATCAATTCAAACCGACTCATGGTCTGCTCCGGTGTAGACCACGGGGAGGTTCGCTTCGAGGGCAGCCCTGTCCGCCGCTTCCTCGCCGACGTCCGAATTGCGACCCCGGGAACTCCACCCTCGCCTCAGAAGCCCCTGTTTCGTGTGCCTAACGAAGATCCGCAGCCATGTCGCGGTGTCGCAGTTGGTGGTCGCATGGGCTGGCGAGGAGTCCGGTGGGCACCGTATGCAGGAGCATGATCAGGTGCTGCCGCCAGACGACGTAACGTTCCCGACTTTGTGCAATTGATCTTCCGGCCAGTACTCGCCGGGACGAACTCGTGTACCCTCGATGACGATGTCGCTCGACAGGTCGCTCGACGAGCTGCTTCGTGCGGTGATGGACGGTGAGCCGGGCGCCGAGCAGATCCTGTTTCGGCAGATCCGCGTCGAGCTGGTGCGGTTCTTCAGCAGGCGGGCCGAAGCGTCCGATGTGGAAGACCTGACGCAAGAGACGATGACGTTCATTGTTGCCAAGCTGCACAAACAGCCGTTTGACCTGACGCGCCCGACCTCGTTCCGCTCATACGTGTTCGCCATCGCCATGTTCAAGCTCAAGGGCGGCCGCAGGGCGAAGCGGCGGCGTGATCGGGAGCCACCACCGTTGCCCGCAGGTTGGTGGGACGTGCCGGAGAGCCGCCCCGACGAGGCTGCGATGAGGCTGCAACAAACCGCGCTGCTTCGCACGGCTCTGACCGCGATCAAGACGGTCTACAGGCGCGCGCTCGAGAGCCGGCTGCGTGGCGAGGATCCGCAGTTGTTCGCCGACGCCGAGGGTATCAAGATCGAGACCGTGCGGAGCCGAGTCTCTCGAGCATGGGCGCTCATCAGGGCCGAGATTCAAGCCCGGCGACGGACCGCTCGTGTGACGTCGCCGATCTCCGTGACGCCGTCGAAGCGGCCGTCGTCGTAGACGCCGATCCTGTCGAGCTGTCGGGCATCGTTCGCCGATCTGCGGGCGCGTTGGTGTACGATCGCGGTCCCCCGGAGCTTCGATGTCTCGCCAGCGTTCAGCAGGCACCCTCTCTGATCGAAGGGCGGCGCTCAAGGCCGCCGTCACCACGGCTGCGAACGCGCGCGACATCGATGCAACCACCCCGGGCGTGAAGTTCGGTCGCTTCGAGCTGCTCGAGCTCCTCGGCGAGGGCGGCATGGGGGTCGTGTTCCGAGCCCGCGACACCAAGCTCAATCGTGAAGTCGCGCTGAAGCTGTTGACGCTGCCGAGCGAGGAGGCCGAGGCCGCCGTACTGCACGAGGCGCAGTGCCTGGCCAAGCTCGCGCATCCCAACGTCGTGGGCCTGTACGACATCGGGAAGCTCGGCGACGACCTGTTCCTGACGATGGAGTATGTCGAGGGCATGGACGGCCATACGATGCTCACGTCGTACACGCCGACCTGGCAGCAGACGATCAACATCTTCATGAAGGCGGGTCGCGGGCTCGCGGCCGCCCACGCTGCCGGCCTTGAACACGGGGACTTCAAGCTCGACAACATACTCCTCGACGACAAGGGAGAACGTACACTTGTCGCTGACTTTGGCGTTGCTCGGGCGCTGCGGGATCAGGGCCCCGACGAGGCTGGTGCCGATCGCAAGTTGGACGACAACGGCCGCAAAGACAGCGTGGAGGGCGGAACCCTCGATTACATGGCGCCCGAGCGGCTTGGTGGTCTCCGCGGGGACGCGCGATCGGATCAATACTCGTTCTGTGTCGCGTTCTGGGAGTGCCTGTATCGACAGCGCCCGTTCGAGGGCGAGAGCGCGGAGGAGCTGCGCTTGGCGATCGCGCACCGAATGCTGTGCGGCGACGGGCGAGGCCGCAAGATCCCCCGCCGACTGAGCGCCGTGATCACCAGGGGGTTGTCGTTCAACCCTGGTGATCGGTGGCCGGACATGGCGAGCTTGCTCGATGCGTTGGAGGAGATCCGTCGTTCGGACGAGCAGCGTCCGCAGCGGTTGCGGGTGGTGATGATCGGGTTGGCGCTGGCCGTGGCGTGCTCGCTGGTGACGGCGGCGCTCGTCCGCGCGCCGGCGAGTCGAGCAACCCAGACCGGAGGTCTCGCTGACCTCGCGGACTCCGTCGTCGACCTGGGGAATTCGTCTCTCGCCGACGCAGGGGTGCGTTGGGCTGGGCCTGCCGCGGTTGCGTTCGCGCGTGCGGGGCAGGAGGAACGCGCGCTGCAGATCCTGGACCCGGCGAATTTCGCCGAGCGCAGCACGGTCTCATGCCAACGGCTCGCCTCGGCAGGCGAGGCGGTTGCACTCGAGTTCGAACGACGCGGACTCAATGCGGACGCTACCCTCGCCTGGGGGCTGACAATCCACTTTGCCCGTGGCGCTGGAGACGACACCTTGGAAAGCCGAGCGCACACAGCGATCTACGGCATCGCCAACAGGACTATAGCTGCTCCCCATCAAAGCAAGTGATGGTACCATCGTCATTGCAGACGCCATCGTGGCACCAATAGAGGACACCACCACAGGTGCCGCCAGGCCAACACGGCCCGCCGTTCTCGCAGCACATCACGCTCTCTTGTGGGTCATCATGCGGCGCAAACTCGGCGCACAGTCCCGCCGCGCAGGCATCGTCGAGCGGCGCATAGGCGGACACTTGCCCGGTTTGAGGATCGACGATCTCCCCATGGATCAAACTAAACGCGTTGGAGCCCGATGGGCACGGCGCCGTGCCCTTAATCTTGATCGCGTTGCTGCCGGGGTAGTAGCAGACGTCCGCCAGCAGCTTGGGGACGTCTGCCGAGGAGTACTCGCAAGCCCCCGGGACGGACGTACACAGGTAGCGGTACTCCGCGTCCGCCGTGAGCGGAATGGCGGTGAGAGCCAGGGTGAGTAGCGTGAAAACGGACCGGCGGCGCATGAGGGCAAGACTACTCCTGCGACAGCTTCCCGTCCTGACTCACCCTCAAGGGGGAGCCCACCCCGTACTACAGCCCCTAAAATTCGCGGCGGATCCGGCCTCGCCCCAGCCCCAGCCCCTCGACAGGCGCGCGTCGCTTCGACGGCGGACCCGGCTGCACCCACGGCGTCACGCACGCGAAGCTGTTGCCTGACGTTCCAGTCGAGCAGTGGGTCTGCTCGTTGCCGTGGCGGCTGCGATGGGCTACGACTGTCAAGGGTCGTCGGGTGATGGCGTCCGCTCACAGAATTACCCTCCTCCCCTCTGTCGGGCATGTTGCAAACGAGCGCTGTCATGTCCGCGGTCCTGGTGACGACCGCGGAGATTCAGCTGCTCCTGCCGCTGCCGATCTTGATAACCAGCAAGATCGCGGCGCTCACTCGTTGAGGATTCCAGGTGCTTGACTCTCCCGAGTGCCTCCGGTAGCGTTTGAGCATGACGAGAAGAGTGTTGGTGCCGCGACGGGTTTGGACCTGTCTGTCTGTCTATCTGTCTTGGGGTCATCTCCACCTTGCTACTCTCAGCGTGCCCGGCTGATGAAGTCACCGGCGGCAGCGGTGAGACAGGCGACCCCGGCGTGCCAGTCCCCCAAGATCCGTTCGATGGCGAGGGAAGCGATCCGCCTGGCGAACCAGACCCAAACCTAGACTGGCCCCCGCCGCTCACGCTCGGTAATGGTCTGGTCCACGACTCCCGCTACGACCTGCACGCGAGCGAGTATACCAAGACCTTCTCAGCACAGCAGCTCGTGTCTGGCGTCAACTGGGCCGATAAATTTGTGAAGGACCACGCGTTGAAGTTGCGCAACGGCTTTCGTCCCACACAAGTCGACGCCGAGGTCTCGATGGCGAACAACCCCGACGGCAGCCTGGAGCTGACGGTCCTCGACCGTTCGGTGTATGTGTCGGACGACGACGCCAACTACAAGACCGAGATCAAGACCTTCGTGTTCGGCTCGGTGGCGCAGGAGCAGGTCCTCACGGGTGGTGGGTCTTCGGGCGACCCACGACCCACGTCGATCGACACCTTCGCGCTGCCTGTCGGCCGCGTCGGTGCGACCATCGCGTTCGTCTACGACAACAGCTCCGTCGCGTGGCAGATGGTTGACGGCCAGAGCCAGGCCAGCCTCATGACCACAGAGGCGACGCTCGCGGACAAGGGGTATCGCCCGATCTCGATCGCCAGCCGCAAGCGCAACGGCGCCAGCGAGTTCGCGGCCGTATTTGTCCAAGACGGCGTGGATCCGGGCGACTGGGAGCTGGGTGTGGGCTACGACGCACTTGCGCTCAGCGCCGATGCGCCGATCAAATGGGCCGCAGGGTACTACCCGTTCGCAGGTAGCTACGAGCAAGGTTCGCAGGAATGGCCGCGCTTCAACGTGCTTTGGTTGAAGCGCTCCCCAGAGCTGAAGCTGCAGCTACGCTACAACATGGACGATATCACCTTTGAGGGCGAGGACGCGCAGTGGCGGCAGGGCGGGTATCACCTCGAGGGGGCTTGCGCGTACCAGGACGCCGGCGTTCAGCGCTATGCTGGCGTTTGGGTCCGGCATGATCCCTACCTGCGCTGGCAGGAGGGGATTGAGATCGATCCGATGGATCCGGGGTACATTGCCAAATACTTGCCCTTTCATCAGCAGGCGATCCTGGGGATGACGCTCGCGGGCTCTAAAGTCGGGGACTTCTTTCGGCCGTCTGGAACACTGCATATATTCGAGGGTGACGACTTGGTGTTGAATCGGTCCTATACCTACGCGGGATCGACCTATCCTGAGACGCCGCTCAACGCCACGATGGCGCTGGCCAGCGTGGCCAAGTCGATCACGGCGGCGGCGACGGTGCGGGAGTCGAGCATCAAGGGGATCCCGCTCACCGCACCGTTCGCGGGGGCGGCCGGGATCAATGGGGTAGCGACGATGGCGAGTGTGCCGACGATCGCGGATGTGCTGCGCAACATCGGGGGGTTCGCTTTCAGTCCGAGCTCCTACGGCGACCATGCATTGATTGACGCGAGCCCCTACGGGCAATACCCCATCACTGGGAAAATGATGTATGACTACGCCGTGCTTGGAGGGCACCTCGATATAACCACCATGCTAGGTACGGCGGCGGACCCCGACAGCTACTGGAACTTGCTCAGGTACACCCAGAGTCAATCTGCGTCCCCAGGCCCGCGGCTCATCTACTCGAATTCAGCCTTTTCCATGCTCGGGGAGTTGGTGCGTGTGCAGTCGGGGCTGAGCTACGAGGCGTACGTGCGGACGAACTTCCTGGCGCCGCTCAACCTCGACCAGGACATCTACCCGGACCCTGGCCACCGCAGCGCCGTCGAGAATCCCACGCTGGCTGGCCTGCGTAGCTACCTCGTCAACCGCAAACATGCATACAATCCTGTCGACTGCGCCACGGATGCCGACTGTGGCTACCTCGCGTGTGCTCCGATGGACCCGAACCCAAACTGTACGACTCCCGTGTGTGGACCCGACAACACCTGCACGGGCTGCGCGACCAATGGAACGCCATGCAATCCCAAGTGGGCGTGCATGGCGGACACCTGCGTCAACACGGTCACCCCGCTGACCCAGTCAGAACCCACACCGGGGCCGCAAAAAGCCGTTGTCAGCGACGACTCGCCGACGTGGTCGACCAACGCCGGACCCATCGACCCCTCGGCCCCCGGGACTGCCGCCAACAACCGATACGCTGGCCGTGTGTACATGGGTGGCGCGCCGCTGGCGGCTGGCGGTTGGCACGGGGATGGTGCATCGCTTGGCCTGCTCATGTACGCGCTCACACAGACGGGCTTTCTGATGCCCCAAGCCGTCGCCGCTCAGCTATGGAATCCCGCGTGGTGGAACTCGAACGGAGCACCCGGGACAAGCTGGTTTTACGGGCTGGGCTGGTACGCCCGCGGCAACTGGGTGGCGATGGCCGGCGGCACTGATGGCTCAATGGCCATCGTCCTGCACAACAGGGCCTACAACATCACCGTCGTCTACCTCACCAACGTGGTAGGCGACCCCTTCGATGAGTTCATCAACCCGCTTCTAGCCACGAACCTGAGTCAGTGGAGTCAGGTCGCTGGAACGCCGCAGAGTATTTTGGGCGGTCCATTTCCGTGTCTTGACGACATGGCGACCCCACAGAACGAATGCACTGGCCCGTTCGGAGCGTACTAATGACCAAAAAACACAAGTACTTTGGGTTCGCCCTGCTCAGCCTTGCCCTGCTCGCCAACGCCACTGCATGTCGTGCCCCCCTCCCTTGCCCCGACTGCGATGAGCAGGATGGCCCCGAGGACGAGCAAGAGGACGGCCCGGTGCCGGATCTGCCCTGTGGCGGCGCCGACCTCATGACCGACAATCTGAATTGTGGTACCTGCGGCAACGAGTGCACCGTCTTTTTCGAGGGTCTGGAGTGGGAGGCCGGGAGCTGTCAAGCCGGCGAGTGCGGACCCATCTGGGTCGAGTGCATGCAGGAAGGATTTGGTGCGACTTGCGAGGAACTCTGCAAGCTTCATGAGGCGAGTTGCGTCCCCAACGGCTGCGCCGGCTCGACGGCGCTCCTCATGGCCAAGCTCTACGGCTGTGACCCGGACGACGAGCCGATCAAGACCATGGTCGGCGCTTGCGACGAACCGATCCCGTGGAGCGACGAGGACGTCACCCACGCGAGGTGCTGCTGTGGGTGGTGAATAGCGCCGGCTCGTCGGTACGAGCAAGCGCTGCGATCGCGGCCATCGATCGCTGGCCCGACGTGCACGTTCACTCCGCCGACCTCGGCCAAAGCCGAGGTCGGGCGAGGCGAGCTCGCAAGTCTGCTCGCCCGGTCAGCTCAGGGCCACGTGCACACGCCAACGTGGTTGAACGCGTCCGGAACCTGAAGACCCGTGACGCACTGTTGGCCTTCACCAAAGCCCGGGCAGGTGGAGTCCTCTCCGTCGACACAAAAGGGCGTACAACAACTCACACCTTCACAGCCAGGAACACCCGGTAGTGCTGCGCAAATCATGCCCGCATCACACTCTCCGCCGTGAAAACACTGCTCGCCATACTGCTTGGCGCCCGGCGTCCCGCAGTGAAACCCATCACCGACGTAGATACATGATCCAGATCCACAGCTGAGCTTGGTAGGATCGCAGTTCTCGACACACCAGCGATTGCCCGCCCCAACGATCCAGAGATTCCTATTGTGACGCATGTGACCTCATGGGCTGGGGGTGCTCTCATGCTCGGAGTACGACAGCTGGTTGGGCGAGACGCCAAACGGGCCCTGTCCTTCAGCACGAAGTCAGGTTGAGCAATACTGTGACCAAATTTTGCTCGAGCCGCACTTCCTACCGCCGCCGTAGTAGACCATCCAGTCGATGCTCGGAACGGCGGCGCTCGGAGGCGTTCCGGTGTTCGACTCACCCCGGCTTCTCGTGTTGGCCCCGGATTCGCTGTCGGTAGATCGGGTCGTATCTCGGCGGCACTGCTCCCCAACTGCTCCCCAGCATGACAGTGGGGCGCCACCGGCACAGCCCCAGACTCCCAGCGCCGAGAATGAGCGGCGCGACGTTCACGCAATCCCCGCCCCCCCATCGAATGTGCCTCGGGCGCAGCCATGGCCGCGCAAAAACGCGGGGCATCAGCCCCTCGCGCGAGCCCCAGCCCGTTCGACCAGACGCGCGTCGCTTCGACGGCGGACCCGGCAGACGGGCGCGGGAGGTGACACCACGACGACCGCGACCGCGGGGTCGATCTACGACCGCGAGAGCCCGACCCTCGACGTGGCGCGCGAGCTCAGGTCGGCCTGAGCTGCTTCCAGGACTCCTTGGCGGCCACACAGGTGCCTGCGAGCGACCGGGCCTCGAACCGCGAAGCGACCAGGCCCGTCAGCGGCTACCCAGCGCGCTTCGCACAGGCTCGCGAGCTCTCCCGCGTGACCACGGCAGCCCCGCAGGAGCACCACAGCTGCTCGGGACCCAAACGGCGCCGTTCGCACGGGCTCCGTTGCTCCCTCATGGGCAAGCGCGGTGGCCTCGGCGGGCAAACGCAGCTGCTCACCAGCAAGACCGCATTGTTCACGCAGCCTGCTCGGCTCCTGCGTCGCGGCTTCGGTGCGATCGCAGTAGCTGCGTCGATCCCCACTTTGGTTGAGCTGGACCGACAAGGGCTTGCCGCGATCGTGCGAGCTGTCGAGCACGGAGCCGTTGGGGAGAAGCACGATGTAGTGGACCTTCAGCCACTCGCCGTCGCGCGCGCTCGGGCCCTCGCCCTCGGCGAACACGTCGATCTGCACGCACGGCAGGCCGCGCACGCCCTCGAGAGTTTCAGCGTCGCAGTCCGGGTTGATCGCCGCGCGGACGGGCGCGCCCTCGTAGGCTTCACGGGGCGCGGGTTGCTTGGCGCAGGCAAGCAGGTTCAGCGCGAGCGAGAGGAGCGGAACGAGCGGCGAGCGACGCACTAGCGCTAGCGCACGTAAATCTGCATGTAGTTGGTCGCCGATCCAGCGGCGCCGCTGTTGAGGCCCAGCGCGTTGCCATAGCCGAGATAGTTGAACTCCATGCTTGGGAACTGCATCGGGCACACGCCGCATGGCCCGTGCGGACCAAGTCCGTACTCGGCAGGATCGTCGAACGGACAGCCGGCGCCCTTTTCTGCGCTCCATACTGGACCATAGGAGGCGGTGTTCGAACCCGAGCCCAAATCCATACAGGAGGCGAGATCTTGCTCGTGGTCGCCGAGGTTGAAGTACAGATCGGTGTCGCAAAGCAGGCCGGAATTGCTCAGCGTGCCACCCGTCAGCGGAAAACCGTTGCCGCCGAGCGCGTAGTCGCACACGGGGGAGCCGGCCGCCTCGATGACCTGGCCCAGAGTTTGAGCGCCGTCGCCAACATCCGCGTAGATCGTCGTCGCTGCTGCCGCCGCCGCCGCAGCTCATCAACACACCAACGGCGAACGACAAGATCGGACCGCTACGATGCTTGGGCACGCGCCAAGACACGCCAACTAGCGATCGATCGCGCCAAAACAATTCGGACCATTTGACGCCTGGCATGACAGCGGGGACAAACCCCGCGCATGAGCGCCGCCAAGCCCGCGGCGCTGATCACCTGCTGTCGCCCGCGCCGCCCGGCCGGCCCTGGGCGCGTCCCTGCCCGCGCAAATTGATCGAGCGCGCGCTGGTAGTCATGGGTGACGAACAAGCTGGCCTGCAGCAGCGTCGGGAAGGTCGGCGCGTTGGCGATGATCCGGCGGGTCAAGACCGAGTCGAAGCGATCAGCCGCAAGCTCGACGACCAGCTGCTCGGTCGCCTGGAGGTTGCGCCAGTTGGTCGAGAGCTCAGCGACCGCGGGTCACCAAGTGGCCCCAGTGTTCATCAGGAATGAACGATTGATACCACCTTGTCGACCCCCGACCAGCGCGATAAAGGGCTCACTGCCGTCGAGCACATACAGCTGGCCGGCTTCGAGATTGAAGCGAGCAGCGGTCCAGCCGTCGGCGAACTCGTAGGGCGCGGTCAGCTCGGTCGTGGGCCCGGTGATCATGACCGACGCGCCAGTTGGGTACGCGATCGACAGATCCGCATTGAGCATGTTGAAGTCAGGCGTGGCGAACACGTAGCGCGACGCGAGGTGCTCGAACGCCGGGATCTGAGCGAGCCCCGTACCTCGGACCTGATTTTCTTCCGCGCCGTCGGTTATGTTGAACACGGCGAACGGCTTGACCCCCTCGAACAGGATGTCGCCGATCTCGGGGACGTCGTCGGTCTCTATCCAAAATTTGCCGAAGGTGTTGACGAGATAGGGCTGCGGTGGGAGCGGGACGTTCGGCGTCGAAGTCATCACGACCGAGGTGTTCGGCTGCTCTGCCCACACGACCCAATAGGTGCGATCGTAGGTGGGGTTGACCGGCGGCGTGAAGGCATCTCGCAACCCCGCCGTGAGCGTCCCATAGCTGTGCTCGAGCGGCAGCAGCTGCTCGGCGTAGTGATCGTCGCAGAGCGGGCCGTAGACGGACCCGCACGAGTGAGAGATGTAGACGCCGATCGGGTGGGCCGGGTCGCTCGTGAAGGTCGTGTCGAGCAGCGTGCCGTTGGACGCGGGCTTGAACAGGCTCAGAACTTCGCCAGCGTCGAGCAGCACCTGAAAGGGTGAGCTGGTCATGGGTGTGTCTGGGCCGGCGGCCACTGTCCCGGCCGGATCGACCATCAAGGTGGTGCCGTCGACGGCGGCGACGACGCTGATGCTGAAGCCCCGGCCCAGCGACCACTCACCGCGCTCATCCCCGAGCGCGCGGCCCGAGCCGCCCCACGCCCGGACCGGGACCAGGTTCGTGGCGCTGAGGCGTGCGCCGATGTTCGAGTTGAACTGATGCGCCACGATCGGCTTGGTCGACGTGAGCCGATAGGCCTTGCCCTCGTACACACCCGGCGCCACGATATCGTCGGATCCG
Organism: Enhygromyxa salina; assembly: GCF_002994635.1. GTDB lineage: Bacteria > Myxococcota_A > Polyangia > Nannocystales > Nannocystaceae > Plesiocystis > Plesiocystis salina_B. The sequence goes on along the minus strand of NZ_PVNL01000074.1, from coordinate 165,991 downwards.
TAGAAATAGAACTCGTGGGTGTCCATGGCCGCGACCGACAGCGGACCGGCGACCGTGGTCCACGATCCGTTCTGGCGCTGCTCGACCACGACCTCCGTGCTGTCTGACAACGGATTGCCGATGATCAGGATCAGCGGCAGATCGTCGTCGATCTGGGCCTGATGGGTCGGGAACTTGAGCGCATGAAACACGCAGCCGAGCGTGTCCGTGACCGTGTCACAGGTGTCGCCGTCACCGTCACCGTCGCCGTCGCCGGTTGGGTCACCGTCGCCGTCACCGGTAGGGTCACCGTGGCCGTCGCCGGTCGGGTCACCGTCGCCGGTCGGGTCACCGTCGCCGTCGCCGGTCGGATCGCCGTCGCCGTCGCCGTCGGGACCACCGCACACGCCGTCGATGCAGGCCACATTGCCGAAGCACTGCCCCTCGATGCACGCGCAGCCGGGTTGTCCCGCTGTGCACCCCGTACAAATGTCATCTTCACAAGTGAGGTCGCCCAGACACTGGTTCTCGACACACTCACAATTCTCGCTCCCGGGCGTGCACTCGCCGTCGCTCGAGCCTTGCTCGTCGCTCGCGTCATCCTGCGCGGGAGGTGTGCAAGCGAGCAAACTCAGCACGATCGATGAAAGGACAATGTCTCGATTCATGGCCATCGGGATGCTCAATTCTGTCGACCAGCTCAGTCGGTCCGCAGACCGGGGAGGTAGCCAATACCCCACTCGCTGCTCCACGACACGTAGCCGTCGAGCGTGAGTACGACCTTGGCCGCGAAATCCTCGTCGGCGCTGATGCGCGTCACGCCCGGGTCGAACTCCCAGGTCGCGGCCTCCCAGTCACTGGCCATCCACAGCGCGGTCACGCTCTGGGGAACGATGTTCTGGCCGTTGAAAGACACCGGCATTTGAATTGGACGACCGACACCCAGCCAGCCTCGCTCGCCTTCGGGCCAGAAGATGATGTAGTTGTTGCGCAGCCGGTCGGAGGGCGCGACCGAGATCATGGCTGCACCAACCGAGATGTCGTCCTCCATCTCGTGGTGCCGCCCGCGGACGTAGTTCATCACGCCGACCGGCTTGTTTGCGACGATGACGAAGTCGCCCCCGTTGTCGCCGCCGTTGGTCGACGTGAACGACACGACGTCGCCATCGTTCATCATGAAGGGCGTGCCCGGCATGCCCAGAAAGTCGATCGTGCCGCTGTACTCCACGTCGACCACGGTGTTCGGCTGGGAGGCGACGATCTGCCAGGAGCCCTGGAGGTCATCCAGGAGCGCTGGCGCGTTCAGACCGACATACTCGGTCCCCCACAGCTGAATGGGCAGGTTCTGCTCCAAGATCGCGTAGGGGCCCGTGTCTTGTTCTCCGAACATGGCGAGGTCCACCCGCGTATTGCCGCTGAACACGGCAATTGGGTGACCTGGATCCGAGCGCATCATCGCCCCGACGATGTTCGAGTCGGCCGGGGCGGCGACCATGAACACGTCGCCCTGATTGAGCTGAACCTGAATTTACTGGCCCGGGTTTGGCGGGTTGACGTTGCCAATGATCACCGGCCCGGCGCGACGAAGTCGATTATGGTGTTATCGAAGGCCGCGATCGCGGCCATCCACTTGGTCGTGCAATAGCCATTGCAAGGAGACGAGTCGCCCCACAGCAAGACGCGGTGGTCCCAACCCCAGGCCGAGAGCGGCAGGAGATGCGTGGACATGAGCCCATGGTTGCTGGCCGGGATCGGCCCGACATAGTACACCTCGACGGGCACGTCGCTGGAAAAGCGCAGCGCTTTCTCTTGCTGAACACCGGGGCCGATGAGGGTATTGGCGCTGTTGAATTGGTAGGAAGAGCTTGCGAGGGGGTCGAGGTTGACCGGGAGCGCTGCGTCGGTCCACTCGCCATCGACCTTGATCTCGATCTGGATGGTGGCCGGCGTGTCGGAGCTCGGGTTTACGAAACTCACGGCCGCGGGGGGCTGGGGCCCGAGGGTGACGTAGACGGGGAAGCGGGTGACGTAGAACTCACACCCGGCGGTGCCCGTGGCGTTCTCGCAGGTCTCTGCGGGGTCCCCATCGCCGTCGCCGGTCGGATCACCGTCGCCATCGCCGGTCGGATCACCGTCGCCATCGCCGGTCGGATCACCATCGCCGTCGCCGGTCGGATCACCGTCGCCGTCGCCGGTCGGATCACCATCACCATCACCATCGCCGTCGCCGTTGGGATCGAGGCATACGCCCTCGATGCACGCTGCGCCGCCCAGGCACTGCCCCTCCACACATTCGCAGCCGAGCGTGCCCGGCGTGCAGCCCTCGCACACGTTGTCGACGCACTGCAGCTCAGACCCCAAACACTGTCCTTCGACACACTCGCAATCCTGCGTGCCGGGAACACAGGATCCATCACCAGATTCGCCGGATCCGGTTCCGTCGTCGCTCGAAGTGGTCGGGGGGGTGCACGCGGTGAGGCACGCCCACAGGATCAAGATGGACCAGGTTCGAGCGATCACCCGGGCTGAGGAATGTGGTGACGAATTTGTCATGGTATCGTACCTACTATGGAGCCCACAATTGAATCGGCCCGCCCCCTTCGATCGGGAGCTCGTCGTCCCCGATGTTGTGAGGTGACCGAGGCCGAGTTGGCCGCCGTTGTTGTTTCCCCAGCACCAGATCTCGTTGGTGGCGAGTAGCGCACAAACGTGGCCGAAGGTGGTGGTCCTGTTGGCTTGGATGTCGACGACCGGAGCAGGGAGCTCGATCGGGGGGACCGTCGAAGGCGCTTCGTCGTCACCGATCACGTCGAGGTTGCCCTGACCGAGGACCCCCTGGTTATTCTGTCCCCAGCACAACACCTCGTTGGTGTCCAGCAGCGCGCAGCTACATTGAGATCCGGCCGTGACCGCGATCGCGGGCGCGCCGAGATCGACGACCGTCGAGGCGGTCAGAGGCTCGTTATCGCCGATGTGGTTGGTGTGCCCCTGGCCGAGCTCGCCGTACGGGTTCGCGCCCCAACACATGATGTCACCGGTGTCGTACAAGCCGCAGAAGTGAGAGCCGCCGCCGGCGATCGCGACGATCTCGGCGTCATCGGGAAGCCCGATACCCAGCGGTTCGATCGGCGGACCGGAGAAGACAGGGTTGGTGTGGCCGTACCCGAGCTTGCCGGACGAATTGCTGCCCCAGCAGCTAATACGACCGTCACCGAGGATGGCGCAGCGAGAAGAATTCCTGCTCCCCTCGATCTCCGTCGCCCCTGACGGGAACACGAGCAGAGGCATCGCGCTCGGGAACTCGTCATCGCCGATGTTCTCGAGGATCCCCTCGTAGCCGAGCGGTCCGCCGGAGCTATTGAGACCCCAGCAGCGCACGCCGCCGCCTTGATAGCGCGCGCAGGCGTTGAGACCGGCCGCGTTGATGGCGAGCGCATCGCCGACTGACGGGGTCAGGGCGTTTTGGACGAGGGGTTCGTTATCACCGATCATGACCGTGGTACCCGCCCCGCACTGACCGTAGATGTTCCATCCCCAGCAACGCAGCGTGTCGTCCTCGAGGCGCACGAGCACGAAGCTGGCACCCAGGTCGACGTCGACGATGGGTTGGCCGAAATCAATTGGCACGGCGAAGTAGACCGGCTCGTCGTCACCGATCGGCTCGGTGTTGCCCTGACCGAGCTCGCCGGATCCGTTAAAGCCCCAGCAACGCAGGAGGCCGTCTTCGGTCAACACGCACGCCGAGTGGCTGCCAACCGAGAGCTCGATGATCTCGGTGTAGGTACAGTCGTTGTCGCAGCCGTCGTTGGGTGTTTGGTTGCCGTCGTCGCAAGCCTCGCCGGGGCCCTCCGGGATCCCGTTCCCACACTCGGGCATCACACAGGCGCCGTCGTAGCAGGCCAGGTCCATGTCGCAGCTGTCGGGGGTGCCGTCGCAATCGCAGCCGAGTTCGGTGCAGCCGGGATCGCCGTCGCCGTCGCCGGTTGGGTCGCCATCGCCGTCGCCGGTCGGGTCGCCATCGCCGTCGCCGGTCGGGTCGCCGTCGCCGGTCGGGTCGCCGTCGCCGGTCGGGTCGCCGTCGCCGGTCGGGTCGCCGTCGCCGGTGGGGTCACCGTCGCCGTCGCCGTCGCCGTTCGGATCGACGCACACGCCGTCAACGCACTCGAGGTCGCCGAAGCATAGAGACTCGGAGCAGACACATGCCTCGGTCCCGGGCGTACAGGACTCGTCGGTGTTGGTGTCGGACTCGGATCCGGTCGTGTCCTCGCCCGCTTCGTCGCTGGCGGGTGGCGTGCACGCGGCGAGGGCCAACGCAACCAACAAAATTCTCGATCGCGACCTGTCAAATTGCAATTCTCCCACTCATTGCGAGCGACTGTACATTTCCTTCGAATCCCTCCGCAACCGAAAACGCCTAGGCGCGAACGCGCGCCGACCCGCGCGGGTCCGAATGGCGCCGACCCGCGCGGGTCGGCGATCTTCCAGTACCGGGATTTTTGACGGTGCGTCGCGAACACGCTCGGCGACGCGATCGCCCGAGTCCTCGCCACCGTTGGGCACAGGCCGAGGCCACCAGCGCGACCCAGGCCGCCGCTTCCCCGCCAGCTCGAGCTGAGGCGGCGAAGTTTCAATGCGCTGAAGGTGAAGCTTCACCTTCAGCGCTGACCTCAAAAGCGCCCGGTGCCCGGACGCGGCGCTTCGAGCGGAGTCGAGGGCGCGGCGGGGGCTGGCTCGGGAGTAGCCTCGGGCGCCCCCAGCAAGAAAATAGCGAGAGCGTCCAGCACGACCGCGTGCGTGCCGTCTCGCCAGGCGTGCTTGAACCGAACCACGAAGTGTTGGCTATCGGCCGTGAGCCCCCTGTTAGAGTGCCGACGATGCGGGCCACGTCCACGCTCTCCCTCACCCTCATGGCGCTGCTGACGGCCTGTCCGAGCACCACCACGAACCCACCGGCCGCGACCGAGCCCGCGCCGCCGATCGCCAAGCGCGTCGCGCATGAGCTGGTCGCCCACGGTCACACCCGCGTCGACGACTATTACTGGCTGCGCGACCGCGACGACCCCGAGGTCATCGCCTACCTCGAGGCCGAGAACGCCTACACCAAAGCCGCCACGGCCCACACCGCCCAGCTCCGCGCGGAGCTGCTCGCCGAGCTCACGGGTCGCGTGGTCCCCGACGACAGCACCGCCCCGGTTCGCACCCGCGACTATTTCTATTATTCACGCTGGGTCGAGGGCGCCGAGCATCCGCTGTATTGCCGCAAGCACGAGTCGCTCGACGCCGACGAGCAGATCATCTTGAACGCCGATGCGCTGGCCCAGAACCACGAGTACTTCGACACGGGCGGCCTCGCGCTGAGCGAGAACCAACAGCTGATCGCCTACACGACCGACACCGTGGGTCGCCGCTTCTATACCATTCACGTCCAGGATCTGCGGACCGGAGCCATGCTCGCCGACGTGATCCCCAACGTCTCCGGTGACGTGGAGTGGGCCAACGACGACGCCACGCTGTTCTACACCAAGCAGGATCCGGTGACCCTGCGCACCCATCAACTGTTTCGCCACACCCTCGGCGACGCCCCGGCCGACGACACCCTGGTCTACGAGGAGCGAGACGAGACCTACGAGCTGGGCCTGTGGAAGACCAAGTCGCGCGAGTACCTGGTGCTCGACAGCGGCTCGACGCTCAGCAACGAGGCGCGAGTGGTGCCCGCCGCCGCGCCGCTGACCGAGCCGCGGGTCATCCAAGCGCGCGAGCGCGGGCTCGAGTACGACGTGGACCACATGGGCGCGCACTTCTTCATTCGAACCAACCTGGAGGCCAAGAACTTTCGCTTGATGAAGACGCCGGTCCAGGCCACCGCCAAGGCCAGCTGGCAGGAGGTCGTCCCCCACCGTGAAGACGTGCTGCTCGAGGACTTCGAGCTGTTCACGGATCACCTGGTGCTCGAGCAGCGCAGCCGCGGGCTCACGCAGCTGAGCGTGCGTCGGTGGGACGGCGGCGAGGCCCACGATCTCGACTTTGGCGAGCCCGCGTACCTGGCCTACGCCACCGGCAACGACGTGCTCGACACGGCGACCTTGCGCTACAGCTATTCGTCGATGACCACACCGGACGCCGAGTACGACTACGACATGAACACCCGGGGAAAGACGCTGGTCAAGCAGCTCGAGGTCCGCGGTGGGTTCTCGCAGGCGGACTATGTGACCGAGCGGCTCGACGCCCCGGCCCGCGATGGCGTCAGCGTGCCAGTCTCGCTGGTGTATCGGCGCGACGCCCCGCTCGACGGCAGCGGCGCGCTGTTGGTCTATGCCTACGGCTCGTACGGCTCGAGCATGGACGCGGAGTTCTCGGCCAGCACCCTGAGCCTGCTCGAGCGCGGGTTCGTCTACGCGATCGCCCACGTGCGCGGCGGCGAGGAGCTCGGGCGCGACTGGTACGAGACCGGCAAGCTGCTCCACAAGCAAAACAGCTTCACGGACTTCATTGACGTCACCGAGCACCTGGTCGCCCAGGGCTACGCAGATCCCTCGAAGGTGTTCGCCGAGGGCGGGAGCGCGGGCGGCCTGCTAATCGGCGCGGTCGTGAACATGCGGCCGGAGCTCTACGCCGGGGCGATCGCGGGCGTGCCCTTCGTCGATGTCGTGACGACCATGCTCGACGACACGATCCCGCTGACGACCAGCGAGTACGACGAGTGGGGCAACCCCAACGAGAAGCCATACTACGACTACATGCTGGCCTACTCACCCTACGACAACGTCGTCGCTCAGGACTATCCGGCGCTGCTGGTCACGACCGGGCTGCACGACTCGCAGGTCCAGTACTGGGAGCCGGCGAAGTGGGTGGCCAAGCTGCGCGCGAACAAGACCGGCGACGATCTGCTGCTGCTGCGCACCGACATGAGCTCGGGCCACGGCGGCAAGTCTGGCCGGCTCGAGCGCTTCGAGGAGATCGCGTTCGAGTTCGCGTTCTTGCTAGATCTGGCAGGATAGACGGCGAGGCTGACGCCGCCGGGACTCGAGCGGGACGCCGGTCGCTGCCAGAACTGTATGGGCCCCGGCACAAGATACAGGCGCCGCGTCGACCTGAATCGTGGTTTGATCGGTGGCATCACGAGAGCGACGAACAAGCCCATGCGCGTAGCCCAACTCATCGCCATCAGTCTGCCCCTCGTCGTGTTGCTTGGGGGTTGCGACGCGGCAGAGTCCTCCGACAAGGCCGAGGCCGAGGCCGTCGCCGCCACTCCCACCACCGCGCTCGGCGGCGTCGCAACACTCGAGCCCGGAAACACCGCGGCGAGCTTCCAGATGCAGGCTGTGATCGAGCTGGTCAAGGGCTACGCGGTCGCCGACGCGGCGGCCCTCGAGGTCAAGCTCAACGACCCCGAGGCCAAGCTCAACGCGGTGGATCTCGACGAAGACGGGGTCACGGACTTCATCGAGGTCATCGAGTCCAAGGACGGCGACGTGACCACCCTCGAGTTCCGCGTGATCCCGTCTACGAAGCAGGGCGAGCCGCCAGCGCAGGTCGGGGTCGTGATCGCAACGATTACGTTCAGCATCGAGGATCAGGAGAAGCTCGTCGTTCACGGCGCCTTCACCGATCACATCGATCACCACAAAGACATCCACGTGTACCACCATGAGCAGCCCGTGGTGGTCGAGCACGGCGCGGTCGTGATCGCCGAAGGGTGCTTTTTTCACTACATCTTCGTGCTCCACCACGAGCCCTATCACGGGCACCATCACTACATTGTGATCGATGCGCCGCACGTGGACGTGCATGTGCACCACCCGAAACACAAGAAACACAAGAAACATAAGAAGCACAAGGGCCACAAGGGGCACAAGGGCCACAAGGGCCACGGCCACGGCGTCGTCGTCGAATGGTAGCGCTGCCCAGGCTCGCCTGGGGGCTGGCGATCGCTGGCGCGATCGTGTGCGGGGCCGGCCTGGCGGTCGAGCTGAGCTGCCACACCGGGCACCTCGATCCAGACAGCCCGTGGCGCTCGGGCCTGTCGCTCAGCTACGAGGGCAACCTACCGACCTGGTACTCGGCGGGGCTGCTGTGGACCGCGGCGCTGGGGCTCGGGCTGTGCGGCTGGTCTCACGACCGACCCGAGCGCAAGTGGTGGGTCGCGCTCGCGGCGATCTTCTTGCTGATGTCGCTCGACGAGTCGATCGAGCTGCACGAGGAGCTCTACGGCCTCGCCCTCGGCGGCGCCCTGTACTTCAGCTGGGTGGTCCCCGGCGCCGCGATCACGCTGTGCTTCTGCGCGGCCTATCTCCGGTTCTGGCTTGGTCTGCCCACACCGACCCGGCGCGGGTTCGCGGCGGCCTTCGTGATCTACGTGGGCGGAGCCCTGGGCATGGAGCTGCCGCTGGGCCTGTGGTTCGAGCGCCACGGCAACGAGAACCTCGGCTACGCCAGCCTCGACTTCGTCGAGGAGAGCATGGAGATCGCCGGGCTCAGCGTGTTCTTGCTCGTCATCGCCGGCTACCTGCGCGACCGGGCCCCGTTTGCGAGCCGCTACATCGACGACAGCTCGAACACCAGCTCGGTCTGATCGTCCTCGGTGCCCGAGTTGGGGTGCTTGAGGACCTTGGCGTACACGCCGGGCTTGTCGGCGATCATCCACACCGTGTAGTTGTTGCCAAAGAACCCGGCGAGCTCGGCCTTGACCGTGTCGAAGGTCCCGGCTGGGACCGTGAGGTCCGCCCGCTCGATCAGCTTGACCTCGGGCCGCGAGACCGAGAAGAACGGGCTGAACTCGGTCCACTCCGCGGTCGCGACCATGGTCGCGCCCTTGTCCTCGCTGGGATGGTTGACCCCGTTGCACACGGTCCCAACCTCCATGTCGGTCGCGGTCTTGATCTCGCACTTGAAGTCGTCCTCGACCTCCTTGCCCTTGATGTCTTTGCCCGACTGTTTGTAGACGAGGGTCGTGCCAGGCTTCATCGCGCCGGTCACGTCGCTGGCCATCCACGGCAGCTCGAGCTTCTTGGGCTTGTCGGCCGGCTTGTCGACGGGCTTGTCGGCGGCCTTGTCGGCGGCCTTGTCCGCCGCCTTGTCGGCGGTCTTGTCGTCGGCCTTGTCACAGGCGAGCAGCGCGAGGGGGACCAACAGTGCGAGGGCGAGGTGCGGGCGCAGCATGGCGCGCAGGGTACCAGGATCGACGCCGCGCTACCCAGTTCGGTCTCGCGTTGATAACTTGGCGGGGGCTGGCTCATGACCTCGACGCGCACCCCCTTTGTATTCCTGGTCCTCGAGGACCACCCTTACGGGCGCGAGATGTTGCGCGCGCTGCTGCACGCCGACCTGCTGCCGCTCGCGGTGATCGAGGAGCGGTCCACGGTCGCCGAGGAGGAGGCCGCGAAGTTCACGGCGCGCATGGCCGGCCTCGAGCTCGCGCCCAGTTTCGCCGAGCTGCTCGCCAGCCACGAACATGGCCACCAGGTCGAGCGACTCGCGGTGCCCAACCACAACGCCAAGGTCTGCGCCGAGCTGGTGGCGGCGCGTGCCCCCAAGCTGCTCGTGCTCGGCGGCACCCGGATCTTGCGCGAGCGCATCTTCGCGCTCGCCGACCACACCCTCAACGCCCACCCGGGGCTGCTGCCCGAGGTCCGCGGGTCCGCGTCAGTCGCGTGGGCGATCGAGACCGACGTCGAGGTTGGGTGTACCTGTCACTTCATCGACGCAGGTGTCGACACCGGGGAGATCGTCAGCCGCGAGCGGATCCCGGTCCACCGCGGCGACAGCTACGAGCTGCTGTGCTGGAAGACCACACGGCTGTCGGCGACGCTGATGTGTTCGGCCGTGCGGGCGTACTTCGACGGGAGCATTCGCTCGACGCCGCAGCCCCCTGGGGGTGCGACCTATCGGAACATGTGTGCCGAGGGGGTCGCGCGGGTCCAGCTCAAGCTCGCCGAGGGTCGCTACCCCCACCTCGTCGACGAGGTCAGCGGTCTCCTGTAGAATCTGGCCCGTGGCCAAGACCATGTACTGGCGGGTCGTCCCGGGCGTCGTGCACGTCGTCGCCCACACCCATGTCGCCCCGTCCGACGAAGACTGGGACGCCTACCTCGCGGATGTCCTCGCCAACCTCGGCACCATCAAGGGCGCGTTGGTGTACACGCACCGCGTGGGGCCGTCGGCGCCTCAGCGAGCCCGCTCCAACGAAGCGTTCACCCGCGCGGGCGCCGAGCTCCAGACCGTGATCATGACGGCGTCGCGCATGACCCAGGGGATCGTCACGGCGTTGAGCTGGGCCATGGGCGCCAAGATCAAGGCGTTCTCGACCCGCGACTTCGCGGGCGCCGTCAACTGTCTCAACCTCGATCCCGAAGAGCAGATCAGGACCCGCGTGGTGCTCAAGCAGCTCGCCCGGGCGGCCGAGGTCGAGGTCGACGCGTTCGCCGACGAGTCCGGCCGGTTCCGTCAGCGGCTCGAAGAAAAGAAGTAGGCGTCCATGCCGGCCGGCGGGCGCCCGAGCGCGACGTCCCCCCAACGCATGATCATCGCGGCCGCCGATGACACGCTGCCTGGGCCATAGACCAGGACCGTGTCCCCCGCGGTGATCCGCTTGGTGTGGGCGGCGTAGTGCAGGTTGATCGGCGTCAGCGCCGGGCCCACGTTGGCGTAGTGCTGGTAGACGCTGGTCGTGCGCTCGGGATCGATGCCCAGCGCGCTCACGGCGAACTCGGCGAACCATGCCGTGGGCGTGTGAAACACGAAGAAGTCGACGTCATCGAGGCTGATCCCGGCCTTGGCCGCCGCGCCGTCACAGCAGCGCCGCAGGTGCTTCTCCACGGTCCTGCGCAAGATCTGGCCGGTCTCGGGCTTGGCCCGCATGACCCGCGCGGGCATGCCGTCATCGTCGAGCTCGAGCGTGTAGTACCAGCTCCCGCAGGTGTCGCCCGTGTGCATGGTGTAGCCCGAGATGTACCCGGTGCCCGACGCGACGCGGCTGACCACGAACGCCCCGCCGCCATCGCCAAGGAACCACGACAGGGTGTCGTCTTCGCGAGCGTAGCGGGAGTAGGCGCACGACACCGTGACGAGGATCGTCTCGTACTCGCCGGCGCGGACCAGCGCGAACGCGGTCTGCAGAGCGGTGAGCGGCCCGGCGCAGGCGGTCTCGAGGTTCCAGCCGCCGCCGCGCAGGCCCAGGCGCTTGGCCACGTAGACCGCGTTGCCGATCCCGACGTGGTGCGGCAAGAAGCCGACGCTGATCAGCAGGTCGACGCTCTCGGGCGCGAGCCCGGCCAGCTCGAGCGCCTCGGCGCCGGCCTGAACCTCGAGATCGATCGAGCTCTCGTCAGGCCCCAGGACCCGCCGGGTCGTGACCCCGCGGAATGGATCATCGAGATAGGGCACGATCGACGCGTCGATCATGGACATGTCCGGCCGACTGTCGGTGTTGGACATGATCCGCCCCAGCGTGCTCTGCTCGGAGCGCTGGACCAGCTCGGGGTGCCGGCGCCGGAGCTCGTCATTCGTGCGAATGGTCGCGGGCGCCGAGATGGCCAGGCTACGAATACCAACGGGGATGACGGTTGACATGAACGTGCTCTATTCGTGAAGCTTGCGAACGTACTCGTAGTGAGTGGGCAGCTGCTGCAACAGCGCGGCGGTGCGCTCGGCCACGTCCGCGAGCAGCGCGGCCCCGGGGGCGGTGGGTGCGTGGTCCAGGATCGGCGGGCCATACTCGGGATACACGCCCATGCCGGACAGGATCGCCGCGTAGCTGCGGGACCGAAACAAGCGAAACCGCAGGCGATCCTGCGGCATCACGCCGACGCGATACTCCTCGAGGGTCGTGGCCAGCGAGTCGGGGATCGGCATGTCATCGCGGATCCGTCGCCAGAACGCGGTGTCGCCCCGGCTCGTCGTGCAGTAGTGCATGACGATGAAGTCCCGCAGGTGATCGTACATGTCGTTGATGGTCTCGTTGTAGCGATGGAGCCGCGCGGGCGCGAACCGACGGGAGGGGAACATATTGACGAGCTGCGCGAGCTGATACTCCACGAAGAAGATCGCCGTCGACTCGAGCGGCTCCAGAAAGCAGCTCGACAGGCCGATCGCCACGCAATTGTTGACCCACGATCGGCGACACCGCCCAATCCGCATGCGCAGGTGGTTCGCGTCCTCACCGGCGGCCGGCCCGAGCAAGTCACGCAACTCCTGCTCGGCCGCGCTGGCGTCGAGGTGATCGCTCGAGTACACGTACCCGCAACCCAGCCGGTGAAACAGCGGGACCCGCCACGACCACCCGGCCGAGAGCGCCGTCGCCATAGTGTAGGGAAAGATGCCGTCGCGCTCGGGTGCGCTGGCGGCCGGCAGCGCGACCGCGGCGTCGCAGGGGAGGTACTTTGCGTCGCTCTCGAACGGCTCGTCGAGCGCGCCGTTGATCAGCAGCCCGCGAAACCCCGAGCAGTCGATGAACAGGTCGGCGGTGAGCTTCGCGCCAGACTTGGTGACTAGCGAGCCCACAAAGCCGCGCTCGTCGAGCTCGACCGAGAGCACATGATCGATGCGTCGCTCGACCCCGCGCTCGATGGCGACCTCGGCCAGCATGTCAGCGAACAACGAGGCGTCGATGTGATAGGCGTATTGCAGCGTCTGTGAGCCAGGCAGGCGCTCGGGCGCGAACGCGAGCGCGTCGCTGACGGCCGGGATCGCCGAGCACACACGATCGAAGCGTGGTTCGCGGCGCTCGCCTCCGGCGGCCCAGATATCGGCGGACGAGAACCCTTCGCCGACAAACGGAAAGTGCATGACGCCGTACGGCTGCGCGAGCAGCTCGGGCCGGTCGAAGAAGGGGTGATAGAATTCGTCAACGCGCTCGCCGCTGCCCCCCGTCGCCCAATTGACGTACTTGATCGCGGCCTTGAAGGTTGCGTTGCAGCGGCGCATGAACGCCCGCTCGTCGATCCCGAGGAACGCCAGCGTGCTGACCATGGTGGGGACGGTGGACTCGCCGACTCCGACCCGCCCGACGCTCGCCGACTCGACCACGGTAATCCGCACGCTCGAACCGAGCGCGCGGTTGAGGTACGCGGCCGACAGCCACCCGGCCGTGCCGCCCCCGACGATGACGATCGACGTGATGCTGTGTGGGGTCACTGGTGCTGCTCCCAGCCCTGGGTGAGGATCTCGTTGCGCCGACCAAACGGCGGAGGCGCGCTGGCGTCCATGGCCACGTCGAGGACCACGGGGCCGGGCGTCGCCAGCATCTCGACCAAGGCCGCGTCGAGCTCGCTAGCCGAATTGACCCGCAGCCCCTTGGCCCCGAGCGCGCTCGCCAGCATCGCAAAGTTGGTCGGTGGGATCGCGGTGCCGCGCGGGTCCATGCCAACCGCCAGCATGCCGTGCCGGACCATGCCGTAGGAGGCGTCGTTGAGCACGATCCACTTGGCGTCGACGTCGTACTGCACGGCCGTGCTGACCTCGTTGCCCATGAGCATCGCGCCGTCACCGACGATCGCCACCGCGGCCGCGTCGCTCGCGAGGGCCGCGCCGACGACCCCTGTCGTGGCGTTGGTCATCGACGCGAACCCAGATGGCGTGCGGTAGCGTCCAGCTCGCTCGAAGCGTAGCTGCGCGTTGGCCCACGCGAACGAGTTTCCGACATCGGCGAGCACGGTCGCGTCGCTGCGCTCGACGATGACCCGCTGGATCGCGGCCATCAAGCTGCGGGGGTGGACCGGTCCGTCCTCGTCGACCGCTTCGGTCCCCGCCGCGGCCACGATCTTGATGATCGGCGCCGCCTCGCTGACCGGGCGCAGCTGGTTGAGCGCGGCCAGCAACGACCCGATCTCGGCGCACACGCCGAGGGTCTCGACCTCCGGGTACGCGACACCAAACGTTGTCGCGTCGACGTCGACGTGAATGAAGGCGCGGCGCGGCGCGAACGTGGGATCGAAGCACGAGGTCGACTGCCCGAGCCGGCTGCCGAGCACCAGCACGTAGTCGGGCCGGTTCGCGCGGAAGTAGTCGTGCACCCATGGCTGCCCGCCGAACATGCCCGTCACGCCCAGGTATTGAGGATGCGACTCGGGGAACACGCCCTTGGCCCGGGGCGACGCCATGACCGGAGCGCCGCTGCGCTCGGCCAGCTCGAGCAGCTGCGCTCCAGCCTTGCGGGCCCCGAACCCGACCCAGATCGCAAACTTGCTGCCGTCCAGCAGCTCGTAGACCTGGTTGACCAGGGCCGGACACACGGACGGCGACGGCGAGACCGTTGCGATGCGAGCCAGCGCCATGTCGGTGGTCCCCCCCTGGACCCCGAGGGGAAAGCTCAAGCTGGCCAAGAACCCGCCGGGCTTACCCAGGTGGAAGGCCAGGCGCTGGCGCAGCAGCGGGATCTGGGCGGCGTCCTCGATCGTGTACTCGAGGTAGTGCGAGGTGTCCCACAGCCAGCTGCCGAGATCGAGCGAGCGCGGGCCGGTCTCCTGGAACGCGAGCCGCCCGCGCTCGGGCAGCTCGGTCGCGCCGGTGACGACGATGATCTTGGCGCCGTCCCACGCTCCGGACACCAGGCCCGTCAACGCGTTCGTCGCTCCCGGCCCGGTCGTCGTGTACACGACGACCGGCTCATCGGTGGCGAGGTGGGCCTCGGTCGCCATGAACCCGGCGGCGGTCTCGTGGCGGGCGTGAATGACCTCGACGCCCGCTCGGTGCAGCGCGCCGCAGAACCGCGCGATGGCGCCTCCGAGCACACCAAACGCCCGCCGCACGCCCAGCTCGACCAGCGCAGCAGCCAACATGTCGGCGCCATTGGTGTGACCGTGCGAGCGCGGCCGCGCCTCGAGCTGCGGCCGAGCGAGCTGCGGACGCCGCCCGAGCGGCTCTTGGACGACCCGCGCAATGGGTATTGGAATCGACACCTCTTCCGACTGCAGTTTATGGCTCATTTCTGCACACGCCTACGACAACAGAATAGACCTCTGCGGTTTCTAACCCAAGTATTTAGGTGTCGTGGTTCGCTCTTTTATCTCGCCGCCCCCAGAACCAGTCATCGCACTGGCCAAAAGGACGAAATCGGAACAGTGTATTTAGCGCTGGTCGCGTTCGCCAAATGCGCTGAGCTGCGCTGATTACAGTCAACTGCCCATATCCGCCTTGAATCGGGCCCGTTGATCGTGAGACCGTTCGCGCATGCGTCGTCCTGCTACCTCGTGGTCTCGATTTGTTCGCGAACGAGCGCGAGGCACGGCGATCGCGGCGATCCTGCTGCTCCCGGCCAGCGCGCTCGCGGGCGATCCGGATCAGATCGCCGCCGACCCCTTGGATCCATCGATCTACGGCGGCGCCCCCGCGGCGACCTGCGGCTGGCCGACCACGATCCTGGTCACGGGTGGTGGTGGTCTGTGCACGGGTACGCTCGTTCACCCCCAGCTGGTGATCACCGCCGCGCACTGCACGGGCAACGGCGCGAACAAGCAGATCGGCTTTGGGCCGACCGGCAACTCGCGCACCGCCAGCGCGACCTGCTATCCGCACCCAAGCTACAACGGGAGCGCGACCTACGACTTCGCCTACTGTGTACTGAGCCAGCCGGTCAACGACGTGCCGATCGTTCCACCGCTGTTCGGGTGCGAGACCTCCTACCTCAGCCCCGGTCAATCGGTCGAGATCGTCGGCTACGGCCAGACCAACCAGGGCGGCGCCGGGACCAAGTACGAGGTCACCACGACCATCAACTCGTATCAAAACGGCGAGGTGTACATCGGCGGCAACGGCAAGGACTCCTGCTCCGGCGACTCGGGCGGGCCCGTGTATGTCCAGCTCGACGACGGCTCATGGCGGGTGTTCGGCGTCACCTCCTACGGCGGCGCATGCGGGGGCGGCGGCTACTACAGCAACATCGCCACCAACCTCGCGTGGGCCGAGCAACAGTCCGGTATCGACATCTCGCCCTGCCACGACGCCCAGGGCAATTGGACACCCAACCAGGGCTGCGGGAGCTTCCCGCTCGATCCGGGCAGCGGCGCCAACACCACGTGGGGCCAGGGCTGCGGCGGCGGTCCAGTCTCGGGGTTCTCGAGCAGCTGCGGCAGCCCGTTCTCGCCCGAGGGTGACGACACCGCGCCCAGCGTCACGATCACCTCGCCCGCCAACGGCACCATGTACATGACCGGGGGCGAGCCGACGGTGTCGGTTGCGATCAGCGTCAACGCCGACGACGGCCCGGGGTTTGGCGTCGACCACGTCAGCCTCCGGGTCGACGGCAACGACCTCGCCAACTCCGACGACGCGACCGCGCCCTACGAGTGGACCCTCGAGTTTCCCAAGGGCAGCTGGGTGATCGAGGCCGTGGCCGTCGACGTCTCGCAGAACCAGGCGGTCTCCAACGCGATCGCGATTGGCGTCGACGAGGAGCCAGACGATCCGCCGCCGCCTTCGGATGAGGGCGGCGACGGCGAGGACGAAGGCGGCGGCGAGGACGAAGGCGGCGGCGAGACCGGTGGCGACGACGAGTTCGGCGGCGGCGGCGGGCTACCGCCGGGGTTTGGGCTCGACGAGTTCGAGAGCGGGTGTGCGTGCTCGAGCGACGACGGCGAAGACGGCGGCGCAGGCGGGCTCGCAGCGCTGGGTCTGCTCGCGGTCCTGGGCTGGGTTCGGCGGCGACGCCCGAACGACCTACCATGACCGGGATGCGCCGCTGCCCGCCGCACCTCACCTCGCGTCTGGTCCCGAGCCTGGTCTCGTGCCTGATCTCGTGCTTGGCCCTGGCCTGCGACGTCGCGGCGCCGGGCAGCTTCCCGCCCGAGGACCCCGAACTCGCCGCCAACAACGAGGCCGCTGGCGATCCTCACCGCGGTCGGTTTCCCCTCGAACAGGCGGTCGCCGGGCTGCCCGAGACGGGCCAGCTGTACGCGACGATCGTCACCGACGAGGGCGAGCTTCGCTGCACGCTGCTGGCCGACGTCGCGCCGCTGGCCGTCGCCAACTTCGTCGGGCTCGCCCGCGGCCTGCGTCCCTTCCTGGACCCGCAGCTGGGCACCTGGACCACGCGGCCGTACTACGACGGGCTCACCTTTCACCGCGCGGTCGAGCGACAGTTCGTGCAGGGCGGCCGGCTGGGCGAGGACAAGTGGATCGGGTTCTTGCTGCAAGACGAGCGCTCGATCGGCACCGCGTTCGACAAGCCTGGCGTGCTCGCGCTCGCCAACCAGGGCGCCCCCAACACCAGCGCGGGCGAGTTCTTCGTCACCACGGAGGTCCTGCGCAACCTCGACGGGCAGTACACGATCATCGGTCGCTGCGAGCCCACCTTCGTGGCCCGCGCGCTGGCGGTGCGCACCCACGCGGGCGAGCGCCCGGTGATCCAGACCGTGCAGATCACCCGAGAGTGATCGCGCCGCCAAACACCAGCGTGAGCTGCTCGTGCATCTGAGGTGAGGCCGCGAGCACGCTGGCGCCCGTGTGTGGGTCGTCGCTGTGGCGCAGGCCCGTGACCACGCCGCCGGCTTCTTCGACCAGCAGGTTGCCCGCCGCCACGTCCCAGGGCTTGAGGCCCTGCTCCCAGAACCCGTCGAACCGGCCGGCGGCGACCCACGCGAGATCCAGCGCGGCCGAGCCAAACCGACGCACCCCGCCGACCCGATCGCGGACGGCGACCAGCTGCGACATGAACTGATCGTGGTGGATGCTGCCGCGATGCGGGATGCCCGTGGCCAGCACCACCTGCTCCCATCGACGCCGCGATGACACGTGGATCGGCGCGCCGTTCAAGGTCGCGCCCGCGCCACGCCGGGCCGCGAAGCGGTCGCCCGTGAGCGGCTGGTAGACCATCCCCGCGATGGTTCGCCCCGCCTCGCGCAGCGCGATCGAGACGGCAAAGTGGGGGATCCCGCACAAGAAGTTGGTGGTGCCATCGAGAGGATCGACGACCCACTCGAGCGCAGACGTCCCCTCCTGGTAGTCCGACTCTTCGCCGCGGTAGGCCGCGTCGGGGTAGGCCTCGAGCAGCACCGCCCGGATCGCGGCCTCGGCCTCGAGATCGGCCCGCGACACGAAGTCGGCCGGCCCTTTGGACACGACCTCGAGCTGGTCGAGCGCACGAAAGTAGTTGGAGAGCACGTCCCCACCCGCGCGCGCGGCCGCCTCGATGACCCCGAGAGTGTCCCCTGTCGCCATGCGCGGCCATGGTACACCGGCTTCGCTTGGCGTCGGCGCCGGGCGAGGCACCTCGTGACCTTCACGACCCTGACCTTCCTGCTGTTCCTCGCGGTCGTATTCACCGGCTATTGGGGCGTCCGCGGGCGGGCTCGGCAAAATTTGGTGCTGCTGGTCGCCAGCTACGTGTTCTATGGCTGGTGGGACGTCCGTTTTTGCGGGCTGATCTTGGCCTCGAGCCTCGTCGATTTTGCGATCGCCCGCGCGCTGGTGCGGGGCCGCGACGGGGCCGGCGCCCGGCAACGAGCGCTGGTCGGTCTCAGCTGCGCGCTCAACCTCGGGCTGCTCGGGCTGTTCAAGTACTACGGGTTCTTCGTCGACAGCTTCGCGGCCGCGCTCGGCAGCCTGGGACTCGCGCCGAGCCTGCCGAGCCTGCATCTGGTCCTGCCGGTCGGGATCAGCTTCTATACGTTCCAGACCCTCGCCTACACGATCGACGTCTACCGCGATCAGGTCGCCGCGCGGTCTGGGGCCGCGCGGCCCGGGGTCGCAACCGACAGCTTGCTCGACTACCTGACCTACGTCGCGCTGTTTCCCCAGCTGGTCGCCGGACCGATCGAGCGCGCCCGCCGGCTGCTCCCGCAGCTTCAGCGTGAGCGCAGCTTCGACGAGGCGCAGGCGCGCGACGGCGCCAAGCTGATGCTGTGGGGCTTCGCCAAGAAGATCATCTTGGCCGATCACCTCGGTGAGTTCGTCGAGCAGGTCTACGGGGCTGGGGTCGTCCACGCGTCGGGGCCGGTGCTCGCTGTCGCGACGATCTGCTTCGCGTTTCAGATCTACTGCGACTTCTCGGCCTACTCGGACATCGCGATCGGCTGCGCCAAGCTCCTGGGCCTGAGCCTGGTCCGCAACTTCGCGTACCCCTATTTTAGTCAGTCGGTCGACGAGTTCTGGCGACGCTGGCACATCTCGCTCTCGACCTGGTTCCGCGACTACGTCTATGTCCCGCTCGGTGGCAGTCGCCACGGGCCCGCGCGGCTGTGGTTGGCGCTGATGCTGACCTTCACGCTGAGCGGGCTGTGGCACGGCGCCAGCTGGACCTTCGTGATCTGGGGCGCCGTCAACGGGCTGCTGGTCGGGCTGGCCGCGCGCGTGCGGCCAGCGTCTACCCCGAGCGCCACCCGGCTCGGCGCGTCCGATATCCCGGCGCCGCTGCGGGGGCTCGCGGGCCTGCGCGCGCTGGCCCGCATGCTCGCGACCTTCGGCTTGATCTGCCTGACCTGGGTGTTGTTCCGCGCCGTCGATCTACCCCAGGCGATGGGCATCTTTCGCCGGATCCTGCTCGACATCCCGCGCGCCGACGCGTGGCGCGAGCTCGTCCACCACCGCGAGTTCTTGTCGGCCTTCGGTCCCCTGCTGATCACGCTGGTGATCGTCGAGTGGCTGACCCGCGACTGCGAGCACCCGCTCGCGCTGACCCGCTGGCCACGACCGCTGCGCTGGGCCCTGTACACGGGCCTGGGTTGGTTCACGATCTACCTGATGCCCGACGACCCGGGCGCCTTCATCTACTTCCAGTTCTGACCCGCCACCGCGACTCGAGATGCGACGCTTCGTCACCCACGCGCTGATCTTTGCCCTGGTCCAGGCGCTGATCCTGGTGGTCGTGTGGCGGACCTGCCCGGACGATCCCAACCACTACATGGCCGCGACCGTCGACAAGCACGCGCGCCTGCGGGCCGTCGCGACGCCGCGCGTGATCTTCGTGGGGGGCTCGAGCGTCGGGTTTAGCGTCGACTCTCGCGCGTTCGCGCCGCTCGGGCTCGAGCCGGTCAACATGGGCCTCAACGACGGGCTCGGGCTGCCCTTCATGCTCGCCGAGGTCGCCGGCCAGCTCCGCGCGGGCGACGTGGTGATCGTCGCCCCCGAGACGCACCTGTACTGGACGGGCTCGCAGGACGACGCGCTGTGGGCCGTCGTGCAGCAGCGGCCGGCGAACCTGGCCTGTCTCGCCGCCGCCGGCCCGCGCGAGCTCGCGGACTTGTCGGATCAGGGCCTGCACTTCTTGGCGCGCAAGCTTCGCTGCGCCGCCCACCAGATCGCGACGGACCGGCCGCTGCCCACAATCTATACGCGCAGCAGCTTCGATGAGTACGGCGATTTCGCAGCTCACCGCGACGTCGCGCCCAAGCTCGAGCAAGCGATCGACCAGCCGTGGCCAGCTCCGGAGTCACTGTCGTTTGATCGCGCGATCGCGGCGCTCGCCCAGTTCGCTGACCAGTGCGAGCGCGCCGGCGCCCGCTGCTTCATCGCCTGGTGCCCCACGCGGCGCCACGAGCTCGAACGCGAGATGGCGGTGTTCGCCGCGATCGAGGCCCGGCTGCGCGCCGACGTGAACATGCCGATGCTCGAGCACCCTGGCGAGATCGGCTTCGCCAGCACCGACTTCTTCGATCGTGGCCCGCACTTGAGCGGTGAAGCAGCGGCGGCCCGCTCGGCGCGCTTGGCCGCAGCCCTGGCTACTGCCATCGGTCGATAGACGCCTCTTCATGCGAGGTCTCCGTCCTGTGAATCACCGGATTTTCTGCAATTGACGCCGGCTTCGCCAGCTACCGCGCGAATCTGCACAGTCTTATTTCTGGCGATCGAGCATCAACATGCGGTCTAATGCCAGCGTGATGCATGGATTGACGCCGTCTCGCCTCGCTGGGTTGTTCTCGCTCGTGCTGCTGGCTCCCGCGTGCGGGGGCGGAGCTCGTGACAGCGGGAACGAGGGGCTCGGGATCGACGACGGCATCGACGACGGCATCGCGTCCAACTCCGACGGCGACACCGGCAGCACCACCAGCACCGACACGGGTCCCAAGTTCGACACCGACCAGTCCGACTCGATGGGCATGGCCGGCGACTGCGGCGAGGGTGGCGGCGGCGGCATGATGGGCATGGGCGGGTACAGCTACATCTGGATCTCCAACTCGCCCGAGGGCACGGTCTCGAAGATCAACACCAAGACCACGATCGAAGAGGCCCGCTACCGCGTCGGCCCGGGCGTCACCGATCCCTCGCGGACGTCGGTCAACCTGTTCGGCGACGCGGTGGTCGTCGATCGCAACGGCGGCATCACCAAGATCGCCGTGTTGGAAGATCGCTGCGTCGAGACCAATGGCCAGCCGGGGATTCAGACCTCGACCGGGCCCAACGACGTGCTGGCGTGGGGTCAAGACGAGTGCGTCCTGTGGCGGACCGAACTCGCCGCCCTCAACTACCAGATCGGGGCCCGACCGGTCGCGTGGGAGGGCGGCCTCGCCGACGGCTGCCCGGATCCGAACCCGCGGGTCTGGGTTGGCTGGTACGACGGCGCCAACGGCCACTTCCGCCGGCTCGACGGCTCATCCGGGGCCGTGCTCGACAGCGTCGGCCCGGTGCCGTGGTCGGGCTTGAGCTTTGGCCCCTACGGCGGCGCGACCGACAAAGACGGCAACTTCTGGGTCAGCGGCTGGCAGGCGGGTCCGCTGATCCGCATCAACGCCAGCGACCTCAGCGTTCAGACCTTCCAGATCCCCGCCACGATCACCGCGCAGCAGTGGAACTACGGCATGGCGCTCGACAAGAACGGCGACGCCTGGATCGCCAGCGCCTACAGCGTCTACCACTTCCACGCCAACAACTCGACGTGGACCGAGATCCCCGTGCCCGGCGCGTTCAGCCTGCGCGGGCTGATGGTCGACAAAGATGGCACCGCGTGGGTCGCAACCAACGATCCGCCCGGTCTCGCCGCGATCGACACCGCGACCGAGACCGTGCTCGCGCCGTCCATCTCGATCCCCGGCTCGATCCAGCCGGTCGGCGTGTCGATCGATGTCGACGGCTATGTGTGGGTCGTGGATCAGTCGGCCAATTCGGCGTTCAAGATCGACGGGGACACCTATCAGCTCGCGGGCACCACGACCGGGCTCAACCAGCCCTATACCTACTCGGACATGACCGGCGCCGGGCTGGATCTCGTCACCTTCCCGCCGCCTGAGTGATCCGAGCCTCAGTTGCTGCAGCCGGTCTCGTCGTACCGCTTGACCCAGACCTCTTCGGCTTCTTTGCGGGCCTCGGCCTGGTCCTGGTCATGGCGGTACTCGAGCGAGGACTGAATCGCCCACTTCTTGGCGGCCTCGCAATTGCCCCGGCTCCACAGGCAGGCGCTGGCCTCTCCCAGTGCCTCCATCGCGGAGTGATCGGGCTTGGTGCCAGCCTTTCGTTGCTTGCGGATCAGCTCGAGCGCGGCCTCGGCGTTGGCCTCGCACAGCGCGGGTTGGTTCTCTGATCGCGCGGTCCGGATCCGGGTGAACATGGCCGCGCCCTGCAGGCTCTCGGGGATCTGATCGAGGGGGCAGTAGGCGAGCTCGGCCTGGTTGAGCTGCACGTGGATCTGCAGCTCGCTGAGCTTCTTCTTCTTGTCGGCGAGAGAGATCGCCTCCACCAGCATGTCCTTGCCGCCCTGGCAGTTGCCCGCGACCATCGTGCACAGCGAGCGAATCCACAGCGACTTGACCCGGGTCTCGTCGCTGTTGTCGAGGGCGTCGGCGCGATCGAGATCCGCGAGGCAGCCGGCACCGTCGCCCGCGTCGCCCTTGTCCTCGGCGGCGTGACGCAGCTTGGCCGCGCGCTCGGACACGGTGTCCTCTGCGGGCTCGGGGTCAGGGCGAGCCGCCCCCGCTGCGCTCGCGTCGAGATCTTGGGTGGTCTCGTCGATCGCCTGCAGGACCAGGCGGATCGGCACGCGGCAGTGCTGCTGACCGCGTGTCTCGCAGCTGTCGAGATCGCCGCCCTGCTTGAGGTTGCTGCTCTCGCTGTTCGTGCGGGTGCCGACGCCGGCCTGACCGACGCCGCCCTCGATCTGGCCCCCGGCCAATTCGTGGGCGAGCAACCGGAACGCGCCCAGGTTGTAGGCGGACACGAAGTGGGTCGCGGCGCTGCAGCGGCCGTTGTCGGCGATCGCCGACCGCTCGACATAGTTGCGCGTGCTGTTGACCGCGCCGCTCACGAAATAGCGCAGCTCGAGGGCCTGCCCGACCTCGAGCTTGCCGGCGAAGCTCGCCGCGCCGAGCGGGAGCTTGGCGTAGACCTCGGACTGGTCGCGCATCTCGAACGACTCGACCGTGCCGCTGGTGAAGATCGGGGTCTCGTAGGCGCCGTAGCGGCCCGGCACGCCGTTGTCCGAGCAGCCGTAGAGCATCTGGATCTCGCAGCCCTCGTACTTGACGAACACCAGATCACGCGACGCCTTGGCCTCGAAGCCCGCGAGATCGGTGGCGTCCCACTCGACCACGAACGGCCGGGCGTCGCCGTCCTCGTCCGGGCAGCGGTTCTTGCCCACGGCGACCTCGTCGAGCATCGAGCTTGGTCCGGCGCCGGCTGGCTTGCCATCCACGCTGCGCAGCCCATGGCAGCCAAGCGCCACGCATCCACTTGCTAGCAACAGTCGTGCCCAGAGCGTGCTTCGCATGGCGCGGAGTATCACACGTTTCACCCCGGGGCCGTGAAGCTCAGGACCACGCCGTGCCGCTCCCGCTGAGTCGGGCTCCGGCAGGTCCACGCAGGATCCCCAGGAGGCGGCTGCGGGAGCTCGACGAGCTCGAGCGCGGCCCCAAACCCAGCCTCCTCGAACAGCCCCGTCACGGCCTCGGGCGTGGCCTCGCACGCACAGTCCATGTGGTGGATCAGGCGTCCACCAGGCGCGAGCGTGCGCAGCAGCTCGCGCAAGTAGGCGACGTCCCGCTCGCGGGACGACCTGCCGTCAAAGCACAGGGAGTCGATCATTAGCATCCGGTCAAACGACTGGTCCGGGACGTCGCTCAGCCCCGTGTCTCGCTCGTGTGCGCAGGCCCGAACCTCGACGCGGGCGCGGTCCGGGTTCACTCGCCCCGCCAGCTCGCGCAGCGCGACCACGGCCGCCGGATCGATGTCGGTCGCGTACACGACCCCCGCGGGCCCGAGCGCGAGCGCGGCTCGGTCGACAAACCAGCCCCGGCTGGCCCCAATCTCCGCGACGCGCATGCCCGGCTCGAGCTGCGCGTGCTCGAGCAGACGCTCGCGGGCTCGCTCGATCATCTCGGCGTGATCGCCCGATTCGGCGATGCGCGGGTCCGGCAGCGGCGGCGCCGGAACCTGGACCGGTGAGCCCTCCCCCGCCGACCCCTCGCTGCCCACGACCTCGTGCACGTCCGGGCCCCGCTCGCAGGCGACGGCGAACCCCAGGACGCTCGTCCACACGACCACGCAGAACGCGGCGCGATGCATGGGCGATGTCATAGCCGATCTGGCGACCGTCGGTAGGGACAATTCGCGGGGTGACCGGGCCTGCACAACTCACTGCGAGTCGCGGGAGCGTTGGGCGTCGGACCGTGTCAGCGTGATCGGTCAGCGGACCTGCGCGAGCTCGACCTCGAACACCCGACCATCGAAGTCGATCGCCACCCGCCCGACCGCGTCCGCTGGCAGCGGCACGATCACGCCACCGACCTCGCCCTCGCCCGTGATCTTCGCCGCAACCGCAGCCACCCACCTGCGGCCTTGGCCCCGCCCTCGGGCCGTTCGCGCGTCGGAGTTGGGCGTCGCGTGCACGACTGGCTGCCCGCGCATGACGTACCAGCGCGCGCTCCCGTCGGCCAGGAACACCCCATGCAGCGACTCGCCAGCCGTGGCGGCGGCCCCAGCGTTGTCCCAGCTCGACAAGGTCGAGATCCGCTCGGCGAGGTGGCGGTAGTTGTACGCGCTGATCCAATAAGGGTACGCATAGCTCATCACGTCATTGAGCGCGGGCCCCCACAGATCGTAGTCGTCGTGCCCGTAGCAGTAGTCTGCGAGCAGCAAGCCCTCGGTCGGCGCGATCAGCCAATTGTCGAGGGTCTGCATGGCTGGAAAGTCCCACTCGTTGGCCTTGGGGTGCCGACCCGCGCGGACCGGCCAGCCCCAGGTCGATCGGCGGCCGCAGTCGGGGCTGCCCAGACTGCCCGGCTGGTAGCCGCCGTCTTCGAAGCTGTGCTCGCGCCCGTTGCTGTGCCCAAGCTCGTGGGTGAAGTTGTTGGGGGATTCGCCCCAGTGGTTGACGGAGTAGGACACACGATCGGCCCCGGTGGAGTCGTCGACCAGCCACGCCATGCCCCCCGCCCAGCAGCTGCCCTCGTGGGAATTGGGGAAGATCGCGTGATAGTAGACATTGGGATCCGCGCCCTCGCCGTTGCGGTAGCCCGACACCTGGGCGAGGATGTTGTTGCCGTCGTAGCAATCGGTGATCTGAACCGGCGCGTGAACCTCGACCGAGATCTCGTTGACCGGATACAGGTTGTACAGGTCGGTCTCCATCACCTCCCGCAGCGCGGCCGGCAGCTCATAGCTCGCGCCGTCGATCGCTGGATCGTTGGCGGGCAGGATCACGACCTTGACCTCCATGTTGCCACCCACGACCGCGAGCGCGGCTGCGCCGTCGCCGGGCAGCCGCGGCGGATCGGCGTCCGTACCGGCCTGGCCCGGATCCGCTTCGAACAGGCCGATGATCAGTGAATCCCCGGCCCGCAGCGCGTCGGCCTCGAGCGGCACGGCGAAGCTGCCCGCGACGAAGCCTGGATCGGGCGGGCCGGAGATCAGCTTGGTCTGCTCGAACTGATCGACGGTGCCGTCGCTGTGCTCGAGCGTGACGCGAGCGAGGATGTCGCGAGGCACGAACTCGGGCTCGAGCGCCCAAAACACGCGCAGCAAGCCGGGCCGTCCGCCGATCAGCGGTGCGACCCACTGGTTCTCGGGCAGCAGCTGGCCGCCCGCGGCGATCGTGACGCCCACCGCCTGGTTGATCTCGACGGTGTCTATCGAGATGTCCGCCGCGTAGCTGCCCTGATCGGGATCAACTGGATCGCCGTCGCCGTCGCCGTCGCCGTCGCCGTCGCCTGGATCGCCATCGCCGTCGCCTCCACCGTCGGTCGAGCTGGCGTCGCCGAGGCTGACGAAACCGTCGCCGTCGCCGTCGGGACTGCCGCAGCCCACGATGACGAGCAGCCAGGCAGCGAGGGGGACCAGTGGAGAGCCGCGCACGCGGACACTATAGCGTAGAGCTGAGCGGAGATGGTAGTTAAATTAATCGAGTCCGTACAATTCTGACGCTATAGAGGATCACGTCGAGGCAGGTCTGAGCCACGGGCGTCCGCCGGACCCGTGGTTGAAATTGCGCAGACGAGTCCAGTTCACGGGCACAGACCATATGTTGGAGCCATATTATTTCATGTAAATTATACCAATAGTTCGAACGCGTGGCGCAGTGCATGCTCTGAACATGGACATGCGCAAGCTCTTCAACGTGCTCGTTCTCGTCGGTGGCCTCACGTCCGAGCTTGGCTGTGACCCCGGCGAAGACGACGGTGACACCGACGGCACGGCGGAGAGTGAGGACGGCGACGCGACCACGAGCGGCGACGGCGACGGGGACCCGCAGGACACGGGCGACGGCGACGGAGACGGAGACCCGGAGGGCACGGGCGACGGAGACGGCGATGGCGACGGGGACGCGACTGGGGATGGCGACGGGGACAGCGAGACGACCGGAGACGGCGACGGGGACAGCGAGACGACCGGAGACGGCGAGGACGGAGACGGCGACGGGGACGGCGACGGCGACGGCGAGCCGGACGGCGCCTGCGGGTGCTGCTGGGTCGTCGACTGCACCTACGGCGACGAGTGCTGCATGGACTGGGGCCCCGACGTCAACGACCCCGACTGCGCTTGAGCTCGAGCCGATCCCCGGCCATGGTCGTGGCGCCATGAACACGCTGACCTACGCAGTCACCGGCCGGATCGCTCGCATCACCCTGAACCGCCCGGACCGCGGCAACGCCATCACCCTCGACACCCCCCGCGAGCTCGCGCGCTGTGTCGAGCGGGCCGACCTCGATCCCGGCGTCCACGTGATCGCGCTGTCTGGCGCCGGCAAAGGGTTTTGTGGCGGCTACGACCTCGTCCAGAGCGCCGAGCAGATCGAAGACGAGGGCTTTGGCGACGCAGACCAGGCCGGGACCGCGCTCGATCCCGCGGTCATCGGCCGAAACCATGACCCCGGCCAGGTCTGGGATCCGGTCGTCGACTATCAGATGATGGCCCGCAACGTGCGTGGGTTCATGAGCCTGTTCCACGCCGACAAGCCGGTCGTGTGCAAGGTCCACGGGTTTTGCGTCGCGGGCGGCACCGACATGGCGCTGTGCTCGGATCTGCTGGTGATCGCCGACGACGCCAAGATCGGCTATCCGCCCGCGCGGGTGTGGGGCTGCCCGACCACCGCGCTGTGGGCCGCCCGAATCGGGATCGAGAAGGCCAAGCGACTGCTGTTCACCGGGGACTGCCTGAGCGGTAAAGAAGCCGTCGAGTGGGGCCTGGCCGTCGAGTCTGCGCCCGCCGAGCAGCTCGACGCGCGGTTCGAGATCCTGCTCGAGCGGATCGCCAGGATGCCCGTCAACCAGCTGGTGATGATGAAGCTGCTCGTCAACCAGAGCGTGGGCGCGGCCGGGCTGCAGGCCACGCAGATCCTCGGCACGGTGTTCGACGGGGTCACCCGCCACACCCGCGAGGGGTATGCGTTTCAGCGCCGGGCCGCCGAGGTCGGGTTCAAGCAGGCCGTGCGCGAGCGGGATGAGCCGTTTGGTGACTTCGGGCCGAGCACCTTCAAGGGCTAGCGCCAGCAGCCCGTACGGCGGGATGCGGATTTCCGCAACGATGGCGCGGCCTTGGCCCGCATCCCGCCGTGTTTGTTTGGGTTTCTCGTCTCGTGTGGTCCCGTTGGGTTCCCGGGTGGAGAGGCTGCTGCAGCAGAGTCACAGCACACTAGCAGCACGAGACTATTGGCGGCTGGACGGTGGCAGAGTGCGGCGACGTCGGGGCGTGTCGCTCCTCGAATGCCTGGGGGAACGCTATCAACTATCACGACAAAACCCGCTCAACGGCTATCGACGGCTAACGTTCATGATGCTCGACGACGACGTCGCTGGAGCGATCGACCTCTATGGTCTCCTCGAGGCGGTGGCACCCATCGCCATCCCGGGGCGAGACCGTTGACCAAGTTGCGGTCGGACGGGCCACGACCACAACTTCTCGGCCGTGACGGGACGCCACAGACCTTGTGCGGCGTCAGCCGCGTGGCCGGGGTCCCTGCCACTTCACTTGTGCGTTGACGAGTCGCTAGCGACGCAAACTCGGCCCAAGTCGGGTCAAAGACTGCGCGAATACGCGCTCAGCAGCGGCCACGCACCGAGCGGGTCTTTATGGGACGTTTCTGGCGCCCGTCAATCGGGCAGGTGCTGGACGTAGAACTGGCTAGGAAACGGCAGCCGCCGATCGACGACGAACTTCGCCGACATCAACTTGTTGGCCCGGGCCTTCGGGTCCGACCCAAACGGAAAACGGTCGGCGCGCTTGCCCTCCGTGAGGAACCCAAAGCCTTCATCAAGGCGCATCATCCAGCTGCCCCCCTCCCAGGTGAGGGTGAACCCGCGGTGATGCGGAAGCTGTCGGCGGTTGACTTGGCGCAGCTCGATCGTCAGGCCGAGCCGCTCGGCCGCCGCGGCAAGGGTCGAACTCCGGTCGGCATCGCTGCGCCAGTCATGGCTGAACTCGCTCGGGGTCCCACGGTTGTTGCCCGCGTCGGTCGGGATGGTGTTGACGACGACCTTCGTAGCATCGGTGAACGCGCCTGGATTCTCGGCCTTCAATATGCGCAGCGTCTCGAGCAGCAACCGCATGGTTAGCGGCGTCCGGAGGTAGCGGTCGGAGTACTCGATGGTCTCCAGCGGAGCACTCGCCAACCGCTTGCGCAGGTTCGGGACCTTGGTGTGGACCAGATTCCAGAAGTGGCGCCCGAACACCTCGGTGGACACACGCAGCTGCCCCTCGATGGCGATGCCGTGGTAGTCGCCGGCAGCGGAGGGAGCGGGAAGCGGCGGGCGGATGGCGTCGAGCGAGATGGGGTTCCCAGCCAGGGCTGGGAGCGGGGACGGGGAGCGGTCAACGACGCACACCTCCGTGCGACCCCACTGCGAGCCCGGTCCGCGGGCGTCGGCGGGGAGCGTGGCCCAGCGGACCGACTCGACCCCGCCGAGCTCGACGGCTAGCTCCGTCGGCGACCGACCGTCGTGCTCCCGGACCTCGAGGCCGAGGGCCTCGACCAACGTGGCGAGCGTCGAGCGGTTGCCAGCGTCGAGTTTGGTGACAGCGTTGGGCGGCACCAGCAGAGTGACCTTGGCGTGCGCGGCAGCCCAACGCAGCAACGACGCACGCGCGGACCAGGCGGGGAAGTCCCACTGCTCGACGTCGCCGCTCAGGTGAATGCGTAGGTCCCGGGCTTGGCTGCGGCGAAGCTCGCGATCGATGGCCTCCTCGAGCGGCTGGAACTCGGACTTGCTGTCAGGACCCAAGAGTCGGTCCTTGGCCAGGAGCTCGAGCGCATCGAGGAACTCGGTGGACAGAGCCTGTTCGCCGACGTGGCGGTTGAGGTGCTTGCTCTCGTGTTGCGTGTCGTAGCTGAGCAGGCACCCATGGCAGGCCTGGTCGCACTTGCGCTCGCAGTCCAGGTGCTTGCGGGCGGCACGCAGGAGCTCGGGCAGGAGTTCGGGGATGGCCCCGACGAAGCCAGCACCACCGGCGGCGGTGTCGTAGAGGACGATGGACCGGCCACGCATGCCAGAGGGGGCCTGCGAAGCGATGATGGCCCAGCCGAGCTCGCGGTCTTCGATGCCGAGCTTGGCGGCGGTCGCTCGGCGCAGGGCGACGGCGATGGTGCTCAGGGCCGTGCGCGAGGTGATGACCTGGCCTGAGGCGAGGTCGCAAAGCTGCAGCTCGAACACGTCGGTGCGGGACTCGACGCCGAGGTTTTGCCCACGCTTGATGCCGTGGGTGGAGTCGTTGGCCGGGCAGCGACTCGAGCCGTTGGCCTCCTTGCCGCCGCGGAGCTTGTAGTGGTTCTTCAGGGCGTTGGGCAGGGGCGGGTTCCTGGACCGGCCAGAATCGTCTGCGTCGCCGGACTCGGCGTGGGCCCGGCCGCAGACCAGGCAAATGGCGTACCCGCGGCCATGCTCGCCGCGGTTGTAGTGGAAAATCGAACCCTCGGCGCTGGTTCGCATGCGCCCAGCGTCGGGGCGAGCGAGCGGGACCCACGGTTCGGGGCCGACGGAGATCCACGGGCGCTCGACTGGGAGGTAGCGCTGGCGGAGATCGTTGTCGGGGTCCTGGACGATCGGGATGGCGAATCCAGCGGGCTGCAGGTAGGGGATACGGTCCGGCTTCGCCGCTCCGCAACCGGTGCAGCTGTCGACCCAGCTCGAGACGGTCCCACTGGCGCCGCAGTCTTTGCAACGCCAGGCCTGGCGGAAGGACTGAATCTCTGGATGAGGCTGGTCGCCGGGTGGGGTCTGCCAATTGAGGGTCACGCCCCCGCTGGTCCAGACCTCGCCGTCGATGACGATGCGGGCCCCAGGGGCATACTCGCGGATGGCCTTGGGGAGTTCGCGGCTGGCCCAGGCGCGGCCGCGCGATTGGCCGTCTTCGCGGCTGTTCTCGTCGTCGTCCTGCCCGGCCTTGCGCCGAGCTTTTCGTGCTGCTTCGGCCTTGAGGTCGCCGATGTTGCTGTTGATGAACGGGACGACTCCGGTGGGGAACCCATAGCCGGGCAGGAAGCCGCGGTTGGCGAGCTCGCCGAGCAGGTACTCGTTGCGGAGGCGTCGGAGCTGGCGTTGAATGGCGAGTTGGGCCGGGCTGGCTACGTCGTTTTTCTTGGGCACGCCTCCGGCGTTGTCGAGGTCGGACACGAGGCGGTCGATCTCGGCCCGCCACGGCGCGACGATGTCGTCGAGCATGGCGGCACTCGCCTCGAGCAGACGGTCGAGCGGCTGGCCGGCGAGCCGGGAGTTTCGGGTCAGCAGCTCGGCGACACCTCGGGCGAACCGGGTCTCGGCCTCGCGCGCGGGAGTGTCCCGCAGCCATTTGCCGAACAGGTCGGACGCGGAGAGGCCCTCTTTGCTCGGAGGCTCGACGAACCACTCGGTGCGGAGGCTCAGGCCGTCAGCACCCTGCTCGGCCAGGAAGCTGGTCAGGGCGAGGGCGTTGATGTGGCGCTGGACGATGCGGTTGCTCTCGAGCGAGACCCGCGGGACGTTGATTGGTGTCGTGAACGGCCACATGGGGTGGCGGAACACGGCCTCACCGTGGGGCATGGCTTGGCACATGGTCAGGCTGACGGCTGCGGTCTCGCCACGCCGGCCCGCCCGACCTGCACGCTGTAGGAAGTTAGCGGGTCCAGGCGGGGCGTTGTTCATGGCGACCGCAGACAGGCCACCGATGTCGACACCCATCTCCATGGTGGTCGAGCAGCTCAGCACATTGACGTCGCCCGCTTTGAACTGCTTTTCGATCTGCGCGAGGCGGCTGCCGCTTTGTTGGGCGGAGTGCTCGGCGACACGATAGTAACGGGCGGCGGTGGCGAGGCGGTCGCTGAACTCGGTCCAGACCCCGCGGGTGCGGGCGATGGCGATGTCTGGGTCGGTTTCGAGCCAATGGGGGATGGTGCCGGGAGGGATCGGGCGTCCGGTCGCGTCGCCGCGCTCGGGGAACGGGTGTGGGAGCCGGGGCATGGTCACCGGGCGGCACTGCAAGTCGGCGTCCTGGCGGCGAGGAATGTAGGGGGTGGTCTCGCGGAAGGTCGTGTCGAGGATCCGGCGGGTGGTCGGACAGATCCACGCGTGACTGATGCTCGTGAGCACCACGGAGTCCTTGTGGCTGAGCTGGTGGCCGTCGGCGAAAGGCTGGAGCACACGCCGCGCGTCGGTCCAGGCCTGCTCGAGCAGCTCGTTGATACGTGTGCGATCCTCGGCGACCCCGGTGTCGAGCCCGAGAACGCGCGCAAGGAGTTTGACGAAGCGTGAGCCCATGCCACCTTCGCGGATGTAGGGCCAGAGCATCTGCTTGTTGCGCTGGCCGACCTCGGCATGAGGTCCGAGGATGAACTTGAGCGCGAAGTGAGTGCCCATCCAATCGAGCCACTCGCGTTTGGCGGCGACGGCTGTGTTGCCACGGACCCCAAGGTCGAGCAGCAGCTTGATGAACGACCGCCACTCGTGGGCGCTCAAGCCTTCGCGGGCGACGACCGACGGCACTCCACCAGCAGCGATTTGGTCGAGCTCGCGGTAGTCGACGGCGACGAGACCGAGGGTCTCGACCGAGTTCTGCCGCATCGGTCGGCGGGCAAACTCGCGAAACAGCAGAAACTCGGACAGCTCGTAGAGCTTGCGGTCGTGGCCGTCACTCTTCCAGGCTGGTTGAATCCAGTGCTGGACCGCGTTCGAACCAGCGAGGGACTGCACGGCTTCGGGCCACGTGACGGTGCCGACGGCAGGGGCAGACAGTCGCGCCCGGATCTCTTCGGCCTGGCTAGCCAGCATGGCTTGGACCGACTCGGGCATGCCGGGCTGCGCGAGCGCGAGTTCGAGACCTGCGAGTTTCTCGGCGTCGTTGGGCAGAGCGGGACTGGTGATGCGGCTCTGGACGAGATGGTAGATGTGACTGCGGACGAAGTTGCGCTCGGCCTCGATCTGCGAGCGCAGCGAGAAGCGAGCGGTGCCCTGGCGACTGTCACTGAAGGTGATGATTCGCCGGCCGTCGAAGGGCTTCGACTTCGGGTCGTCTTTCTGGGGCGGAACGTGCTCGAGCAGGGTTGGCGTGGACACACCGAGCAGGAACGGCGCGCCGAGGTTCATGCTCCGGAGCATCTCGCCGCGGGCAAACTCTCGCTCGCCGCAGCGCGGGCAGGTTCCCTGCTCGGTGTGCCAGCGGGCCATGAGGTGGCTGGTGCCGGGGGTCGCCCATGTGCCAGTGGCCACGTTGATCTCTACGGGGAGGTCGGACTTGTGGTCCCGCTGCCGCCAAACCAGCATGCGTTCGCCGGGTTTGGGCGGTGAGTCTGGATCAGGATCGGTCTCCTCATCGATCCCCGGCTCCTGGCCGGACTCGTCGCCGGATTCGTCGTCGGAATTCTCATCGCTGCCTCCAACCGGCACGAGGCGAGGCTCGGGGTTCTTGGGGTCCTGCTGATTCTCCGCCGCCAGATACTCGGCGCCACAGCGCCTGCACATGACCAGCTCGAGGGCCAGCGCTCCACAGTCGCACTTCGATCGGTGTTCGAGGAACACTCGCCCGAAGTCCCAATTGTCGAGCTCGGGCTGGCGCTCGGAGCAGTTGGGATCGATGCAGCTCCACAGCCCTGGCTGCGTGCGCTGGAAGTAGTGGGCACGCAGGGGTAGGAACGGCTGCTTGTCGAGGGTCGCCATGCGGGCGACGTCGAGCAGTTCGAGGGTCTTCTCGATCGTGTCGGGGTCTTTGTCACCGAACGTGGCCTCCGCGAGGACACCCGTCTGAGTGGGGCCCTTGGACAGGGTGTCCCGGAGCGTGCGCACCGCTGGGACCGTGGCGAGAGACCGGAACCTGTGTCCGGGCGAGGCACTAGCGAGGTCGCTGAGGTCACCGAGTTCGTTCGATTGCGATACGAGCTCCTCGGGCAGATTCGGTGTCTCGCGCGAACCCTCGACCACGTGGACGCGGTCCTTGGGCAGGCCGGCGATGTCGGCCAGGTACGCTTGTAGCTTGTCGCGTGACTCTTGGTCGCCGAACTTGCCGATGGTGGCCGATGTCGCAACGAAGCGGACTTGCTCGGGCTCGACCTGGAAGGCGTGGAGCACCCGGCGAAGCAAGAGCGAGACCTCGGCGGCCTGCGAACCAATATAGGTGTGGGCCTCGTCGAGGACGATCCAGCGCAGCTTGCCCTTGGACGCCTCGAGGATCGGGGCGTCTTGTTGGCGCACGAGCATGTACTCGAGCATCGTCGCGTTGGTGATCAGGATCGGTGGTGGCGACCGCCGAAGTGCAGGGCGACCCATGACCTCCTGCGGCACCTTCTTGGCCTCATGGGCGGGCGGGTCGACTTTGGGGGTTTGGCCGTTGTAGAGGCAGAATTTGATGTCTCCGCCGAAGTCATTGGTCCACGCTCGAAGCCGGTCGCGCTGGCTGTTGATCAGGGCGTTGAGCGGATACAGAAACAGGGCCTGAACCCCGACCAAGCTGGCCCCGCTCGCACGCTGGCGGGCGAGCGAGTCAAGAATTGGGACCAGGAAGCACTCCGTCTTCCCCGAGCCGGTGCCACTGCTCACGACCACCGACTGTGCCGGCTCCTCTTTGAGCTTGTTCCAGGCCTCGACCTGGTGGACGTAGGGGTTGAAGGACTTCTCGAACCGCTCGGACTCGGCCCGATCCATGGCATCGACGAGCGAGTGATGCAGCAGCGAGCCGCCGAGCGAACTCATGGGCGCGTGGTGCTCCTTCCACCCGAAGGTGGCTTCGAACACGGGGTCGGCGAGAAAACTGCCATCGGCGCCCGCTTGCCGCTCGAGATGTTTGGTCAAGAACGCACGGAGCCCAGGCGAGAGCGGATTGAGATAGCTGATGACCGCGCGCGAAGAACGGAGCGCAAGTTGGGTACTGAGCGAGGAGTAGAAGTCGGCGTGGGTGGTCATTGGAAGGTCTCGGGATCGCTCTCGAGCATGATTCCGATCGCCGCAGCGAGGCTCGCCTCGTAGCAGTGGTCAAACCATGTATTGTCGAAGGCCTCAAGCTGGCGGAGAGCGAAGATCTGCTCGGGGTTGAGTTTGAGCCCGCAGGCCGCCGCGATGGCGGCCTGGACGGGGGCGTAGGTGACGAACCGGGTCTTCTCGCGGATCTTGTTGGCGAAGACGCCGAGCGGAAGCAGGCTCTTGGGGACCTGACCCGGAAACTCGTCGAGGAGGTCGCGAGCTGCTTGGAACGACGGCCACGATCGGTCGTCAGCGTGGGTCCGGAACAGGTTCATCCGGGCTTCGTCGCGGCCCTCGAGCAGGGGGGCGCGTCCCAGGCCCCCGGGGAAGGCGAGAAATTGCATGTACTGGCCTGGCTCAGCCCCGAGCAGCGCGCATTCGATGAGTTCACGGACGATCGTGAACCCGTGCAACCGGGCCTCGATCGCGCTCAATGTACTAGCGAGCTGGTTCCGGGCGGCATCCAGGACGATGGGCTGAAGTCCCTCGTCGAGTTTGGCGACGTCGGCTTCGATCCGGGCCCACCACAGCCGAAAGCCGGCAATCCACGCTTTGACGGGGACCAACTTCCACGCGAAGCTGAGTTGCTCGAGAGCGGTCCACAGTGGTTGTAATCCCACCGAGGGTGACATATCGATCAACGTGTAGACGCACAGCGTCGGTTTTCGCACCGCGACGTCGAGCACGTCGTAGGTCGTGGCGGGGAGTGTGGCGAGTGACCCAAGGAATGGGGTCAGTTGGGTCCACTCGGGGTGGGAGGGGTCGGCGATCAGTTCGTCGAGGACCTTGCTGATCGCAGCGAGTCGTACCTGCTTCCAGGCGACGCCGACGGCGTCGGTGAGCGTCGAGATGTCGTCGAGTTCGGGAGCGGGTCCAGAGTCCCGGGGCGGGTGCCAGATCACCGGCCGTGCACAGCAGCGCCCCTCACGAGAGCCGATCACGAGCCAGGTTTCAGCGTTGTCTTCGTCGAGTCCGATCGTCCATCCAGCTGGCGACCGCTCCATCGAAACCGGTGTGGCGTCGGGCGAGCGTATCGGGATTCGATGGAGTTCCATCCCCATAACGAGTTCGTCGACGAAGGTCTCGCTCTTGTCGGGCAAGACCATCACGCCGGTGTGCTCGGGGGTCACCATCATGGAAAGTGGGAAGCGTCGGACGTTCAACCGGGTCTTGCCGGTTCGGGTCTGGACTACGAGCCTCACAAACGCGTTGAGCTCGGTGGTGCCTGCGAGGCGCAGACCCACATCATCTACGAGTCGAGAAAGATCGAGGGCGAACCGACGGATCAGCGGCGCGCCACGTTTACTCAGCAGCCGGAGCTTGTGGGCAAAGTTCGAATCGCTGACGAACCCGCCTGGGCGATCGGTGGCGCTCTTCAGCTTCGCTTCGACAAAGGGATGTGGCTCGTGACGGGGCAATAAGGCCTCGACCCGGCACCCACGAAGGTTGTCGAGGGCGACGGTGGCGTCATTGGGGAGCACTCGACCAGCGTTGTCGATGAAACGAATTCCGACCTTGGGAAACGGGAGCCACAGCTTCATGGCGCGCGACTCCGTCCAGCGAAGTTGGACTTGGACACGCGCCGGAGCGTCGTCGGTCGAAGTGACGGCCCAGGCGAGGTTGCCTGAATCAGCCAGCGACACCACCTCGAAGCCCGCATCAGCGCGCAGGAGACCGTGGCTGGCCTCGGTCCCATCGAGCAGGAGTTCGGCGGTGTTGTGGTCGCTCGTGGGGCGGATCTCGAAGACCGTGGCTTTGGGCACGATGAGGAGCGAGCGGGCGAACGCAGTGGTCCCGCCGCGCCGAAGACGGATCTCGACATGGCCTCGACAAGCGTCGGACAGGCGGGCCCAGGTGTGGCCGCCGTGTTTGGGTCGCCATTCGAGGTCACGGGGGTGCACTTCGCGACGGACGCCGAACATGGGCTCCTCGTAGACCCGAGGCACGCCTCGCCAGACCGGGGGTCGAAGTTCCTCACCGAACAGCGGCCCCTCGAACCGGTAGGCCTGGGCATCGTCCTCGCTGGCCGAGGCCTCGACGACGTAGCGCTCGCCAGAATCCACGTCGTTGATGTGGATTGGTCCACCAGTGACTCGAACAAGGGCACGGACTCCCTTGTGAGTGATGAGTTGACCGTGTGGCTCAGTACCCCGGAGGGTCGAGGGGCAATTGGCAGGCAGGGCGACCAAGACGTCGCTCGACCGCACGCGGGCCGAGCCTTGCGCGATGAGCTTCCATTCTTCGCCGCCGCCTTCATCCTGCCCGTCGGCGATGAACACCCAGGGCCCGTGGTCGAGCCGCTCACCACCTCGAAGTAGCTTGCCGGGGAACGCCTCGCTCACGGTGTCCGCGAGCACCACCAACTCGGTCGCGGAGAACGAGACCAGCGCACCCTCGACCAGCGGCACAAGTTCGAAGGGGTCATCCGCCTTCCACTGAGTGGCGATGGCGAGCGGTCGCGGCCCGCTCCCGTCGTCGATCAGGATGCGAACGCGACGGGGATTGTCGTCCGCTTGGGGATCGAGGTCGAGCAGTTTCCACAGCTCGCGAGGCTGCATGCGTCGAGGGGGCTGGAGCACACGTTGGAACGACCATTCGCCGTTGCGGAGCATCAGCCGGGTCTCGACTGTGAGACCGAGGCGTCCGCTGGTGGCGATTTTCTGAGCGTCCTCGACTAGACCGCGGACCAAGGCCGCGGCGACGTCGCTGTCGACCAAGATCGGGAGTCGCTCCTGCCAACCTGTTTGGACGCGGTCGAGTTCGAGCACAGGCTGCTCGGCGTGAGCAACACTCTTGCGCAACTGCCAGATGTGATTGACGAGGGCGGGCGCGAGTTCGTAGATGTCGGGATGACGCCAGGCCTTGGGAAG
This sequence comes from Enhygromyxa salina, assembly GCF_002994635.1. GTDB lineage: Bacteria > Myxococcota_A > Polyangia > Nannocystales > Nannocystaceae > Plesiocystis > Plesiocystis salina_B. The sequence continues at coordinate 128,373 of NZ_PVNL01000074.1, read as the reverse complement.
GTCGATCGCCGCAACCTCTGCCCACTTTGCAGTCACCTCGACGCCGGTGCTCTGGATCTGAAGCAGCTGGCGGAAGAACCGGCGGATCGAGGTTTGGGAATCGAGCAGGAGTTGGAGCGGGAGACCACCCTCGCGCGAGAGGCTACCCACGAAATCGCGCCAGCTTCGGGTCGGCGTACGAACGATCCGCAAGTGCCGGCCCCAGTAGCGTAGTCCCTGCTCGATCTCGCCGTAGAGCTCGGTGTAGGAGCAGTCCCAACCAAGCGACTCGAGCAGACCCTTGAAGGTCAGTCCTTCACCATGTCGTCGCCACCACTCCGCAGCGTAGAGGCAAAATGCCCCGCAATCGTGGGCACTGACGAACAGAGTCTCGGACACGAGCGCTTGCAGCGATGCGAACTCGGCCTCCCTGGTACGATACTCGAACAGCGGCCGACCATCGGGTTTGACGAGGTTGCGCCCACGGAGGAACTCTTGCAGCCATCTTGCTGTTGTCGCCATCATCTTGCTCGGAGTCGTTCCCCTCGATCGCCGGGAGCGACCAACCTGGCGCCGATGGTGGCGTGATTACCAGCCGCCGGCAAGGGGAAGTGGTGTGATCGTTGGTCCGTGATCTCGTTGGGATCAACCACATCGATGAGCTGGACAAGTCGGCCGTGCAAATCGGCCAAGCAACGTTCGGGAAGGTTTAAGCACTCTCCGATCCGATCGGACAGGTTCCTGCACTCATGGAAAGACCTGCTTGTGGCAGGCGACGAGCCCAGGAGCGAGCCCGGGGAAAGTTCCTTAACACTTTGCCTTCACGAGTCTGTGAGCAAAAGCGGCCCATCTTGGGCCGGGTAACGGATGGGCCGGGGCGGCTGCCCTTCGATCTGTAGTGCAGCCCGTTCAGGACACACCCGTGTCCAAAGGCCGGCGTCGTGCAAGCGCCTGGATGGGTACGTCGAAGTCGCAGTCACCGCCGCGTCCCACGAATCGCTCAGGCACGAAAGAGATCTGCTCCCACGCGCGCTCGACTCCGACCGCGGCGATCGGCTCGAGATCACGATCGCTTCGGCTCGCGCTGGCGAGAACGCTTCCCGCCCCTGGTCTCCCCGGTCACTGCGGCAGCAACACCATGCTGGTCCGAGCCGGCAAATCGACCCCCGGACCAGCCACGTTCTGCCCGGTCAGAAGATCCTGATAGCTCCCCCCCGGCAGCCCGCCCGCGCTGCGGTTGCCATCCGACCGGTTGATCGCCACGTACACGCTGTCCGAGCCAAAGCTCATCTCGTACACGAAGGTGTCCGCGTCGGCGCTGAGCGTGGTTCGATCCCCGCGGCGCAGCGGCATCTGCTCGGCTCGGATCGCGTTGAGGGTCATGACGTGATCGAGCAGCAGCTCCTGCCCGGCGCTGTAGCCATCCCACTGCATGAAGCGGCGATTGTCTGGGTCGCCCGCGCCGGCCATGCCGACCTCGTCACCATAATAGATCAGCGGCGCCCCGGGGGTCGTCAACAAGACCGAGAAGCCCAGGGCCACGCGCTCGAACGGCGCCAGGTTCCCTGGCAGCGGAATGTTGGACCACGCCAGATCCTTGCCGTCGGTCCACTCGCTGTTCCACACCGGCTGATCCTCGGCGAGGTGGATCACCCGCGGGATGTCATGATTCCCAATGAAGGTGCTCATGATCCCGGCGCCATAGTAGTCGTCGTTGCCGTCCATGAACGCGGCAAAGTCCGACATTGCGCCGTTGCGCATGAGCAGCTTGTTGGCCAGCTCCATGCGCAGCGGAAAGTCGAACTGGCCGTCGAGCATCGACGAATTGACGTAGTAGGCGATCAGGTCGCGGTCCCCGGTGAAGGTCTCGCCGACCATGTAGAAGTGCTCACCGGTGTTTGGCTCGACCTCGCTCTCGACCCGCGCGCGGAGATCGAGCAGCCACTGATCTTCGATGTGCTTGACCGCGTCGAGCCGGAACCCGTCGACGCCGGTGTCGGCGATCCACTGCATGGCGTTGCCGACCGAGTAGTCCCGCGCGCCCGCGTCGGTGAAGTTGAAGTCCGGCAGGTAGGGCGTGAACCAGCAGCGCCGCCCGTCGGCGCCGTCCCACCCGCAGCCGCCCCCGCACACACAGTCGCCGCCCTGGCCGTTGTCGTTGGGCCAGAACCACCCGGGGTTCTGCGCGTAGATCGGCGCGCTCGAGTGCACGTGGTTCATGGCGTAGTCGAACAGCACCTTGATGTCGTGGGCGTGGGCCAGCTCGACGAGCGCCTGCAGCTCGGCCAGGGTCCCAAAGTGCTCCTCGGTCTGATCGAGGTTCTGCGGCCAGTAGCCGTGATAGGCCGAGTATTGATGGCCGTCGGTCCCGGCCCCGCTGGCCTGGGTGTTGTCCATGGGCACCGACAGCCACAGCACATTCACGCCGAGATCGTCAAAGTAGCCCTCGTTGATCTTTTGCGAGACCCCGGCCCAGTCGCCGCCCTGCCAGTCGGCCAGCGCCTCTACGCCGATCGGGCCGTCGTTGCTCATGTCGCCGTTATAGAAGCGATCGACGAACACGAAGTAGATGACCGCGTCGCGCCAGTCAAAGTCGCCGATCAGGTCGGACTCGCAGTCCCAGTCTTCACAGGTGGTCGCGTCGAGCACGGAGTTGAACCCGCCGAACCCGTCGTCGACCTGATTGGGGTTGTTGGGGTCGGGGATGTAGCCCTGCCCGCCGTCGACCCTGAATTTGTACTCGACGGGGGTGTCCCAGGGCACGCCCGTGATCACCCGCCAGGTCCCGCCGTCCAGGGTCATCGACGCGCCAGCGGTCCAGCCGTCGGACGAGAAGTCGCCGATCACGTCGACGCTCGAGTAGCTCATGTCGGGCAGCGTGAACTCGTGAGGGCAGCGCTTGTCGGCGTCGTCACACTCGGGCGGGCCCTCGTCGCCGTCGCCGTCGCCCGTGTCGGGCTCGCCGGTGGTCGTGGACGTGCTGCCGCTCCAGTCGCTGCCGTCGTCGGGGCTGTAGGTGTCGCTGTTGGGCGGATCGCCGTAGTCGTCGTCGGACTGAAATTGATCGACGGCGCAGGCCGGGAGCGCGAGCAGCAGCGGAGTGAAAACCAAGGTCAGGTGAGTGCGCACAGCCAGGTGGTTCCTCGAGAGCAGATGCAGGCCGCTAGAGTACCGCCTCTGGCGCGGCGCGAGGACCACGGTCGCCTCAGCGCAAGCAGGGATCGTCCGCGGCGAGCAAGACCATCGCGGCGCGCGGGCCAAGCTCGACCTCGGCGCCCGCACCAAGCTCGACCGCGCCGCCTCCGAGCGCGTCCACGAACGTTCCGCTGATCGTGCTGGTGCCGGGGATCGGGATCACCCGCGGCGCGTCGGCCCGCGAGATCAGCACGACCGCGACGCCCCCATCGCCGGCCGAGCGCGCGTAGGCGTAGGTGTCGTCGCTCACGTGCAGGGTCTGGCGTAGCTCGGAGCGCAGCGCGGGCGCGCAGCGTCGCAGCTGGCCCAAGGTCCGGGCGCGATCGAGCAGCGCGAGGCGGGCCGGCGACAGCGACTCGAGCGAGGGCATCACCCGGCGGTTGTCGGGATCGTCGCCGCCGGCCAGGCCGAGCTCGTCGCCATAGTAGAGCACTGGCATCCCCGGCAAGGTCAGCTGCAGCGTCAGCGCCAGGCTCACCCGGTCGAGCGCCGCGAGCTCGAGCTCGTTCACGCCCTCGGGCTGCGACGCGGGCTGGTCCCAGGGGTCGCCGGAGCCGTCGCCGACGACCGTCGAGACGAAGCGCTCGACGTCGTGGTTGCCGAGCATCCGCGCCAGCACGGCCCCCGAACCGCCGAGCTGCGCGTCGATGTGATCGAGCAGCGCGTCGAGGCTGGTGAACCCGGCGCTGTCGGTTGCGAGCACGTCCCGCAGCGCCCACATCAGCGGAAAGTCGAACACGCTGTCGAGCCCGCCGGGGCCGAGATAGCGGCGCAGACCAGCGACGCCCGGGGTGCCCGAGCCGGTGAACACCTCGCCGAGCACCAGGCGATCGACGCCCGGCGCGGTGTGCTGGTGAACCGCGTGGACGATCCGCCGCGAGGCCGCGCGCGGCATCATGGGGACCGCGTCGACCCGCAGGCCATCGACCTCGAAATTGTCCAGCCACCACAGCAGCTCGCCGACCGCGAAGTTCATCGCGTCGCCGTTCTCGAGCCGCAGATCCGGCAGGTAGGGCGCGAACCAGCAGTCCTGCATGTTCGTGGCCCACGGGCAGCTCGCGGTCCCACACACGCACTCGCTGGGGTGCTCGTTGAACCACCCCAGCGTGCCTGGATCGCCGACGATCTCGTGGGTCTCGTAGACATGGTTGGGGACCACGTCGAGGATCACCGCGACCCCCCGCGCGTGGGCCGAGTCGATCAGCGAGCGCAGCGCTTGCTCGCCGCCGATCCGGGGCTCGACCGCGCGCGAGTCCGTGACCCAGTAGCCGTGGTAGCCCTCGTAGAGCCGCCCGTCGGTGCCCAGGCGCGGCTCGACCGGGTTTGCGTAGACCGGCGAGAGCCACAGCGCGCTCACCCCCAGCGCCTCGAAGTAGCCGCTCTCGAGCGCGGCCTGAACCCCGCCCAGCGTCCCGCCCGCGCGAGATCCCGGGGTCGGCGGGGCGGCCAGCGCGAGGCCGTCGTCGGCGAACAAGCGATCGGTCACGACTTGGTAGATGACCGCGTCCGCCCAGCTCGGCGCGATCGGATCGACGAACACCGAGACCCGAGCCCGAGCTGCCCGACCCGCGAGGTCATGGGCGCGCAGCTCGAACGAGTGGCGGCCGCGAGCGAGCGGCGGGCTCGACAGCTCGATCGTCCCGTCGGCGGGCGTGGCTGCGTCGACGGTGAGCGCCGCCTCGACGCGAGCCGGGTCCAGCCGCGCGTCGGCGTTGACGGCCAGGAACGACGCCGAGATCGCCAGCTGGCCTGCGTCGACCTCGACATCCTCGGGCTGCACCCGCAGGGTCGGCACCGTGCAGTCCTCGATCTCGAGCCGCGAGACCTCGCGCCCGTCGTCGAGTCGAAAGCTGGTCAGCGGGTTGTGCGGGTCGAGCCGCGCCGAGCCGCCGTCGACGACCAGGTAGCCGTACTCGCCGGCCGGCAGATCCAGGCCCAGCACCCGCCAGCCGTCGTCGCGGCGCAGCATCGAGGTGCCCGGGCTCGCCCAGCCGTCCCAGCTGCCAACGATCTCCACGCTCGCGCTGGGGTGGCCAGGCCACGCCCAGATCACCGCCGTGCAGTCGCGGACCGGCGGACCGTCAGCGGCCTCGCCATGCGTGCAGCTGGTGATGAGCACCGCCCACACGATGGCGCGCAGACCACGACGCACACGCTCCCGCGGCTTCGCCACGGCGTGACTCTACTACCCGAAGCGGACGATGTCTGAGGTATGGTGCCAGCGGTGACGACCCACGGGTTCCGAGGCGCGGTCAGCCAGCTCAGTCAGCTGGCTTCAGCTCGGGCGAGGCTCGCCCGCTTGCGGACGCCCTTCGTAGACTGGTGCGCCGTGAGCCACGGACTCGTGCGGGTCAGCTGGGTCACTGGCCTGATGCTCGCGGTGCCCACGTTGGCGTGGGCGGCTCCACCCGAGGACGCAGGCCCACCCGCGCCCGTGAGCGAGCCGCCGCAGAACACGATCGACGCCGAGCAGCTGCGCCGCATGCAGGAGCAGCTCGACGCGCTCGAGTCCGAGGTCCAGCGACTCCGCGGCGAGCTCGAGGACCGCGAGTCTCAGCCGGTCCCCGAGCCACCGCCCAAGCCCGAGCCTGCGCCGGAGGTCGAGCCAGAGCCAGAGCCAGAGCCAGACCAGCCGACCACGGTCGGCGTCGCGTCAGACGGCCAGCGCCCGCCCGACTACGCCGACGGCTTTCACTTTGGATCCTACGGTCGCGTGGTCGCGGCGGGCGACGCCCGGGGTCGGCCAGGCCGCGACGCTGACATCGTCGGGCGCGGCTCTCGGTTTGACGAGTCGACCTACGCCGAGCTCGAGCTGCGCCGCGAGGATTACTGGAAGCAGACCGGCGCCTACACTCGCGTGGTCGCGACGGTCGCGTTTCGCCACCCGATCTTCCACTACAGCGGTGACTTCGACGCCGCGATCGCGCTGCGCAACCTCTATATCGAAGAGACTGACCTCGGCCTGAAGCGGCTCTCGTTCTGGGCCGGGTCCCGCATGTACCGGGGCGACGACATCTACGTGCTCGACTGGTGGCCGCTCGACAACCTCAACACGATCGGCGGCGGCGCTGGCTATCAATTCGAGGGTGGCACCTTCATCAAGGTCCACGCGGGCGTCAACCAACCCCAGACCCGATTCTACACCCAGCTGGTCGCGCGCCCGCTGCCGCTCAACCAGCCCGGTGAGACCGACGTTGCGATCTTGGATCGCCAGCAGATCGTGAGCAGCTACAAGCTTGGTCACGTGTTTCACATCGGACACAGCGGCGGCGGCGTGAAGCTGGTCGGCTACGGCGAGACCCACCACGTGCGCGCCGGTCAGCGCGAGCTGCTCGGCGAGTTCCGCGAATTCGAAGCCGTCCCGCCCGACAACGGCTACGTGGCTGGCGGCGAGGTCAGCCTGTTCACGGGCAAGCGCAGCACCCACCTCAACCTGTGGGTCCGTCACGCCTGGGACCTGGCGGCCTACGGCGAATTCTCCCGTCCGACCCAGCTGGCTCCAAATGGCACGACCAAGGGCGCGCGCGAGCTGATCGTCGCGCTTGGTGGCAACTACGAGGTCAGCTTCTTTGGCGTGATGATGGGCGCGTACTTTCGCCGCTATCGCAACGCCAGCCCCGACCTCGATCTGTTCGATCTCAACGAGGGCATCGTGCTGGTCCGGCCGCAGTTTTGGTTCGGCAACGTGGCCGGCACCGCGATCGAGGCCAGCTACCAGGCCCAGCAGCGCGCCGCGTTCCCCAACCTCGAGCAAGACACCACCGGTCCGCTGTTCGCCAGCTTGTGGCGCGTGGGCGTGATGCCGTTCTGGGCGCCGGCCGGCCGGGGTTCGTACGCGCGGCCGCATATTCGGGCGTTCTACATGGCCACGATCCGGGATGATGGCGCTCAGTCGCTCTACGCCCAAGACGACGTGTTCGCGCAGCGCGCCGTCGACCACTTGATCGGCTTTGGCGCCGAGTGGTGGTTCGGCAGCACCTCCTACTTCCGGGACTGACATGCAGCAGCTTCGTCGAACCTCGAGGGTATTCACAAACGCCATCCGGGCGCTGTCGTTGAGCGCCGCCCTGCTCCCGCTCAACAGCTGCCTGGATTTCCAGGGCTACGAGCAGACCCCCAAGCTGACCACCGAGGTCGAGGACTGGCGCGACGAGGTCATCTATCAGGTCCTGGTCGACCGCTTCGCCAACGGCGACAACGCCAACGACTATCGGGTCCAGCTCGGCGCTCCGGCGCGCTACCACGGCGGCGACTGGCAGGGGCTCGAGGACAAGCTCCCCTATCTGCAAGCGCTCGGGGTCACGACTTTGTGGATCTCGCCGGTCGTCAAGAACGTCGAGACCGACGCCAACGTCGACGGCTATCACGGCTATTGGGCCCAAGACTTCACCGAGCTCAACCCCCACTTTGGCGATCTCGTCGCGCTGCGGCGCCTGGTCGACGCGGCCCACGAGCGCGACATGTTGGTGATCATCGACATCGTCGCCAACCATGTCGGGCAGCTGTTTTATTACGACATCAACCTCAACGGTCACCCCGACGAGCAGATCCAGGGCAACGGCGTCGACTCGCCGGTGATGTACATCAACGAGTACGACCCGGACTTCGACCCGCGCGGGATCCAGTCGTTCACCTCGCTGGGCGAGGCCGGGCCGGCGCCGATCATTTTTGGCAATGACCCTGCGACCAACCACATGCCGCCCAACCCCGAGGTGTTTCGCAACCCCGCGATCTACAACCGCAAGGGTCGGACGCTGAACTTCGACGAGGAAGATCAGCTGCTCCACGGTGACTTCCCCGGCGGACTCAAGGACGTCGACACCAGCCGCTGCGACGTCAAGCAGGCGTTCGTCGACGTCTACGCGCGGATCATCGAGCAGACCAACGCCGACGGGTTCCGCATCGACACGATCAAGCACGTCGAGCACGAGTTCTGGCGCTACTTCTCGCAGCGCGTGCGCCAGCGCCTGGCCGAGCAAGGCAAGCACAACTTCTTCATGTTCGGCGAGGCGTTCGACGGTCGCGACGATCTGGTCGGCTCGTTCACGCAGAAGCTCGAGCCCGACCCCAGCGAGCTCGACTGCGCGGCCGGGGGACCGGCGCTCACGGGCGATCAGCTCGACAGCGCGTTCTACTTCCCGCAGTACTTCCAGGCCGTCCGCGACGTGTTTCAGCAGGCCCAGTCGACCGATCGGATCCAGGCGCTGTGGGAGCAGCGGACCACCAATTGGGGCACCGAGCCGGCCGAGGGTGGGGTCGGCGTGGCGCCGTCGGACATCCCCGTCAACTTCCTCGATAACCACGACGTGCCGCGCTTCTTGTATGGCGTGCAGGAGCTGTCGCTCGAGGTCCAGCGCAAGCTGCTGCGCAACGGCTTGGTGTTTCTCTATACCGCGCCCGGGGTGCCCTGCCTGTATTACGGGACCGAGCAAGAGCTGCGCGGCGGCAACGATCCAGCCAACCGCGAGGATCTGTGGGACACCGGCTACGACCAGAGCGGCGGGACCTTTCAGTGGATCGCGCGGCTGGCCAAGATCCGGCGGGCCTACGCGTCGCTGCGGCGCGGCGACGTGGCCGTGACCTGGGCCAGCGCGCGCACGGGCGACGAAGAAGACGCCGGGTTGTTCGCGTTCGAGCGCACGGGCGGGACCAACAAGAACAGCTACTCGCTGGTCGTGCTCAACTCGAACCAGGTCCACGCCAGCCACACTGGGTTCGAGGGCGCGACCATGCCGGTTGGCGCGCCCCCGGGGCTGGTGCTCGAGGACGTGCTGTCCGGCGACAGCTATACGGTCGCTGGTGACGGTACAGTCGACATCACCGTCGAAGCCATGTCCGCCGCGATCTTGGTGCCCGCGAGCGACATCGTGAGCCTGAACTGAGCGCTCAGGTGGGCGCGGCGTCAAACCCAAAGTGGGCCAGGCCGTCGGTGTCGCGCAGCCGGATCAGGCGCATGCGGATCAGCTCGCGCTCGGGGCCTGCGAGCCGAGCCACGGCGTGCCGCGCGGACTTGCAGCGCAACAGCTCGGGCTCGAACAGCTCGACGCCGAGCTGCTCGTGAACCAGCTGCCCGAGCCGGGCCAGCGGCGCGAGCGGGCGCCGGGCGGCGAGCCAGGCATAGACGCCGAGCCGCATCGCCGTGATGAAGCCCGGGTCGCGCCATGCGTTTGGTAGCGGAGCCGATCCTGGCTGCAAGCTGGCCGCGATACACAGGACCTGGAGCGTCAGGCACGCGAGCAGATGCCTGGTCGCGGGCTGCGTCGCGCCGACGGGCCACGTGGGCGCAGACGCGTTGATCGACTCGAGCACCCACGCCGCGGCCGTGGACTCAGTGCGTGGCTCGGACTCGACGTTCGCGTGATCGAACACCGCACAACACCAGGCACGAACTAGCACTTGCCGAGCGGGCTCCGCCACACCCGAGAGCGCCGAGCTCGCGTCCAGGCCAGACGACCTGACAGGCCCGAGCGCGCGGGCATGCCACGCCTCGTCGATGTCGCCGACGAGCTCGCGCTGGGCGTCGCCACCAGCGAGTGCCCGCTCGAGCGCAGCCCGTAGACGTGTCGCCGGATCTGCTGACGAGGCCTGCGGCTGGGTGGTCGGAGCCGGTGCGCCAGCGTCACGGGCGATCGAGGCGCCGCCGCCCGGACGCCCACTCAGCGCGTACACGCTCGGCATCGGGCCGGGATCATGAGGATCCGAGAACCACTCGCTGACGACCCCCGTGAACTGCTCGAGCTCGCGCTGCTTGGGCTCGCCGGCCCACGCGATCCGATGCAGCGGATCCGCGAGCTCATAGAAGCGCTCGCGGCCGAGCTCGAGCTGGACGACCAGCCCATCGCCCCGCAGGTGCCGGATCGAGCCCGAGGTGGACCCGTGCGTGCTGAAGGTTCGCTCGGCGATCTCGCCGACCGACAGCGGCCGCCAGTGCTCGGCCAGCAGCTCCATGATGTTGCGCTGCGCGGGAGAGATCCGCGCCAGCTGCTCCCGAACATAGGGCGTCTGCTGCTCGGCCAACCCCGCGAGCGCGCTGCCGAGGTCGACAGCTCGACCGCCCGGCCCCCCGAGCCGCTCGAACGCCAGCGCCATCGCCCGCGGGCTGCCACCGAGCAGCAGGCGCAACGCCTTGACGCGCGCCAGACCGATCGGCGACATGAGCTCGGCGACCCGCTCGGGTTGCTCGTGGGCGTTGGCCAGCGCGACGAGCAGCTCGCGGCAGTGCGCGGCCGACAGCGGCTCGAGTCGCTGGATGTTGAAGGTTCCGTGAAACGGCGCTTCGTGCTTGGTGAACGATGGCAGCAGCGAGCTCGCCCCCGCGAGGATCGACCAGCTGCGCTCGGTCTGCAGGATGTTGCGCAGGCGCTGCTGGCCCAGGCGCCCGAGCGCGTTGAACAGATCGTCGAGGTGTTCGAGCACCACGATCATCGAGCGCCCAGCCAGCCGCGCGCGGATCAACGCGACCGCGCGCCGCTCTTGATCGCCGTCGGTCTGCCGACGCAACGACTCGAGCGCAGGCGCGACCGGCCCGACGTCGGGATCGTCCGGGAACTCCCGCAACAGCACCGCCAGCAGCTGCACCAACGACGTGGGGTGGAGCTGCTCGGGCGGCGCGACCACCAGGGTGCGATCAGCCAGCTGCGCGGACCCACGCAGGCGATGCTCGAGCACGCCGAGCATGTGACTCTTGCCCGACCCACGCGGACCAATGAGCAGATCAAAGCGGGCCTGGCGGCTGGCGACCGCCCCCACGATCGAGTGTTCGAGGTGACGCAGCAGCGGAGCCCGGCCGACCGTCAGCGCCTCGAGCTGCGCGGGCGCGAGCCGGCGAGGTGAATAGGGTGACGACCGCAGCTCGTTCACAGCCCACGCTCCGCGATCCAGAACCGACGCAAAAACCCGAACATGAAGTCCAGCCGGTCGTGCTCGATGCGACGCAAGTAAAAGTCGTCCTCGAGGATCCGGATGGTTGCGAGCACCCCGTCGCGTGGGTGGCCAGCCAGCACGGCGCACACGCCCGCGCGATCGAGGGCGGTCGGGCTGCTCGCCAACACGTCGAGCACCGCGCGGGCGAGCGCCGCCGCGTCGGGGTCGAGCTCGCGCTCGAGCCGGTCGAGGTAGTGGTTGAGATCGAGCGGATCGCCAGGCGGCGTCATGAGAGCCGCGAGGCAGCCGGGGATGTCTGCGCGGCTTGGCACCGGCTGCTGAAGCAGGCGCTCGACGAGCAGCTGAATCACGAACGGGTGCCCCTCGCTGACACGCACGATCTCGTTGATGAACGCGGGCTCGCGCGCTTGCTCGGCGTCTCGCAAGAGCGCGCAGATCAACGCCTCGGCGCCCCCGGTTGCAAGCAGGGGGACCAAGCGCTGCGCGACGTCGTTGAGCGGCCGGTTGCGGTAGCCGTGCTCGCGCCGGAGCCGACGCAGGAGCTCGCCGAACCCGATCGAGCCGGTCAGCACCATGCGCACGCGGGAGTGGCTCTGTCTGATCGCGCGCAGCAAATCGAGGAGCAACATCGCGTCGCTGGCCCCACCGGAGTTGATCAGCTGTGCGATGAACAGCGTGACCTCGTCCCACATCAACACCAGCGTGCGATCGTGGAGCTCGAGCTGCTCTTGGAGGTCATCGAACAGGCGCTCGAGCAGCCGCTTCCAGCCGACGCCCCGCAGCTCGAGCTTGATCTTGTGCAGCTCGACCACCCCGAGCTTGGCCAGAAACTCACGCGCGCGCAGGGCCTTGGTCTTCCAGGTGCCGAGCAGCTGCTCGACGTCCTCGAGCAGCACCTGGGCGAACTCCGAGGTCGACTCGAGCCCCTCGAGGTTGCGCCGCGCGACGACGAAGCCCTCCGGGGCCAGCAGCTCCATGCGCACCATGATCGAGGTCTTGCCGATCCGCCGCGGGGCCAGCAGCGCGAGGCTCTGGACATGCAGCGTCTGCCAGAACTGGTCGATGAGCAGATCCCGACCGACCACGTGATCTGGCGCCAGCGCTCCGCCTGGGTTGGGCCGCATCGAGCGGGCCGGGGCTGGATATTCGTCAGTCGGATCTGACATATGTCGATTTTACTGATGCATTGCTGGCTGTCAACCTCGAAATTTGGCGATCCCCGCCGCTGCGTGGATCGCCAGACACGACAACGACCCGACAGCGTGCTCGCCGCCGGCTCACTCACGACGTTCAGGCCCGCCCGATCACCGAGCCGCCTCGCGACCAAACGCGCGGCTACGACTCGGCTTCGCCGGTGACCGCTTCGATCAGATCATCGAAGTCCAGCGGCTTCTCCAAGAAGCGCTGGACCAGGCCCGGATCGAGGAAGTTGGCGAGGTCCATGTACGAGTGTCCCGACACGAGCATGCGCTCGGTGTCCGGGTACTTGTCTCGCACTTGTCGCAGCAACCACGCGCCGTTTGGCCCCTTCATGGTGAAGTCGACGATGACCGTGTCGTAGACAATCCCCTCGAGCTTGGCCTTGTCCAAGTGCTCGAGCGCGGCCTCGGCTCCCAGCGCGACCTTGACCGTCGCGTGGCCATCGAGCAGCCGCATCATCGCCTTCAGAACATCGATGTCGTCATCTACGACGATGACTCGCTTGCGTCCTTCTTCGTCCACAGGTTCCTCTGCCCGCGAGTATATGCGATCAGAGCGCGCGCGGGGCATAAGATAGGGGGGCGGACTCGCGCCAAGAACTCGGCCCGTCCCGCCGAGACCAGCCGTTGTGGCGGGGTTTCCGGGCTCCGCGCGGGCGAGCACCGAGCATGTTCGCGCGTCGAGGGCTGCTGACGTGGCCGAGAGACAGCGTGAGTCGCCACCCCGACCACGATGCCACGTCGGTGATCATTTTGGGGATGGACGCGACGCGGAGGATATGTCCGCGACACCCGAGCGGCTCGAGCTTGTGGCACACTCTCCCAGCCCCCCTGCGCATGGTCAGCGTTCAAGCCAAGCAGTTGATCAAGCGCTTCGGCGAGACCACGGTTCTAGCTGGCGTGGACCTCGACATCCCGGATGGCGAGTTCGCGGTGTTGGTGGGGCCCAGCGGCTGCGGCAAGTCGACGTTGCTGCGCTTGCTGGCCGGACTCGAGCGCGTCAGCGCGGGCACGATCCAGTTCGGGGACCGCGACGTCACCACGCTCGAGCCCCGCGAGCGGGACATCGCGATGGTGTTTCAATCCTACGCTCTGTACCCGCACATGAGCGTGCGCAAGAACCTCGAGTTTGGGCTGCGCCTGCGCAAGACCGACGCCGCGACCATGACCGCGCGGGTCGAAGAGGTCGCCAAGATGCTGGACATCTCGCACCTGCTCGAGCGACTGCCCCGCGCGCTCTCGGGTGGCCAGCGCCAGCGCGTGGCCATGGGCCGGGCGATCGTCCGCAGGCCCGCGCTGTTCTTGTTCGACGAGCCGCTGTCCAACCTCGACCCGGCCCTGCGCGCGCAGGTCCGGGTCGAGATCCGCAAGCTCCACGATCAGCTCGGGGTCACGAGCGTGTATGTGACCCACGATCAGGTCGAGGCCATGACCCTCGCCGACGTGCTGTTCGTGCTCGACGGGGGCGAGGTCCAGCAGCGCGGGCGGCCGATCGACATCTACCGCGAGCCCGCCAACTGCTTCGTCGCCAAGTTCTTGGGTAGCCCGGCGATGAACCTGAGCCCGGTCGAGCTGCGCCGCGAGTCGCCCGACCAGCGGTGGTTCGCGGGCCAGTTTCCTGTCGCGACCCCGACCGCGTTCGCGGGCCTCGAGACCGGCCGCCGCGTGGTCGCGGGCGTGCGGCCTCACGATCTGGTGTTGGCGAGCGAGGGCGCGGGGGACCTCGAGCTCGACGTGGAGGTCGTCGAGACGCTCGGGCCCGAGCTCACGGTCCACGGCACGCTGCGAACACAGGCTGGTCCCGGGCAGGCCTACGTGGCTGTGCTCCCGGCCGAGCATCGGGTCACGCGGGGAGACACGCTCGCGCTGAAGCTCGAGCACCTGCACTTGTTCGACGCCGACACCAAGCGGACGCTGCGATGCTGAGGGGCGTCCGCGCGGGCTTGGCCGGCGTGGTCGCGCTGCTCGCTGTGTTGCTGACCAGCGCGATCGCCCACGCCGAGCGGCCGGTCCGACTGTGGCACGCCTACCGCGGCGCCGAGCAGCAAGCCCTCGAAGAAATCATCGCTAGCTTCGACGGCGAGGTCGAGCTGCTCGCGGTGCCGTATGACGCGTTCGCGTCCAAGCTCGAGTCGACCGTCCCGCTCGGCAAGGGGCCGCACGTGTACATCGACGCCCACGAGCGGCTCGGTGACTTCGCCGAGCGGGGGATCGTCGCTGCGGTTCCGTTCGAGCTCGAGCCCGGCGCCTACGCGAGTAAAGCCGTGGCGGCGGTCACGATCGACGGGCAGCTGCTCGCGGTCCCGCTCTCGCAGAAGTGCTTGGCGCTCTACATCAACACGGATCTGAGCACGAGCGCGCCCGCGACCCTCGAGCAGATCGCCGCGCTCGCGCCTTCGCTGCCGTCTGGCTCGTTCGCGCTCGCCTACGAGGCCCGCGGCGCCTACGCCCACGCGGCCGTGCTCGCGGCGTTCGGTGGCGCGCTGCTCGACGTCGAGACCGACGACTTTGGGTTCGAAGGTCCCGCGGCCGCGCGCTCGCTCGAGCTCGTCGCGTCGCTGATCTCGACCGGCGTGGTGCCCGAGGACGCCGACGGTGCGCTGGTCACCAACCTGTTCGCGGCCGGGCAGGCGGCGACCGCGATCAGCGGGCCGTGGCTGGCGGCTGACCTTGGCGACGCGGTCCCCTATCGCGTCACGCTGCTCCCCACGATCGACGCCACGGGCGAGCGCATGCGTCCGCTGCTGACGGTCGAGGCGGTGATGCTCTCACCCAGGGGCGCGGCCGATCCCGACGCGGTGCGCCTGGTCCAACACCTGACCAGCCCCGCGGCCGCGCAGATCCGGGCCCGGGTCGCGCGCAGCGTCAGCGCCCGCGCCGACCTGCCGGTCAGCGAGGATCCAGTGCTCGCCGCCTTCGCTGCCCAGGCCGAGCTGGCCGAGCCCACGCCCTCGACCGCGGCCATGCGCGCGGTGTGGGAGCCAGCCAACCGGGCGATCCGCAAGTTCTTGCGCGGGGACGTCAGCGCCGACGCTGCGCTGGCCGAGGCCCGTCGGCGCTTCGACGATGTCCGCCGCCCGCCGCCGCCCCCCGCAGAGCCAACCCCGGTGTTGATCCTGCTCGGGTCGCTCAGCCTGTTCGGCGCGGGCTTGTTGGTCCACCGCGCGCGGACCCGCGACGGCTTGGCGGCGATTCGCCGCTCGCTGCCAGCGTACCGCTATGTCGCGCTTGGGGTGATCGCGGTCGGCGTCCTCGTGATCCTGCCCATTTTGTTCGGGGCTGGTGCCGCGTTCTTCGCTGGCAAGCCGCACGACATGTACTACGTCGGGCTCGCCAACTTTCGCGAGATCCTGACCGCCCGCGGGGCCCCGCTGCTGTCGAGCGGATCATTTTATGTGGTGCTTGCCGTGACGGTGCTGTGGACCGTCGTCAACGTCGCGTTCCACCTGGGGATCGGCGTGGCGCTGGGCTTGGTACTGTCGCGCCCGGTCATGCGCCTGCGTGGGCTGTATCGAGTGCTGCTGATCGTGCCGTGGGCGGTCCCCAGCTACGTGACCGCCCTGGCCTGGCGCGGCATGTTCCACCGCCAGTTCGGCGCGATCACGGGGCTGATCCACGCGATCAACAATTTGCTCGGCACCAACATCGAGCCGATCGCCTGGTTCGCCCGGTTCTCGACCGCGTTCGCCGCCAATGTTGCGACCAACGTGTGGCTGGGCTTTCCGTTCATGATGGTCGTGACTTTGGGTGCGCTCGCGGCCGTGCCCAAGGACGTGCTCGAGGCCGCCGAGGTCGACGGGGCCTCGCGCTGGCAACGGCTCAGTCGCGTGACCTTGCCGATCATCGCGCCGAGCATGATCCCCGCCGTCACGCTCGGCGCGATCTGGACCTTCAACATGTTCAACGTGGTGTTCTTGGTCTCGGGCGGCGACCCCGACGGCACCACCGACATCTTGGTGTCCGAGGCCTACCGCTGGGCGTTCACCCGTGAGGCCCAGTACGGCTACGCGGCCGCCTATGCCGTGCTCATCTTCTTGCTGCTGCTGGTGACCAGCCGCGTGACCGATCGGCTGATGAATCGAGGCAAGGCGTGATGACGCGCCGCGCGGACCTGCTCGAAGCGATCGCCGCCCACGCGGTGGTGATCCTCGCGGTGTGCTTCTCGCTGTACCCGATCTTGTGGGTCGTGAGCCTGGCGTTCTCGGGCTCGACCAGCCTCGAGCCCCAGGTGCTGCCGATCCCGATCGAGCCCACCCTCGAGCCCATGCGCGAGGTCGTCGGCGCGACCCGGATCGAGCCCGACGGGTCCGAGATCTGGTTATTTGGACGCCAGCTGCTCAACTCCGTGGTGGTCTCGATCGCGACGGCCGTGGTCGGGATCAGCGTCGCGATCCCAACCGCCTACGCGTTCGCCCGCTTCGAGTTCGTGGGCCGCCGCGAGGGCATGCGCTTGCTGCTGGCCACGCAGATGTTCCCGGCCGTGGCCAGCGCGGTGCCGCTGTTCATGATCCTCGAGGCGCTCGAGCTGCTCAACACCCGTACCGGCCTGGTGCTCTGCTACGCGAGCACCTCGGTGCCATTCGCCGTATTTCAGCTGCGCAGCGCGTTCGAGGCGATCCCCATCGACCTCGAGGAGGCCGCGATGGTCGACGGCGCGACCCGGTTCGAGGCGTTCGTGCGCGTGGTGTTGCCCGTGGCCCGACCGGCGATCGCCGTGACGTTTCTGTTCGCGTTCATGACCGCGTACAACGAGTTCATCCTCGCAGCCACGCTGCTCGATGACGAGCGCGCGTTCACGCTGCCGGTCGTTCTCCAGCGCTTCATTGGGGAGTATGACGCGCGCTGGGACCTGTTCGCGGCCGGGGCGATCGTCGTCTCGCTGCCGGTCATGTTGCTGTTCTATCAAGTCCAACGGCACATGGTCGCCGGGCTCGGAGCGGGCGGGGTCAAGGGCTAGCCGTCGGGCCAGGGTTGAACGAGACGCGGCGGGCACGTAGAGTTCGCGCGACCGCGGGCTTTGCCGCCTGCGGGCTCCAGAATCCACCATGAAACTCAGGACGCTGGTCCACAAGTCAATGTTTGGAGGCCCGCCAGCGTGGCGCCGGCCGGTCTCGAAGGTCGCCTACGATCTGGTGTCCCGGGGGCTCAATCGCGCCGTTCGACGACCAGACGCGCGGTGGGCCGCCGACGCGACGCCGCTCGCAACCTCGTTCTTGAACTACGGCTACCTCGACGACGCCCTCGAGCGCGAGCCGCTCGATCTCCCGCCGGACTTCGAGCTGGCCCGCTATTCGATCAACCTCTACCGAGCCCTGCTCGCCGAGGTCGAAGTCGCTGGCAAGCGCGTGCTCGAGGTCGGCTCCGGTCGTGGCGGCGGTTCACGCTATATCGCCGAATTTCTCGACGCCGAGCACGTGACGGGTCTCGACCTCGCCCCCGCATCGGTGGATTTCGCCACCAAGACGCACGGTTCGACGCGTGTCCGGTTCGTCGAAGGCGACGCCCAGAACCTGCCGTTTGCCGACGCGTCCTTCGACGTGGTGCTCAACCTCGAGTCATCACACTGCTATCCATCATTTGACAAATTCCTGGCCGACGTCCGCCGGGTGCTGCGTCCGGGCGGCGTGTTGTGCTGGGCCGACTTTCGCCTCGACGAGGCCATGATCGACACCGAGCGCTCGTTCGCGCACGCCGGCCTCGAGCTCGTCAGCAGCAGCGACGTCGGGCCCAACGTCGTCCGATCGCTGACCGCCGTGGCCGAGCATCGGCGGTCCTCGTTCGACAAGATGCCACAGGCGCTGCGCTCGTTCTTTGGCTCGGGTCTGGCCTTGCCGGGCAGCTGGATGTTCTACGCGTTCGACGTCGGGATGATGCGCTACCCCCTGCGGGTGCTGCGGAAGCCCGCCGCGGGATCCAGCCCCGCACCCTATCCATTCGACTGGGGCGCCGCCGATCGAATCGAGGCCTCCGAAGGCAAGCTCAGTCGCCAGGCGCGGATGCTCAAAGAGTGGCTCGCGTCGCTGCGCCCCACCCACAACTAAGGAGAATTGAGCCGTGATCCCCAACGAATGGTATGCGGTCGTCGAGTCGAGCCGGGTGCGCAACCAGCCGCTCGGGCTCGAGCGCCTCGGTCAGAACATCGTGCTGTTTCGGCGGCCCTCGGGTGAGATCGCGTGCCTCCCCGATCGCTGCCCCCATCGCGGCGCCAAGCTGAGCCCGGGCCGGATCTCGCAAGGCTGCATTCAGTGCCCGTTCCACGGGTTCTTGTACGACGGCGACGGCGTCTGTCGCCACGTGCCGGCCAATGGCGCTGATCGGCCGGTCCCGAAGGGCCTGCGTCTCGATCCGTTTCCGACCCGCGAGGCGCATGGACTGATCTGGATCTGGTGGGGCGAACGACGCGACGTCTACCCAGAGGTGCCGTGGTTCCCGCAAGACGACGAGGCGTCCGCCGTCGAGGGCTCGCGCGTGTACGACTTCAACTATTCACGCTTCATCGAGAACACGATGGACGCGCACCACATCCCCTTCGTCCACGGCGCGCTGCAGTACGTCGGCAAGCTCATCGATCCGTTCGAGGCCTCGTTCGACGGTGACGTCATTCGGGTGCTCACCGGGCTCAAGCGCGATCGCGCCCAGCCGGACGAGGAGGCGATGACCTTTGACATGCGCTTCAAGTTCCCCAACGTGTTCTTCACCACCTACCTGCGGGCCGGTGAGCCCAAGCTCAGGCTCATCCAGGTCTCGACGCCGGTCGACGAGCAGCGAACCTGGCTCTACGTCCGCATGTACCAGCGCCTGTCGAGGCTGCCGATCGTCGGCCGGACCCTGTCGCGCATGATCATGCGGGTCGACGGCAAGATCGCCCAGGAGGTGCAGGACTTCGCGATCTTCCGCACCCAGACCCCCGCGAAGCCGAGCCTCGACTGCGACTACACGCTGATCGTCGCGGATCGCGGTATCTACTATTATCTCGCCGAGCGAGAGCGTCGGATCGCAGCCGCCGCAACTTAGTCAGTCGCGCGCGATTGCTGGATCGGTAGCGAGGACGCGCAATTGCGATCGTAGTAGTCACGATACGCGCGGACCGACTGATCTGGCTTGACCCACACCGGTTGGGTCACGCGGTTGATCGACTTGAGCACGTCGATGTCGGCGTACAGGTTCTTGAGGAAGTACGCGCGCATCACCTGCGCGTAGGCGACGTTGAGGGGCGTGAACAACCGGCGGGACACCAGCTTGCGCAGGACCGCGCGCCAGCCAAACCGGGTCTTGCCGGGGCGGATCGGCGTGGCGCCGAGCACCAGTGACACCAACGGGCTCGCAGGGGTTGCCCCAGCGACGCCGTGGAGCCGAGCCAGGGCCGCGCATGGCCCGGCGTACTCGACGTGGATCTGACCGTCGAACTCCGCGAACAGGACCTTCTTGGTCTCGCTCGAGCGCTGGTTGAACATGAAGTTCGGACCCTCGTTGATCAGCTCTTCGTAAAGCTGCTCGGGCAGGTCGTGGTTGTGCTCGACGTGATAGTTGTCGGCAAGGTGCTCCATGACGGTGCGGGGGTCGCCGCTGCTCTCGAAGCACTCGCCGCGCACGCCGACGTAGGCGTCCGACTCGAGCACGCCCGCGTCGAGGAACGGACGGGGCGAGCCGCGCCCGTACCAGCACCAGATGTTGCCCAGCCGCTCCACGACCTCCAAGCTGGCCTGACGGGCTCGAATCGGGATCTTCTTCACGCGCGGCGCGACGGTGCACTGGCCCGAGCACTCGTACTCCCAGGCATGGTAGGCGCAGCGAAGCCGCTCCCCGACCACCGCACCGGTGGTGCTGAGGTCCGCGCCCAAGTGACAGCAGGTCGACGCCAACAGCCCGACCTTGCCCGTGTCGGTCCTAAACAGCGCCCAGCTCTCGCCAAACAGCTCGACGGGCTTGACCTGGCCCCGGCGCAGCTCCTCACCAAAGGAGACGAAGTACCAGCTATCGGGATAGATCTCGGGCATGGGTTGGGTCCTCCTGGCTGTCGCGCACCCGCTCAGTTGGGGCGCTGGTAGACCTGGATGTGATAGTCACGACGGATCTCGTCGAGCGGCACATCGAGGTAGCGCTCGTAATCACCAATAATCCACTTGCGTCGCATGGCCCGAGCCCTGCGCGCGACCTCGATCACGCCGGGCAAGGTCGCAAACACCAAGAAGGTCATTCGCCCATATCCGACGCCGCCGACGATCTCGCCCATGAGCCGCGATCGCTGATCGGGCCGGGTCCCCTCGGCGATGAAATCGGCCACCTGCCAGTCGGTCCCAAACATGGTCCAGGTGCTCGTCAAGGCCTCTTGCTCGGGCGTGGTGTTGCAACCGAACAGCACGTGGGTGGCGTCGTGCGAGCGGAACCACTGAGCGGACGCCTCCGTCATGTCTCCAGCGTCGTAGACTCCGCCGTCCACGTGATACTCGTCCAAGCCCTCCCGCAGCGTCTGGGTCGTGTCGGTCCGTTGGTAGTCGCAGGTGATCGTGCGCATGTCGACCTGCACGTCACGTAGTGCCCGTCCGATCTTGATCAACATTGTCTTTGCCCTTGGTTATTTGCCCGTCAGTCGGTCAGTAGTTTGCGGAGGAATCCGATGTTCTCGTCGGTTGATCGACGCCGCTCGAGCCGCTCGAACTCGGCCTCGAGCGTGCCTGAGACCTGGTCGCGCAGGGCCATCATGGCGTCGCGATCGTCCACGCGGTCCTTGTACTCGGCGGTCTCGATCGGCGCGCAGATCGAGAAGTAGCAGCGCTCGGGACGAGGGATCGGCGACAGGCCGATGCCGCGAGCGAGCGGCGAGATCGGCAGCTCGTTGATGTCCACACCGTAGGCGTCGGCGACGCGGCCGAGCACGCCCATGCGCGCGAGCATGCGCATGGGCGCCATGTTGAGCATGTCGTTGGCGTCCCACATGATCGTGAACGCGTGCTCGGGGCCGAACACGGCGATCGGGGTGATCGTGCAGCCGTGCTCGACCGCGATCCTGACCCAGCCGACGTGCTCGCCCCACATCAACTTGTAGGCCTCGCCCTTGCGCTTGGCGAGCTCGCGCAGGCCACCTGGGAACGTGAACGGGCTCTCGCCAGCGTTTAGCAGGGCCTCCATGTTTGCCCGCGAGGCCGCGACCGCGCCGAGGTATTGCATGAACTTGCGCCAGCCCGGGATCTGCAGGTGAAAGTCGGCCAGCAGCCCGCGTGGACGCACCCCCGTCTCTTTGAGGATCGCCGAGCCAACCAGCATCTCGAACAATCCGTAGAGCGCATGGTTGGCGACAAACACGGTTGGCCGGTTCGGCGTGATGTGCTCGAGGCCGAGCAGCTCCGGGCTGAAGTAGGCCCGTGCTGGTGCGAGGGCGCGCCAGAACGTGTCGGCGGGAATCAACTGATCCGAGGTTGGGATGGTGACCATCTGTAAATTTCCTACCGCCGCGGCGACGCGGCGTCAATTAGAGGCCTTCGGTTGGCGAGCGCGGCCGGGAGCCAACATGAGCTGACCTTCAGTCGAGCTGAGCCATCGCGCCTGGTCTGGCGGAAGCGAGACTCGCATGTGATAGCGACCAACAGTTGGGCTCGGGGACCAGAGCACGAACCCGGGTATTGGAAAGTCGGGTCGCACGACCCAGACCGGACGGCCGGCGCCGAAGTCCACGTCGTACAGTGGGCTACCGACCTCACTGTTGAAACACACGCCGCCGCGCAGACATTGATCGGAGGTCTTGTCGCGCAGCAGCAGCCCCGTCCCTTGCTTCCAGTCGACGCAGTGCGCGGCGTGGGCCGCCTGAACGCTCTCGGAGTCGAGGCCGCGGCGGACGTCGCGAATGCTGGCCGCGACCTCGGCCACCGAGCGGTCGTGCAGCTCGGCGCGGGTCAGCCGACATACCGCGTGACCAACGGCGTTGCCGACGTAGTCGCGCGATACCAGCGGCGCGAGCCGGCTGCGCAGGTTCAACACCGAGGTGAGCTCGAGCTCGGGCCGCTGATCCGTGGCCGTGAGCGTGCGCCACACGTGCGCGCTGATCAGATCGTGGGCCAGCTTGGGCGCGCCCGCTTCGAGCACCGGGGCGAGATCCTGCTCGTCGATCTCGAACACGTGAGAGCTGACCCGGGGCAACCTGGACAGGACCCGCGCGACGAACCGGACGCTGCGCAGCTCGGCCCGGGCGAGCTGGACCCACGAGCGCGAGAGCCCGCCCGCGGCCTCGCGCTCGAACGCGATCAGGGCCCGACGGTCTTCGCACAGCGGCGGGCACGGCTCGCCGCGATGCAGCAGCGACCACGCGTGCATGAGCCGCGAGAGGGTGCCTGCGTCCGCGAGCAGGTGCGGAGCGGCGAGCCCCACGATGGTTCCGCCCCCCGCGAACACGGTGATCTGCAGTCGCAGCAGCGGCTCGCGCTCGCCGGTCACCGCGTTGGCGCGGCCCCCCGCCCACTCGCTCAGCCGCGAAGAGCCGGTGTCGTCGAGATCGAAGTGGGGCATCGCACCGGGGGCCTCGACGACCATGAGCTCGAGGCCTTGGTCGGCGCAGACGATCCGCAGACCGCCATCTCGCCCGCTGACCAGGCGCCCGGCCAGGCGCGGGAGCCGACGGATCAGCAGTCGCAGCGAGCGCCGCAGCGCCTCGGGATCGAGGGTCGCGTTCCAGGCGTAGGCGCGGCGAGTGATCTGCATGCCGTACTCCTGGTCGAACACGCTCAGCGGCACATCTTCGCCGCACACGCCTGCGTGGATCAGCTGACAGCTGGGCTTGGTCTTGAAGTGAGCGCTCATGAAACCAGCTCCTCGGCCGCCTCACAGCGACGCACGCGAATGGGGATCGCCGTCATGATCGCCTGTCCGCTGACGGGCTCGAGGTGTGACGATCCGCCGGGGATCAGGGTGTTGCTGTTGGCGCCGACCGGCGCGGCGGCGACCGCCTGCCCCGGGGCGCTGCGTGAGTGTCCCCAGCCGTGCGGCACGACCACGACGCCGCGCCGAACGTCTTCGCTGAGGCTCACGGGCAACCTCGCGGTCCCGCTCTCGCTGCGCAGCTCGGCGCGCTGGCCCTCGCACAGACCGAGGCTGGCGGCGTCGCCCGGGTGCAGCAGCGCGACGTTGCTCGGCGGGTGCTGCAGCTGCGAGTTGTTGAGCATCCACGAGTTGTGGGAGCGTCGCTCCCGGCGGCCGATGAGCAGCAGCGCCAGCTCGCCGTCTTCGACCTGGCCCTCGACCGCGATGCGCTCGCGCAGCGCCGGCTCGGCCGCGGCGAGGCGATCGAGGTCGGCGAGCAGCGGCGCGGGAGCCAGGTCCACGCGTCCGTCTTTTGTCGCCACCCGTGAGCCCAAGAAGCTGCCCGGCTCGACCTCCGGCAGCGCCAGCCCGCGCGGGTTGGCGCGAAGCTGACGCAGGCTCGTGGCCCCGAACGCCGCGAGGGCGACCGCGAGCAAGTGGTCGGGGTCGGCGCGACGGCGCGAGACCTTGCCGAGCCAGCGATTGATCTGGGGGACCGACCCACACAGGTTGCCGAGCGGCGGGCGGACGCCACAGGCGGGGAGCAGGTCGCCGAAGATCTGCCACTCTTCGCGCCGCTCGAACGCGGGAGGGACCACCGCCTCGGTGAACTGCACGTGCGCGCCGATCTGCGAGAGCATGGTTCCAAGCGGGAAGTCCGAGCGCTCGAGCATGTCGGTCGCGGGCAGCAGATAGTGGGCCCGGCTGGCGGTCTCGCTGACGAACAGATCAATGCAGACCAGGGTGTCGAGGCGCTCGAGCGCGGGGCGAAGCTGACCGCCGGGGATCGAGTGCGCGGGGTCGCCAGCGCACACGATCAGGTTGCGGATCCCGTCGCGTCGCTCGTCGATCTCCTCACTGAGGGCGCCGGCCGGCAGCGCGTCGAACACCGACCGCCAGCGACCGTCACGCGAGCGCGCAGGTCGACGACCGCGGCGTCCGGCGAACGCCAGCAGATCCAGGGCGCCGCGCGGCACCAGGCTGCCCCCGCGGCGATCGAGGTTCCCCGTCGCGAAATTGAGGACCTGCGTGATCCAGTAGGCCAGCGAGCCGAACGGGCCCATGTTCACGCCGGTCGACATGTAGACGGCCGCGCCATCGGCCTTCGCTAGATCCCGCGCGAGCGCGACGATGCTGGCCGCTGGGACGCCCGTGAGCGCGGCCGCCCGCGCGGGCGTCCACGTGACCAGGGCCGCCCGCAGCGACTCGAGGCCGTGCCCGTGACGCCGCAACAGCGCCTCGTCGGCCAGACCCTCGGCGAACAGCACGTGCGCGAGCGCCAGCAGCAGCCACGCGTCGGTGCCCGGGCGAATGAACAGGTGCTCACCGACCCGGGCCGCGGTCTCGGTCCGACGCGGGTCGATCGTCACGACCCGGCCGCCGCGCTCGACCACGCCGCGCAGGCGCGCGAGCGCGTTGGGGGCCCGCACGAAGCTCATCTGGCTGATCGCGGGGTTCGAGCCCAGACACACCAGCAGCTGGGTGTGGTCGAGGTCGGGCACCGGGTTGATCATGCCGAGCCCGTACATGTGCTCGGCGACGAACAGCTTGTTGTTGCAGTCGATCGAGTGCGAGGCGAACAGGTTGGGCGAGCCGAGCGCGGCCATGAAGTCCTGCGCGAACAGCATGGCCTTGTAGTTGAAGAAGGTCGGGTTGCCCAAGTACATGGCCACCGAGCGCGGGCCTCGGCGCCGAAGATCGCCGCCGATCCGCGCCCCGATCTCGCGCAGCGCCCGGTCCCACGAGATCCGCCGCCAGCCGGTTGGCGTCCGCCGCATCGGGTAGTTGATGCGATCGGCGGCCGCGTGAATGCCCGCGTAGCGCGTGCCCTTGACGCACGCGTATCCACGCGAGATCGGGTGCAGCTCGTCGGGCCGAATCGCGGTCACCCGGCCGCCCTCCGTCTCGACCTCGAGGCCGCACAGGGCCTCGCAGATGCGACAGAAGGTCTGAACGCGCTCGGCCATGGTCAGGGGTGCGGCCGGTCCAGCGCGGCGCCGATCCGCTCGAGCACGGCTGCCCGCTCGGGGTGGATGAAGAAGTGATCGCCGGGTAGCTCGCACAGCTCGAACGCCCCGGTCGTCAGCTCGCGCCAGCGCGCGACGTCGGTCGCGGGCGCGTGCGGATCACTGCGGCCCGCGAACGCGAGGATCGGGCAGTCGAGCGCCAGCTCGGGGGTATAGGCCCAGGTCTCGAGCATCTCGAAGTCGGCCCGCAGCGCCCCGAGCACGAAGCTCGCCATCGCCGGATCATCGAGGACCTCGCGCGGCGTGCCGCCGAGCCGCCGCAGGTACGCGACGAGCTCGACGTCGGGTCGATCGTGGAGCCGCGTCGGCTGGACCTCGTAGACGGTTGGCCCGCGCCGAGCCGAGACCACCAGCAGCTCGGGGCCGCGGCCGCCGACCCGCCGCAGCCCGCGGGCGAACTCGAAGGCCAACACCGCGCCCATGCTGTGGCCAAACAGCGCGTAGGGACGATCGAGGTGGCCGCTGAGGGCCTCGACCAGCGCGTCGACGAGCGCGGGGATCCGTCGGAACGGGGCCTCCGCGACTCGGCTCTCGCGCCCAGGCAGCTCGATCGGCCAGACCCCCACGTGCGCGGGCAAGCCCTGCGACCAGCTGCGATAGCCGAGCCCGCCGCCGCCTGCGTGGGGAAAGCACAGCAACGGCAGGCGCGCGGCGGTCATCGAGTCGGCGCGGACCCAGGCGTCCAATTGTTTGCTCATCGGCTGACCTCGGCCTGGTCTTGCATCGCGCGAAAGAACTCGACGTCCGGCACCAGGCGATTGAGCTCGACCTCGGCCTTCATGGCTCGCAGCGTGCGGAACAGCCCGACGAAGGCCCGGGTCACGAACATGACACCAGGCATGCTGCGCTTGAACGCCGGACTCAGCGCCATCGCGGCCTCGCGCATCTTGCTCAGGATCTCCTGGCACGCGCCGAAGTCGACGCGCTGCGGACCGAGCGTCAGCGCGACCCACTCGCGCGAGCACTCCAGGCGCCCGTGGATGTCGGCTCGGGTCGCGGCGTCCATGTCGGTCTCCAACAGCCCGAAGCGCTGGTACTGGGCGATGACCCCGTCGAGATCGCCGACCATGTAGGCGCGCATGCACAGGCCGAAGAAGCTCGCGACCGCGAGCGAGACCTCGTCGGTGCAGCCAAAGTCGATCAGCCCGATCCGACCGTCGGGCAGCAGCAGGTAGTTGCCCGGGTTGGGATCGGTGTGGATCCGACGCACGTGGAACATGCTGGAGAAGAACAGCTCGGCGAAGATCTGCCCGCGGCGATCGACCTCGGCCTTGCTGGGGCCCGAGGCCAGCCACTCGTCGAGGTGTTGGCCGTGGAGCAGCTCGGTCGTCAAGACCCGCCTGCTGCTGAACTCGGGCACGACCTCGGGCACCACGACCTGCTCGTGGATCGGGTTGGCGCGAAACCACTGGCCGACCTCAGCCTCGTGGCGATAGTCGAGCTCTTCGTAGAGACGCTGCTCGACCTCGGCCAGCGCTGGCTCGATGGCCTCGAACTCGGGCCGATGTGACGACAGCGGCCGGAGCCCACGGATCAGCACCCGAACCAGATCGACGTCGCTGGCGATCGACTCGTCGATGCCGGGATACTGAACCTTGACCGCGAGCTCGCGGCCGGTGCCGTGCTCGATCGCGCGATGGACCTGGCCGAGGCTGGCGGCCGCGAACGGGGTGGTCTCGAACTTGGCGAACAGCCGCTCGGGCGCCTTGCCGAGCTCGGCCTGCACGGCCCGGCGGGCGACGGCGCGGTTGAGCGGTGGAGCTTGATAGGCCGCCCGCGCGAGCTCGCGGCGCGCAGCCTCCGGCACCAGGTCCTGCTCGGTCGCGAGGAACTGCGAGATCTTGAGGGCGGTGCCGCGCAGCTGGCCCATGGCCGCGAACATGCGGCGCGCGATCTCTTCGTCGCGCTGCTGCTCGAGCGCCTGCTGGTCACCTCCGGCCAGGCCACGGACGGCGTAGCGCAGCCGCGTGAACCCAGACTCGAGCGCGACGCCGCCCACGATCTGGGCGCGCTGAAGCTTTTTTGTGGGTGGTTGATCGTATTTCGCCACGTTCACTCTGTTTCTTGCGGCCTCGTATCGAGCCCGTGGGTGCGCAGCCGAGCGCTGCGCTCCGCGGTGAGCTCGAGCCAGCGATTCTCGACGAGCAGCCACATGGGATCGTCGACCTTGCCTGGGTCCCAGCCCTGGTCGCGGTAGATCCGTGTGAGCCGGCGGTGGGTCGCGGTGGTTGCGAAGCTGGAGGTCTTGCGCAGCAACAGCGGGCGCTGATGCGGGGCCAGCTCGCGCGCCACGAATGCCGCGAACGCGTCGAGGTTGAACTCTGGCTCGGTGATCACACACGCCATGCCCGCGCGGCCGTCGGCGCGGGGGATCTCGACGCCGTAGACCATCGCCTCGCGGACGCCCGGGGCGCGCTCGAGGGTCGTCTCGACCTCGGTCGTCGACACGTTCTCGCCCTTCCAGCGAAACGTGTCACCAACGCGATCGACGAACGAGACCCAGCCCTGCTCGTGGAGCCGCAGCAGGTCGCCGGAGTCGAACCAGCGATCGCTGGGATCGCTGGGATCGAGCACCCCCCGCAGGATTTTGCGCTCGCTCGCCTTGCGATCGCGGTAGCCCTCGAACGCCGCGGTTGGTGTGATCGCGGCGATCAGCAGCCCGACCTGTCCGACCGCGACCGGTCGGCAGCGTCCGCTCGCGTCGCGGATCGGCGCGCCAGCTTCGGGATCCCACTGAACGATCAGCTGCTTGCTCGCGAGCCGGCCCAGCATGCCGGGGCGCCCCTCGTAGTTGGCGATCGCGACGTTGCCCTCGGTCGCCCCGTACATCTCGCGGATCATGGGGATCCCGAACCGGGCCTGAAACTCAGTCCACAGCTCGGCGCGCAGACCCAGGCCAACCGCGACCCGCAGCGCGTGATCACGATCGTGATCCGTGGGCGGCTGAGCCAGCCAGTAGCGGCACAGCTCGCCGATATACAAGAAGATCGTGGCCCCCGTGGCGCGGACATCATCGAGACACTCGCTCGCCGAGAACCGCTCGCGCAGGGCCAGGCGCGCGCCCGTGACGACAGCGGTCGCCCAGCCGCCAGTGAGCGCGGTCCCGTGATAGAGCGGCAGCGCGCAGTAGATGACGTCGCCGGGGCCAGCGTCGGCCAGCGAGCGGCCCATGAACGCCGCGCCGGTCAGCCAGCGCGCGTTGGTGATGATCGCGGCCTTGGGCAGCCCGCTCGTGCCCGAGGTGTAGACGTAGCACATGATCGCGTCGGTCCGCGGCCACGCGAGGTTGCGCGGCGCGACGCTGGGGAGCTCGGCGAGCTTGGCGTCGACAGGCTCTTCGCCGGCCTCGAGCTCGCTCGCGTCGCCACCCGTGATCCAGCGCAGCGGCGCGGGCGTCGAGTCGGAGGTGTCGGACTGGCGCGCGAGGGCCTGACCCAAGCGATCGCGCAGGCGCGTGTCGACGACGACGCCGACGACGGGGACGGCGGCCAGGCAGCCGGCGAGGCCAGCGGGCGCGAGGCTGGGGTTGAGCAGCGCCGCGCGAGCGCCCAGTCGGTTGAGGGCCGTGAGCGCGGCCAGGAACGTTGGCCCGTTCTCGAGCAGCAGGGCCACACACGTGCCCGCCCGGACCCCGCGCGCGTGAAACAGGTGCGCCCAGCGGTTGGCCAGGGCGGCCATCTCGGAGCAGCTGAACGCGCGCCCTCGAAACAGCAGGAGCTCGGCGTTGGGTGTCTCGCGGGCGCGCTCATCGAGGACCCGCGCGCTGCTCCAGTGGCCGCCGGGCTGCAGCCGACGAAACTCGCGAGCCATGCGCATGAAGCCCGCGGCCGCGTGGGCGCGACTGCGTAGCGGACCCGACGGGATCCGGGAGATCAGGCGGTCGATCATGGGCTTGCCTCCGTCCCGGGCTCGGGCTCGGGCTCGAGCAGCGCTCGACGATCGACCTTTCCGGTGGATGTTCGTGGGACCTCGTCCACGATCCGCACCCGGGCAGGCACCATCCAGCGAGGCAGCGCGCGGGCGCAGTGCAGCTGCAGCGCCCGATCATCGAGCGCGGTGTCCAGCGCCGCGACGACCACGGCCTCGAGCTGGGTGCCCAGCTGCGGGTGCGGGCGCGCGAGCACGTAAGCCTGAGCGACGCCGGGGTGCTCGAGCAAGCGGTGCTCGACCTCGCCGGGCTCGATCCGATAGCCCGCGATCTTGACGGTCTGGCTGGCCCGGCCGACCCACGAGTAGCAGCCGTCGGCGTCGACGCTGACCAGGTCACCGGTCCGGTAGATCGACGCGCCTCGGCCCTCGACCTCGACCCCGACCCCGCTCTCGGCCTCGCGCGGGTCGGGCACCAACCCTGCGCCACGTGCTGGCTCGCCGCCGGCGATCGGGCTGGGGCTCCAGTAGCCGAGCATGAGCACCGGGCCGCCGACACACAGCTCGCCGATCTGTCCGGGCGCGAGCGCCTGGCCCTGCGCGTCGAGGGCGAACAGCTGGGCGCCCGCGCAGACCTTGCCGATCGGCGTGGGTGGATCGCTCTCGGCCGGGACCTGGGTGACCTCGTGGTAGCTGACGACGTTGGTCTCGGTTGGCCCGTACAAGTTGAGGTAGCGCCGGCCTGGCAGCGCCAGCATCATCGCGCGCAGGTGCTTGATCGGGAGCGGCTCGCCCGCGAACATCACGACGCGAAGATCGGGCTGCGCATCCGCGCTGAGCATGTTGCGGGAGATCAGCGAGATCAGCACCGTGGGCACGGTGTAGAGCACGGTGACCCGCTGCGCGGCCAAGTACTGGGCGAGCTCGGTCGCAAACCCGACGATCCGGCGTGGGACCACGACCATGGTCGCGCCACCGGCCACGCTGGCGTAGAGGTCGAACACCGAGAGGTCGAAGTGCAGGGGCGTCAGCGCACCGACGCGATCGCCAGACCCGAGCTCGACGCAGGCCTGCGACCAGTCGACGAAGCAACGCGCGGCCCGATGGCTGATCGCCACGCCCTTGGGCCGGCCGGTCGAGCCCGAGGTGAACAGCACGTAGGCGAGGTCCGAGGGATCGATGGTGACCGCCGGTGGCGAGCTCGGGTACGCGGCGAGCCCGGCCCCGTCGCTGCCCAGGTACATGACAGGCACACCCGCGATCTGCTCGGGGCCGTTGGCGCAAGCCAGGATCACCAGCCGCGGGCGCCCGGTGAGTCCCGGCTCGGCGAACAGCCGCTCGGCCAGCGCGACGGTGGCGACGACGATCACCGCCGGATCCGCGTCGGCGCAGACCAGCGCCGTGCGTGGCGTGGGCGAGGCGGGATCCAGGGGTACGTAGGCGGCGCCCGTGGCCAGCGTCGCGAACGCGAACATGGCCTGCTCGACGCTGTTGTGCAGACACATGGCGACGCGCTGACCGGACATGACCCCGTGCTCGCGCAGCAAGTTGGCGGCCCGGTAGCTCTCGCGCGCCAGCTCGGACCACGAGCGCTCGCGCGCACCATCGACGACGCCCCCACCCGATGCCGACGACTCGTCAGCGGCGCGAGCGATGAGCTCGACGAGGGTGCCCGTGACGGTCATCGCCGGACCCCCATCAGCTGCGCGATGATCCGCCGCTGGATCTCGCTGGTACCGGAGAAGATCCGGCCCCCGACGGCGTCGCGGAGCTCGCGTTCGAGCCCCAGCTCGCGGGTGAAGCCGCGGGCCCCGTGCAGCTGCACCGCGTCGACGCAGGTCTGTTGCCAGGCCTCGCTGATGTGCAGCTTGAGCATGGACGCGAGCTCATGAAACGCCCGACCCGTGGCCGCCTGCGCCGCGACCTTGTCGAGCAAGGCCCGGCCAAGCTCGACGCGCATGCGCATCTCGACGATCAGGTTGGAGACCGAGTCGAACTCGCCGATCGCCTGACCAAATTGCCGCCGACGGCGAGCCTGCTCGACGCAGCGCCGCATGACCCGGGTCATGGACCCGAGCATTGGCGCGAGCAAGAAGGCCCGCTCCCAGGCCATGCAGTGCTGGAGGATCGTGAAGCCTTGGCCTTCCTCGCCGAGCCGGTTGCGGCTCGGGACCTCGACCTCGCGCAGCTCGATGCTGCCCATCTGCGCGGTGCACAGACCCATCTTCTCGATGGTCGTCACGCGCACGCCCGAGCTCGCGGCGGGGACGACGAAGGCCGAGAGCCCGCGGCTGCCCGCGCTCGGGTCGGTGCTTGCGAACACGACGTGGAGCCCCGCGATCGGAGCGTTGGTCACCCAGGTCTTGTCGCCGTCCAGCACGTAGCCCGACGCCGTTGTCCGGGCCCGCGTCGCCATGTTGGAGACGTCGGAGCCCGCGCCTGGCTCGGAGACGGCGTGGCTGGCGATGACGTGCCCGCGCGCCAGGCCGGGCAGGACCGCCGCCTTGAGGTCGTCGCTGGCGTAGTCGAGCAGCGCGGACTGGCACGCCCACACATGCGCGCCGAGTGCCAAGATCAGCCCGTTGTCCTCGCAGCCCTCACCGAAGCCCAGCAGGATCTCGAGCTGCTCGCCGAGTGGTCGCGCGGTCCCGCCGAGGGCCACGGGCACGCGCATGCCGAGCAGGCCGTGCTCGGCGGCGGCGGTCCAGCCCGCGCGGTTGAAGGCCTGCTCGCGATCGAGCTGCTCGAGGCCACTGTTACAGCGCGCCGCCGCGAACCGCCGCGCGTCGGCTTGCAACTGACTGCGGACGGAGACTGTCATGTCAGCTCTCGGCGGGGCGATCGGCCTGGCCCCGCGAACTGGCGGCGACGATCACCGCGACGATGGTGCCAAGGTCACGGAAATTTTCGCTGATGAGATCGCTGGGCCCGAGCACCACGCTGAACGCATCTTCGATGAACGCGGTCACGCGAAGAATCCCAATTGAGTCGAGGATGCCCTCACCGAGCAGATCGAGCTGATCATCGAGCACGAGGTCCGGCCGCATGAACATGAACTCATCGTCGAGGTGCTGGCGCACCACAGCCTGTATTTCAGCGCTCACGTGGTTCCTCGTTTCAGGTTCCGTCGCCGCTGGCGGTGAAGCGACCGAGCTCGTTGGCGAGCCGGCGCGGAAGCATGCGCATCATGTGCGGCACGAGCCGGTCGCCAACTCGGGGCACGCACACGACCTGATTGCGGGTCAGGGCCCGCAGTGACGCGGTGACCACCTCGTCGGGCGAGGCCCAGGCCGCGTCGGGCAAGTCGTGGGTCCGGACCCCGGCCTGGGCCGGGAAGTCGGTGCGGGTCAGGCCTGCGCGCAGGTCCTGAATCCGAATATTGGTGCCCACGCACTCTCCGGCAATGCACGCGGTCAAGGTCGAGAGCATTGCCTTGGTCGCACAATAAGAGGCGCCGTGAGGCGTGGCCATGGTCGCAGCAATAGATGACACGTTTATGATGGCCGCCGGGCCGTCCCCGCCGAACCGCCGCAGCGCCGCGTGGGTCAGGCGTGCGGGCGCCATGGCATTGAGGCGCACATGCGACTCCACGCAATCGACGTCGAGTCGGGCGAATGCGCCCATCCGACACATGCCCGCGCAATTGATGAGAAGCACAAAATGCTCACTGGCCAGCAGTTGGGCCTCGGTCTCAGCCAGCTGCTCGGGATCCGTGAGGTCCGCGACGTGAACGCCCACGCTCACGCGGTGCTGGCTCTCGAGCTGCTCGGCGAGCGAGCGCAGCCGCGGCTCCCTGCGAGCGACCAAGATCAGATTGAAGCCCTCGGACGCGAGCCGCCGCGCAAACGCGGCGCCGATGCCCGAAGATGCCCCTGTGACCATGGCCGTCCCTAACAGACGGCCACCGCGTAAATTCCAACGTAGTCCTGCTGTCATAGCGAGTGGGTGTGCTCCCTGCCCTTGGAGGTCAAGGTCAAGCGCCGCTACTGTTACCACACCAGTTCTGTACGCGACAATGATTCCTGGCTCGCGAATGCAGACCACCCCATCTCCTGCACATACCTATAGACGTGGAAACACCGATGGCCTTGACACCTTGGAGTCGAGCGAGCTATGTGTTTCGAGTTTACAAGGGGCGACGAATGCGCTTCAGGGGGTTACAAAAATTACTAGCGATTCGCGAAGAATCGGCCAAAGCGAGCGAAGCCAGCAATGGGTCCGCGAATTCGCTGTTAACGAGCTCGCAGCAGCGACTGGTGAGCCTCGGGGCCGTCGGATTGGGCGGCTCTGGGCTTCACCTGGAAGACACGTTCTCGATCTTGGGGCCGCTCGACGTAGACGCCCTCGAACGAGCACTAGCCGCCCTCTGCATGCGGCACGCGGTGCTGCGCTCCACTTTTACCATCGCTGCAGGTGTAGCGAGTCAGACACCATCAACTGCAGCCGACTTTCGGATTGAGCGGCTCGAGCTGACTTCGGAGCAGGCTGTCCCCGAGGTAGGTGAGCCGCTCGCCGTCGAGTGGGCGCGGGCACTGATCCATCGATCATTTGACCTCGCAAACGAAGCGCCATGGCGGGTTGGATTGATTCGGTTCGATGACGAGCGACACTGGCTGGTGCTCGTCGTTCACCACATTGCCCACGATCGTTGGTCACGCGACCTCATTCGGCGTGAGCTGGGGCTCCTCTATGCACGCTATGTCTCGCCAAGCCACGCCCCAACCCGGCAGCTGGCGGCGTTGCCAGTCGCGTTGACCGACGTCGCCCGCTGGCAGCGAGATCTCCTGGCTAGCCCGACTGGCCGCTCACTCGCGGACTGGTGGGCCCGCGCGCTCGACGGTGTTTCCACGGCAGGAGGCCTGCGTCGAACCGCCGAGGGGCCTGCGGCGCGGACCCGGGCCCGAGTCCAACGTCAGCTCTCGCCGGCGCGCACTCGCGAGCTTCGCCAGCTCGCCAACCGGCTCGACGTCGGCCTGTTCGTGCCGCTGCTGGCCGCTCACGCGCTGTTGCTGCGCGAGCAGGGGTCGGGCGACGACTTCATGATCTGCACACCCATGGCCGGCCGCGAAGACGGCCGGGTCCACGGGCTGGTCGGGTACCTCGCCAACATCGTGCCCGTGCGCGTGAGCTTGGCCGGGCTCGACAGCGGCGTCGCAGCGCTCACGGAGCGAGTTCGCGCCACTGTCGAAGACGCGTACGTCCATCAGGATCTGCCGATCCAGAAGCTCGCCTGCCTCGCAGATCCACGCCTGCGCCCGCGCAGCCTGTTCGCGCTACAAAACACGCCGAATTTCCCGTTGCGGCTGCTGGACTGTGAGACCCAGACCCTCGAGCTCGCGGGCGGGCAGACCGACTTCGAGAGCTTCTTGGAGATCACACCCGATGGACCGGGGCTTCGTCTCGACCTCACGCATGACAGCTCGGTCATCAGTGCCGACGCGGCCGAGGCCGCGCTCGAGCGCTACGAGGCGTGGATCAGCGCGATCATCACAGATCAGCTCCCAGACGACTCACCCGCGATCGAGCGTGGCTCGGGTGCACCAGCCAAGCCGCCCCGGCCGATCGGCGTGGGCGCGACCGCGCCGGTCTCCAGCCTCGCCAGCCTCGCGCGTGTCGATCGTGAGCGACAGATCGGCGCCCGGTTCAGCGCGCTGCTCGACGGCGCCGAGCTCGAGGCGTCACTGCAGGCGCTCGGGGTCGGCTCGCTCGCGCTGCTGCAGTTGCTCGCGGCGATCGAGCGTGAGTACGGCGTCTCGCTGCCGCTGTCGCGCGATCTCACCACCGTCCCGCTGCGCGACCTGGCCGGGCGCACCCTCGACCACGTCGAGCTCGACACGATGTTGCGACGACCCAACGAGCTGAGCGGGCGCGGCTCCGACGTGATGGTTCTCTAGAGAAAACAGCAATGACCGAGCAGCAGACCAGCCCCCGAGGCGAGTGTGATGCGTGGGTGCTCCACGCCGGAAAGACCCGCAACGACGGGCCCACGAGCTTGGTTCGCGCCGCGCTCCCGGTCGTCGCGCCCGGACCTGGCGAGGTCCTGGTCGCGCCGCTGTTTGGCTCGTGGGAGGGCAACATGGGCCACGCGCTCGCCCGCGAGCCGGTCGACGTCGCGCGGCTCCGACGTGAGAAGGCGATCGTGATCGGCAACGCCGGGGTCGTGCGCGTGCTCGAGCTCGGGCCTGGGGTCGAGCAGCTCGCGGTCGGCGACCTCGCCATGACGTTTCCGAGCGGCCTGCAAGACGAGGTCGGGTACATGGTCAAGGCTCGGGGCTTCGACGCGCCGCACCAGCCCGGGCTGCTGGCCACGCGGGTGACCATGCAGGTCGACCAGCTAATTCGGATCCCACCCGACTCGCGGCTGACCCCGACCCAGTGGGCGGCGTTCTCGGTTCGGTTCGTCACCGCGTGGTCGAATTGGGAGCTGGCCAAGGCCGTGTTTCGGCTGCAGATGAACGAGGCCGATCGCCCGGTCATTCGCGCGTGGGGTTGGGGCGGCGGCACGACCCTCGCCGAGCTCGACCTCGCCCGTCGCGAGGGCTGTGAGGTCGTCATGATCTCGGGCAGCGAGCGCAACCTCGCTGTGATCGAGCGCGCGTCGATCCAGCCCCTCGATCGGCGCCGGTTTCCCGGCCTGCTGTATGACGCCGAGCGGGCCGAGGCGGACGCCGAGTATCGCCGCGCGCACGGCAAGGCCACCCGTGAATTCCTCGCAACGGTCCGCGAGCTCACCCACGACTGCGGCGTCGACATCTTCTTGGACTACGTCGGTGAGCCCGTCTACGCGCTCACGCTCAAGGCGCTCGCGCGCCAGGGGGTGATCGCAACGGCGGGCTGGAAGTCGCCGACCCAGGTCAGCCACTCGCGCGCGCAAGAGTGCATTCTTCGCCACCAGCACATCTACACCCACTACGCCCGCCGCAGTCAGGGCCTCGCGGCCATGGCGTTCGCCGAGCGCACCGGGTGGGCCCCCGAGGTCGCAACTAAAGTCTACACATTCGACGAGATCCCCGAGCTCGCGCGCGCCTACGCCGAGGGCGACACCCACTACTTCACCTGCTTCTCGATCAATCAGGATTGACCCATGGGATCGAGCATCGCCCGCGAGCTTCTGCGCACGCTCTACGATCGTGGCGCCGGCCTGACGCTGGTCGGCGACCGGCTGCAGATCCGCGCGCCGAGCGGGGCGATCGACGCCGAGCTCGCCACCCAGATCCAGGCCGAGCGCGAGCAGATCTTGGCGTTGGTGCACGCCCACCAGGGTCAGACCGAGGCCCTCGAGCTGCCGACCTTGGCGCCGGATCCGGCCCGCCGCCACGAGCCGTTTCCGCTCACGGACATCCAGCAGGCCTACTGGGTCGGGCGCGGCGGCGAGGTCGAGCTCGCGGTCGCCATTCACGTCTACGTGGAGATCGACGGCGCGATCGACCTCGACACGCTCTCGCGTGCGTGGCTGGTGCTGGTCGAGCGCCACGAGATGTTGCGGGCGGTCGCGCTGCCCGACGGGCGCCAGCGGATCCTCCCGCTCGCCGAGCTGCCGCCCTGGCGGATCGAGGTCGAGGATCTGTCCGCGCTCGCCGAGCCCGCCCGCGCGGCCAGGCTCGCCGCCCTGCGCTCCGAGCTCGCGCAGCAGGTCCTGGACATCTCGTCGTGGCCGCCGTTCGAGATCCGCGCGGCCGCCCTCGGTGGCGGGCGAAGCCGGCTGTACTTCGACATCGACTGCACCTTCGTCGACTCGTGGGCGGTGCAGCTGTTGTTCCGCGAGTGGGTCGCTGTGTATCGCGCGGGCGCCAGCGTGAGCGCGGCCGCGCTGACCCCCGCTCGGTTCGAGCTCTCGTTTCGCGACTACGTGCTGGCCACGAACAACCCGGATCTCCCCGCGTTTCGTCGGTCCGCGGCCTACTGGGACGCCCGCCTCGACACCCTGCCGCCCGCGCCCGCGCTGCCGCTGGCCCAAGATCCGCGCGCGCTCGGCCGGCCGCAATTTCGTCGCTGGGTCGACAAGCTGCCCCGGCCCGAGTGGGACGCGCTCGCGGCTCGCGGCCGCGATCACGGTCTGACCACGCCGGTCCTGTTGATCGCGGCCTGGGCCGAGGTCATCGCGCTGTGGGCCGAGGCGCCCGAGTTCACCCTCAACATCCCGCTGTTCAACCGGCACCCGATCCACCCGGAGGTCGTGCGGGTCGCGGGCAACTTCTCGTCGTTCACGCTGCTGGCCGTCGACGCCCGCGTGGGCTCGAGCTTCGCCGAGCGGGCCCAGCGACTGCGCGAGCAGCTGTGGCGCGACCTCGAGCACCGCTTCGTCAGCGGCGTCGAGCTGCTGCGCCAGCTGTTTCGACGCAAGGGTGGGATCTCGCAGGCGATCATGCCCGTGGTCTTCACCAGCTTCGCGAGCGACGTGGACGGGGTCGAGGGATCGTGGGTCGAGTACCTGGGCGCCGAGCTCGGTGAGTTTGTCTACTCGCTGACCCAGACCCCGCAGGTCTGGCTCGACCACCAGGTCATCGAGCAGCCTGACGGCGGCTTCTTCAACTGGGACGCGGCGGCCGAGCTGTTTCCAGCCGGAATGATCGACGAGATGTTCCGCTGCTACTGCTCGCTGCTCGCGAGCTTGGCTGCCAGCGACGAAGCTTGGACCCGCCAGACGCCCTCGCTCGCGGCCCAGCTGCACGCCCAGCTGCAGGCCGTGGACCAGCCGGGCGTTGAGCCGTCGGGGCTGGGCCCGAGCCCGAGGTTGGAGGCGCGGGTGTTTGCGCAGGCGAGCGAGCACCCCGACGCGGTCGCGGTCGTGTCGGGTTCGGTTCGCCTGCGCTACGCCGAGCTCGCCGACCGGGCCCGGTCCCTCGCGGCCGCGCTCGCAGCCCGTGGCGCGAGCGCCGACCAGCCGGTTGCGATCGTGCTCGACAAGGGCTGGCGGCAGATCGTCGCGGTGCTCGGCGTGCTCACAGCTGGCGCGCCGTGGCTCCCCCTCGACGCCGAGCTCCCGCCCGCGCGGCTGGCCGAGCTACTGCTCGCGGCCCGCGTCGAGCTGGTGGTCACCCGCGCGGGCCTGCGCCCCGCCGAGGACTGGCCGGCCGGGATCGTCTGCGTCGAGATCGGCGAGGCCGACGAGCCCGCCACGCCGGACGTCGAGGTCGCCCCGATCCTCGCCGCCGAAGCCGGCCCGACCCTGGCCGCCGCGATCTACACCTCGGGCTCGACCGGCGCGCCCAAGGCCGCGCTGCTCAGCCACGAGGGGCTGCGCAATTGCATCGACGCGACAATTCAGCGGTTTGCGATCGGCCCCGAAGATCGCTGCCTGGCGCTGACGGCCCTCCACCACGACATGTCGATCTTCGACATCTTTGGGCCGCTGTCGGTCGGGGCGTGCGTGGTCGTGCCCGAGCCCGAGGCCCGCCGCGACCCCGGTCGCTGGGCCGAGCTGATCCTCGCCGAGTCGGTGACCGTGTGGAACTCGGTCCCGGCGATGATGGAGATGCAGGTCGCGTGGCTCGAGGCGCGCCCGAACGCCCCGCGCCCGACCAGCTTGCGCGTCGCGTTCATGGGCGGCGACTGGATCCCCGTGGAGCTGCCCGATCGGCTCCGCGCGGTGTTCGGGGCCAGCTGTCAGCCGGTCAGCGTCGGCGGCCCGACCGAGACCACGCTGTGGAACATCTGGTTTCCGATCGCCGAGGTCGACCCGAGCTGGACCAGCATCCCCTACGGCACGCCCCTGCCCAACACCCGCTACTGGGTCATGCGCGAGGCCGCCAACAGCGAAGATCTGGTCGAGCGCCCGACCTGGGTAGCCGGCGAGCTGTGCTGCACGGGCGTCGGGGTCGGGCTCGGCTACCTCGGCGATGACGACGACAGCCGGGCCCGGACCGCGGCCAAGTTCGTGCGCCACCCGATCACGGGTGAGCCGATGGTCCGGACCGGGGATCGCGGGCGACGGCTGCCCGACGGGACCATCGAGTTCTTGGGTCGCGTCGACGATCAGGTCTCGATCGGCGGCTATCGGATCGAGCCCGCCGAGATCGAGGCCGCGCTCACCCGCCACCCCCAGGTCCGAACCTGCGCCGTCGTGGCCGCGGGCTCGCGCCACGCCAAGCAGCTCGTCGCCCACGTCGTGCCCGAGCCGGGGGCCACGCCAGTCGCGGCCGAGCTGCGCGCGCAGCTGCTGACCCGGCTGCCCGAGCACATGGTCCCGCACACCTTCATCGTGCGCGCCGAGCTACCGGTCACGGCCAACGGCAAGATCGATCGGCGCCAGCTCGCCGAGCAGCCCGTCGACGCGGCTGCGAGTCCCCGCCGTGATGCCCAGGCGAGCGGGGTGGCGGACCGACCCGCGATCGCGTCGGTGCTCGCGACGATCATCCGCGAGATCGTGGGGGTCGAGCAGGTCGATCCCGAAGCCAACTTCTTCGAGCTCGGGGCCCACTCGGTCCACCTCGTGCGGATCCACGCCGAGCTCCACCGCCAGCTCGGGCTCGAGCTCCCGCTCGTCGATCTGTTCAAGCACCCGACGGTCGGGTTCTTGGCCGACCACGTCGCGCGCCACCTCGAGACCGACGACGGCGAGGCCGCCCGCGCGCACGAGCGCCAGGCGCTCGAGGCCACGCTGCGCGCCCGGCCCGATCAAGCGGACCACGCCATCGCGATCGTCGGCATGGCGGGCCGGTTCCCGGGCGCAAGCAACGTCGACGAGCTGTGGGCCAACGTGCTCGCCGGCCGCGAGAGTGTTCGGCGGCTGAGCGAGGACGAGCTGCGCGCCGCCGGGGTCGACGAGGCCACGTTCCAGCGACCCGACTACGTGCCCGTCGCCGCCGTGCTCGACGACATCGACACCTTCGACGCGGGGTTCTTCGGGATCAGCGAGGCCGAGGCCCGGCTCAGCGATCCACAGAATCGGCTGTTGCTCGAGCACGCCTTCGAGGCCCTCGAGGACGCGGGCTGGGGCGGTGATCGAGGCTCGCTGCGGGTCGGCGTCTACGCCGGCAAGAGCGTCAGCAACTACCTGTTCCCGGCGCTCGATCTGTCCGAGCCGATCGACTACTTCAAGCGGCTGTTTGGCAACGACAAGGACTTCATCGCCAGCAGCATCTCGTACCAGCTCGACCTCACGGGCCCGAGCGTGGCGATCCATACCGCGTGCTCGACCTCGCTGGTCGCGGTCGCGCTGGCCTGTCAGGCGCTGTGCGCTGGCGACTGCGACATGGCCCTGGCCGGGGGCGTGTCGGTCAAGCTTCCCCACCACGCTGGCTACCGCTCGGTCCCGGGCGACGGCATGTTCGCGCCCGACGGCCACTGTCGCCCGTTCGACGCCGAGGGCCGCGGGATCGTGCCGGGCAGCGGCTCGGGCGTGGTCGCGCTGCGTCGCCTCGACGAGGCGCTGCGCGACGGTGACCACATCTACGCGGTGATCCGCGGCTGGGCGACCAACAACGACGGCGGCCACAAGGTCGGGTTCTCGGCCCCCGACGTCGCCGGCCAGGCGGCGGTGATCGCCGCCGCCCATCAGCTCGCGGGGATCAGCGCCGACGAAATCTCCTACGTCGAAGCCCACGGCACCGGCACGCCAATGGGTGACCCGATCGAGGTCGAGGCGCTGCGCCAGGCGTTTCGGCTGGGCTCGACGCGGCGGGGCTACTGCACGCTCGGGTCGATCAAGGCCAACGTCGGTCACCTCGACGCGGCAGCTGGCGTCGCCGGGCTGATCAAGACCGCCCAGGCGCTCGCGCACGAGACCTTGCCGCCAGCCGTCAACTTCACCACGGCCAACCCCCACATCGACTTCGCGGCCACGCCCTTCGTCGTGGGCCAGGCGGCGCGACCGTGGCCGGGTCCGCGCCGCGTGGCCGGGCTCAGCTCGTTTGGGGTCGGGGGCACCAACGCGCACCTCGTGCTCGAGCAGGCGCCGGCGCGTCCCCAGCCAGCGCCGCTGTCAGCGGGGGCCTGCGCGCGCGTGGTGGCGGTGTCGGCCAAGACCGACGCCGCGCTGGCGACCAAGCTCGAGCAGCTCGCGGCGGTCCTTGGCGACGATCCCGGTCACGCGCTCGCCGACGTCGCGTGGACCTGCAACCTGGGCCGCCAGCAGTTCGAGCGCCGCGTGGGCTTCGTCGGCGAGACCCGCGAGGAGCTCCGCCGCGCGCTCGAGCAGGGCAAGGGCCTGATCCGCCCACGCCGGGCAACCCGGCCCGATCGCCGGGTCGCGTGGCTGTTCTCGGGGTTCGGCGATCAGCGGGTCGGCATGGGCCGCGAGCTTCATGAGCACGAGCCCGCGTTTCGGTTGGCGCTGGATCAATGCGCGGCGATCGCCGGCGAGACCCTCGAGCTGCCCAACCTGATCGAGGCCCTGTACCCGGCCGATTCGGCCCCAGCCAGCGCGACACTCGACGGCGATCTCGTCCTCGCCCAGGTCGGCCTGTTCTGCGTCGAGTGGTCGCTGGCGTGCCTGTGGCGTTCGTGGGGCTTCGAGCCCGACGCGGTGCTCGGACACAGCCTCGGCGAGTACGTCGCGGCCTGCGTCGCCGGGGTGTTCGAGCTGCCCGACGCGCTGCGCCTGGTCGCCGCGCGGGCCCACCTGGTCGAGACCCTCGCCGCGCCCGGCCAGACTCGCCAGGTCAACGGCTCGCTCGAGCTGGTCGAACAGCTGCTCACGCCGTGGCGCGGCCAGCTGCAGGTCGCGTCGCACAACGGGCCGCGCAGCGTGGTCGTGTCGGGTCACGCCGAGGCCATGAACGGGTTCGAGCTCGCCGCTCGCGAGCGCGAGCTCGAGACCAAGCTGATCTCGTCGACGCGGGCCGCCCACTCGCCGCTGATGCTGCCGGTCCTCGAAGCCCTGCGTGAGGTCGCGACGACGGTTCGCTACGCCGCGCCGCGCCTCGACGTGGTCAGCAACCTCAGCGGCGCGGTCGCGGGTGACGAGATCGCCAGCCCAGACTACTGGGTTCGGCAGCTTCACTCGCCCGTGCGGCTCGCCGAGTGCTTTGCGACCCTGCACGACGATCTCGGCGTCGAGACCTTCGTCGAGCTGGGGCCCGCGCCCGCGCTGCTGTGGAGCGGCATGCAGTGCGTGGCCCGGCGTACCGGTCTGTGGCTGCCCACCCTGCGCCCGCCTCGGCCCGAGCGCGCGCAGCTGCTCACCGCGGTCGCCAGTCTGTATGTCGATGGTGCGAGCGTCGACTGGGCCCGCGTCCACGCCGAGCACGGCGGGCGTCGGATCAGCCTGCCCCGCTATCCGTTCGAGCGTCGGCGGTTTTGGATCGACGAGCCCACGCCTGCGATCTGGCCAGCTCGGTTGGGGTCGGCGGTTCAGCGGCGTCCACATCAACCCCGAGATCCGGGCGGGCACCCGCTGCTGGGATCGCGGCTGCGATCGCCCGCGATCCCAGACACGGTCCACGTGTGGGAGAGCCTGCTCGATCAGGCATGGCTGGCGGACCACCGCGCCGAGGGCCAGGCGCTGCTGCCGGGCGCGGCGATCATCGAGCTCGCCGCCGCCGCGCTCGCGGCCGCGGGCGCCCACGACCACGAGCTGAACGACCTGCGCTTCGAACGACCGGTGGTTGTCGCCGCGCCGACGCGGGTCCAGGTCCTGGTCAGGCGCGGCGAGGGTGAGTTGCAAGTCGAGCTGCACACGCTCGATCCCAGCGCAGACAGCTACACGCGCTGCGCCTGGGCCAGCGCCCGCCCCTGCCCTGCGGCCCCGCGCGGGTTCTCGCTCGCGGCTGCACGCCTCGAGCTCGGCGCGCCGCTCGACGCCTCCGATCGCTACGAGGCCCTCGCCGCCCGCGGCTACCAGTTTGGGCCGAGCTTCCGTGGCGTCGCGCAGCTGTGGCCAACACCCACGGGCGCGCTGGCGCAGATCGTCGCGCCCGCGCCGATCATCGCGAGCTCGCAGGGC
The DNA here is from genome assembly GCF_002994635.1 of Enhygromyxa salina. Classification (GTDB taxonomy): domain Bacteria; phylum Myxococcota_A; class Polyangia; order Nannocystales; family Nannocystaceae; genus Plesiocystis; species Plesiocystis salina_B. The sequence continues at coordinate 85,327 of NZ_PVNL01000074.1, read as the reverse complement.
TACACCTGGCACCCCGCCCTGCTCGACGCCTGCTTGCAAGCGGTCGGCATCGACGTGCTCGAGCGGACCGACGGCCGCACCTCGATCCCCGCCCACGTCGAGTCCGTGCGGTTCGGCGGCGCGCCCGGCTCGTCGCTGTGGGTGCGGGCGATCCGACGCGAGCCGACGGTCCCATCGCTCGACGCGAGCTTCGACGTCGACGTGATCGACGAGGACGGCCGCGCGCTGCTCGAGGTTCGAGGTCTGGGCCTGCGCGCGGTCGAGCGCAGTCAGCTGCGTGAGACGCTGACGAGCTCGGCGGGCGCGTCGGGGGCTGGCGACGCCGAGGGCATCCCCGCGCTCGCGCTCGAGTGGATCGCCAAACCGCGTGCCCAGGTGAGCGCGGTGGCACCCGGCCGGTGGTTGCTGATCGGCGCCGACCTGGCCGACGAGCTCGCGGCCCAGCTGACCGCCGCCGGCCACCAGGGCACGGTCGTGGCGGATCCAAATCAGGCGCTGGCGTGGCTCGATCGCGCGGACGAGGCCCGCCCCAGCGCGGTGGTCTACGTGGCCCCGACCTGGGCCGCCCCAGATCAGGCCGCGACCACGGGCGCGCAGCTGCTCGCGGCCCAGGCCGAGATCTGTGGTCCGCTGCTCGAGCTCGTCGCCGGGTTCGAGCGGCGCGGCCTGACGGCGCTGGCCAGCGGGCTGTGGGTGATCACCGCAGGGGCCCGACGGGTCGACGCCAGCGAGCCGCTGGCGGGCATCGTCCAGGCTCCCGTGTGGGGTCTGAGCGCGGGCGTGTCCCTGGAGCTGCCAGGGCTCGGGTGTCGCAGCGTCGATCTCGATCCGCGCGCGAGCACGGCCGACGCCGCGCGCTCGCTCGCGGCCGAGCTGCTCGCGGGCGATCCAGAGCCGCAGCTGGCCCTGCGCGGTGACGATCGGTTGGTCCCACGCTTGCGGCCCACGAGCCCACCAACCTCGACTGGGCTCGCGCTGAAGGGCGCGTGGGTGCTGGCAGGTGCGACCGGACGGGTGGGTCGACTGCTGGCCCGCTGGCTGGCCAGCGCCGGGGTCACCGAGCTCTCGATCCTGTCGCGGCGCGAGCCGGACGCGATCCTGTGCGAAGAGCTGGTGGCGCTCGGCTGCGCCGCCCGCTGGCACCGACTCGACCTACGCGACGACGCGGGCGTCGACGCGCTCGCGGCCGAGCTGGGCGCGGGCGTCGAAGGCATCGTTCACGCGGCCGGGGCGATCGCAGATCGGCCGGTCGCCCAGATCGACCGGGCGCAGCTCGCCATACCGATCGCCAGCAAGATCGCGGGGTCCTGGAACCTTGCCCGCCTCGCCGACGCGCTCGACTGTCCGCGGCTGGTGCTGCTGTCGTCGAGCGCCGCGGTCGTGCCCGAGCCCGGGCAGGCCAACTATGCGGCCGCCAACGTGTTCGTCGACGAGCTCGCGCGGCGCCGCGGTCCGGGCGTCGTGGCCCTGGCGTTCGGTCCCTGGGGCGGTGAAGGCCTGGCCCTCGCCGATCCCCAGCTGCTGGCCAAGGCCCACCAGCGCGGGCTTCGGCCGATGTCCGTCGACCAGGGCCTGGCCGCGTTCGCGCGCGCGGTCCAGGGCGAGCCTCAGCAAAGCGGCGCGGTCATGGTCGCCGACATCGACTGGGCCCAGCGCGCGAGCTGGCTGGGGACCAACCCGCTGACGCGGCTGCTGCCCAGCGCGCGCAGTGAGGTCGCCGAGGCTCGCGCTGGCGAGCGCGAGCGGCCGGGCGCGATGCTGCAGCGCGAGCTCGCTCGGCTGCCGCCGACGCGACGACGGGCCAGGCTCGCGACGTGGGTGCAGGCCGAGGCCGCGGCGGTGCTCGGGCTCTCGGACCCGAGCACGCTCGAGCTTCACCGTGGGTTCGTCGAGTTCGGTCTCGACTCGCTCGCGGGGTTGCAGCTGCGCAATCGCATCCAGGAGCTGGTCGGCCGCGAGCTGCCTGTGGGCTTGATCTACCAGCACACCAACGTGGCGGCGATGAGCGAGTGGTTGGCCGAGCTGCTCGGCGTCGCAGACCCCGAGCCCGCCCCGGCCGCGCTCGACGAGCTCGGCGGCGCCGAGCTGGCCGCGCGACTGACCGACATGCTGGATCACCTGGATCACCTCGAGCACCTCGAGCACCACGAGCACCTCGAGCACCTCGAGCATGGACAGGAGCGTGAGCAGCGATGAGCGAGGTCGAGTACGCCGAGCTGATGCGCCGAGCGATGCGGCGGATCGCCGAGACCGAGGCTGAGCTCGCCCGGCTTCGCGCTGCGCCCCGCCAGGTCGGTGAGCCGCTCGCGATCGTGTCCATGGCCTGCCGCCTGCCCGGCGCCGACAACCCCGAGCAGCTGTGGCGCCTGCTCGAGGCCGGACACTCGCCCGTCCGCGAGGTCCCGGCCACGCGCTGGAACGTCGAGCGCTGGTACGACGAGGATCCAGAGCGCGTCGGGCGGAGCTACTCGCGCTGGGGCTGCTTCCTCGACGACGTCACCGGGTTCGACGCTGGCCTGTTTGGGATCAGCCGCCGCGAGGCCCAGTGGATGGATCCACAGCAGCGGATCTTGCTCGAGGTCGTGTGGGAGGCGCTCGAGCGCGGCGGCCACTCGCCCCGGTCCACGCAGCCGCGCGAGTTCGGCGTGTTCGTGGGCGCGTCGAGCTTCGACTACATGCGCTTGGCCACGGCCGCGCGCGAGCGAGTCGACGCGCACACTGGCTCGGGCGTGGCCCCCAGCGCCCTCGCCGGCCGCGTCGCGTTTTGTTTTGGGCTGAGCGGGCCGACCTTGACGATCGACAGCGCGTGCTCCTCGTCGCTCGTCGCCGTCCACCTCGCGTGCCAGGCCCTGCGCAGCGGTGAGTGCGAGGCCGCGATCGCGGCCGGGACCAGCTTGATGCTGGCCCCGGACATGAGCCTGATCGAGGCCCGCACGCGCATGCTCGCGCCCGATGGCAAGTGCAAGAGCTTCGACGCGCGCGCCGACGGGGTCGTGCGGGGCGAAGGGGTCGGCGTAGTCTTGCTGCGTCGCCTGTCCGACGCGCTGCGCGACGGTGATCCGATCGTCGCGATCATCCGCGGCAGCGCGGTCAATCAAAATGGCCACGGCGGCAGCCTGACGACGCCGCACGCCGGGGCCCAGCGCGAGCTGCTGCGCCGGGCCTGCGCCAACGCGGGCGTCGACGGGGCCGAGCTCGATGTCGTCGAGGCTCACGGCACCGGGACCGCCGTCGGCGATCCGATTGAAGCCGAGGCCCTGAGCGCTGCGCTGTGCGTCGGCCGGGGCCCCGATCAACCGCTGTGGATCGGCACGCTCAAGCCCAACCTGGGCCACCTCGAGGCGACCGCCGGGATCGCCGGGCTGATCAAGCTCGCCTTGATGATCGAGCGCGGCACGCTGCTGCCGACCGCGAACCTCGACCAGCCCAACCCGAAGATCGACTGGCGCGGCGACAAGCTGGCGATCTCGACCACCGCGCGAGCGTGGCCGGAGCGACCGGACGGCGCGCGGCTCGGGGGCGTGAGCGCGTTTGGGTTCGCGGGCACGAATTGCCACGTGATCGTCGGCCGCGCGGCTCGGGCTCAGGCTCAGGCTCAGGCTCAACAGGCTCAGACAGGGCTGTTGACGCTCTCGGCCCAGACCCCGACGGCCCTCGTCGGCTTGGCGCAGCGGTGGCGCGACCGGCTCGCGGTTGGTCACGATCACGAGGTCGCGGATCTGTGCTGGACCGCGGCGGTCGGACGCGCGCAGCTGCGTGAGCGGCTGGCGGTGGTCGGCGATCGCCGCCAGTTGATCGCGGCGCTCGACAGCTTCGTCGCCGGGCTCGGCAGCCCGAGCGTGCACCGGGACCAGGCCCGCGAGCCCGCGACCTGCGGATGGCTGGTCGCCGAGCTCGACGCGACCTCCGGTGGTTCGGACGCTGCGTTGACAACGGACGAGCCCGCCGCGGTCCGGCTGCTCGCGGTGCTCGAGCGCGCGGACACGGTGCTCACGGCGAGCGACCCCGCGGCGCGGATCCGGTTCGTCCGTCGCGTGGCCCGGCTGGTCGAGCTGCGCCCGAACCTGATCTGCCTCGACGAGATCGTGGGCGTCGGCAGCAGCGCGGCGCTGGCCGCCTGGCTCGCGGGCGCGCTCGAGCTCGACGTGGCCGCGCGCCTGAGCTGGCTGTGGACTCTACACCGACGAGCCGCCCCGGCGGAGCGCGATCCGATCGAGCGAATGTACGAGGCCGAGCTCGATCGGCTGGTCTGGGTCGCGCCGACCTGCGGCCTCGTCGACACCCGCGGCGCTCGGATCCACGACTCGTACGACGCGCGCCGAGCTCTGACGCTCGCGCCCGTCAGCGACCGAGATCCAGGTGTAGCTGAAGCTCAAGCTGCACTCGAGGCCGCGGGCGCGACCTCGATCCTGAGCTTGGTCGGCGGCGCTGCGGACCCGGGCCGCGACTCGCTCGTCCAGCTCGCTATCGATCTCGATCGCGACCTCGACACCCGCGCGCTGCTGGAGCTCGACGCCGCCGCGTGGGTCCGCGGCCACGCCCGCCGGCTCGGCCCACCGGCTCGACGCGTCCAGGCGCCCGTGTATCCGTTCGAGCACGCCCCAGCCTGGCTGCCGCACCTGCGCCCCGGCGAGCACCCCGAGACTGAAGCGCAGACCTTCGCGGGCCAGCGCCCCGAGCACCCGCTGCTGGGCCGCGCCATCGAGCTGGTGGGTGGCGAGCCGAAGCGCCGCTTCGAAGCGCGGATCAGCAGCGAGTCGCCCGCGTGGCTCGGCGATCACCGCGTGTTTGGCGAGGTCGTGTTCCCCGGCGCCGGGTGGATCGAGATCGCGCTGGCGGCCGGCCGCGAGCTGTTCGGCCGCGACGCGATTGAGCTCGAGGAGGTCGAGTTTCTGCGCCCGCTCACGCTCGCGTCTGGTCGCGGCGTCGCGCTGCAGACCGTGCTCGAAGCCGAGGATGGGCCGCACGGCTGGCGGATCGAGATCCACGCGCGGGCGCTCGACGGGGCTGACGCGACCGCCGAGTGGACACTGCACGCCAGCGCGCGGGTCCGGCCGCTCGAGCACGCGCGCGGGCCCGCGGAGCCACGCCCCGCCACGCTCGTCGCGACCCCCGATCAGGTCCCCGGCCAGCCAGGCGCGCTCGAGGCCCGCGCGCTCGAGCTGGGCGTGAGCTTCGGCCCCGACTTTTGCGTGCTCGAGGCGCACGGCTCAAACGCACCCGCGGGCCCCGACCAGCACGGCGCGATCGTGCTGCACGAACACCTCGCAGCCCGTGACCACACCATGCTCGCGCACCCGATCGTGGTCGACGCGTGCCTGCGGGTGATCGGGGCCGAGCCCGAGTTTGCTGAAGGTCGAGACCCGTGGCTGCCGGCTCGGGTCGCGCGGGTCCGGTGTTGGCGACGCACGCCCGCGCGCAGCTGGTGTCGCGCCCGGAGTGAGCAGCTGGACGCGCGGCGCCGCTCGGCGACGGCCCGCTGCTTCACCGAGGCTGGCGAGCCCTGCTTCGAGCTCGACGGGCTCGAGCTGACGCGACATCGCCCCCAACGCGACGCGCTCGGATCAGCGGCGAGCTGGATCTACAAGCTCGACTGGCGGCGGCTCGGCGCCCTCGGCCCGGCCTGCTCGCCAGCGATCGACGTCTCGCAGCTCACGGCCGCCGCCGCGGCCGAGCCAGTCCCGCCTGAGCTGCTCGCGCGCATTCAGGACTACGCGAGCGGACTCGACGAGCTCGAGCTGCTCGCGGGCGACTGCGTGTCCGCGGGCCTCGGCAGCCTCGGCGGCCTCGACCACGGCGCGACCGTCGACGTCGCCCAGCTGCGCGCGCGCTGGGGCGTCGGCGAGGCGTTCGACGGCGCGCTCACCCGGATGCTCGACATCCTCGTCGAGCGTGGTGAGCTGGCCCGGGTCGGCGCCAACGGGCGCTCGCGCTGGCAGGTCACCCGGTCGGGTCCGCACGCCGAGTTCGAGCCGCCCGATCAGCTCCGCGCGCGGCTCAGCGAGCTCGCGGATCGCCGCCAGGCGCTGACCCACGAGGTCGACACGCTGACACGCTGCGGGACCCGGCTGCCCGCGATCTTGCGGGGCCAGGCCGATCCTCTCGAGCTGCTGATGGGCGCCGACGCACGGGCGGTCGAGCGGCTGTATCGGGCGCCGATGATCGAGCTCAAGAACCGCCGCATCGCCGGCGTCGTCCGGGCGCTGATCGACGCGCGCGAGTCCGACCCCGGCCTGCGCCTGCTCGAGGTCGGCGCCGGCACCGGGGAGACCGCCGCTGCGATCTTCACGATGTACGACGCGATCGGCCGCGAGCCGGCCGAGTACTGCCTGACCGACGTGTCGCCGGCGTTCCTCGACCGCGCCCGCGAGCGCTTCGCTGGGCGCCGCTGGCTGCGAACCGAGCGGCTCGATCTCGACGACCCGCCGCCGCTCGGCGCCGCGAGCCTCGGGCGCTTCGATGTGATCGTCGCCAGCAACGTCCTGCACGTGACCCGAGATCTGCGGCGCAGCCTCGCCCACCTGCGGCGGCTGCTCGCGCCCGGCGGCGTGCTGGTGATCATGGAGGGCGCCGCGGCGCTGCGCTGGGTCGACCTGAGCTTCGGCTTGACCGCCGGATGGTGGCGGTTTGGCGATCGTGATCTTCGCCCCGACTACCCGCTGTTGCCCGCGCCAGCGTGGCAGCGCTTGCTCGAGGCCCAGGGCTTCGCCAGCGTCAGCTGCCTGGCGCCGGCTCGACCCGAGCTGGCGATCCTCGCCCAGCAGTCGGTGATCGTCGCGCAGGTCGACGGCGCCGCCGCGACCGCGGACCCCCGGGCGCGGTGGTTGATCGTGGGCGGCGGTCAGCTCGGTGCGGCGTTGAGCGCCCGCCTGCGCGAGATCGGAGAGGCCGCGGTCCAGCTGGTCGAATCCAACGGGGGTGTGGCCCCAAGTGTGGCCCCGAGTGTAGCGGAGCTACGCGGCGGGCCACACTCGCTGACTGGGCGCCGCGTCGACGTCTGCGATCGCGCCGCGCTGGCCGAGCTGTGGCGCGAGCTCGCGGCCGCCGACGCCGCGCCGACCCACGTCGTGCACCTGTGGCGCCTCGATGGATCCAAGATCGACGCGCACACCACCGGCGCCGAGCTGCGTGCGCGCGGCGAGGCGCAGGCCCGTTCGGCGCTCGCCCTGGTCCAGGCCACCCTCGATGCGCTCGCCGATCACCCGCCCACCCTGTGGTTCCTGACCCGCGGCGCCGTCGCGATCAGCGAGGGCCACCCGCGCGTCGACGGTCTGGCCGGCGCTCCGCTGTGGGGCCTGGGCCGGGTCGTCGACAGCGAGCACCCCGAGCTCGCGTGTCGGCGGCTGGATCTCGACGACGACGCGAGCCCGGCCGAGATCGTCGAGCTGCTGCGCGCGTCACCGGTCGAGGACGAGCTCGCGCTGCGCGAGGGCGCACGCTGGGCGCCGCGCCTGAACCCGGCCGAGCTGCGCGCGAGCGAGGGCCCGAGCTTCGACCCGACCGGCGGCTACGTGATCACCGGTGGCCTCGGCGGGGTCGGCCTCGCGACAGCCCAATGGCTGGTCACCCACGGCGCCCGGCGCTTGGCCCTGCTCGGTCGCCGCCCACCCAGCGCCAGCGCGCGCGCGAGCGTGGCTGCGCTCGCCCGCGAAGGCGTGACGGTCGTCGTCGCCGAGGTCGACGTCAGCGACGAGACCGCGCTCACCCACACCCTGAGCTCGGTCCGCGCAGAGCTCGGTCCGCTGCGCGGCGTCTTCCACTCGGCCGGGGTCATCGCCGACGGGACCGTGCACAAGCTCGACTGGGATCGCTTCGCGCAGGTGCTCGCGCCCAAGGTCGAGGGCGCCTGGAACCTGCACCGCGCCACCGCTGGCGATCCCCTCGATCACTTCGTGCTGTACTCGTCGGCCGTCGCGTTGCTGCGCGCGTGGGGTCAGGCCAACCACTGCGCCGCGAACAGCTTCTTGCCAGCCCTCGCCGCCCACCGACGCGCGCGCGGGCTCCCGGCGACCGTCGTCGACTGGGGCGCCTGGGCAGACGTCGGCGCCGCGGATCGGCCCGAGGCTGGCGCCCGCATGCACGCGCTGGGCATGGGCACGATGCCGGCCGCGCAGGCGCTCGACGCCATGGCGGCGGTGCTCGGCGCGAGCTTGGGCCACGCAGCGATCATGCCGATCGACTGGCGCCGGTTCACCGGTCGCCTGCGCGCGACGCCGCTGTTGCGGGAGCTCGCCGAGCTCGACGACCTCGGCTCGCCTGGCTTGCTTGGTATGGGACGCGCGGGCGAGACCAGCCGACTGCTGACCCAGCTGCGCGAGTCCTCGCCGCCAGATCGCCCCGAGCTGCTGCTCGGCCACCTGCGCGAGCGCGTCGCCAAGCTCATGGGCCTGCGCAGGCCCGAGACCCTCGACGCTGGCCAGCCGCTGTTCGAGCTCGGGCTCGACTCGCTGATGGCGATCGAGCTCAAGAACGGGCTCGGGCGCGACCTGGGCCTGCGCTTGCGCTCGACCTTGCTGTTCGACTTCCCGACCGTGGCGTCGCTGGCCGAGCACCTGCTCGCCGAGCTCGACGCCCGGCTCGACCACCGTGACCAGCTGCGCGCGCCGAGGCCAGCCGCGCCCGCGCCAGCCCGCGAGCCCGCGCGCGACGACACCCTCGCCGAGGAGATCCGCGGGCTCGATGAGCTCGCCCTCGGCGCCCTGATCGACGCCGAGTTCGAGACCTTCGCAGGAGAGCTGCCATGACCGGCGACGAACTCACCCCCCTTCAGCGGGCCGCGTTCGCGCTCAAGCGCATGCGCGCTCGGCTCGACCGCCACCGCGAGCCGATAGCGATCGTCGGCATGGCCTGCCGGTTCCCCGGCGGCGCCAACGATCTCGACGCCTACTGGGCCATGCTCGACGAGGGCCGCGACGCGATGACGCCGGTCCCCGAGCGGCGCTGGGACGCCGCGTCGTTGTACCGCGAGCACCCCGATCCCAGCAGCTTCTGGCAGACCTACATGCGCAGCGGCAACTTCCTCGATCATGACATCGAGGGCTTCGACGCCGACTTCTTCCGAATCTCACCGCGGGAGGCCGCGGCCATGGATCCCCAGCAGCGGCTGCTGCTCGAGGTCGCCTGGGAGGCGCTCGAGCACGCCGGGGTCGCGCCCACGAGCCTGCGCGAGACCGAGACCGGGGTCTACGTCGGGCTGATCACCGGTGACTACGGACGCGTGCCGTTCGAGGAGGTCGTGCCCGCGGACCTGCCCTACTACGGCACCGGCAACGCGATCAGCTTCCCCGCCGGTCGCCTGTCCTACTTCTTGGGCTTGCAGGGTCCGTGCATGGTCGTCGCCACGGCCTGCTCGTCGACGCTGGTCTCGACCCACCTGGCCATGCACGCGCTGCGCCGCGGCGAGTGCAGCGTGGCCCTGTCCGGCGGCGTGAGCCTCATGGTTCACCCGGACACCAGCACGGTGTTGTCGCACATGGGCGCGCTGGCCCGCGACGGTCGCTCGAAGACCTTCGACGCGAGCGCCGACGGGTTCGGCCGGGGTGAGGGCTGCGGCGTGCTCGTGCTCAAGCGCCTGTCCGACGCCCAGCGCGACGGCGATCGGATCTACGCGCTGCTGCGCGGGTCGGCGGTCAACCACGACGGACCCAGCGGCGGGCTGACGGTGCCCCACGGCCCGGCCCAGGAGCGGCTGCTGGTATCCGCGCTGGCCTCGGCCGAGCTGAGCGCGGCCGACGTCGACTACATCGAGGCCCACGGGACCGGCACGCCGCTCGGCGATCCGATCGAGGTTCAGGCGATCGACGCGATCATGGGCGCGCAGCGTCCCGCTGATCTGCCGCTGTGGATCGGATCGGCCAAGACCAACATCGGTCACCTCGAGGCCGCCGCTGGCGTGGCGGGGATCATCAAGATCGCGCTGGCCCTCGACCACGAGCGGCTCCCGGCCAGCCTCCACTTCAACACCCCCAACCCCGCGATCGACTGGGCCAGCTGCCGTCCGCAGGTCGTCGCCCAGGCCCGCGCGTGGGCCCGTGGCGAGCGTCCGCGCGTGGCCGGAGTCAGCAGCTTCGGGCTCTCGGGCATCAACGCGCACGTGTTGGTGTCGGAAGCCCCGACCGCGACGGTCGAGCGCGGGGGTCGTCCGCGGCCGTGGCAGGTCCTGCCGCTGTCAGCCAAGTCGCCCGCGGCCCTCGCCGAGCTCGCGCGCCGCTGGGCGAGCGCGCTCGAGCGGGCGCCACACGACGAGCACGCCGTCGCGGATCTGTGCCACACCGCCCGGGTCGCGCGCAGCCACCTGAGCGTCCGCGCGGCGGTGACCGGCAGCTCGGCGAGCCAGCTGTGTGAGCGCCTCGCGACCCTCGCCAGCTCGGCGCCCGCGCGTGAGGCCAAGCTCGCGCTGCTGTTCACCGGGCAGGGGGCCCAGGCCGTCGACATGGGCCGCGAGCTGTTCGCCAGCGAGCCGAGGTTTCGGGCCAGCGTCGAGCGCTGCGCGGCGCTGCTCGACGGACAGCTCGAGCGCCCGCTGCTCGAGGTCCTGTACCCGACCCACGCACCGGAGTCCCCGGACGCCAGCCCGAGCGAAACCCTGATCGACGAGACCCGCTGGGCCCACGTCACGCTGTTCACCCTCGAGTACGCGCTCGGCCGCACGCTCATGGACTGGGGGGTTCGCCCGGCGTACCTGTTCGGCCACTCGCTCGGGGAGTTCGCGGCTGCGTGTCTGGCCGGTGTGTTCGAGCTCGAGGACGCGCTGCGGATCGTCGAGGCCCGCGGCCGACTGATGCAGGCGCTGCCCAGCGGCGGAACCATGTACGCCGTCGCGGCCAGCGTCGAGGAGGTCGCGCCGCTCGTCGAGCTGTTCCCGGATCGGGTCGCGATCGCCGGCCACAACGGCCCCGCCAGCTTGACGCTCTCGGGCGAGGCCAGCGTGCTCGCCGGCGTCGTCGCGCAGCTCGAGGGTCGGGGGCTGCGCTGCCGTCGACTCCGGGTCTCGCACGCCTTCCACTCGCCGCTCATGGATCCGATGCTCGACGCGTTCGAGGCCGTGGTCGCCAGCGCGACTCGGCGCCGACCCTCGATCGCGCTGGTGTCCAGCGTCCACGGACGGGCGATCGACGAGGAGGTCCTCGACCCTCGCTACTGGCGTCGGCACGTACGCGAGACCGTTGCGTTCTCGGCAGGCCTGCGCTGGCTCGACGCCCGCGGGGTCGACTGCTTCCTCGAGCTCGGTCCGGGCCCGGTCCTGGCTGGGCTGGGGCCGCTCACGATCGACAAGCCGGCGACGCGCTGGCTGTCGGTGCTCGGGCGCGTCGGCGACGACGAGGGCCTCGCCAACGCCTGCGCCGCGCTGCACGAGGCCGGCCAGACCCTCGACTGGCGCGCCTACGACGACGACGCGCCCGGGGCCGCGGACCGACGCCGGGTCCCCGCGCCCTGCTACCCGTGGCAGCGCCGACGTCACTGGCTCGAGCTGCCCCGCGACTACCTGACCCGACGGCGGCGCGAGGCCGATGCCAGTCAGGCCAGCCATCCCCTGCTCGGTCGCGCGCTCGAGCTCGCAACCCGGACCCGCGTGTTCGAGGCCCAGATCGGCGTCGCCGCGCCCAGCTGGCTCGGCGACCACCGGGTGTTTGGGGCGTCGGTGCTGCCGGGCGCCGCGTTGCTCGAGGCGTTCCTGGCCGCCGCCGACCAGCTGCTCGACGGCGCGCCCAGCCGGCTCGAGCAGGTCGAGTTCGTGCGCGCGCTGGTCCTGCCCGACGAGGGCGTCGTCAGCTTGCAGATCATCGCCGAGCCCTCGGCTGCCGGTGACGACTGGTCGCTCACGGCTCACTCCCGCCTGGGCACCGGACCGTGGACGCTGCGGGCCCGCGCTCTCCTGCGTCCGGGCCCAGCCAGTCCGAGCGAGGCGGTCGCGCCCGCGCCGGGATCGGTGATCCGCGATCGCGCCCGGGCGACCAGCTTCTACGCCGAGGCGGCCGCGCTCGGGCTCGACTACGGCCCCGCGTTTCGCCCGATCCAGGAGCTCGGCGGGCGCGACGGGCAGTGCAGCGGGACCCTCGAGCTCGCGCCCGAGCTCGGCGATGACGGCGTCGCGTGGCGGCTCCACCCGGTGTTGGGCGATGGCTGCCTGCAGGTGCTCGGCGCGATCTTCAGCGATCACGCCGACGGGGCCGTCCACTTGCCGGTCTCGATCGATCGCGTGCAGCTTCGCCGATCCGCGCCGAGTCGCGTGCGGGTCGAGGCGGCGATGCGCGGCGCCGCCGAGGGTGAGGCGGGCGAGCGCTGGGCCGACTTTGCGATCTACACGAGCAACACCACGAGCGACGCCGAACCGGCGCTCGTCGCCCAGGTCGAGGGCGTGCGGTTCCGGGCTGCGAGCGTCGCCGCGCTGCGAGCGGAGCTGCGCCCGAGCCTCGACGACTGGTGGTACGCCGAGCGCTGGGTCGAGCGCCCGCTCGACCCGACGCCACAGCCCACGACGCCCGCACCCGGCAAGTGGCTGCTGATCGCGGCCGAGCACGACCTCGCCTCGCGGCTGGCCCAGGCTCTGCGTGCGGGCGCCGGGACCGAAGAGATCGAGGTCGAGCTCGTCACCGCCAGCGACGACCTCGACGCGCGCCTGGCCGGGCTGATCGCTGGCTCGCCCGCGCTGCTCGGCGTCGTGGATCTGCGTCCGCTGGCGCTGGCCGAGCCCGACAACGACCAGCTCCGCACCAGCGCCCACGGCCCCTGCCTGGAGTCGCTCGCGCTGATCCGCGGCTTGCTCGCTCACCCGGCCGCGCCGCTGCTCGCGTCCGTCAGCGCGGGCGCGATCGATCTCGGCGAGCCCGAGCGCACGGTTGCGAGCCCGCTCGCCGCGACCGTGCACGGGCTGCTGCGGGTCGCGGCGCGCGAGCATCGCGAGCTGCGAGCGGTCGCGATCGACCTCGCGATCCCCGACGTCGACGTCGCGCCGCTCGCCGCCGAGCTGTGGGCGCGCGTCTCCGCGACGGCGCCAGCTCGAGCCGAGCTCCGCGTGGCCCTGCGCGGCGATCGACGTCACGTCGCGCGTCTCACTCGCGCGCCGGTCGAGATCCGCCAGATGAACCCGCTCGACAGCGCCGCGACCTACCTGGTGACCGGCGGGACTCGGGGCATCGGCGCGCAGATCCTCGCGCCGCTGGCCGACGCGGGCGCGCGCACGCTGGTCGCCGTCGGACGCAGCGGCGAGCTGGGCGACCCCGAAGCCGAGGCCCTCGTCGCCCAGCTGCGCGAGCGCGGCGTCCGGGTCGAGCTGCGGGCCGTCGACGTGTCGGACCCGACCGCGATCACCCAGCTGCTCACCTGGATCGACGCCGAGCTCGGGCCGCTGCGTGGCGTCGTCCACTCCGCCGGGCTGATCGACGACGGCGCGGTGGCCAACCTGACCGCGGCGCAGTTCGAGCGGGTGTTCGGTCCCAAGCTGCTCGGCGCCCACCACCTCGACCGCGCCACCCGTGCGCGCGAGCTCGACTTCTTCGTGCTGTTCTCGTCGGCTGCCGCGGCGCTGGCCAGCGCCGGCCAGGCCAACTACGTGGCCGCCAACGCGTACCTCGACGCCCTGGCCGAGGACCGCCGCCGCGCCGGATGCCCGGCGACCTCGATCGCCTGGGGAGCCTGGGCAGACGTCGGCGCGGCCGCGCGGTTCGGCGTCGCCGAGCGGCTGCAGCGTCGCGGCATGTACGGGATCACGTCCGAGCGCGGGCGCGACTGCTTCGCGCAGATCCTCGCGTCAGCGTCGGCAGCGAGCAACGGACCCGCGCGGATCATCGTGGCCCCGGTCGACTGGCGGGTGATGCTCGAGGCCCACGGCGATCCCTACTTCGAGGCGCTAGTTGGCGCGTCCGCGGCCGGCGGCTCGACGAGCTCGGGCGGCGCCCTGCTCGAGCGCCTGCGCGCCGCCCCGGCGCTGCGTCGTCACGCGCTGCTCACGGCTCACGTCAGCGCCGCGGTGGCCAGCGTGCTCGGACGTCCAGACGACGAGATCGGCGGCGACCAGGCGTTCTTCGAGCTCGGCATGGACTCACTGATGACCGTCGAGCTCCGCGACCGGCTGCAGCGCGAGCTCGGCCACCCGATGCCCGCCACCGTCGCCGTCGAGCACGCCACGGTCACGGCCCTGAGCGCCTGGATCGAGGCCAACATTCCCGGCGTCCACGAGCCCGGCGTCCGCGAGCCCGGCGACCGCGAGCGCCCGGACCCACAGCCCGCGCGCGAGACCAATACGAGCGGGCCGGTCACCGCCACGTCCGACGAGCCCAGCCCCCCAGCCGAAGCCGGGGCGTTGGTCGACGCCGCGCAGACGCTGTCCGACGCGGAGATCCGCGCGCGCTTGCGCGGCAGGGGGCGCGCGTGAGCCAGGACCTGCAGCGGCGCGCGGCCGGCATGTCGGCGCTGCAGCTGGCGTTCGCGGCCGAGCAGGCCCGCGACTCGCTCGCGCTCGCCCACGCCGAGCCGATCGCCATCGTCGGAATTGGCTGTCGGTTTCCCGGCGGTGTCTGCTCGCCGGCGACCCTCGAGCAGCTGCTGTTCGCCGGCCGCGACGCCGTCGGCCCGATCCCGCCCGAGCGCTGGAACCTGGCCGACTACTACGATCCCGAGCCCGGCGTGCCCGGTCGCATGTACGTGCGCGACGGCGGGTTCCTCGACGACGTCGCCGAGTTCGACGCGCTGTTCTTCGGCATTTCCCCGCGCGAGGCCGAGACCATGGATCCGCAGCAACGCCTGCTGCTCGAGGTCGCCTGGGAGGCGCTCGAGCACGCTGGGATCCGGCCGTCGAGCTTGCGGGGCTCGAGCACCGGGGTGTTCGTCGGGGCCATGCACCACGACTACGCCGACTTGATGGCCGCCGGTCGCAGCCCCGACGCCAGCGTGGGGACCGGCGGCGGCGCCAGCGTGCTCGCCGGTCGCGTGGCCCACTGCCTGGGCCTGCGCGGGCCGTGCATGTCGATCGACACCGCCTGCTCGTCGTCGTTGGTCGCCACCCACCTCGCGATGACCGCCCTGCGCAACGGCGAGTGCGACCGGGCGATCGTCGGCGGGGTCAACCTCGATCTCTCGCCGATGACGACCGTCGTCGAGTGTCAGATGCGAATGCTGTCGCCCACCGGTCGCTGCCGCAGCTTCGACGCGGCCGCCGATGGGTTCATCCGCGGCGAGGGCTGCGGGTTGATCGTGCTCGAGCGCCTCGTCGACGCGGTCGCCAACGACGATCGCGTGCTCGCGGTCCTGCGTGGATCGGCCGTCAACCACGACGGCTCGAGCGGGGGCCTGACCGTGCCCAACGGCGCCGCGCAGCAGGCCGTGATCGAGGCGGCGCTGCGCAACGCGTGCGTGCTGCCCGAGCAGCTCGGCTACGTCGAGGCCCACGGGACCGGCACCGCCCTCGGCGACCCGATCGAGCTCGCGGCGCTCGGCCGGGTGCTCGGTGGGTCGTCCGAGCGCGGGTCCGAGCCGCTGTGGGTCGGGTCGATCAAGACCAACGTTGGCCACACCGAGGGCGCCGCCGGGATCGCTGGGTTGATCAAGGTCGTGCTCGCGCTCGCGCGTCGGCAGCTGCCGCCCAGCCTCCACTTCGAGACCCCCAACCCCCACGTCGACTGGGACGCGCTGCCGGTCCGCGTGGTCGACGACGTGCGACCGCTGCCGAGCCGCGGGGGCCGGTGGTTCGCGGGCGTCAGCTCGTTCGGCTACTCCGGGACCAACGCCCACGTGATCGTCGAGGCGGCCGTCGGGCTCGACGCCACGTCCCCGGCCACCACCCGCCGGCCGGCTCCAATGCTGCTCTCGGCCGCGAGCGCGGCGGGCCTGAGCGCGACGGTGAGCGCGACCGCAGCGTGGCTCACCAGCGAGCCAGCGCTGGGAGATCTCGTGGGTACGGCCGCGTGCCGACGCGACAGCCAGCGCGAGCGGCTGGTGGTCCTCGCGGACACCCTGCCGGAGCTGCGGGCCGCGCTCGCCAGCGACGCCGCGTCCGCCACCGACCGCTGGTTTCGGGGCCGCGCCGGTCGGGCGCCCAAGCTCGCGTGGGTCCTGGGTCGCGACGTCGCGCCGACCCTGGCGCGCTGGTCCGACCCTGGCTCGAGCCACGCCGACGCGCTCGCCCGGCTCACCCAGCTCGCCGACTCGGCGGGAGCCAACCCGAGCGGCGAGACCCGGCCGACGCTCGAGCTCGTGGCTGATCTCCAGACGCTCTCGGCGTGGGGGCTCGAGCCGGCCGTCATCGTCGCCTTCGGGGGTGCCGAGCCGCTCGCGGCCACCCTCGCCGAGCGGCTCGACGTCCCTGGTCTGCTCGCGCTCGCGCGCGCTGACCACCGCGCCGCGAGTTCGGGGCTGCGCAGCCCCGGCCGAGCGCCGCTGGTGTTCGGCGACGGCCGCGAGCGCGGACCGGAGCAGCTGCTCGCCGCGCTGACCCAACCCAGCGCGCTCGAGCTGTCGGCGGTACGATCCGCGCTGGCCGACTGCGACGCGGTCGTGGTGCTCGGTGAGGTCCCGGCCGAGCTGCTCACCGGGCTCGAGCGCGTCGACCCCAGCAGCTGGGTCGCGCTGGTCCCCGGGCTCGCTCGCTTGCACTGCGCGGGCGCGAGCTTGGACTGGGAGCGGATCCTCGGCGGCCGCGGCCAGCTCGTCGACCTCCCCACCCACCGGTTCGAGCGCAGCCGACACTGGTTCGAGGCGTCCGCGGCCGAGACCCGCGGCGCTGCGCCGAGCGGCGGTCCGCTGCTGGGTCACCCGATCGAGCTCCCCGGTCTGCCGCAGCGCCGCTTCCACGCCAAGCTGCACGCTGACGTCGCGGCGTGGTGGAGCGATCGAAGCGTGGCGACCGGCGGCATCCAGCTGCCACGCTCGGCCCTGATCCCGGGGCTGTGGTCGCTCCTCGCCAGCCTCGGCCGCGCAGCCGACCTCCACGAGCTCACCCTCGCCGCGCTCGCGCCCGTGCGCATGGGCGCGACCCTCGAGCTGCACACCGTCATCGAGGCGAACACCGTCGAGATCCTCGCGCGCGCGACTGGTGATGCGCAGTGGCAGCCCCTCGCGACCGCGCAGCTGGTCGAGACCGAGGATCGAGCGATACCCTCGATCGCCGCGCCGACCGAGCTCGCCGCGCCGACCGAGCTCGCCGCGCTCACCGCTAGCCTGGGTCCCGCCGTCCCCGTCGACGAGGTCCTGGCCCCGAGCGCGGCCCTCGGGATCGAGCTCGGTCCGCGCCTGCGCAGCCTCGAGCTGGTGTGGTCGCTGCAGCCTGGCGAGCCCGAGTCTCCACGTCGGGCCTGGCTCGCGCGCCTGCGCCTGCCCCCGCGCCTGGTCCCGCCAACCTCGACCGCGACGGCTGAGACGCCGCTGCACCCGACCTTGCTCGAGGCCGCCGCGCAGCTGCTGAGCTTCGCCCACGGCGGCGGCGAGCTCACACGCATCCGTCGCGCGACGCGGCTCGGGGCGCCCCACGACAACCCGTGGGTCCACGTCTGCCTGGACCCCGAACACGACGGCGCGCTCGTCGAGCTGTTCGACCCCGAGGGCCGCCGGTTCGCGGTGCTCGAGGGCGTCATGCTCGAGCCACCCGCCGAGCAAGACGGGCTGGTCGAGCTGCGCTGGCGCCCACGCCCGCCGCTCGAGCCCGCGCCGAGCAGCCCGGGCCACACTCCGGGTCACACACTCATCGTCAACGACACCAGCGCGAGTGAGCTCGGGCCTGCGCTCGCGGCCGGGCTCGCGCGCGCGGGTCGTCGGGCCAGCCTCGCCAGCCTCGCAACCCTCGAGTCGTGCTTGACCGGATCCAACGCTCAGCCGATCGACGAGCTGGTGATCCTCGCTGGGCTCGCGCTCGCGCCCGCGACCGCCGGCACCCCCACGACCATGCGCGCGAGCGAGGTCCTGGCCGCCGACGAGCTGCTCCCCGCGATCGCGCTGGTGGCCAAGCTCAGCTCGGGTCCGCTGCGCCTGCGCGTGATCACCCACGGCGCGGTCGCGGTCGGCGACGGGCCGGTCCCCGGTCTGGCCGCCGCCGTCGCGCGTGGCCTCGTCGACGTCGCCCGCGTCGAGCTGCCGGGCATGAGCGCGACGCTCGTCGACCTCGATCCTGCTCAATCCGCCCTCGCCCAGCGAGACGCGGTGCTCGCCGAGCTCGCCCGCCTGCGCGGGCCGGACCCCGAGACCACGATCGCCCTGCGCGGTGGCCAGGCTCGGGTCCCGCGTCTCGTCACCCGTGGCGCGCCGCGGGTGAACCCATGGGCCCCGCGCGACGACGGCTGGTACCTGGTCAGCGGTGCGCTCGGCGGGCTCGGCTGGGAGATCGTCACCTGGCTGGTCGAGCACGGCGCCTCGAAGGTGGCGCTGCTCGGGCGCCGAGCGCCCAGCCCCGCGCGCGCGGCCGAGCTCGAGGCGCTGCGCTCGAGCGCGGTCACGCTCGCGTGCGTTGGCGTCGACGTGTCCGACGCCGCTGCGCTCGACCGCGTGCTCGTCGAGCTGCGCCTCTCCGCGCCGATCCGCGGGGTCATCCACTGCGCGGGCGCGCTCGCGGACGCGCTGCTCAGCAACTGCACGCGCGAGCGCTTCGTCGTGCCCTTCGCCGCCAAGGTCCACGGCAGCTGGGCTCTGCACCAAGCCACGCTGCAAGACCCGCTGGAGCGATTCGTGATGTTTGGATCCGCCGCTGCCTGGCTCGCCAACCCTGGCCAGGCCAACTACGCCGCCGCCAACGGGTTCCAGGACGCGCTCGCGGTCCACCGCCGCGCGCTCGGCCTGCCTGCGCTCACGATCGCCTGGGGTCCATGGTCCGACGTTGGGGTCGCCCACTCCGAGCAGCGCGTCGCTCAGTTCGAGCAGCGCGGGCTCCGGGCGATCACGCGCGCGCGCGGGCTCGAGCTGTTCGCGGCCCTGACCGCCGACGACGTCGCCCAGGTCGGGGTGATCCCGCTCGACCGGGCGCGGCTGCGCGACCTGGCCGGCGCCCAGGTGCCCAGCTTGCTCAGTGAGCTGGTGCCGAGCGGGTCCGAGCCAGCTGGACTCGACGCCGCGGCGATCGACGCGATCTTGACGCTGCCGGTCGCCGAGGGTCGCGCTCGGATCGAGCGCGGCGTCACGAAGCTGCTCGTCGAGCTGCTGCGCTGGCCCGCCGAGCGCGAGCTCGACCCCCGCGCCCAGCTCGTGACCCTTGGCCTCGACTCGCTCACCGCGATCGAGCTGCGCAACCAACTCGGCCGCACCTACGGGGTCGAGCTCGCGACCGAGGGTCTGGTCGCCGACGCCGATCTCGCCAGCGTCGCCGCCGAGGTGCACGAGCGCCTCGCGATCGCCCGGCTCCGCCCGGTGACCGCCGTCGACGTCGAGGAGGTGGTGCTGTGACGCTGACGGAGCTGCTGCTCGAGCTCGGACGCCGGGGCGTCACCGTGCAGCTCGACGCGGGCGAGCTCAAGGTCTCCGCGCCGCGCGGGGTCCTGACCGGCGAGCTGCTCGCGGCGCTGCGCGAGCACAAGCCCGCGCTCATCGAGCGGCTCGGCGGCGGGCGAGCCTCGGTCGTCGAGGTCACCTCACGCGATCGGCCGATCCCGCTGTCGGCGGCGCAAGAGCGGATGTGGTTCCTCAAGCAGCTCGAGACCGAGCTCGGCCGCTTCAACGTACCGATCGCGGCGCGGCTGCGGGGGCCCTTCGATCGCCAGGCGTTCGCCGCCAGCCTCGACCTACTCGTCGCCCGTCACGAGATCCTGCGGACCCGCTACGAGCTGCGCGGCAGCGCGGCCGTCCAGGTGATCGACGCGCAGGCCGACTCGCCCCTGGTCGTCATTGACGGACGCGAGCTCGGCGAGACCGAGCGCGCCGCCGCGATCGAAGCGCTGATCACCACGCCGGCCGGACCCGGACGCGGGGCGATCGAAGTTCGCTTGCTCGAGCTCGACGACGAGCACCACGCGATCGCGGTCAGCCTGCGCGACGTGGCGCTCGACGGCTGGTCACGCGGGGTGTTCGTGACCGAGCTTGGCCGGCTGTATGCGGCCCTCTCCGGAAGTGGCGACGGGGGTCGCGACGTCGACAGCGTGATCGCCCAGCTCCCCCGCCTGCCGATCCAGTACGCCGACTGGTGCGCCTGGCAGCAGCGCTGGCTCGCGGGGCCCGAGGCCGCCGCGCAGCTGAGCTGGTGGACGCAGACCCTCGCCGGGCTCCCGCGCGACGCCGGACTCCGCCCCGATCACCCGCGCCCACGGGTCCGACGCATGCAGGCTCGCCTGCACCCGATCACCTTCGCGCCCGAGCTTGTCGCTGCGCTGCGCAGCTGGACCTCGGCCAGCGGCGCGACCCTCTACGCGGCCTTGCTCGCGAGCTTCGCGGTTGTCGCGAGTCGGCGCTCCGAAGCCGCCGAGATCGTCGTAGGCGCGCCGGTGGCCAACCGCGAGCAGCGTGAGACCGCCTCGGTCCTGGGCTTGTTCGCCAACAACGTCGTGCTGCGGCTGCACCCCACGCCCAGCGCCGAGCCGACCGCGCTGCTGCTCGCGATCCGCACCACGATTCAGGAAGCGGTGCGCCGCCAGGCCATACCATTCGAGGTCGTCGTCAACGCCCTCGACACCGCCCACGAGCACGACCGCACCCCCCTGTTTCAGGTCATCGTCGCGCTCAACGTCGCCACCCCCGACGCCGCGCTCGGCGGCGCGACGCTCGAGCCGTTGGTCGTCGACGAGCAGCTGTCGCGCTTCGACCTCGAGCTCGCCGTCGAGGAGTCGCGCGGGCAGCTCTCGGGCTACATCAAGTACGACGTTCAGCTCTACGAGCCCGCCACGATCGCCGCGGTCGCCCACGATCTAGTCGCCGTCACCGAGCAGCTCACCAGCGCGCCGACAGTCGCGGCAATCCATTGTCCGGCGATCGCCGAGCTGCCTCCGCCTCGCTCCAACGCCGCCGCCAGCCCCGCCGCGCGGGTGATCCCCCACCCCAACGCGCCCAAGCTGCGCGCCAGCGGGACTGAAGGTCGCGCCCCCGAGAGCGAGCTCGAGCGTCGGGTCGCGGCGCTGTTCGCCGAGCTGCTCGCGGTCGAGGTCGAGTCCGCGACCGCCGACTTCTTCGCCCTCGGTGGTCACTCGCTCGCGGCCACACGGCTCGCGCTCGAGGTCCGGCGCCGGTTCGCCGTCGAGCTCCCGGTCCACTGCGTGTTCGAGCACTCGAGCGTGGCCGAGCTCGCCGCCTGGATCGAGGCCCGCGGGGAGTCGCCCACCGCCGCGGACTGCATGGTGCTGCTGCGTCACAGCCCCGGCGGTCAGCCCGTGTTCGTGCTGCCCCCCGGGATCGGCAGCCCCGCGTGCTACTCGGACATGCACTGGCCCGACGGCGTCACGGTCTGGGGCGCCCAGATCCCCGGGTTGTTCGAGGCCGCCGACAAGCCCGACTTCGACGCGATCATTCGTGGCTGGGCCGCAGCGATCCGCGAGCTGCAGCCCGACGGACCCCACTCGATCGTCGGCTGGTCGCTCGGCGCCCAGCTCGGGCCCGAGCTCGCCGCCGAGCTCGAGGGTCGCGGCAGCGTCGTCAACTTCCTGTGTCTGATCGATGGCGGCCCGCTGCCTGGCGACGACGCCCCTGGCTGGCGGCCCCTGGCCCGGGCGCCGGGTCGCCCGACCGACGCCATACGGATCTGGGCGGCCGTGCGCATGCCCGAGCGCGACGAGCTCGCCCGATGGTTGGCCTGGTGTGGCCTCGCGCTGCCGCCCGCCGCGGGTCCACGCCCCAGCTTCGCCAGCTTGCGCAGCTTCGCGACCCAGACCGGCCGCACCATCGCCGTGTTCACCCGCAACGTGATGGCAGCGGCGCGGGTTCGCGCCCGCTCGTGCCAAGCACCCATTCTCCTGATCCGAGCCGAGGAGCACCGCGGGCGACCCGACGCGCTGCTCGGACGGGTCCGAGCCCGAACCGCGGGCTCGGTCGAGACAATCTACGCAGCGGGAAATCATATGAGTATGATGCTCGAGCCAGAGCATCGCAGGGCGCTGTCGCAGATCATTGCGACAGCGTGGTCCCGACGAGCGAGCGTGGACGGGGCCGAACGACTCCACGACTCAACACAATCAAGCAAGGCGCGAACCGGGACATGAAATACAGCAAGATCATCAGCTTCGACGGCACCTCTCCCAGCGGGGGATTCGGCTATGTCAGCGCGGGGCTCCTCGCTGAGATCCAGACCCGAATCTCGGCGATCAAGCCCGAGGTCGGGGTACTCGACAACGTGGAGGCGTTCGTCGGCAACTCGGCGGGATCCTGGAATGCCCTGTACCTGGCCTCGCAAAAAGACCCCAGCGCAGGCCTGGCTGGCATCGTTGACTTTTGGACCGAGCTCAACCAGGCCCTGAGCAAGATGGTCTCGGTGGTCGGTGGGGTCGGGGCGCTCGCGGGGGCCGGCTCGCTGCTGCAGTCCAAGCCGCTGTGCGGGTTCTTCTGCGACTACTTTGGCAGCCGCACCAAGCTCGGCGATCTCCCCCACCCCGTGATGATCACGGCGTTCCAGCTCGACGCGCCCGACGCCACGCCACGCAGCTGGCGGGCGCGGGTGTTCGACAGCGGCGATCCCGACGGCAACGACGCCGAGGAGCTCGTCGCCGACATCGCGATCCGCAGCAGCTCGCCCCCGGTGCTCGAGCCGATCTTTCAGTCGATCACGGGCAAGGGCCCCGGCTATGTGGATGGGGGCGTCTTCGCCAATAACCCGTCGCTGGTCGCCTACACCCAAATGCTGCATCGCCGCAAGCTCGGCAAGACCGCGTTCGACGACGTCTTGCTGCTCTCCTGTGGCAACGGCGAGGTCCCCAGGTACCTCGCCCCTCGCTACCGCGACGGTGAAGCCAGCTGGGGGTATTCGCAGTGGCTGCTCGATCTGTGCAAGCCGCTCGTTGCGATCGACATGATGATCGAAGCGTCCATGATGTTGACCTCGTTTCAGTGCGAGCAGATCATGGGCGACGACTATCATCGCCTCGATCCTTTCCTTGGCGACGGCGTCCACTCATTCGCCATGAACAACGCGCTCGCCAAGATCCTGGCCGAGCCCAGCACCCAATTGCAGCTCGACGCGACCGTCGCGTGGATGCACGAGTCGGGCTGGCTCGAGGCCTGAGCTCATCATCATGACCACGCTCACCTTCCCCCTGCGGCTTGGCACCCGGACCCTCGCGGCGGCCGCGGTGCCGTTCTTGACCGGCTCCCGAGATCAGCTCAGCCACTACGAAAAAGAGGGGCTCGTGACCCCGTTCGAGTCGCTCGGCGAATTCCTCGTCGGCTTGATCGAAGACCAGGGCATCGGCGATCGGGTCGAGGAGATCCAGCGCTTCCTGGAGCTGTGCATTGGCTCGACCTCGCACCTCTACGGCGGTCGGGCGTGGTTGCAGCTGTCGCTGACCACCCACGAGCCCGGCCTGGGCTTGGCGATCTTCAACGACAAGCGCACGATCAGCCAGCGCTTCTTCTCGTTCCTCGACGCCGGCAACATCGCGGGCCCGGCCGTCGACCTCGCCCGCGAGCTGTGCCGGCCGTTCGCCGACAGCGCCTACGGGCAGCTGCGCGCCGAGTTTCGTAGCGGCCAGCCCACGCGGCTGTCCGTGTACCCGGGCTGGGTGCTCGAGCCGTTCCGCGGCCACGACGGGTTCGCCAAGCTGTTCGACAAGCTGCCCCCGGCGCTGCGCGACCAGCCGATCATCGAGCACGCCCGCGCGCTCGCAGCAATTCAGAGCCCCGAGCTCTACCCTTACGGCGTCGGCGTGAGCCTCACGCCCGACGCCGAGGCGCCCGAGCTCAAGATCTACACGACCCGCTTCGATCGACGCAGCTCGCCGCTGCGCGGTGAGGGCTGCCTGCAGAGCCTGCTGCGCCAGCTCGGCATGGCCCACGACCAGCTGCTCGAGGTCCACGATCTCCACGATCGCCTGTGGCAAGCCAGCGCGACCAAGGCCATCCAGGTCGCAACCTCGATCAGCGCCGAGCACCCCGAGCCCGACCGGGTCTCGCTGCTCTACTGCGGCGTCGACTCGTCCGCCGCGCTCGAGGCCTTCGCCGACGCAGGCATCAGCGCCGACGCCGAGCGATGCTACGAGCAGGTCGACCGCCACCTCGGCAGCCAGCGCCCGATGTACGTCGGCGTTGGCATCGGTCAGGGCGGGCTGAACCAGCGGATCAAGCTGTACGAGGCCGCGTTCTTCCGCGACACCGACGTCAGCGCGCTCGAGCGGCTGCGCCCGCGCACGCGCAGCAAGGCCGCCGCCCCCCAGCCACCGCTGCTGCTGCCCGCGCGCCAGCAGGTCCCCGGTCCCGGCCTCATGGCCGCGCCGGGCTTCATCTACAACATGGCCCGCGACGTGTTTCCCACCATGCTCGATCTGCGCGCCCGCTACGGCGACGTAATTGATCTCAGCGGCGTGGGTGCCCGCAATGTGTTCTTCGTGTTCGGGCCCGAGGGCGTCCAGCGCATGTTCCGGGACAACAGCGCCAACTTCGTGCGCGGGGCCAACTTTCGCAACGTCGCCAACGTGGTCGGCAACGGCATCGTCGTCAGCGAGGGCGAGTTTTGGGTGCGTCAGCGCAAGCAGGTCTCGGCCGCGCTCACGCGCTCCGTCGTCCACACCCAGGTCGATCGCATGGTCGAGGTCATCGCCCAGATGATCGAGGTCCTCGACGGCTTCGCCGTGCGCGGTGAGTGGTTTGACGTCGCCCACCAGATGCGTGAGGTCACCCGTCGCATCACCCTCAAGGTCATGTTGGGGATCGACGAGGACGAGGAGACGACGAACATCTCCAAGACCTGGGAGCAGGTCTACGACGCGCTCACCTACTTCACCACGCGGCCATGGCAGCCGCCGCTGTCGCTGCCGATCCCACGCTACCGGGCGTTTCGCCAGGCCATGGACGCGTTCGACGAGCGCATCTTCCAGAAGATCGCCGAGCACCGGATCAACCCCAAGGCCAAGGGCGACCTCGTGCGGTTCTTGCTCAACGCCCACGACCCCGCCAGCGGCCGGCCCATGACCGAGCGGCAGCTGCGGGACGAGCTCGTCACGGTCACCAGCGCGGGGTTCGACACCGCGGCCGTGACCTTGGCGTGGACCTGCATGCTGCTCGCCCAGAATCCGTGGGCGGGCCACCGGATCGCGCAAGAGGCCAACGAGGTGCTCGGCGACCGGCTCCCGACCCGCGAAGACATCAGCAAGCTGACCTTCACGCGCCTCGTGATCCACGAGTCCATGCGCATGTACCCGGCCGCGTGGGTCCTGACCCGCACCTGCGTGGAAGAGGACGAGCTGTGTGGCTACCGGATCCCGGCCGGAGCGATGACCATCACCAGCGCGTGGGTCGTCCACCGGCACCCCGGTCACTGGGAACGACCCGATCAATTTTGGCCTGAGCGCTTCACCAAAGAAAACTCGAAGGGCCGCCCGCGCGCGTCGTTCTTCCCGTTTGGTGACGG
The DNA here is from genome assembly GCF_002994635.1 of Enhygromyxa salina. Taxonomy (GTDB): domain Bacteria; phylum Myxococcota_A; class Polyangia; order Nannocystales; family Nannocystaceae; genus Plesiocystis; species Plesiocystis salina_B. The sequence continues at coordinate 59,874 of NZ_PVNL01000074.1, read as the reverse complement.
GCCTCGCAAGTGTCCGGGCGAGCCGTTCGCCCTGGCTGAGATCACCGCCGCGATCGCACTCATGTGTCAGCGGTTTGTGCTACGGTTGAAGCCCGATCATCCGATCGAGCTCGAGCCAAGCTTTACTCTGCGACCTCGCCACGGCCTCATCATGCAGCTCGAGCGTCGCGCCAACCCCGGTCCCAACCGACGATAGCCAGAGCGCCCAGGAGTCGAATCATGTCGAGCACCAGCAAACGATCATCCACCACCAAGAAGCGCTCAGCAGCAACCCAGACCAAGGCCAAGGCCAAGACCAAGGCCAAGACCAAGGCCCCATCCAACGGCTCGGACGCGCAGGCCAGCCAGGCCGCCAGCTCGAACGGGACGAACGGCTCAACCAGCTCGACCAGCTCGAACGGCTCAAACGGGACCAACGGCTCGAACGGCTCGCGGCTGCACGGACAAGACGGCGTCGATCCAATCTACGTGGTCGTGCTCGAGCTCGTTCACACCTACGGACCCAGGGTCTCGCTGTCCGCTGTCGCCAACTCCGCCAATGTCCCATTGACGCAATTGGAGTCTCGGTTCTCACGCAGCGAAGACATCGTCGTCTCGTTCATCTGCGACGTGTTCGATCGTGCCCACTGTGACGTACAGCAGGTCGATGGCATCGAGTCCTTCACCGTCGCCGAGAAAATTCACGCGCTGCTCGAGGCCATCCTCGAGCGGCTCGAGCCCCACCGCGACCTGCTCCCGCGGGTCTCGCTGCAGATCGGCGCCAGCTCGCTGCTCCGGTCGGCCAACACCAAGCAGCTGCGCCAGCGCTACGTCGCGATCGTGTCCGAGTTCTTCCGCCACGCGATCGAGGCCAACGAGCTCCCGCAGATCGACCTCGACGGCCCGATCATCGGCTCCTTCGCCGACCACGCCAGCACGGTCGTCGCGTTCTGGCTGCGCGACAACTCGCCCAATCACCAGGCCACGACCGAGTACATCGATCAGTCGCTCAGCGTCGTGATTCCAGCCGCGGTCAGCACCGCTCGGCTGGCTCAGCTCGGCACCTTCTTTCGCCGACAGCTGCAAGGCTTCGTCCGCTCGGGCCCCCGAGACACCGGCTCGGGGTTTCGTCCGCTCGGGTTTCATCCAACCGCGATCCGTCACCGTTTTTCCCGCTGAGCGACCATGCGAGAGCTAGAATTTGCCATCTATAAGCGGGCCATGAACGCGCCCAAGCCGCTGCGCAAGCTCGGCTCGCGCCTGGCCTACAACGCCATCTCGCTCGGGATCAAGCGCGCGCTGCCAGAGCTGCGCGACGGCTACGAGCCATTCAAGGACGCCGACGTCCTCAACTCCTCGTACATGAACTACGGCTACCTCGACGCCCAGTTCGAGGCCGAGCCGCTCGAGCTGCCGGAGATCATCGATCCGTCGCGCACCTGCATTCAGCTGTACCACCACGTCGCAACCCAGACCGACCTGGTCGGCAAAGACGTGCTCGAGGTCGGCTGCGGCCGCGGCGGTGGGGCCAGCTGGGTGGCCGGCCTCGGCCCGCGGCGCATGGTCGGGGTCGATCTCTCGCCGGTCGCCATCGACTTCTGTCGGCGGGTTCACGCGCGCGAGAACCTCGGCTTCATGGTCGGCGACGCCTGCGATCTCCCGCTCGACGACAACGAGTTCGACGTCGTCGTCAACGTCGAGTCGTCGCACTGCTATCCGTCCATGCCCGGGTTCTTGTCCGAGGTCCGGCGGGTCTTGCGACCGGGCGGCATGTTCGCCTGGGCCGACGTGCGCTTCGACGATCAGCGCGTCGAGCTCGAGCAGGCCTTCGCGACCTCGGGCTTCGAGTTCGTCAGCCACCACGAGATCACCGACAACGTCGTCGCGGCCCTCGACGAGGTCGCGCCCATGCGCCAGCCCTACATCAAGGACATGGTCCCGGCGCCGCTGCGGCCGATGGTGCGCAGCGCCCTCGCGCTGCCGGGCACGCCCGTGTACGACGCCCTCGCGTCCGGGCGACTGCGCTACTTCTGCAAGCTAGTGCGACGACCCCCAGACGATCAGGTCTGGATCGACTACCCGTTCGACTTCAGCGCCGAGGACCAATTCGACCCCAACCGGGGTAAAGAAATGCGGCGTCAGCGACGAACGTGGCAATGGGTCGATCGCTACTTCCGCTGGCGCTTCGAACAACCCCGCTAGACAGCATCTGGAGCATCCATGATCCCCAACGAATGGTACGCAGTATTCGAGGCCAACAAGCTCGGCCGCAAGCCGGTCGGCATCAAGCGCCTCGGTGAAGAGCTCGTGCTGTGGCGCGACGCGGCCGGCAACGCGGTCGGAATGGTCAATCGCTGTCCGCACCGCGGCGCCAAGCTCCACCTTGGCACCGTCTCACAAGGGTGCATTCAGTGCCCCTATCACGGGTTCTTGTTCGACTCGCGCGGCGCGTGCCGCTACGTCCCCGCCAATGGTGGGGAGCGGGCGATCCCCAAGGGCCTGCACGCCAAGGCCTGGCCGGTCCGCGAGAAGCACGGTCTGATCTGGCTGTTTTGGGGCGACGCGCGCGAGCACTACCCCGAGATCCCGTGGTTCCCGCAGGCCCCAGAAGACGACGCCAACTCGTCCCAGCAGTCGGCGCTCTACGACTTTCACTACGCCCGGGCGATCGAGAACGCCATGGACGCGCACCACTTCCCCTGCATCCACGGGGCGATCGCCCCCAACTGCGGGTTTGCTGTCGATCCAATGGAGGCCGAGTGGGACGGCGAAGAGATCCGCGTGACCGCGGGGCTCAAGCGCCACATGGACGAGCCCGACGAAGACGCCGTGATGTTTCGGATGAAATTCAAGTTTCCGAACATCTTCTATGTCGATCTCACCGACTCCGTGTGGCTGATCCAGGTCGCCACGCCTGTCGACGAACACACGACCTGGGGCTTCGTTCGCTACTATCAGCGCTTCGTCACGTTGCCCAAGATCGGCCCGCTGATCTCGGGTGCGCTGATGCGCTTCGACGCGGTCCTGGCCCAGAACGTCCAAGACGTGCCGGTGTTCAGCACCCAGACACCCCACAAGCCCGGCCTCGACGCCGGCTACAAGCTGATCAAGGCCGACCGCGGCATCTACTACTATCTCTCGGAGCGCGAGCGTCGGATCAAGGCCGCCAAGGAACAACAGCAAGCCAAGGCCGCGCTCGAGGCCGAGGCCGCGACCTGACCGCGCATGTCGACGCCCGGATCTCATCGGGTGGTCGTCCGCCACATCAACCTCGATCGCGTTGACATCGACGCCGTCCTCGCCCAGCCCGCGCTGAGCGAGGACGAGCGCGCGCGGGTCGATTGTTTCCGCCACCCAGATAGTCGCCGCGGCTACGTCGGGGTTCGATTGCTCGTCCGTTGGCTGCTCTCGCAGCTATCGGGCCAGCTCGGCGGGGTCGATGTCGCGCTGGGAGCGTGGCGCTACGCGCTCAACCCCTGGGGGAAGCCCGCGGTCGCGTGGCCCAAGCTCGAGGTGCCGCTGCACTTCAACCTCAGCAAGACCCGCGGTCGCGCCGTGATCGCCGCGTCGGCCGGCTTCGAGCTCGGCTGTGACATCGAGGCCCCGGATCCGCGCGGCGACGAGCTGGCCCTGGCCGGTCGCTACTTTCACCCCGAGGAGTTTCGCTGGCTCGCGGAGCAACCTGCGGCCGCCCGCGCGCACGCGTTCACCCGGCTGTGGACCCTCAAGGAGGCGTACGCCAAAGCCCGGGGTCGCGGGCTCTCGCTCGGCCTCGATCGCATTTGTGTGGGGGCCAGCGAGACCCCCGTGCGAGTGCGTGAAGCCGGATTCGACAGCTCGGGCTGGCGCTATTGCGAGCGCGAGCTCGCGGGCTGTCAATTCGCGCTCGCCTGCCCAGGCCCAGCGACCGTCGACTGGGCCGAGCTCGATCCCGGGACGCTCCTGGAGCTGAGCGCTAGCCCCTCACGCTGATGACCCGACGCCGCGGCAGCTCGGTGGGCGGCCACTGGCCAGAGGCCGCCTGCTCGACGATCTGACGAACCATGATCGTGCTCCAGTCGGCCTCGACGCTGCGCTCGAATTGGCCGCCGTCGCGATCGTACCAGGGCTGCCCACCCTCGAGCAGCGTGCGATCCTGGGCGAACAGCAGCGGCTCACGCGACTCCCAACGGATCCGGCGCCCGATCGGCAGCGAGCGGGTGCGGACATACTCCAGCCGGCACGAGCTGGGGCCAGTCGGGACAAAGTGCATCACCGCCCGCGTGTGATAGGGCCGGAAGAACTCGACCGAGACCCGGTCGGGTAGCTCGTACGTCAGCTTGATACCAGGCTCGGCCGGAACCGGCGCGTCGTCGGTCTTGGTGGGTGGCGCGAACAGGATCATCCCGCTGGAGGTCGCCCGGGTCTCGTAGCGGCCTTCGCTAAAGCCCTTGACGCGGATCCGGTACGACTGCGGGTGCGTCCAGCGATGCGCAAAGTACGGATGACACCAGTCCAGGTTGATCTCGACCGCACGAAGCGAGGCGCACTGAGCCTCGACCATGCCCTGAACCCAGTAGCGCGAGGAGAAGCCCGCAATGGCGGGGAGCGGCGCCGGTTCACCCTCACCGGTCCAGACCCACACGTAGCCGTCATTCTCGGCGCATGGGAATGAGGGCACGGTGCAGCTCTTGGGGATTCGGCGCTCTTTGGTCAGCGACGGAATGTGAATGCACTCGCCGCTGCGATCGTAGCGCCAGCCGTGATAGCTGCACTCGACCGCGCCCCGAACCACGCGGCCGATCGACAGCGGCGCGCCACGATGCGAGCAGCGATCCAGCAGCGCAGATGGCCGACCTCGGGCATCTCGAAACACGACCATGTCGTGGTCCAGCACCTTGACCTTGACCGGGCTGCCGCGAAGCTTCATTGACGCACACGCGATGTACCAGTAGTCCCTCAGCAAATTCGTAGCATCCCCTCAGAGCCAGGCTAAGCGTCGCACGCACAGACTGTCAACCGTGGCACTCGGGGTCTCATCTCCATTCTAGCGATCGACTGCACGGGTCAGCTCGGGGTGCGAGGGGGCTCCGAAGCCCCGCGCTGGTCGTGCCTGACCCACATCAGCAACAGCAGGCCGAGCGCCAGCGGGACCGCGAGTCGCAACATCACGACCAGGCCCGCGCGACGGTCCCCCAGGATTGCCCGTGTTCGTGGGCCGCGAGCCAATCCTCGCGCTTCGCTCGCGGATCGTCCGCATCACCCACCGTGGCGTAGCCGTCCCGCGACGCTCGAGTCTCGCTAAACTCTCGGTCCTGTGCCCCTGGGCATACCGCCCCGAGACCTCAGCCCCAAAACCTCAGCCCCAAAACCTCAGCGTGGTCGAGCGGAGACCTCGATCTCCCCCGCGTCCTTCGTAGCAGTGGACGACACCTCGAGGGTCACCTGGAGATCGCCGCAGCCACGCGCCCGTGCCCGCGCGGCCCACAAGTACAGCGTGATCTGACCGCTGGGGACCGAGCGCAGCTCGAAGCGCCCGTCGCTGTCGGTGTAGCGCGTGCCCTCGGGGTCGAGCGCCGCCGCGTGGCCGGTCGCGCTCCGGGCCGAGGCGCCACTCACCGTCCTCGGCGAACAGAAACTCCTCGGCGTAGGCGCGGCCGTCCACCGGTGCGACCGAGCACGTCGCGTCAGTGCCACTCGGCCAGCGGTAGCGGACACGCGTCGCGGCCGAACGGCCCGGCTTCACCCGCGTGCCAGCGCCGCGACGCCTCCTCCCGGATCCGCCGAAGCAACTGATCAATCCGACCCACATCGGGCGCGCGCGGCAGCTTGGTCGCCAACCGGGCGTCTTCGAGCTCGGCGGCCAGCTCCTGGGCCCGCTCGATCACCCGCGCCAGCTCGACCTCCTGCCGCTTGATCGCAAGCAGCTCTGTGCGCAGATCCCCGGTCACCTCGAACGTCGCCGTGCCGGTTTTCAGCCAGTTGGTGGCCGTCGCCAGCAGCCGCAGCAGGTTGTAGGCGTTCTTGGGCCGAAGCTCGCGCGGGAGCTCGAAGCGGTGCTGCTCCGACTTTGCAAACCCGACCAGCGCAGCATAGTCACGATCTGCCAGCAGCCCCTGATCGAACATCGAGCTGTAGAGCTGCTTGATATAGTCCTTGGCCCGCCGGACCTTGTCGGCCTCGGTCTGGCCCTCGATCTTGGCCCCGCTCGCGAGCTTCGCCGCCGCCTGGTCGAGCGAGAGCGAAGGATCGGCCGCGAGCCAGGCCAGCAGCAGCCGTCGATGTTCGGCCAGGCGCATCCCCTGCTCGAGCCGAGTCAGCTGCGACAGCGCGTAGCGACCAAATGTCCCGTAGATCTCCGACGACACGAACGCGTCGCGCACCTCGAGTATCCACTCGCCCATCGGATCGGTCGCCGTCGCGCCAGCCAAGAGCAGCATCTCGAGCGTGTTTGGATCCGCCCGAATCGCCTGGCGCAGGGCCTTGCCGACCTCCCACAAATTCTCGCTGCCGTCGGCGCTGACCAGGTCCGTGGGTGGGTCCACGAGCGCGGTCGTCCATGGAAACGGCAGCACGAACACGCCGCGGCGATCCGTGTCCGAGCCTTCCTCTGCCAGGCCCCACGCGCGCGAGCCGACCACGGTCTCCAGGATCACGTTGGGTCGGAGGGCTTGCCACGCGGCCTCGCGACGCACGGCGAACTCCAGCTGGCCGGCCTTGCGCGGGGTCAGCTCCTCGCGGGCGTACCGAACGTTGCCGACGCCGACGACGTGCACGGTGACGGCGGATCCCTCGATCGCCTTGACGCGACCGACCGCGCCCTGGCTCACGACCCGGCCCGCGACCTCGCGGTCGACCCGGGTCGTGACCTCGGTGCCGTGGGGAAGCGGGACCCGCAGCGGGTCGATGTCTTCGAGGCCTTTGATGCGAAGTTTCATGAGTTGCCGATCTTCCTAATTCAAGGGCTCGGTCGCCGCCTCGAACGGCGCCCGCACCGACGCGAGGAACGCCTCATCGTGCTCATCTTCACCACCACGGTGTCCAGCACCCGAGCCAGTCAGCGGCGTAGACATGAACGACAGTGAACGCTGGCGTCCGCCGCCGTGTCAACTCGCACGCCGGGTTCCCGCGCGCGGCAACGATCGTTCATACTCGCCGTCACCGATGCCAGCGGTGCCACCACGACCACAGCTCGACGCTTCACGCATCGCCGCGCTCGCCTACCAGCTCTGGGACCTGGCCGCGAGCGAGGGTGGACTGCAGGATCTTGGCAGCTACGACGACTGCAACTACTTGATCACCTCGCGCTCGCTCGCAGGCGAGCACCAGCACGTGATCAAGGTCAGCGTCGAGCCCCGCGAGATCATCGAGCTGCAGGTCGCGGTGCTCAGGCACCTCGCGGCCCGCCCGTCCGCTGATCTGGTCCCACGGGTGATCCCCAGCCGCAGCGGCGACGCGCTGGTTTCGATCACCGACGCGACCGGCCAGCCCTGCATCATGCGGGTGCTGAGCTTCATACCTGGGCAGCTGTGGTCGGCTTTGCCCGCGCCCACGCCCGCGCTGCGCCGGGCGCTCGGCCTCGCGCTCGCGCAGCTCGACCGTGACCTCGAGGACTTCGAGCACCCGGCCATGTACCGCTCGACGCCCTGGAATTTGACCGAGGCCGACTGGATCGCCGACGAGCTCGGCCCGATCGAGGCCGGGCCCCGGCGCGCGCTGATCGTCGACGCGCTCGCGCAGTTTCGGGCCCGGGTGATCCCCCGCGTGCCCGACCTGTCCTGCCAGCTGATCCACGGCGACGCCAACGACAACAACCTGGTCGTCGCGAGCGACGAGCTGCGGGGCATCTTCGATTTTGGCGACGTGTGCGTGGCCCCGACGATCTGCGATCTGGCGATCGCGCTGGCCTACGCGGGGATGGTCCCGGATCCGATCCAGGCCCTGGCCGAGGTCTGCGTGGGCTATCACGAGCGCCGCCCGCTGACCCCGCTCGAGCTCGACTTGTTGTTTGATCTGATCCGCGCGCGACTGGCCGTGAGCGTGACCAGCTCGACCCTCGCCCGCGCGCGCGAGCCCGACAACGAGCACAGCTTCAGCTCCGAGGCCCAGGCCTGGTCGCTGCTCGGCAAGCTGACCGAGTTCGGCCGCCGGGCGGTGACCAAGTACCTGGCCAGCGCGTGCGGGCTGCCAGCGCCCGTGCGGGTGCCCGGCGCCCGCTCGCGGCCGCGGCTGCTGGCCCAGCGGCGGGTACGACTCGGCGCCTCGCTGAGCCTCGCCTACGACAGCCCGCTGTACATCCGCCGCGGCGAGGGCACCTGGCTGTTCGACGAGCACGACAACGCCTACCTCGACTGCGTCAACAACATCAGCCACGTCGGCCACTGCCATCCGCGCGTGGTCGCGGCGGCGGCCCAGCAGCTCGCCACGCTCAACACCAACACCCGCTACCTGCACGAGGGCATCCTCAACTACGCCGAGTCGCTGTGCGCGACCTTGCCGGCCCCGCTCAGCGTCGTGTTCTTGGTCTGCTCGGGCACCGAGGCCAACGAGCTCGCGCTGCGGATCGCCCGGGCGCACACGGGGGCCAACGAGGTCGTGGTCGTCGGCGGGGCCTACCACGGCAACAGCTCGACGCTCGTCGACATCAGCCCCTACAAGTTCGACGGCCCGGGTGGGCGCGGCCGCCCGGCGTGGGTCCACGTGCTCGATACTCCGGATCCACGGCGTGGTCGCCACGCCGACGACGGCCCCGCCTACGCCCAGGGGATCGCCGTGGCGGACCAGCACGCCCGCGCTCGCGGCGAGCGGCTCGCGGCGTTCATCTGCGAGTCGGTGCTCGGCTGCGCCGGTCAGATCGTGCCCGCGACGGGCTTCTTGGCGGCCGCCTATGAGCAAGCCCGCGCGGCCGGGGCCGTGTGCATCGCCGACGAGGTCCAGGTTGGGTTCGGCCGGGTCGGCGACGCGATGTGGGCGTTCCAGGCCGAGGGCGTGGTCCCGGACATCCTCACGCTCGGCAAGCCGATCGCCAACGGGCACCCGGTCGGCGCGGTCGTGACCACGCCCGCGCTCGCGGCCAGCTTCGCGAGCGGCATGGAGTACTTCAACAGCTTTGGGGGCAACCCGGTGTCGTGCGCGGTCGCCCAGGCGGTGCTGGACGTGATTCGCGAAGAGGGGCTGATCGACAACGCACGCGAGACCGGCGCGTGGCTGCAGGCGGAGCTCGAGCAGCTTGGCGATCCCGGCGTCGCGCAGGTCCGCGGGCGCGGGCTGTTCCTCGGCATCGAGCTGGTGGAACCCGGCGCCGAGCGGCCCGACGCCGCGCGGGCCAAGGCCCTGGTCGAGCACGCGCACAACCGCGGCGTGCTCTTGAGCGTCGACGGGCCCGCGCACAACGTCGTGAAGATCAAGCCGCCGATGTGCTTTGAGCTGATCGAAGCGCAGATCCTGGTTGCGACCGTGGCCGCCGGCCTAGCCGCGACGCGACGCTGACCCCGGTCCGCGAGGATCCAGGACGCGCCCCAGGAACAGCACGCTGCGGGTCGGTCGGTCGTGGATCATCACAATGAAGGGTGCATCAACCCAAAACGCCTGGCTGGGATTGACCCCAGCCGTCGCAACCACACCAGCGCCCACGCCCACGGCAGCCTCGACGCCGTGCTCGTCGACCGTGATCACGCTGTCGTGAAACACATCTTCGAGCACACCAACTCCGTCACTGACGATCCCCGAGAACGCCGCCGGATCGCCGAACGGTGCGGGCATGCCCAGCTCGTCCGCGAGCACCGAGGTCAGCGGCAGGTCAGCGCGCAGCTCGAAGCGGGGCACGTGGGTGTCGACGTGCTCCCAGACCAGGTCGTCGAGCAACGTGGTCACGCGGGCGACGTCGAGCCCCGCCTCGAACTCGCCGAGCTGCCCCTCGGGCACGATCAACACCAGCTCGAGCGAGATCCCTCGCAGCGGGATCGCCAGCGCGGTGTAGTCGGCCCCCTGGCCAAACCGGGCCTCGAGCGCGGGGTGGGTCATCATGTCGACCATGATCTCGTCGCCGCCGCTCAGCTCGAACGGCTCGGTGGCCGTCATCGCGACGTCAAACGGCACCATCCAGGGCGCCTCGAGGTCGAGCGCGCTGGCCAGCACCACCGTGGTCTGGCGACTGAGCGCCTCGCTCGGAAACAGCTGATCGATCCGCGCATGGGTGCGCTCGGAGATCCACGCGTTGATCGCCTGACGCTCGGTGTCGGCCGACTGATCGGTTGAAAAGTCGGCGAGGAACAGACCCACGCCATAATTGACCGCGAGCCGATCCAGGTAGTCGGTCTCGACCGCGCCACCGAGCGCCTGCGCCAGCCAGATCGCGTTGACCGTGGTCAGGACCAGCGGACCCTTGTGTTGGCCGGGCTCGTCGAGCGCCTCGAGGTTGCGCTCTTGCAGCTCGAGCTCCTGCCAGTTCAGCGCAACGTGCTGACGATCATCGGCGAGCGAGAAGTGCAGCGCAGTCTGCATCTGCGCCTTCGCGACGCCAGCGCTGCCCGCATAGAGCATTCCCAGCCCGTGTTGCAGACCATAGGCCGAGACGCAGAAGCTCTGATTCTCGGGGTCCGCTCGCAGCGCATGGTACACGTCGAGCGCCAGGGCCAGCTGGTCACTGGCGAGCGCCGCCGTCTCCTCGCTGGTCGGCATCGGGTGAATGTCGCGTGGCAGCTCGGACTCGACCACGGTCCAGCCCGATGGATCCTCATTGTCGTCGTCGTCATCGACGTCACCGGACGTCTCGCCCGCGGCGTCATCCTCGCCGGTCACACCCGAACAGGCGCTGACGAAGCCGAGGCTCAGCAGCGCGCAGACACACCGAACTCTCCGCATTACCTTCACATGCCACGCAATCGTGGGGACGACCACAATCTCAAAACGGCAGACTCTGCGGGCTGGATGCCGCCCAATTACGCCCCACCCCCACAGCGGGTCACGTCATGCACGAAGCCAGCGACCCGCTCGATGATCTCGTCTGCATTGAACGCGTGGATCGTGTTGTGATTGCCACGCTCGAACAGGTGCAAGCGTGCCCGCGCCCCCGCCCACTTGGCCAGCTGCACGGCATGCTCGGGGCGCACCAGCACGTCGGCCCGCGCGTGCAACACCAACACCGGGCCCGCGAACGCCTGGAGCTTGGCCCGGTGATCCAGCACCGCGTCCACGGCCGCGCGCAGCTGGGCATCATCGACGCCGAGCTCCTCGGCGCGCAGGCGCCGGGCCAGACATTCACCGACGTCCGCGATCCCGCTCTCGATCACCAGCCCCGCGACCGCTCGATGGGCGGCCACGTGCAGCGCGTAGATCGATCCAACCGAGCGGCCATAGACCACCAACGCGCCTGGATCGACGCCCAGCGCGTCGGTGATCGCCAGCGCGTCATCGAGCATCGAGGCCAGCGCGGGGCTGCCGCTCGAGCCCCCATACCCGCGATACTCGCCAAGCACCACGTTGAGCCCCGCGTCGACCAGCCCCGGCGTGAACCCGGGCAGCCAGTCCAGCACGACCTCACCGTTGCCGTGAAAGTGCAGCAACCATGGCCCGCGCTCGTGGGTCGCGCTTCGATAGCAGTGCAGCGCCACGCCATTGTGCAAGACCACGAAGGGATCTGGCAGTCGCGCGCGCCGAGGAAAAAAGTAGCGGGCGGCGACGACCGGGTGATCCAGGATCTCCTTGGGGGTCACCCCTGCACTGTACCGGTCAGGTCAGTGGGGGTTGCGCAGCAAGTTTGCGCCGTCGCGCGGAGCCGTGGGCGTCGAGCGGTGGGCCGGATCGCGATCGCGTTGTCACGTCGTGCACTTCGCCGCGCCGACCGAGCCCCGCGACCGTTATTGGGCGTCGCTGCGCAGGATCATGATCGGCGCCGAGAACACCCGCTCACCCATGTCGTCTTCGTACGTCGTGTGGTCGAACTTCGCGACCACGGCCGTCAGCGAGACCATGCCCGCCGCCGACGCGGGCAACAGCACCGGTCCGAACGCGTCCTCGTCGGACGGCACGACGCCGTTGTAGCCGACCTCGCACATGGGATTCATGATGAGGCAGCCCGGAAACGGTGCGTCGTAGTAGACATGCACGTGCTCGCGCATGGTCTCGGGCGGCCCGATCTCGATCCCGCCCAGCGTGACGACCTCGGCCTCGATCACCTGCGACTCGAGCCCGAACACATCGCCCGGCCACGGCTTGCGCAGCGCGACGTGTTCGCGGCCGTCGTCGACCCACACGATCCGACGCGCGTGCGCGGTCTCGTTGTCGTAGTCGGTGCCGTCGTTGAGCCGGGCCTGCACGCGGATCCGGTGGGCCCCGGGCGTGTCGGGGATGTTGATATTGGCCTGAATCCCGGCGCTGATGTCACCCGTGTCGATTACGGCCACTTCCACCTCGTCGACGAACACGACCAGGTAGCCCTCGCCGGGCACCGGGTCGTTCGACGCCGACTGGCTGCGCAAGATCAGGTTGGCACCCGAGACATTCAGGATGTCCGTGTTCGCGCTGCCGAACGGATATTTTTCTTCGGACTCCGGGTTGAGGATCTGGAGGACCGGCAGCTCGACCGCCTCGCAGACCTTCTGCAGGCACGCCTGGGTCCCGGGGCAGTCGACGTCCTCGACGCAGGCATAGACGCCGCCGAGCTCGGGATCTGGGGTGTTGGTGAGGCAGCCCGCCAACGAGACGCAAGCGAGCAGCGACAAGCCAAGCTCGAGCCCAGCCCTGGAACGAGTATCGTGGTGCGCGCGCATTAGAAGTTTCCCTGCAAGGTGAGGCCGCCGCCCGTCCGCCCCCACATGGGCGAGACCGACAGCCGGGCCGCTGAACCGGCGGCCTTCTTGTTCTTCGACAGGCCGACCGCGAGCAGGGCCACGCCCGTGATCGCCAGCGCCCCGCCCGCGCCGATCATGATCCGCTCGATGGTCTGGTTGCGGCTGGCCCGGATCGCGATCTCGTCGGCCTCGGCGAAGGTCAGGCGGTCGGGGTTGCCGTCTCGCACGTCGCCCAAGCTGGCGTTGTCGCGGCTGACGGGGATCCCAAAGCCCAGTCCGCCACCGAGCCCCACGGCGACGCCGACCCCGAGCAGCGCACCACCCGTGATCACCAGCGCGCGACCAGGGTTCGTGACCGGCTCGGGCGCTTGCTCCGGCTCCGGCTCCGGCTCCGGATCCGGCCGGTTCTTCTCCGCTTCGATGCGGCGCTCGAGATCCTCGACCGTGGACTCCACGACCGCGCGATCCGAGCTGTCGTCGGCCGTGCGCAGGTAGGTCTGGTAGTGACGCACCGCCTCTTCGAGCTTGCCCAGGCGCTCGTAGCACTTGGCGATGTTGAACTGAAAATCGGGCGAGGCGTAGAGCGTGGCGGCCTCTTGGAACGCCTCGAGCGCCGCCTCGAAATTGGCCTCGTTGTAGAGCTCGGTGCCGCGGCGGTAGGCCTCGACGGCGCGCTCGGGCGGGCCGGCCTCGGGCGCTTCGCTCTCGGCGGGCGGCGACGACTTCGCCTTGGCTGGGGCCGCGAGAGCGATCGCGGGCGCCAGGGTGAGGAGTCCACACAAGACGGGGGAGATGATGCGAGCGAGCCTGGTCACGCGAAGCGCCGAGCATAACAGCAACGAGCGCGACTCGCCTAGCGGCTCGCTCTACGGCGGGGCCGACTCGACCGGCTCGTTGGCGAGCTGGGTCAGGCGTGCGAGCTCGGCACTCTCGGCCCCGTTCGCGCGCGCCTGCTCTAGCGCCGCGCGGGCGGCCTCGGGCTGGCCCACGGTCAACAGCAATTCGGCGAGCCGGCACAGGTTGTCTTCGTTAGGGGCGACCTGCGCGACTCGACGGGCCAGCTCGAGCGTGCGCGGCTCGTGAGGCGCGAATTGAATCAGGTGATCGAGCGCGTGGGCCCCCGCGCCCTCGGGCAGCGCCGCGAGTCGTCGCTCGTGCTCGCGACGGGCCGCCGCGATCCACGTCTGGGCCTCGTCGTCATGGCCCGAGCTCGCCAGGAGCTCGGCCAGCGCGTCCATGAACTCCGGGTGACCGGTCCGCTCGATCACGTCGCGGTACAGCAGCTCCGCCTCGGCGGTGCGACCAAGTGCCGCCAGCGCTTCAGCGCGGTGCTCCGCGACCAACCACCAGCCGGGGAACGCCTGCTCGGCCGCGGCGTAGTTGCGGAGCGCGGCCTCGGGTCGCTCCCGCGTCCACTCGACCAGGCCAGCTTGTAGCAGCAGCCACGCCGCCCCCTGCCCCTCGCTGGCCTCGACCCGGGCGGCCTCGAAGCTCGCCTCGAAGCTCGACAGCGCCGCGTCGTACTCACCCCGGCGTCGGGCCAGCAGCGCCATTCGGCCGGCCGTCACCCCTGGATCTGCGCCCAGCTCGCGCGCGCGCTCGAAGGCTCGCCGCGCGGCCTCGAGATCACCGCGCTGGGCCGCCAGCTCGCCGCGCGCCGTCTCGAGCTGGATCTTGGTGGCCCCGGTCTGAAGCGGCGCGGCCTCGACCTGGGCGATGCGGAGCTCGGCCTGAGCCAGGCGATGGAGCGACAGATCCAGCTCGAGCCGAGTGAGCACCGGCCCGCCGCCAGCGGGCGCGACCGCGAAGCCGGCGGTCAAGGCCTGGTCCGCCGCGACCCAGTCGTCGATCGATCCGGTCAGCCGCGCGCGGCGAACCAGCAGCTGGGCGACCAGCTCGTGGTCCGCCCAGCCGTCGCGCGCCGCCGCCAGCTCGCGGGCGTCGGCGAGCTGACGATCGATCGCGGCCAGGGCCCCGGCGTAGGTCCCCTGCTCCGCCGCGACCGCGACCGCTGGCTTCGCCTCGGCGCTCGGCGTTGGCTTGGCTCCGCGCTCACAGCCCGAGATCGCCAGCAGCACGACCCAAGCCCAACCCAGGCGACCCTGCATGCTTGCTTGTACCGCCGGTCACCCGCCCTGATACGGCGCGAGGTACGGGAACGAGGTTTCGAACGGCAGGTCGTTCGCCGTCGGGTTGAGCACGCCGACCAAGCTGGTCGCGTCCTGCCCGGTCGCCGTGAGATCCAGCAGCACCACCGCCAAGGTCACGTCGATCACCGGGTCGGTCAGCTTCCGCCCGTTGGGGAACCCCGCGCCCGTCGCAAAATCGATCTTGAGCGTGTCGGGGACGACCAGCGGCGCCGCCTGGCTCACGCAGTCGGCCGGCGCACACGCGACCAGGCCCGCGGTCATCAGGTCGTCGTCGAGCGCGGCGTGCAGCCCCTCGACCGACATCGTGATTTGATCGACGAACGCCCCGCTTGCGTCGGCGGCTGGATCGGCCTCGTTGTAGGCCTGCTTGTCCATGATCACCGCGGTCCCGATCGCCGGCATGCCGATCCGGTCGACCCGGGTGTAGTCGGCGGGCGCGTCCTCGGCGAACGCATATGGATCCGCGTCGTCGGGCGGCGCGTCGTCGCCCCCGCACGCGGGCGCGAGCATCACCAAGGTCACGAGCCCAGCGACGGGCAACCAGATGTTGTGGTTTGACATGGTCATGATCAGCGCCTCCCCGTCGTCGCCCACACGGCGACCGATTCACTGCTCAGCGCGGCCCGGTCGAACTCGACCACGATCGCCCCGGTGTTCTTGGCCGCCACGAAGTCGCGGGTCGGATCAAAGCCCAAGGTCCCCGTCATCAGGGTGTCTTTGAAGCCCTGCAGATCGAAGAAGAAGGGGTCGTCGCGGAACCCACCGAAGACCTGCACCGCGGCCTCGTCGTCACTCACGACCTCGTCGACCGGACCGACCAGCGCGCCCTCGAAGCCGGGGATCCCCTGGATCTGGACGCCCCACTCGCCCGCCGCGTTCTCGCCAAACCGGGCCCAGATCTCGTGATCGGCCACGTTGTCAGCGTTGGTGTCGATGTGAAAGCCGTACAGCACGTCGGGGTCGTAGCTCGGCGTCTCGGACTTCAGCTTGTAGCCGTCGAAGGTCAGGATCAGCGTGAGCCGCTCGCCTTCGTGAAACGCGTAGAGATCGCCAATGTCTGCCGCCGCGTCACTGAACGAGGCCGTGTCGGCCTCGTCGTGATCGGCCGCGACGACGACCGTCGACGCGACCGCGGCGCCCATTAGCGCGGCCGCCCAAATCATGTGCTTTGTCGTGACTGGCATATAGGTCTCGCTAAATAGCACATCTTCTGTCGGCGCAACCTGGGTTGGCGCAACCCGACCGACCGACTGGCGCGCCCCGGCGCCGAGTGACCGATGTTCCCGCTCAGCCCACATTGTCCCGACGCGATCAGAGGGGCGGAAGCGGGCATCCGACTGGCTCGGCGAAGGCCACCGAAGGGGGGCGCCCGGCGAGCACCGCCTCGATCGCGTCGAGCAGCTCGTCGGAGCTCGCCTGGACCCGCGCCTGGCCGTAATCGACGTACCAGTCGTCGATGCGCCCGTGGTAGCGACGGACCCCGCCCGCGTCGAACACCGCGACGCTGGGGGTGACCGTCGCGCCCGCGCGCGCGACCAGGCCACGCGCGGGATCACGCAGCGCCACGCCGGGCAGCGCGTAGGTCTGCATGTGCTCACGGATCACGCTGGGGGTCTCGTCGGGGTCGACGTAGATCAGCCAGACATCCAGCGGCGCGTCCGCGAACTGGGCGGCGATCCGACCGAGCTTGGGCGCATAGCGGTTGGAGATCGGGCAGTCGGTTCGCAGGAACACGAACACGTCGGCGCGATCGTCTGGCACCAGGGGATCTCGCGGGTGCCCGTCGAGGTCCAGCAGCTCGAGCGGCGCCTGCTCGCGCGGCGCCTGCTCGCGCGCGGCCTCGCGCTCGCACCCGCTCGTCAGCGCGAGCACCAACGCGGGCACGAGCCAGGACGCGCGCGCAGCCAACCGCATGCTCGACACTACCCGCCGAGCACGTCGCCGTTGAGGGCGGCCGCCCGCTGCTCGGACAGCTCCCACATGCGGATGTAGCCCTCGGCCGAGCGGAACAGCGGCTCGATGTCCGCCTCGGAGACCGCGTCGCGGCGGGCGTCCTCGATGAGCTCGGGCAGCAGGCCGATATGGACCAGCCCCTCGGTGTTGAAGTCGAGCTCGCGGTTGCCGATCACCGGCTGCGTGAACTGGATGTCGCCCGCGTACGAGCTGAACGGATAGGTGATCGGATCCATCTGCTCGGTCGGGCACACGCCGTCACCAAAGCGCGGGCCCCGGGCGCCCGCGAACCCGTTGAGATCAAAGCCGAAGCCCTCGGCCGGGTAGCCGCCGAGGTCGGTGATCTGCTGGATCTTGGAGATGAAGCCCTGGACGGTCGAGCCGGGGTTGTCCGCGTCGCGGCAGCGCCCGAACCCTGTCTTGGACACGCCGCCGAGCTGGTAGAGCCGACCGTTGAAGTTGCGCCCGTGGGTGCCGGCCGCCGGGTAGTTGGCGGCCTCGAGCAGCTCGAAGGTGCGCTTGTAGGCCTGCTGCGAGAAGTGGTCGACCTCGATGATCATGCCGCGCGACATCATCTCGGCGATCAGCGTCTCGCCGAGCGGGGTCAACGTCGCGTTCTGGCAGTACTCCCCCTCCAGCGGCGGCTCGAGGATCTCTTGCAGGTACAGCGACGTGACGTTCAGCGGCATGTCCGGGAACCCGCTGAGGTTGTTGGGCGCGGGTGAAGCGTACACGTCGCGCGGCTGGTTCAAGCCGCCAAAGTTGACGTCGCCCTTGTCGAAGCCGTCGGTGACCTCGGCCGGGCAGTCCAGCGTGAAGTTGGACCAGTGCCCGCTATTGAGGAAGTTGCCCAGCTCGATGAACGCCCGATCCCCGTCGCCGGGTGAGAACGCGTTGTCGTACTTGTGGACCGGGAACATCGCCCGAATCCCCAGGGCGTAGTAGTAGTCGAGCTGCTCTTTGATGTAGGCCTCGTCGCAGACCGGGTCGCCATCTTTGGGGGTCAGCGCGCAGTCGAACAGATCCGAGGTCTCGATGCCCAGGATCACCGCCATCTTGCCGCTGCCGATCACCTCGCGGGCCTGCGCGGGGGTCTGGACCACCCGAAACCAGCCCATGCCGGGGCCACCCGACTGCGCGTCGATGTAGCGCTCCATCGCGTAGGTCTCGTCAATGATGCGGTCGACACCGACCATGTCGTTGCACTCGTAGCGGGACTGCTGCAGGCCCTGGCCGATCGTGAAATTACAGATCACCGAATTCGTGGTCGCGTGCTGGACGACCAGCCGCAGGCCCGCGAGGTGGGCCCGCTCGAGCCACTTGAAGTACTGGGTCTGGTGGGTGGAGCGGGTCGGTGCATTCGGCCACCCCGTGAATTCGGGGTAGCCGGGGGTCATGTGATTGTCCTCGGCCAGCTCGCCCGCGACCAGGTCCGGGATCAGGCCGGTCAGGTCTGCGCTGTCTGCCCCCGCGGTGTCGAACGCGTAGCCAAAGATGTCCTTGCGCCCGTTCTCGCCGTGATACAGCGCGCAGTCGGGCAGCGCGTGCTCGACCCCGAGCCGGTGAAATGCGCCGCCGTGGAACACACCACCGCCGCCAAACCCAAAGTTGGAGAGGATGTGCGAGTGGGTGTCGACGATCCCGTAGAGGTCACCGTCGGCGAAGGTGGTGCGCTCGACCGTGCCGGTCGCGTCGAGGGTGAGCTCCGGGTGCTCGGTGCAGCCCGTGGCCGGCTCGAAGGTCACCGGCACCCCCTCCTCCGCGAGCCCCGTCTGCCCGAGTAGCTGGTCGTTACGACGATTGCGCAGCTGATACTGGTCCCAGTCGACCAGCGAGGTCTCGGGCAGCCACTCGGCGCCCGAGATGTACGTGTCGTCGATCAGCAGCACGTCGGACTGCAGCGCGGTCTGGCGCAGCAGCGGCCCGTCATCCGAGACCAGGTAGCCGCCGCCTTCGTCGTAGAGCAGATAGGCGCCGAGATCCGACGCCTTCATGAAGAACCGCGCGGCCGCGTCCTCGCTGGCGTTGAACTCGTAGGCCTGGCCCGAGGCGTTGGCCGTCAAGAAGGTGTCGCCGCTGCGGACCAGATAGCAGCCGTTCGCGAACCCGTGAGTGTCGAGCTGCGGGGGCTCACCGGTCTCGCCGGACTCCGTCGAGCTCTCGGTGTCCGATGACCCGGCGGTCTCCGTGCCAGCGTTCGTGGACGAGTCGGCACCACCAGCGTTACAGCCGGCAAGGGCCACCACAGCAACCATCAAGGGTAAGCGCATCGCCTCGATGGTATCCGAGCGTCGCGCGCGGAGAAAGGCCGCCGACCCCACGAAAATGAGCTAGCGAGCGTGGACTGGGTTCAAGTTGGGCACATCGCGCGAGATCAGCCCGCGATCCCACCCGCGACGATGCTCAGCGCGTTGCCGGTCATGTCCGAGTAGGTGTACGCGCCATTGAGGCCGTTGTAGACCTCGTAGGTCTCGAGCTCGGGGTCGATCTTGAACGCGCGGCTGCCGACCTCGATGAACCACACGTAGCCCTCGATATCCACGCTCACACCGCGCGACGAGCTGACCGGGATGTCGATCTCCTTGACGATCTGCAGGGTCTCGATGTCCCACCCGCGCACGCCGTTTTGGTTCGAGAACATCGCCTGCCACATGACCCCAAATCATACAAGGCTCGGCGCCAGCTAGGCAGGCTCGCGCGCCGACTACCGAGTCAGCTTGGGTAGCCCGTGGATCGGCTCGGGCGTCCGCTTGCCCCGGGCGGCCAGGCGCATCTGATAGGCCGCGACCGCGTGCTGAAGCTTGGTCAAGCGCGGGAGCAGCTGTTGATTGGTGTCGTTGAGGGTCCGCAGCAGCGCGGTCGAGAAGCCCTTGCCCGCGGCGACCGCTGCGTACAGATCATCGAACACCCGCGCGAGCGCAGGCTCGACCGTGTCCGACGTGCCCGAGTCGACCTGGGTGCGATTCTCCGGCTTGACCGCCGCGATCGCCCTGTCGACGTCGCCAAGCCCGATCCAGCCGAGCACCGAGCTCACGACCTGCTCGGGCCGGGTGATCACGCTGTCGTAGGTCTGCATTCGAAACGGCAGCTTGCGCAGGCTGATGTCGCGGACCAGCGCGAAGTTCTCCATCCACCACTCGAGCGCGGCCGGAAATCGCACCGGTCGCTCGGCGTCGTCATCCAGCTCGCGGCCCTGATCCTCGAGCGCGAACAGCCGCTCGATCGAGGTCTCGTACTCGCGCCAGGCCCGGACGTTGGCGACCAGGTGAGTGATGAACGCCCGCTCCGATCGGATCACCCCGGGGACAAACACCTTGACCGCATACCCGTGCACGTCTTCGGGCATGAAGTAGATCCCGGTGACCGGGTGCGGGTTGGTGGCAAAGTAGACGCCCTGGCGCAGCAGGCTCTCGTAGAAGCCGTCGGGGTTGGCGTCGCGCAGGGGGCCCTGGTCCCACTTGCGCGGGAACGCCTCGCCGAGCACGGGGATCCCGGCGGCGCGGAGCACCTGCATCCACATCGAGGTGCCGCTGCGTTTGGTGCCGGAGACGAAGATCATGGCGACGGTCCAGGCTACTCGAAGCCCGTCGGCTCGAACACCGCGAGCTCGGCCGCCCCGGCCAGCCCGCGAACAACGCGCACGCTGGCCCGCAGCAGGCGGCTGCGATCCATCGCGTGGTGAGGCCGCCCCGCGCCTGCTAGCCTGGGCCGGTCAGAACCATCGTGACTATCCAAGATCAGCCCCCAGGTTCGTCCTCTGACCGCGGCGACGCCCCTGGTCCCGGTCGCCAGCCGGTCGACCCGACGGCGGCTCCACCTGCGGCCTCTGCAGCTGTCTCTCCGGCGGGGGCTCCCGATGCGGACGACGTCGCCACCGCGGTCCGCAGCGACTTCGAGCAGAGCAAGCACATCACGCACACGCTCGCGCCGCCGATCACCAACCTCGAGGAGGCCTACGGCGTGGTCCAGCGCGTGCGCGATCGCCTGCGCGTGGCGATCCGCGGCCGCGACGACGAGATCGAGCTGATCATCATCGCGCTGCTCGCCGACGGTCACGTGCTGCTCGAGGACTACCCAGGCTCGGGCAAGACCACGCTGGCCAAGGCGCTCGGCGACTGCATCATCGACGATCAGCCCCACGACGACATCGTCACGATCCGCCGGATCCAGTTCACCCCGGATCTGCTGCCCAGCGACGTCACGGGCACCACGATCTTCGATCCCAACACCAACCGCTTCTTCTTCCGCCCCGGCCCGATCTTCGCGCACGTCGTGCTCGCCGACGAGATCAACCGGACCTCGCCCAAGGTCCAGTCGGCGCTGCTCGAGGCCATGGCCGAGAAGCAGACCACCGTCGACAACCGCACCCGCCAGCTCGACGAGCTGTTCTTCGTGCTCGCGACCCAAAACCCGCTCGATCTCGCCGGGACCTTTCCGCTGCCCAGCGCCCAGCTCGACCGGTTCTTGTTCAAGATCATCATGAAGCACATCGACCGCGCGTCGGAGCTCGAGGTGCTCGCCAGCATCAAGAGCCGACGCCACGGGGCCGGCCGCGAGCTGCCCCGCGTGACCCGAACCGAGGTCATCGACGCCCGCCGGGTCGTCGAAGATCAGGTCTACGTCGCCGCGGAGGTCCGCGAGGCCCTGGTCGACATCGCCAACGCGACCCGCCAGCACGAGCAGGTCCTGCAGGGGGTCTCGACCCGCGCGCTGGTCCTGATGATCCCCGCGCTGCAGGCCCGCGCCGTCACGGCCCAGCGCAACTACGTCAGCGCCGACGACATCGAGGCGCTCAGCTACCTGGTGTTCGGTCACCGCCTCGAGCTCGCCCCGGGCGCCGACAGCCTCGACGGCGTGATCAAAGAGTGCAGCGCGCAAGCGCTCGAGCGCCTCGCTCGCGTCACCCTCCACAAGAATTAGATGCGCGCCCGTGCCCACCCCCTCGAACGATCAGCAGCGGCTCCGCGCGGGTCGGCTCAGCGTCGGCGTGGCGGCGGTGCTGGTCACGATCGGGGCCCTGCGGTTCGCCACGGACACGCTCTACGAGTTCAACCCCCACTACTGGCGGGCGCTGACCGACACGCCGCTCGGCCTGCTCCGCTACGTCGTTCGGGCCCCCAGCGACGGCACCTGGCTCGGCGATCTCAACGCGCAGTTCTTCAAGCTGCTGTCGATCCCCGCCGGCCTGGCGCTGGTCTGGCTCGGGCACCGATTCGGCTCGGGCACGCTCGAGACCAAGGCTCAAAACTTTCGGGATCCAGTCATTCGCGCGGTCTGGATCGCCAGCTTCCTGGCCGGGTTCACGCTGATCGAGCTCGACAAGCAGCTGAGCCTGTTCGGCATGGGCAGCGTGATGGTCGCTGGCGAGTCTGCGTGGCTCAACCACCTCGCGCACCTGGCCAGCGCGGCGGCGGCGTGGGTGCTGACAGGCGCGCTGCGCTTCGAACCACTGACCCAGGCCGAGATCGACCTGCAGCGCGAGCTCGACGAGCTCGAGCCAGCGTGAACCCACGAGCTTGCGAGGCACCAGCATGAGCGTCAGCAATGAGACCCCACGCAAGCGCCTGCTGGCCGTCTCCCTGTCCGTGTTGACGATCGGCACGATCGGTATCATCGGGGCCACCGCGACGGCCGTGTTCGCCCAGGATCCCACCGACCCCACGGATCCGCGCAGCATCCCGACCAGCGCCGGGCTCCCGGCCGCCAAGGACTTCGCGCGGACCCCCGCCGAAGACGAGGTCTGGCTGCTCTACCAGGACGACAAGCTGCTCACCGCCCGCCGCAAGGTCGAGCAGCTGCTCGAAGACGACGACGACAGCATCGTCGGCCACTATGTGTTCGCCCAGATCCTGCGCCGCGCGGAGGGCAACCTGCCCAAGGCCATGAAGCAGATGGGCAAGGCCCGCGAGCTGTACGAGCGCAAATACAAGCCCACGGTCGTGAACCTCGACAGCACCCCGTGGCTGCTGCACCGCGAGATCTTGTACGCGGCCCAGACGATCGCCGGCGAGCTCGAGCGCCACGAGTACCAGCTGCAATTGCTCGACTACCACGACTCGCTCTACGATCCCCGGCTCACGGCCGAGCATGCGTGGCCCTTGATGCTGCTGGGCCGCTACGACGAAGCCCGCAAGTACGCACAAAAGGCCGCCGAGAGCAGCGACGAATTCCAGCGCTCGCTCGGCCGCAACGCCATGTGTGCGATCGAGGGCGAGGCCGGCACCCGTGAGCAGCGGTTCGCCGCGTGCCTGTCGGCCTACGACGACGCGGCCGATCGAGCCCGCGGCGACGATCCATTCGCCCGACCCGACGAGGTCACCAGCGTCACCGTCCACGCCTACAACGCCGCGCTCGCGGCCATGACCGCGCTGCGCCCCGACGAGGCCGAGCGCCTGGCCCAAGCTGGCGCGACCCGGGTCGAGTTCACGCCTGCCAACCCCTGGCGCCTGCTCGTGCGCCTGTACACGGATCAAGGCCGGATGGACGAGGCCGTGCAGGCGCTCCGCGAGATGCAGGCGTGGCGACGCAAGATGCCCCCGCACCTGCGCGAGCAGGTCCGCGCCGAGACCGACGTCGCGTTTGCGACCGTGCTGCTCGTCGCTGGCGAGACCGAGACCGGGCTCGAGGTCGTCGATCGGGCGATCGCCAACCCCGACCGACGCGGCCTGACCTCCTCGTCCAAGGACCAGGCCCTGGGTGCCCACGCGCTGCTGCGTCGGGCCCTGCGCCAGACCCACGCCGAGGTCGAGGCCGAGCGCGCGGTCTGGTCGGGGACCGCCGAGTCCGCTCGGATCACCCGCGACGCGGTCGAGCGCTCGCTGCAAGATTGGGCCGACGCCGAGCGCATTCGCGGGGTCCTCCACGACGATGATCGGCTCGTCGCCAGCTTTCGCATGTATGTCGCGGGTGGGCTCGAGCCCGTGCCCAGCTGGCTGATCGGCGACCTGGTCCCGATCCTCGGCGCTGGCGTCAGCGCGGTGGTGCTCGACATGGTCCGCGACGCCGAGGACGACGCCGCGTTGGATCCCTACTACGACGCGTTCGAGGCCGAGATCGCGATTCATCGGGGCCGCCGCAAAGACGCGCTGAAGCTGGCCAATCAGGCCCTCGATACGCTGCCCGAATTCGAGGCGCTGCTGCGGGCCCGGGTCGCCGCGATCGCCGGCGAGGCCGCGCTGGGGCTCGGGCAGGAGCAGGCCGCGCTCGAGTTCTGGGCCACGGCCATGCAGCGCGACGCTGGCGTGATCCGTCGCCGCGGCCTCGCGCTGCCGGCCAAGATCGACAGTGACGCGAGCGGGGCGGTCGCCACGCGCGTGCTCGAGCTGCTCGACGACTCGCCTCGGTTTGACCTCGACGCCAGCGGCGGCGGGTTCACGATCACCTTGCAAGGCAGCGGCCGACAGCTCGAGCTGTGCCTGCTAGAGCCGGGCGGCGGCGTGCTCGGCTGCGCGTCCACGCCCCCAGAGCCCGACCCCGAGGACCCGGCCGACAAGCCGGCGAGCACACCCAGCGCGATCACCAGCGAGCTCGACGACGACGACTACGCAGCGATGACCGCCGAGGCATTTCACGCCCGCGCGTTTGCGATGCCGGTCGGCCTGTCGAACATCGACCTGGGCTCACTCGACGGCACCGCGACGATCTCCGACGAGGCCAACCGCGAGCGCATGCAGGGCCTGCTCGATCGGGTCAAGTCCGAGTCCACGTCCGAGTGACGCGCGGCGCTCGGCGGCTGCCACGGTTGAGCAATGTTGGGACCGACGATTCGGGCCAATCCACCAATCGACATATCTTCGCGGACACAAATCGACCGACGTCTCGCTTCGTTGGACAGCCGGATGTCACGTGAAAACTCCGCTCTGATCGCGCTTGGTGAGCTCAAGAACCTGGAGGCCCAGCGGGTCCAGACCGTTCAAGACGCGGCCCGAGCCAAGCGAGCGGCCGAGCAGCAGGCCCGCGAGGCGGCCGAGCGCGCCGAGCGAGAGCACCGGGAGCGAGTCCGGGCCGAGGCCGAGCAGCGCGTCCGCCTGGCCCAAGCGGAGAGCGAGCGCAAGCAACGGGAAGAACGGATTCGCATCGCCGAGGCCGAGGCCCGCTCCCGCGCCGAGGCCGAGGGCCGGCTGCGCGAAGAGCAGATGCGGCTCGACGCGCAGGTCAAGATGGCGGTGAACAAGCAGACACCGTACTGGCTGTACGCGACCGCGGCCGTGCTCACCGTCGGCCTGCTCGGGGGTGGCGCCTACTCCTACCAGGCCCGCCAGGCCGACGCGGCCGAGAACCAGCGCATCGCCCAGCAGCTGGCGGAGAAGCAGCAAGCGCTCGAGGCGCTCGACGCGAAGGCCCGAGAGCTGCAGGCCGACATGGACCTCAACACCGCCAAGCAGGCCGAGCTGCAGGCCGCGATCGACAGCGCCAAGAACGAGCAAGATCGGGCCACGCTCGCCGCCGAGCTGCAAGCCAAGCAGCGCGAGAACGCCGAGCTCGCGTCCAAGCTCGCAAGCACGAATGGGCGCCGGGGCAGTGGCCGCAATGGCAATAGCGGCGGCAACAACAGTGGCAACAACAGCGCGAGTGGAAAGACCGGACGCGACAACCCACTGGTCCTCGACAACGACGACGGCGGGCCGCTTCGCTAGCACGTGTCCGCTACTGCAGCTCCGCGCCCCACACACCTTTGGACACCGGCCCCGTCGGCCCGTCCTCGAGCCGACACACGCCGATCAAGTCGGTGATGTCGAACGGGATCCCGAGCACCGAGCAGTCCTCCTGGTTGCCCCAGCGAAAGATCGGCCCCTCGCCCGGGACCGCCGGATCGCCAGGCCCGGCGTCGGTGAACGCGTTGCTCATCCACACCGGCCACGCGGCCCCGCCGATCCCGACCCCTTCGGCATAGTCGAGCGCGACCATGTTCTCCCAGGTATCCCACGCCACGCCAGCGCTGGTCTGATCGGTCAAGTCCGCGCAGATCAGCGTGACGCACACGTTGAACACGGTCTCGCCGATGCTCTGGTACACGTGGTCACCGGGGCTCGACCACATCCCGTGCGAGCCCCAGGCCGAGTACACGATCGGGTGGGTGCCCTCGAGCAGCTCGACCTCACCGCTGTTCCAGTCGTAGGCGCCGCCGAAGCTGTGCGCCGACAGGTAGACCTGACTGGGCGCGTAGCCATCGACGTCGTTGCCGAGCAGGCGCACGGTGATGTGCTCCCAGTCGCCCACGTGGTTGCCCCAGATCGTGTCGGCGACCGACTTGCCGCGGTTGTAGGGGAAGTAGAAGAAGTACACGAGGTCGACGACGTCGCCGCCCTTGTCAGCCCAGTACGCGTAGACCGGCGCCGTCTCGAGCTCCCCCGCAAAGAACGGCAGCGTGTCCGACGGGCTGTCGAGCGAGTCGAGCGTGCGCACCCAGTACTTGCCCTCACCGTCGGCGAAGCGCTCGAGCTCGGGGTACGCCCACTCGACCGACGATGGCCAGTAGGTCTCGTTGGCCGGAAACCACACCCGCGGTGCGTAGGTCTCGAGCTCGATCTGGCGTGGATCAGGGTCGGCATCTCCGTCTCCGTCTCCATCTCCGCTGGGGTCGCCGTCGCCGTCGCCATCGCCGTCCCCGGTCCCCGGATCCCCGTCGCCGTCGCCCGAATCGCCATCGCCGTCCCCGTCGATGTCACTGGACTCCTGGTCTCCGTCGCCGCTCTCACCAGTCTCGGTCGCGTCCATGTCGCCACCCGCGTCCGGCGACTCACCACACCCGAACGGCAACACGACCATGAGGGGGATGGCGCGGTGGATCTTCCTCATCGCCAACGACGCTACTACGGCGACTCGGCGTACTGGGGCATTGGTCCTCAGCGACGAGGGTGCGCAGGTCGCACGATCGGGCATTTTCGACCATGATCCACGCGTCATGGGGCGTAGTGCAACACACACGGATTTCTAGATGTAGGATCGGATACACAATATATGTAGTCTTCTCGATTACATATAGTAACCTGTAGTCATGGTTCCTTGATTCTGTACATGTCAGAGGATGTACTTAAGTACGAAAAACCTCGAAAATGGCTATCTCCGGGCACGAATTGAGCGAAATCGAGCATATTGATCGCACTTTACTGCGTTCCGTGCACAATCGGATTGGGCTTAAGTACATGTCCTTTGGTACAGTTTGGGGGCCGCGGACAGCTCACGCATGAGCGAGCCGCGCACCCAGGACCAACGAAATGAACCTTCGCGAAAACCAGCTCTCGGCCCGGAGTGTGATCCCCGTGGCGCTCGCGCTACCTATCAATCGAGGCCCTGTCGACCTCCGCGTTCAGGAAGAACGGGAGCGGCGCCGCCGCGAGGCCGAGTACGAGGCCTGTTTTCAGCCCGGGCAAGGCGCCTGAGCTGGTTTCAGCTCGGTCGAAAGAGCGGCCGCGACGTGCCTGAGGCCCCCCAGCTCCAGGCACGTCGCGACCGAGTGTCACACCGATCGGAAAAACAGTGATTCCGAGGTCGAGAGACCCGCTCGAGTAATCTCCGCCGAGCGGCGTTGCCTTCACCTACGCCCCCGCACCGTGCAGTGAGCAATCTCCGGCTTGGGCTCGACCGCGTGGATCCACATCACGCGCACAGGTCGCCAAGCCGGGATACTCGGCCTCGATGACCGCACCCGAGCCCCTCCCGTCGAGCCAGCATGGACGCGATCGCTGGCTGGCGCTCGCGCTGTTGGGCTTCGCGGCCACCAGCTTTGGCGTGGACCGCCTCGCCGCCCTCGACGTCGACTTCTGCACGGAGCAGTCGATGTGGGGCGCGCTGTGCTGGTACGGGCGCAACCTGGACCCGCTGTTCCTCGCCAATCCCCAGTGGCTCCGGGTGATGTCGGGGATCTCGGCGTTCGTGTTCGGGCCGGCGTACCTGGTCCTGGCCTGGGGGATCTGGCGCGGCGTCGAAGCGGCGCGGTGGCCAACGATCGCGTGGGCGGTCGCGCTCCTGTACTCGATGGTCGTGCACCTGTGGATGGAGTTCTTTGGCGACTATCCGCCACCTCGACCGGGGCTGCTGCTCGCCATCTACCTGCCCTACGCGGTGGTGCCGATCCTCGCGCTGTGGCGGTTCTCCAGGCCCCCACCAAGTCCAAGTCCAGACCGGGCGCGCTAAGGGAGCTCGTCCGGCGCGGACTCGTCGGGAACGGACTCGAGCTCGTCGCTCGCTGGATGCTCGGCCTTGGGCACCGCCCGGCGCAGCTGCTCGAACAGGGAGACGACGGGGTCGACCGCTCGGCGCACACCGCTGCTGCCCCGCTCGGGTCCCTCGCCGCTCCCGCTGCCGCCGTCTTCAAACTCCGCGTCGCCGGCCCCGGCGAGCAGATCATCACCCGGCTGAAGCTCCCCGTGCATGATGCCGCCGACGCGACCCGCACCCGCGCGACTGGTCAGGCCCGCGCGAGCGGACGGCGGCTGGCTCGACGTGGGCTCGTCGTCCTCGACCTCGGGCGGCTCTGCGGCCGGCGGGGCGTCGCCGTCCTCGACTTCGGCGTCTGCGTCTGCGTCCGTTCCCGCTTCGGGGTCGAGATCACCGGAGGTGTCGACTTCGGCCTCCTCACCGCTGGCCTCGACGTCCTGGTCCGACACATGCCACGCACCCATGCTCGCCCGGACCAGCGCGTGCAAGTCGGGCCGAAGCAGCTGCGGATCGGTGACGCGCGCGCTCAGCTCGTCCCAGCTGCTCGTCAGCGAGTCGCTCAGCTTGGCCACGCCCAGGACCTCCGACTCGAGCGCCAGCGCCTCGGACAACATCGGCAGATCGACCAGCGGCAGCATGTAGCGCTCGACGAGCAGCTCGATCTCGGCGGGCGCGAGCTCGAAGCGACGCCCGAGCTCTCGATCGATGCTGGTCCCGACCGCGTTGCGGTAGTCGTAGCGGCTCCACTGGGCCTGCACGGCCTGCAGCATGCGCGCGCGCAGCAAGGTCCCGACCGTGTTGCGATAGGTCGGGTTGGGGTGCTCGCTCAGGCCGCGGTCCAGGCGGTTGTAGAGCGAGGCCATCAGCTGGTCCGCGTGCCACTCCCACGGCGACGTCAGCGAGTAAGGCCCGACCATGCCCCAGGTGACCGCCGGGCTGTCGCGCAGGAACTCGCTGCCCGACTCGCGCTCGACGCTCTCGAACCAGGTGGCCCACTCGTTGGCGGCCGATCCTCGATATAGATACCGCGGGCTGGTCGCGTAAAAGTGTGGCCAATACAGGCGATGATAGTAGCCCTCGCCCAGGGTGTTCTCGTCGACCTCCCACCCGAACCGCTCGAGGCTCGCGGTGAAGTTGCCCGGCGGGAAGTGCATCTTCTTGTTCTCGCCGAGCAGGTCAGCCTGATCGAAGTCCTGCGCGAGCTGCCACGCGTGGTCGACCTCGTGAACCAGCAGCCCGAGCAACACCAGCGGTGGCGCGCCCTCGAGGCTCTTGGTGTAGATCGTCAGCGTCTGGGTCTGGGCCAGCATGAAGCCGTTGTCACCGAGATCGGGGCTGATCAGCAGCTGGTCTTCGACCGCGACGGTGCGCAGCGTGGGCAGCCGCTCGTGGAACACCAGGCGCAACGTGTCGTCGATCGCGTGGACCATCTCGGGCGTGAACCGAGCGCTGCGCTCGACGAGGATCACGTCGAAGTCGCGAAACAGCCCGGTCTGAAGCTCGGCGAGCAGATCGCCCTTGCGCCGCGACCAGTCCAGGTGATCGGGGATCCCGTCGCCGTCGCGATCGGCGAAGCTGCCGGGCTTGTCGGGCACACCGTCGCCGTTGGTGTCGACCCCGCCGACCCGCCGATCATAGGGCGCCGAGTCGTACACGTTGCGGATCCCGTCGCCGTCGAGGTCGATGTCGCCCTCAAAAAATTTTCCGCGGTACTCGCTGATGCGGTAGTCCAGGACACCGTCGGCGTCGGTGTCACGCGTCGCAAACGCGAGCAGCTCGACGTCATTGCCAAACAGGTCATGCAGCTCACGAACCTCGACGGGCGGAGCCTCGGCGAGGTCATGCTCGAGGCGCCGAAGCTCGCGTGGGCTCGGGGTCGGGGGCATCTCGTTGTTGCGGTAGAACACGTGGCGGAGGCTGCGGCGCTGCTCCTCCGCGCGCTCGCTGGGCCCGAGCTCGAGCCCGGTCGCGGGGATCACCGGCCCGCGCTGATAGCCGATCCCGCTGGTGCAGCTGAACACCACCAGCAGCAGCAACAGCAGCCCGAGGCCGCGAGGCATCCCAAACAGACGCGAGCTTCGGACGAACTCCCAGCTGCGGCGGGCTGCGGGCGAGCGGGGACCTTTCGTCCCCTCGCCTCCGCGTGCCTCGAGCCGTGCTGGGTGCATCAATCGCAAGCTACCACTGTCCCGCGTTACCGCACGAGAATCGTCTGCATTGCGCAGGCCACAGCGTGCCCGTGCAGCGGTCGACGCACCCGCGCCGCTCCCCCCACGATCGGCGGCTCTCGGTGGCCGTTCGCGACGATCGGCAGGGCGTGGGGCGGCGCGCCCCATGACACGCGCGCCTCGCTCGGCCGCGTATGGATACCACACACGCCAGCCAGCGCGACCGCGCGACCGGGTCCGAATTGATCCGGACATGAGGTAGATCGCCGCATGCACGCACCCGCGATCGCACCGTCAATTTTGAGCGCCGACTTCAGCCGCCTCGGCGACGAGGTCCGAGCGATCGATGAGGCAGGCGCCGACTGGATCCACGTCGACGTGATGGACGGCCGGTTCGTGCCCAACTTGACGATCGGTCCGATGGTCGTGAAGGCCCTGCGGCCGGTCACCGCCAAGTACATGGACTGCCACTTGATGATCGTCGAGCCCGAGAAGTACGTGGACGAGTTCGCGGCCGCGGGCGCTGACGGGATCACCGTCCACGTCGAAGCCTGCCCGCACCTGCACCGCAACCTCCAACAGATCCACGCGCTCTCGCACCACGGCGGCGATCGGGTCCGCGCGGGCGTCAGCCTCAACCCGCACACCCCGATCGAGGCGGTGCTGCACGTGCTCGAGCTGTGTGACCTGGTGCTGCTGATGACGGTCAACCCAGGCTTCGGCGGTCAGCGCTTCATCCCCCAGGTCCGACCCAAGATCCGGGCCCTGCGGGCGGCGATCCGCGAGCGCGGGCTCACCACGCGCGTGCAGGTCGACGGGGGGGTGACCGCGGACAACATCCACGAGAGCGCCAGCGACGGCGCTGACGCGTTCGTGGCTGGCTCGGCAGTGTTTCGCAGCGAGCGACACCCGGGGGACTACGCAGGCGCGATTGCGGCCCTTCGCAGCAACGCGAGCGCCGCGATCAGCGAACTCGCCCCGCTCGAGGGGTGAGCCCACTCACCTGCTCGCGCCGACGTGGCGACCGTGTAAATCTTGCCCCCTCATGTCCGACGAACATCCCACGCTCTCAGGTTTTCGGTCACTCGGCGAAACGCAGTTCATGCGTGTGTACGAGAGCCAAGAGCTGCGCGTGATCCTGGCCGAGCGCAAGCAAGGCGCGCCGATGGGAGCCGACGACGTCGAGTCCGCGCATCGAGAGCTCACCACGATCGGCGACGACACCAAGGGTTGGGGGCTGATCATCGACACGCGCCTGGTCACCGGCAACAGCGACGCGCGCTTCGAAGCGGCGGTCAGCCGGTCCAACGCCATCTTGCTCGCGCACTTTATCCGCGCGGTCGTCCTGGTCCGCTCGGCGATCGGCAAGCTTCAGGCCTCGCGGATCACTGACAACAACGAAGACATCCTGGTCACGACCGAGATCGCGGACGCGCTCGAGTTTCTGGCGCAGTGATCGATTCGGCGGCGCACGCTACACCCTGGCATGCGAACCACTCTTTTCACCATCTCGCTGCTGTGCGTTGCGGCTCTGCCCGCATGCGTGACCACCACCGGTGATGATGACGGGGCCGTCGACGGCACGACCGGCGATGGCGACCCCGGCGATGGTGACCCCGGCGATGGTGACCCCGGCGATGGTGACCCCGGCGATGGCGATGGTGACCCCGGCGATGGCGATGGTGACCCCGGCGATGGCGATGGTGACCCCGACCCGATGACGTACCCCGACTGTGGCGTCGGGGGCGACGCCAACGCCAGCAGCTCGTTCGTCAACTACGACATTCATGACGACAAGTACCACGCGGTCTGCACAGTGGCGTCGATCGACGTCGCAGGTGATCAGACCTCGATCACGCTCGACTGTCCCGACGACTATCACCCTGGGCTGTTGATCACGACGGAGCCCGCGTGGGTCCCCAGTATTTCAATGGGCGCCGAGCTCGATGTTCATCTGGGGTGGATGGGCCAGTGGGGCGGCGAGGATCTCTATGGAACCTCGTGGCGGCTGGCCAGCACCGTGGACGACAGCATCGTCGCAGCCTACTTCGACGTCTACACCAGCTACATCCATCAGCCACTCGGCATGCAGGCGGTCCTCGGTCTGTGCGAGCCCGACGGTTGGTGTGAGACCGATGAAGGGCAGACTCCCAGGTCGCAAGACGTCGGGCTCGAGTTCACTGTCGGTGACGAGACCACCACGTTGTTCGCGGGCAACTGGGCGCAGCTCGTCGACTACGAGATCTGGGTGCGAGCGGCGAAGCGCGATCAATGCAACGCATGGCTCGACGCCCCGTCCGGACTCTACCAGGTGTTCATGGCGCGTCAGTAGCGACTTCGCTCGACGACTCGGTGAGCGAACATGTGCCCAAAGTGGCACGATGCGACGATGACCAAGGCTGACTACCGACCCGGCCGCCGCCGCAAGCCGATGATCTCGGTCGTGTTGGACTGGGCGGCGGGTGTGCTTGTCGGAATCTTGGCGTTGATGCTCGGCGCGGGCGTGGTCGCGCTGGTGGTCCCGGCGGGGCTCGAGCGGATCGACGCGCTGATGCGCATGACCATGATCGTGTGGCCGATCGGCGCGGGCGTGGGCGTGTGGCTGTCGTTCGGTCAGCCATTCACTGCCCGCGCGCTGGTCGGCGGGCTTGCTCTGGCGTTCGCGGGCGCGGGCGCGCTGATGTTGCCGGTCTGGCTCGACGTGGAGTCGGACCTGCTGCGGGGGCTCGCCCAGGTCGCGGCGCTGGTGTCCGCGCCAGGCTTCGCGCGGCTCGCCGTCGCGCTCGCGCGTGGGCGCGACGATTGAGCTACCATCGCAGCGTGCCGATCCACCCAGGGCTGCCCCGCACGCCGACCGTCGAGCGCCTCGACGCGCGACTGGTTGGCCCGGGTAGCGCGGCGGTGGTCGAGGCGGCCGAGCTCGCGGCGCTCGAGATCGAGACAGGACTCGATCAAAACGCGCTGATCCTCGCGTGCCTCGAGTGGGCTCGTCGCTGGGCTCGGGCGCCGCTGTCGAGCTTCGAGGTCGGCGCGGCCGCGCTCGGCGAGTCGGGGCGGCTGTACCTGGGCGCCAACATCGAATTTCGAGGGCTGCCGCTGTCGCAGACGATCCACGCCGAGCAGTCGGCGATCGCCCACGCGTGGGCCCACGAGGAGACAGGGCTGCGGCTGATCGCGACCTCGGCCGCGCCGTGTGGGTTCTGCCGACAGTTCATGTTCGAGCTGCCCGAGCCGCGTCCGCAGCTGTTGCTCGCAAGCGAGGCCGACCACCCGCCGACGCCGATCGAGTCGCTGCTGCCCTCGGCGTTTGGGCCCACCCAGCTCGGCAGGGCGCCGCAGCTGCTGCGGTCGGGGCCCCATGGGTTGCAGCTGGTCGAACCGGTCGAGCACAGCGAGCACGCCGAGCTCACGGCGCTGGCGCTGGCCGCCGCGAATCGCAGCAGCGCGCCCTACACTGGCGCTCGCTCGGGCGTGGCGCTCGAGACCGTGGGTGGTCAGCGGTTTGTGGGCGCGGTCGCGGAGTCGGTTGCGTACAACCCCACGCTCGCGCCGATGCAGGCGGCGCTGATCTCTGCGCATCATGGTGGTCGGGGTGGTCGGGGTGGTCAGGGTGGTCGGGGCAGCGACATGTTGGGGTCGATTGTTCGCGCGGTGCTCGTCGAGGTCGAGGGGAGTCCGCTCTCGCAGCTCGACGGGGCCCGGCAGATCTTGGCGAGCGTGGCCCCGGCCGCGACGTGCAGCGTCGCGCTCGCTCGCGCGGTGGTGGTGGCCTAGCGCGCTACTAGGTAGCCCCAGTCAGCCCGAGCAGCTCGAACACCTTCAGGGCGTGCAGCATGATCAACACAATCGCAATCGGCACGACAAACCGCAGCACCTGCAGCCACGCGACATACAGCCCCTCGATCTTCCCAAGCGTCGACCCAGCCGCGAACTGCACACGCCGAGCCTGCTCGCCGACCCGCCAGGCCGCGAACAGCGAGATCCCCAGCCCACACAGCGGCAGCATCCAGTTGCTCGACACATAGTCGAACAGATCAAACCAGTTCATGCCGATCGCCGCCTCCATGCCCGCGCCAAAGGTATGACTCGAGGCCGCGAGCGCGGACGGGATCCCCAGCAAGATGATCGCACCACCAGTAACCGGCACCGCGACGCTGCGCGACCAGCCTAGCTCGTCGATGAAGTACGACGCGGTGACCTCGAGCAGCGAGATCGCCGAGGTCAACGCCGCGAACACCAACAACAAGAAGAAGGTGACCGCCCAGATCGTGCTGCCGGGCAGCTGGGCGAGGGCGATCGGGATGTTCTGGAACACCAGGCTGGGACCTGCCGCGGGCTCCATGCCGTAGGTGAAGGTGATCGGGAACAACACCAGGCAGGCCATCAGCGCGACGAGGGTGTCGATCACGGTGATCGCAACCGAGGCGACCACGATGTCGTCGTCCTTCTTGAGGTACGAGCCGTAGGTCAGCATCGCGCCCATGCCGACGCTGAGCGTGAAGAAGCTGTGGCCCAGGGCCTCGAGCACGCTGCCGGGGCCGAAGTTGTCGGTGTGCAGACCAAACACGAACGACGCCCCCTCGCCAAAGCCTTCGAGCTGGCTGGCGAAGATCAGCAGCGCGATGAACATGAGCAGCAGCAGCGGCATCAGCACGCGCGCGGCGATCTCGACGCCCTTTTGCACGCCGCCGATCACGATCGCAATGGTGATGGCCATGAACGCGACGTGCCACAAGATCGCGCCGCTCCCGTTGCCCGCGACCTGGCCAAACCGCTGCGTGAGCGCGGCCGGGTCCGCGCCCTCGATCGCGCCCGAGGCCGAGAACACGGTGTACTCGAGGGCCCAGCCGGCGACGACGCTGTAGTAGGACAGGATCACGAAGCCGGCGAGGACGCCGATCCAGCCGACCCCTCGCCACAGCGACTTGTCACCGGCGAGCTGCTTGAACGCGCTGACCGGCGAGCGCTGGCTCATGCGCCCGAGCATGACCTCGGCGATCATGATCGGCAGCCCGACGGCCAAGATGCAGACCAGATAGATCAGCACGAACAGGCCGCCGCCGTTCTCCCCGGTGATGTAGGGGAACTTCCATACATTGCCGAGCCCGACCGCCGAGCCCGCGGCCGCGAGGATGAACCCAACCCGAGAGCCCCACTCACCGCGTCGTTCGTCCGCCATCTCTTGGGTGTCGCCGGCCACTTCGCGGCTGTCAAGCAGGTCCGCGCGCAGCGGAACTTGAAGGTCGGACCCGGGCGGGCGAAGCTCCTCGCTCGTGCATGCAGATCCTCGCTGGACCGGCGGCTGGCGCTGGTTGACGGTCCTGATCGGGATCGGCTTGCTGGCGGCGCTCGCTCGTCATCAGGCCCTCGATGTCGGGCTCATGAGCGACGACTTTGCGCAGCACGGCATGCTCGTCGGGCTGTATCCGGGTCAGGGTTACGTGCCCTTTGATCTGTATGCGTTCTTTCGTGACGACCCGCAGCTGCTCGCGGCCCACGTCGAGGCGGGGACGGTGCCATGGTGGACCGAGCCGGGCCTGCACGGCACCGTGCTGCGTCCGCTGTCGAGCGCGCTGCTGAGCTTGGACCACGCGCTGGTGCCCTTCGATCGGCCGAACGCGGCGTGGGCATGGCACCTGCATTCGCTGGCGTGGCTGGTGGCGCTGGTGGTCGCGGCGGGCCTGGCTCTGGGTCGGATCTTGCCGGCTTGGATCGCCGTGCTCGCGCTGGTGTTGCTGGGCTGCGAGGCTGGGGTCGCCACGCCGGTCGCGTGGCTCGCCAACCGCTGCGTGTTGGTCAGCGCGACGTTTGGGTGCCTGGCGGTGTGGGTCCACGTCGGCTGGCGAACGCTCGAGCGCTCGCCGCTGCGACGACGCGGCTCGATCGCGGCCGAGGTCGCGCTGGTCTGTCTGAGCCTGGCGGCCGGCGAGTACGGGCTGGCCTGCGTGGCCTACTTGCTGGCTTACGAGCTGCTCGGCGCGCCCGCGGCTTCGGTTCGCGCGCGCGCGCTGGCGTGCCTGCCCGCGCTGGCGCCGACGCTGGTGTGGCTGATCTCGCACCGGGCGCTCGGCTACGGCAGCTCGGGGTCGGCGGTCTACGTCGATCCCTTCACCGCACCGATCGCCTGGCTGGAGCTCGCGACGACGCGCGTGCCGAGGCTGCTGACCGCCGCGTTCTGGTCGCTCCCCGCGGACACGGGGGATCTGGTTCGCCGATTCGGAACCAGCTGGTTCGTGTGGGATCTGCTCGGGGATCCGGGCGCGACGGCGAACC
The DNA here is from genome assembly GCF_002994635.1 of Enhygromyxa salina. Classification (GTDB taxonomy): domain Bacteria; phylum Myxococcota_A; class Polyangia; order Nannocystales; family Nannocystaceae; genus Plesiocystis; species Plesiocystis salina_B. Next base: position 23,421 of record NZ_PVNL01000074.1, on the reverse strand, counting down.
ACGCCGGGTACGAGCGCGCCCACTTGATCGTGTGTGGAGTCTTGCTCGTGCTCGCCGCGCTGGTGGTCTGGCTGCTGCGTCACCACCTGCACGACGACGAGCGGCGGGCGCTGCGATGGTTGACGGCTGGCGCCGTGCTGGGGCTGGTGCCGCTGAGTGTCGCGCCCGCGCACTCGCGGCTGCTGATCCCCGCGCAGCTGGGCGCGTGTGCCTTGGTCGCCGCGATGGGTGTGGCAACGATCCGCGCGCTCACGGGTGCCCGTCCGTACCGCGTCGCCAGCATCTGCTGTGTCCCGCTGACGGCGGCGCTGGTGTACGGGCACACCGTCTCCGAGCTGCAGTGGAGTCGGGTCTACCTGGCCGGGCTCACCAACATGAACCGCACGATCGAGGCCGCGTTCGATCGTGGCGACGTTCCGGCGGCCGAGTTTGGCGGGCGCGACGTGATCGTGCTCAATGCGATCAGCCAGACCGTCGCGCTGCATGGTCACTACCTGCTCAACGCCCGCGGTCAGCCAACCCCACGCAGCTGGCGGTCGCTGGCGATGGCCGAGTTTCCGATCATCGCGCGGCGGACTGGCAAGCGCAGCCTCGAGCTCTCGGCGGTGCAAGGTGGCTGGTTGCGAAGCGGCGCCGAGCTGTTCTTTCGCCGTGATGGGCGGACGCTGCCCGCTGGGACCGCGTTCGAGATCCCCGGGTTGTCGGTCCAGATCAACGCAGACGTCGAGGGTTATCCGACTCGGGTGACGTTTGGGTTCCCCGCCTCGCTCGACGATCCTCGCTACCTATTCTTGATCTCGACACCCCAGGGGCTGCGACGCTGGCAGGTGCCCAAGCGCGGTGATCGAGCGGTGGTCCCGATCCCTGCGCTGCCGCTGGTGTACCCGCACGAGTGATCGCTCAGTAGCGGGGTCGCGCCAAGAACAGGCCCACACGGACGGTGTCCGCCTCGATCGGGTGCCACGGTTGGCTGCTGATCGCCGGGAGCTCGCGCTCGAGCAGCGCTTCGTCGCCGAGCTGCAGCCGCGACTCGAGGGCGCGGCAGGCCTCGCGACCTGCGGCGCTGCACAGGGAAGATCGGTAGTAGAGCACTGGCTCGCCCAGGTAGAACGCCGCGACGTCCTCGCCGCGCATGCCCGTGCCGACCACCGCGTCGCGAGCGTGAAGCGGCAGCGCGACCGCGCTGGTGCCCGCCTCGCCAATGTAGATGACCCGCGAGACCTCCCAGTCGCGCGCGCGCCAGTCGAGCGCCCAGGTCGACTCGCGGGCATCCGTCGCGGGGCTGACTCGATCGGCCGCCGTCGCGATTGACCCGATCACCGCGACGCCGAGCACGAGCGCGGCCGCGATCCGCTGGCGACGGCGGCCGGGGGCCACGCGCGCGATCAAGCTGGCGAGACCCAGCCCAAACACCGGGGCGAAGCACATGAAGTAGCCGGCCTGGTAGCGGGAAGCGTCGACGGCGACCGGGTTGAGGCGCACGGCGAACACCAGCATCGCGCCGAGCAGCCCCGCGATCAGCAGCGCTCGTGCCCGCGCCGTCGGCCGGCGCAGGATCATGACCACCGCGACCGCGACCGCGACCACGCCGACCCCGAGTGTCCACACCAGCTGCTCGAAGTCCACGGCGCCGCGGCCCAGCGGGGTGTTCAACGGTCGCAGGAGCTCGGCCAGCGAGGTCCCCGCGACGACCGCTGCGATCACCGTCGTCGCCAGCATGGTCTGGCCAACGCGGGTCCGGGTGTGGCCGGGGACGAACATGATCACAGTTGGCAGAACCGACGCCGCGAGCCAGCCGACTGGGTGCACGCGCGCAGCCTGGGCGATCAGCAGTCCGGCCCCGAATGTCGCGATCACGAACACGGGCGCCCGCACACCGCGTCGCCGAGCCGCGAGCACGAGCAACGCCGCCGCGATCGCCTGCAGCGAGATGATCGGAACGTGATAGCTGGCGCTGCGGATCAGCCGAACGAGGGTCGGATCGAGCGCGACGATCACCAGCAGCGCCAGGGCGAGCTCGATTCGAGCGCCGATCCCCCGCGCGGCAACGTAGACCGAGAGCGACACCACCACCCCAAGTCCGAGGTACGCCCACGCGAGCACCCACTCGGGATCGCCAGGCCCAAGCCGGACCACAGCCGCGAGCAGCTCGGGATACCCAGGTCCGTACTCGGCCAGGCCCTCGTGGCCTCGCAGCGCGTACTCGACCCACTGCGGCCCGTGCCCATTCTGCAGAAAGAACGACCACGGCAGCAGCGACTGCAGCCCGGCGCAGCCCAACGCCACGACCACCGCCAGCGCGCCCTCTTTCGCCCGAACCGGCAGCCCAGCCCGCCACGCGACGCCGACGAACACCAACAGCCCCGCCAGCCCCAGCCACGCGATCGGAGTCGTCGGGGGCTCGGCGACGGTCGCCTGAACGTCACGCGCATGAGCAGCGTTGGCGTCAACCTGCGAGCGAACAGCGGGCGCCACCGGGGCATGCCGGGGTCGCGGAGGCCCGCTCGCCAACGTCGGCACCGGGCTCGAGCGCGCGCACTCGACAACGGCCGCGAACGCAGCTTGCAGCTCGGGTGGGGTCTCGGCCCAGCGCGGAAATTCGCCGATCGGCGAGAGCCCGAGGTCGTCGATCGTGACCATCGCGCGACCTGCAGGTCTGCGCACCTCCACGCGTAGCTCGGTCGCGTCGCCGGATGCCGCGCTGACGATCAGCATGCCGGGCGGGCAGCTGAGCGGCGACATCGGATGGCCCGTGGACTCGGCGCAGCCTCGCACCCATTGCTCGACCGCCGCCGAGCAGCTGGGATCTCCGGCCCGCGCGAGCCTCGGAGCGAGCGCCAGCATGACCGCGAGCACGACCAACCACCCCAACGAGGGGCGCGAAGACCGAGGCTGCGCGAGCGCGAGAACCTGCACGACCGCGCCAGTGTAACGCCAGATCAGCCCAGTTTCGCCGCGAACACTTGTATGCTCCGCGCGTGCGCCCTCGCCCGCACCCCTCGCCACGTCGCCTCTGGGGCTTGTTGGCGCTTGCGATCGCGCTTTCGTGCGTGCTGTTCCCCCGCGTCTCGGCGGCTGCGCCCGCGGGCTCGTCCGCCGACACCCGCCCGGTGATCGTGCCCGGCCGCGAGGCAGAGATCACCGCGCTGTTCCAGCCCCACACGGCCGGTGACGAGCTGACCCCGGGGTGGCGACTGCACTCGTTCAGCATCAACGTCGGGACGATCAGCGTGTGGATCGAGGGCCCCGAGCTCGAGTCCCAGCGCAGCTACGCGCTGTTGACCCTCGACCACCTCGACCACGCGCCGCCAAATTCTCGGGCGCTGACCGGCTTCGCCCTGAAAGTCCTCGATCAGCCGCCGGGCAGCGAGGCGGCCGTGGCCAAGCTCGTCGAGGCGATCGCGGCCAACGACGACGGCTCGTTCTGGGGCACCAACGTGGTCTACGCGGGCGAGCCACGCGAGTACCCGTTTGGGTTCGAGATCGATCACATGCGCTTCACGTCGACGGTCGAGCTGTGGCTGCGCGACGGGCTGGTGTTCTTCATGTTCGTGGCCGTCGTGTTGATCGTGATGGCGATCGACACCCTGCGCGGGGCCCCGAGCTGGCACCGCTGGGCGCTGCCCGGGATCATCTTGCTCGGCGCCGGGCTGCGGGTGCTGCTGTCGCCCGCGGTCGCGCTCGCGCCGTGGCCGTACACGCGGCTGTTGGTCGCGGCCGGAAAGGTCTTCCATGGGCCCGGGCTGGCCGTGCTGCACCCGGATCCGGTCTGGCTCAGCGACGCGATCACCGGGACCGAGCTCGCGTTCTCGCTGCTCGCTCCGCTGGCGATCTTCGCCCACGTCCGCTACCTGCTCGACGATCACCGCGCCGCGATCGTGGCCGCGCTCGTGGTCGCGATCTTGCCCCTGCACCTGCGCTTCTCTCACGCCGACGCCGGGTTCATCGCGTCGATCACGATCAGCTCGACGGCCTTCGCCCTGGTCCATCAGGCCACCCGCGGCAAGTCGAAGCTCGGCGGCTGGATCGCGATCGCGCTGGTCGGGTTCCCGATCGCGGTGGTCTACCAGCTGCGGCCGCTCAACATCTTGTACTGCCCGCTGCTGCTGGCCACGGTGTTCGTCGACCAGGGCGTGCGTACCGACAAGCAAAAGGCCACGCCAGCCCGCACCGTCGCGACGTTCTTGGTGATCCTGCTCGTGACCTTTGGGCTCGGGGTCCCGCAGCTGCTCGAGGGTTTCGGCGACCAGGTCAACGAAGGGATGAGCCTGCGCACCGTGAGCTCGGCGTTCGACGTGCTCGTCAACCCGCGGCTCAACGCCCTGCTCAACCCGGTGTTCTCGCCGCCGGGGCTGACGCTGCTGGCCGCCTGGGGGGCGATCGATCTGTGGCGACGGGGCCGGCGACGGCTGTTTGCGTTCGTGGTCGGCTGGCTGCTGGCCTTCTTGTTCGCGCACGCCTACGTGATCCCCGACTCGATGTACATGCAGGCCCGCTACCACCTGCACCTGATCGTGCCCTACATGTTGCTGGTCGCGTGCGGGGCCGATGCCGGGCTGCGCTGGCTGGACGGGGCGCGGGAGCGCAAGTCGTGGCTGTCGGGCCGTCGCTATCAGCTGGTCCGAGGCGCTGCGCTGGCTTATGTGCTGGCGTCGCCGCTGATCCACCTTCACGGTATTCGCAACGTCGCGCTCAACGATGTCCAGGAGTGGATATTCGTGCACTCGGTCCGCGAGCAGATCCCGGACCAATGCACGGTCATCGAATATACGGGGATCAGCGCCGGGCCGCGCTTTGCTCGGGTTGGGACCTGGATCGAGAATGGGGTTCAGCGCGAGCGCTACGACGTCGTCGAGATCCTGCAGCCGAAGCCAGGCGAGCCAGAGCTGCCCGAGCACGTTCGGGCGCTGCTCGAGGATCCGCCGGAGTGTTTGTATTGGTACGAGGGGCTCCCGTGCTTTGCGTACAAGGACGTCGGCGAAGACAAAGCGCCGATCTGTCACGCGATCGAGGGCTTCGTCGTGCTCGAGGAGGTCGCGGCGACTCGCTTCGAGTCTCGGCCGTATGACGAGAACCTCGCCGCGGGCCTGGGTGAGATCGACCAGATCGAGCTGCGGCTGTTTCGGGCCTACCGCAAGCCTGACTGAGGCCGATCACTCGATCATGGCGTCGGCGACGGCGTGCCAGCACGACGGGCCGCAGGGGTCGGGCTTCATCGCATCACCTGGGACGACCGTAACTTGGGCTTCGAACAGCACCTCCTCGCCTCGCTCGACGCTGACGGTGATGGCGTCGAAGGGCGTGGCCTCGGGGTTGTTCTCGGTGTCGAAAAATGGGTTGGTCAGCGATACGGTGACCAGCTCGGAGGTCCAGCTCAGGTCGGCGAACGCGAACCCGAAGCAGGACTTGTCGCCCTCTAATTTAGCTTCGACGCTGCACACCAGCTCGTAGGCGGGGGTCTCGATCCGAAACCGATGCGGCCCGTCGAGCAGGGGCAGCGCGTGGGCGAAGCGCAAGGTCAGGGTCGAGCTGCAGGTCTCGCCCGTGCACGGCTCGCCCGTCTCTGTGTCCGTGTCCGTCGTGGTCGTGTCGGTGGTCTCGGACCCGCCCGTGGACTCGGACGCGGCGGTGCCTGTGTCCGCGACCTCCGTGGCGGGGCAGCCGAGCAAGATCAGCGCTGCCACGGTTGCCTGCTTGATTGGGTGAGTCGGGTTCGTCATGGCGTGAGCTCCTTCGCGGCGCCGACCAGACGATCGATCGGCACCGCGCGATAGGCAAACTGCCCGACCGGCCCCGTCAGCGACCACACCTGCATGGGTGACGCGGCCGGATTTAGCTCACGGATCCGCATGTACGCCCCCGCGAGCGGATCTTGGGGATCCACGGCGATCAACGAGTCGAGCGCGAGCACGGTCGCGCTCGAGGTGCGATCAGCATCACCCGCGACCGTCGACAAGAACGGCTCGGCGTCGTCTTCCCACACCTGCGTCGCCGTCATGCTGCTGGTGTCGAGGGTGTAGCGGACCGCGCGTGACGTCGCCTGCTCGACCGGCAGCGCGGGGTCACCGATGCCGTTGTCGTACAGCAACAAGCTGCCGTCGGGCTGCCACTGCGGCGAGTGTTGATGCCAAAACCAAGTGCCCTCGGTCAGGTTGAAGTCGCCCTCGGGGCCGAGCCGCCAGCGGATCTCGCTGGACTCACGATCGATCGCCAGCACCCAGTCCTGGTGGCGCAGCGAGACCAGCAGCTCGTCGCGGGTTGGCTCGTAGACCAGACCGTTGGCGTGGGTCCAGTCGTGGTGCTCAATCCCCGTGGCCGGGTCGACGATCACGAAGGACCCCCAGAAGTCTTCGACGCGGCGATCGGTGTCGATGTGATCGAAGCTGTCCCACGTCCACACCGGCTCGCCGGCGGGGGTGAACTCCACGATGAGATCGCCCGCGACCGGCAGCACGCCCTCAGGGCCATAGTCGATGTCACGAAAGCTGAAGCTGAGCGCCACGAAGTTGCCATTCGGGAGCTCGAGGATGTCGTGGTGAAAGCCCGGCACGCCCAGGGTGTCGGCTTCGATCCGCAGCTGCTCGACGCCGAGCTCGTCGACGATCAGGGCCGCGTCGTCACGCACGAGCAGGAGCTCGCCGTTCTCGCGCAGGCTCAGCCCGGTCCACAGGGCGGCCAGACCAGGGGTCGCTGGGGGGGCGCCGAGGTACCAACGCGTCACGCCTTGGGGGTCGACGGCGAACACGCCGAGCGGCTCTTCGGAGAACAGCACCGAGAGATCGAACAGCCGGTAGTCGCCGGCGACCGCGGGGGAGTCGGTGGGGGTGATCGTGAATGAGTCCAAGTAGCCAGGTAGTGGGGCGAGGGTCGTGAAGGATACGGGGTGTGTCTCTCCGGCGGTGCCGAGTTGGAGCTCGAGATCGTGCTCGACGCCCGGCTCGAGCCCGCGGACACGCACGCACTCGCGGCCATCTTCGAGCGGTGAGAGCGGGGCGCTGATCACCCCGGGGTCGTCGAGGTCGATCGCGGTTGCTGTGTCTTCATTGGGATCGGACAGCTCGAAGCAGAGATCCACGACCATCGGCTGGGTCGCGTAGCTGATCACCTCGATCTCGCCTGCGAGCAGGGGTTGCTCTGGCTCGGGCGCGCAGGCTGCCACGCAGGCGAGCATGGCGATGGGGCGAAGACCTGGTCGCACGCTGCAACGATAACCGAACGGCGAGGGTCGGAGCGTCAATCATCACGGTGGATGCGCATTCGAGTTGGTGCAGCAGCTTTGCGTACAGCACGCGCGGCGGTTGGCGGGCTAGCACGTTCGGGCTGTCGTCGAGATCGTACCGGGGTCAGCGTGGAGGAGATCCGCAAAAGCCCAGATGCATGGCGAGCGCTTCTCTGTAGTCGAGTCGGCGTGCGATCTCCTATCATCCCGAGATGAGCCACGTTGAGCCACGGAGCCCTCGCGCGCGATGACGATGCCCGGAGCCCGACGGATCGTCGTGGACGGCGAGGCCTATCGCTGGCGAGTCTCGCCGGGCGCAGTGGTGATCGAGCACGCCGCGTCGAGCCGCAGCGTGATTCGGGAAGCCCTCGAGCGGAACGAGGCGGTCGGCCCCGGCCGCGTCGCCGAGCTGGTCCGACACGCTCGTGGGTGCGGGTGGCGGCCGGATCAGCCCAAGGCCCACGTGGTCCCGCGCGGCGACCCCTTCGCCGATCCACGGGGCCGCGACGACTACGTCTGGCGCAAGACACTGCGTCGCTGCCTGGGCTGGTTCGAGGCCAGCGTGGGCACGCGCGTGGAGGTGGGTGCCTACTGGTGGGAGGGCCCATGCAGCCACGCGAGCGCGGGGCTGGGCGTGCGCCTGCGCTGGGGTCGTTGCCGGGCCCTCCCCGAGGCCGAGTGCTGGGAAGGCGTGCTCGTGGTGGGGGGCAATCCCGACAGCCCCGGCAGCTCGGTCACAGGCTTCCCCTTCGCGGGAGATCGTCTCGTGCGAGCGGACGAAGAGGTCGTGTACTCGTTCGGCCTCGAGCCCCAGGGCGAGGGCGGTCGCTACCAGGAACGTGGCTGGCGGTTCTGGGACGGCCCCGGCGAGTGGGCGGGGGTGGAGCGTGTGGGCGATCTGTTCGGCATGGGGCGATGCGCGGCACGAGCACGCGGCAGCAAGCTACGGCTCACGCTCGACGAGCGCCTGCTACCCACGCCTTCGGGCCGGCTGGGCGTGGCCCTGCACTCGGTCATCGACGAGCACGGACAAACACATCTCGACCCCCTCGGAGCGCCGTGGCTACGCGGCCCGTCGCTCTTCGTCGAGGACCACCACGCCTGGCTCGACCTGACGAACCTGGGATCGAAGTGGAGCCCCGCCTGCTGCCAGGTCGTCGTTCGGGTCAGCGGCCTGGCATTCGGCGAAGGCGAGCAGAGCGTGCTCAGCGAGCCGACTCGGATCACGTGGTAACCAGATCGCGAACAGCTGAGGCCTCACTGATCTAGCTTCGAGTCATGACAGCGCTGCGCCGCTCGCTTCGAGGGTTACCCGCGCAGCCACCTGCAGCTCGGCCAAGACCTCCTCGCGCAGCCGCGACGCGATCGCGGGCGTCGCCAGCCCGTAGGCCTCACGCTCGTCCCCATCTGCGGGCGGCGGCCCCGGGCGCGGCGCGAAGGCGTCGGCGAACACATCGACGACCTCGCCACGCAGCCCGGGCTGAACGTCCAGCAGCCACTCGAGCGTGCGCCAGGCCAGCGCCGCGTGCTCGGCCTCGTCGTTGGCGACGGTCCGCCAGTAGCCGAGCAGCTCGGCGCGCTGCGTGAGCTCGGGTTGAGCGGCCGCCCAGATCGCCTCGCGGGCGGCGAGCAGCTCACCGACGCAGCCGTCGCGGGCGAGGTCGCGGACAAACGCCACCAGCTCGAAGCTCGCGCCCGCGGCCGGCAGATCACCAAGTCGCGCCCGGCGACCGTCGACGGCCTCGGCGGCCGCGAGAGCGAGGCGTGCGTGCGTCGCCTCCTGCCGCGCGGCCTCGTGGTGCGCCGCGATCAACTCCGCGGGCGCGCCGAGCCCCTCGAGCAGGATCGCCGCATGAAGGAAGGCATCGACGGAGGCGCGCTCGTAGCGAGCGAACTCGCGGTAGGTCGCGGCCGCCTGGGCCGCGCCAGGCTCGACTTCGTGTGCGGTCGGGTGATCGTCGAGCAGCTCGAGCGCGGGCAGCAGCGCCGCTCCGTCGTCGCGGAGCGGTCGACCCGGGATCCCGCCGAAGTGATCGGCCGTGACCAGGTGGCAGCACTCATCACCGAGCGGCTCAGAGCACAACAGCTGGTGGCCGACGCACCCCTCGATGCACGAGACGTCTTGCGGACTGCAGCTCGCGTCGGAGCAGCAATCGTCAATGGGGCAATCCCACAAGATCGCCTCCATGCACGCCTGATCACACGCCAGGCAGGTCCCGTCGTCCTCGACGGGTACGCAGCCGAGCTCCATGAACTGGCCGCGATCGGGGTGGGTCTCGAAGTTGTCGAGCGTGCACATCGCGACGGCGGGGCCGGTGTCGGACTCGCCTGCGGACTCCGAGGTCGAGTCGCCGTCCCCGTCGCCGGCGCCGCCCTCTTCGTCGTCGTGGACCGTGGGCTTGCGCGGCCCACAGGCCGCGAGCACGACGAGAGCAGTCACCACGGTGATGGGCACAGGCGAGCGCATGCGCCAAGGGTATCGCGTTCTCGCGCGCGAGACATCGGGTGCAGCCGACAATAGCGGGACGATGATCGGCACCTGTTACCTGCGTAATTCTGGCGCGCTGAGCTACTGCGAAAGCTCGCCCGCGACGTCGGCTAGCCCGGCCTCACCCAAGTCGGCGCAGCAGCGCGTGGGTGAGCCGCTCCGCGGCCGTCGGCCCGTGCCGCAGGAACAGCGAGGGCTCGACGATCTCGAGCTCGTTCAGCACCCAGCGACCGTCATCATCCCGCAACAAGTCCACGCGGGCGTAGAGCAACGGCAGCTGCAGGCTCCAACCATGCGCCACGACACACGACCCAAGCGCGGCGAGGGTCTGACCACAGATCTCGAGCTGCTCGCGGTCGAGCTCGATCGCCTCATCGCGGGCGCCGTAATCATCCTGGACCCGGAAGTCGCCAGCGACCGGCACCTTGCGCACCGCATGGCTCAGCACGTCATCAATGTAGATCGCCGAGACCTCACCCTGCCGCTCCACGCTGCCCAGGTACGGCTGCAACATCATTCCGGTGGTCGCGGTCACCCGCGTCAGGTGAGCCTGCGCGGCCGCGAGTTCGGCCTCGCTGTGGGCGTCGAACCGCAGCGTATCGCGGGCGTTGGCGCCGAGCGTCGGCTTGAGAAACCCACGGGTCATGCTCCGCGCGCGGACGATCGCGCGCAGGTCGTGGGGCTGGCCAGCGTCGAGCCAGGCGGTCTCGGCCAGCGGCACCCCGCGCTGCTCGAGCTCGCGCAGGTACAGCTTTTGGGTGTTCCACGCGACGACGGGCGCCGGGTTGAACAGCGGCACGCTGGCGCCCACCCGCTCGGCCCAGGCGACGAACGCCGCGTGCTTGTGATGGTAGTCCCAGGTCGTCCGGATCAGCACCGCGTCGAACGCCGACCAGTCGACGCCGGGGTCGTCCCAGATCGGCTGCTCGACCGTCACGCCCCGGCCGCGCAGCGCCGCATGCAGCGGCCGGTCATCGTGCTCGTGGCTGGGAAGGGTCGAGCAGGTCGCAAGGGCGATGCGCATGTCGGCGGAGCTTGGCAGCTTGTCCGCGGCGACGCGATGGGCTCACGCGTTCGAGCGCGCAGACGCGGCTGGTATATCAACCGCGTCATGGGCTGGTACACAGCCCGACGCTGCGCTCGTAGGACCCAGTCAACCGCTCGAGCTGAGCGGCGGTAGCGTGGGCAGCGACGTCGAGGAAGTGTTGCTCGGTCTCGGGGGTCGCGACGCGAGTGATCGCCCGAACCTTCGAGTAGCTGAGCTCACCGCGACCAAACAACGCGTCGACGTTGGTCAGCAGCTCCAGCGCCCGCGCGACCCGGACCTTCTCACGCGCGGCCTCGATACCAACGCCGATACGCCAGCTGAGCCAGTGCGCACACGAGAGAACCCATTGGCCCCCAAGCTTCGTGGGCATCAAACAGGCGAAGCCGGGTGAGCAGCGCGTGTTCGGCGATGTCAATGCGCGCGGCGAATGTGGCGATCTCCTCGCCCAGGGCCTCCAGCTGATCGGCGGTCATGGAGCGACGAAATGTGGCGACATCGGACATCGCTACATTATACTTGCGCAGCTGTTCAGGTCGAGAAAATACCCGCTTTAGAACATCTCGTCGTAGGGAAAGTCCGACCCAATCTTCCGCAGCTGCGCACGGCTGAATTCATCAATCCGAGCCCGCTGCTCCGCATCAATCAACTCACTCGACCCCCCAACCGCGCCCCGCCGGATCATCTGCGGGGCCTGGTCCGGCCGGGACAGGGGGATCGGCGGCGGCCCAAACTGCGACTCGTGTGCCTTCATATACGCAAAGCTCCCCCGCTCGCCCACGGCCGCCCGCTCGCTCGCGCTCAGATCCACGCCCATCAGTTCGGCCACAGCATCAATCGTACCGCCGAGATCGGCCTTGACCTGATTGAAGCTACGCACGACCACGTTCGGCCGGTCGCGCATACCCCAATACCCATTCGTGTGCTCGGCCCACGCGCCGCCGAGGAAGCTCTCGTCGCACCACCAGTCCACCCATTGCGCGGGCGTGACGAGGTGGCGAATCCCCATGAGCCCCAGCAAGAACAGATATGATGACACCGTCACTTCTTTGGGATCACGAATGATCGTGAAGTACTTGGCGTCGGCGGTGTAGGGCACCACCCCCGCGCGAAGGTGGGTCTTGATCACCCGCAGGCCCGTGGGCGACGCCTTCAACGGACCCGGATCATCAAATTTCACCAGATCAGGCATGGGCGCCTCGGGCCAGCACACGACCTCGTGAATGTGGTCGAATTCGGCGGCTCCGCGGTGGGCGATCTGTTGGCAGATCTGCATGCCCCAGTTGGTGCCGCTCTTCGGAAAGGTCGCAACGAACACGTCGGCGCGGGTCGGCGTGTAGCCGCGAAACACCTTGCTGTCGGGAGGCATCATCGCGTTGTTCACGATGAAGCGCAGCGCTTGCTTGCCGCGACCTAGCTTCGCGGCCGTGCGCACCAGCAGCACCATCGGCGTCATCGGGCTCAGGAGCGTCGGCTTACCAGATACGAGCTTGGACACCCGATCATGCTGCCGCGCCGCCGCGACTGGGTCAATTGGTCAATCGATCAATCGATCGCAGCTCGACGGGGCCGGCTGATCCAGGCGGCGCCCAGGGCGAGGAAGGCCAGCATCCCAAGTGTCAAACGCCAGCCGATCGCGTAGCTGCGCGGGCGAAACACCAGCTCGACGACGTGGGCGCCAGGATCGAGCGGGACGCCGCGAAACATGTGGTTGACCGGGACAATGTCGGTCTCGACGCCGTCCACGCTGGCTCGCCAGCCGGGGTAGTAGCTGTCGGTGATGACCAGCAGCGCCGGATGCTCGGTCTCGCACTCGAGGATCAGGTGCTCGGGGCGCGGCCGGGTGAGCGCGACGGGCTCGATGCTGGCCGGGCCATCGAGTGCCAAGCTGCCGTGTTCGACGACCGTCTCGCGGTTGGGGTCGAACCGGCGCAGCGCGGCCGCCCGCTCGTCGAGGGTCGCGGCGACGATCGTCTTGGTGCTCAGGTACGCCCGCGGCACCGCGTGACGGTTGAACGACACCCGCTCGGCCTTGTGATCGGTATACAGACGACGAAGAAACTTGTAGCGGACGGTATTGAGCGCGGTGTGGCTGACGATGTAGGGCGCCCCCAACATGTCGATGCGCGCGTCGAATTCCCGCGGCTTGAGGGCGGTCTCGTCCCGATATAAGCCCGTGCGCGGGTAGAAGCTGCCAGTCTCGATCAGGTGCATCACGTCCAAGAAGCGCAGCAAGCTGGTGCCGTTGTAGCCGGACACGCCGTCGAGGCCGCGCAGGATCGTGTGGTTGTAGCTGCCGTACCCAAAGCCCTCGGCGATCATGACGCGCCCGTTGATCGGGTCGCCCTCGCGCTCGGCGATGTAGTCCAGGCTCTGCAGCACCCGACCGTCGAGCTCGCGCTCGCTCGGCGGATCATCGCGGCTGAGCAGGGCAAACGGGCTGCGCGGGGCGGCGAGGCAGACCAGATCGATGACGGTCACCGCCGCGATCACCCAGCCCGCCCGCTCGCGGCCGAACCCGAGGGCCGCGAGGCCAACCGCGACGAGCAGCGCGGCGAGCAGGCCCCACGCGTCGCCGCCGTATGTGTCATGGGTGAGCACCGCGAGCGTGGGCGCGAGCACGACGACGCTGGCGACGCCGACCAGCAGCCGGGTGCTGACGTGGCCCCGCGTCCACATCTCGAGGCCCAGGCCGCACCCGTACGCGAGCGCGAGGCTGGCGATCCCAATCAAGCGCGAGGGCGCCCGGAAGTAGCCAAACCCGGGGACGAGCTCGACCAAATAGCCAAACACTGGCGTGTTGGGGCCGAGCGAGGCCAGCGTGGTCAAAATAGCGACGGCGGTCAGGGCCACCGCGACGCCAGCGTCGCGGCGGCGATGCTCCCGACCCAGCGCCGTGATGACCCCGACAATCGCCAGCACCACGCTCAGGGTCCCGGCGTAGAGCTCGAGCGGGTCGACCTCGTCACCGGCCGGACGCGGCAAGGTTGGACTGACCAGAAAGCGCCACAGCGAGTGCGGAGCCAGGTGTAGCTCCGAGGCAAACCCGAGCTCGAGGCCCAGTGACCGCTGCGACAGCGGGACGAACTCGAGCTGGGGCAGCAACGCAATCCCGCCCACGCACGCGCCAACCACCACCGTCGCGGCGACCAGACCCGCGCGCTCGACCAGCCCGCGCCCACGCCAGTCGTGGCGGTGCTGGACGAACAACCCAACGCAGTAGCACGCGGTCAGCAACGCCGCCGCCGCGAGCATCTGCGGCCCACCAGCCAGGATCAGCGCCCCAAGCACGAGCCCGGCGATCGCGACCGAAGCAAACCCGGGGACCCGCGTGACGCGGTGCAGCGCGGCCAGCCAGGCAGGGACCCAGGCGAGCACGGAGAACAGCCCCAGGTGCTCCGCGAGGCTCAAAAATGGACCCGAAAACGCGAAACACAGCGCACCGGTCAGCTGCGCTGGCAGCCCAAACCCGTGACCGCGCAACCACGCGACCATGCCGATCGCCGCGATGACGACGTGCAGCACGATGAACGCCGTGAACGCGTCGGGGTCACCCCACCAGCGCACCAACCAGGTCGGCGGATAGTACTGAGCCGCCTGCGAGTCCGCGAAGATCGGATACCCGTTGAAGATGTGGTCGCTCCACAGCGGCCAGCGACCGTCACGCCGAGCCCCGGCCTGGATCAGCGGATGATGGGTATAGCGAATGTCACCAAAGAACGGGCTGAGCTTGCCGGACACGAAGTCGCGCAGGCCAACGACAGCACACACCACGCTGAGCGCGACGACGGCGGCCCACCCCCTGAGACCGCCGCTGGCGTTCACTCGGGGACCTCGTCCTGCGCGTGCTGCTTGGCGATCAGCATGTACACCGAAGGCACCACGAACAGCGTGAACAGGGTCCCGATCGTCATCCCGCCAACCAGCACGATCCCGATCGAGTTGCGCGCGACCGCCCCCGCGCCGGTCACCAGCGTCAGCGGAAAGTGGCCGACCACCGTGGCGACCGTCGTCATCAACACCGGTCGCAGCCGCGTCGAGGCGGCGAGCTTGATCGCGTCGAGCTTGCTGGCCCCGAGCTCCTGCTGCGCGTTGGCGAACTCCACGATCAAGATCCCGTTCTTGGCGACCAGCCCGACGAGGGTGACGAGGCCAACCTGCGAGTAGATGTTGAGCGTGGTGGTCCAGCCCTCGGTGAGCCCAAACGACAGACCAGGCGGCCCCGAGAACTTCAAGAAGGTGAACGCGAGCGCGCCGAACATGGCCAGCGGGACCGATCCGGCCAGGATCACGAAGGGGTCGCGAAACGAGTTGAACTGGGCGGCGAGCACCAGGAAGATCAGCACGATCGACAGGCCCATGGCCGGCAGGAATTTGCCGCTCTCCTGCCGCAGCTGGCGGGACTCACCCGTGTAGTTGAGCTGGTAGGCGGGCGGCATGACCTCGGCGGCGGCGTCCTCGAGCACCTTCAGGCCGCCGTCGAGCGAGCGCGAGGCGACCCCGGAGATCTTGACCGCGTTGAGCTGCTGGAACCGGTTGAGGGTCCGCGGCACCACGCGGTCGCGCAGGCTGGCCACGGCCGAGAGCGGGATCAGGCGGCCACCGGGGCCGGTGATGTAGATCTGCTCGAGCTGCTCGGGGACCAGGCGATCGCTGCGCTGGATCTGCGGGATCACCTTGTAGGCGCGCCCGTCGATGTCGAAGCGATTGACGAAGTTGCCGCCCAGCATCGTGGCCAGATCGGCGCCGACCTGTGCGACGGTGAGGCCCATCGCGGCCACCTTGTCACGATCGATCACGATCTCGGTCTCGAGCTGGTCGATCTGCACGTCGACGAACGGCGGGAACGCGAACTGACCGCTGTCGACGGCGGCCTGCACGAGCTGCTCGGCGACCCGCAGGATCTGCTCGTGACTGTCGGTCGAGGCGATCACGACCTCGATCGGCAAGAACCCCGAGCTCGGCAGCGCGGACGGCAAGAACACGGGCGCGCGCACGCCCGTGATGTTGCCGAGCTCGGCGTTGACCTCGTTTTGGACCTCGAACACGGTGCGCTCGCGCTCGTCCCACGGCTTCAGCATCATGCCGCCGAACCCACCGCTGGCGAAGGTCAGCTGAAAGCTGTGGTCGAACTCGGGCGAGGACTGGAAAATCTCGCCGACCTGCTCGGTGTAGAAGGTGATCTGCTCGAGCGAGGCGTTGGCGGGCGCGTCGATCGCCCCGAACACGGTGCCCTGATCCTCGTTGGGGGCCAGCTCGGCGGGCGAGAACAGATACATGGGGATCGTGAGCAGCGACAGGACGATCCACACGACGTAGACCGCCGGACGGGTCCGCAGCGTGACGGCCAACATCCGCTCGTAGGTCCGCTGGATCAGGTCGAAGCCGGCGTCGACCGCCCGGCCCAGCCAGCCGCGCTGCTGATCGGCGGTGAGCAGACGCGAGGCCATCATCGGCGACAGCGTGAGCGCGACGATCCCCGAGATGAACACCGCCCCGGCCAGGGTGAACGCGAACTCGCGGAACAGCGCGCCGGTCAGCCCACCCTGCAGGCCGATCGGCGCGTAGACGGCGGCCAGCGTGATCGTCATCGCGATGATCGGCCCGACCAGCTCGCGCGCGCCCAGCAGCGCGGCCTGCTTGGGGGTCTTGCCCGCGCGGATGTGCCGCTCGACGTTCTCGACCATGACGATCGCGTCGTCGACGACCAGCCCGACCGAGAGCACGATCGCCAGCAGCGTGAGCAGGTTGACGGTGAACCCGAGCACCTGCATCAAGAACACGGCGCCGATCAGCGACACCGGGATCGCGACGAGCGGCACCAGCACGGTCCGCAGCGAGCCCAGGAACAAGAAGATCACCACGATGACGATGAGCACGGTCTCGCTCAGCGTCTTGGCGACCTCGCTGATCGCGTCGTCGATGTACGTGGTCGAGTCGAACGCGACGTCGCCCCGCATCCCGGTCGGGAGCTCGGCCTGGATGATCGCCATCTCGTCGCGCACGCGCGCGATCACGTCGAGCGAGTTGGCGTTGGGCAGCACCCACACGCCCATGAACACGGCCTTCTCGCCCGAGAAGCGGACCTCTTGCTCGTAGTCGTCGGCGCCGAGGACGACGTCGGCCACGTCTTCGAGGCGGACCAGCGCGTCGCTCGACTCGCGCACGACCAGGCGCCGGAACTGCTCGACGGTCTCGAGCCCGGTGTCGGCCGTGAGGTTGATCTGCACGAGCGCGCCCTTGGTCTGGCCGATCGCCGCGAGGGTGTTGTTGGCGGCGAGGGCGTCGCGGACCTGCGAGGGGCTCACGCCCTTGGCCGCCATGCGCTCGGGGTCGAGCCAGGCCCGCAGCGCGAAGGTGCGACCGCCGAGGATGTCGGCCCGCTGCACGCCGGGCAGCGCGGACAGCCGCGGCTGAACCACGCGCAGGAGGTAGTCGGTGACCTGGTTCTCGTCGAGGACGGTCGAGCCGAAGCTCAGGTACATCGACGCGATCTGGGCGTCCGAGGGCTCGATGTTGATCGCCGGAACCTGGGCCTCGGGGGGCAGGTCGGCGCGGACCTGGTCGACCCGCGCGCTGATGTCGGCGAGCGCGTCGGAGGCGTCGTAGTCGAGGGTCAGCCGCACGCTGATCGTCGACATGCCCTGCACGCTCTGTGACTCGATGAAGTCGATCCCGTCGGCCGCCGCGATCGCGCGCTCGAGCGGGGCGGTGATGAACCCCCGCACGAGCTCGGCGTCGGCGCCCACGTAGACCGTGCGGACCACGACGCTGGCGCTCTCGAGCTTGGGGTACTGGCGAACGTTGAGCGAGCTGAGCGCCTGCAGCCCGGCGATGATGATCACCAGGTTGACGACCAGCGCCAGCACCGGGCGCCGAATGAAGGTGTCGGTGAACGCCATGACTGCTGCCCACTAGCGGTTGCTCGGGGTCGGCTCGAGCTCGGCCTCGATCACGGGGGTGTTGTTCACGAACACGGGGGCGTTGTTGCGGAGCTTGAAGGCGCCGCCAATCACGATCTCCTGACCGGCCTCGACCCCGTCGAGCACGGCCACGAAGTCACCGCGCCGCTCACCGAGCTGGACGAACTGCTGGCGGGCCAGCTTGACGGGCGCACCCGTGGGCGTGGTCGGGGTCGGCAGCGGCTCGACGGGATCTTCGACCACGAACACGGAGTCGCCGTAGGGCGCGTAGACGATCGCGGTCAACGGCACGCTCACGACCTCGCGCTGGCCGGCGAGCACGACCTCGACGTGGACGAACATGCCGGGCTTGAGCGCGCCCTGCTCGTTGGCCGCGAGCGCCCGAACCGAGACCATGCGGGTCGAGGGATCCACGCTCGGCTCGATCGCGACGATGGTCCCTTCGCTCTCGCCCTCACGCTCGCCCTCGCTCGTGCCCTCACGCGTGCCCTCGCCCGCGCCCTCGATCGACAGGCGAACGGTCAGGCCTGTGCTGAGGTCGCGCTGGTCGTGCTGGGGCAGGTCGAAGTCGACGTACGCACCATCGACCGCCTCGAGCGTGGTGATCGGCACCCCCGCGCCGAGGTACTGACCGAGGTTGACGTCACGAATTCCCAGGCGGCCGCTGAACGGCGCGCGGATCGTCTTGCGGGCGATCTGGGCGCGCAACACCTCGATCTGCGCGCTCGCCTGGCGAACCGCGGACTCGTCGGCGTCGAGCTGGGCCTTGGTCTCGACTCCCGCCGCGTCGAGCTCACGGGACCGTCGCGCGGTGGTCAGCGCGAGGTCGCGGGTGACCTGAGCCGCGGTCAGCTGGGCCCGCTCGACGCGGCTGTCGAGCTCGACGAGCACGTCGCCCTCGGACACCAGTTCGCCCGACTCGAACGCGATGCGCACGACGACCCCGGGCACCTCGCCGCTGATCTCGACCCCGCGGACCGAGGCCACCGTGCCGACCGTGTGGAGGCTGGACGCCCAGGTCTCGACCGTTGCGGGGGCCGTGCTCACGGCCTCGGGCGGCGGCCCGGCCTGGGCCATCGTCTCGCCCAAGCCCATCAGCATCGAGATCTGTGACGCCTTCACGAGCGCCAGGCCGCCGACGAGCAGCAACAGACCAACGATGGCGATGATGTAGCGCATGGCGGCGAGCTCCGGCGGCGACGCCGTCTTAGCAGGGTTGCGCCCGAGTGCGAGGGGTCCGTCGGCTCAGTGTGTGAGCGAGAGCTCGCCCTCGTAGGCGGCGATTCGGTCGGAGCCGGCCTCGCGGCGCAGCGTGACCGTGCTGCCGAGCGTGGCCGCGTGAGCGAGCGCCGGGCTGGAGGTCGCCAGCACCCACTGGGCCTTGGGCAGCACCCGGCGCAAGCTCGCGATCAGCTCGAGCTGCACGGAGGTCGAGAGGTTGATCTCGACATCGTCGATCAGCACGGTGCCCTCGGCGTGGCGGGGATCGGCGCCGCGATTGGCGACCCACAGCTGGTGGACCGGGAGCGTGGCGAAGCAGACCAGCTGGCGGACCTGAGCGGGCAGCGCGTCGAACGGCACGATCTCGCCGCCCGGGGTCTCGAACCGCGGCTCGAAGGTCCGCGGTGACAGGCCGCGGTAGTGAAACCCGACCAACCCGAGCAGCTCGTCGAGGGCCTCGCGCATGGCCACGCCCAGGCAGCGAGGATCCGCGCCGCTCTCCCCCCGTGAGTCCCCCGCCAGCGCGGTCGACAGCCCCGCGTACCCGAGCAGCAGCTTGATCGGCCGCGTGAGTTCAACACCGTTTTGATCTTGAAAGCCGGGCGCCCCACGCGTATCGGCGCGGAGGACCGTGCGCGCGGGATCACCGATCACCAGCGACCCACGTGGAAACCGACGCGAGCCAGGGATCCCCACGAACGCAAACCCGCCCTTCTCGGCCAGCTGGCGATCAAAGTGCACGAGCTCGCGCCGACGCAGCTGCTCGGACTGGTCGTCCCCCTCGATCGTCACGCCGGGCGTCGAGACCCGCAGCGGGTGCGGGCGCTCGGGATCTTCGGCCCCGAGCCGCCAGTCGCAGACCACGTGCGGCGTCGTCCCTGGCCGTCGCCACACCGAGGTCTGGACCACATGATTGGCGGGGCGCGTGGCCGAGATCGCCGACAGCAGCGCGGTCTTGCCCGTCCCGCCGTCGCCGTGGATGACGGTGAGCAGCCGGGGCTCGCCGGGCCGATCGCAGAACTCGACCTCGATATGATCAAAAGGTCCGAGCCCGACGACGCGAGTCCGTTCGAGGTACATGCGTGCGCGCAGGCTAACAGCCCCACGTGCCCGCGCCCAGGCCGGCCTGCGCGCGGTCACTGATCCACAGATCATTCGGCTGGTCATCCGAGCCACGCCGCGGCGCGCGACCCGGTCGCTGATCCGTCGACCAGCGCCCCACTGAGGACTATGCTCGCGGTCCATGGCTGACGTCGACATGAGCGGGAAGACCGTGCTGATCACCGGGGGAAATTCTGGGATCGGTAGGTACACCGCGATCGGCCTGGCCCGCATGGGCGCGAAGGTGTTGTTCACCAGTCGCAACCTTCGCAAAGGTGACGTCGCTCGCGCAGAACTTCGCGAGACCGTCAGTAAGCAACAGATCGACTGCATGGAGTTGGACCTCGCCAGCTTCCGCTCGATCGAGCAGTTCGCCAGGCAGTTCATCGCCAAGTACCCGCGGCTCGACGTGCTGGTGCTCAATGCTGGCAGCGTGCTCGACACCCGGCAGGTCACCAAAGAAGGGTTCGAGATGACCTTCGGTGCCAATCATCTTGGGCACTTTTTTCTGACTCAGCTGCTGCGCGAGCGACTCGAGGAGTCGTCGGCGCGGGTCGTCGTGGTCGCGTCGGACGCCCACCGCGGCGCGCGGGCGGGGCTGAACTTCGACGACCTGATGTTCGAGCGCGACTACAAGGGCTGGGCGGCCTACTGCGCGTCCAAGCTGGCCAACATCTTGTTCGCCAACGAGCTCGGCCGACGGTTCGACGGCGTGACCGCTCACTCCCTGCACCCGGGGGTCGTGCGCACCGGGTTCGGCCGCGACGGCGATCTGGCCGGCCCGATCGCCCGCGCGGCGATCAGCCTCGTGCGACCGTTCCTGATCGGCCCGGAGAAGGGCGCCCAAACCTCGATCTACGTGGCCAGCGCGCCCGAGCTCGAGGGCAAGACCGGCGGCTACTACGACAAGTGTCGGCCCGGCAAGCGAAGCGCCGCGGCCCAGGACGACGACGCGGCCAAGCGCCTGTGGGAAGTCAGCGAGGCGCTGGTCGAGCAGGCCCAGGCGATGCGCAAGACCAAGTCCTGAGCCCCCAGTATCAGAGCTCGGCGCCGGAGTTGATCCAGGCGTAGATCGCCTGGATCTCGATCGGACACATCGCGCCGGTCAGCGGCATCGCCGAGCCCCCGCCCATCACGCTGGTCTGGGTGCCCATGAGCTTGTGCCACATGTAGCTGTCGTCGGCCGACATCGGCTCGATCAGGTTGAGCGCGGCCCCGCCCGCGGCCACGCTGACCAGGTTGTCGTAGGTGGTCATCGCGTCGGGCATCAACGGGCTGCTGAGGTTGGCGTGGCAGCCCATGACCCCGCAGCGGTTCTCGATGATCGGCCAGATGTCGGCGTCGAAGCTGGGCATCGCGGGCACGGGCGCCTCGATGTAACAGGTCGGCGTGGGGTCGCCGTCACCGTCGCCAGGATCGCCGTCGCCGTCGCCGGAGTCGCCGTCACCGTCGCCACCACCGTCCTCGATCGGGACGCCCGCGATCCAACCAATGATGATCGCCCGGTTGAGCGAGTCGTTGGGGCTCTGAGGCGAGGGCGGCATCGGCCCGCCCGTGATGTTGGGCCCGCCAAGGATCTTCTGGGCGATGTACGAGGACTCGAGGTCGCCCAGGGTCACGAACGGACCCCCGCCAGCGCTGGAGCTCGACATCAAAATCTGGCCGCTCTCGGGGGCCGCGAGCACGACTTGCGCGGCCCCTGCCGAGTGGCAGCCCGTGCTCGTGGCGCAGCTCTCGTCGAAGGCCTGCTGGACCGCGGGCGGGATCGCGTCTTCACCACCAGCGTCGCCGATCGGCTCGAGGCCGCAGCCCGAGCCGAGCAGCAGCAACCCACAGATTCCGTAGCTTCGGTTCATCATGTGCATATCAGAGCTTCCACTTGCGGGTGATGTTGAAGCCGAAGAAGAAGTCACCGAAGGGCGAGAAGGGGTTGGCCGTGTCGCCGCCCGCAGCGACCAAGTTGGTGTGTATGTTTCGCGTGTTGGTCACGAACACCTGGAACACATGCAAGCCCGTGCGCGCTGACCAGCCCAGGCCCCACGAGCCGATCTTGGTGCCGCCGGGATCGACGTCACCGCCGCGATAGTAAAACGCGTTGACCGGGATCGGCAGCTGGTACTCGAGGTCGATCCCGTGCTTCTTCTTCTTGCCCAGCCATATCGTGCTGGCGATGCCCGCGTTGAGCGTGCCGCGGTTGTCGGTCACGGGCTCGGGGCCGCTGCCCTCGCCAAAGTCGTAGAGCACCGTCGGCGAGTGGTTGGTCAGCAGCGAGTAATTGACGGTCAGCTGGGTGCTCCAGCGCTCGAGCCACAGGCGGCTGAGCATGACCTGAAAGTTGCCCGTGAGCCGGTTGGCCGAGTTACTCGGGAAGTCGGTCAGCGCCTCGAAGCTGGCGTACATGCCGAACGACACCGGCTTGCCCGCCTCCTGCCGGATCGGCACATACTTGGCGCCGAGCTCCCAGTCGAGCCGTGAGCTGGTCCAGCGCAGCAGCAGGTCGAGCCCATCGATCACGCCGTACTCGATACCCATGCTGATCGTCGCGCCGCCAGCGAGACCCAGATAGGTGCGATCGCCGACCCCGCCGACCCGCCCGAGCCGGTGATGAATGCGATACGCGATGACCTTCTTGCCCAGCGTGGTCGTGGTCAGCAGGTTGATCTGGTGGGTGCCGAAGAACGGCTCCTTGGGCTTGCGCTTGGGGGTGGGCGGATCGATCGGCGGACGCGGCTCGCTGACGTCGCCGGGGTCACCCTCGCCGGTGTCACCCTCGCCGGTGTCACCCGGACCCGCAGGATCTTTCGCGGCGTCGCCCGCGGGCGGCAGCGAGGCCATCCATGCCTGGACCACGGCCAGCTGGTCGACCGGCAGCGGATCGTCGCCCATCGGCATCGACTCGCCCTCGATGCCCTCGGCGCCGACCATCTTCATGTAGATGTAGCTGCCGTTGGGGTTGCCGGGGTCGACGTAGGGCTTGCCGGTCGACGAGCGCTTGCCGACCAGCGCGCTGACATCCTCGAGGTTGAGCAGGTCGTCGCTGGAGTCGTGGCAGAGCGTGCACGACTCGTCGAAGATCGCCTGGGCAGCCGCGAGATCGCCACCGGCTTCGGGTGGCGCAAACGCGAGCGGGAGCAGCAAGGTCGCGAACAGCATGGGCGGCCACAGCTTACTTCACACTCGGGCCCCCGTGGACATGAGTTGCCGCGAACCGCCGAGGTGTCTGAAGGGGGTAAAAAGGCTATCCTCTGGCCATGCAGCGACTCTCCAGCGGTCTCGTGGCTGTCCTCTCGATCATCACCGCGATCTCGGTGCCGGCTTGCAAGAGCGAAACCGACACGGGCCAGACGACCAGCGCGGCCGCCAAGTCTGATCCAGCGGCAGACTCGGGCGCCGCAGCGGCTGGCGCAGAGGCGGGGGCGGGGGC
>NZ_PVNL01000073.1 GCF_002994635.1 Enhygromyxa salina | reverse complement strand
GGGGTGGACGCGGGCGGGGTTGTTCTGCGGTTCTGAGCGGGAGCTGAGGCGTCTCGCGGCTTGGTAGAACTTCGGCTCGTCGAACAAGCAGGACGGCGGCCAGGGCGTGGTCGCACTCGAGCTTGAGGTTGCATTGAGAGCCGGAGGTGCGGCACGGTTTCGAGTTCGTTCGCGGGGGGCCGCGTCTGCGGCGGTGCAACGACTCCAACGGGTCAATCGACTTCATCCGCTCGTGCATCACGGCGCTCCGAACTCGTATCCCACGCGCGGTCATCGAGTCGTGGCTCGACTCTGCCTTCTTCAACGAAGAACGTGCTCGACCTGGTCGAGGATCTTGGTGTCGAATACGCGATAGCGCTCAACTCGTGCGGCACCGACCCTGTGTCCGCAGCGGAGACGACTTTGGCCAAACGTGGAGCGCACAAAAGGCCGGATGAGGTCCCAGCCCGAACGTTCTGGCGCGGCGGAAAGCCACAGCGGAGCACAAGCCGCCCCGGAGTCATCGCTGATCCCCAAGGAATAGGCCGACGATCTTCAGCCAATCTTCGGGCTGGGACCTCGTCCAGCCCGTGCGCGCTGCACCGTCGCAGACGCGGGCCCCCGCGAACGAACTCGAAGCCGTGCTGCACCTGCGCCGCAGCGTGATCGAGCATCCCACGGCGCGACCTTGGTCTCCCGTCACCCACCCACCGAAGCGGTCGGCCGGCCCGCAGGCCACCCCTCACCCACCCCCGAGCACCAACCGCAGCACCCGCCGCTCGAGCTCCGTCTCCGACTCATACTTCACCAAATAGGCCCAAGCAGCATGCGTCGCCACCAGCTCCCCGATCGAAACCCGCCCAAGCTCCCCCCTCGAGATCAACCCAAACCGCCCAAGCTCGCAGCGCTCGAACAACCCCGCGGCCCCGTCAGCGACCATCATCGCATCCGCGAGCGCCTGCTTCCCATCAGCACAAGCCAGCAACCAGGCCTTCAAGCTCGCCTCATCCTCAGCAAAGGGCACGAGCATGATCGGCGTCCGCATATCCGGCGGAATCTGACTATGCTCCTCAAATACCCCAACCAACGCCGCAGGCAACCGCTCGCGCTCGAGCTCGGCGAACGCATAGCTGCTCAATTCAGGACGCATCTCCGCCGGAATATCCTGAATATGGTCCACCACCTCACGAACGTCCTTCACCGTCTCCGCATCACTCGCAGGCAGCCGATCCGCCCGCATCACCAAGCTGCCCCCAACCCCGACCAGCGCGATCACGACAGCGATCCCCGCCCCCACCAGCTTGCGCCGCCGCTGCGCGGCCACGTAGCCATCGATATCAGCATCCACCGCGTCGTGTGTCTCAGCGCTCGTGTCATTCATCGCATCAGCCTCCCCCTCGATAGATCAGTCACTCCGGCCCCAACAATCGCCGCGCCTGCATGAACGCATGCAGCTCCGGCCAGTGCACGGCCATGAAGTCGAGCTCGCCCCGCCGAAGCTCCGCGAGCAGCGGCTGAATTGGCATGCTCGAGAACACCCCACGGTACTCGTCTTCACCCTCCGACAAGCGATGCAGCGTATACGCCTGCAGCAGATGCAGCGCGCGCCCCAGCAGGTCGCCCTTCCCGCGACCCAGCCGCTGCAGCAGCGCGAACAGCTGCTGGTGGTGATCTTCCCGGGCCAAGAGCGTGGCCTCGGCGAGCTCCACGCTCAAGCTCGAGCTGTCGAGCTCATCGTCCTTGTGCGGCGTGATCGCGTGCTCGCGCGCGGGATCCAGCACCTCGCGGCCACGCTCCAACCACGCGCGAGCCTCGTCGACCTCACCGAGCACGGATCCGCAGATCGACAAGCTGGCGTAGCCCTCTCCGTTGGCTTGCCGCGAGATCCGAAAGGTCCCCAACCAGCCGGTCGCCTCGACGGCCAGCAACCGCGCGCGCGCCTCGTGAACCTGGCCGAGCCGCAGCGCCAAGACCCCGCGCAGCAGGGCCAGGCGCACGTAGACGGTCGCGTAGCGCAGGCTCGAGTCGGACCGGAGCAACACCCCGTCGACCGCCTCGGTCGCGGCCGCGATCTCCCCCTTGCGCATGTCTTCGCGGGCGTGTTCGTAGACGCGGTTGCCATGCTCGACCCGGCGGCGCTCCCTGGCGGCGTAGACCAGACCGACCGCCGCGATCACGTACTCGAGCAGCGGGATGCCGGTCGAGAAGGCCACGGCATAGCTCAGGATCACCAGACCGAAGATGCCGACACCGATGATGGTCGTGCGCAGTCGCCGGGCTGGCTGGTCCGGGAGCAACGGCAGCTCGATGTTCACGAGCTGCGCAGAGACGCTGGCCGGGACCAACGCCGACGAGGGCCTGTCCAGATCGGGTGGCGTCATCGGTACTCACAGTGAGTATCAAAGCTCGCCGCGCGAGGACATCGACGCCCCCGCGCAACGATCGAAACGGCCTGGGAGCGCCCCCCAGGCCGCGTTCGCGCCTAGTCACCGCGCGCTAGGCCTTGCGCTTCTTGTAGGTAGGCGCTGGCGCCGGATCGTCGCGGACGGTGTCCTGCCGCTCCTCGATGACCTTCTCGCGACCCTCCGCGTCGACCTCGACCTTGCGGGCGATGGTGACCTGCGACACGACCCGGAACTCGACGCGGCGGTTGGTCTCGCGCCCGACCTCGTCGCTGTTGGAGGCGAGCGGGGCGGTCAGACCGTAGCCGCGGGCGGCGAGGCGGGAGCTCGCCACGCCCTCGCGGACCAGCCGCTTGCGGACCGCGGTCGCGCGGCGCTGGGACAGGTCGAGGTTGTACTCGGGCGAGCCAATGTTGCAGGTGTGCCCCTCGATCGAGACTTGCTCGAGCTGCGGGTTGGCCTGGATCAGAGCGGCGATCTCGCGCAGCAGGCTGTCGGACGCGGGCTTGATCGTCGCGCGGTTGAGGTCGAACTGGATCTTCTCGTGGATGACGATGCGATCGTCGCGGAGCTCGACGCGGGTGGGGCCGGCCTCGGCCTCGAGCGAGTCGGTGATCGCGGCGGTGAGCGGCTCCGGGGCGACGGCGTCGTGCTTGGGCTTGCAGCCGGCGAGCAGCAGCACGCTCAGGGTCACGAGCGTGAGCCCGCGCAGCGGTCGAAAGGAGGGGGTGAGGTGGACGGAAGACGCGATGGTGCGCATGTTGGTGAGGCTGGGGAGACGGAGAGGTCGCGGCCGTATGTGATGCGTCTGGGTTGGCCGCGGACCCAGGCGACGCGTCGGCGAGAGACCAGTCGCGTGCGCTCTCTCTGAGCCGCGACCCGGGTCAGAGGGTGCAGCAAATCGACATATTTCTTCGGGTCGAGAGGGCCCGTCGCTGGCTCGCCGTTTTCCTGCCGCGTTGTCCCTCGCGGCTTACATATCGGAGCTGATTGATCCTGTAGTTGTGTCGGCTTGAACAACTTCGGTGGTCTGGCGGGCCGAGCCGTACCTGCGCCTGGGTTGTTGGTCTCGACCTGGGGCTTGGCCGATGGGAGGCGGTGGGGGTGCTCATCACTGGGGAAGAGTCGACCGCGGCCCGATCGGATTAAGCCGATCGAACCTAAAAAATTCAGCCCGCCGCGCCGAGCTCGAGCTTGGTCACCACCAGCGCGCCGTTGTCCCGGCCAAATCGACACGCGATCGCCGGATCCTCGTCCTCCATCGCAAACTCGTCGATCGGCCCGAACACCTGAGCCACTTCGTCATAGGTGCACGAGGGCAGGTAGACCCGCAGCACCCGCGGATCATAGAAGCGAAACTGGGCGACCCGGCCGGTCGGCAGCTTGACGCTGGACAGGGTCCGCAGGTGCTCGCGCAGCGCACCCATGTTCAGCCGGGCCCGCACGAACACGCCCCAGCTCTTGCCCCACCCCTTCGCAAGCAGCTGCTCGAGCGCGGTCGAGGGCCACGAGCCCAGCGCGATCAAGCGCGGCGCGCAGACCTCGTAGGTGGCCTCGACGACCCCGTCTTCGAGGTAGGCCCACGGCAACCCCGCCGTCGACGTGAACGCATGCACGGCGTCTTCGCGGGCGCCATCCAACACGGCGAACAGCTCGCCTTTGTCGGGGGCAAGGAGTTCGGACATCAGCGCGAGTTCTCGGGGTGACGACATGGGCTTGGCTCGGTCAGCAGCTGCAGCGTTCGCAAAACGGCGTGGCGTCTTCGGAGGCCTCGGTCAGCGCCTTGGCCTGCTTGGACTGGGTCGCGAGCTCGGCCTCGTCTTTTGCCAGCTGCTCTGGCGGCGGGAGCTCCTCGGCACCACAGGCCGCGCAGCGCTCGCAAAACGGTGTGCCGTGCTCGGCGGCTTCGGCCATGGTCTTGGCCTGGCTGGCCTGGCTGGCCAGCTCGCGCTGCGCGGTCTCGGTGGGGAGCTGCGACTGATGCCCGCCCGTGCACACCTCGCAGACGGGCACCGCCTCGGCCGACGCGGCGCGGAGCACCCTGGCCTGCTTGGCCTGACACGCAAGCACGGCCGGATCTACCGGCTGCGGCAGCCTGACCCGCGGCTGCGCGCTCAGGCCAACGCCCTCGTTGATCGGGTTGACGGGGGCCTCGTAGTACTCGACCTCCTGGTACTCGAGCGCCTCACTGCTCATCAGCACGATCGGCTCGCGCTCGAGCACCAGCTCACCGCTGACGATCCGCCGCGCGACCTGGCTCAACAGCGCCGAGCCCAAGATCGGATCCAAGCTGCCTGGCTCGGCGCCGTGCTCGAACAGGTAGACCCGCAGGCGTCGCAGCGCCTCGTGGTCGAGCGCGCCCCGCAACAGCGCGACGGCTTCGTCTTCGTCGTGGTAGCGGACTCGGTCACCACGGCGAGCGTTTGTCCCGGCGCCGACGCTCCAAGCTCGCAGCGTGTAGCGGGCGAACGGCCCCGCAAATTGAAAGGTGTCGAGCATGCCAGTGCAGACCCCGCGTCGGGCCGTCGAGCCTGTGAAGACCTCGACTCTAACATGAGGGCGCTGCATTTGGGTCCACGCGATTGGGTCCCCTGGGCCCATCCCGAGGCCAGCCACGGCCCAATCCAAGTTGACGTCGCGAGGGCGCTTCGCTAGAGTGCCGTCACGCTGAGGAGTCGGGCATGCTGACGATACGTGAGAGCCAGCTGCAAGCGCTCGCAGAGCCACGGGTCCGTGTGTACTTGGAACAGACCACCAAGTACGTCCGCGCCGAGTACCCCGAAGAGTTCGACAAGCGCGGCGAAGAGGGCGTCGAGCTGCTGGTCCGCCGCGCAATCAAAGACGCACAGACCTACGGGCTGCCGTCGAGCGTCGACGTCACCGGCCTGCTGTCGCTCATGATCATTCTCGGCGACGAGGACTTCGTCACCAAGCCCGAGAACGCCGAGCTCAAAGCCATCCTCGAGAGTGACATCATCAATCCCAGCGACAAGATCGGGATGCTGCTCGACGAGCTCGGTTAGTCACCATGAGTACCCTCGCGGAAACACCCAGAGCATGGGTTGGATCAACATTGCAGAGACCGAACAACAGGTCAGGCTCGCGAGCAGCGCCACGCTGACCAAGAGTGACCTCGACGTACTGTGCGACCCAACCCAGTGGATGACCGACGCCCTGATCAACTTTGGGGTCAAGGTCTACGGCGACGAGCCACTCGGGGAGCTCCATGACAACGTCCGCTGGATCGACCCGGCGACCGTCCGGCTCGGCAAAGAGGGCAACGCGGAGGCGTTCGACGCGTCGCTCGGTCGCGACGGCGTACTGGGTGCGCCCCGCAACCTGATCACGGCGCCCCAGCTGCCCGGCGACGTCAACGTCATCCTGTTTCCAGTCAACAAGGGCGACACCCACTGGAGCTTGCTCGCGTTTTTCAAGGCCGGCCGCAGCTTCGTCCACTACGACTCGCTGCACCCGGCCAACAACGACGCCGCGCAGGCGCTGATCGACAAGCTCCACGCCAAGGGCTACCTGCCGGAGGACGTCGTGTTCGAGAGCCCCGTCGAGGTCGCCCGCCAGGAGGACGGCTACAACTGCGGCGTCTACGTGGTCTCGTTCGCGCGCATGATCATGAACGGCGGCGCGAGGCCGGGCGGCGACGCGCTCGCAACGGTCACCAGCGACACCTGCGATCTGCTGCGCTTGCAGATGTTGCAGTCGTTGCAGCCGCTGGTCTCCTACGAGCTGCCGATGCCCGAGCATCGCCCGCTGCCGTCCAGCGAGACCGACTACACCCCCGCGCTCGTGACCACCGACGAGGCCGAACAGCTCGAGGACCAGGCCGAGGTCCGCCAGGTCGCGGTCAAGCGGCTCAAGGAGTGCCTGGCCAAAGAGGCCCCGGTCAAGCTCAACACCACCGCGCAGTGCGAGAAGGCCGAGGTCTCCAACTTGATCGTGGTGCTGCGCTCGGACGACATCCCGGTCCTGAACCTGAAGACCGCCAAGGTCACCTTTGCGATCGGGAGCCAGCGCTTCACCCGGACGGCGGCCCAGGCTGGCGAGGAGTGGGTGACCGCGCTCAAGCTGCAGATCAAGTCGGGGATCACCGTCGACGTGACCGCCGCGGTGACCCCCGATCTCGAGTTTGTCGCCAATCAAAAGCAGGGCGCGCAGGACATCGGCACTGGTGAAGAGAAGACCCTCGAGTTCACGTTCACGCCCAAGCCGCCACGCCGGATGTTCGCGAAATTCGTGTTCTCGGACCCGCCCAAGCCCGGCCGCGACGAGGAGGTGCAGCCGACCAAGCGGCCATTTCCGGCCGACTTCGAGGTCGAGCTGGTGTTCGACGAGGGCCAGGGCAACGCCATGGCGGCGATCCGCGCGGACGGGCAGATCGTCAGCGCGGACGACGAGCAGCTCGGGGTCCAGATCCCGCACGCGGTCAAGAAGATCTGGCCGCGGTTTCCCGGCATCTCGGACGATCGGGTGCTCCAGTGGGAGACTGACTCCGAGGCCGACGCCCCGACCACGCTCGTGGATCCAACGGCCGAGGAAGAGGTCGATCAGACCCGCAGCGGCCCGGTCCGCAAGGGCCGCTGGGGCCCGACCCCGGACCCCGACTGGGTGCTCCCGGATCAGCACAAGAACGGGACCGAGGAATTCCACCAGCAGGTCGACGTCTCCGAGCTCGCCGAGACGATCGGCAGCGAGGAAGCGCCGCTCGAGTACCTGCTCGAGAACATGCCGCAGACGTGGCACATGAACGGTCACCCGATCGAGCATGTCGTGGTGCTGATGCTGGAGAACCGCGGCTTCGACCACTTCATGGGCTACCTCTACGAGGGCAGCGACAAGCCGAGCAACAGCTACCCGGCCTCACCCAAGGGCAAGCACGCGGGCCTGCGCACATTCGAGGGTATGGAGGGGCTGAATCCCGAGTTTCCCTATGAGTACGAGTGGGAGACCCGGGGCCCGCGATCGCGGTCGAATCCGCTCGGCCCCAAGGTCAAGCAGACCGTTCGCGGCCGCCTGCGGACCCGCAAGGGCGCGCGCGCATGCAACATGCCCCGCACCAACCCACACGAGGACTTCATCCACATCTTTCAGCAGATGTACGGCAATGACGTCGTCGCCAACACCGCCGATATGAAGACGGCCGCCAAGCGCGACCCGCTCGTCAAGTCCGGGGGTGAGTACAAGCGCCCGGCCATGACCGGCTACGCCCACAACTTCGTCGACGGCATCCGCCACCACCGCGGCTACAAAAACAGCGTCTTCATCAGCGAAGACATGATCTCGGAGATCCTGGACATCTACCTGCCGGACCAGCTCCCGGTCATGAGCGGGCTCGCGCGGCACTACGCCGTGTCGGATCTGTGGTTTTGCTCGGTGCCCAGCCAGACCAACACCAACCGGGCCTACTGGGTGGCCGGCTCCGCCGCCGGAGAGGTCACCAACGCCTACTACCCGGCCTACCCCAAGGTGGACAAGGTGAAGGAGCTCCACGCGGATCAGATGCCCGAGGGCATCGCCGACAAGATGCTCCACCGCCGCAACCTGTTTACCGTCTGCGACGAGAACGAGATCGAGTGGAAGTACTACTGGTCGTCGCACTGGCCGCCCGCGCCGATCAAGGGCAATTACTTCAAGGCCATGTTCCCACAATATGGCGGCAAGTCGTTCAACAAGAACGTGCCGCTGATCGCCCAATTCTACACCGACGCCGAGAACGGGACGCTGCCGCCGGTCTCCTATATCGAGCCGATCTGGGGCGGCGGCGCCCACTGGGACGCCGGGATGATGCGCGCGGTGGGCAACGAGTTCCACCCGGTCCAGGACATGACCAACGGCGAGTTCTTCGTCAAGAAGGTCTACGAGGCGATCGCCAACAGCCCCAAGTGGGACACGACCTTGCTGGTGATCACCTTCGACGAGAACGGCGGGACCTACGACCACTTTCCGCCGTGGGCGGCCGTGCCCAGCGGGCGTGAGCCCGAGCCCGGAGCTGAAAAGCCGCTCCAGTTTGGGTTTGAATTCGATTGCTACGGGGTCCGGGTGCCGACGCTGCTGATCGGCAAGCACATCAAGCCCGGGACGATCTTCCGGTCCAACACGGATGTCCCGCTCGACCACACCTCGATCATCGCGACGATCTTGAAGTGGGCGCAGATCCCCAAGAGCGAGTGGAGGCTCGGCGATCGGGTCGACGGCGCCCCAACCTTCGACGAGGTGCTCGACGGCGCTGGCGACGACGACGAGGACCGGCTCGCCAGCGCACCCGGCATGTTGGCGTTCGACGCGGCTCGCAAGTCCCGGATCGAGGGCACCAAGCCGCTCACCTCCGAAGACACGATTCGCCTCCGCTACGTGGGCAACAAGTGGACGACCCCGCCGCCCGACGCGCTCGACTACATCGGCGGGCCGACCACCAGCATGAACTCCTGGTACCCGATCTGTACGCAGGTCAAGGGCGACGCGCTCGAGTTCAAGATCACCAGCGAAAGCGGTGAGGTCAAAGCCGGTGACAAGGTCGTGATCGAGGTGACCAGCGGCCCAGCCACGGGTTACTCGCTGGCGGTGCCAACCAAGGGCGCCAAGACGGTCTACCTGTACAAAGGCAGCAACCCGAGCAGGTGGGTCATCTGGTTGATCAATGATCGGGTCGAGGGCGTCCCGATCCACGCGGGTGACGAGGTGATCCTGTTCGCCGAGTGCTACCTGCCAGAGAAGCTCAAGGGCGGGGGCAGCTACAATGATCCCTATCAGCGGTTGACGGTCGAGACCGGCAGCGCCACCACGCGCTACGTCAAGTGGCGCGCGGGCGAGTGGGACATCTGGAAACTCGAGGGGTAGTCGATCGATCACAACATCGAGAAGGTGATCCACTTGTAGCCGTTACCGGTGTCGTGACAGAGCAGATCGCTGCGCCCGCTGTTGTTGAAGTCGCCGACGAACAGCTGGCTGCCAGCGTGGTAGCACCAGCTTGCGTTCTGATACCAGTTCGTGCCCCAGAACTGGCCGTTGCTGTCGGCGTAGTCAATCCACTTCTGCCCAGCCGAGTCGTGACAGAGCATGTCCTCACGGCCATCCCCGTTGAAGTCGCCGACGAACAGCTGGCTGCCAGCGTGATGGCACCAGCCGGCGTTGTAGTACCAGTCCGTGCCCAAGAACTGGCCGTTGGAGTTGGCGTAGTCAATCCACTTCTGCCCGGCCGCGTCGTGACAGAGCATGTCGTCGCGATAGTCGCCGTTGAAGTCGCCAATGTGGAGCTGGGTGCCCGGGTGGTAGCACCACCCAGCGTTGTAATACCAGTCCGTGCCCCAGAATTGCCCGCTGCCGTTGGCAAAGTCGATCCATTTTTGCCCATCGGTGTCGTGGCACAGCATGTCGTCGCGGCCATCGCCGTTGAAGTCGCCGATGTGTAGTTCGCTGCCCGCGTGCGCGCACCAGCCGTCGGTGTACGACCAGTCTGTCCCCCAGAACTGGCCGTTGCTGTCGGCGTAGTCAATCCACTTTTGCCCGGCGGTGTCGTGGCACAACATATCGTCGCGGCCGTCACCGTTGTAGTCGCCGAGGTGCAGCTTGCTGCCAGGGTGTGAGCACCAGCTGACCTCGTGTTTCCAGTCTGTACCCCAGAAGTGACCGTTGCTATCGGCGAGATCGACCCATTTGTTCCCGGCGCCGTCGTGGCACAACATATCGGCGCGGTGATCCCCATTGAGGTCACCGACATGCAGCTGACTGCCGGTGTGGTAGCACCACTGCGCGTCGCGCTCCCAGACATCGCCGCCGAGGAAGCTCTGATTCGACTCCGGCGCCGCTCGCAGGGTGGTGTCGAGCTCGAGCCCCTCCAGCGCGTCGTCGTCGACGACACAGCCGGCGCTGCAAACCACGGCAATGGCGCCTAATATAGATTTTGCGTTTGCGATCATGTTCGTCGAACGCATGTCACGTGCCTCCTTGGTCTCGCTAGTGGCGTGACCACTTTAGCACGCTCAATCTATCGAGTCTGATTGGCGACACGGCAATAACCCGAGCGATACGGTCCGACCGCCGTGCGCGCGAACGCGTATTTGCGCGCGCCGACGAATACCGCACTCACCGCGAGCCTGCGCGCATCAGCCACCACAGTGACATCTGCGCCAGTCGACGCGCGCTCGATCTCACTCGCTGCCGTAGGGCTGCGTGATGATCTCGAGCAAGTGCCCGCTTGGGTCCTGAAAATACACGCCGCGGCCGCCGTCGTGGCGGTTGATGCGGCGCTTTTGGGTGCGCCCCGGATCGGCCCAAAAGTCGAGGCCGCGTGTCTGAATTCGAGCGAAGATCGCGTCGAATTCCGCGTCGCTGACGAGGAAGGCGTAGTGTTGCGCGGAGATGTCGTCGGCGGCGGCGTCGAGGAACGCGAGCGTCACCTCGTTGCCGAGCTCGACATCGAGAAATGGGCCGAAGGGCTTGGGCGCGGGGAGGTCAAACATCTCGGCCAGGAAGGTCGCGGCCTCGCGCTGATCGCGTGAGCGCACGATGGTGTGGTTGAGCTTGATGGTCATGTGGCCCCGTCTGTGTCCCTGATTGCAGAGGATGGTCGGGGCGAGCAAAAAATTCGCTGAGCGGTTCCCCGCGTCCCGGGGCGTGTTTCGACCCGATCAAATCGAGACACGAACCGAGGGGATCGACTCACACGGTTGAATTTATGGCGCTTCGCGAGCTGCCCGCTTGTCCGGCATCGCCGGGGCTGAGACAGTGTCGGACATGGCGGCCAAAACCGGTGGTGAGTCTGGCGTCCCCGCTCGAGGATCCAGACTGAACATGTGGAGGAGCGCCGTGCTGCTGGCGTCGCTGCTTGGCTGCGGCGACGAGCTGCGGCCGCCGAGCTACATCGAGGTGACCGAGATCTTCACGATTCGCCACGAGGTGGAGCTCGGCCCGCTCAACCCCGAGCGCGTCGGTCCGCTGATCGCTGGGCCGGAGGCGCCGATCGCTGACGTCCTGCCTGGTGATCGGCTGCGCCTCGAGGCCGTGGTCGTGGATCCCCAGGGCGTGCTCGTGCCCGAGCACGAGCTCGAGACCCTGTGGCTCGCGTGTGGGGGCTCGTGTGTGTCCCACACTGGCCAGCTCGATCTGGCCCACGAAGTGTTCGACCAGCGCTGCGATACGCTCGAGAACTACACGACCGACGACCCTTGCCTGCTGGGAACCGGCTCGGGCGCGTTCGAATTCGAGGTGCCTGAGCTGGGAGAGCGCGTGTTCATCCGCGCTGCCCTCAATCCCCGCTACCGGTTTCCATCGCTGCAGCTGATAGCCGTGGTTGCGTGGGATGGCCGGCGCGCCACGGACTGCTGGGAGTCGCGACGCGGCGACCTGAGCAACCTCGAGGGCTGCGGCTTCATCCACCACAAGGTGAGCCTTGGCCCGCTCTGGTTTCTGTACGCCTACGGAGCGCAGATGGGCCTGTCCGTTCCGTTTGAGGCGGACCCGGCGACCCTTCCCCCCCAGCTGTTTCTCCAGCCGGCCAACAGGATCCCGCGAACCCCCACGGTGTCCGTCTCGGTCGACGGCGAGCTGCTCGCCACCGGCGTCCCTCCGTTGGCGCCGATCCCCGTTCGAGCGGGCGCGATGATCGAGGTTCAGCTCTCGTTCGACCAACTCTCGCAGCTGTTCCAGTCCCGGCTCGTGCTGCTGAAAGACAAGGCAGGCAGCGCATTCACCCTGCGCAGCGAGTCGCTGTACTCGCGGACCGCGACCAGCGGCGCGATCGTTCAGTCCGGCAACCTCGAGCCCGTCGAAGACGACGGAAGCTTCAGCTATCAAGTCGACGCACAGCTCGAGCCGGGCATCTCGCGGGTGCTGATCGGCTACACCGACGACGGCCTGGCCAACGACGTCCTGACCCTGGAGTTCGAGCATCAATGAGGATCCGGCGGCGCTACCTGGCGCTGGCGATCCCGCTCTTGCAAGCCTGGGCGAGCCCCGCCCAGGCGCGAGCAGCTGCACCCCCGAGCAAAGCCCAGGCCGCCGAGAGAGTCGAGGCCGCGCCGACGGCTCCGGTCGCGGCGCTGCGTGGACGGGTGCGCGAGCGCGGATCCTCGCGGGCGCCGATCTCCGGGGCCACGGTGATCGTCGTCGACGCGCCAGCCGACGTGCGCCCGGGCAAGCGAGCCGAGCAGCCGCTCGACCCCGACCACATCGCGTGGATGCATGAGTCGCAGACCGACGCCGACGGTATTTTCGAGCTCCCGGGGGTCCCGGTCGGCGCGCTGCGTGTGGTCGTGGTCGCGGGCGGCTACGCGCGGCTCGAGCAATGGGCTGAGCTCGAGGCCAAAGGTGGCGAGCTCGAGCTCTACCTCGAGCCCGATCGCGACGGCCCATACCGCACGGTCGTGGCGACCAAGCGACGGTCGAGCTGGACCGAGATCGAGCCGCTGCACACCCTCGACGGCCGGCAGGCGCGACACTACCCCGGCAGCGGCGATGACCCGGTGCTCGCGGCGATGAACCTGCCTGGGGTCGCTCGCGGCCCGGCCGGGCTGGGCCTGACGTCGTTTCGCGGCGGAGATCCACGCGAGGTTGGGATCTACGTCGATGGCCACCCGGTGCCCCGGGCGTTTCATGTGATCCCAATGGCGAGCGTGCTATCGCCACCGATGATCGCCGGTATCGAGCTGTCCCCTGGCAACTACCCCGCGAGCTACGGCGGCTTTGGTGGCGGGCTCGTGCAAGTCACCAGCCGCCCGGGTCGGCGCGACGGCATCCACGGCGAGGCCCACCTGGATCTGTTCGACGTCGGCGCGACGACCGAGGGGCCCGTCGGCAAGGGATCGGTCCACGTCGGAGTTCGGCGCAGTCACGTCGGCGAGATCCTGCGAGCGATCCCGCTGCCGAACCTGACGGCGCCCAATTTTTGGGACTACATGACTCGCTTGGACCATCCGCTCGGGGGTGGTCACGCGATCGGGCTGCGGGGCTTTGGCGCGGGCGATCGTCTGCGGTTGTCCGATTACTTCGACTTTCGCTCGAGCTTTCATCGGTTCGACTTTGACTATCGGTTCGAGCGCGGCGCCTGGCAGGTGCTGGTGAGCCCCTCGCTGCGGCTCGACCACACGAACCTCAACCAGAGCAGCGATGACCGGTTCGCTCGGCGCAAGGCGCAGGTCTACTCGCTTCGCGCCGCGTTTGGCTGGCAGGCGCTCGAGTGGCTGGCCCTGGACTTTGGCGCGGACGCGGTCGTCGAGTCCTGGCGCCGAAGGCAGCACGGCCAGCTGACCTTCAACTCGGACGCTGGGTTCTATTTCCCCAGTTCCCCCGAGGAGTTTGACGGCGCGCAGCTTCGGTTTGGCGCCTGGCTGGCGACGGCCCTGCGCCTCGGGGACTGGAGCCTGATCCCCTCGGTTCGCCTCAACGTGTTTGCCTACGGTCCAAAGCCCAGCGTGCGCGTCGATCCTCGCGTGCACCTGCGTGGGCCGCTGTCCGAGCGCGCGCAGGTGTTTGCGAGCGCGGGCCTGTACGCGATCCCGATCGCGGGCGCTCACGAACGAGGAACGACCGGGCCCCTCGAGGAGAATTCCGGGTTTGGCTCGAACCGCGTCGACATCCCCGAGTATCTGCTCACCTACTTCGATCCTGCGATCGGCGGCGAGAGCATTGGGCGCTATGCGAGCGCGACGACGGTGACCCACGCGAGCGTCGGCTTCGAGGCCGAGCTGCCCTGGGACGTGGATCTGCGCGCGCTCGGGTTCTTCCGCAGCGCCAGGGCCCACACCCCCGAGTACGAGCCCATCACCGACGACCCCGACCAACCCTTTACCGGCGTGCCGCTACCGGAGCTCGAGTACTACGGGCGTCGCCGCGCGATGGGCCTCGAGCTGCTGCTGCGTCGCAACCTGGCCCCGGGACTGCTCGACGGCTGGCTGGGCTACACGCTGTTGTTCGCGCGGACCGAGGACCAGCCCAACGTCTGGCTCCCCGCGGTGTTCGACCAGCGCCACAACTTCGTCGCGCTGCTGAGCGTCGCGCTGCCCCATGAGATCCGCGTCGGCCTGCGGTTTCGACTGGGCTCCGGCAACCCCCTCGAGCCCATCACCGCCCGCGAGGTCATTCCCTTGTCCGTCGATGAGGTCTACTATCTGCCACTTCGCGGCCCGCGGGGCAGCGAGTATCAGCCGCTGTTTCATCAGCTCGACATTCGCATCGACAAGACCTGGATCCGCGACCGCGCGAGCGTGAGCGTCTACTTCGATGTGCAGAACGTCTATAACCACTGGTACCCCGAGATCTGGATCTACTCGTACGATTGGAGCGCCCGCGAGCAGGCGATCGGCCTGCCGATCTATCCGAGCCTGGGCCTGAGCGTGAGCTACTGACCGCATTCGGGCGCCAGGACCCCGACGCGGGTCATCTACGCATCCACACGAGGCGCGTGGTAGACACTCGCCATGCGTCGACGCCTGTTTCGTTCGGGTCTCGCGGCCTCCGTGCTGCTCTCACTCACGCTGGCGTTCGGCTGCGCCTGGCAGGGCCACATCAAGAAGGGCGACGAGTTCATGGCCGCGGCCAACTACGACGCCGCGGCGACCGAGTACGCCGAGGCCCTGCGCCTGCGCCCCGACGACGAAGAGATCATCGCCAAGCTGGCCGAGGCGCAGCTGGGCCAGATCGAAGCTCGGATCCAGCGCGCCCGCGCGGCGCTGACCTCTGGCGCCGACTCGCAGGCGATCGCGCTGACGGCCGAGGCTCATCAGATCCTCCCCACACACCCCAAGACGATCGCGCTGGTCAGCGAGGTCCTCGAAGTCACCAGCGCGCGCGCCACCCAGAAGGCCGAGGCCGGGCAGTTCGCCGACGCCATGCAGATCTTCGACGCGATCCGCAACGGCCTGCCGAGCGCGGCCGACCGGGTCAGCGGGGCGATGCAGGCGGTGGTCCAGGCCTGGGTCGCGCAGCTGAGCGAAGCGGCGACCGCAGCCGAGGCCGCGGGCCGGGCCGGCTCGGTCTTGATGTATCGGGCCAAGATCGCCGCGCTCAGCGGTCAGGGCATGGCCGAGCGCGACGCCGCCCGAGCGCAGGTGGTCGCGCAGCTGCGCTACTTCGTGCAGGTCAAGACCAAGGCCAACGACGACGGGGCCAACGCGGTCGCGGCCGCGCTCAGCGGTCGGCAGGGCGCGTCCTTGCTCGAGGTCGGCAGCGCGGGCGAGGCCCCGGCGGCGACCCTCACGATCGAGTTCAGCAAGCCCAAGTTCACGACCGACAAGCGCCAGCGCCAGGAGTCGGTGCAGTACCAGTCGGGCACCAAGCAGGTCCCCAACCCGTTCTACAAGATGGCCCA
Source organism: Enhygromyxa salina (assembly GCF_002994635.1). GTDB lineage: Bacteria > Myxococcota_A > Polyangia > Nannocystales > Nannocystaceae > Plesiocystis > Plesiocystis salina_B. Next base: position 29,179 of record NZ_PVNL01000073.1, on the reverse strand, counting down.
AGACGACGTGCTCGACGAAGAGCGCCGCTTGATGGAGCGCGAGAACGACGTCACCAAGCAAGAGCAGTACGTCGATCAGTACACCGCCGACGTCGCCCGCGAAGGTGACACGCCCGGGACCACGACCGGCGCCGAGCAGAACTTGAGCAACGCCCGCAGCCGGCTAGAGGCCAACCGCCGCTCGCTCGAGGACCAGCGCAACACGCTGATGCGCGCCAAGGAGAAGGCCGCGAGCACGGAGCAGACCACCGAGGAGGCCGTGTACTCGACGCACAGCTTCACGATCACCACCCACGTGCTCACGGCCACCGTGCAGGTCAAGGCCAAGCTCGAGCACGCCGACGGCCGGCCCGGCTCGACCATGGATCAGCCGCTGAGCGCGGAGGCCCAAGACGACACCCACCCGGCCCAGAACATCGCGGGCGTGGCCGAAGATCCCCTCTCGCTGCCCAACAAGGACGAGCTCGCGGCCGGTCTCTACGGTCAGGCTGCCCCTACGGTCGGGCAGCTGGTCGCCGTGAGCTTCGCGGACTATCGGGCGGGGCTGCTCGCGCAGGCGACGGCGGCGACCGATCCCGGCGAGAAGCTCGAGCTGCTGCTGCGCTACGTGATCGTGGATCCGCAGTACGCCGACGCGAAGATCGTCGCGGACATCCTCACGATCAGCGGCGTGCCCGATGCGGCCGCGCTGCTGCTGGCCCAATAGCCGAGCCAATCCCTCGCTCGCCTAGCAACGCCTCCCCTGGTCAGCCAGGAAGGTGGCAGTGGTCGATGAAGATGCCAACGACGATCGTTCCAGGGCCATCGTCGTTGCTTCGCAACCATTTGAAGTGGATTCGATCCGTGTCTGGAAGCAGCTTGGTGTGCCACCAGAACACGTGGTCTTCTCCCTCGAATTCACGGGTCCGGTCTTTGCTGGCCTTCTTGTCACTCTTGGTGCGCCCATTCTCGTCGGATGCGTTCACACCGTGCGCGCCCAAGCCCGCAGAGATCTGCTCGGGCGATGTCGCCGACAGCTCGTTGAACAATTGCGCTGCCACATCGTTGAGCGTGCTCAGGTGTTTGACGAGGATCCCGCGGTGCTCGGTGTAGGGGCGCTTGAACTTGCCTAGTCCTCGCCAGACGCGGTCTACCCAACGCAAGCAGGGGAACGCCGAGCGGACGTTCGCTTCGAACGCGGCCTCGTCCATACTTTCGATACCAACGGCGTCGCGGAACAACTCGACGTGCGTGCGCTCATCGACGACGAAGTGCAAGTCCCGCGCGAGCTGCTCGGCTTCGACCTGCAGCAGACCCGAGCGACCGCTCGACTCGAAGTTGAGACAACCCACGGCCCGCGATAGCTGCCGACAGGCGTGCGCCAGAGCCAGCGACGGCGCAAACACCAGCTCTCCGTCCACGCTGACCTCGAGCACGTTCACCAGGTCGACCAGCTCGGGTTGCTCGTCCCACGATGGCACACGATCGATGGCAATGAGCAACCGTCGACGCCGATCGAGATCGAGAGGAACCGCAGGGTCGCTGTCGTAGACCAGCTCGTAGAACTTGACCTCCTCCGTGACCGGCGCATCCCAAATGTCATTGAGCGAGCGGAGCACCCGCTCGTCGCGCTGCTTGGCGGTCTCGAGCCGGTCGAGGAACTCGTCGATGACATCGGCGACCGCCGCAGCGTCGTCCGCGGGGGCTCCATCCAGACGAAGCCCAGATTCGTCAATGACGTGTCGGATGTCGAGATTCACGGCCGCCGTCCCCGATGCCGCGCGAGGTCGGTCAGCGCTCGAAGGTCACGATCGAGCTGATCGAAGAAGCCCTCGGGCCACCCGCTGATCGCTCCGGTGGGGGAGATATCCAGACTTTCGCACACACCACGAGGATCCGCCTCGGCGAGAAAGAACAACAGCTTGACGTCCGCGGCGGTGATCGGATGACCGGGATCGGCGACGGCGTGACGGATGCCGTTGAGCACATGATCGCTGTGGGTCTCGACGATCACCTGCACACCGTCAGCGACCACCCGCGCCAAGAAGCGGCCGATCTCCGACTGGCCCGCGGGGTGTAGGTGCGCCTCTGGATTTTCTATGATCAGCGTGCTTCCGGCCGGCGCGACGAGGCCGGCGACGATCACAGGGAGCGCATAGGACACGCCAAAGCCCATGTTGGGAGGTCGCGTCCACTCGCTGCGTATCCCAGGGGTCTTGAAGCGCAGCCGGGTGACCATCGAGTTTGGGAACCACGTGGCCTCGAGCTCGATCGGCCGAACAATGCGACCGGTCCACCACTCGGTTTGATGCAGCAAGTCGGCCAGAGTCGGTTCGTCCGGCCCATGGGGCGATGTTGTACGTCGGGCCTCCGAGACCTCCCTGTGGCCGAGCACGGCGAGGACCTGGGCGACATACTGACCGTAGCAGCCCACGCTCAGCTCCGCGATCGACACCGAGGAAGCGCCGAGTGTGTCGCGCGGACCGAGGCGCTCGGCGCTGACGTAGTTGGCGAGCTCCGCCACTTCACCGGCGCCAACGGGAGACGAGAGCAGCGGCAAGTGCAGCGCCCGCTCGTCGGGGACGCCAAAGCGCAGGCCAACGCCAACGCCGGAGTCGAGCCGATACTCAAATATGATCTCGGACTCATTCGCGTTCCAGTTGAGAACGTCGGCCCCCTCGCCGAGCTGCAGGCCCGCGTCGTCGTTGAGCGCGACGGTCGCGGGACGCGCCTGCTGCTGCGCGCGCGCGACGAGGAGCAGCGCGTGAATCAGCGAGGTCTTGCCCGCCCCGTTGGCCCCGGTGAGCACAGTGAGGCGGTTGAGCGGCAGCGTGACGTCATTGAAGCGCTTGAAGTTCCGAATGCGAAATTCGTTGATCACCCGAGCACCGCCTTGGCCGCCTCCGCTGCCGAATCAAAGCGCTTTCGTACCCGGCGCATGTCGCCCGTCCCTTGACTGATCGCCTCGATGAACTCTTGGTCATGCGTCATCAGCCCGCGCGCCGCGGTGGCGAGTTCGGCAGCGCCTGCCGCGACGACGCTCTCTTCGTACTGGGCCAAGACCACGGCCCAAACCTCGAACAGTGCGCGATTGATCGGGTTTCGTCGATCGTTGTCGAGCGGCCACTTGCGAAAAGCGTGATCGCCGAACACGGTGTAGGCGTTTCGCATCGCCCTGCGAAACGCGGCATCGAGCGCCGCGAGTTCTTCGTCACCAAACGCGGCAGGGTCATCCAGCTTCTCCGTCGCCCGAACCAAGAAGGCGTCGAGACTGTGGGCGGCGCTGTAGTTGTCGGACCCGAACATGCTGAACGCACAAAATCGCAGCACGACCTCACGGTCGGCCATGCGAATGTGTTTGTACAGAGATCCGCCCGTTGCCAATGCAAATGGCTGGCTGGCGGCGAGGTTGGCGAGCAGCGTTCGAGAGCGCTCGCGACTCATGCAATGCCGGATCTCCTGGGAGCTCAGCGGGCTGCCTCCCGTATTAATGCGCCGGAATATGTCGAACTTGACGCGATAGGGCGTCTGAGGATCGATGACGTGCACGACGAGCTGAGTGTTGTTCATGCGACGCTTGAAGGTCGCGCCCAGCTGATCGAAGGTGGAGTTGCGGAGATCGTTGAGATAGTCGACCGCGCCCAGCGCGAACTTTTCGCCGCGGACAAAATCATAAATTGTGGTGAGCCGCTGCACGCCGTCGACGACCTGCATCTTGCCGTCTTTGTCCTCGTTGAAATAGAAGGTTGGCAGCGGAATGCCGAGCAAGATGGACTCGATGAGCGACCATTTTTGCCGATCTTTCCAGACATACAGGCGCTGGAAGTCCGGCGCGATGTCGATGTCCTTCTCCTCGATCATGTCGACGACTTGGCGCAACGAGAAGTGCTTTGTATGCACCCGAATTCGCTCGGGATCCCAAGGCTGAACCTTCTCGGAGCCACCGCCATCTTCCTCTTCGGTCTCGACGCCAGTGGCCTCGTTCTCAAAGTACTCTTCTCGGATACTGTCGGTCGGCGGTTGCTCTTGGGACATCGAGGTGGCTCCGAAACAACATTATATCCCGTTCGTCGCCCACGATCGAGAGCAACTCGCGCGCACGACGCCGACGACTCGTACCGACTAGCTCGGGCTCAGTTGACGAGCAGCTTGCCGGTCACCGTGGGATCGATCTGCCCCCGGATGTCCGCCTGCGCGTGCAAGGTGATCGTGCACGAGCGGGTCGTCGCGTCGCAGTGCTCGGGCACCTGCACCTGCACGGTCAGCTCTTGCTGGGCGCCGGGCTCGATGTCCTGCTCGACCTCGACGCGGGTCTGGCTGAGCTGCTCGCGGCTCCACGCTGGCATCAGGTGGTTGCGGTCCTCGAGCTCGAGCGCCTGCTGCTCGGTCAGCTCCATGCCCTGCGCGTCGGCCCAGTGACGGTGACGGACGAACACCCGCAAGATCACGCCCTCGACCCGCGCGGTCTTGGTCCCGCCAGCGAGGCGCAGCGTGGCCTCGGCGGTGCCCCCGGGTGCGACCCGAGCGGTCCAGCCGTCGGGGTCTTGGACGAACTCGAGGCGGGCGCCTTCGCTGCCCAAGGTCTCTCGCATCTTGTCGGAAAAGCCCATGTGTCTTCGTGCTCCTGAACCTGGCCCTGAAAGTATCAGCTACGGCGACCGAGCGGGGTCACATCTCGCTAGCGATCCAGCTGGAGCTCGCCGTCGCGGGTGGTGCCCGAGGGCACGCTGCGCAGGTCGTTGAGGGCCTGCGGGGGCGCGTCGAACGGCTTGCCGTCGGTCCGCAGCAGCTCCTCGCCGTCGCTGCCGACCTTGCTGAACTGGTAGCGGAAGTCGGTGCCCGTGCTCACGCCCTTGCCAGCGTCGAGCACAAAGCCGACGCGCTCGCGCATCAGGTGGGGCTCGCCCGCGTCGACCCAAAAGTACAGCGCGCCCATGATCTCGCCGTTGATCAGCTTGCCCTTGGGATCGATGCGGCGCACCCGGCCAGCGTACTCGAGCTCGGCCCGGGTGCCGTCTTCGGTGTCCTCGAGCTTGGCGAGCCGCCAGGTCAGCTCGCGGGTGACGATTGAGCCGCCCTGACGCAGGCGGCAGACGTCCTTCCAGGTCGCGCCGACGCCGACAGGCTCGCTCGGCAGCCGGACACAGTACAGCCGGTGGACCTGCGCGAGCGCCTGGAAGTGGGCGGGGGAGCCCTCGCCCTGCACGGCCGTGTCGGTGATCCGCAGGCCGCTGGCGTCGACCCGGTGCGAGGTGCTGAGCCCGGCGACCTGCTTCTCGTCGGCCTCGAGGCCGGAGCCGGCCGGGGGCTCGGCTTCGTAGTTGCGGTAGGTGTGGGTGAGCAGGCAGGTCCGCGCGGTGCCCTCGCCCGTGCAGCCGCTGACGCCCACGTCTTCCTCGCGCGCGAACCCGGTCGGCTTCTCGATCAGCGGCAGCTTCAACATGCCGATCGTGGTGATCCGGTAGCGCGTGCCCTCGGCCAGGGCCAGGCGCAGCTGCACGCGCTTGTCGTCGGCGCCGGGGGTCAGCAGCGGCGCGGCGCCGTCTTGCGGCGGGACCGGGACGCCGTCAGCGTCGACCGGCCAGGTCGAGCTGGGCTCGTCGCCCTCGGGGACCTTGGTGTCTGCGCCGTCGGCTTGGCCGATCGCGCCGCCGTCCGCCGGCTCGCCGACCTCTGGCTGATCCTTGCCGTCGCCCTGCTCCCCTTGCTTGGCCAGCTTCTCGAGGTTGCTCGGTTCGTCCTTGGTGCACGCAGGCGTGACAACCATGCCGGACGCGACAAACAAGGCGAGAGCGAACGGACGTCGAAGGGCGCGACCAAGCACGGGACGCGACCATACCCGAGCCGCCCGACCAGGCCAACCGACTACCAGGCCAGCTCGACGACGCCGATCTTGGCGAACTCGTGGCTCTTGCCGCGCACTTCCACGCCGTACTCCCCGCGCTTGCCCTCGGGCGTGCTGATCTTCAGGTTGCTCTTCTCGGACCGCCGCAAGCCGACGATGAGCTCGTGCTCGCCCGGCAACACCTCGAGCCACGGCACCTGAAATTCGAAGCGATGGTGGATGTAGTCACCGGCCCGCCAGTAGTTGGCCGGCAGCGCGCCGCCAGTGAGCTCGTGCGGCTCGGCGGCGACCCGGCTGACCTTGCCCTTTTGCAGGCGCGCGTACATCTTGGTGCCGGCCGGCAGCGGCCGATGCACACGAAACACCGCGTGCAAGGTCGCCGTGCTGCCGCGGTGGAGCGCGCCCTCGATCTCCCAGGCGATCAGCTCCACGTAGGGGTTCCAGCCGACCAGCGTGGGGTTGGCCAGGGTCAGCGGCTGGTCGAAGGCGATGCCGAGCAGCGGATTTTGATCGTCGCGGCCGGCCGGCAAGAAGTTCGCGACCAGGACGTACCCGTGGTGGCTGTTGTCGAGCACGAACAACGGCCGATCACCGGACCGGGTCGCGCTGAAGATGGGCGGCAGATCCGAGCGCCGGATCAGCGCCGTCCGAGGTGTCTCGGCGCTCAACCACTTGTCGAGATCGCTGCGGTTGCTCAGGAACACCTCGTGCTCGGTCCCCGGGCCGTAGTACTCGAGGCCGGGGTCACGGATCCGATGCAGACCCAGCGCGGGCTCGGGGATCTCGCCGGCTTCGACCCCGGCGACGAACCCCCGCAGCGGCGCAGCGATCGACATCTGCTGGTTGACCTGGGTCAGCGTCACGATCCCGAATGCCCAGACTTGATGCGCCAGCGCGCCAAACACCAGCACCAGCGGCGCGGCGGCGCGCATCCGCTGCAAGCCCGAGCCCCCGACCCGCGCCCGGGTGACCAGGCGATCCACGATGGTTGCGAGCGTGTTCAGCCTGACCACCACCCACGCGGGCGCCCACGCCCACTCGCGCTGATCTTTGCTGCGCGGGGCCAGCACGTGGGCCAGCAGCAACAAGCCAGCGAACTGCTTGGTCAACCGCGGCAGCGACGTGACGAGGTCGAAGCCGGGCACCACGCCCGGCTGCGGAAACTCGAGCTCGGTCAGCTGCAACAGCGGCGAGGCGACCCGCTGAGGCGTGCGACCGGCGTCCTTGCCGAGCACCATGGCCCCCAGGATCGCGCCAAACACCAGCAGCCGGCGCGCGGCGATCGGCTCGTCGCTGTCGAACATGCGCTTGCAGGCCGCGGTCGCCAGCAACGCGGCGGGGATCGTGACGGGCGTGGGCGTGGGTCCGTAGGTCAGCGCCCACACGCTGACCACGACCAGCGCGACCCCCAGCCACAGCGCTGGCCAGCGCGCGCGACCGGGACCGAGCAAGCCGAGCACCACCAACCCCGTGAACGGAAACGCCTGATAGCCGAACGCTTCGAGCGTGTCGGTGAAGCTGGCCTTGGACGGGGTCTCGAGCAGATCGAGATCCTTGGCCGCGCCGAGCAAGGGGATGTAGCCCTCGCCCTGATTCCACGCCAGCCACAGCCCGACGAAGCCGGCCAGCGCGGCCCCTGTCCACGCGCTGATCACCGCCCAGCGAGGCAGCTCGAGCTTTCCGTGCTCGGGATCCCGCGCCACGTCGGCGAGCGCCACCAACACCAGGGGGAGGCAGCCACCCAACACCACGCCGAGCGAGGCGACCGCGGCGACGAGACAGCTCAGGCCGAGGCCGGCCAGCGCAATTCGGCGTCCGACACCGCTGTGCTCCGAGCCACTGCGGCGCGAGCGATCGCAGCAGGCGATCAGGCACAGGCTCGCCGCGCTCAGCCACAGCTCGCCGGTCGGGTTGCCGAGGACCGTGCGGCTAGACGCCAGCAGTCCGGGCATCGCAAGCGCAAAGCAGCCCGCCAACGCGACCCACGCTGGCGACCACCCCAGCCGCCGCGCGCTGACCAGCGCGAGCGCGACCAACCCCAGGCCCGCGAGCGCCCCCGGCAGGCGCAGGCCGGCGTCGGCCTGACCGGTCGCGGCGTAGACGAAGGTGCGGAGCTGGTCGGGCAGCCACGGGCTGCGGATCAGCTCGCTGCGTGGCTCGCCGAGCGCGGCGAGGGTGCGATCGAGCACTGGCAGCTCACCCAGCGTCCACAGGCCGGTCGCGCCGAGCTGCGAGAGCAGCACTGCAGCCGCGACCCCCCACACGAGCACGGGTCCGAGCCACGCGATCTTGCGTTGCGGCGGCTCGCTCGGGTCGGCGTCTCGGCTCACGGCCGTCGTTATACTTCACGGATCCAGGACCCGTGATGGCTTGCCGTTTACCGACCAGATCGCTTCGCAGCGGGCGCGGACGCGGGCGCACAGCTGCGGAGGCGCTGACCGGTCGTGCAGCGGCCGCAGCAGCGGGCACCGGTCCAGGCCGCTCGCGGGTCGCGACCAGCTGCTTGGCCCGAGCCGGCTCTGGATCGGCAGCGCGCGCGGCTCAAAGCGGCCCGCGAACCGCTCACCCGGCGCTGCCAGCAACCGCGCGTGCTCACGCGTAGCCGGTGTTGTACTTCATGTCGAATTCACGCTGGCTCATCACCAGCAAGAACAGCGTCTCGAACAGGGCAAGGAACGCGGGAATGAAGGTCCAGGAGAACAGCAAGTACACCACGCCAACTCCGGTCTGGCCCAGGTAGAAGCGATGGACGCCGAGCCCCCCGAGGAACAACGCCAACAGCACAGCCACGACCTTCTCACGGTTGGCGATCCGGACCAGCCCGCCGCCTTGGCCGACGGAGTTCTGCACGACGACGTTGACCGGCGCGCCGTAGCCATGCGGCGGCGGCGGGTAGCCGTGCTGCGGCGGGTACCCCTGCTGCGGTGGGTAGCCGTGCTGCGGCGGGTAGCCGTGCTGCGGCGGGTATCCCTGCTGCGGCGGGTACCCCTGCTGCGGCGGCGCTCCGTGGGGAACCATCGAGTGAGAAGGAGGCGTGCCGTGATTGTGCGGGTTGTTCATTGCGGAGACTCTGCGAGCGGTTGAGGCGGAGCGTTGAAGTCGCGAAACACGTAGATCACGGCGCCGGACGTCGGATCGTTGTCGATGTCGACGTGGCCAGCGCGGGCGAGGTCCATCAGCGCTCGCTCGGCGTCGGCCAGCGTGAGCTTCAAGTGCTGAGCGGTCATCGGGACCGTCAAGCGACCCCCGCAGCGCAGCGCGAGGTTGAGGATCTGCTGCTCGAGCGCGGGCTCACCGTACGCGCGGCGGAGCGCCTTCAAGGCGCCGCGCGGCGCCGCGATCGCGCCAGCGATCAAGGCCACACACAGCAGCGCTGGACCGACCATCAGCCACATTGGCGCCTCGAGAGCCAGGACCAACACGAGCGGCCCAACCAGCGCGGCGACGGCAGCGACCACCAGCCCGAGCGAGACCGCGATCGGGTGCCGGGTCGCCAGCGCGATCATGGAGCCCGGCTCCGCGCTCGGGGTCGCGCTGGTCGGCCCCCTCGAGTTGGTCGCCATGGCGGGCGCAGGGATGATGGAGTTGATCCGGATTCCCCCGGGCCCACCGACCTCGATGGTGTGGCCCCCGTTGTCACTGCGGTAGTCGTTCATGACAGCTCCCCATGCCCAACCGGGCTCACGACTCACCGATGTACCAGCGGTCCTGAAACTCGCTGAAGTCATCCATTTGCTGGCTGAGCACCCCGAGCGCCCCGCCCTCCCAGCGCTGGAACGCGGCGCGGCCGTCCGGTGTTCGCAGCCGCTCCGGAAACGTTCGGATCGTGTACATGGGGTTCTCGTCGGCAAAGTCTCGGCCGATCTCTTGGAAGCCCGCGCCGTCCAGCACGAACTTGGTCTCGCCCCGAAACGCCAGCTCGACGGTCTCGAACCGCTCCCCCTGCATCGCGTCGGCGTATTGCAAGAACACCCTAAACACGTCGATCGGCGCCTTATCGGGGCCGACCTCGCGCAGGTCATAGACGAGCACGTCAGGGTTCAGGTAGTGCCCGAGATGGACCTGGACCTCGATGCCAGCGTTTCGGGAGTCGCCCGTAATCACGTCCCGCATCGGGCCCTGCAGGAACACCTGGTTCCACGCGAACACCCCGCCAATGAGCAACAGCAGCAGGATCGAGACTCCGATCCCGGTCCGGAGAACGCGGCGCTTGTAAGTCCCGGCGGGGGTCTCGTCATCGTGCATCCGCGGTACCGTGGCCGCGAGCAGCGTTGGGATCAGCCGGACCGAGGAAAAACAATGCGACATTTCGCACGCGTCGTCGCGCGTGGTCGGTTGGCGCTCACGGAGACGGCAGCGCGTCAGCGAAGGCTGCCGCGCTCGGGCTGCCCCAGCCGCTGGGTACGTCCCAGCCATGCCCGGCGCTGAAGTCCGCGGTGGCGCCATCGACGACGTCGCGGAAGGTCGCCTGCACGGCCGGCGTCAAATACAGCGCCTGGTTCAGGTAGCCGACCGGGGCCATGCCCTCGTCGTCGCGGTACTGATTGACGACAGCGACCATCGCAGCCCAGACTGGCGCGGAGAAGCTGGTGCCGCCGTAGATCGACCAGTCGGAGTTGAAGTAGACCCAATAGGGCGAGGCGGGCGAGGCGGCGGCCGAGACGTCCGCGACCACGCGACGATCACCGCCGCCAATATTGCCGGCGACGGCGACCTGCCACGGCGGCATGTCAAACGAGATCGTGATCCCCGAGCCCGACCCGTCCCACGCGGTCTCGTCGATCACGTCCCCCGCACCGTCGAGGTACAGCCGGGTCCCACCGACGCCGGTCACCCACGGGCTGCTGCTTGGGGTGTCGGTCCTGCCCGAGTCACCACTGGCCGCGAACAATGTGAGACCCAGGGCCGCGCCGACCAGGGCCGCGTCGTCGTACTGTTCACGCAGGACTCGCGGCTCCGAGTCCTCACGGTGAGCAAACGAGGTCGTGACGACGCTGACGCCGTCGGCCTGGGCTCGCGCGCACGCCTCGGTGTACGCGAACACCATCGAGGTATTGCGGGCATCCGGGCCCTCATAGCCGATGATCTCGGCGCCGGGGGCGAGCGCGCCGGCCCACGTGGTGTCGAGCTGCGACTCGAGAAATCGAGTGACCGGATCCTCCGCCGTATAAAAGATCTGGGGGTTGGCCCGCGTGATGCCCCAGGTCTGCCAGAAGGTCTGGGCCCAGCGGGTGTGGATCTGCGCACCCATGACCACGCCGATCTTCTGTCCGGCGCCGTCGTAGCCCTTGGCATAGAGGATATCGAAGTCGTAGGCCCGGGCCACGCGCTCGGGAGTCAGGCGCGAGCCGGACTCGGCCCCCGGAGGCGGCGTCGTCATGATCTCGCCGATCTCGTTGGGGAGCTGGCCAAGCTCGGCCGGCAGGTCGGCCGTCACCACTCCGGTGCTGCGCGTGGCGACGAACAGCGGCATCGTCATGGGCTCGACCAAGCAGTAGACGGGGAACGGTGAGCCACCAAACTGCGGGTTCTTGCGCATGCACAGGTGCAACGTGACGCCGAACGCCTCGTTGAATTGCCGGACCGTGCCCGAGAACTGGATCAGCTGACGACTGGTCGCCAGATAGTTGGCAGACAGTCCCATGTGCTCGAGCCACGCCTGCAGCAATGACAGGTCGCTCGGCGTCGGCGCGTGGTTGTCGAGCAGCTCCTGCGTGGACATGTAGTCGCCGTATAGATCGCTGGCCGGATTGGAGACCTCGAGCACAAAGTCAGCGAGCTCGGTCCGATCGCGCAAGACCAGCCCGAGCAGCGAGCGAAACGAGGCCTGAAGATCGGCCGGCCCCTGGTCCTCGTAGACCCCAGGGAGCGGCTGCGGGATCCCGCTGGGCTTGGGCACCTCTTCCCACTCCGCCTCCGGGACGTCCTCGAGGCTGGCGCCGTCGCCCGAGTCGCCCGCATCGCTGTCCCCCGAGCCAGCTTCGGCGTCGCCGTCTGAGGCCGAAGTTTCGAAGATGCCGCCGCTGTCGCCGCCCATGGTGACGTCGGCGGGGCAGCCGCTCGCCAGGCCCATTGCCATGAGGATTGATCCCGTTCTGCCAAGTTGGTCGATGTTCATGCTGGGTTTCGTGGCGCTGAGAGCGTCGAGTCAAGCGGTGGTTGGTACGACCAGGTTGGTTCAGCCACAGTGACCGGGGCCGATGATTCCGTTGTTGTAGTCGTCGAGGAGCTCCGAGAGCTCGACGGCAGCAGCCTCGTCCTCGACCCCCAGCGGGCAATTGGGTCCGTTCAGCAGCATCTCGGCCTCAGCGAGCGCATCGACGACCTCGGCTGGGGCCGAGGTCCCGTTCGCTACATTGAGGACCGCCGCGATGTACTGGTGGGCGAGGATGTACCACTTGTTTCCAGCGGGTGGTGTGTTGAGGACCTCGAGACCGTCCTGATTGCAGACGTCGGTCTCGGCATCCGGCCACGGAATCTGCTGATTCGGATTCTTGGCGTCCGCGTGATGATTCTTCCAGTAGCCTTGCGTGAAGGTGCAGCCTTCCTCACCCGTGGTGCCACCTTCGTCGTCGGTGCTCCCTTCGTCGTCGGTGCTCCCTTCGTCGTCGGTGCTCCCTTCGTCGTCGGTCCTGCCTTCGTCGTCGGTCCTGCCTTCGTCGTCGGTCCTGCCTTCGTCGTCGGTGCTGCCTTCGTCGTCGGTCCTCCCTTCGTCGTCGGTCCTCCCTTCGTCGTCGGTCCTGCCTTCGTCGTCGGTTTTGCCTTCGTCGTCGCCGGGGACGACCGCCCAGCCCGTCTCTTCGTCATGGGTCACCTCATTGCCGGGCCCCGCACAGCTGACCGCGAACGTGGTCAGGGTGAGTGTGAAGGTGGCGAAGATTGCGTTGGAGAAGATCCGTGCGTCCATGAACAAATACGCACTGCGAGATATGTACCAAACCCAATAATGAAAACCGGAAAGGGTCATGCTCAAACTGACCAAATTCAGACGATGTCAATGCGTAAGTTCCCCCACCCAGCTGGCACCATTGGTGGCCGCCCCTCTCCAACGAGAAACGACACCCGCCAGACGTCGACGAGGCCCCGAGAGGCCCTTTGGCTCGCGCCCTTCGCGCCATCCTCAAACCCAGGTGTCCGGAGGGCTCGTCAGGTCGGGCTCGGCTCCCCACGAATCGTCGTTTCGTGCTCGCGTCGGCCGTACGGAGAACCGCTCGATTGCAAAAAACTCAGCCGTTCCGACTGATCGTGTGGGGAGAATCCGTCAGGCACGATACCATCGACCGCGTGCAAACTCCCATGCGCTTGGCTCACTACACTCCAGTCCTCGCTGCGTTGCTACTTGGCGGGTGTTTTCAGGATCCCGAGCCGAGGGGAGGCTCAACGAGCGAGACCGGCGATGGCGACGGCGATCCCGGTGATGGAGACGGCGACACCGGCGACGGCGACGGCGACGGCGACGGCGATCCCGGTGATGGAGACGGCGACACCGGCGACGGCGACGGCGATCCCGGTGATGGCGACGGCGATGGCGATGGCGACCCCGCGGCCTGCACGGATGGTCCCTACGCCGTCTCCTACTCGGGGCCTCTCACCCTTCCCGCAGGCGCAAATCCGCAGGGCGTTGCGCTTGGCTACGTCAACATGGACGCAAACCTCGACGTGGTCTCGAGCTCGCGGGACGAGCACCGGATCCGAACCTTTCTCGGGTCGGGCAACGGCAGCTTTGACGTCCCGATCATCACGGAGCTCGGCTCGATGCCGTTTCCCGGTGTGCTCCGAGGCGGCGCGATCGCGGACTCGGCATTCGACATCGTGACGCTCGGCCTCGACAACGGCGGTGGCACGATCATCGCTCGTCTACGTGGCGATGGCCAGGGCGGGTTTGGCGACTACGAGGCGAATCCATTCGTGACGAACCAATTCGTGCTTGGTCTGGCGACCGGCGACAACGCCCTCGATGTGATCACGGCTTCGGGCGGCGTGTTGACGGTGTTCCCTGCCACAGTCGGGCAAGAGAGCTACTCGTTCAATCCGATCATCTCGGCCGGCCCGTGGCCGAGCGGCGGGCTCGTGGCGGCCGGTGACTGGGACGGCGATGCCGACCTCGACGTCGCCGTTGCAACCTTTGGCGCGCTCTATGTGGGACTTGGCAACGGCGCGGCCGAGTACGCGTTCGCGCCGCCGATTCCCTATATGGGGGGGCCGTCCGACATCGCCGCCGGCGACATCGACGGTGACGGTGACCTGGACATCGTGCTCGTCACCGCGGGCGGTGGGTCGGACGCCGGGCACGTGTTCCGTGGCCAGGGCGATGGAACGTTTGGTCCCGACACGGTGATCACGGCGCCGTCGGGCCCGGCCGCCGTGGGCCTGAGCGACATCGACAAAGATGGCATGGCCGACCTCGCGATCGTCGGCGGCCAGACCATGGCGGTCTACCTGTCGACCGGCGACGGATTCGGCCCCGTCATGCAGCTCAACTGCGGGCTCAACCCACGGCAAATTGCGATGGGTGACGTCAACGGCGATTGCGTCGACGATGTCGTCACCGTGTCGATCAGCGCCCAGCAGGTCTGCGTGATGATGTCGGACCCACCGTGAGCCCCTGGCTCAGCCGACCGCCCAGATCTGCTCACAGCGCCCACGCACGACCGCCCGCAACGCCGCAAAGCGTGGGTCCTGACGGACATCGACAAACAGCGGGCAATTGTCGAGCCAGTCGAGGTCGACGAGCACCAGCTGCGCCGCCGCCTCCAACGACGACAGCGTGCGCTCGTGATCATGGTGAAACGCGGCCTGCTCGGCGAACAGCTGATGCATCAAGGTCCGCATCCGGCCATTGTGAATGACCGTGAGCATGAGCTCGTGCTGTTGATCGAGCGCCACCGGATCGTAGGGCTCGAGCAGCGGTGGACCGTAGGTCATGATCGAGCGGGTGCCCTCGCTGGGATTGCAGGACTCCAGCTCCCTGAGCGCCTCGCGAATCATGGTGGTGTCACGCCGCCACGCACCAACCCGCATCTGCATCAGGTGCGCCGACGCGTGGTGGCGAACGGTGCGCGCGAGCAGCTGGACCATGAGCCGATCATAGCCGTCGTAGTCGCCGCGCAGCGCCCGGTGGCGGGCGAGATCGGCGAGACACCAGTCGAGCGCCGGGTCGAGCTCGAGGGCGAGCTCGAGGTGCGCGATGCCTCGCTCGGGGTGCGCGGCCTCGGTCTGCAGGCGCCCGAGGTACTCATGGGCCAGCGCGCAAGTTGGGGCGATCCGCAGGGCCTCACGCAGGTGCTCGGCTGCCTCGCGATAGTACCCACCCTGGACCGACCAAGACGCCGCGGCGATGCGAGTCTCGGCAAACTGCGGGGCCTCGGCCATGGCCCGCTCGACGGCGATCTTGGCGACCGACGCCCAGTCGACGCTGGCGTCGGCGTCATCTTCGTCTTTGGGCATGAACCACGCCCGCATGCACGCGATCGCCAAACCAGCGATCGCGGGCTTGAACTCGGGCGCTCGGTCGAGCACGGCCCGATAATGGGTGACCGCGCCATCGGGGCCGCCCAGCTCCCACTTGGACTTGGCCTGCCGGGCCCGAAGGTAGCGCTCGATCGCGTCAGCGTCGGCGCCGCCGCGGTGTTCGATGATCTGCAGCTCGACGCGCAAAGCCTCGGCGATCCGCTTACCCAGCTTGTCCTGCAGCTCGAACACGTCCTCGAGCAGGCCGTCGAATCGCTCACTCCACAGCTGAAACCCGGTGTCGACGTCGAGCAGCCGGGCCGCGATCCGCAGGCGCTTACCGGCCAGCTGGATGCTCCCGTCCACGACCACGTCCACGCCCAGCTCGGCCCCCAGCGAGCGAGGGTCGCGATCTCCCGCGCCTGCCAGCCGCGCCGTCGCTCCGCTGCCGCTGACCTTGAGCCCGCGGGTCATGGACAGCAGATCGATCAGCTCGTCGAGCAGCGCGTCGGCGACGAACTCCGAGTCGGCGGGGCCGCGATAGCGAAACGGCAGGACCGCCAGGGCCCGGGCTGCCTGCTCTGGAGCCGACGTGGGGCTGGGGGTTGGCAGCCGCAGCCCGGTGCGATCGGTGGTGGTGCTCATCAAGCTGCTCAGCAGCTCGCCGAGCATGGTCGGGCTCGAGGTGTCGACGGCCTGAACGTGGCTGTCATCGGCCGGGGCTGACGCGGACGCCGAACCGACGGTCGGGTGCGAGTCAGCCGGCCGCCTGGGGTCCCAGTCTTCAGGGTCACCATCCAGGGTCTCGTCTGCGATCTGTTCGCGCGCCTGCTCGAGCGCGCGAGCGAACGCGGTCACGCTGGGCCACCGTGCCTCCGGATCACGCGAGAGCGCGCGCGTGAGCGGCTCGAGCAGCGGCGCGGGGATCAACCCGGTGACTGCGAGGTCGGGCACGGGCCCGTCCAGGCGAGCCAGGGCCACAGCGGCCGGGTCGCTGCCCGAGAACGGCAGCGCGCCCGTCAGCATCTCGACGACGATCAAGGCCAGCGCGTACTCGTCGGTGCGCGCGTCGACGGGCTTGGCCTCGACCTGCTCGGGCGCCATGTAGGCCGGCGTCCCGAGCAGCGCGCCGGTCTGGTCGCGACCGGGCCCCTCGTGCATCCGCGCGATCCCGAAGTCGGTGATCACCGCGCGGCCGCTGGTCTCGATCATGATGTTGCGGGGCTTGAGATCGCGGTGGATCACCCCGGCGTCGTGCGCCGCCGCCAGCCCAGCCGCGAGCTGCAGCGCGATCTCGATCGTCTCCAGCGGGCGTGGGCGCCGAACCAGCCACGCGCGCAGGCTCTGGCCCTGGACGTACTCCATGGTCAAGAAGCGCAGCCCGTGGTGCTCGCCCAGATCGTAGGTGCGCGCGGCGTTGCGATGGGTCACGCGTCGGGCGAGGCGAACCTCGCCGCGGAACCGCTCGATCGCGTTCTGGTCGTCCGTACAGGTGTCGAGGGTCTTGAGCGCGACGGTCTCCCCGACCGCGCGATCGTCAGCACGAAACACCGAGCCCATCCCGCCACGGCCGAGCAGCGCCTCGATCTGGTAGCGACCGGCGAACAGCTGTCCGACGGCGGGGCTCAGATCGTCAGCGTGACGCTCGCGGGGCACAGGCCGCAGATTACCAGCCGCCCCGCCGTGGGCCAGGACCCCGCCGCGTCCGCGGCCCATCCTCAGGGTCGGGGCCGGTGGACCGGTGATCCCGGGGATCACGCTGTTGTGCCACACGATGTCACCGACGCTGCCGCGCTGCAGCTTGACGATGAGCGCGCCCAGTTGGTCGTGCCTTGCACGACATCGTCGCCGACGGATCTCCCACACCGCCGAGATGTGCTCGAGCGTGGGGAACGGCGGCGAGGCGACGGCGATGGTGCCAAGCGCCTCGGTCGGCTCGCCGGCGTCATCACCAACACCATCACCGTCGCCAGGATCGCCGTCACCGTCCCCATCTCCGTCAGTGTCCGCGTCGCTGGGCTGCGTGCTCGCGTCGCTGGCCGCTCCTCGATCATCGATACACGCGAGACAGGCGAGGGCTGCGAGTCCAACGGTCAACGGACGAGCCAGCATAAGCTCATGCCAAACTCAGATCAGGCCTGTCACTGCACGGTGAGCCACAAACACCTATGCTAAACGCCGCATGGGCGAGGGCTCGGACAACCAGACGATCGACGCGACGCTCGACGCCGACCCTGCGAACCCGAGCCTCCGGACCGAGAGGGTCCCCGTCGAGCTCACCCGCGGCGAGTCGCTCGGCCGCTACCTGATCCTGGACGTGCTCGGCAGCGGCGGCATGGGCAAGGTCTACGCCGCCTACGATCCCGAGCTCAACCGCAAGCTGGCGATCAAGCTGCTCCACCACGCGCCGGGCACCGAGGCCAGCCGGGCCTCGATCGGGAGCTCCCGGCTGCAGCGTGAAGCCCAGGCGATGGCCAAGCTCTCGCACGCCAACGTCGTCACGGTCCACGACGTGGGGACCCACGCGGGTCGGGTGTTCGTCGCCATGGAGTACGTCGAGGGCACCAACCTCGAGGACTGGCTCGACTCGGCGCCCGCAGGCAGTCCGCACCCGTGGCGCGAGGTGGTCGCCCGGTTTCTCCCGGCCGGGCGCGGACTCGCGGCAGCCCACGCGGCCGACCTGATCCACCGCGACTTCAAGCCGGCCAACGTGCTGCTGGGCGCCGACGGCAGGGTCCGCGTCGCTGACTTTGGCCTCGCCAGGCGGGCCGCCGACGACTCACCCCATTCCCTCGAGAGCTCGCAGGGCCCGGGGCTCGACACGGTCACGCTCGACTCGCTCTCGCTGCGCCTGACCCAGACCGGCGCGTTCGTGGGCACGCCCGCGTACATGGCCCCCGAGCAGTTTCGGGGCGCCGAGCTCGACGCCCGATCCGACCAGTTCAGCTTCTGCGTCGCGCTGTGGGAGGGGCTGTACGGCGAGCGGCCGTTCGCCGGGGACTCGGCGGCGGCGATCCTGTTTGCGATCCACGAGCACCAGCTGCGCGAGCCCTCGCCAGCCGTGGCGGCCAGGGTCCCGAGCTGGCTGCGGCGGGTGCTCGAGCGTGGGCTCGCCAACGAACCCAGCGCGCGCTGGCCCGACATGCACGCGCTGCTGCGGGCGCTCAGCAACAACCCCGCGGCCGGGCGCAGGCGGGTCGGCGCGATCGTGCTGGGCCTCACCGGACTCGCCGCGGCGATCGTGGGGCCGCAGCTGTGGGCGCAGCCACAACCATCGCCGCCGCCACCGCCACCGCTGTGCCAGGGCGCCGAAGCGGCGCTCGGCGACGCGTGGGATGCGGGGCAGCGCGATCGAATCCACGCCCGCTACGCCCAGCTCGGCGAGCGCTGGGCCAAGGACGACGAGGCCCGGCTGATCCGCCTGCTCGACGCGTGGACGGGTGCCTGGCTCGCGGCCTGGACCGAAGCCTGCGCGGCGACGCGGATTCGCGGTGAGCAGTCCGAGGATCGGCTCGACGATCGCATGCTGTGCCTCGCCCGGCGTCGCTCGCGACTGGTGACCTTCATCGAGTCGATTCAGAGCGCGACCGAACAGCAGCTGCGCAAGGCGCCCGCGCAGGTCGACGACATCGGCGACGTCGCCGACTGCAGCGACCCCGAGGCGATGCACGACCGGATCCCACCGCCGGCCGACCGCGAGCGCCGAGCCGAGTTCGAGCGCGTGCTCGAGGAGTTCGACGCGGTCGCGGTCCAGCGCTCGATCGGGCGCTACGACCTGGCCAAGACCCGGCTCGAGCCCGCGTACGCGACCGCGCTCGCCAGCGGTCACCCCACCTTGATCACCGAGGCCCGCTACACCCGCGGCGACCTGCTCACCCAGCTCGACGACCCACAGGCCGAGGCCGAGCTGGTGCTGGCCTACGAGTCGGCCCTGGCCGCGGGGCTGTTTCGATTTGCTGGGCGCGCAGCCCAGGATCTCGCCGCCTACCTGACGGACTTCGAGCCGCGTCGCGCCGAGGCCGAGCGGTGGCTGCGGACCGCCGAGGCGCTGGCAGACTACCTCGACGACCAGAGCATGCGCTTGCTGCTGCTCGAGACCCGCGCCCGGCTCGAGCGTCGCCGCGGCAACTACGCCGAGGCGATCGTTGGGTACCAGCGCGCGGTCGAGCTCTCGACCGAGCTCAACGGTCCGGACGCCAAGCGCACCGGGGACGCGCTGTTCAACCTCTCGTCCGGGTTGTTCGAGGCCGGCAAGCTGTTGGAGGCAAACCAGGCAGCCACGCGCGCCGAGACAATCTGGGCCGACCAGCTCGGACCGCTGGATCCCCGTTCGCTCGCGGCGCTCAACGCTGCTGGGGTGTTCGCCTGGCAGATGGGCGATGCCCGAGCCAGCAAGCAGGCGTTCGAGCAGCTAATGGCCCGACGCGAGCAGCTGTTCGGGCCCGACCACGTGGAGGTCGGCGCGGCGCTGTTCAACTACGGATCCATGCTCACCGAATTCGGCGCGCCGCAGGCCCGCGTGCCGCTCGAGCGCGTGCTGAAGATCCACACCAGGCACTACGGCCCCGCCTCGATGCCGGTCGCGCACTGCAAGGCCAACCTGGCCAAGGCGATCATCGTCGAGGACCCCACCAACCTCGCCGCCGCGCTCGTTCTGATCGACGAGGCGATCGCAACCGTCAGCAAGGATCGCGACGAGGCCCACCTCGAAGTCCTGATCGCCAAGGGAATTCGCGTGGAGATCCTGCGCCGCAGCGGTAGCTACGAGCGGGCTCTCGCCGACGCCACGCTGCTGCTGCGCCTGTTCGAGCGCTCGGACACGCAGGAGATCTCGAACATCGCCGATCTCTACCTGGACCTGACGTACATCGCGTTGGGCCTGGGCGACAACGAGCAGGCGCTCGCGCACGTGGAGAAGGCGGCCCAGGTCGCTGCGCAAGAAGCAACCGGCCCACGCAAGACCGCCGAGCGCGAGCTCGTGACGGCGCGGGTGCTCCGTGAGCTCGGCCGCGAGCAGGCGGCCAGCGCTGCGCTGACCCGCGCACGAGCGGCCTACCTCAAAGGCCAGGCCGGGTTGCCCGGCGATCCGGTGTGGGACGCGATCGAGGCCTGGGACGACCCCCCGCAGCAGTTGGCCCCCCGGTGAGCTCGCAGCTTATGCTCGGCCCCATGAGGACCGACAGCACCCGGCGAGTTCGCGCCTTCCCGATCACCGCGCTGGCGGGCCTGACCCTGCTCGGCCTGTCGTTTGGGCTGGGCTCGGCGGCGGTTGCAAGTCACGCCGATCCGGGTGTGGCGGCGCTCGCCAGTCACACCGCGAAGCTCGTGCGCAACGCGGCCGGCGAGCGCGAGGCGTTCGCGTACACCGTCACGATGCCCAACCCGCAGCGGCACGAGTTTCACGTCGAGCTGCAATTTCGCGGGATCCCGGGCGACCGCGTCGCCCTCGAGCTGCCCAAGTGGAACCCGGGCGCCTACCGTCTGACCGACGCCCACCGCAACGTCCGAGCTGTCAGCGCCAAGCCGCTGGCTGCCGCGCCCAGCTCGGCGCAAGACCCCGCGCTCGCGGTCACCAAGCTCGACGAGAACACCTGGGAGGTCGCCCACGGCGGCGCGCCCTTCAGCCTCGAGTATCGGGTCTACTGCGGCAGCTACCCCGGGATCGGCGGCTGCTACCTCGACGACGCGATGGGTTTCATCAACGGCGCGCACGTGTTCATGTACGCGGTCGGCCACAAGCAGCGACCGATCGAGCTGCGCGTGACCGAGCTGCCCGGCGGCAAGCAAGCCGAGGTCGTCACCGGGTTGCCAAGCCGCGGCAAGGGCAAGGCCGCCCACTTTTGGGCCAGCGACTTCGACGTGCTGGTCGACAGCCCGATCCACGCGGGGATCGTCGACACCGTCAGCTTCGAGCTCGGCGGTCGGCCGATCCGCGCGACCCTGTCCGGCGAGGGCGCGTGGAAGCCCGACGAGATGCGCGAGGAGATCCACAAGATCACGCAGGCCGCCGCCGCGATCTTTGGCCCGCTCGAGACCGCGCTGCCGTTCACCGACTACACCTTCATCTATCACGTGCTGCCCCAAAACGGCGGCGGCCTCGAGCACCTCAACTCCACGGTGATCGGCGTCGATCCCTGGATGTTCGCCGACCAGAAGGGCAAGCGGAAATTCTGGTCGGTCACCGCCCACGAGTTCTTCCACCTGTGGAACGTCAAGCGGATCCGCCCCGCCGTGCTCGGGCCATTCGACTACGACCGAGAGGTCCACACGACCATGCTGTGGTTCTCGGAGGGCTTCACCAGCTACTACGGGGCCTTGATCGTGCGTCGGGCTGGGCTCACCGACGAGGCCCAGGTGCTCGACGAGCTCGAGCGACGGATCAAGGCCGTCGAGACCCGGCCAGGCCGCAAGCTGATGTCGGTCGAGCAGAGCTCGTGGGAGACCTGGTCCAAGCCCGACGACTACGACAAGGCCTACTTCTCGTACTACGACAAGGGCGCGGTGATCGGGATGCTGATGGATCTGCATTTGCGCAGCGCCAGCCAGGGGATCGCCAGCACCGACACCGTGTTCCGCGAGCTGTGGAAGCGCTGGCGCGAGACTGGCCTGGGCTTGACCCCGCAGCAGCTCGAGCAAGCGTTCGTCGATCAGGCCGGGGCCGGGGCCGACGAGCTCCGGCAGATGTTCAACGACTACGTGCGCGGCACCGCGGAGCTCGACTACGATCGCTACCTCGCCCACGCGGGCTATCGGCTCGAGCGCAAGATCAAGCAGCCCGGGCCGTGGATCGGCGTCGACGTCGACCGCCGCGGGTCCACGCTGATCGCTCGCAGCGTCGAGCATGGTGGCCCGGCCGACCGCGGCGGCGTGGCCGACGGCGACGAGCTCTCGGGCCTCAACGGACGGCCGATCGATCCGAGCAACTATGATCAGGCCCTGCGCGCGCTCGAGCTCGGCGAGCCGTGCACGCTCACGGTCACGCGCACCGGCCGGGTGCTCGAGCTCGCGGTCACGCCGATCGAGGGCGGCGAGCCGAGCTACGAGA
Source organism: Enhygromyxa salina (assembly GCF_002994635.1). Taxonomy (GTDB): domain Bacteria; phylum Myxococcota_A; class Polyangia; order Nannocystales; family Nannocystaceae; genus Plesiocystis; species Plesiocystis salina_B. The sequence continues at coordinate 6,860 of NZ_PVNL01000073.1, read as the reverse complement.
TCGTCGATCTCGACGACGTCAGCCCCGAGCAACTGCTGCTGCGTCGCGACTGGCTCGCGCTCGATCCCTGATCGGGTTTGCGGCCCAACGCCGTCACGGCGACTGGGGGGTGAGGCTGACGAAGCTCCGGATCGTCGGCTCCACCACCACGCCGCTGACGTCGACGGTGTGGAACACGTCCCACGAGCCATCGCCGTCGAACTGCATGAGCCCGAGCGCGCCCTGCGGCGCCCCCTCGCTGTCGATCGTCAGCATGTTGTCGGCGCTGAACGTGCCGTCGGCCTCCGCGAACAGGACCCGAACGCCGGGCGGCGACTCGACGTTGAAGATCAGATCCTTGGCCATGTCGCAGTTGAAGTCGACCACGGCCAGGCCGCTGGTCGGGACCTCTAGCTCGATGACGTCGCCAGCCGGCATGAAGACGCCCGGATCGACCCGGGCAAACACCGCGAGCCGGCCACCGGGGCCGTCCATGAACGCGATGTCGTCACCAAGCTCGCCGTCGAGGTTGCCGAGCACGAACTCGCTGGCCTGGATCGGGATCGGCTGAGCAGGGTTGTCGTTCCAGAAGTCGTTGGGCATCCCGCCGGCCCGCTGGGTCAAGATCCACAGCTTGGGCCCGCCGCCAGAGCTGCCGATCGCGAGCAGCTCGTCGCCACCATCGTCGGTGTCGGCCAGCTGAACCTGCTTCAGCTGCGCGTCGGCCGGGAACCTCGGCATCAGCGAGAACGAGAGATCGAAGGGCACCTCTCCAAGCGGGATCGCCTGCGGATCTCCGATCGCGGTCAGCACCAGCCCGGCTTCGGTGACGATCACGATGTCCACGAAGTCGTCAGCGTTGAGCCGGCCCAGCGCCATGTCGACGATCATCGGGTCGCCCGGGATATCGAAGTAGTCGTTGTCCCCGATGTGCAACGCCGTGGGCGGTCCGTTGGCGGGATCGCTGATGTAGCCATACAGCCGCCCGTTGCCCGTCCGGACCAGGATGTCGGTGTCGGTGTCCGCGTCGAAGTCGTAGGGAATGACGTCGAGGACCGGGTTGACGAACACGTCCATCTCGTCGCCTGACAGCCGGTACTCGTTCGGTGGCATGCCCGGCAGGAACTCGAGCACCTTCACGAAGGTGCCGCCTCGCCTCGCCAGCAAGAAGTCCGTGCCGTTGCCGCCGATGAAATTGCCGGACAGCAAGCCGAAGGGATCCGCGGCGCCGTCGGCCTTGGGACCCTCGAAGAACTCGTACACGTTCAGATCGGTGCACCCATCGGGGACACACACCTGCGCGACCTCGTCTTCGCCGTTGGCGCAGTCTGGTTGGTCGTCGCAGATCAGCGAGAACGGGATCGTGTCACCGTCGTCGCAGTAAAACGCGTTGCCGCAAGCCTCGTCGGTCTGGCAGCCGCCGCAGAAGCCATCGATGCAGGTGAGCGTGGGCCCGCACTGCGAGTCGGCGTCACACGGCAAGCCCAGCGCGTCGGCGCCGTTGAAGCACGCCCCAAGCGTGACGCCAATTAGCGCGGCTGAGCCGAGCGCGAACAGGAGGTAACGGTTCGAGTCCATGGGTCGAGCTCAGAACTGGCCAGTCAAGAGCAGCCCGGCTCGACCGGGGCCCACGCTGGGTACGAGGGAAGGCACGCGCGCCTGGGTTGGCGTTCGCGCGGCCTTGTTGCGCTTGACGCCAACACCGATCAGCGCGGCGCCCACCGGGACGAACACGCCCGCGACGACGCCCCCGGTGATCATCACGATGTTGGCTCGCGCGCCGTCAGTAAACTGCTGGTCGCGCCCGCTCAGGTCGTCGGGTGCGAGGGCGCTCAGATCGTTGGCCGCGGCGCCCTCGATCCCGCCGAGCGTCAGCATCACGCCGCCCGCGACCACGCCGACGGCGGTGAGGCCGACGCCAGCGAACAGCAGCGGGTTGCCTGGCTTGGCGGCTGAGGGCGGCGGCGCGACGGTCTCGGGCTCTGACTCGGGCTTGGGCTCGGGTTCAGGCTCGGGCTCGGGTTCGTGCTTGGGCTCGAGATCCGGCTCGAGCGCCCGAGCGAGCGCGGCCAGCTCCTTGTCGACCTTCGCTTCCTCTTCGGCGCGCTCAGCCTCGTCTTCGTAGAGCAGGTCGAGGTTGGCCCGGTAGCTATCGAACAGCGCGCGGGCCTGCTTGAGGTGGATCGTGTTGTTGTCGAGCTCGTACGCCTTGATGTGCGCCTGCGCCAGGTTGAAGATCAGCAGCGCCTTGATGCTCGCGTTCTCGTGGGTCGACTCGATCAGCGCGTAGGCTTGCGTCCACAGCTCGATCGCGCCGACGTAGTCCGCCGTCTCGTACTCGACCTGGCCACGCTGAAAGATCGACTGCGCGGTCTCGGCCTCGGGCGCCGCGGCTGGCGAGGCAGCGCGGGCGTCGAGCGGGACCGCGAGCAGCAAGCTGGCGGCGCTGAGCCACGCGCCCACGACCCTGATCCGCGGCGGAGCATGTACGGAGGAGGTGCTGAGATCGCGCGAGAACGGGAGCATGGCGAGCAGCCGAGATTCTACCAGCCTCACGCGGGGCATCACCAAGGTCAGTTCCCAGCGCGGTGATCCACGCGGTCACAGCCGCCAGGCCTCCACGGGCGTGAGACCGTCGCGATCGTTGGGCCCACACGCCCTGGTCGCCATGGCGCCCAGCGGCTATCGTCGCCACGCATGCCAGCCATGATCCGCGCCCGCCGAACGTGCCTCCCCCTCGTCGTCATCGGTCTGTGTATGGCCATCACCGCTGGCTGTGGCGGTGACAAGGCCGCGAACGCCACCAAGGGTGCCAAGGCCACGGCTGGCACGCCGGCCGCCACACCAACCCCGGACACCGCTGCGCCGCCACCAGGCGATGCGTGGACGTGGACGCTGCCCAAGGGCCTCAGCGCCGCGCCGGCTGTGCCCGCCGACAACCCCATGAGCGCGGCCAAGGTCGAGCTCGGCCACCAGCTGTTCATGGACAAGCGCCTGTCGGGCGACGGCTCGCGCAGCTGCTACTCGTGCCACCAAAACGAGCTCGGCGCCGCAGATGGTCGCGCGCTCGCTCTGGGCGCGGGCGACAAGCCGCTGACCCGCAACACGCCGACGATCTGGAACGTCGCCTACCATCAAAACGGCCTGTACTGGGACGGCCGCGCGGCGACCTTGGAGAAGCAGATGATCGGCGCCTGGAAGGGCGGCAACATGGGCGCGGGCGACGATCTCGCGGCCAAGGCCAAGGAGATCGGCGCGCTGCCGGAGTACACCTCGCAGTTCGCCGAGGTGTTCGGGCTCGAGCCAGGCGCCGAGATCACGCCCGACCACGTGGCCATGGCAGTCTCGGCCTACGAGCGGACCTTGCTGTGCGGTGACACGGCCTTCGATCAGGGCAACCTGAGCGAGTCCGCCGCGCGCGGCTGGGATCTGTTCCGCGGCAAGGCCTCGTGCTCGACCTGCCACGCGGGCGACAACTTCTCGGACGGCCAATTTCACAACGTCGGGATCTCGCACGACGACGCTGGGAACCCGCGACCCGACGCCGATGTCGGCCACGGCAAGGTCAGTGAGGCCGAGACCGACAACCATAAATTCCGCACGCCCACGCTGCGCAACGTGACCAAGACCGCCCCCTACTTCCACAACGGCTCGGTCGCCGATCTCACCGAGGTCGTGCGCTACATGGCCGCAGGTGGAAACGCCAAGGCGCCCGGGGTCGATCAGAACCTGCGCAATACTCAGCTGACCGAGCAAGAGATCGCCGACGTGGTCGCGTTCCTGGGCGCGCTCGAGTGCCCGGGGTCGCTGCAGGTCATCGGCGACCAAGCCGTCGCGGGGATCCCGGAAGCTGCTGCCGATGCCGCCCCGGCGGTCCCGTAGCTCACCAGAGCAGCGCGCTCCGCTGGTTGCTGCCCGGGTGGATCAAGCCTGACTGGGCGGCGTCAGAACGGCTCGAGGTGAACGCTGAGGTGCTCCGAGAAGTCGGACCCCGCGTACACGACCAGCTCGTACATGCCGGGACTGAACTTGAACACCGTCGTCAGACCCGTGTCCGCGTACAAGTGGGGTTGCTCCGAGCACGCGGCGCAGGCTTGGAGGTTGAAGTCCAACTCGGCGTCCTCGCCGTCCTCGCCAAGAATGAAGACCCCCGTCCGCATTTCCTCCGGGAACCAGAGCCGCCGCGTCGCCACGATTCGACTCCCGAATGGTCCGATGACGTCGGCGGCGGCACAGTCCATGTCGATCTCGAATACGACGTCGCCGGTTGGGTCCGCGACCGCGTCGGGCTCGCCTGCACACTCCCATAGCCGCGCTCGATATTGCTGGTGGTGGCACCGCGGGTACTGCTCGTACTCGCTGAGCAGCTCGGAGAACTCGACGCCGAGGACCTTTGGGATCGCCTCGCGCCAGTCGTCGAGCGTCGTGAAGTAGAGCAGCTCGTCGCACAACCCGGCGACCGCCTCCGGCCCGTACTCCTCGAACAGGAACGAGGCGAAATTTCCGGCCCGCTCGTACTCCGCGTACGGGAGCGGCGCCAGGGTCAGGATGTCTTCGATCCCCGCGGGATACGTCGGGCCCGTGGGCGTCCAGTCCGAGTGATACCGTGGCCCCGCCAGGTACTCGGCGACTCCTTCTTCCAGCGCGCTCGGACACTGAGAGCCATGAGTCGCGTAGGTCACAGCATGGGCGGCCTCGTGCATGTCCGGGACGCTCCTCGTCCACGGGACGCCGTATGCCGTGCAGGCGCCGGCCCCCGGACGGCACTTGCCTGTCCAAACGTCTTGCGACAGCCACAGGTAGTCGTGGTGGAGCGCGGGGTCATACCCGAACAACTCGATGATCGAGCTCGTGTGGCGATCGAGGGTCTCAAAGCTCCCGCCACAGGCATCGTCGGGTCCGCGGTCGTACCCGTAGATCGTGACGTGCTCGCCCTCCCAGACGAAGTCATGGTCGTCGCGCCAATCGACCAGTTCAGGCTGACACGCCGCCAGCGCGACGCTGAGCAACAGCATGGGCTCGGTTCTCATTTGGCGCTCATCCTACCAGACCCGCCGACCGCTCGTCCGAGGAACGAGCGGCCGGGGGCAGCGTGCACTTGTTCGCTGCTGGCTAATTCCAGGTCGTCCGTGGGACCGTGATGGTCCAGCTGTTCGCGTCGGCGTCAACATGCTCGATGACGAAGCTATCGAGCATCCAGCTGTCGCCGTGTTGGTGCGCCGTAATCGGCGACGAGTTTCGGCCCCAGCGCAAGTCGGCAACAACCCCTCCGCCGAGCCCGCTGATGACGAAGTGCGCGTCGCCAGCCTCGACCGCGTAGACTTGGCTGCCGCCGCGGTCGGTCCGGATCGTGCCGAGGCCGACCTGGTACAGCCGGATCGCCGACCGCTCGACCTGGAGCACCGACGTCCCGTTGGTCAGCTCCACGGGGCCGTCAGCGAACAGTTCGAGCTCCTCGAGGGTCCAGTAGCCCGTGGGTCCGTCCGTCGTGATCTCCAGCCAAGAGCACCAGGGGTCGACGCACGCGCTCGCCTGAGACTGGAAGCTACCTGTCCCGGAGACCCGCCCCCCAAGCACCTCGGGTCCCATGATCGAACCGCTCGACGACTCGCCCAGGTGCAAGATCTGGTTGATGCCGGGGGACGTGGGCACGATGCTCTCGAAGATCTCGGAGTTGTTGACGTCGTTGTCGAGGCAGGTGAGGTAGGCGTCCGGGTCGTCCGGGAGCGAGGCCGAGCCGACCTCTGCGTGGTCGACGGTGATCCTGAAGTTGTTCAGCCCCGGCCAGTTCCCATTCTTGCCCTCGTTGACGAGCCAGGAGGCGGAGTTGAACATGCCCGGCACGCCAGTCGGATCGTTGAGCGCCTCGTAGCACTCCTGCTGATTCTCGGCGAGATAGTTCTGCAGCTTCTGGGCCTGGTTTTCGCCCACTGGGAACGCACCTGCATCGATCAGATTCTGAATCCGGGTAGAGACCGATCGACAGATCTGCTCAATCAGATCCGAACCACAGTGGGTCACGAGCGTGTCCTGGTCGACTGGCTGTTCGGCGTCGCAGCAGGCGACGACCGCCGACAGCTCGTAGGGCTCGGCGAGCGGGCCGATTCATGGACCTCCTCGCACCACGACGGATCGCCGATGGTCTGCCCGCAGTCACCCAGCAGGGTGTTGAACGAGATGGATGCCGTGAACTCGCCAGTACACTGATAGATGGTCCGTGGGTAGTCGTCGCCGCTCAGCGTGCACGGAGGGGGCGGGAGGCCTTCGTCTTCGCCGGTCTCGCCGATCGAGTCTTTGCATTCATTGGGATCGACGAGATACTCACAAATGGAGGAGAGCTCTTCCTCCTTGGCACAGCCGCCGAGCAGCGCGAGGACGGAGAGGGCCTGTGCCGCGATGATGGACTGGTGATATCGGAACATGACGGGGGCTCACTGCACGGCACATGCCACCGATCCACCATTCCCTTGTTCCCACGTGTCGCGCCTCCAAGCCGGTTTCTTCGAGGCACGCGTCCCATCGAGCAGCTGCAACTGACGAGAAAATCGTCAGCATCGTCGGTGCCCACGTGACCGAAAATCGACCAAGCTTCACGCTCGGGGGCCTCACGACGGTTCTCGCGGCACCGACGAAAAACTCGTCAGTGCGACGAATTTCTCGTCGCCTCGCGACGCGCCCACGAGTTCGGCCGGGTACACCACCTTCAGGCCCTCACCGAGACTCGGCGGAGACTTGCCCGTCGTGCATCGCTCGTCCCGTGTCGGACCGCGCGGCGGAGCGGATCTCGTGGTCGTCGATGAAGAGCAGCGAGACCGCCGACCGGAACGTCGCTGACATCCGATCAGCCGCCCCGCCCCAACGGCTAGCCCACCGTCCCGGCC
>NZ_PVNL01000072.1 GCF_002994635.1 Enhygromyxa salina | reverse complement strand
TGGGGGTAAAAAAAGAAAGCGAAGCGTTCCCACAGGCGGACCCGACCTCGAGCCCGAGCGAAGCGAGGGTGGCGACCCGCGCGGAGGCGCAGCCGAGCACGGGTCGCGTCGGGTTCGACTGGGGGTAAAAAAAGAAAGCGAAGCGTTCCCACAGGCGGACCCGACCTCGAGCCCGAGCGAAGCGAGGGTGGCGACCCGCGCGGAGGCGCAGCCGAGCACGGGTCGCGTCGGGTTCGACTGGGGGTATGGAAGTCAATCGAAGACTGCGGGGTCTAGCTCCACGCCGATTGGGGCGTGATCCGAGCCGAGGACGTCGGGCTGAATGAACGCGCCGCGCAAGAACGGGCGCAGGTTGGGCGACGCGAGCACGTAGTCGATCCGCCAGCCGACGTTGCGAGCCCGGGCCGTGCCGCGCTGCGACCACCACGAGTAGTGGCCGGCGCCGGGCTCGAACACGCGAAAGCTGTCGAGCCAGCCGGCGGCCAGCCACCGCTCGAGCTCGTCGCGCTCTTCGGTCAAGAACCCCGAGGTCTTGGTGTTCTGCTTGGGCCGGGCCAGGTCGATCTCACGAACGGCGGTGTTGAAGTCGCCCATGACCAGCACGCGCTGGCCGGCCTTGCGCCGACGCTGAACCAGATCGAACACCGCGCGATAGAAGTCGAGCTTGTACGGCACCCGGCTGTTGTCGCGCTCGCGCCCGTTGCCGTTGGGGAAGTAGGCGTTGACGATCGTGAGCCGGCCGAACCGGGCGACCTGCAGCCGCCCCTCCGTGTCGAAGCGCGGGATCCCGAGCGCCTGTTCGTGGGTGTCGGGAGCGCGGGCGCAGTACATCCCGACGCCCGCGTAGCCGGGCCGCTCGCTGGCGACCAGGCGGGCGTGCCAGTTGTTGGGCTCGCGCAGATCCTCAGGCAGCTGCTCGGGGCGCGCGCGGACCTCTTGCAGGCCGACGATCTCCGCCCCGGTGCTGTCGAGCCACTCGCGAAAGCCCTTCTTCGCGACGGCGCGCAGGCCATTGACGTTCCACGACAACACGGTGACGGGCTTCGCGACGCCCTTCGAGCGACCACTGCTCACTCGCTCGGATCCCGCTTCGCCGCGCGACACTTCGCCGACAAGATCGCCTGGATCAACCCCTCGGGAGGGGCTTTCTTGGGCCGCTGACTCTCGCAGCTTGGCTCGGCGGGCGCAGCGTCAGCGCGGGTGCAGGCCCGCACCAGCGCGATCGTGTCGCGGTAGCCGTCGAGGTAGTGCACGCAGGGCGGGCAGAGCTGCAGGTGCCGCTCGAACTCGGTTCGGGCGGGCTCGTCGAGCTCGCGGTCGAGATAGGCGAGCAGGAATTCACTGACCTCACGACAGCTGATGTCGTGGCGATGTCCGTGGCGCCCGGCTCGGCAGTGGTCTTCTTCGCTCATGCGTTGGCGGTGAGTTCGAGTTCACGCTCGAGAAGGTTTCGCAGCGCTTGCCGGGCCCGGTGCAGGCGGACCTTCACGGTGCCTGGGCTGAGCTCGAGGAGCTCGGCGGTCTCGCTGGTGTCGAGTTCCTCGATGTCGCGCAGGATCAGCACCGTACGATAGTTGTCGGGCAGCTTGTCAATCATCTGCCGGACCTGCTCGCGGGTCTCGGCGCGGGTGGCGAGCTCTTCGATCGTCTGGACCCAGGGCTGATGGAAGTGCTCCGGGTAGCCGTTGTCGGCGAAGCGCGGGAGCAGCTCGGTCACGTCGACGACGTCGGCTTGCTGCCCAGCCCGGCTCTTGGACCTACGCAGCCGCTGCAGCGCGGCGTTGACGACGATCCGGTGCAGCCACGTCTTGAGCCGCGCGTCGCCGCGAAAGCTGTCGAAGTTGCGAAATGCGCTGAGGAAGCCCTCCTGCACGATGTCGTCGGCGTCGGCGTCGTTCTTGAGCAGCCGCAGCGCGACCGCGTGGAGCGGGCCGATATGGACGCGGACCAGCCGCTCGAACGCGCGGTCGTCGCCCGCGCGCATGCCCTCGATGATCTCGCGCTCTTCGCTGGCGAGCGACTGCCCGCCAGCGCCACTCGCGCTTGATGCCCCCTGCGTGCTCACCAAGGCCCAGATACCACGGAAACCAGCCACGCCTGACCACCTCGCCGATCACGCCTGTAGCTGCCCCAGGGCCCTCGCTGAACTTTCTTTGCCCGCGCTGTAACCCTTCGGCCTGCCCTGCATCCAAGCACTGACGCTACGGGCCCGAGTGGCCCAGGAGGCAAGCATGAGCCGCACCGACCAAGACGAACGCTACGCAGGACTGTCCACGCTGATGGACAGCTACCTCGACGGGGACCAACAGGCCTTCACCCAGCTCTACCAGCGGCTCAGCCCAGCCGTGCGTGCGCAGATCCGCAGCAAGATCAGCAACCCAGCGACCGCCGAAGACCTGCTGCAGACCGCGTTCATGAAGGCCCACGGGGCCCGTGAGCGGTTCGCGGCACCGGCCGGCGCCAACCCAGATCGCGCCGTCGCGGTCTGGTACTCCACCATCGCCCGCAACGCGACGATCGATCACTTGCGCAAGATCTACCGCGAGCGGGCCGTCAAGTTGGACACGGCGGGCGACGACACCTCCGACCTGCTCGACTCGCTGCGCGACCCCAGCCTCGACATCGAGGCGGTCGCGGTCGAGCAAGAGCGGCAGCTTGGCATCGCGGCCCGGATTCGCCAGGCGCTCGCGGGTCTGCCGGCCACCCAGCGCGAGGTCGTCACGCTGCACAAGATCGAGGGCAAGAGCATGGCGGAGATCAGCACGGAGCTGGGCGTCCGTGAGGGCACGCTGCGGGTTCGTGCGCACCGCGGGTACAAGGCGCTCACCGAGATGCTCGAGGGCTATCGGAACCAAGCCGCCGCCTCCGTCTGAGCACGCGATCGCGCACGCGCCCACGCGCGTGCGCGATTTCTACGTCTTCCGTGCTGATTTGTGCGCTGACTCATTCACGTGAGGCCGTAGTCACCGTGGACCGTGAGCGACACCCGCTCGGTTCACGACGATGCCGCGGGCCTCACTCCTTGGTACCCGTGAGGTGGGCGTAGATGTCGGCGGGCGCGATGCCCTGCTCGCGGGCCTGCTCGACCCGCTCGAGCTCCTCGGTGATCAGCATGCGAAAATCCATGAGCGGGTGGGCGCCGATGATCGGCCGGCCGTTGATGAAGTATGCGGGGGTGCCGTCGACCATGAGGCTGCCGCCGAGGCGCAGGTCCGCCTCGATCCGGGGATCGTACTGCTCGGTCGTCATCGCGGTCTCGAGGCTCGCGCGCGGGATCCCCAGCTTGGTCGCGACATCCGAGAGATCCTCGGGCCGAAACCGACCACCGAACTCGAAGATCGCGTCGTGGAACTCCCAGAACTTGCCGACCTTGGCCGCCGCGAAGCTGGCTCGTGACGCGAGCGCGGCCATCGGGTGACCCGGGAGCGGAAAGTGCTTGAACACAAACCGGATCTGGTCGCCGTAGCGGGCCCGCAGCTCCTCCATGGTCACGTGGCCGCGCGCGCAGAACGGGCACTGGAAGTCCGAGAACGCGATGATCGTGATCGGGGCGTCGGCCGGGCCGCGGACCGGTGAGTCGCCGATCGGCACCGGGTAGACCTTGTCCTCGTCGAGCGAGGCGGCCTCGTCTTCGTAGACCAGCGCGGTGTAGCCCCACTGGGTGGCGTAGTCGTAGAGCTCGGCGCTGGCGATCCCGTCGTCGGCGAGGCGCTCGGCGAGCGACAGCTCCTGGTCGATCATGTGGCGGAAGATGTGCTTGGGGCGGGCGCCCGGCAGCATCCGGCCGTTGATGAAGAACACGGGCGTGGAGTGCAGCTTGAGTCGCTTGGCGACCCGCAGATCCCGGCGCACCGCGGGCGCGTGCTCGAGCGACTCGAGCTCGCTCGCGACCTGATCGAGATCGAGGCCGACCTCCCGCGCGTAGCGCTGGATCGTGGCTGGATCGATGCCACCGCCGCTGAAGATCAGGTCTTGGTACTCCCAGAATTTACCCGCGGCCTGGGCCGAGTGACCGACCAGCGCGGCCTCGAGCGCGTGCTGGTGCAGCGCGAGCGGCAGCGCCTTGTAGACCAGACGGATCTTGCCAGCGTACTCCTGCTCGAGCTCCTCGACGGTGTGGAACGCCTCCTCGCAGTAGTGACACTCGAAGTCCGAGAACATCACGATCGTCACGGGGGCGTCGGCGGGGCCGCGCGCGGGCGACTCACCGACCTCGATACCGAATCGCAGATAGGGCACGCCGGCCGCGAGCTGATCGGGATCGGGGTCGAGCGTGCCGTCGCTGACGACCGCGACCGAGCGATCCTTGGGCTGGGCTGGATCGGCCGCGGCGTCGGGCGCGGTGCTCGGGGTCGGCTGGCCGCGCTCGCAGCCAGCCGTGCCCGCGAGCGTCAGCGTGAGGGCCAAGGTCGCGGCCATGGAGGCTGCAGCTGCGGCAAGGGGGTGTCGGCGATCGCCCGGCATACGCACCACCGAGCCTACTTGAGGCAGCTCGCCCACGCGAGGAGCCGTGTTTGCGGGACGCCGTGCCCGAGTCCGCTACCATCAGCGAGCGATCCGGAACCCAACACCAGGTTCGCGCGTCCGCGCCGACCCGCCACGCCACCTCGAGGCCGCCCGTGCAACTCGTCTGTGTTCAGAACATCACTCACTCCTACGACGGCGTTCGCCTCGCCGTCTCCGAGCTCAGCTTTCACATCAAGGCCGGCGAGGTGCTCGCGCTGATCGGGCCCAACGGCGCGGGCAAGTCGACGAGCTTGCGGATCCTCGCGACCTTGCAGCAGCCCGACACGGGCGCGGTCACCTGGGACGGCGCCGACGCGTGGCAGCAGCGGCAGTTCATCCGCCAGCGGATCGGGTTTCTCGGTGACGGCACCGGGCTGTACCCGAACATGACCGCCGCCGGGTACCTGCGCTTCTTCGCCGAGTGCTACGGCATGGCCGACGCCGACGCCCAGGCGCGGGTGGGCGAGCTGCTCGCGACCTTCAGGCTGTCGAGCAAGGCTGACGCGCTGATCTCGGACCTCTCAAAGGGCATGCGCCAGCGTCTGGCGATCGCGCGGACGTTGGTCCACCGACCGGAGCTATTGTTGCTCGACGAGCCCGCCGACGGGCTCGACCCGCTGGGTCGGCGGCAGCTGCGGGAGATCCTGCGGACGGTGGCCAACGAGGGCGTGGGGATCGTAGTCAGCAGTCACATTCTGCGCGAGCTCGATGGGTTCTGTGACACGGTCGCGCTGATTCAGAAGGGCGCCATGCAGGTGTTTGGGCCGGTCGACGAGGTGATCGACAAGTACGAGGTTGCGCGGCGCGTGCATGAGGTGTCGATCACGAAGGGGCTGCAAAAGGGGTTGGAGTTGCTGCGGTCGCACGGGGGGCTGATCGAGGACGTGCTGCCGCTGAATCGTGACGAGCAGATCGATCCGGCTACTTCTGAGCGGGGGAAGATTCGGGTGCGGATCCATGGCGATGAAGACAGCGCGGCCAAGCTGCTGAGGGAGTTGGTGCTCGCGGATGTGGACGTGATCGCGCTGACGCGGCTGCGGAGCGATCTCGAGGATGTGTATCAGAGCATCGGCCGCGACGAGGTGGCGTAGACGAAACCGCAGGTCGAAGTTCGTTCCGGGTTCGGGGGGTTGTATGCGGGGGTTGTCGTGATGTTGGGCGGCGCGCACGACCCGTGAGCTTCGCCCCGGCCGCCTCGTCACGCAGAGAACCGCCAAAGACCCCCGCAGGCCAGACCGGACGCTGACTTGGCGGTCTGCGCTGCGCTGCGGCCAAGAATGCGAGACCATCAGGTCGCGCACGCGCACGGGAGGTTCGCCCATGTCCAAGTTGCTTCGTTTCAACCCTGCCCGCCTACACGTCGTGAGCCGGTCGTTCACCCTGCTCGCGCTGCTCGGTCTGACCGCGCCCGGCTGTGATGGCGACTCCGCCGCCGACGGGTTCGTGGGCACCGGAGCCGGCGACGAGGGCGGGGGCGACGGTGCGGGCGTTGGCCAGGGTGGCGCGCAGGACTTCGGGCTGTTCCGCGAGATCCTGCTCGACGGGGACATCCCGGGCCCCGAGACGATCGATGACATGGGCTTCTTCGCCGAGCACCAGATCCCCATGCCCGCGCCCGCGTGCGGCGAGAACGTGTGCATTCACGGGATGCTGGGGGTGATGGGCAACATGATCACTGGCTCGAATTGCACGCTGGTGTTGGTGGGCATGAACACGCCGATCGATCCCGAGCAGCTCGAGCGGCCGCCGCTGAATGTGGCGATCGCGGTGGACACGAGCAGCTCCATGAAGGGGGCGCCGATCGAGCGGGTCCGCGAAGGGTTGCTGCGCATGCGCAACGAGCTGCAGCCGCAGGATCGGGTGTCCCTGATCACGTTCAGCGACGGGGCGACGGTGCTGGTCGAGTATGTGACGGCGGACTCCGAGGCGCTCACCACGGCGATCGCGGGGCTCGCTCCCGACGCGGCGACCAACCTCTACGCGGGGCTGCGCGAGGCGTTTGAGACCCTCGACGCGCACGCGCTGGAGGGCTGGCAGAACCGCGCGCTGCTGGTCTCCGATGGCCGCGCCAACGCGGGGATCACCAGCGCCGACAAGCTCGAAGGGCTCGCCAGCGCCTGGGCGACACAGGGGTACGGGCTCACGACGATCGGGCTGGGCGACGCGTTTGACGTGGAGCTGATGCGGAGCCTGGCGGAGCTCGGCAGTGGCTCGTTTTACTATGTAGAAGACTACGCAGCCGTCGAGGAGGTGTTCGCCGAGGAGGTCCAGGCGTTCACGATCCCGCTGGGCGAGCAGGTGAGCATCGACGCGACGGTGTTCGAGGGCTACGACCTGCGCCGGGTCTATGGCACCAAGCAGGCGCAGACGTGGGGCAACGAGGCGCAGATCGAGATCCCGATCCTGCAGCTGGCGCATCGGGTCAGCGACACCGACAACGACAACGGTCGGCGCGGCGGCGGTGGGGCGATCATCTTCGAGCTGCTGCCGACCGGTGAAGACCCGGGCGAGGTCGGGCGCATCGAGTTCAGCTATCAGGTCCCGGTGACGGGTGAGACGGTCGAGCAGATCGTGGAGATCACGTCGCCGCTCGGGCCGTGGGAGACGCCCCAAGACGGCCTGTTCACGGACGACAGCGTGGCCAAGGGGTTCGTGATGCTCAACATCTACGTCGGGTTCGAGATGGCGGCCGAGCGCGCGGTCGTCGGCGACTTTGACGGGGCGCTGTCGATCTTGATCCCGCTCGCGGGGGCGATCGAGAGCTGGCTGAGCGAGAACCCCGACGAGGACATCGAGGACGACCTGTTCTATGTCCGGTTGTTCATCGAGAACCTGGAGAGCGAAGGCGCGGTGATCCCCAACACGCCCGCGCCCCCACCCGAGCCTTGGCCGAATGACTGAGTCATTGGCATGAGTAACTGGCATGAGTAATTGGCATGAGTAATTGGCACGAAGTCACGACCGTCGAGGAGCTCGCGCAGCGTCGCGCGATGGTGTTCAAGCGCGAGCGCTATCAGCTGGCGATCTTTCACGACGGCGCGCAATGCCACGCGGTCGACAATCGCTGCCCGCACGAGGGGTACCCGCTGTCACAGGGCAGCGTCGACGATGCTTGTGTGCTGACCTGCAATTGGCACAACTGGAAGTTCGACCTGGCGACGGGCACCAACTTGTATGGCGGGGACGACGTGCGCACCTACCCCGTGCAGGTGCGCGACGGGGCGGTCTGGGTGGATCTGAGCGACCCGCCGATCGCCGAGCTGACCGCGCAGATCCTCGTAGGGTTGCGCAAGGCGTTCGATGAGCAGGACGACGGCTGGATCGCGCGGGAGCTGGCCCGGCTGGTCGCGGCTGGGCTCGATCCCGTCGCGGTCGCGGTGCCGCGGGCGATCGAGTGGTGCGCGCCGCGGCTCGAGTGGGGCACCACGCATGCGTTCGCGGCCACGTCGGACTGGATCGCCCTGTACGATCGCCTGGGCGCGGAGCCGGGCGAAGGCGATGCGGCGCGGACCGAGGCCCGCCTGGTGTGCGCGAGCGAGGCGATCGATCACCTGGCCTTCGACGCGCTGCGTCAGCCCGAGTTTGTGTTCGCGGCGCCGCTCGCTGAAGGGTTTGATCATGATCAGCTGCTCGAGGCGATCGAGCGCGAGCAGGAGCCGCGCGCGGTCGGGCTGGTTCGTGGGGGAGTCGCCGCGGGCTTGGGCTTTGCCGAGCTCGAGCGCAGCTTCACGCACGCCGCCCTGCGTCACTACGCGGGGTTTGGCCACGCGATGATCTACGTGGTCAAGACCGGCGAGCTGCTGCAGCGGTTGGGGCCGGAGCTGGCAGACCCGCTGCTGAGCGCGCTCACCCGCTACCTGGTGACGTCTACCCGTGAAGACTTGATCCCGGAGTTTCGGTCGCTGGCGGATGCGATCGCCGCGTACCCCGAGCACGATGGGTCGACATCACACGAGCTCGGGGCCGACTGGGACGCGGAGGTGGACGCGCTCACAGGTACGAGCTTGAAGGCGATGTTCCGCTGGATCCACGAGCAGGCGCGCGTGCGAACGCCGATGCAGATCTGGGACGCGCTGATGCGGGCCAGCGCCCGGTCCATGCTGTGCTTCGACACCCGCCGATCAACGGCGACGTCGGTCAAGGTCGCGGACAACGTGGGATGGCTCGACTTCACCCACGCGCTGACCTTTGGCAGCGCGGTCCGGCGGCAATGCAGCAAGTACCCCGAGCTGTGGGGGCGCGGGCTGCTGCAGATGGGGTGCTTCGTGGCCCGCAACCGGGCGTACCTGGACACGGGGATCGAGCTCGAGGACTGGCGGGTGGACGACGAAGACGGGTTCTGGGCGGGCGTCCAGGACCGGCTGCTCGATCACGGGCTGCCGCTGCCGATCTTCTCGGCGCACTTGCTGAAGACCAGCACCGCGGTGGCCTTGGAGGCAGACAACGTGGCCGCGCCCACCCGGGCGCTGATGCTGGCGGCGCTGAACCGGTTGCTGCGCTCGCCGATCAAGCAAAAGCACGCGCGCCGCAACGTCCACCAGGCGATGGCGCTGATCGGCCTGTGACCTCAGTTGTCCCAGCGCAGCTTGTACACGGCGATCGGCTGGTCCCGGCCCCGAACTTCGTGAAACTCGGGGCCGTCGATCGGAAATGGCGGCGGTCCGCCCAGCCGCTCGAGCGTGGCGACCCCAATTGCGATCTCGCCGGGCCCGGCCGCGCTACAGATCCGACTGGCTAAATTCGTCGCGTCGCCGATCGTCGCGTACTGCAAGTAGTGATCAGACCCAATGTTGCCAGCCGCGACCCGCCCGGTGTTGAGCCCGATGTGCACGCGCAACGGCGGGAAGTTGGTGAGCTCCAGGCTCAGCTTGGTGATGGCCTCTTGCATGTCGACGGCCGCCTGCACCGCTCGCTTGGCGTCGTCGACCCGCCGAAACGGGGCGCCCCAGACCGCGAGCATGGCGTCACCAATGTACTTCTCGAGGGTGCCCTCGTGGTCGAACACGATCTCGGTGACCACCGGGAAGTAGCGGTTGAGCACCTCCATGACGTCGCGCGGCTGCATCTGCGCGGACATCTGCGTGAACCCGCTGATGTCACAAAACAGCGCGGTGACCTCGGTGTCGATCACCTCGGCGGTCAGGCGCGGGTTCTTGCGGAGCTGGGCGATGGTCGTGGGCGGGAAGAAGCGCAGCAGGTTGCTGCGGGCGACGGCCTCGTCCTGCAGGCGCTGGTACAGGCGCGAGTTCTCGATTGCGATCGCAGCCTGGGCCGCGAACGCGGACAGCAGCTCGAGATCTTCGCTGGTGAACACCGCTGGGATCGTGAGGTTGTCGACATAGAGGACCCCCATGATCGCGTCGTGGGGCTTGAGCGGGGCGCACATCGACGAGCGCACCGAGGTCAATTGGATCGACTGCGCGCCGTCGAGCCGCGGATCGGCGGCGGCGTCAGAGAACAGCGCGGCGACGCTGCGCTCACGCACGTAGTTGAGGATGTGTCGACTATAGGTGCCCGAGGTCTCGCCCAGCGTCGCCTCGCGGCGCGACTCGACGATCGGCGGACCAAACTCCCCGGTGTCCTCGTCGATCATGATGAGCGCGACCCGATCGATGTCGAGGATCGAGAACACCAGGTCCAGGATCTTGCGCAGCTGACCCTCGATGTCCTCGGGCGAGGACAGCAGCCGCGCGACCTCGAGCAGCACCTGCAGGCGCCCCTCGGCGGTCTTGGGCAGGCGCGGCCGGCCGAGCCCCGAGCTGCGGCGGTTGCGGGCCTGGGTCAGCAGATCGTTGACGAGCACGCGGGTGGCCTCGGTCGAGATCTCGCGCACGAACGACTCTGGCGGGGCGACCGAGTACTCGGCGAGGCTGTAGACGAACACCACGTCGCCGCAGCTGAAGTGCTGGCCGTCCTCGAGCTCCTGGGGACGATCGAGCCGACGACCCTCGACGAAGGTCCCGTTCTTGCTGCCGACGTCCTTGATCGTGACGCGGCCCGATGCCTCGCGCTCGAGCGACGCGTGCTGGCGAGACAGGCTCTTGTTGGTCACGCGGATCTGGCTCTCGCGGCCGCGGCCGATCACGGTGACCCCGACCGCCAGCTCGTGCACGCGCTCGTCGCGGTGTCCGGGGTTGGCGATCACGCGGGCCATCGGCTGCAAGATTGTCGTCGAACGAACGAGGCGACCGCAAGCACGGTTCCCGACTGATTTGCACGCTGTCCCGCAGATCAATCCTCCCGGCGAGGAGCTCGATGGGACCGCGACAATCGTGCCCCACAGCTGCGATCCGGTTGCCACGTGGACTCGGGAGCCGGCGTGACGCCTCGTCCACACGCGGTTTGGTCGCGCCGCTCGGGCTGACATCAACGTCAGCGTGGCCAAGCACAGCGACCGGGATCATGGTCGAGACATGACCATGTTGCGATCCACTCGTCCCCTCCTCGCGCTGCTCGCTGTCGCTCCGCTCGCGGTGGGATGCGCCGACATTGACACCCCGATCGGTGATGGCGACGCCGAGGCGGGAGAGACTGAAGGAGAGACCGAGGCGGGAGAAGGCGGCGAAGCGGAAGGTGGCGAGGAGCTCGAAGCGTGCATCGAGACCGTCACCGTGCTGCCTAGCCAGGACATCGAGACCCCCGAGGGGCACAAGCCCAGGGCCGCGCTCGAGGCGGCCGAAGGCGCGCGCATCCTCGGCTTCGAGGCCATCTCGTTCGGCGAGGTATCGGTCAAGACCAGCGCTCCGGAGGTTGCGAACTTCGAGCTGTCCGTCGCGCACGAGGGCGGCGAGGTCCGGCACGTCGAGTCGGTCCCCAGCGATGGCTCGGCGGCGACCTGCGTGTCGCGGGTCGAGCTCGACGTGACCCTGAGGCTGCTGTCGGAGGACGGCTACTTCGACAGCGAGCTGGCCGCCGTGCTCGTCGCTCAGATCGGCGAGGAGGGACTGGAAGCGCCGACGGTCGTCCGCGAGGTCGAGGATCTGGCAGAGCTCGGCAGCGTGAAGCTGGACGCGGTCAAGCCCGCGGATCCGAGCGCGCTCGTCTACGCCGTGAACTTCGTGTTCTCGACCGAGGGCGCCACCGGTGAGCTCGGCGGCGTGGCGTCGTACGAAGAGCCGGGAGTCGACGGCGATACCATCGTCTCGGCCCACGTGTTCAAGCTGTTCGCGTTCAGCGAGTGACCCACCCCGGCTCGGCGCCCGCTCCCGGTCACGGCGCTTCGTGGACCGGGAGCGGCTGACGGGCGCGTCGGCTGTCACGCCGCTCGCGGCCGTCTGACCACTCGCGCTCGCGCACGATCTCTGCGGCCCGCCGCGCCGCGACGGCCCGGCTCAGCCGCAGCCCGTGGCTGTCGAGCAGCTCATCGAGCTCGTCGAAGCGATGCTCGACCGTGTGGCGGACCGACTCGTAGCCGTGTCGCAGCGCCGCGTCGCGCTTGCGGTAGGCGAGCGGGTTGAGCCCAAAGAAGTCGAGGTCCTGCTCCTTGGGCTCGATCACGACGATGTCCCCCTCGAAGTTTTTGTGGTCACGATAGCGCTCGAGCCCCAGGCGCAGACGCGACTGCAGCAGCGTGCGGAACACCTGGTTGAGCACACCCGTGAGCCCCTGATCGGCGATCCGTCGGCTATCGGGCTCACTCGGCAGCAGCTTGTTTCGGATCGGGCGAAACGGGTTGTAGCAGATCACCAGATCCGCACCCTTATCAATGGCGACGTCGATGTTGGCGGTGTTGCGCACCGCGCCGTCGATGTAGTCGACGCCCTCGAGGCGCGCGGGCTGATACAAGATCGGCAGCGCCGTCGATGCCTGCACGGCCTCGGAGATGCGCAGGCCCTCGTGCTCGTCGGCTCCAAAGATCACCCGCTCGGCGGTGTCGAGCTCGCAGGCGGTGATGAACAGCTGGTTGTCGTGCTTGGCCGCGAACGCCCGAAAGTCGTTGGGGACGCCGATCTTCTCGAGGTTGCGCCGCACCCAGCGCTCGACCGGGGCGTTGGTCATGAACCCGCTGGGGATCGCCTCGGTCACGGCGGGCAGCGAGACTCGGGGTGAGACTTTGTCACGCAGACGCAACGCCATGCGCTCGACGTGCATGTAGTCGGGCGATCGCAGCAGCTCGCCGAGCGCGTCGTGAAACGTGCTCGGCAAGCCCGGGATCCCGCGCATGAAGTCGGCGAGCAGGCACGGGCCGTAGCGGGCCAGCTCCCACGCGAGCCTGGCCGGGCGCCCGACGATCTCGGTGACGTTGGGCGTGTAGAGATCGGAGGGACGCAGCGGCTCGAACCGTTCGCTGGTGCCGTCGATCACCCGGATCATCTCGTCGGGCGAGAACCCGGCCGCGAGCGGGACCGACAGCAACGCCCCCGCAGACAGCCCCACGTAGATGTCGAAGTCGACGATCCCGCGGCCGACCAGGAAGTCGTTGAGTGCCTTGAGCCCGCCCATCTTGAACGCGCCGCCAGTCATCGCGCCCCCCGCCAACACCAACGCAATCTTGGAGGCGCGCTTGTTCCGCTGACTCGGGTTGCCCTTGCGGATGAGCGTGAGACCCACCCAGGTCTTATAACTGTTCTCGACGCGTGAACCGCATTGCGTATATTACGCACTCCATTCATGAGTGACTTGCGCGCCCTATCACGATTGGGGGACAAGTACGCGTGCGCTCGTCCAGCATGTTCGTCGCCGCCGTGCTGGGTCTGCTCGGCGTGATCGCGGCTGGGAACACGGCTGGCTGCGCACGCGGAGCCGCCTCGAGGCCGCCGACGCACGAAGAATTGGTCACGGATCACATGCAGGGCGACTACGCCGAGGTACTGCGCTGGTGTCCCGTGATCCTCGGAGATCGCGGGGCTGATCCTGCACAGTCGGATTGGTGCCTGTTCGGATATCCAGCGGCGCTGCGGCTGACGCTGGACGCCGAGCGAGCGCGGAGCTTCATGGGCAGGGTGTGCACAGACGCGAGCGGTGGCTCGCCCGCCGACCCGGCGTTTCGCGTGGCGTACGTGCGCGAGGTCGCTCGCTGGTACGCGCTGCCCATGCGTATGCAGGGACAGGACAGCGCGCTTGCGCGGGGTTTCGGCGTGACCGTGCAGGCGCTCAGCGCAGCGTGCAGCGTCGACCCGGAGCTGGTGTTGGCGGACGTCGACATCGAGCTCCCCACCCGTCGGCGGGCGCGCTGAAATGGTTGTCGACCTGCAGCCACGCCTCAAAAAATGCTATCTCAGAGGCCCTGGCTGGGTCCGCACAGACGCTCCTTGGACAGGTCGCCGCTGGTGACCCCGCGGCCGTGCGCGAGTGCATCTCGCGGTACGGGCCGCTGGTTTGGTCGATCGCACGGCGCTTCGCTCCGGACGCCAGCGACGAGGCGACCAAGGAGATCTTCGTCGAGCTGTGGAAGCACGCCGGTCGCTTCGATCCTCGCGCGGGCTCGGAGCCGGTGTTCATCGCCATGATCGCCCGTCGCTGCATGCTCGATCGCCTGCGCTCGATCGTGCCGCGACCCAAGCTCAAGCCCGCCCCCGACTCGCTGGCGAGCAGCGAGCAACACACCGCGAGCGAGCGCTGCGTCGAGGCGGCGACCGCCGCGGGTGTGTTGGCCACGCTCGACCCACGCCAGCGTCGGATCCTCTCGCTCGCGGTCGGCCAGGGCATGACCCACGAGGAGATCGCGGGCGCCACCGCGACCCAGCTGGGCACGGTCAAGTCGTTGGTGCGGCGCGCGCTGATCGCTGTGCGCAAGCGGCTGTCGCAGCATGAGGGTGTGCCATGAGCGTGCCTGACAAGCGCCTGCACACCCTGCTCACCGACCGCGCGATCGCGGGGCTCGACGAAGCCCAGCAGGCGGAGCTTCGGCATCTATTGGTCGGCGCCGCGATCGATCCCAGCTACGAGTCGGCGGCCGCGGCGATCGAGCTGTCGCTGATGGCCCACGCCGAGCAGATGCCTCCGAGCGTCAAGGCGGCCGTGATCGAGCAGGCCAGCTTGTACTGGGGCTTCATGATCCCCCGGCGCCACGAGCAGACGATCGGCGGTCGCGGGTCCGGCTTGGGGCTCGACGCGTCCGACGAGCTGTTGCTCGGCGCGGCCGACAGCGACGCCGAGCCCGACGACGGCGCCGCCCACCTGGCCTGGGACGACAGCGACAGCCCCGAGTCGGTCGACGCGGCGGTCGAGTCTGGCGTGCTCGAGTCGAGCCTGACCAACGGACGCATCGATCGCGGCGCCAAGCCCAGCGAGTCACAGCGTGCCGCGATCCCGGCTGACCTGAACCGCCTCGAGGCGCGCTCGGGCTCGGGATCTCGGCGGCCCGAGTCTGACGAACCAGGATCCGAGCCGGGGTTCGAGTCGGGCTCGCACGAGGATCTCGACCCGCGCGCCGTCAGCCAGTCGGATCTCGGGCCGACCGTGAGCCGCTCGGGGGTCGTGCCGATGCCCGTCAGCGAGTCTCGGCTCGCGCGGGTTGCAACCTACGTCAGCGCGCTCGCGGCGTTGGTGATGCTCTCGATCGCGGTGTGGCTGTTTGTCCACCGCGATGATCCGCCGGACGCCGACGACCTGCGCAGCCAGATCGAGGCGGCGAGCGACAAGCTCGAGTGGCGGTTCGTGGTCAAGCCGGATCCCGCCGCCCAAGACGGCGCGGGCGGCTCGGTGTTGTGGAGCTCCGAGCAGCAGGCGGGCATGTTGAGCCTGCACGGCCTCGCGGCTACGGGCTCGGGGGGCTCGGGCGAGACCCAGTACCAGGTGTGGATCGTCGACGACAAGCGCGACGGGCCTCCGGTCAACGGCGGGGTGTTCGACGTCGAGGCGGGCGCGGACGAGGTTCAGGTCCCGATCGACGCCAAGCTGGTGATCGGAGAGCCTTCGGCCTTCGTGATCACGGTGGAGCGGCCCGGTGGGGTGGTGGTGTCGACCCAGGACCGGGTCGTGATGGTCGCCACTGGACCGTGATCTGGATCGACGCTGCCAACTTGCCCGAGTGGCTCCGGGCCGCTTGCCCAGGTCAGCCGGAACGGCTGCCCAAGTACGCCGGAGTATCCAACTACTCCCGAACGGGATTTTATGCGGGCCAGAACGACAGCATCTTCGCGGATGCTTCGCTCCAGATTCCGCCCGGTTATTGCTCTCGGGCGGGATCTTGGATGATGCCTCCCCCGGTCATTGCTCTCGGGCCTCACTCAATGATCATCCTCCAGCCCTTCGCCTTTACGATCCATTCGTCAATCCAAGCCGGTGGCGACTTCAGCCGTCCCTCCAACTCGAACGTCAACGTGGACGAGTCTAGATCCACCGCGCTAACGTTGTCAGCGATCACGACGGTTTCTGAGGCTGGCTGACCGTTCTCGTCGTACTTGCGGATAGTGCGGATCGACTGGCTCACACCATGGAACTCAATACTGCATGCCGGTATGTTTTTCGGTGCCTCTCGACCCAATACCACCGCTTCTGTGACTATGATCAGGTTGCGCACAGCCACAGCGAGAACGCCATTCGCGCGCTCCGAGATGCTCTCAATGTCGGCATCTGTGAAGTGAAGCTCAGAGAAGTCTGGTTGTGAAATGCTCATGGAATCTTCTCCACAATCGTGGTCGTGACCTGGGAAGTCGGAATCACGGAGCCGTCAGTACGGCGGAATGCCTGACCCGAAAAACGCGAGTCCAGTGGGCCCGCTGTCTGAACAACTCGCAATCCTAGCGCATCTAGAGTCTCGGCACTTGGAAGCTTCCCGAATTTGTTTCCCTTCGTCGCGTTGATGAAAATCTTTCCTCCTGGCTGCAACACGCGAGCGGCCTCGGGAAGGAACTCCGCCCGAGGGCCGCTGGCGATAATCTCCCCTACAGATCCAGTCTCGAAGGGAAGCGATGCTGTGGAGGCCCGGACTCCTTCTTCAGCAACCAGGTCGACGTTCGTTGCCCCAGGGACTTGGGATTTTTCCCCCCAAACAGGTCGAGCGTCTTCGGGCCCCCCCTTGCGGCAGCCGCTGTGATACTATCCGCGGGTCGAGCCACGCCGAGTCCGACTGCAGTCCCCGCGGCAAAGGCCACTGCCCCCAACTCTACCCCAATTGCTTGCTCAACTAGCGGCTGCGGGATTGACTGAATGGCCTCCGCGTAGGTCGCATGATACCGCAGAATGCGGTCCGCGGGGGTGCCATCGCGGAGCTCACCTTGAATAACCGCCATTTCTCCGCGGAGCCCTTGAACTAGGTGGTCACCTCGACTGCTGCCAGGATACAGCGGATCAAAAAGGGCATCATATCGCCCCGCAGGGTGCAGACCGAGGACGTTGGATGGGGCATCGACAGCCCTCGCGTATTGTGCGCGACTCTGTTCATCAACCGCCCTCAGATGCACTTCGTAGTCCGCCAGAGCGGTCTCGACAAACGCCTGCTCCAGCTCTGGCGTCGCCCATTCGTTGATCTCCTGGCGCAAGGTAATAGAGACATCGGGATCGCCATCGCCTCCCCCCGTCACCTCTGGTCGGCGAAAAGCATCCAAGAGAATCCCTGTGAGCCGCCCCTCTTCTCGCCCGTTGCGGTCTACACTCGACGCTGGCCTATCCCCCGCGTACGCATACCGATTGGCTCCATCCCCCAGCCCAATGGGATCTGCCCCCATCCACATCCCCAACCACGGCGCATAGTAGCGGGCCGAGTGGTACGCGAGCCCCGTCTCCTCGTCGCGCTCCATCCCCGTGTAGCGGTAGCGTTTGGCCGAGACGTCGATGCTCGCGTTCACAGCACGGTACGCGCTCGCCCCGTAGGGGTGGTACTCCTCGTACGAGATGACCGCTCCGCTCCCGTCGACCTCGGTCGCGGCGGAGCCGAGATGGTTGCTCAGTTGGTAGCGCCAGATGCCGGTTGGGCTCCCGACCGCGGAGCCGCCATCGACAGTCTTGGTCTCGATGATGCAGATGCGGCCGGTGTCGTCGCTGATGTGCAGCGACTCGCGCTCGAGGTCCAGCGTGCCGCTGATGCGCTTGCGCTTGCGGTAAATCTCGAATGGGCCGAGGTAGATGCGCTCCTCGGTGATCGCGCCCGCCTTCTCCACGTACTTGCGGCTGCGCATGCCGCCCGCGTACTGGAAGTAGACCGTCTCCGTCCCGACGGTGACCTCGCGCAGCTCGTCGTCGTGGTTCCACACCATGCTCGACAGGTGCGGCATCGCGGTCATGTTGCCGTGCGCGTCGTACGTGTACGCGTGCGTGTACGGGCCGTTCGCCGGGTCACCAGGCGCAGAGGTCTTCTCGAGCCGGTTGCCGTACTCGTCGGATTCGTAGTACCGAGTCCAACCACTCCCCGAGGCGGGGATATGCTGCATCTTCAGAATGTTACCCACCTCGTCGTAGGTAAACTTCTGCGTGTACCGCCGCATCGCCGACGGATCGCTCGTCATCGGCTGCGGGCCGGGCGTGATCTGTACGTCCGTGCGCTGGGTCGTGCCCTGGGTGCTGTGCTCGCGGCCCGTCGCTTCTATCAGCCGGTACGCCGCGTCGTAGGTGTACGAGTTCGCGGCCGCGACGACGGAATTGTTGAAGTAGACGGTCTGCTGCGCCGAGTCGCGGATGTCGGTGATGTTGCCGACCGGGTCGTAGTGGTAATGCAGGCCCTGGAGGTTGGCGGCGTCGCTGCCGCGCACGGTCGAGAGCGACGCGAGCCGGTACGTCTGCGGGTCGTACGTGTAGTTGGTCGTCGTGGTCGGGCTCGAGGTCGAGCCGTAGACCACGGACTCTCGCTGGCCGCGGGCGTTGTAGGTGATGTCTCCCACGACCGTCTCGGCCGTGGAGCTGCCGCGGTGCTTGACCTCGACGGCCTGCAACGCGCCGCCCTCGTCGTAGGTGTAGCTCACCTCGCTGTCGTCGGGCGAGATCGCCGTCAGCACCCGGTTCACCGCGTCACGCTGACTGCTCGCCGAGAACGTCTCGGAGTCGAGCAGCGAAGTCGCGGCGGTCGCCATCGCGGCAATTGTACTCTGGCCCAACAGCGCGCTCCAGTCCGGTTGCGTCGTCTTACTCGTGACGAGCTGTCGCTGCTCCTCGAGCGGGTTCCCCTTGAAGTCGAATTCCACCGTCGTCGCCACGCCAGCCCCGTCGTACACCCGATACACACGCCCGACGTGATTCGTGTTTTCCGGAGAAGACAGTAGGTCGCCATACACGATGCGCCCCAGCAACTTCTGTGAGCCGCCGGACACGCTGACCGTGCGATCCACTGGCCGGCGCAGGGTGTCGTACGAGTACGAGAAGCGCTGACTGCGGCTGTCCCAATTTCGCATGGGCTGCCCTAGCGCGTTGAGCAGAGACCACCGGTCACCCGCGTCTTCGCTGCTGACCACCAACGACTGCCCGAGCATCCCGAACGTCCGAGACTCGGCGGTGTTGTCCCGCGCATCGATCACCTCGAGCACGTGCCCCTGGATGTCCAGCACAGACTTCGTCGTGTAGTACTCGTCGACCCCAACAAGGTCCTTGTTGTGGGCGACCGACAAGAGCGGCCGCCCGAGCGTGTCGAGGTGCACGACGCTCGGCGTGCCATGGTGGTCCGCCGCGAGCAACGCGGCCCGCTTCTCCGCGAGCAGGCCGACGTCGGCGCCTTGGTAGCTGATCCGCGCCGTGTGCCAGTCGCTGCCGATGACGGTGTCGTTCGGGTCGTAGCTGGTGT
>NZ_PVNL01000071.1 GCF_002994635.1 Enhygromyxa salina | reverse complement strand
CCCCTGAACCCCCCGTGTCCCCCGTCGTCGGCTACTGGCACGAAGTCGGGCGCTTCCCATGCGACGGGGGGCCGGAATTCGTCCCTGAAGATCCGATCCGAGACTTCCACATCTCGATCCGCTCGTTTGAGCTGACGTGGCGCCCGTTCGAGAGCTACGTCGACTACATCGGCAAGTACACAGTGGATGATGAACGCAAGACCCTCACGCTCGAGGGTCTGAACGGTAACTACGTTCCGAACGACGTCGACCCAAGCGGCACCTATGAGATCGACGGAGACACCCTCGTGCTTCGAGACATGTGGCTGGGCGCCTCGAAGCGCGGCAAAGGTACAAGCGGTTGCGGGCACCGCTTCCGTTGATGATTTGTGGCGACGGTCACTTCGCGGGTGACGGCACATCGACGACCACGCGACCAGACAGCGCCCCGCGGATCGGGTAGGGTCCCGAGCCAACGTAGGGCGGCCCAGACGAGGGCAGCGGCATGAAAGGTATCTGCCCCGGCGCGGCATCTAACGGTCCGCGATAGTCCTGCCACGTAACCAGGATACAGTAGCGCCCGGGACCAGGCGGCCGCCAGGGGATCACGAGCACGAGTCCCCGGCGCGACGCGAGCGTGACGACGTGCGGGGCGTCATTCGGGAGGCTGGGCGTCAGCACTGGGGTTGTGTTGAGCACAGGCCAAGACTCGTCGTCCGGCGCGACGCCAAATCGCACGCTCAGCCGTGCCCCGGCGTCGTCGGTGCTCGGGACCCGCGGGTCGGTCAACACGACAGGATCTCGCCCGAGATTGCGCAGCGTGATGGTGAGCTCCCAGGACCCTGGGTGTTCCGGGCTCTGCGTAGCGCTCGAGCTCAGCCGAAGCGCCGCGCAGGCGTGCTTGAACACGCGGTTGCTGTGGCCGAGGAGCAGCCGCCACAGCGGGTCGATAGCTTCAAGGAAGCTCCCGCACGCCGCGTTGAACGCCCGCTGCACCACGAAGTCCTGGCCGGCGTAGTGAAGGCGGACCGTAGGTGCCTCGCGGGCGCCGCCAGTTGGATCAGGCAGGTCGACCCACGGCGTCTGTTCAACCGTTGCGCGGATCGTGTCGAGGGCGCCGCCGTCGAGGCGCAAGTAGAACAGTCCAATCGTCGAGCCGGTGAGGTCCTCGAACGAGCGAGTGACGACCAGGACCGCGAGGCCGTCGCGCTCGAACACCGGGGGTACGTAGCTGGTGACGTCCTCATCGCCAGGCGCGAGCGCAGGGGGCACGTAGCCCGAAACCTCGCTGCGGACTCGGAGCCAGGTGGTCCACTCTCGCAGTTCGAAGCAGTCGTCGATGTTGGCGGCGCTGGCGACCTGGCGGCCGTTGGTGGTCGTGAGGTCGAGTTGAAAGGGGATCGGTTCGTCGGTCATGGCTTGACGGCTGGCTTGAAGGTCCAGTGTTTGCCGAGCTGCTGGGCGACGGCCTTGGAGAGAACGTGGCAGACGGGGTTGTAGTGGCGCAGCCGGACGATATTTCCGCTACCCATGAGCGAGGCTTCGTCGATGCCGTTGACCGCGTGGTCTTCGTTCAGCGTGCGGTCGATGCGGGTCGCGCCGATATATTCGTCTGGGTTGCCCATGAGGTGGCCGAACTCGTGTGCTGCCGTAGTGCTCGACTCATCGAGAGGCCACGCATGGGAGTTGGCGCGGGCAAAGTTGTCGGCGACGACAATGGCATGTTCGTTAAGGAATTGTTTTTCGACGAATTCGACATCGAAGTCGACGTCGAGGCGGCAGCATCCAGGCTCGAATGGACTCCCGCATTCGACGCGCACGATCTGGTGTTTGCGAGACCACATCGTGCGAATATCTCGCTCCCATTTTTTGATAACCTCGCGGACCTCGGCGTCCGGCCGCTGCTCGGTCGGCAGCGGGTCTGGCCACGGAAGGCGGCCCACTTGCGTGGCGATTGTCCCATGCGGTTCTCGCCACACAGCGATACCCGTGCGGTTCACTCCGTGCGGATTCTCCCACAACTTCGGAACTTCGAGCCAGTCGGCGCCGTTCCAAAATCGCCAATTTTCATTGCTGATCTCTTTGGCGTACCACCAGTTCGTTGTTCCCCGAAACGTGGCCTCGATTCGACCCGGCGTAGCGCTGGGTACGTGGCCCGACAGGTTGATGATGCTGTGCATCCACGCGCGAACGTAGGAGATTGTACCGCTGAATTTGACCACGTGGTCAGACACAGAGAGCCGCCACGGTTGATGATGAATCGAGTGTACCGATGCTGGGAGGTCACTCAAGAACCGAAAGCGCAGCGGGGCAGGCGTACGCCGCCCGAGGGAATTGGCGTGGAGCAGGCGGTCCTTCTCGAGCTTGCCGCCGCCGACCGTGCGTGGAAGGATGTCGTAGATTTCCACCGACTGGGTCGAGTCTCGGACGTCGTACCCAATGCCCTCGAGGAGGGAAGACCCATCCATCGCGTCGCGGATCCGCAGACCTGCGCGGGCGCCTGGTGAAGCGTGCTCGGCTTCGATGACCAGGCGAGGGCTCTCTCCACACCAGGCTTCTACGTCTAGCCACTCGAGGCTGTTGAGCGTCCCCTCCCCGTGGATGAGCGCGTCGGTGTGATCTTCGGCATCTTTGCGCCTGTGGTGTTCGTCCGAGGGGGGCGGCGCGCGATGGTCCGGTTCGAGGCCTCGCGGCGTTCGTTCTCGCCCTCCGCCACGCGCGGCTCCACGACCGCCGCCCCGCTTGCGTCCGGGCTTGCCGTCGTCTGCGGGCAGCGCGTCCCATGCATCGTACATCGGGCGCGGCTCGGCCGAAATCTCCAACCGGGATATGTCTTTCGCGGCCCCGCCACTGTTGATCCGAACTATATCGCCGGAAATGCTGATGCCATGCGGGGTGAGCGAGATGAAGCTCTCACCGACCTTGATCTCGACGGTGTCGTCGCTCTCGAATGCGATCCTCCTGTGGCCCAGCATGGTGATGCCGGCGCTCGCCCGGGCCGCGAAGTCATTGGCCCGGAGCGAGATCAGCTCTGCGGTCTCCAGCTCGATATTCCGCGCACTCAGCCGGCTGAGCTCACCGACCGCCACGACGCGATCGTTCTTGATTTCCTCGGTCACGCCGCCGCCGACGCAGGTGTACTGTGCCCCGTCAACGTTCACGTATGAGGACCCCATCACGTGGTGGTTGACGTCCCCGTGCACCAGGGTGTTGTGATCTCCGTGGGCATCCTCGCCGGCTCCGCCGCCGACGACCTCCTCGCGGTTGCCACCCGTGGTCTCGAACAGCGGCCCGCGAACGCGCACGTCCATGCGTCGTTGTCCATGCACAAAGATCTGCTCGGCGCCCTTCGCATCCTCGAGTCGAAGCTCGTTAAAGCCGTCGCCCGCGGGTGAAGACGACGACTTGAAGGTTGTCTTGGTCAGCTCACCCGGCAATGAATAGGGCGGCTGCTGGGCCCCATTGTAGACACAGCCCGTGACGATCGGACAGTCCGGGTTGCCATCGACGAACGCGACAACGACCTCCATCCCGACCCGAGGAATGACCATGGCCCCGTAGCCTTGGCCGGCCCACACCTGCGCGACACGAACCCAACACGTGCTCGATTCGTGGGCTTTGCTGTGGCGATCGGTGTGGAACCGAACGCGCACGCGGCCCAGCGTGTCGGTGTGGACCTCGTCGGCTTCTGGGCCGACCACGAGGCCGGTGAGCACCCCTTGCACAGACGGCCGGGGACGCGAGCGCGGCGGCCGGAACGGCTGCGTGTGCGGAATGCACAAGAAGCGGTTCTCGTAGCGAAAGCCACGAGCGTCCTCACCATCGTCGCCGAGGATCTCGTGGTCGACGCTCGTGAGCAGGAATGCCGAGCTGTATCGAGGATCCTGCGCGCCCTCACCGAGGTCGAAGACGGCGCCCGGCCGAAAACCGATCGCGTTGCCGCGGCCGCGCCCGGTGCCTGCTTCTACACCAAAGCGTTCAAAGCCGAGCGACGCGGCGCGTTGGCACTGCTCGAGGTCGACCCCGTCGAAGCTGCTTGCGTCCGGATCGTCGATCGGGTCGTCGATGATGTGCCGGCGCTCGCCCTCGAGCACGACCTCGCGCATGACCTTGGCCTCGGTCTGGGCTGCCGCCTCCTCGATGCGAGCGGGATTCTTGAGGTTGTAGGCGCGGGCGAGGACACGGTTGGGAATACCCCGCGCGAGCCAGTCGAGCTGTTGCAGTGACTCGCGATCGCGCGCTTCGGGTCGGTCACGAACGATCGGGATCGGCTCGGGGACCAGTAGCTCGACGTGAGAACAGTCGTCGTTGTTGTCGAACAAGACGATACGCTCACGCTCGCCCTCGATATCCGCGATGAAGAAGTAGCCGATCCCCTCCTCCTGCATGATCCGCTCGCAGAACGCGAGCGTGGACTCCCGGAACTGAACACAGTAGTCGCGGCGTGGGTACTCGCGGACAATGTGAGACACGACGTCAAGCTCGCGTCGATACTCGCGCAAACCAGGGATGAGGAGCTTGGCGAGGATATCGATGACGCTCATGCCCGAGAAGAAGCGCGTGTCGAGGTCGTGGTCGAGCAGCGCGAACGCGGGTGCCACCGCCACGCGTGCGCCCTCGTCACCAGCGCGCGCGTCGGCGTCGGCCTCGAGAGCGAACTCGACACGACTCACGATCCCATACACATGCCTGCTGAGCCCGCTGCGGTCCAATACGAGCTCACACTCGGCGCCCAAGAGCTGCTCGAGATCACGGGTCCCGGCGTCGAGCGAGAAGTCGACCTCGAACTCGTACGGTCCCGACAGGCGTTCTCGACCCGAGACCCGTCGTACACGCACATTGATCGCGGGGCCGCGCGGAAACCACAGCTCGGCGACGACGGGGTTGAGGGTGTCCGGGTCGCTCGGTTGTGTGTCGTCTGCCATGGCGCGCGGGTAACAGTACCCGGTATGCGAGCGCTGTGCTTACGGATCATGCTGGCCAGCTTCAAGGAGGGTGCGATCCGAGAGCGGCTGGCCCACGCTCCCCATTCGTCGAGCTTCCACCCGGCGATGACGATTGAGCTGCACTCGCACACGGCTTCGAGGGTCTCTTCGAGCCAAGCCGCTGAAAGCCCAGGACCTCAACGAACTGTTTGAGCCTGGGGGAAGGACATCCGATACGGGGCCGCCGGAAGCGCGAATGTCGCGCCTCCCAATTTCGGCGTGTGTATCGGCAGGCGATCTTCACCAAGCCACGCGACCGCGATCACGGGCGCGTAGCGGCAAGCTTCGCGACTGTGCCCAACCGCGCAGCGATCTGGGCAATCATCCTATCACCGAGAGGAACCCCATGACCATCTACAAATTCCCCAACACCGACGGCGCCAACGTCAAGTTCGCGTCGCGCTATCTCAACTACATCGGCGGCGAGTGGACCGAGCCACGCAAGGGCCAGTACTTCGAGAACCCATCGCCGGTCACGGGCGAGTCCTTCTGCGAGATCGCCCGCTCGAGCGCCGAGGACATCGAGCTCGCGCTCGACGCTGCGCACGCGGCCAAGTCCGCCTGGGGCAAGACCAGCGTCGCTGAGCGAGCGCTGATCCTCAACAAGATCGCCGATCGCATGGAGGCCAACATCGAGATGCTCGCCGTCGCCGAGGCGTGGGACAACGGCAAGCCCGTGCGCGAGACCCTGGCCGCGGATCTGCCCCTCGCGATCGACCACTTCCGCTACTTCGCCGGGTGCATTCGTGCGCAAGAGGGCTCGATGGCCGAGATCGACGCCAACACCGTCGCGTATCACCTGCATGAGCCGCTCGGCGTCGTCGGCCAGATCATCCCCTGGAACTTCCCGATCTTGATGGCCGTGTGGAAGCTAGCGCCCGCGCTCGCGGCCGGCAACGCCGTGGTCCTCAAGCCCGCCGAGCAGACCCCCGCCAGCATCTGCGTGTTGATGGAGCTGGTCGGGGATCTGCTGCCCCCAGGTGTGCTCAACATTGTCCAGGGGTTTGGCTTCGAGGCCGGCAAGCCGCTCGCGTCGAGCGACCGCGTGGCCAAGATCGCGTTCACGGGCGAGACCACCACCGGCCGGCTGATCATGCAGTACGCGTCGGAGAACATCATCCCGGTCACGCTCGAGCTCGGCGGCAAGAGCCCCAACCTGTTTTTTGCGGACGTGCTCGACCAGGATGACGCGTTTCGCCAAAAGAGCCTCGAGGGCTTCGGCATGTTCGCGCTCAACCAAGGTGAGGTCTGCACGTGCCCGTCGCGCGCGCTGATTCAAAAGAGCATCTTCTCGCAATTCATGGAGATGGCGGTCGAGCGCGCCAAGCAAAAGTCGCAGCCCGGCAACCCGCTCGACACCGAGACCACCGTCGGCGCGCAGGCGTCCAACGATCAACTCGAGAAGATCCTGCGCTACGTGGAGATCGGCAAGCAGGAGGGCGCCAAGGTGCTGCTCGGTGGTGCCCGGGCCGAGCTCGGCGGGCCGCTGGCCAAGGGCTGGTACATGCAGCCCACGATCTTCTCCGGTGACAACGCCATGCGCGTCTTCCAAGAGGAGATCTTCGGCCCGGTCGTCTCGTGTACCAGCTTCGAGGACTACGACGACGCCATCAAGATCGCCAACGACACCCTCTACGGGCTCGGCGCCGGGGTCTGGACCCGCAACATGCACACCGCATTCAGGGCCGGTCGCGCGATCGAGGCCGGGCGGGTATGGACCAATTGCTACCACCTCTACCCCGCGCATGCGGCCTTTGGTGGGTACAAGCAATCCGGTGTCGGACGCGAGAATCACAAGATGATGCTCGGGCACTATCAGAACGTCAAAAACCTGCTGGTGAGCTACGACGAGAACCCGATGGGGTTCTTCTAGGCCGCCATGAACGACGGTGACGGTGACGGTGTCAGCGATGGCGCCAGCCCCTCGCGCGTGAGCGTCACGCCGGCCGCGGCCGTGTGGCTGGGCCGGCTGCAGGCCGAGCACGGGCCGCTGTTGCTGCATCAAAGCGGTGGCTGCTGTGATGGCAGCGCGCCGATGTGCTACCCGCTCGGCGAGTTCATGATCGGTCAGCGCGACGTGCTGCTCGGTCACGTCTGCGGGACTGCCTGGTACATCGGCGGCAAGCAGTACGAGCTGTGGAAGCACACGCACCTGACCCTCGACGTCGTCGAGGGGCGCGGCTCTGGCTTCTCGCTCGAGGCCCCGAGCGGGATTCGGTTCGTGATTAGCTCGCGGCTGTTCAGCGAGGCGGAGATCGACGGGCTCGACGAGCCCGCTCGGGGTCCGCAGACCAGCGCCGGTTGATGTCGGCGCTCGGCGGTCCGCTAGCGAGCCACCCGCGGTGGCTCGTTGGCGGGCTGCTGTGACGCTCACGGGTTAGTCAGATCGGTGAATCGGCCCGTGCTGCTCGATGAGAGCGCAGCTTGGTAGGTTCTTCGTCGGGGGGGGCACGAAACGGTGACTCGTCCAATTCGAGTTGCCACAGTCCTGCGGGTGGGTTGGCTAATTTATGCTCATGTTTCTTGAGCAAGAACTGAGCCTCGCTGAGCTTCAACTCGAGTTCGACACGTTGAGCGAAATTCAACCGGGCTCCCACATCCACCAACCTCGAGCCGATTTGGTACACACGTCGAAGCTGCCAAATCGACAGTTCCACGCCGGGCTTCATCCTACCGCCGAGCACCGCCAGCAACATGAGGAGAAAAAAGCTAGCGGCCGACAACATCCACGCCACCCCGGTTGGCGAACCAGAAACACTTTGAACGATTAGCCAGACAACGCTAACACAGACTGCAACGAACATAGCAGCCCCGAGCCCCAAGAAATTCTGATAACGTTGATCTGCGGCGCGCGCATTGTCGGTGTATTCGCGCAGCAACCGAGCAACTACTTCTTTTGGAAGCAATTCTGGGTCGTTTGCTTGATTATCGGCGGTCATGGGGCAACCATCTCCGTGATCATCCTGCTCAGTCGCTGGGTGTGATAAGCCCTGAGTTGGTCGTCGTACCCCTCAGCCGTAGGGACGAGGAGCGTGCCTTCACCGTCCTTCATGTTCTTACCCAGCAACGACGCTGACCAAAACTTGTGGCTAAAATTCTGGTCACCGATCTGCTGGCGAAGACTGGCCAAATGAGGTGCATAGTCAGTTTCATAGTGAACCCGGACCATCTCCCGTTGCCCCCACCACAAGTCTTGCTTGGTGATGACCGTGAGCAGCGAGAGCTTTTTCGGCGCCAACTCGAGTTTGGACGATAGTCCCTTGAGTGTCTCGATCTCGTGTGCACGACGGTGCTGAGAATACGCGTCGACAAAGCTTCGGGGATCCATTCCTTCACGATAGATACCTTCCACTTCACGGTACCCGAGCGGTTCTATCGCCGTCAGCCCCCAGCAAACGACATGCAGGACAATGGTGGACTCTCCGTTCGTGACATATCGGCTGAGATCACTCCAAGTGGATGCCCTGAGGCCTTCCTGACCCGGTGGCACCAGCACCGAGCACCACGAGTCTGCGTCGAGTCGATAGGACTCAGTTCGAGTCGATTCTTCGTACTCCGCTGGCACCTCCTCGCCTGCCAACACAGCTCCGAGGGTCGACTTGCCGGCGCCAGCGGAGCCAAAGACTACGACCCGGACGTGACCGCGAGTGATGAGGCTCCAGAGTTGGACGAACGCGTCACGTATCACGCGCCGATTCTTCACCGCGGTGGCGGTTACGCTGAGTGCTTCGGAGAACACCGGTGCAGCATACCACCGTCCCCACAGGATCCAGCGGCTAGGCACGCTCCACCGCAGGTGGGCGCACGAGGCGCAGCAGGGTGTGGGCGGATGAGACATGCGATGCAGGGTCAATACTGGCGTGAACGTCGCGCCGCTCATTTTTCGGCGTGTGGCTCGGCACGCGAGGTGGGCCCGGACGGGGGTCGGGCGTCGAACAGGCCCAGAGCGCCGGGAACCGGGACCCAACTTGCCGAGCACCGAGCGACGTTGGCTCTGCCCACGCAGGCCGAAGTAGCTTCGGCCCCTCGAACTCTCATCAAGGCCCGGGAGCATCCGTCGGCACCAGTCTGCTACGAGCCGCTCGTCACGGTCACGTAGTACTCACGCATCGCCCCATAGAACTTCGCCACCCACTCCGCGACCCACTCGGCCAGCTCGTCCATCCACTTGGGATTGTCGAACCACGAGCAGCAGATCGGGCTGCTCGTGGCTCGCAAGACGGGGTGCTCACCGCTCACTCGACCAACTACGCGATCGCCAAGGTCGGCAAGCTGAGCGGCCTTCGCCCGCTCAGTGCCGTGCATAACCCGGCTCGGACTTCGGGTTTACGGTATTAGCCCACGCGCCAGGGCGCGGTCGCTCAGGGGCTGACCGCGCTCGGGCTCGGCGACCCTACATGAAGGCCAACCCCCACGCGTTGCCGTTGCTCATGGTGATGTCCTGGACGTTGCTGCCGTCAGCGAGGTTGGCGGCGCGGATCATCCCCGCTGTCGGTGCAGCCCAGTAGATCAGCCCCGCCTCCGTGTCGATGTCGAGGCCCTGGACGACCGATTGCCCGTTGAGCAGCACGCTGGGGTTGGCCCCATCGAGCTCGGCGACGAAGATGTTGTCGGCCCGGTTCGAGTAGTACACCAGGCCGGCCGCGGGATCGACCGCGACCGCGATCCCTTGTCCGCCCAGGTTCGGAACGATGACCTCTTGGTCGCTGCCGTCGTAGTTGACCCGATAAAGCTGGGTGTTGTTGTAGGTGATGAAGTACAGCTTCTGGTTGACCGGGTCGGCGGCCATCCCCGAGGGGCTGTCGGCCACGCCGACTTCCATCACGTTGTCGCCGTCGAGATCGGCGCGCATGACCCGGTCGAAGTTGAAATCCGACCAGAACAGGTAGCCGGCGCTCGAGTCCACGGCCAGGCCGAAGACGCTGTTACCCACGATGAGGTCGACCGGGTTGGCCCCGTCGACATCCGACCGGGTGATGGTGGCGCTATGATCGTAGTAGATGTGTCCGTTGGCCGGATCCGTGGCGACCACGAAGTTGCTCTGCAGGCCGCCGACAACCTCCGTCGGGTTGGCGCCGTCCGCCTCCACGCTCCACACTGAGGAGCTCGTGGTGGCCCAGTACACCCGGCTCGGCTCGGCGCCGAAGCCATTGAGGTTGAGGCACCAACGGTCGAGCGTACCGAGCTCACCCTCGTTGGCGTCGCTGATCGAGAGGGTCCATGAGCCCGAGACGTCGGCGTTGTTGAAGGCCGACAGGCTCTCGGCGGGAGCGTAGCGGCCGTCGATGGCGGGCGGGCCCGGCTCGACGCACGCCGCCTCGAGGGAAATGTTCGCGTCGTCGTCGAGGATGGCGAGCATGTCGTCGCCGGTGCAGGCGTTGCCGGGGCCCATCTGGTTGTCGAAGTTGTCTGCGATCAGCACCGTGGTCGCCCCGTGCGTCACCTCGACGTCCAGGTCATCGAGCGAGCTGTGTGTGATGTCGATGGCGAGGTCGACGTCGGTGACGAGGTAGGGGAAGGGCGGGTCGATCATGGACATCACGGTCATGTTGTCGGTGATGTCGACGGGGATCTCGCTCGAGCACACCTGGAAGGGCTCGGCCGCGCACGCGTCGCAGCCGTCGCCCGCCATTTCGTTGCCGTCATCGCAGGTCTCGCCGGTGCTGAGGTCGAGGTACAGGTTGCCGCAGTTCTCATTGGACTGGCAGTTCGCGCTGCAGCCGTCGAGGTCGTCGGCGTTGCTGTCGTCGCAGACCTCGCCCGCGCTGGCGTTGATGATGCCGTCACCGCAGGCGGCCGCGGTGCAGTCGTCGTTGCACTCGGCCGACTCCCCGCCGCCGTCGCACGCTTCGCCCGCGGCGGCGTTGGTCGTGCCGTCGCCACACGAGGCCGCCGTACAGTCGGCGTCGCAGCTTTGCGACTCGCCCATGTCGTCGCACGCTTCTTCGGCGCTCGCGTTGATGATGCCGTCGCCGCAGGCCGCGGGCGTGCAGTCGTCGTTGCACTCGGCCGACTCCCCGCCGTCGTCGCAGCTCTCGCCTGCGCTCATGTTGAGCACGCCGTCGCCGCATGCGGCGCTCGTGCAGTCGGCGTCGCATTGCTCCGACTCCCCGCCATCGTCGCACTCCTCGCCCTCATCCACGACACCGTCACCGCAGCTCGGTGGGGGATCGGTCGGATCGTCAGTCGGATCGTCCGTCGGATCGTCCGTCGGATCGTCCGTCGGATCGTCCGTCGTTCCTCCTGTAGTCTCGCTGCATCCCTCGCCGTCTTCGTCTTCGCATGGCGAGCTCGTGACGTCGTCGCTGCAACCAGTCACAGCGAGCGCGAGGGCCGTCAACAGGGTCGAAATCTTGAGATGTGTCATGGCCGCGGAGCTTAGCTCATCGCGGTGATCGCAGCGGCCAGAACCGCCAGGGCGACAGCGGGCGAGGAAGAGCTGGGATGGTGGCCCTCGTGCGAGTGCATCCCGCGCTTGCCCAGGAATGGAATGCAGACGACCTCGGGCTCGCAGCCGCTGGCGAGGGCCGTGACCGCGCCCGCGAGCGCCGCATGTCGTTGGTCTGCGTGAGCTCGAGCTCGAGCTCACGCTCGAGCTCGATGCGGTCTTCGGCGAGGCAGCCGAGGCCCCGTAGCACGACGCGAGGACCGGCTGCTCGTGCACGAGCACATCGGCCGCGGCGTCGTCGTCCGCGACCTCGTCGATCGAGCGACCGTGACGCCCGAGCACGACGCCGATTTTCCGACCAGCGCGGCGTGTTAGAACGCCGGGGTCGAGTGTGTGGGTGATCCTTCGGGCTACGACACCTGCGTGCCCGCGGACTACGACGTCGACGTCGACGGCGACAAGACCAGCGATCCCGACCTCGCCGTCATGCTCCCCGTGCACGGCTTCATCGACGCCTACAGCTCGGGCGGCCCGGTCGTGACCTTCGGGATTCTGGGTGTCGGCGCGGACGGCCAGCCGAGCTACGCCAACACCAACAGCGAGGATCAGAACTACCGGGGGATCGATATCGCCTGCACCGGCAGCAACGCGTTGGGCGAATTCGAAGCCGTCCCGCCCGTGCGGATGTGGAGCGTGCTTCAGGAGCTCGGGCCACAGAGCGAGCAGGCGGTCTACTCGATCTGCTCGTCCGACTTTGGCGGCGGGCTTGGCCAGATCGGGACGACGATCGCTGGCTACTTCTGAGCGCCGCCGCTCACTCGTCCGCCTCGACTTGGGGTGTCGTCGCGGACGATGCGATTCGCGGTCTGCCTCCTCGCCGCCTGCTCTACGGTCGCTTTCCCGACCAAGGCGGCCTCGCGCTTCTCGCTAGAGCGCCGCGAGGTCTACGCGAGGCTTGGCCGGGTCGGGAGTCCGGTCATTCGTGGAATGTCGCCCCGACGAACTTCTGTACGCGGCGCCCCCAAGCGTCGACGACATAGATCGTGCCGTCGTCGCCGACGGCGACGTCGTGGCCGAGCCGGAACTGGCCATCCTGGCTGCCGAACGCCCCCAAGGTGGCCCGGATCTCGCCCTCGGGAGACAAGATCACCACCCGGGATCGATCGGGTCCCGTCGCGGGGAGGTCACCTCCGTCGATGACGACGAGCTCGCCGGAGGGGGCGACGTCGATCCCGTACGGGCGGCCGAGCTCGTCGGCTACCCAGGCGAACTCGAAGGTGCCGTCCAAGCCGAACGCCTGGACCCTGCGGTTGCCCCGATCGGCGACGTAGAGCAGCGCGTCGCCGTCCCATGCGATGCCATGGGGAACCGCGAACTGGCCCGGGCCGGATCCGCGGGTTCCCCAGGTAGCGACGAACTCCCCGGTGGGGGAGAAGCGCACGACCCGGGAATTCTCGTAGCCATCCGCCACATAGAACGACCCGTCCGGCAAGACCACCACGTCGGTGGGCAGGCCGAGGTGCTCACGGTCGTCGCCGGGCTCACCGGCGACGCCCCAGGTTTGAAGCAGCTCGCCGTCGTGGCTGAACTTCAAGACCTGGTGAAGCCCGACGTCCGTGACCCAAACATTGCCCTGGTCATCGACGTCGAGCCCATGGGGGATCGAGAACCGATCGGCACCCCAGGCTGCGAGCTGCTGACCCGAATCCGGGTCGAACATCATCACGGTGTCCTCCGCGATCAGGCCGGGAGGCGGGGGGTAGTCGAAGTCGCGGTGGGCCCGATGAAACACGAACACGTGGCCATGCAGGTCGACGTCGACGCCCGTGGCCTGTCCAAGGCCGTGCCCTGACGGATGCCTCGGCCAGCCATGGACCACGGTGGCCTCCTGCAGAGGACCGACGCAGCCCAAGGCGCTCGCCGAAGCGAGGAGCGCGAAGGCGAGGGCGAGCTTGGTCGTCGCGGCCCGTGGTCGACATGCGGCCGCGATGGCGTGGGTGATCCGGGTCATGGTCGCGCGATGCTACTGGCGCGTGCGCCCGGTCTGACCGACCGCGTCCGGGTTTCCCGGCTCAGTCGGGGTTGACCCACTCCGAGCGGGCAAGGGCCGGTGGCGGGGCGTCGCTGACAGCCCGTCGGTGGCTTGATCGCGGACCAGGTACTCGAGCTCGAGCTGCCAGCACGGGCGCTCGAACGGCTCGCGGCCGTCCGGGCGGCGCCACAGATCGAGCATCACGATCGGCCGCCGCGGGCTTCGGCCTGCCGCCGACCGTCAACGAGAATGGGACGCAGTCGTGAGCATAGACCGCCCAAGGCGTCGCTAGTCATGTGCGCAGTGCACAAACGTAGGCGATCCATACCATGACGATCCCTAACATCGCGTCGGCCCCATTGGTGTCCTGTTGGCGGCGCATCGACCACCACGCCAGGATTGTAGCAATCGCCAACCCCGAAGGCACCAGCGCATCCAGCCACCGCCCGGCCACTATCGGGACCACTGCGAGGTAGATCGCGGCTAGCCCGATTGTGACGGCGGAAGCCGCTGTGTACCACGGCACCCGCGGCGTCTCTTCTAGCCCGGACACTTGATGTCCTTGAATTCCTTGGAGAGGTGGGGAATACACGTACAAGCTGCGTTATACCCCGCGGCCAACCCGAACGGGTTCGCTCGAGCGAGCAGAATTGCGGTCGACACAATCCCAAATGCGCATGGCAGCGGGCCCTTTTGGGGGTGGGTTCCGTAGTCGAGCACTGCGTGCCCGAGCGCTGTTTCCACGGCCTGTAGACGCAGCGCGATCTGAGCGGGCGTTAGAGTGGAATCCGGGTCGAACGTAACGGCATCCGTGATGGTTGCTTGTGCCCAGCCGTCGGGGTAGTCGAATACCATTACAAGGGATCCCTCCGGCTCGACCCAAAGGACCACCGAGCCGGACTGGAGGCCGTCCGCGTCCAGGATCACTAACTGGGCTGAATCGGCGGTCTGTATTACCTCTACCGAACCCGGGTTGGAAATCGTGACACTTGGTAGCGCCGCGAAGATGGTGAACGCAACCTGGAACATAATACCTCTGTAGGCTTCCGCCAGCCAAGGATCAACCTAGGGAACCGTGCAACACTAGCCGGCGCTCGGGACACTGGGCTAGGTTTCTGCGGCCTGTCGCGGCGCGACCCGAGCCGCTGGCGACCGGTCGAGCGAGGCCGTCCAAGCGAGATTGTCGAGTCGCCGCATCGGTCACTCGCGTCTGGTTTAGCGACCTCCGCTGCCCGGGAGCACCATCCCCGGAGGAGCGCAGCGCGGTGCCCCCGCACCCAGGCGGGTCCCCGATGGCTGCCGTCTGCCCGCTGGCGGTGCCCGAAGACTCTGACACCGAAGACTGTGACACCGTTGCCGTAGAACTTTGGGGTACCTGCTTGGCTCGAGAACGTTCCAGGGCGACAGCTACTGGTTAATCTGCGAGACTGCCGGCTCGGACCAAATTCAGTGGTGCCCCTGAGCGATGAGGCGCGGCCGTGGCAGATCAGATAGTGGGGGGCTGCCCACCGCCGGGCGTTGCTGTGAGTGTGACAGTGAGAGTGAACCAGCCAACGTGGATTCGACCTGGCCGCGGCGTCGCGTTCCCGCGTAGAGTGCAGGCCCCATGACCGCGTTCTCTCGGTTCTCGCCGCGACTGCAGCAGGCGATCGTCGCCCGGCTTGGCTGGAAGTCGCTGCGCCCGGTTCAGGAGCTCTCCGGCGAGGCGCTGCTCGACGGACACAACGCGGTGATCCTCGCTCCAACGGCCGGCGGCAAGACCGAGGCCAGCATGTTCCCGACGCTCTCGGGCATGGTCGACGAGCCGCCCGTTGGCGTCGGGGCGCTGTACATCGCGCCGATCAAGGCCCTGCTCAACAACCAGGCCGAGCGGCTGGGGCAGTACACCGAGATGGTCGGGCTGCGGCGGTTTGTCTGGCACGGCGACACCAGCAGCGGCGAGCGGCGCAAGTTCTTGCGGGAGCCGGCCGAGCTGCTCATGACCACGCCGGAGTCGCTCGAGGTCATGCTGGTGTCGCAGACCGTCGACACCGCGCGGCTGTTTGGGGATCTGCGCGTGGTCGTGATCGACGAGATCCATGCGCTGGCTGGGAGTGACCGGGGCGCGCACTTGCTCAGCGTGATCGAGCGGCTCGCCGCGCTGTCACGCCACGATGTCCAGCGCGTCGGGCTGAGCGCGACGGTCGGCAACCCCGACGCGATCCTGACCTGGCTGCGGGGCAGCTCGAAGCGAGCGGGCGTGGTCGTGGATCCGCCGCACGGGGCGGCGCGGCGGCGGCTGCTGGTGGTGCACGAGCCGGATCTCGCCGCGCTCGCGCACGGGGCCGCGCGGGTGGCGAAAAACGGCAAGAGCCTGTTTTTTTGTCAGTCGCGGGCGATCACCGAGGCCGTCGCCGAGCACATGCGCCAGGCCGGGACCGAGGTCTTCGTGCATCACAGCTCGGTGTCCAAGGAGGAGCGCGAGCTCGCTGAGGCGCGGTTTCACCAGGGCGCGAGCGCCTGCATCGTGTGCACCTCTACGCTCGAGCTCGGGATTGACGTGGGCGACCTCGACCGGGTCCTGCAGGCCGAGGCGCCCGACACGGTCGGGTCGTTCTTGCAGCGCATGGGTCGGACCGGGCGACGCTCGGGCCAGGTCGCGAACACCACGTTTTTCTGCGGAACCGAAGAGGGGGTGTTGCAGGCGATCGCGCTGATCGAGCTGGCCAAGTCGCGGTGGGTCGAGTCGGTCGAGCTCGGCCACCGGGCCTGGCCTGTGCTCGTGCACCAGCTGCTCGCGCTGTCGCTCGCGCACGATGGAGTGTCGGCCGAGCAGGCCTGGCGTCACCTGGCCAGGCTGCCAGACCTCGCGGGGGTTCACCGGGCCGAGTTTGACCGGCTGATCGCGTGGATGCTGCGCGACGGCTCGCTGATGGCGGCGAGTGGCAGGCTGCTGCTCGGGCCCAAGGCGGAGCGTCGGTTTGGTCGGCGCAATTTCATGGAGCTCTATGCGGTGTTCTCGAGCCCGCAGAGCTATATGGTTCAGACCCCGAATGGGCAGATGCTGGGTTCGCTCAATCAGGGCTTTGTCGATCGGCTGGTCGATGGGGTGAGCTGTTTTTTGCTCGGCGGGCGGCCGTGGGCGGTGATCCGGGTCCAGCACACGGATCGTCGGGTCGTGGTTCAAAAGGCTCCGCGCGGGCGCAAGCCGACCTGGGGCGGGTTTCTACCCCAATTCCTGGGGTTCGAGCTGTGCCAGCAGGTGCTCGAGGTGCTGAGCTCGGATCAGGACTATGTATACCTGCACGACAGCGCCCGGACGGTGCTCGCGGACAAGCGCGCGAGCTTTGACGGGGTCCTGTCGCCGCGTCGAGGTGGGGTTGAGGTCGCGGCGGATGAGCTGCGCTGGTGGACCTTCGCGGGCGGGCGGATCAACGCGACCTTGCGCTACGCGCTCGAGGCGATCGGGCCTGGCTGGAAGGTGGTGCCCGACAACTACGTGATCAAGATCCGGGGCGACGTCGACCATGTTCGGTTTGCCGCGGCCCGCGAGCAGCTCGAGGATCCAGAGTTCTGGGAAGACGAACAGCTGTGGCAGCGGGTCGCGGCTTCGCTGCCGAACTACCGACTGAGCAAGTTTCAGCCGTTGATGCCGCCATGGGTCGAGCGCGAGATGGTCGCGGAGTTTCTGCTCGATGTGGCGGGGGCGTGGCGGTGGGTCTCGGGCGGGGACGAGCTGGCCGAGCGCGAGCGGGTGCCCGCGGCGCTGCGGCGGATACCTGCGGGTGATGCCGCGCCGGTCGTGACAGTTGAAGATCTGGACGCCGCGCCGCCGCGCGAGCCCTCGCTGCCCGTGCAGTGGGTGGACAGTGACGAGGCGCTCGCTGTCGTGTGTGAGCGGCTGCGGCTCGAGGAGGCGGTCGCGCTGGATGTCGAGACCACGTTCTCGCGGACGCTGTGCCTCGTGCAACTAGGGACGCGGGAGCAGATCTATGTGATCGACGCGCTACAGCTGACCGATCTCGAGCCGCTTGGGGGCCTGCTCGGGGATCCTGCGGTGGTCAAGATCATCCACAATGCGAGCTTCGAGAAGGGCGTGCTGCGGCGGCATGGGATCGAGATCTCGAATATTGTGGATACCTTGACCTTGTCGCGCCAGCGGCATGGCCGGGATCTGGAGGGCGGGCACAAGCTCGGCGAGGTCTGTCGGCGGGAGTTGGGGATTGAGCTGGACAAGACCGAGCAGACCAGCAATTGGGCTCGGCGGCCGCTGTCGCGGCGGCAGCTGGCCTATGCGGCGCTCGACGTGGAGGTGTTGCCGCCGCTGTGGGATCGACTGCAGCGCCAGGGCCGGCTGCTGTAGAAAGGGCCCGGTGTCTCAGATGATCAGTTCCCAACCCGGTACGCCGCGATCCGCTCAGCCACCAGCGCCCGCCGGGCCGCAAACGCCTCCCGCAGCACACCCGCGCGGGTCTGCACCTCGTCCTCCAGCACTCCAAACCCAACCGCGTCCGGATTCACGCTCAGCAGCTCGATCATCGCCGCCCGAGCCTGCTCCCCACCGAGCTGCGCGAGCACAGCCGATGCGCTGATGTCAGTCGCAGCATCAAACCGCCCCTGCTCCAGCCACGCCAGGGTCTGCTCGAGCGTGTCCACATACCGCGCATACACGCCCGGATCCTCGAAGATCGCGTAGTCCAGCCGACCCTCGGTGCAGTACAGCAACTCATGAGGATCCTGGATCGCAAAG
The DNA here is from genome assembly GCF_002994635.1 of Enhygromyxa salina. GTDB lineage: Bacteria > Myxococcota_A > Polyangia > Nannocystales > Nannocystaceae > Plesiocystis > Plesiocystis salina_B. Next base: position 16,966 of record NZ_PVNL01000071.1, on the reverse strand, counting down.
TCACCATTGTTGTGACACGGCGAGAAAATGTCGTCCTGATCCCAGGTCGAGATGCTGAAGAAATCCCGCGTCACGCCGGGCTCGGCGGTGACGTCCGTCGACATGAAGTAGACCTCGTCCACATAGTCGCCCGACTCGAGCAAGCTCATCAGCGCGATCCAGCGCAGGTATTGCTCGAGGTCCATGCTCGCCTCGAGCCAGGCCAGCAGATCATCGCCCGTGCGGGTCTCGGCCTCGGTCAGGAACGCCTCGTAGTCCGCCTCCGCCTGCGCTTCCGAGCCGGCGCTGTGCTTGAGCTCGGGCGGCTCGCCCTCGACGTCTGACGCGCGCCGCATGATCAGCCGGACCCCGGTGTTGTCGTGCCGCAGCTCCTCGTGCGGCTTCTCGACCAGCAGGTACACGCCCTGGCTGACGCCGCTGAGCACCACCTCGACCATCCGAAATTTCGGCGCGAACAGGCCAAGCTCGGCCATCAGCTGGTTGGCCGTGAACTGCGTAATGTAGCGATCATCCAGGCACATCGAGAGCAAGAAGAACTCGTCGGTGGCCGAATCCTCGAACCAGCGCCGGGGTTGATCGTCCTCGAAATTGAGCGAGTACGACTTGCGCTCGCACGCCAGCGAATTATTGCCGCGCAGCTTCAGCTTGGCCGGGGCGGTGAGATCGGGCGCGTTGAGGTCGGTTCGGATCTTGCCAACGAAGGGCTCTTTGCTGAGCTCGGCGACGCGGGAGTCGTACTCGATCCGCTGCGATGGTGACAGCAGGATCTCGATCACCTCGGGGTACGCGGGCGCGCCAACACCAGCCTCGCAGCTCATGCCTGGCTCGGCACCCGGCACAGCGACATGATCCAGCTCGAGCGAGGGCCCCCCGCCCACGACCTGCAAGCGCGCGCCCTCGGCCAGATCGAGCGCGCAGTAGCTCACGACCTGCTCACCAGCGGCGAGCGCAGCGTCGAGCCGGGTCGACGCGTCGAGCAGGGCCGGGGCAAAGCTGCTCGGGGACTCACCGAGCGAGACGAAGTCGACACGCAGCGACTCGCTCGCGACGGGCGCTGCGTCAGCCACGATCGCGTCAGGCCCGACCACCAGCAGCTGACGAACGCTGCCGTGGTCGCCCTGGACCAGCGCCAGGGTATCGTCGATCACATCAACCGCAGCCGCGGGCGCGAGCGAGTCGTCGTCGCGCAGCCCCAGCCCGCTGCCGAGCAGCTGCGCCAGCCTGGCCCGGTCCGTGGTCGGCGTGGAGATCTGCGTGACCCGCTGCCCCCAGCGAAACAGCGCGATCCGTTCGTCGGCGGGCCGGGCCTCGATCAACGCCATGACCGCCTGCTGCAGCTCGACAGCCTGCCCAGGCTCGGCCACGGGCAGCACCAACAACGCGGTGATCGAGCGGCTCGCGGCCGGCTCGATCGTGGTCGCCAACACTTCACAGTCGGCGTCGGTCACCACCAGGCACGCGCCATACTCGGCCCCCAGCACCTGGCCGGCCTGGTCTTCGATCCGCACGTGACGACGCAGCCCGTGGTCGTCGTAGAGCTCGGTGCCGGTCGGCACGACCTGGGCGATCAGCGAGCAATCGACGTCGAGCCCGGCGCCGTCGGCCTGCACGTCGCAGACCTCGGGCAGCTCGGGCTCGGGCTCGGGCTCGGGCTCGGCATTGGGCGGCTCGCACCCCATCACCGCCAGGGCCAGACCCACGAGCAGGGCGTGGCACAGGCGGTGGACGGGGGCGATCATCGTGTTCGTCCGATCCGCGCTGGGATCACGCGGCCGCGTGGACGCTGGGCTGGGTGTGCTTGGCGATCAGGCGGCGCAGCGTGGGCGCGATGAGCTGGTCGAGCACCGCGTTGGACACGGCCGCGCGGGTCGACGCTTGCAGCAGACCAAAGCGCTCGAGCGACGGGCTGTCCTTGCGGGGATCAACCGCGGGCCGCTCCGCGCTGAGCTGCTCGAGGCGAGCGCTCAGGAGCGGGGCCAAGCTGGCGTCCTTGCTGAGCATCCAGTCGAGGGTAGCCCAGGCCAGCTCCGCGTGGCGGGTCTCGTCTTCGGCGATCTGCGAGAGCACCTCGGACACCTTGCCGCTGCAGCGCTCGGCCGAGATCCGGGCCCGCATCGCCGCCACACCCTCGCCGAAGCACCCCTCTTCCAGGGCCTCGAGCGCGAGCTCGGCCAGCGTCGGGATCCGCGGCTTCGGCATCGCCAGCGCGCCGAGGTCGATGTCGCCAGCGCCGAAGCTGCGGGCCATGTCGAGGCACAGCTGCGCGTGGCTGATCTCGTCGAGCGCCGCCGCGTGGCAACGCGCGATCAGCTGGGGCGGCGCCGCGTGGGCCATCAACTCCTGGGACAGCCGCGCGAACGCGGGGATCGAGCCGTGCTCGCTCTGGGCCGCGCGGGTCCAGGCCCGCGCGGCGGCGTCGTCGTGCAGGTCGCAGTCCGATTGCGCCCAGGCGCTGCCGCTGACCAGGGTGGGCAGCAGCACGGAGCCACCCTCGCGGATCGGACGGCCCTCTTCGCCGCCCGCGGGAGCGCAGGTGTCCTTGAACTCGTCAAAGTAGAGCACCTGGTTGCAGGAGGTCGGGTTCATGGCGGCCACGCAGGCCGACTCCGACGGCGAGGCGCTCATCGCCGCGAGCATGTTGTCGGCGTCGGTCAGGCAGGTCGCTGCTTGCTCCGCGGCGTAGCTCTCGCAGTCGCCACCGATGAACGACCCGGGGCCGATGTCGCACGCCGCGTCCGGCTCGCAGGCCCAGACGGCCTCGCAGTAGAGGGTGACCCGCAGGGTCGCGTACTCGGTCTCGGTGAGATCCTCGTAGAGCGGACCAGTGTCGGGGTCCTCGCCGGGCTCGCCGGGCTCACCCGGCTCGCCGGGCTCGCCGGGCTCACCGGGCTCACCCGGGTCGACCATCTCTTCGTCACCGGGATCACCGATCTCGTCGGCGATGAACTCTTGGCCGCAGCCGGCCGCGGCGAGGAAGAGGGGCAAGAAAGGACGGAGGTTCAAGCGGGCCATGCGATGTCTGTTGCACGGCGCGGGTGAGTCGATCACGGGCGCCTGCGTTTTGCCCAGCGCGAATGACGCTCCCCCTGTGCACGCACGTGCAACCGCGCGCTCAGCCGGGCTCTAGATCTTCGAGCGCGTGCCAGCTGTGGTCGATGTTCCGCATCAGCAGCGCGTGATCGAACACCGCCGCCCCCTCGCCGAACGCCGCGGGATCCGCAAAGAAGCTCGAGTACACCCGCTCGACCTCGAGCGGCTCGCACACCCAGTTGGGACAGCGCAGCTCGATCCCATCGAAGCGCCCCGGGTCGGAGGTCGCCGAGTACCCGGCCGCGCCGCGCTCGAAGAACCCCGACGCGTCGGCCAGCGATCCAAACACCGACCCGGTCGGAAAGCTCGCGGTCGAGCGGGCGTCGACCTCGACGGCGGCGCTGTGATCCCGACTGTGCATGTGGACCGACCAGCACCCGCTCGCCGGATCCTCCTCGACCTCGAAGTCCGCGGGGTGATGCTCGCCCGGAAAGATGCGACCGCCCGCCAGCGCGTTCAGGCACAAGTTGGTGTCGCGCCGCGGAATGTACACGCCCTCGCGCCGCTGCCCGTCCTGCTCCCACTCGACCGCGACCCGGTGGGCGGCGTTCTCGGACCGCAGCCCAATGTCGAGGAAGAAGCACTGCGGTCGGACCCGGACCAGGCGGATCAGACAGATCCCCGCCATGCCGTAGCCCTCGACCAGCAGCGGCCGGAATCCAGCCGGCAGCACCCCCGCCAACGCGGCGGGATCGACCCGGTAGTTGACGAGGATCCGCCGTTCAATCACACCAACGAGTACGGGTAGCAGCGACACGCAGGCGCGAGTATGGCCTGGGTCACCCACCCCCAGCAACGACCTCTCGCGCGCGTCTGTCAGCCTGCTAGAGTCCCGGCCGCACCGATGGACCTCAACTTCACCTCCGACGAACAAGCCTTCCGCGCCGAAGTCCGGGCGTGGATCCACGAGGCGCTCCCCGAAGACCTGGCCGTCAAGGCCCGCGCGTCGGCCCAGTTCACGCACGATGAGCTGATGCGCTGGCACGAGATCCTCGCGGCCAAGGGCTGGGTCGCGCCAGCGTGGCCCAAGCCGTTCGGCGGGCCGGGGTTCTCGGCCGCCGAGCGCTTCATCTTCAACGAGGAGCTCGAGCTGGCTGGCACGCCGCCGCTGAGCCCGTTTGGGCTGGTCATGGTCGGGCCGCTGATCCAGCGGTTCGGCACCGACGCCCAGCGCGAGCGCTTCCTGCCCAAGATCCTCAGCGGCGAAGAGGTCTGGTGCCAGGGCTACTCCGAGCCCAACGCTGGCAGCGATCTCGCAAGCCTGCGCATGAGCGCCGAAGACCGCGGCGATCACTTCGTGGTCAATGGGCAGAAGACCTGGACCACCTACGCCCAGTACGCCGACTGGATCTTCTGCTTGGTTCGCACCAACGCCGCGGGCAAGAAGCAGTCGGGCATCTCGTTCTTGCTGATCGACATGCGCTCGAAGGGCGTCGAGGCCCGGCCGATGCTGACGATCAGCCACAGCCCGGCCTTCTGCGACACCTTCTTCGACAACGTCGAGGTCCCCAAGGCCAACCTGCTCGGGCCGATCGACGGCGGCTGGACGCTGGCCAAGGCCCTGCTCGGGCACGAGCGCACCCTGGTCGGCTCGCCCGGTCTGGTCCGTCGCTGGCTCCGACTCGCCCGCGAGATCGCAACGGCACAGGTCGGCGACGACGGCCGCCCGCTCGTCGAAGATCCGCACTGGTCGCGCCGCTTCGCCGAGCTCGAGATGCGTCTGCGGGCCCACCAAGTCACGATCTATCGGGCCCTGTCCGAGCAGCTAAAGGGTCGGCACCCCGGCCCCGAGACCTCGATCTTGAAGATCGTGGGCACCGACTTGATCCAGCGGGTCGGCGAGCTGTGCATGGAGCTCATGGGCCACGACGCGCTGGCCTGGCTCCCAGAGCCGGGGGTCGTCCCCGCCAACGAGGCGTGGGTCGGGCCAAGCTTTTGCTACGACCGCGCCGCCACGATCTACGCCGGGTCCAACGAGATCCAGCGCAACATCATCGCCAAGCACATCCTGCAACTCCCGAGCGCCTGAGGATCCCGTGGACTTCGACCTCAACGAAGATCAACAGCTGTTGGCCAAGACCGTGGCCGACTTTTGCAAGACCCGCTCGCCCGTGTCGCGCTTCCGTGAGCTGCGCGACGCGGACGGCCGCGGCTGGGACGCCGCCACGTGGCAACAAATGGGCGAGCTCGGCTGGCTGGGCGTGGCGTTCCCCGAGGACGTCGGCGGGCTCGAAGCCTGCTTCATCGAGGTCGCCCTGATCCTCGAGCAGCTCGGCAAGAGCTTGGTGCCCGAGCCCTACCTCGCCAGCGTCGTGCTCGGCGGCTACGCGCTCGCGCTCGCTGGCGACCCGGCCCAACGAGAGCGCTGGCTCGCGCCGATGGTCGAGGGCGAGACCAGCCTCGCGCTGGCCTGGGCCGAGGCTGGGGCGCGCTTCGATCCGACCCGCGTCAGCTGCACGGCGACCCCGAGCGCGGGGGGCTTCGTGCTGTCGGGCGCCAAGCGGTTCGTGCTCAATGGCCACGCGGCGGATCAGCTGATCGTCTCGGCGATGACACCCGATGGCCTCGCGCTGTTCGTGGTCGACGCCGACGCGCCAAAGCTGACCCGCACCAGCTTGGGGCTGATCGACGGTCAGCGCGGCGCTCACCTGCAGCTCGAGGGTGTCGCGGTCGAGGCTGATCGGCGCCTCGCTGCCGCGCCAGCGGCTGAGGTGCTCGGCCGCGTGCTCGACTACGGGGCCGCGGGTGCGGTCGCCGAGGGGCTCGGCGTGGCCTCGGCCATGCTCGATCTGACGACCGAGTACCTCGGCACCCGCGAGCAATTCGGGGTCAAGATCGGCAGCTTTCAGGCGCTGCAGCACCGCGCGGTGGACATGTTCATCGAGGTCGCGCTGCTGCGGTCCATGAGCATGGAAGCCATGGTCCGCGCCGACGAGCCCGGGCCCGAGCGCAGCGCGGCCGTGAGCGCGGCCAAGCACCAGCTGGGGATCGGCGGGCAGTTTGTCAGTCGCCAGAGCGTGCAGCTGCACGGGGGCATCGGCGTGACCGATGAGCATGACATCGGGCTGTACTTCAAGCGCATGCAGGCGCTCAGCACGATCTGCGGGGACGCGACCCACCACGCGCAGCGCTACGCGAGCGCGGCGGGCGAGAGCGTCCCCATCTCACCCGCTTCATAGCGGGCCCGCGCGGCCTTCAGGTCCGCCTCGTTGGTCATCGCAAACGGTCCGCCCCAGATCACGGGCTGGCGCAGCGGCGTCGCGGCGCACACCAGCGCCCGCAAGGTCGTGTCGTGACCGCGCAGCGTCACACCCACGCCGGCCTCCGACAGCACCACGATCTCGTGCCCGTCGATCGGCTGCTCGCCGACCAGGCCCGACCCCGAGATCGCCAACACCCACGCCCGCTGCCCGTCCGCGAGCGGGAGCTCGAGCTCCGCCCCGGGCTCGAGCGTGACGTCGAACATGTCGACCGCCGTGGCCAGCTGCCCAACTTCCGCGACCGGTGAGCGAGCCTGATCGAGCGCGCCGACCAGGACCCGAACCTTGCTGCCCGTGCCGACGACCTCGGGTATCTGGCCCGCGTCAGCGTGGAACACCCGGGGTGGCAGCTGCTTGTTGGCGGCCGCGAGGTCCACGAAGATCTGAAAGCCCCAGCAGTCCTCGCCCACGGTCGCGGGCAGCTCCTCGTGCACGACCCCAGCACCCGCCTGGGTCCAGTGCAGCGCGCCGGGGCCGATTCGGCTGTGGTCGCCCAAGCTGTCGCGATTGGTGAACACGCCCGTGGACTCGGGCAGCATGTACGTCACCGCCGAGAACCCAGCGTGCGGGTGCGGGGCGAAGGTCGGCTGCGACATGTGGAACAGATCGATGTTGAGGACCGGATCGAGATCGAGCTCGGTCGAGCAGCGCGCGCTCACGGTGCTGAAGCCGGGGCGATGCTTGACCTCGCGCAGCTGGTGATGGACGACGACGGACTTTTGCTTGGCGCTCTCGGTGTTCGACATGCTGTTCCTGCGCTCGGTTACGGCTGTGCCCGTCGCCACTCCCGAGGGTTGGCCCCGGTCGCTCGCGTGAACGCGGCCTCGCTAGCGTACCCGACCTCGGTGGCGACTTCGGTCCGCTCGCGCCAATGCGGAGACTGCGGGCGGCGACGCGCATCCACCCGCGCTCGAGCGACCGGCGGCGGCCTCGCCCAGCCGCTCACTAAACCATGTGTAGGGCGACGACAGGGTCACTCACGCGACGCGAGCGAGGAGGTCGGCGGGGCCCACGACATCCGCGGGTTCGGCGTGAACCGGGCCAACACGGCGGGCTGCTGCGGGTCCGCCCCCGCGGTGGTGGCAGCGAGACGCGCGTCAGGGATGCGTCGACCGCCGCACCACGTGGGAGCGCTGCGCGACCTCGAACCCGCTCGCGAGCAACGCCCCGAGCCACGCCGCGTCCGCGCCACACGGGTACAGCACGAGCGGTGTCGTGGTCGCGAGGCGTGCGCGCAGCGAGGTGATCAACTGCGGGACCGAGCTGTCCGCGGAGCGAGGCTCGACCCGCTGAGCCAGCCACGCCCTGCCCTCTCGAGTCAGCCACGCGCGACCGAGCGCGAGCTCGACGAACGCTCGCTCTTCGACCGGCGTTCGCTCCCACGCCTCGGGAAACCACGACCACAGCGGCGTCGCAGCCAAGCTCGGAGCCGCGGCCCCGGTCGTGACCCGCTCACCAGACCCGAGCCCAAACCCCAACAGGGACAGCTGCGCATCCACGACGACAAACCCCTGGCGCTGATACCAGTCCAGTCGCTGGGGCTCGGCCAGGAACTGGACCGACGCAAACCCAGCCGCCCGGGCCCGCGCGCTGACGAAATCCAGCAACGCCCGCCCCAGCCCGCTCCCGCGCGCCGCCGCGACCACGCCGACCCCCGCCCCACGCGCGACCGACCCGAGCGACGGCACCCGGCCGAGCAACACGTACCCCTGCACTTCAGCGCCGCGCATCGCGACAGCCGACAGCGCCGGGTCGACGCCCGCGCGGGTCAGCTTGCGCCGAAACCACCCCGGCTGCCGCTGTCCGCGACCGAAGATCGACTCCGCGACGCCCTGCAGGCGGCCGAGATCGCCAAACTGCTCGCCGCCAACGAGCTCGATCACCGCAGCCCGCACGCGCGCTTGCAGGCGTCGATCGTGGCCCGCGCGACCGCCCGCGCCTGCTTGGCCGAGCGCTCGAGCACCGCCTCGACCTGCTCGGGGTGGGCCAGGTAGTGCTCACGCCGGGCTCGCGCCGGCTCGAAGTGCGCGTCGATCTTGGCGGCCAGCAGCTGCTTGGCGTGGCCCCAGCCAAAGTCCTGCCCGTCGCGCTTGCCGGCCTGGTACCAGCCGCGGATCTGCTCGAGCTCGGCCTCGTCACAGAACAGCTCGAGCAGCGCGTACACGTTCTCCTTGCTGGTCTCGCCGTGCTCGTCGGTGCGCGAGATCGACAGCGGGCTGCCCAGCGGGGTCGAGTCCGTCACGACCTGCCCGACCGCCTTCTTGAGCGGCTTGCCCGACAGGAACAAGGGCAGCGTGTTGCCGTAGCTCTTCGACATCTTGCGCCCGTCGATGCCGGGCACGTAGGGGGTCTTGGACAGCCGCCACTCGGGCCGCCGCAGCACGGGCGTGTCCTGGGCGAACGCCTCGTTGAAGTGCGTGGCCATGTCCTGGGTCATCTCGATGTGCTGGACCTGATCCTTGCCCACGGGCACCAGCGAGCTCTGGTAGATCAAGATGTCGGCGGCCATCAGCACCGGATAAAAGAACAGCCCGGCGACCGGCTTGATCCCCTGGTTGACCTTGTCCTTGTAGCTGTGCGCGCGCTCGAGCAGGCCCATGCCCGTGACCGTGGACAGCAGCCAGGTCAGCTCGGTGACCTCGGGGATGTCGCTCTGGCGAAACAACAGGGCCTTGTCGGGATCCAGGCCACACGCGAGGTAGGTCAGCGCGACGTCGAACACATTCTGGCGCAGCGCCGCGGGGTCGCGCAGGGTCGTGAGCGCGTGATAGTCGGCGATGAAGTAGTAGCTTTGACCCGGGAACTCGTCCTGCAGCGCGATGTGCTGCTGCATCGCCCCGAAGTAGTTGCCAAGGTGCAAGGTGCCAGACGGCTGGATGCCAGACAGCACCCGGGGCGGCAAAACGTTGTTGGCGGCGGCCATGGCCGCCGAGGGTAGCGCTTGCTGATATGCTTGGCCATGCGCGGGTGTACGTGGCTGACCATCTGTCCCTGGGCCGTCTGGGTGCTCGCGTGCAACGCCCCGCCGTCGAGCGAGGCCAGCGCTGGCGGCGAGACCAGCGAGTCGGGCGAGTCGGGCGAGTCGGGCGACGGCGACGGCGACTCCGGTGATGGCGACGGCGATCCCGGCGACGGCGACGGCGACGACCCGCCCCCCGAGGTCGTGACGATCGCCCACCAGTTCGACCCGATCACCCTCGACCCCTTCGAGGAGCGCCTGCCGTGCATCTCGTGGACGATCGACAACGAGCAGGCGCTCTACGTACAAGCGGTGACCCTGGCCAACACGGGCGGGTTTCACCACAGCAACGGGTTCGTGGTCCCCGATACCCTCTACGACGGGCCCGATGGCGTGTGGGACTGCAAGTCCCGCGACTTCGACACGATCGAGGCGTCGCTCGAGGGCACGGTGTTGTTCGGTCAGTCCACCCAGTCGTGGGTCGAGGAGCAGCGCTTCAACCCGGGCGCGGTCGTCAAGATCCCGCCCAAGCACCGGGTCGTCGCCGAGCTGCACCTGCTCAACCTCTCGCCGACCGAGCTCGACGCCTCGCTGCGCATGAGCCTGGATCTGCTCCACCCCAAGGACGTCGACGTCGTGCTGACGCCGTTCGCCTTCCAGTACACCGACTTGCAGATTCAGCCGCTCAGCGAGACCCGCTTCGTCGCCGAGTGTGACGAATTCATGCACGTCGCCAGCCCCGGCACGGCCCCCTACTCAATTCATTGGTTGCTTCCGCACTATCACTATCTCGGCAATTACTTCAGCGTCGAGGTCATCGGCGGCGCCCAAGATGGCGCGGTCCTCCACCAGATCGACGGTTTCGACGCCTCGCCGATCGGCAAGCGGTTTGACCCGCCGCTCGATATCTCCGACGCCGACGGAATACGCCTGACCTGCGGCTACGACAATTGGACCGACTCGCTGATCGGCTGGGGTGTCGGGGACCAGGAAATGTGCATCGCGTTTGGGTTCGCGGACACGCCCAATGTCAGCCAGGCGACCGCGTCGAGCGGCAGCGCGGTCGGGGCCGTCGATGGGATCCCCCACTTTCAAGGTGACTGCTTCTCACTGATCGCGCCCAAGCCCCCCGGTCACGGCCCGCCCACGCAAGACGAGCTCGACGGCGAGCTGTACCTGCCGCCGCTCGATCCCGAGGATCAGGGCCTGCCGCCGTTCCCGCCCTGCGAGGACACGCCGGCCGACGCGGTCGCCAGCCTCGCGCCGACGCTGAGCAACGTGGCCGCCAACGTGTTCGTGCCCGCGTGCGGGTTTTCTTCGTGTCACGGATCAGGCGGCGGCGCGGCCGGGCTCAATTTCGAGGGTGACCTGCACGCGGACTTGCTCGGACATCAGGTGCTGGCGACCACTAATTTGCCGTTGATCGATCCAGGCAATCCCGAGGGCAGCTGGCTTTATCGCAAGCTCGCCAGGTGCGAGCCGCTCGATGACAATCAGTCGGTCGTCAGCCACATGCCGCTCAACGCACCGTTCTTGCTCAGCCCGGGGTTGGTCGCCACGGTGCGCGATTGGATCGCCGCCGGGGCGCCGAATGACTAAGACACGCTGCGCAACGCGCCTCGCCATTCCCCCGCAGCGGTGCGCTCGCCAGCTCGTTGCTCAACCCGATCTGACGCGGTATCGTCCCGCCACCCATGCAAGCCCACTCGCAGCCTGACCCATGCTGACGCCCGAACAACTCGCAGAACTTGCGGCCGATATGGAGAGCTTTCGGGTCGAGCGCAAGGCCTCAGCAGCGAGCATCGACAAGATCGAAGAAACGGTGTGCGCCTTCGCCAACGATCTTTCTGGGGCCGGTAAGGTGGGCGTCATCTTCGTCGGCGTCGACGACAAGTCTGGCTTACCCACGGGGCTTCCCATCACGGACGCGCTCTTGCTCAAGCTCACCGAGCTGCGCGGGAACGGCAAGATTCTGCCGTTCCCGCAGCTGCTCGTGTACCGCGCCGAGATCGAGGGCACGCCGATCGCGGTCGTCGAGGTCGAACCGTCAGCCACCCCCCCCGTCCGGCTGCGTGGTCGGACCGTAGTCCGCCCGGGGCCTGGCGGGGCAACCGCCACGCGTGAGGACGAGCGGGTCCTGGTCGAGCGTCGGCGCAGCCAAGAGCTGGCCTTCGATCAGCGCACCGTACACGGGGCAACCCTCGACGATCTAGATCTGCAGTACTTCACGAGTGAGTTCTTGCCCAGCGCCGTCGACCCGGGCGTGTTGGCTGAGAATGGCCGCAGCGTCGCCGAACAGCTCGCCGCGCTCCACCTCGCAAGTCCTGACGCGATCCCCAATGTCGCTGGCCTCCTCGTGCTGGGCCGAGATCCCACTGCCTTCATTCCCGGTGCCTACGTCCAATTTGTGCGCTTCGACGGCACGGAGATGACCGACCCGATCGTCGACCGCAAAGAGCTGGCGGGTCCGCTCCCGCGAGTGCTTCGGCAGATGGATGACATCACCGCAGCTCACATCCACGTAGCCACCGACGTCAACGGGCGGACCGAGAGTCGCGCCCCCGATTATCCGATGCCCGCGATGCAACAGCTGCTGCGAAACGCGGTGATGCATCGCAACTATGAGACCAGCCACGCGCCCGCGCAGTGGTACTGGTTCTCGGATCGGATCGAGATCCACAACCCAGGGGGTCTGTTCGGCCGGGCGACACGAGAGACATTCGGCAAGCCGGGCGGAAACGACTATCGAAATCCGACCGTGGCCGCGGCGCTGTATCAAGTCGGTCTCGTACAGCGCTTTGGCATGGGCGTTCCCCTGGCCCGCAAAGCGTGCGCAGACAATGCCAACCCCGAGCCAGAGTTCATCTTCGACCAGCCTAGCTTCGCAGCGATCGTGAGGGCGCGGTCGTGAAGAAGATCGCCTTTTTCAACAACAAGGGCGGCGTCGGCAAGACGACGCTCGTCTACCACGTCGCCCACATGTTGGTCGAGCGAGGTCAGCGCGTATTGCTGATGGACCTCGATCCACAGGCAAACCTCTCGGCGATGTGCGTCTCCGAGGAGCGACTCGAGCAGCTGTGGCCCGATGCGTTGGAGCACCCTCAGACGATCTTCGGGTGCATTCGACCGATCCTGCGCGGACTCGGTGACATCGCCGAACCACACATCGAGGAGCTGACGCCAGGGCTCAGCCTGGTCGTCGGGGATCTCGCCCTCTCCTCGTTCGAAGACAAGCTGTCCGACGCGTGGCCGCGCGCGCTCGATCGCGACGAGGCGGCATTTCGGACCCTGTCAGCTTTTCACCGGGTGACCCAATTAGCGGGTCAGGCGTTCGGTGCGGACATCTGCTTCTTTGACGTCGGCCCCAATCTCGGGGCGATCAACCGAGCCGCGTTGCTCGCCTCTGACTTCTTCATTACGCCGCTCGCACCTGACCTGTTCTCGATGCAAGGGTTGCGCAACTTGGGCCCGACTCTGAGCGATTGGCGCTCGGGTTGGGCCGATCGTCTGTCGCGCAACACGGCGACTGACATCGACCTGCCGCACGGTGAACTGCGTCCGCTCGGCTACATCGTCATGCAGGCAGGCATGCGGCTCAGCCGGCCGGTCAGCGCCTACGAACGCTGGGTGCGACGCATGCCGACCGAGTTTCATCGCTCAGTCTTGGGTGACGGCACGGCCCCCACGAATACGGACAGCGATGAGTGGTGCCTGGGAATCATGCGACACTATCAGAGCCTCATGCCCCTGGCTCAGGACGCCCAAAAGGCGATGTTCCAGCTGCGACCGGGCGACGGAGCGATCGGGGCACACATGGGCGCGGTGCAGCGGTGCCGGGCGGACTTCGATCGCCTATCCACGCGCATCCTCGAGCAGGTCGACATCGTCACGTCGAGCGCCGGAACCTGAGCTACCCCCAGTGATCCGCGATCTCCGCCTCGACCACGATCGGCACCGAGTCGACCAGCTCCGCCATCGCCGCGATCATCACCTGCTCGACGATCTCCCGCCCACGCTCGGCCTGCGCCGCAGGAACCTCGGCGATATACTCGTCATGCACGACCAACACGCCGCGCCCGCCGATCTGCGCCAGCGCCGGCTCGAGCTTCAGCATTGCGATCTTGAACCCCTCCGCCGCCGTGCCCTGCACGGGGATGTTGAGCGCCGTGTTGAACGAGAAGTGCCCGGCCAAGAAGGTGCGCCGCCGACCCATGGCGGTGACCACCGTGATGTCTTCGCGCTCGCCCGCCCGCGACATCGCGCCGATCCGCCGATGCCACGCGGCGATGCCCGGGAACGTGCGAAAGAAGGCCTCGCGGGCGGCCGCGGCCTCGCGCTCGTCGAGCTCGAGCCCGTAGGAGTCGCGGGCGTATTGCGCGAACCGGCGCGCGCCCATGCCAAACAAGAACCCAAAGTTGACGGCCTTGGCCAGCTTGCGCTCGTGGCTGTCGATCTCGTGCTCGGGCTTGCCCGCGAGGTTGGCCGCGGTCGCGCGGTGGGGATCACGACCGGCCCGAAACACCGCGCGCATGGCCTCGCATGGCGCGAGGTGGGCGGCCACGCGCAGCTCGATCTGCGCATAGTCAGCGATGATCAGCTTGTGCTCGGGGGCGGCGACAAAGCACGCGCGGAGCCCGGGGGCGGTGTGCTCGGCGGGGACCTGTTGCAGGTTGGGCTCGGAGCAGGAGAACCGCCCCGAGTCGGCCGCGAGCGGGTGCAGGCGACAGCGCATGCGCTGATCCTGACCGACGTAATCGCGGGCCCAATACCGGTAGGTCGAGATCAGCTTGTCGAGCCGAGCGGCTCGCTCGACCACGCCTTCGACCTCGGCGTCGACGTCGAGCTCGGCCCGCTCGCGGACCCAGCCCGAGGCGATCCGTTCGAACCTGGGCGCGTCGACGCGGATCCCCACGGCCTCCATGGCCACGACCGCGGGGATCAAGCTGCACTCGAACGAATAGACCCGCGCGAGCCCACGGTCGCGCAGCATCGGCGTCATCGCCCGCAGCAGCTCGAGCAGGGCCTCGGCCTCGCAAGCCAGGCGCACGCTGGTCGAGCTCACCGTCAGCAGGCCGTCGGGCAGCTCGCGCCCGAGCAGCTCGCGGACGGATCGGTCGATCGGCCGATGATCCCGACGCCGATCGGCGCCCTCCCCCAGCAGTGTTGACGCTGCGGTCGCGCAGCCGAACCGGGTCGGCGCCGAGACCCCGCGCGCAGCCAGCACGCCCAGCGCCCGGTGAGCGTCGGCGAACACCAAATAGGGCGCCGGCTGGCCCTGCCACAGCGGCGCGAGCAGGCCGCCGAGATCGAGCGCGGGGTCGCAGAGCAGCGCGCGCTCGAGCAGCAACACCGCGTCGTCACGGTCGCCGTCCAGGCCAACCGCGATCGCCAGCCCCTCGAGCTGAGCACCGCGAGGATCGTCACCGCTGCGCAGTCGAGCCCCATCCCGCCCACGAACGTCCAGCGCCACGCCGAGCGCCTTCGGCCTGCGCTGCGCGATGCCTGCGATCGCAGCTCGGCCACGCTCGACCTCGGCCACCTGCACGAGCTTCGGCGTGGGCCACGGCGGCCGCGGCTCGACGGCGGGTTGGCGCGGGGAGGCGATGGCGGAGTCTACCCCTTCACGCCTTCGTTGCCGCAACGCGGGGTCCTGGCCGCGCGTCGCGCCCCGCGGACGCCCTCGCGCGGATGCCCGCAACCGCCGGCTTCGGCGCATGTTTGTTTGTTGTTGCGGTAGCCCCCCCAGTAAACCCGGATTCACCTACGATCGCGCGCGTTGGTTGACGCGCATTGCTGCGAATCCCCGGCCACGCCTGGAACAACAGCGCGCCTCGACCTAATGAGGAACCCATGACCGCCGACGCGCCCAAGTCCCCGACCAGCCTGCCCGTTGTCGCCGACGGGGGCCGCTCGCGCCCGACCCAGCGCGAGCACCGGGACAAGCCCCCGGTCGATCCGACCACGCTGATCCACCGCGAGCTGGTCAGCGACGAATTTTGGCGCCAGATCCCAGCCTACAAGCAAATCGACGAGGCCACGTTCCTCGACTACCGCTGGCAGATGAAGCACTCGGTGACCAAGGTCGCCAAGCTGCTCGAGGTCCTGCAGGATCTCGCCCACGACGACTTCATCTCTGACATCCGCGAGGGCTTTCACCACGCGCCGATGGCCGTGCGAGTCTCGCCCTACCTGCTCTCGTTGATCGACTGGTCCGACCCCTACAAAGATCCGATCCGGCGGCAGTTCATCCCGACCAACTCCGAGCTGCTGCCCGACCACCCCAAGCTCGACCTCGACTCGCTGCACGAGCTCGCCGACGCGCCGGTCCCAGGTCTGACCCACCGCTACCCCGACAAGGCGCTGTTCCTGGCGCTCGACACCTGCCCGGTCTACTGCCGGTTCTGCACGCGCAGCTACGCGGTCGGGCTCGACACCGACGAGGTCGAGAAGGTCAGCCTCAAGCCCAACAACACCCGCTGGGATCGCGTGTACGAGTACATCGCCTCGCGCCCCGAGCTCGAAGACATCGTGATCTCGGGCGGCGACGCCTACAACCTGCGCAGCGATCACATCCGCGCGATCGGGGAGCGGCTGCTGGCCATGCCCAACATTCGCCGGCTCCGCTTCGCGACCAAGGGACCGGCCGTGATGCCGCAGAAGCTGCTCACGGATCACGCCTGGGTCGACGCCCTCACCGACATCGTGGAGCAGGGCCGCAAGGTCCACAAAGAGGTGTGCCTGCACACCCACTTCAACCACCCCAACGAGATCACCCAGATCACCGCGCAGGCCATGAACAAGCTGTTCGAGCGCGGCATCACCGTGCGCAATCAGAGCGTGCTGCAGCGCGGGGTCAACGACAGCACCGCGGCCATGGGCCTGCTCGTCAAGCGGCTCAGCCACGTCAACGTGCACCCCTATTACGTGTACATGCACGATCTGGTCAAAGGCGTAGACAACCTCCGCACCAGGCTGCAGACCGCGCTCGACATTGAGAAGGACATTCGCGGGATGACGGCCGGGTTCAATACGCCGACCTTCGTGACCGACGCGCCGGGCGGCGGCGGCAAGCGAGACGTGCACTCGTATGATTGGTACGATCGCGAGACCGGGGTGTCCGTGTATCGCAGCCCCAACGTCGATCCGAATCGGTTCTATTGCTACTTTGATCCGATTGATCTGCTGCCCGAGGCCGGGCGCGCGCGCTGGGCGGACCCCGCCCAGCACGACGGGATCATCGCCGAGGCGATCGAGACCGCCAAGCACCGCCCGAGCTAGGGTAGCGACCATCCCGCGGGTGGGCGGAATCGCCACTCCCGAGCAAATTGACGTCGATTCCTCGACCGGACCTCGGCGGTCACATGGCTCGGGCGGCTGAAATTCTTGTACGGTCGCGTAATGAAAAAACCGTGGCAAGGATCTTCTCTAGCTCTCTCCATCGCTGCGCTCAGCGGCCTCGTCGGATGCCCCAGCGATGACTCCATCGTGGCGGAGACGGGCACCTCTGCCACGGAGACCGCCGGCGATGGTGACGGTGACCCGACCGGCGACGGCGACGGTGACCCAACCGGCGACGGCGACGGCGACGGCGATCCAACCGGCGATGGTGACGGCGACCCGGGCGGCGGCTGTGGCGACGGCGTGGTCGACCCCGGCG
>NZ_PVNL01000070.1 GCF_002994635.1 Enhygromyxa salina | reverse complement strand
GTCGCTGTTCGTCGGCAGCGTCGACGCTGGTGATCGCCGGCACCTGCTGACTGCCCTCGGCCAGCCCATGCACAGCTGGGACGCTCGGGACCAGCGCTTTTCCTTCAGCTATGACACTCTGCGCCGCCCGGTTGATCGCACCGTGAGCGTCGGCGGTGGCGCTGAAAAACTGCTCGGTCGCGTCGTCTACGGTGATCTGCTCGCGTCGCCCGAGGCCACGAACCACCGTGGTCGCGTGTACCGAGTCTACGACGGCGCAGGAGTTGCGACCTCGCTGGCCTACGACTTCAAGGGGCAGCCAACATCCGAGCAACGCCAGCTCGTCGCCGGCAAGACCACCCAGCCCGACTGGAGTGCTCTGCTCAGCCAAAGTACAATTGCCGCGATGGCCACCGCCGCCGCACCGCTGCTGGACACCGAGATCTTCTCGGCATCCAGCGAACGCGACGCCCTCGGCCGCGTGCTGAAGGCCATCTCGCCGGACAACAGTGAGGCCCTCTACACCTACGACCAGGCCGGCGCCCTACAGAAGGTGGAGCTCAAACACCGCGGCGGTGACACCGTCGAGACCGTGGTCGGGTCCATCAGCTACAACGCCCGCGGCCAGCGTGAGACCGTCATCTACGGCCCGGCCAGTTCGCCGACCACGACGACCTCGTACACCTACGACCCCAAGACCTACCGCCTCGCGCGGCTGTCCACGCTCCGCGGCAGCGACAACGCATCGCTCCAGGGCCTGCACTACCACTACGATCCTGCCGGCAACATCACGGACATCCGCGACACCGCCCAGCAGACGGTCTACTTCCAGAACGCCGTCGTCGAGGCCGCCAACTCCTACGAGTACGACGCCACCTACCGCTTGATCGAAGCGACCGGGCGCGAGCACGCCACCCAAGGCACGACCCAGCGCACCCACGAGCAGCTCCCCGTCGGCCCGCAGCCGATGGCCTCCGACCCGTCCGCGATGCGCCGCTACACGCAGCGCTACACCTATGACGGCGTCGGCAATATCCTGAAGATGCAGCACATCCCCGCCGCGGGGACCGGCTGGACGCGTCGCTACGAATACGCCCATGACGGCAACCGCCTGCTCGCGACGTCGGCCCCGGGCGACGCCGCTAACGGCCCGTACACGCACACATACACCTACGACGCCCACGGGAGCATGACGACCATGCCGCACCTCGCGGCGATGGACTGGGACCACGATGACCAGCTCCAGCACGCCACCGCTGGCACGGAGCAGGTCTACTTTCAGTACGCGGGCGGGATCAGGAGCCGCAAGTTTACCGAGAAGCAGGGGAGCACGACCGAAGAGCGCATCTACCTCGGGCCTTTCGAGATCTACCGCAAGCGCAAGCGCATCAACGGCACGCTGGACCTCGAGCGCGAGTCACTGCACATCAGCGATGGTAGCGGCCGGATCTGTATCGTCGAAACCAAGCACGTAGATGACGGCGTGCCTGATATGGGCGCGCTCGCCATCTGGCGCTACCAGCTGAGCAACCACCTCGGCTCCGCCGCAACAGAGGTCGACGGCAACGGCGCGGTCATCTCGTACGAGGAGTACCACCCTTACGGCACGAGCGCGTATCGGGCGGTAAACTCGAGCGTGGACTCGAGCGCGAAGCGGTATCGGTATACGGGGATGGAGAGGGACGAGGAGACGGGGCTAGGCTACCACTCCGCGCGACTCTATCTTCCTTGGATCGCCCGATGGACAGCCGCCGATCCGGTGGGCATGGGCGACGGAGTGAACAGGTTTGGGTACGTCGGTGGTCGTCCGATCGGTAGTGTAGATACTGCGGGATGCTCCGAAGTGGAGGCTTGGGTCAACACGGCCGTCGCGTCAACTGCACAGGCTGCGATTCGTGCGGCCGTGAAGTCGGGAGCGTCGGCACGCGGCCTCGCTAAAGTATCGAGTTCGGCAGCAAACCGGATTGCACATCAGTCCTACTCCAATGATGATGGCGGTGGGGGTGACCCGGACACAGGACATGAGGGATCTGGGGAGGGCGACGACGTGATTTCGGATTCACCCTCCGTCGTGCGGAAGAAAACCATTGGCGAGTATGAAGCTGAGGCCTACCGCGCATGGGAGCAACAATTCGATGCAGCAGATTCTACCTACTATGACCGGCCCCTGATTATTGACTTCATCCCATTAATCGGAGTGCGAGACTTTCAGCACGACACGCGTCAACTCGGTGACGCGATCTGGATGGGAGACGGAGAGCGCGCCGCGAACGCCGCTGCGCATGTCGGGATTGACGTGGTGATGTCCGTAGTTGATGTTGCCACCCTTGGCGCTGACCGTCTTGCGCTAGGCGCATTCAAGATGTGGAGCCGCGCGCCGCGCGGGACCCTGGGACTCGCGGCTCACGGTGGCAACGGGGAGATGCGAAATGAGCTGAAGGCCGCTGCGCGGGATACAGGTCCCCTATCCACCACCGACGAGGGGCGAATGCTGCACCGCGGAATGCGGGAAGCTACAGGAACTCCCGAAGCTGGCCCGTCAGCCCGTTCTCTTGGAGTTCGCCCAGACATCGATCTTCCGGTGGTCGATGGCATGGTGAAACCAAATACGGGCGGAATGTCTGTTGCTCCTGACGCACCAACAAATCTACCGCGTCATCGACGCCCACCCGAATTAGGTGGTACAGGCAAAGATCCGGTGTTTTCGATAAATGAGAAAAGCCTTGGCCCCGATCTCAACTTTCGACAGGATAAGGGAAGCCATGGTATCATTGAACCTGCCCGTGAAATGAAGATCGAGGAGTTCCAGCAGGCCCTCGCTCGGATCAAGGCACTGTGGACGAAACTGTGACAGATCTCAAACACGCCCTCGCCCTCGCTTTGGGTGGCCCATACGAAGCGCTAACCGCGATCCTTAAGCGTTTTGCAAGTGAAGGTGGAACTCAAAAAGGCGCGTACGCAGTCTTGGAACAATTGCGCGCGGAGGCCGCCACCGAAGTGCTTGAGGATCAGATCCTAGAACTGATGGATGTCGTCAGTGGGTTTTGCTCACCCCAGGAACAAATCTGGCGGTAGCAACTGGAGACGCTCGAACAAGCCGTGGATGGATCCGTGGAGCCTTGGTGCCCCCTGCGGGGGGACCGGACTCAGGTGGCAGGCCTGAAGCGACGCCGCCCACCGGAACGTTTTCCCGCGTGGAGGTCGTCGCTGGCGGGATGCTCGACGCCGACGACGTCACCACCACTTGCGAGGTCATCGAGCGGACCTCGCCGCTCGAGCCCGACGGCACCCAGTTTAGGCTCACATCTCTATACTGGCGACAGATTGAAAATACGGTGATGGGAATGAGGCACGTGCGCTTCGAGACCAAGAGCGGGAGTTCGATGAGGAGGCTTGAATGCGCGCGGAGTAGCCCCATCCGTGCGCGGAGTGGCCCCGCCCGAAGGTCTTGCACCTGCTCATCCGAACACCTAGATCGATGAGTAGGGGCTCTCCCGTCGCTGGGGATGTTCGAGGTCGTGCTCGACTACGCGAGCACCAGCGATCATTCAGCCGGAGCGCTCGGAACTGGATGATGCGTTCCCCCGACCACTTCAGCACGAGCGTGTAGTTCGAGTCTCACCCCCGGTCCCGCAAGCACGAACCGTGATGGGAAACCCGAGACCCCTCGGAAAACTTGCAACAAGCGTCCCACGATGATCGTGGCAACATCATCGTCTACGAATACAAGCAAGAGGATCTCGCAGGCGTGGACGTCAACGCGCCCGAAGAGCGGCCGCGGCTAGCCAACGACGGCGTGCAGGCCCAGCGCTACCTCAAGCGGATCAAGTACGGCAACGCCACGCCCTTCGTCGCGGGCGGCTGGTTGTTCGAGGTCGTGCTCGACTACGGCGAGCATGGCACCTGGCACGGCGAGCAGCTCGAGGTCAGCCCGGCCGAGGCTCGGCTCTGGCCCGCGCGGCTCGACACATTCTCGAGCTACCGGGCTGGGTTCGAGATCCGCACGCGCAGGCTGTGTCGGCGGGTGCTGATGTTCCACCACTTCGCCGAGCTCGGGCCGGCGCCGTATCTGGTTGGGTCGACGGATCTACTGCATGCGGAGGATCCGGCGATGACGCGAGTGACCGGCGTCATCCAGCGCAGCTATCGGCTCGACGCCGACTCGGGCTGGTTCGACACCGCCGCACTGCCCACGCTGGAGCTCGAGTACAGCGACGCGTCGGTGGATCCGGTGCTGCATGAGATCACCGACGCGAGCACATTAAAAAATCTCCCGGCGGGGATCGACGGACGCATGACGCGGCTCGTGGATCTCGACGGCGAGGGCGTGCCCGGGTTGGTCACCGAGTCAGCCGGGACCTGGTACTTCAAGCGTGGCCTCGGCGACGGGCGCTTTGGGCCGATGGTGGGCATGCCGTCGCGGCCGACCACGCTCGGTGCTCCCGGCGTGCAGCTCATGGACCTCGACGGGGATGGCCGCAAGGAGCTGGTGAGCTTCGTGGCGCCTGCGCCTGGTTTCTTCACGCGGACCGACAACGAAGGCTGGGGCAACTTTCGCAAGTTTTCCACGATCCCCAACATCGACTGGAATGATCCACGGCTGCAGCTGATCGACGTCTCTGGCGATGGTTTCCCGGACGTATTGATCGATCGCGGGGATCACTTCACCTGGTACCGAAGCAAGGGCGCCGATGGGTTTGACGCACCCAAGCGGATCCCCAACACGCACAACACGGCCTCGCGGCCGACGCAGGTGTTCAACGACGCGCGGACGTCGATCCAATTCGCAGACATGACCGGCGACGGGCTGCCAGATCTGGTGCGCATCCGCAACGGTGAGGTCGCGTACTGGCCGTGTCTGGGCTTTGGGCAATTCGGGCAGATGATCCGCATGCGCGGGCTGTCCAGCTTCGCGTCGGCCAGTGATCTGTTTCATCCCAGCCGCATCCGGCTCAGCGACGTCGACGGCAGCGGCACGACGGATCTGATCTACCTGGGTGATCGCGGCGCCACGATCTACCGCAACCTGTCGGGCAACAGCTTCGCGGCCGGCGAGCACGTGTCGCAGTTCCCCAGCCTGCGGGGCGTGGACTGGGTCGAGGTCGTGGATCTGAAAGGCAACGGGACTGGGTGCCTGGTGTGGTCGTCATCGCACTCGGCCGGTCGCGGGGGCGTGCTTCGCTACATCGATCTGACCAGCGGCACGAAGCCGCACTTGTTGGTAGCGACCAAGAACAACATGGGCGCGCAGACGCGGATCAGCTACGCGGCGTCGACGAAGTTCTACCTGGCCGACAAGGCTGCCGGGAAGCCGTGGTTGACCAAGCTGCCGTTTCCCGTGCACGTCGTCGATCGCGTCGAGCACCTCGACCACGTCACGCGCCAGCGCTACGTGCAGCACTTCGCGTATCACCACGGGTACTTCGACGGGCAAGAGCGCGAGTTTCGGGGCTTCGGTATGGTCGAGACCTGGGACACCGAGTCGTTCGCGGACTTCTCGGGTGATGGGCTGTTTGCGTTCGAGCAATTCGATGTGGTCGAAGAGCAGCTGCACCAGCCGCCCGTGTACACGAAGAGCTGGTTTCACACGGGGGCCTATCTCGCGGGCGGCAAGAAGTACTCGAGGTTGTTCGCGGACGAGTACTGGGGCGGCGACGCGTTCGGGTGGAAGCTGCCCGACAGTCGCATTGCGTCGGGTCTGAACGGCGACGACACGGCAGAGGCCTTGCGTGCGCTCGCGGGTCGAACGCTGCGAACTGAGGTGTACGCGCTCGACGGGTCCGAGCTCGAGGGCGTTCCGTACACGGTCAGCGAGGCGACCTTCGAGGTTCGTCAGGTGCGGGCGCGTGGGGACAATCGCTATGGGGTCTACCTCGCGCATGACCGTGAGGCGCTGAGCTATCACTACGAGCGTGACGCTGGGGATCCGCGGATCGGTCACAGCTTGGTTCTCGAGGTCGACGGCTATGGGACGGTGCTGCGCTCGGCAGCGGTGGCCTATCCGCGGCGGGGGACGCCCGAGCATGCCGAGCAGTCAGCTTTGCACGTCACGCTCAGCGAGGCTGACGTGGTGCACCTCGATGGTGATCCGAACACCCTGCGCCTCGGCGTGCCGATCGAGTCCCGCAGCTACGAGTTGCTCGGCTTGGTCGCGCCCGACTCGGCGTTCGCCTGGAAGGCCATGCGTGCGGCAGCGGACAGCGTCGACAAGCGGCTGCTCGGGCGGACGCGCATGCGCTACCTGGCCGATGATCTGTCGGAGCCGCTGCCGCACGGCATCGTGCAGGGCAAGGCGCTGGGCTACGACAGCGACGCGATGGCGATGACCGAGGTCCAGCGCCAAGCGGTGTTCGGCGGGCTCACTGGCGCGCCGACCAACGCCGAGCTCGAGGACGAGGGGAAGTATGCGCTCCACGATGGCGCCTGGTGGGTCCGCACCGGTCACCCGACCTACGACGCGAGCAGATTCTTCATGGTGACGGCTGTCGAGGATCCGTACGGCAACGTGTACTCGACGACCTACGACGCGCACGCGCTGCTGACCGTGAGCAGCACAGATTCGCTCGGCAACACGGTCAGCGCCGCCTACGACTACCGCGTGCTGCGGCCCTGGCAACTCACCGACGCGAATGGCAACCGCAGCCAGGTCGCGTTCGACGTGCTCGGGTTCGTCGCCGCGAGCGCGGTGATGGGCAAGGTGGGCGACAGCGACGGCGACACGCTCGACGATCCAACGAGCACGTTCGAGTACGACCTGTTCGCCTGGCAGAACTCCCGCAAGCCCAACTGCGCGAAGACGCGTGTCCGCGAGATCCACCAAGACCCGCACACTCGCTGGCTCGAGCAGCGCACGTACTTCTCGGGCGGTGGTGGCGTCGTGATGGTGAAGGCCCAAGCCCGGCCTGGCCTCGCGCCGCAGCGCGACGTCGATGGCGAACTCGTCCTGGTCGACGGCGAGCTCCAGTACGAGGACACCAGCCCGGACGTGCGCTGGGTGGGCAGCGGCCGCGTCGTGCTCGACAACAAGGGCAACGTCGTCAAGGCGTATGAGCCCTACTTCTCCAGTACACCCGACTACGAGGACGAAGCCGAGCTCGTCGAGCAAGGTGTCACGGCGCTCAACCACTACGACCCACTCGGCCGGCTGATCCGCACCGACCTGCCCAACGGGACGTTTTCTCGCGTCGAGTTCACGCCGTGGGAGCAGACCAGCTGGGATGTCAACGACACCGCGCTCGACAGCGCCTGGTACGCCGAGCGCATCGGCTACCAAGGTCAGGACGTCGCGCTGCAGAAAGAACGCCGCGCCGCCCAGCTCGCAGCCAAGCACGCGCGCACTCCGAGCAAGGTGCATCTCGACACGCTGGGCCGGCCGTTCCTCGCGGTCGCGCACAACAAAGATGATCAGGGCGCTGACGAGTTCTACGCGACCCGCTCGGTGCTCGACATCCAAGGCAACGTGCTCGAGGTCATCGACGCGCGCGGCAACTCGGTCGAGACGCGGATCTACGGGATGCTCGGCCAGTCGCTGTTCGTCGGCAGCGTCGACGCTGGTGATCGACGGCACCTACTCACCGCGCTCGGCCAACCCATGCGTAGCTGGGACAGCCGGGACCAACGCTTCTCGACCACCTATGACACTCTGCGCCGGCCCGTTGACCGCATGGTCTCCGTCGGTGGCGCCAACGAACAGCTACTCGAGCGCATCGTCTACGGCGAGCTACTCGCCACACCAGAGGCCACCAACCATCGCGGCCACGTCTACCGTGTCTACGACGGCGCCGGCGTGGCCACGACCGCGGCGTTCGACTTCAAAGGTCACGCGCTGACCGAGCAGCGCCAACTCGTCGCGAGCAAGACCACCACGCCCGACTGGAGTGCCTTGCTCGGAGAAACTACAATTCCCGCGATGACCACCGCCGCCGCACCGCTGCTGGACGCCGAGACATTCTCGGCGAGCAGGAAGCGTGACGCGCTTGGCCGCGTGCTCACGGCGATCTCCCCCGACAACTCCGAGGTCACGTACACCTACGACGAGGGTGGCGGCCTCCAGCGCGTCGAACTCGAGCACCGCGGGAGCCCAACCACGCAGAGCGTCGTCGGCGAGATCACCTACAACGCCCGCGGCCAGCGAGAGCGTGTCGTCTACGGCCCCGCGAACTCGCCGACCACGACGACGACCTACGCCTACGACCCGCAAACTTACCGGCTCACGCGCCTCTCGACGGTCCGCGCCTCCGATCAAAACGCGCTCCAGGGCCTGCACTACCACTACGATCCCACCGGCAACATCACCGACATCCGCGACACTGCGCAGCAGACCGTCTACTTCCAGAACGCCGTCGTCGAGGCCGCGAACTCGTACACCTACGACGCGACCTACCGCTTGATCGAGGCCACCGGCCGCGAGCACGCCTCCGAGGGCACGACGCAGCGCACCCACGAGCAGCTCCCCGTCGGCCCGCAGCCGATGACCAGCGATCCGTCGGCGATGCGCCGCTACACGCAGCGGTACGCCTACGACAGTGTCGGCAACATCCTGAAGATGCGGCACATCCCGGCCGCGGGGAACGGCTGGACGCGGCACTGCCAGTACGCCCAGAACGGCAACCGCCTGCTCGCCACCTCCGCTCCGGGCGACGCGGCGAACGGCCCGTACTCGCACGTCTACAACTACGACGCCCACGGGAGCATGACGACCATGCCGCACCTCGCGGCGATGGACTGGGACCACGACGACCAGCTCCAGCACGCCACCGCTGGCACGGAACAGGTCTACTTTCAATACGCGGGCGGGATCAGGAGCCGCAAGTATACCGAGAAGCAAGGGAGCACGACCGAAGAGCGCATCTACCTGGGACCCTTCGAGATCTACCGCAAGCGCATCAACGGCACGCTGGACCTCGAGCGCGAGTCACTGCACGTCAGCGACGGCACTGGGCGAATCTGCATCGTCGAGACCAAGACCGTGGACGACGGCTCCGCCATCGACAACCCGACGGGCGTCTGGCGCTATCAGCTGAGCAACCACCTCGGCTCAGCCGCGACCGAGGTTGACGGCGCCGGGGCGGTCATCTCGTACGAGGAGTACTACCCCTACGGCACGAGCGCATATCGGGCCGTGAACGCGAGCATCGACGTCTCGGCCAAGCGGTATCGCTACACGGGGATGGAGCGTGACGAGGAGACGGGACTTGAGTATCACTCGGCTCGCTACTACGCGCCGTGGTTGGGTCGGTGGACAGCGAGCGATCCGATCCGCCTGAAGGACGGTGTAAATCGGTGGACATACTGTAGGTGTTCCCCGGCGTCTCAGCTTGACATCACCGGTATGGCCCCCCCCGGGGAAACAGGTATCGGCGCAGGAGAAGTCATCAACAACACGCGGGGTGAATTCTCGGACGAGCAGTTGTCCGAGCTTGAAGAACACGTCGTGTACATCGGAGACGTTGATGTCGAGGTGGCTCCGGGAGTGCGCAAAGAGAGCCAGACCATCGTCAGTGAAGCCGTTTACGAACGATTCCGCGACTACGCGACTGCGCCAGACTTTTCGTACCAAACGGTGAGGGAGGAAATTGGAAAAACGAACATAACCTTCTCGGAGGGAGCAATGCCGGAGTCAGGGGTGTTTCCGGTTCAACTCAATGCCCGCTATGCAGTTGAGCTTGCTGATCGTTTCGGCGTTCCCCTCGGCGACGAGCAACTGATGTTTCCCGAACTCGGTAAAGTACTAGGGATTGAGGGAACCGGAGACCCCAGCCTCGCTGGCACTTGGGAGGCACACGCAGCGGAATTTGCGGCAGTGACGTACGAGACTCTGGACCACGTTGCCACAGTCGTCAGCGTTGGCGTTGCGACGGGTGTCAAGGTTGCGCGGGAGAAGCTCCTGGATGTCTTGCGTAAGCGAGGTGACAACCTTGTAGAGCGGGACATGAAAAGCCTGGGTCCGCAACTGGGGCCGCAGCCGAAAACCCGGGATCATGGGGGCGTCTTCGCCCGGGGTCAAGATTCGGTTGACCAACATAGCCAATTGGACAACGCTCAGCGCAAAATGCGTTCGAGGGATAAAAAACGCCCCAGGAACGACAACAAAAGTCAGGACGTCATCATCGATTCGAAGCAAAAGTCCAAGCAACGCGAGAAAAATGACTTCAGGCGCATAGGGCGCGCGGAGGATGCTATGGGAGAGTACGATTGATGCCCCTGTTAATGACTGACTGGGAAAGGTCACTGTGGGAGGCCATGGTTTCGGCGTTTGAAGACGGGAAGAGCGCTACTCTTTACGAGTTGTGCCAGGGATTCCTGTCTCGCCAGCCCGGCAACGTCCCTGCGCTTGCACTCATGCTGCATTCGCTGTCATCCATGTTTCGCTTTGACGAATGCGAGCAACTCATTCGAGATAATGGGCCGATATGGGAAGAGGCGAATGACCGGCGGGTTTGGTACCGTGCAATGGGCGCGTACCTCACCCGCTGTGGACGTCACGCGGAGGCGGAACAGGCGCTCCGTGAGGGAAGCATATTGTATGTCCACCCGCCGGGAGATCTCGTTCTAGACATTGTGGAGTCCATGATCTCTCAAGGTAAGCTGTGCTCGGCACTGCAGGAGATCGACGAAATCCTGGCCGATGTCGAACAAGCTGACTTGCGCGAGGACGAACAACACGAGTTACTTGAGCGACGTGCGTTTGTATTGCGGAATCTTGGACATTTGCGAGAAGCGCTACTTGCCATTGATCAACTTCAAAACCTTGCAGCCGAGCCGAGTCGTCTCGAGGAACTCCGGATGGACATCGCAGATGCTTGTCAAGCGCAGGTCCAATTGACGAAATTTTCATAGAGGGCGATCATCTGTCGGCTCGTCCGGAGCCAAGTTGGTGGCCAGCCTGTTCGACCGCAAGCGGCGAACCCGAGCATGTGCGAGCCCGAGAATGTGCGGATGAGAATTTCGAACCTTGCTCGTTTGCGGCCGGACACGCACCGTTCGTTGCGTGACCGGTCAATCAGTGTAACTATATGATACCATTGAATAATATTTGGCACATCGAGCACGCGCCGATCGGTGCGTGACCGGCACAACAAATGAAAAGGGCCCGCATGAGGCCTCGGAATTCCAGAACGCGCACGTAACCGTAGACGTCCCGCGACAGGCGGCTTCACACTTCGCGGTCACTCGCTGCGCTCGCTCTTGGGGGGGTTGTGCGAGGGGGTATGATTGGCCCCCTATAAGGGGGCTTCGTGTGTCTATGACCCCCACAGATCTCACACGCCCCAGGCAACGCGGATCTGCTTGGCCCAGTCGTCGAGCCCGTTGACCGTGGACTCGAGCTCCCCAGCGGTGCGAGCGAGCCCGTCGAGGGTCCCACGCAGCTCTTGCTTGGCCTTGCGCACCCGGCTGCGGGCCGTGCCCTCGGGGCAGTCGAGCACCTCACCGATCTGCTTGGCGGTGAGTCGCTCCCAATAGCTGAGCTCCAAGATCAGCTGGGACTCGATGGGGATGTGTCGGAGGGCCTCGAGCAGCAGCCGCTGCTCGCGACGCTTGCCGACCAGGGTGCTGGCTCCCGCGCCCAAGTCCGCGACCGACGAGACCGCGGGCGCCTCACGCGAGCGCTTGCGGACCTGCTCGTCGATCCACTGGCGGAGGATGTTGCGGGCGATCGCAAACAGCCAGGTCCGCACCGACGCGTCTGCACGAAACCGAACCAGCCCCTCGACCGCGCCCATGAAGCAGCGCTGGACCAGCTCTTCGACCTCGTCTGCGCTCCCGACCTTGTTGCAGAAGAACCGATGCAGCGACTTGTAGTGGCGGTCGATGATCTGACCGCCAGCGCCACGGTCACCGGCACGCCAGGCAACTAACAGGTCACGATCGGCCATGTCCATGACCGCCACTGTATCAGGCAAGCGTGCGCGGCGAGCCGCGAAATCGCCTGCTCAACGCAAGTCAGTTTCCGTCGTCGCAGCCCGTGGACTTGATGACGACCTTGGGGTCGCCGCCTTCTTTCCAGGCGAGGTACAGGTTGTTGCCGTAGAAGTCATCGACGGAGAACGTGGTCGACGAGAGGCCGCTGCCCGGCAAGTAGAGCGTGGTGCCCGAGCTCTCGCTGGTGTGCGACCGCCACACGGTCGCCTCGCTGACGTTCACCGCGAGGCTCTCGACGCTCACCGTGACGGCGAGTTGTCCGCTCGCGTCGGGCGCAGGCGTCACGGCGTAGGGGACGGCGATAGTCTGCGTGTCGTCGTCGGGATCCTGCATCAGCGTGACCTGCGAGCCCTGGGCGTCGTAGATCGCAACGACCACGCTCCCGGGTGCCCCGGGGTCTGTGGCGGTGGTCGAGATCGTGACCGAGCTGATCGTGCTCGCATCGACCGCGACGCCCGTTAGGGGTGAGGTCGGCAGGAGCTGCCCGGTCTGGCTGTCACCGAGAAAATAGTAGAGCGGACCGCTCGCTTCGCTGGCGTCGAAATAGATGGAGCCCGCCGAGCAATTGGTCCACGAGGCACCGGGCTGGTTGTTGGCGTCGAGGGTGATCCGGCAGCTCTGATCCTCGAGGTTGAAGGTCTCCGAGGTCTGGCCGGTCAGGTGGTCCTCAACCCTGCTGGACAGCTGACAGCTGACGTGAAGCCGGTCCATGTCGCTGCCGAAGTAGGTGACGGCGCAGTAGTTGCTATTGCCGGCCTTGGCCCAGGTCTGCACGGGGCACTGGTTGTCGCTCGCGCTGCGCGGTGTGAGGGTCAAATACACGTCGTGCTCGCACTGGTTGTCCACGACCACGGCGCAAGAGGACCAGTTGATGACGCCCGGTCCGGACGCGCTCATGCTGACGCTGAGGTCACGGTTGATGGTCACCGAGGCGACGGTGAGATCTTGCGAGGTGGGCCCGTGGGCGAGGAGTATTTTGGTTTTTAGTGCGGTCATGGCGTGGGTCCTTGCGGTGTGCGGTGGGTGTCGATCCAGGCTCGAATCTCGTCGGCCTCGGCCTGCGCGGGTGGGCCGAGCTGCGTGTATCGCTCGAGCGCGAGGGAGGCCTCGCGCGCGGCGGCCTCTCGCTCGCCGAGCTCGGCGAGGGTCCGCGCGAGCAGCCAGTGAACCTGGCCGAGCTCGGCGGGGATCGGCTCGCTGTCGAGGGCGTGGATCTCGAGCGCGCGCTCGAGCTCTGCGCGGGCGCCCGCGAGATCACGGCGGAGGTACAAGAGCTTTCCGAGGGCCTTGTGAGCGACGGCGAGCACGAGCGCGTCAGGCCCGACGGTGTCCTCGATCGTCGTGATCGCCGGCCGCAGCAGCGCCTCGGCCTCGCGCCCACGCTCGAGCTCGGTGAGGGCGTCGCCAAGGTTGATCTGGTGACCGGCGAGGTCGGGGCTGTCAGCCGCGAGGCGAGCTTCGGCGATGCGCAGGCACAGGGCGAAGGCCCGCTCGGCCCCGGCGTAGTCGCGCTCGCGGTAGGCGACCGCGCCGAGCCCGGACAGCGCGTAGGTTCGGTCGAAGTGCAGCGGACCGAGGACCGTGCGCGTGATCTCGTCGGCGAGCAGGGCGTGGTGGCGTGCGGCGTCGGGCTCACCGCGGGCATCGTAGAGCGCGACGAGGGTCGCGTGGACGTCGGCGACCTGCCGGCTTCGGGCTCCGTAGACGTGCTCGACGGTGCGCAGCGCCCCGAGCAGCTCGCGCTCGGCCTCGTCGAGACGGCCGCTCACGAGCGCCGCGACGCCAGCCTCCTTGTAGTCGGTGCCGACGGTCTCGGTGCCCAGCGCGACGCCGAAGCGATCCTCGTCCGCGGCCTGATCGAGCAGCGCCTGGGCCTCGGCCTTGCGTCCGCGCGCCCGCAGGATCTGGGCGAGGTTGCGCCGCGAGACGCCGCGTTGCCATGCCTGCGCCGGGCCGAGCGCGGCGAACTCTCGAAGCGCCGCGCGGGCCAGCGTCTCGGCCTCGTCGAGCTCGCCGGCGACCAGGGCGATCCGTGATCCGATCCGACGCGCGCGAGCATGGCGAATGTTGGGTTGGGGCAGGGCGGCGAGGGCCTCGTTCGCGCGGGACCAGCTCCAGCGCGCGCGCTCGAGGTCGAGGTCGAGATCCAGGGCGAGGTCGGAGAGCCACAGCCACGCTTCGATCCGCGCGCCGTCGAGCTGCTCGCGCTCGGCGAGATCCAAGACGGCGCCAAACTGGCCCCGCGCCGCAGACCCGTCCCCGGCCAGCAGCGAGAGCGCGCCGAGGGTGAGGCCAGCCCGGACTTCGGCCGCTGCGGGGCCGGTGGTTCGGGCTTGCTCGAGCACCGCCTGGCTACGCTCGATCCGCAGCCCGAGGTCGCGCTCGTCGAGGCCGTAGCGGAGCCGAAACAGCGCGTCGCTGAGCGCCTCGAGGCGCGCGCGCTCGTCCTCGCTCAGCGGGGCCTGGGCGTCGGCGTCGAGACACGAATTCGGCGCGGGGAGCTCGGCGATCCAGCGCGAGAGCTGGTTGGCCGACAGCTTCGGATCATCGAGGCCGGCGAGCAGACGGTCGAGGTCGTGGCGCGCGAGCTCGAGGCACGCTCGGTTGGCGTCGAGGCTGGCCGCAGAGGCGAGGTGCTCGACGTGGACCCGCTCGCAGGCCTCGCGGGCGACGTCGGACCAGGCCGTCGCCCAGCTGTCGATCTGCTCGGCGAGGCGCTCGGCGACCTCGGGGCCAAACCGTTGGGCGAGCGCGTGGCGTTGCTCGGCCGCCCAGCTGGCGCTCAGGCTGCGGTTGGCGTCGGCGCACAGCGACGCCGGATCGACCGGGTCCGCGGCGTTGGATCCGAACAGCCTGCTCGCCGTGGTCAGGCCGAGCCCGAGCACCAGCACCAGGGTCGCTGGCACGATCCAGCGCCGCCACGGCGGCGGGACGAGGGCGTTGAGCAGCGCGTCCATGTCCCGATGACGGCGCTCGGGATCGGGATCGAGCCCCCGACGCAGGACGCGTTGCAGCCGATGCGGGAGCTGCTCGAGTCCAAGGGCGGCGGTCTCGCTGCTGGGTCGCTGGCCAGTGAGCGCCTCGACGAGACCGACGCAAAACCCGAACTGGTCGGCGTGGGCGTCGACGGGCTCGCCGCGGCGTTGCTCGGGCGCGGCGTAGGCCCAGGTGCCCACGAAGGCGCCCGCCCGGGTCAGGCTCTCGGAGCCCGCGGTCACGGGCTCTGGACGCGCGCCGGGCTGGCTGCTCGCGCCGTCCACCGTGGTCGCGTCGAGCTCGCTACGCGGGATCCGGACCTGCGCTTGGCGGACCAGGCCGAAGTCGATGACCCGCGCCCGGCCGTCGGTGCCGACCATGAGGTTGTCGGGCTTGACATCTCGATGGATCAGGCCCGCGGCGTGAACGGCCGCGAGCCCGCGCCCGGCTGCGATCCACGTGTCGAGGATCTCGCGCGCGGAGGGCTGGGTCTGCTCGACCCACTCACGCAGCGTGCGACCGGGGACGTGCTCCATGGCGATCCACACCCGACCTTCGTGCTCGCCGACCTCGAACACCGGGATGACGTTGGGGTGGGAGATCCGTGCCAGGCCCTGGGCCTCGCGCAGGAGTCGGGCCGACGCGGCGGGGTCGCAGTGTTCGCCGCGAAGAAATTTGAGCGCCACGCGTCGGTCGAGCTGCTCGTCGACGGCCAGCCACACCGAGCCCATTCCGCCCGCGCCGAGCTGCCCCTCGAGCGCGAAGCGGCCGACGAGCAGGGGCTCGGGCTCGTCCCCGAGCAGGCGCGCCCGGGTCCGCCGACGGCCGAGCTCGACCGCGAGACTGTCGAGACCCTCGAGCTCGCCGTGCTCGATGGGCCTGGTCGCGTGGGGTTCATCCATGAACGGCTCGGGCATGATCGGACATGCACGAGCGGAGGTCGACGCCGACCGCGGATCAATTACTTTTCACGCTCGAACCTGGTTCCTGGCTGCTCAGGCGACGTCGTCGTCTTCTTCGCTGCCGACTTCACGCAGCAGCTCGGCGAGCAGCCGGCACACGTCGGTGGTGGTGAGGATGCCCGAGAGCTTGTCCCCCCGCATCACGATCGCCGACCCGACCCGGTGCGTCGCCATCAGCGTGGCCACGTCGTCGAGCCGTTGCTCGAGGTCGACCAACAGCGGCGCCTTCAAGCAGATCTCGGCGACGGTCAGCGCGATTCTGTCCGTCAGGGCCAGTCCAACGCGCAGCTCCCGGTCCGACAGCACCCCCACGACGACGTGATCCTCGCAGACCGGCAGGTGGCGGATGTCGTGGTCGCGCATCATCGCCTGCGCGTCGTCGAGGCTCGCGGAGGGAGCGATCGAGTACGGGAACGGGGTCATGACCGTCTTGATCCGCGGAATCCGACGCATGGCCCGCGACTGTCGCACGCACCTCGAGAAATCTCCAACCGGGGTCGGAGGCGACTCGGCTATTCGGCTATTCGGCTATTCGGCATCGCCGCCGCAGCTCGCGGGCTCCGGCTTGGCGCCGCCGGATTGACCGGCGCGCTGGTGGTGCTCGACGCAGCGAACGCAGCTGTCGGCCGCCCGCTGGCAGCGCTGCTTCGCGACCCGACACAGATCCTGATATTCGTCGTCGCCCACGCGCTCGTCGGCGATCTCGCACATCTTGGACTTGACCTCGCAGATCGCCCGCGACAGCTCGCACAGATCTTCACAGCTGCGCGCGTCGAGGCTGGCGGCGGTGACCCGCTGCTCTTGTTGTTCGACGAGGTGCTGCAGGCGGATGTCGAGCTCGCCCATTGACTCGCCTTCGAACTCGCCCTCGGGGGTGAGGTTGGAGTCCGAGCCGTGCCCCGTGGGGGCGACCGTGCCGCCACCGCTGCGTTGATCACACGCGCCAGCGAGCATGCACGAGAGCACCAAGCACATGGCGCCGAACAAGTGGACGGGCCGGTGAGCCTTCATGTTTCGACCTCCTCGAGCAGCAGCGTGAGCAACTCGAGCGCGCGCGCGTAGGAGCTCATGGCCAGGGCATGGTCGCCGGTCTGCGCGGCCGCGTCACCTTGGGCGACGAGACATCGCGCGGAGCCACGATCGATCGGCAGCGAGCGCGCTGGAGCGAGGTGGGGCCCGAGCAGCTGCAAGGCCCGCTCGGGATCTCGCTCGGTCACCAGCAGCTCGGCGGTGCGGGCGAGCAGCTCGTAGTGGAGCAGCTCGGCGGTGCCGTCACCAGCTGGTGGCACGCGCTCGACGGCGGTCATGAGGATCTCGACGGCGGCCTGGCGCTCGCTGGCGCGATCGGCCTGACGGTGCGCCTCGGCGACGGCCTGCACGTACTCGAGGCCGGCGGCGCTGGGCTCACCCGGCAACACCGCGTGGGTCTCGAGCCGGGTGTCGAGGGTGCCCTCGCGGAGATCTTCGTCGTCTCGCGAGGTGCACGCGCCCACGCTGAGCACGGCGAGCAGCCCCAACGAGATGCTGGCGAGCCAGCGGGTGCGGGTGGTCTTCGTCACCCGCCCTGCTCCTCGAGCCTGCGTTGATAGGTGGCCGCGAGCTGGGTCGCGCGCTCGGTGTCGGTCTGACCATCGTCGAGCACCCGCAGCGCCGTGCGAGCCTGATCACCGAGCTCCGTGACCTGCTCGGTCTGGACCTTGGCCCGCCGCTGCGAGTCTTCGCCGGGCGGCAGCACGATCAGCACCACGGCCGCCGCCGCGGCGACGCCGACCGCGATGATCAGCCACGGGAGCTTGGCGCCGCGACTGGGTTCAGGTGCAGGACTGGCCGACGCGCCAGGCAGCCGCTGCTCGACACCTCGCCAGGCGCGATGCAGCTCGAGCTCCGAGAGATCTCGAACCTCGAGCGGCTCGGCGAGCTCGGCGAGCCGGGCCACGCTCGCAACTTCTGGGTCGTCGTCGAGGCTGTCATGCGCCAGCTCGGCCGCGCTCGGGGGTGGCTCCCCGAGGGTTGCGAGCTCGTGCATGATCTGCGCGGCGTCGGGGTTGGAGGTTGCTTCACTCATGGGGTTCACGGCGCGGGGAACTCGGAGCCTTCGTCGGTACTTCCATAGCGTCGCACATAGACCTTACGAAATGACTTGCACGCGCGGAACAACAGAACGTCGAGGGTCCCGATCGTCACGTCGAGCTGCTCGGCGGCGTACTGGCGGGAGCGCTTCTCGAACATTCGCAGCTCGAGCACGTGACGGTAGCGTGGGTTGAGGTCGCTCATGCACTCGTCGATGCGCACACGCAGCGCGTCCGAGAGCTCGGATCGGCCGAGCAGCGACTCGGCGTTGCTGTCGGACACGTCGGGGATCTGTTGCTCGAAGCCCTCGGGCCACGCGGTCGTGCGGCCGGCCTTGCGCAGGTGGTCCAGACACAGGTTCTTGCCGATCCGGATCAACCATGGCAGCAGTCCCTTTCCCTGCCAGGTGAAGCGCGGGAGATTTTCCATCGCGCGGACGAAGGTGTCGGCGAGCAGATCTTCGGCGAGGTTTCGATCGCGGACCAACGGCATGATCGCGCAGCGGAACACCGTGTTGGCGTGGAGCATGTAGAGCTCGCGGAACGCTCGTTGGTCGCCCGCTTGCGCGCGCTCGACGAGGTCGCGCTCGTGTTCCGAGCTTGTTGCATGGGGTGGGGTCTCGTTCGCCACTGGCGTCCTAGGCGTGGAATGCCCGAAGGATGGGTGCCGCCGTGCGCGAGTGGTGTCCTCGCGCGGCAAACGGGCCCTGCCTGACCACCTTACATCGCCCGACTCGGGGCGAGGTGCGGGGTTTGAGGGGGGGTGCTGGAC